>CAYHAA010000003.1:70506-211753 GCA_964354495.1 uncultured archaeon | reverse complement strand
TCCCACTATCGTCGATTGTTTCAATCACAATACTGCTAATCGTTCATGTCTGCATCGTAGCAGCGCTCTTGGCCGCTGGCGTCTTGTTACGAATAAGTAAGAGAGGCAGAGAGTACTTTCAGGTGTTCTATGCCTTCTTTGCGGCTGGGACTGTAGTTCTTCTGAGTGCCCTTTTCAGTGGATTCTTAGTAGATCTTCTTGGTTTCTCTCTTGCAACTCCATCTGGAATAGCCGTCGCCAAGTTCTCTGAAGCAACCCTACGAGTCATTCCTCTTCTGATACTGATGGTGCTCATTGGAGCGGACCGAGGGTCCATGTACCTCAATCGAGGTCGGATTGGCATCGGCCTTGCAATTGGTGCCATTGCCTTCATCGTCTTTCCGATGATTGCATACATTCCCTTAGCAAATCAGGTAGGCATAGTGGACAGACTACTTTCGTTATCCCCATGGATTCTGCTATTCGTGCTCTCGAACGGATTCATGGAGGAATTGCTCTTTAGAGGTCTGCTTCTGAGACGGTTCGAATCCTTTCTAGGTGCGAATCTATCCAATCTTCTGACTGCAATAGTATTCACTCTCATTCACGCACAGGTCACCTATACAACGGATCTGATTCCATTTCTTCTCCTGATAGCTTTTCCTCTCTCACTCACTTGGGGTTATCTGACGCAAAAGACCAGCAGCATCTGGGGTGCGGTCCTATTTCATGCTGCAGGCGACTGCCTGATTGTCTTCGGTGTATTTACCAGCATGTAGCAATTGACCATCAGTGACCTGTAAAACTCACGCTTGAAGTTGGCCCTAAAGACTCTAGTAGCCCCGGAAGAATGAAAGCAATCGTAGCCGCTCCAATCGATTCCTGCCTAGCGATTCTCTTGAGTCATCTGAGTGGGCGTCTCTGTCACTTACCATTTGGAAACCATTCAACTTAAATACAAATGCACTATTGTTAACAAATAGAGGATTAAAACCATGAAGGCAATTGAAGTCGTAAAAGGTGTCTACTGGGTCGGTGCAATTGACTATAATGTTCGTAACTTTCACGGATACAGCTACACCACACATCATGGCACTACATACAATGCATACCTAGTGATAGGAAAGAAGATAGCTCTCATTGACGGAGTCCTTGGTTCGTTCTCAGAAGAGATGTTTTCAAGGATCTCTGAGATAGTAGGGCCTGAGAAGATTGACTACATGATCTCGAACCACACAGAGATGGACCACTCCGGTGCTGTTCCTGATGTGCTGAAGGTCATGAAGAATGCCAAGCTTGTCTGTACTGCAAAGGCTGTTGATGAGCTCAAGAAACACTACCCCGACGGATGGGACATTCAGACAGTCAAGACTGGTGATGAGATTGACTTGGGAGGGAAGACCCTGAGGTTCTATGAGGCTCCCATGTTGCACTGGCCTGAGTCCATGTTCACATACTATGTAGAGGAACAGCTACTCATGCCCAATGATGCGTTCGGGCAGCACTATGCCACTGAGAAGCGATTCGCTGACGAAGTGGACCAGACCACTCTCTGGAAAGAGACTGAGAAGTACTATGCGAACATCCTATGGCCACTGAGTTCCATGGTACAGAGGAAGATTGAGGAGGTAATCAAGCTTGGACTCCCCATCAAGGTGATTGCTCCCTCTCATGGCCTGATCTGGAGAAAGAATCCCCTTGAGATTGTGACACGATACCTCGCATGGGCAAAAGGCGAGAGAACATCTGACAAGATAGTGATCACGTGGGATACGATGTGGCAGAGCACGACAAAACTGGCTCGTGCTATTGCTGAGGGAATAGACAGCGAGGGTATGATACCCCTCCTGCGGCTCATACCTCACAGCGATAGGAGCGACATCATGGCTGAGCTGCTAGAGGCAAAGGGGGTGCTTGTCGGAAGTGCAACGCTCCATAATGATATCTTGCCCACTGTGGCACCGATTCTCTCTGACTTTGAGGTTCTGAAACCAAAGGGAAAGAAGGCTGCAGCATTTGGGTCCTATGGTTGGGGCGGCGGAGCAGTCAAGAAGATTCAAGAAGCAATGGTACGCGGAAAGATGGAGGTTGTGATGGAACCGTTCACAGTCAAGTGGGTTCCCACTGACGAGGAGCTCAAGAATGCGTATGAATTTGGAAGAGAATTCGCAAGGAGAGTCAAGTAGCAAGACCTGACTCCGATTTCCTCACATCACTTGATATCATCGGGAAGATGGATAATGAAGCTGCATTCATTATCTCCTTGGAGCACTGATTTCACCATATCGACTTCAAGAGGTCGATCGAGTGCTGCTTCCCACGATTGCTTTGTGAAGCCGCCGCTGCAGTGACAGAACTCAGCTGATACTTCGCCACCTTTCAAAATCGACTCTCTTGCCCACGCACAGTGACAAGCATAGTATCTCTTCATCCTCTCATCAGTTGCCTCAAGATACTCCTTAGCCATGTATGGAATCTTTGTATGGTAGATGGTATTCCCTCTTCTCTCACCAACCAGGACATCAGGACGGCTTCTTACAAAACCGATGACATCATCAGTGATATATTGGTTGAAGAAGAGAGTTCCATTATCCCTGTGTCTCTGTAGCTCTGCAATACCATTCTCTCTCTCTTCACGCAGATACTCATCAATACCACCTGCTTTCAGGAATTTCTCTTGTTCTCCCTTCCTGAAATCACGAGGTAGTCCATGAGCGACGTCAGTGAGCACCTTCTTGCACTCATCAGGAGTCAAGACCCTATCCATCTTCCTCAACACTCTATGAGTGATGCCAATCTTCTCCATTGATGGAAGTCCTAGCGGAGGTAATTCTGCCTTTGGTAGAATCTTGTCGCGTTTTGCTTCACCGACATGCTCTCCAAGTCGCTCATTGAGGACATTCATCACTTCTGCTCCATCTAGAAGCTCAACAACAGCAAGGAACAAATCCATATTCTTGATGAAATGCCCATACCTTGACATCGCTACATAGCTGGTGTAGGTGTTCAATTCCTCATCGATCAGCAATTTTGAGAACTTGTTTACTTCCTTTGCAGATGCCGTCTCAAGGTTCTTTCCAGACTGCCTCAGATAGTCTTCGAACTTCTCAACCATCTTTGTTGTTTCAATAATCTCATCCTCCGGAATCGGCTGTTCCCGATCTATCAAGTATCTGCGATATCCTTCCTTGTCCATTCTTTCACGCTCTGCTTGTATTCAGTGCCCCTATAGGAGTCTTATCAAAGGGGGCATGAACGCAATTGAGAGTCCTACTAGGAACGAGTGAGTGAAGTCCATAACTACTGACATGTGATTGGCGCTCTTAGTGAGTAATACCCCATTAATACAGGTGCTTTAGTATCCTTGACGTGACGAGTATTTGGTGCAGATAGTGATGAACGAACTAGAGACGAAAATCAGACAAGCCCTATCCAGCAGTGGTATCAAGTGTTCTTCTGTGTATAAGATACCAGACCAAGAAGAAACGAGAATCCTTCTTGCATTCAACTCAAAAGATAACGGACGTCTGACAACGGCTAAGGTCGATAGGGCACTCAATACAACAGGGATTGGTGAATTCAAAGTTCCGAACGATTTCCAGCGTCTGAGCTCAACCTTTCTGCATCTAGAGGTCACGTTCGGGGCACGAACTGAGCGTTCTGCAACACCTGAAGCAGCATAGATTGACGTATTCGTGGTTTTTATCAGGTTCTTGTTACATAATACAGAACTATGAATCTGCAACTAGAGGACAGAACAATCCTGGTGACAGCTGCATCTCGAGGACTAGGTTTTGGTGTAGCCAAGGCTCTTGTAGGAGAGAAGGCTAATGTCATAATCTGCGGGAGAAGTAAGAAGCCCTTGAAGGACGCAGCCTCCTCCCTTGGAACTAGATGTCAGTACTTTGCTGCAGATGTTGCAACGCCTGCGGATGTGACTGCCTTGCTGAACTTCACAAGGGAGCAGACATCCAAGCTGGATGGTCTCTTCGTGAATGCAGGAGGGCCGGTTCCAGGGACATTCACTGAGATTTCAGATGATGACTGGTCGAAGGCAATCGACCTCACTCTGATGAGTGCAATTCGCCTGACCAGGGAGGCAATTCCTCTTCTGAAGAAGTCTGATGCCCCGTCCATTCTCTATAGCACATCAATCTCTGTCAAACAACCTATTCCAAACCTGCTACTATCCAATTCACTCCGTCCCGCAGTAATAGGGATGATGCGTACACTCTCTGAGGAGCTTGGACCAGATGGCATTCGAACCAACGCCGTATGTCCTGGATACATACACACTGAACGTGTCAGGCAATTGATGTCAGCCGCGAAATCCAAGGGTGATGCTGCAGAAGAAGCGACTGTAGCCAGAATTCCTCTTGGACGAATGGGAACACCTGATGAATTTGGCAGAGTCTGTGCCTTTCTACTGAGTCCTCTTGCAAGCTATGTCCATGGTGCACTCTTGCTTGTTGATGGTGGCTTGTTCAAAGGAATGATGTAGTCTATTCTAAGGTCAGCTCAGTGGGGTCAAGACCACCGCTCCTAATCAGAGCTACTCTTGCATAATCTCTGGTCTGCTCATCCTGATCATCAAGAAGCGTCTTGAGACTTGGCACGGCCGGCGGGTATGGCGACACGCTCAATGCCCATGCAGCAGTACGTCTGACATCAAGCTCTTGCGAACCCAGAAGCTCTGCAATAACTCTCAGAATGACCTCTGACCGCCGCTCTACTGCTAATCGAATCATTCTCACCTGTTCCGCTGGAGAGCTTGAATGAATTGCATCAGCAAGTCCCTGCAATGCATGAGCATCATCCATATCACGAAGTGCGCGTATTGCCCAGTCCCGGACATCTTCGTCTTCATCATCTAAGGCAGCCAAAAGACAGCTAACGGACTCTGGGGCTCCAACATTGCTGAGGGCCCATGCCCCGGACCGTCGTATCTCAACATTAGAGTCACCCAAGAGTGTGCAGAGAGTCCCCAGTGTCTTATCATTCACAATCTTAGTGAGGGCGAAGACTGCCTCCTTTCGTAGTCTGAGGTCTTCAGAGCGATCACGTGCCATCTTTCTTATCATCTGGCTGTAGTAGTCGGGATCCGTGCTTCCCAAGATATGCAGAGCCCATTTTCGTGCTTCAAACTCCTCCTCTTCGGCCATCAGGATCTGTGCGACATGTACGTTGACCGAGTCGACTCTGCTTCTATATGCTGCCTGTAGCCCTCTTATTCGGGTCTGCACATCATCGTCCATGACGGCTTTCTCTATGACACGGACCATCAGAGTACTATTCAGGAGGTCCACAATGTCAAGTATATGCCCTTTCAAATCATCATCGTTCTCGAACGTACTACCAAGTAATGACTCGAACTCATGCGAATGGTCATAGATGTAGTCGGCAATGAATCTGCGTCTCTCTGGAGTTCCACTCTCTTGGAGGAGTCTTGATAGATCTGTCACAGTCCCTCACGATTTGTTGGATATTGATAGGTCTTCCCTTGAAGGTAGAAATTCAATAGATCTGGAATGCCTTTGCATGAGGCATCTTGAAACCTTCCATATCTGGTTTGAAGCGACGCACAGTATAGTGCGCGGCCATCTGCAGCGCAATTGTATTTGGAATTGCCTGAGCAAGAGCTGTTCTCAAGCCCAGATCACTGTGAAGATGATGCGTTCTCATCTTCAGAGTGTCGGATAGAATCCCCAGATACAACTTGTCGCCGGCTGATGGAGGACTGGTTGATATGAGAATGCCTTGCTCTCTCTCCCCGATTGACAGGGCATGATGGTGACAGAACTCTTCCCGAAGAGCGGCGATTCCCTTCAGAATTGAGAACTCGTTGAACTTCATCATCCCAATCTGAGCTGCTGCATAGTTGGGGCCATCAGAGATCATATACAAGGGGGTTTCTGGCGATATCATGGTCGAGATTGCAGTACCTTCTTGTTCGGCCCATGCCAACATCTCTCTACCAAATCCCGATAGACGATTGACATCATGCTGCAAATCCCTCTTGATTGGGCTACTCAGTCCAGAGGCAACCTTGAGGAGATATGCCATAGCTGTGGTAGTTGGAGAGGCCGGACTCACATTGTACGATTGTACGCCGGCTCTTGTGATCCATACGTCTGAAGCCTCCTTTGCAGCTCTTCCATTTGGGTCATCTGTGAGTACAATGATAGTAGCTCCATGTGTCTTAGCGATGCGTATTGCAGCTAGTGTTGAGAGGCTCCTGCCGGAGGCAGTCACGCAGATTACGACACACTCAGAGTCCAAGGGAAGGTACGCAATCTCTGTTGGTGAAACCGAGCACGCATTCATACCCGCACTGAGTAATGCCCACCTTCCAAAATCCGCGACTCCATAGGAGTCACCAGCACCCACGAGAATGACCTGTCGCTTAGCAGCAATCCAGGACGCTCTTTCGACATCTACATTCTTCAGGGTGTCAGCAATTGACTTCTCCTGTGCCTTGATGGCTGCCAAACATGAGTCCAGAAACTCAGTCATTGTACGCAACTCCTATAACATGTCTGTATCGGGTGCATTAAGTCCAAGCTGCCTGATAAGCCCAACAATCAGTCCTTGGCGATGGATCTCATGGGCAGCCAAATGGATGAGGGCTTTTGCTACCGTGAAATAGACGGTCTTTCCAGCGCGCCTCACAGACCTGACATGACTAAGCTGCTCTTGATTCAAGTCCTTTAGAAATCCCTTTGTAAGTTCTTCTGTTTCGCACCAGGCCGCCTTGATGTCCCCTATGGTTTCGGAGTCTGCAGGATTAAGACGCACGCTCTTCTTCTCTCTCAAGACCGAGATCCAATATCTCTCAGTGTCAATCAGATGTACGAGGATGTTTCGAATGGATCCAATCTCACTTCCCAGATCACGCACGACGTCCTCGTTACTTAATCCCTCTAACGTTTCTAGTATCGAGCTTCTGACAGTAAGATTGTGATTGACTAGCATCTCGATGCAGGACATCATAGTACTGTGCTGTGTTCATCATTCCTTATGTCAGTCACGATGTGGGTCATGAGAATCTTGCAGGGAGAACAAGTAGAAGAAGTGGCGCCCCCGCCGGGATTCGAACCCGGGTCTCAAGAGGTCTGCTTCAAGCGTCAATCCGCTCGGATTGACAGTCTTAAATGCTAGGCCGGACTACACTACAGGGGCGAGTTTCGACTGCTGCAAGCGTGAAATTCTATTAAAGGCATCGGTCGAGAATACATCGTTTTCACATCAAGAATCAAAAAAGAATCTGCATCATGCATCTTCTTTGTGAGTCGATCACTGAAGCTAGATGACAGCGTAAGTTTATTACAGTCCATAGCGTATAGTATCGGTGGCGTACATCGCCAGACCGCCCTTAGCTGTCACGCCATTCATGTGTTTTATCGGAATCCTTTTATGGCTACTGAATTTTCCGTCCGCTGCTCAGGCAGAACTGCTTCCCATTCATGCATGGCCATAAGTCACATTTCATGGTACTCGTTGTCATGCATAGAGCACCGAAGGTGAACAGCTGGGAACCGCCTAGACATCAGGGGCTCGTGGCGCAGATAGGTAGCGCAGCAGGCTTTTAACCTGATGAGCAAGAGGTTCTTCTCTTGACTCGGGAAAGGGCCGCGGGTTCAAATCCCGCCGAGCCCGCCATCGGCCTCGATATGGGTGGGGACCAAAGCAGAGTCTGTCAGAGTAAACAACAAACGGGGCGGCTATTGCGGCAGATGTACGAGCTCGGATTTCTGGGTTCCATGCGTTGGGAAGCGTGTGTGCTAGCGATAGTTCCCCCGTCCTACACATTCACGGTGTGATTACTCTATGGCGTCGGGTACTAAAGATCGAGAAAAGTATTGGCCAGTCATTGAGGCGTTCTTCGACCATTACGGACTAGTCGGCCAACATCTTGACTCGTTTAATCGGTTCATACGAGAGGAGCTTCAGCAAGTAGTCGACAGTGTTGGAAAGCTGACTCCTAAGATCGAGGGTTATGTTGTAGAATTGGGCGATATCGAGATAGGAAGACCCACAATCAGAGAGGCTGATGGGAGCGAGCACAACCTGACTCCCAACGAGGCAAGGATTAGAAACCTCACGTACGCCAGCAAGCTCTTCCTGAACATGACCCCGGTTCGAAAGGAGGGGTCCGTATCAACCCGACTTGAGACCCTGAAGATTTACATTGGTAACATGCCAATCATGCTTCGATGCGAACAGTGCCACCTTCACGGCAAGACTGATGTTGAATTGATTGCCCTTGGTGAGGATCCAAAGGACCCCGGTGGCTATTTCATAATCAACGGATCTGAGCGTGTTCTAGTGACACAGGAAGATTTGGCGCCAAATCGAATTCTCATCGAGGAGGCCAGCAAGAGCTCAAGCTTTACCCACGTTGCCAAGGTCTTCTCAACATCCCGTGGTTTCAGAGCTCCTGTCACTATTGAGAGAAAGCGGACCGGTGAACTGAGAGTTTCTTTTCCCTCGGTTCCAGGAAAGATTCCCCTTGCCATTTTAATGAAGTCCCTGGGCCTTGAATCTGATAGGGAGATTGTAGATGTAATCTCTGATGACGATGAGATCCGAAACGAACTGATTGTCACAATTGAGCAGTCTGCACCGATCAACGCCACTGGGGATGAAGAGGAGGAATCTACTCGTGTCAACGCTCTTGACTTCATCGGAAAACGTGTTGCAGTCGGTCAGACAAAGGAGTACAGACTTGCACGTGCTGAAAAGGTGCTTGACCGTTACCTGCTCCCTCACATCGGAACTGAAGATGACAGCCGACTTCAAAAGGCGTACTATCTCGGTCAGATGGTTGAACGACTGCTTGAGCTAGTTCTGGGAAAACGAGAACAAGATGATAAAGACCATTATGCTAACAAGAGATTGAAACTTTCTGGTGACCTACTCATGTCACTATTCAGGGTCGCACTCTATTCTTTGACCCGTGATATCAAGTATCAGCTTGAGCGTACAGCAGTTCGAGGTCGCAAACCGAACATTCGCACGGCAGTCAGAGCAGACGTGATTACGCAGAGATTGAAACACGCTCTTGCCACAGGCAACTGGGTTGGAGGCAAGGCAGGAGTATCCCAGCTTCTTGATCGTACTAACTACATCTCATCGCTCTCACATCTACGAAGGGTGGTTTCGCCTCTATCACGATCACAGCCTCATTTCGAGGCTCGAGACCTGCATTCCACTCACTGGGGCAAAATATGTCCAAATGAAACACCCGAGGGTCCAAACTGTGGTCTTGTAAAGAACCTCGCAATGATGGCATACATCTCAGTTGGAACTGAAGAAGAGATAATCGAGCGTGCTATGATTAATGCAGAAGTTGAACCTATCGAGAAGCTCCACGGCAAACGTGGCCGGAAGGGATCAGATGTCTTTCTCAATGGACGGCTTGTTGGAATTCATCCTGCACCACAAGTGTTGGTGAAGACACTCCGGCAGAAACGCCGTGCTGGCGAGATTGATAACCAGACCAATGTTGCCTACTACGAGGACACCCATGAGGTTCAGGTCAACTGTGATCCTGGACGAGTAAGAAGACCCGTGATTGTTGTCGAGAATGGAAAGAGCCGTCTTACTGATGAGCACTTGCGTATGGTTGTAGACGGAGAGTGGGGCTTTCTAGACCTAATGCGAAATGGCATTGTAGAGTTCATCGATGCTGAGGAGGAAGAAAACACCCTCATTGCTATGTATCCTCCGGACATAGGTCCAAACACGACTCATCTTGAGATTGTGCCATCTACGATCCTTGGCATCTCTGCAGCACTAATACCGTTCCCCGAGAGGAATCAGTCCCCACGTAATGTGTACATGGCCGGAATGGCAAAGCAGTCTGTCGGGGTACCAGCAGCGAATTTCAGATACCGTGCAGACACCCGGTCCCATTTCTTCCATTATCCTCAGGTGCCTCTTGTGAAGACGCGCGCCATGGACTCTATTGGCTACGAGGAGCGACCTGCAGGACAGAACTTTGTTGTAGCAATCTTGTCTTTCGAGGGATACAATATTGAAGATGCCCTCATTATGAACAAGGCCTCCATTGAGAGAGGTCTAGGAAGAAGCACCTTCGCTCGAGTCTATGAGAGTGAAGAACGTAAGTACCCCGGTGGTCAGGAAGACAGGTTCGAGATTCCAGATCGCAGCGTCAGAGGGTACAGAGCTTCAGAGTCGTACAGGAATCTTGGTGAAGACGGAATCATTGAAACCGAAGTAGAAGTACAGGGAGGCGATGTGCTCATTGGGAGAACCTCTCCTCCACGATTCCTTGAAGAATACTCGGAATTCGAGATATCATCCCCCAACCGCCGCGAAACCTCTGTGGCTGTGCGTCACGGAGAGGCTGGCGTTGTGGACAGCGTAATTCTCACGGAGACCATTGATGGCAATCGTCTGGTCAAAGTGAAAGTACGTGACCTGCGAATTCCAGAGCTCGGTGACAAGTATGCATCGCGTCATGGGCAGAAGGGAGTCATTGGCTATGTTGTGCCACAACAGGACTTACCATTCACTGAGGATGGTGTAGTACCAGATTTGCTCATCAACCCTCATGCTATCCCAAGCCGAATGACCATCGGCCAGATTCTGGAGATGGTTGCTGGTAAGGCTGCATGTATGGATGGCAAACAGCAGGATGCAACACCGTTCTGCGGTGTCACTGAGGAGCAGCTGTTCGATATACTCCGAAAGCATGGTCTCAAACACAATGGCCGCGAAACCATGTACTCTGGTATCACAGGAGAGAGACTCAAGGTCGACGTGTTCATGGGTGTCATCTTCTATCAGAAGTTGCATCACATGGTGGCCGACAAGATACACGCCAGAGCACGAGGCCCTGTCCAGATTCTGACACGTCAGCCAACTGAAGGTCGCGCTCGCGAGGGTGGCCTTCGGTTTGGAGAGATGGAACGTGATGTACTCATCGGGCATGGTGCTGCTATCCTCCTCAAAGGTCGTCTTCTGGATGAGTCGGACAAGAGCAACATGCTCGTCTGTGAGGAGTGCGGACTCATCGGTGTCTATGACCGAAACAAAGACCAATACTATTGTCCAATCTGTGGCTCGAACGCCAAGATCAGTAGTGTTGTGGTTTCGTATGCGTTCAAACTACTGATACAAGAGATGATGTCATTGGGTCTTGCTACCCGGCTCAGACTCAAGGAGATGATCTAGATGATCACTGGCCTTACCACTAAGAAGATTGACTCAATCGAGTTCGGACTATTGTCGCCTGAAGACATCCGTAAGATGTCCGTTGCACAAATAGTCGTAGCTGATACCTATGATGAAGATCATATTTAGCTCTTTCGTAATATTTGAAATAGGAAAGACTAAGTTCTCACTGGAACTTCATCCATTTAGATAGAGGGCTTAATAGGACAGAGCAACAAAGCACGATTGAAAGGCAGGCGAGTGAGTTAGTTTCTTCGTTACACGCTCTCAATTATCTAACGAAACTCATCTTCCTACCGACTCTGTGTAAAAAGTCGATGAAAGGATAATGATTTGACAAATTCGCATCGTGCTGTGTCCGAATCCTAAACCCATTTTTGTTTTATCTGACTATATTATAATTGGATTTCCTAAAGTACTGTATACGACTCACTTCGCTTTCTCACGAAATGAACTCTTGGTTCGGTATTCCCTTATGGCTGAGAGAACAAGCAGTACAGCACCAAATCCAGCCAGTAGTACACCTCCGCTGATTACTCTTGTTTGTATCCCATTAGATGAGAGTTCCACCCATATTATCTGCAGCTCTGTTGATTCAGTTGTGAACAATAGTGCATATATTCCAGGAGCGGGGATATACAGGTTCTCTTGCAGAGAGGATATGTTCTCGAAGCTGGAAATAGGTGTAATCGGAGCTGCTGTTTTATTTTCAACCATGGTTTTATTGGCATCCTGCCAGCTCATGAAATAGATATTGAACGTTCCGATGCTATGAGGATCCAAAGTTACATTTACATGAACATCCTGACCAATCTCAAAAAGATAGACAAATGGATCATTCTCTGTAATAACTCGATAATCCATCCCGCGGTATGCATAACTTCCAAGACTAGAAAGGAGTATAGCAGCAATACCAAGAAATATCAATAACCTACCAGCTCTCTTCATTGTATTAACCTCCAATCTCCGAACGAGTAAATAACCACAGAGTGAATGCCAGTAAGACTAAGGATATCAGCAGAGAGATACCGAATCCAATCTGAAGGTCAAGTAGCTGGGTTATTTCAGTGTCCAGCATCATGCTGGTGGAGAGATTAGTGAAGTATCTGTAAGCTGCATCAAATGGGTGCAATGCAACTCTGACAATATTGGGGACAGCAGGGTTACTCAGTAGAATCGGAGTTACAAACCCAAATGCAAGTCCAAAGATTGCTGTTGCAGACACCTTCTGTGTAATAACAGCAACCAGCATTGAAAGGGTTGCAAATAAGAGAATGGATATCCATACCCCCAACAGCATGATAGACACATGACCAAGGAGTGGTGATTGTGGAATGACAAAGAGAATAGCAAATAGATATGAAGATGTCAGCAAACCAGCAGGAATGATAATAACACAAATGATTTTCACCAGGAGGACAGTCACTCGTTCAATAGGATAGGTTAGAAGTGTCTGAATGTATCCATCTTCAAAGGATTTCGCAGCAGTAAAAGAAACTAGTACTGCTACTAGAATTGGCAACAATTGTGTCAATCCAGCCATGCACGTCCCAAGATGCAATCCTGAAAATCCAGATTCTGCTAAGAAAAAGGAATCAAGTGCATCTGGCCTGAAAGTAACCGCCTTCCATATCGCTACTGCTTGCCACAGCGGAGACAGAAAAATCAATACAGCAAGACCTTCTATGACTGGAAATCGATAAGACATTCTCATCTCAATCTGGAATTGTGCCATCAACTTTGCGAGTTTCTGTTTCATTGAATGACCTCCCTGAATGCATCCTCCAATGTTGCAGTTTTTTCAAGTCGATGAATCTGCACCTTGCAGGATTCAGCCTCCTGACGAACTGTAAGTTCAATCGAATCTATACTCTCCTCATATCGAAGAGAGAAAATGTTGGGACCAAGTACTCGTATATTCTCTATTCCAAATTTTCCATCCAGTTGTTGTGCCAAGGTGTGAGCATCAGAACAACGAATTCTGTACCGATTCAACGCATACTTCTCGATGATATCATTAGTTGTTCCTTGAACCAATTTCTTCCCCCTATTCATAAATGCTACATGTGTACAGACTCGTTCAAGTTCTGATAAAATGTGTGAAGCGATGATGATTGACACTCGGGACTTGTGATACAGATGTGAGAGAAGATCCAGCATCTGTTCACGTCCGGATACATCTAGATTCGTAGTTGGTTCGTCGAGAATTATCAATTCAGGATTCCCTGCAAATGCAAGAGCAACCCCCAGTCGTTGACGCATTCCAGCAGATAGATGTCCAATCTGCCTATTTGTAGCATCCTGAAGACCTACAAGCTCCAGTAGATCATCAGGGTCGTTATTACTTCCATAAATCTTGATAACCTGAGAAAGATATTCTCTTGCACCCATAGCCTTTGGAAGGGGTGGATTCTCAAGAAGAACACCAACCCGTTCTCGGATTTTCTTTGACTGACTAATATCCGTATCTAGCACTCTTGCAAATCCTGAACTGGGTTGTATCAATCCAAGTAGTATACGAAGCAAGGTTGTTTTTCCTGCACCATTAGGTCCGATAATGCCAAAAAGTCCAGGTTCTATCATGAGTTCAAGTTCATCTAATGCTTGGACTGGTCCAAAATTCTTGTATATCTTATCTACCTCAACGACGAATCTACTGGTCATAAATGCACCTCCTAGTCTTGAAATACACCACGACGAATGACATTTCTTAGCATAAGCAATGAAGTATCTAATTCTTGTTTATTTATTGTTTCCTATATACTAATGCGATATTTTAAGAATCGATTCAGTAAGTTAGTTAATGCTCTGTATTTCCAAATTCAATTATTAGAAGAATGAATGAAATTTGAAAATGAAAATAGTGCAATTCTCTGGAAGTGATGCATGAATTCCACTAAGATAAAGATGTTATTTGCTGAATGGAAACACCTCGTAGGAGCAGTTCTCTTCTATCAACAGCATCTACAGATCAAAGAAAGGAACTCAAGTTTTCTAGAGGGTTAAGCAAAATCATAGCAGTCATAAAAAAGAAAAGGTCCTAGAGTCTAGGACCACAAAGCTACTACTACGGACCGTTAATCACTGCGATTATATTCACATATCCGATATAGAACCAACCAGCCCAAACTTCGCAATATATTCGTGTGGAGCACGTTGTATCAATATCTTCGTAGTATGTTATGACACTACCATAAGTATGATACACATCTTCATACACGTTATCACCAATACACGTGACATCTACATTTCTAAGGTATCCACCTAAGAGAGATTCATAATCTACACGATGTCGTTCTATGTAGTATGCTGTATCATACTGCTGATAGTATCCCCAAACCCAAGTTGTGATTTTTCCAAATAATCCCTGTGCATACTGATTGTCACTATCAATATAAACACTTGGAGTGAATTCTACAGATACTTCAATATTTGCAGTATCGGATCCAGAAAATTCGGTTTCAGCCACTATTTTACCATTACTATCCATGGTCACAGTTACTTGACATGCATTGTAAAGATTAGTGTCATGTTGAGAACTATGTGAGTTATCCACTGCTACCATCGGCATACCCAATACTATAGCGAATAACAGAAAAACTACAAATGATTTTCTTTTCATATTTATTTAGCACCTCAAATACATTTTATGCCCCGAAGGGCTATTGTTGTATTCCTTATCTAATATAAAAATCATTTGCATATATCAATAATTGGAATTCATTCCTATCTGTGCCTTGTACTATTTCATGAGTTGATAGCGCAAAGAAGATGAGAGCGACTGAAAAGAGTGATTAT
The DNA here is from genome assembly GCA_964354495.1 of uncultured archaeon. Classification (GTDB taxonomy): domain Archaea; phylum Asgardarchaeota; class Thorarchaeia; order Thorarchaeales; family Thorarchaeaceae; genus SMTZ1-45. Next base: position 196,777 of record CAYHAA010000003.1, on the reverse strand, counting down.
GGCTATCATCTGGAAATATTAATAGATTCCACCGAAATGTCGATCACTCTACGATTAGTAAATACTGAACTGTATTTTTAGTATTCTGGAGATGTTCTGAAAGAGCCTTGGTTGTAGCAATTCTATTCTTTTCGTTTCTGTTTCGAGCTAGAATTAACCAGTATTTTTTATCTAGGAGAGGTTGATTGTCAGGATATCTATCTACAGCATGTCCAAAATCTGTACCGAGTGAAAAGATACATAGTAATGCATCGACCTCTTTGACATTTTCTTCCTTTGCAATCGATTTGATACTGGATTTCAATTCACTCGGAAAAGAAATATCTCTATCAATTCTGAGTGTTTGGTTTAAATAACGCAGTACACACTAATCAACATGGAATATTGAGGGGGGTTATGCTGATTGTAGATTGATGATTTGTCAGTCACACTATTCGTGATTATCATATTATGTGTTCTCTTCATCCGTTGTATAATGCAGATGAAACTATTAAAAGAATACAAAGGCTAGAAGAAGAAAGAAGAGAAAGCAAATCATCCTACTTTAGAGGGTCCACATTGTCTTTGTTACTGGATTCTTTTGATATGACTATACAGGATATACAAGTTGATATTGAGTCCATTGGGAGATTCGACAAACTTCTCATACGAAATCCCATGTTTTCTGATGATGAATTGGAAGTACAAGAGTGAAAAGGAGGAGCTGTTTAACATGAGAGATATCGAAGAATTTTCAGATGAAGAATGTCAAATTGAGGATAGACGGACAAGAATCAAAGACTCCAAGGAACATTCACTAACTGTTGAAGAACGTGATGAGATCATTCGCAAGTACAATGCTGAACATTTCATTGTTCCAATAACCACGGATGTGCCTGATAAATCAGGACAATCAGATAAGAGTACGGTTAGCTCAGGAGATTCCAGTGACATTAGCAAGGAAACTGCTTTACAAAAAATGATACGACTCGACTTTCTGATAGAATCTAGTTGGTTATCAAGTGAACCTATTTCTCTAAGGAATAAAATGATTGTAGGTGAGCTCGAAAAACATAGTGGAGACTTTCTCAATCTAGTAATAGATTGCAAAGACAAATATGAACATCTCACTCCTTTGATGAATTCAAACTCAAATATTCATAGAGAGATTATGTCAAGACTACAAAGTATATTGTCTGCTAGCAGTAAATCACTTTCCCGACCTTTTCTAATTGGTTCTGAGAATAGAGAGCAGTCTCTTGAATTTGCCATCACAATGGACGAAGTTATTCATGCAAGTACCTATAATAACCGAATACTAAATTCCCTTCTCTCACTTGAAATTAGCAATCTTCCGGTGACACATAAAATACTTTCTGGATATCGAGCTGCAACTCTTACGAGGAATCTAAGCACTTCGAGAACGATGCATACTGCTGGTGTTGAGTGCTCTCGTCTAAGTAGAGAACTTTTTTATTCTGATTTAGGGGTTAGCGAAAATCAGCTGGTTCAGGCTGGACTAAAAGAGAGAGAGATTCAATGCCTTTCCCTTGCGAACGCATTTAGTCATGCAATTGATATTGATGTGTATGAGGGTGGTTTACTATCCTATATTTCTCTTGATGATACAGTAACCGAAACTCCTAATGTTATTCAAAACTTATTTTCAAAAGTTGCTGATGCCAAGTATCTTGATACAAACTGGAGTGATTTCTATATTAGAAGCACACGACCTGCGATAGAATTTCTTAGTACAATTGATTTCGAATCTGAGATGTCCGATGCACAAGAAGTAGGAATTCTTCACTATTTTTCTGAAGCTGATGTTTACCATAAAAGTACAGTTGAGTTTAGAATAACAAGAATCGGAAGTAGTTGGAGTGAAATTCTAAAGGCTCCCAATGGCAATGATGCAAGAAAGACCAGTGCTAGCTGGTCGGAAAAAGGAAAGTGGGATTTGCTAAATGTTGCAGACCTTCCTCCAATATCAATCCTTATTCATCCAGTCAATAATGGAATAATTTCTCCAAATGCGCGAGCGGTCTATTTATCCCCTGAATTCCAAACGATTGTTGGGCAGCCACATGAGAAATGCAAGAATTCACCTGAATATCTCCAAGGCGAAGAATGTGGAATATTCAATCGTTCTGGAGCTGGTATTATCATAGTGAATCCAGATAGATTCGTAGAATGTGCTCGAAGTGATAAACAATGTTCAATATGGAAATCCAACAACAAAGGGGTTTCCATGTTGGAGGAACTAGATTTTACTAATGAGTCCTGCGCCAGTGTCTTAGCCAGTCCTCGGCTCAGTAAAGAGTCTGATATAGTTGAGAAATTCTTACATCTGATGGTTAAGGAGTCCCGTGAAGAGAGAACGTCTTCACATACCAATGATAATCCTGTTATTTCATATTTTAAGAGGAAAAATGTTCAGATCGTAAGAGCACAGTATTTACGGGATAATGTAGCTGGGAAATCGTTCTTGATAAATATCCTTCAGACTCCAAATTTGGATGAGAAACGTTTTGAAGCAATGTGCCCATACAATATTGGTTCTACTAATCGGGAATTATCACACGATGAGTCAAGAAAACAAAGATGGTCACAAATACATGAATCTTTTCTGGGGTCAAAATCTCCTGAATCCCCCATTTGTTATTTGTTCGACCAAGAGCTAGATTTGGGTTATCTATCCCCACAGTATACTAAAGAATCAAGAATCAGTAGACTGCCTCTCCAATCTCGTTCAATGATTCTTGCAAGTGATTTAAGACGAATCATTGATTTTCTTTCTCCGGTTCCTAACCTTCAGGATGCCCTGTTACGTCCAGCGTCCAATACTCAGAAAGGAAATATTGGATATATCACGTTTTCAGACTTGTTAGGAACTCAACAAAAATTCGCATATCTCTCAGTTACAGATAATACAGCATACGCTGGGCGACGACCTTTGATTTTTGCAGATGTGAATGACCTATCGTCTGGACGCACATTAATTCTCTCTGAGGATTTAGAAAGTTACATTGACCAAATAATAGAAAGAATCCAGAATGGACAATCTATAATGGTTGATAATAGAGGAAAAAAGAGAAAGATAGCCTTCAAATGGAGTGTTGATATCCGACCTGATTGGAATCTTGAACATGAGGTTGTACGCAGACTTAAGCAAGTAGTCAAGATGATGGAGAAGTACAGGACTTGTGCAGAAGAGGGAATCGAGGTCATTCAGAAAGGAGATTTAGAGAATCCCTCTTCCATACACATTCTCAATGAAGTGTCACTGTATTCCAAGAAATATAAGGAAGCAATGGATGATTTCATGGAACTTGATAATGATCTATCCTCAAAGACACAACGGAACGCTCTTCGGTCATTTATGAAATATATAGGCAGATTGACAGGAGGTATAAGCCTTCAAGTTGGGCGAATGATTGAGCGTCATTTGCGCTCATCATCTATCTGGTTAAATCAGTCTATTCACGAATGGAAACATGGCACTAACCCATTAATCTCTTCGTGGGATTGTGCAACAGCACAAGGATATTTCAGTACCCTGGCAAGTTTGGATCGTATCCGATTTTCACAACTCAGAAGAGCAGGATTACTAGCATCATCTGCAACTTTAACGGATTCCAAAGGATGGAGGAGTATCAATAATGGGATTTGGGTGGACATGACGGGAGATAGTCCAGCTGGACAAACATTCTCTGACCCCCGTCTTGCTTTTGACAGCCGTTCAATCATTGCAGAAGTAATTCGATTCAGCGACTGTGAGGTTATTAATCAGACATTCCTTTCTGATATCCACTCTAAAGCAAGAGAATATGGAGCAAAAGCTTCAGGTGAGGAACACTGGGCTCATAAAGGTGCAAAGGATACATTTGTCAATACCGCTTTCTCATACAACACATATCTCGAAGACCAAATACGGACCATCTCATCGAATTACAACAGCATCATTCCCGTTTCTAGTGTTGAACTCATTACTCATCTAGTAAAGGAATATGCATACGCCTCTCAAAACTTCAATTTATCTGGACACAAGAAGGGCACTCAAGGAGTAGCTAGCATAGCATATATTAGAGAAACAAAGATCGCAAATAGACGAATGATTCAAACCCTGTTACCAAAGCAACTTTCAGTGGAAATCGATTGTATTTTAGATGATACAGAACGATTATTCCAAGAATCCGAGAGGTCAGTAATACAAACTGGACTCCGAGAGATAGCTAAGCGGATTTTGGAGCTAACAAAAACACCCAAAACTCCTGAAAAAATCAAAGCAGTTACCTTGATTTTGCTTCAGAATTAGAATCCGATTAGCTCGAATTTGAATAGAAAATGCATCGTTCTATGTTACCATCCAAGACATACCGGCTTTGTGTGAAAAGTCACCAACTATGAAATGGTACGGTCAGAAAAGGAATAATGAGTGTAGGATCCGTACATGATATGACGCGAATTGTTCTGATCATTACGCTATCATTGACTTTTCACACAGAGCCAGACATACCATAACTGTTATAATCATTCTCTCTCGAAATTTGAATTGTTCATTGACACTTCTTCACTTTAGATAATATGCTGTATCATGATAAATACAAAGAGGTAGTTCAATAGGAGATGGCTTAAATGATCTCTGGTCTCACTACAAAGAAAATCGATTCAATTGAATTTGGACTATTATCACCCGAGGATATCCGTAAGATGTCTGTTGCCCAAATCGTCGTAGCTGACACATATGACGAGGACGGCTACCCCATAGATTAGAATCTGGATTTCCCAGTTTCTCTATAAAGCGGCATCATGGATCCCAAGTTGGGCGTGATCGATCCCGGTCAACGCTGCAAGACCTGCGGAAATAGGGTTGGCAATTGTCCTGGTCACTTTGGTCACATAGAACTCGCACGACCAATCATGCACGAGGGCTATTCAAAGGTCATCCATAAAGTCCTCCGTGCCATATGCAGAGAGTGCAACAGAATTCTCCTGACTGATGAGGAAACTGATCATTTTCAGAAGCTGTTCAGGAGATACCCCGATATGGGCCAGAAGACTGCTAATCTCTCTAATGAGATTCTCAAGAGAGCTGCAAAGGTGAAGACCTGTCCTCATTGCGAGGAACCGCAGCTCAAGATCAAGCTGGAGAAACCCACCTCGATTTATGAAGTCGGCGAGGCAGGATCTGTGAGACTCACACCTATTGATATCAGAGCACGACTTGAGAATGTTTCAGACGATGACTACCGTCTACTTGGCGTCAATCCGGAAGCTGCGCGACTTGAGTGGTCAATTCTGACAGTACTTCCAGTTCCTCCAGTCACTGTGAGACCATCTATAACTCTCGAGTCTGGAGTCAGGAGCGAGGATGACCTCAGCCACAAGCTTATTGACATCATCAGAATAAATCAGAGGCTTCGCGAGAATCTAGATGCCGGAGCTCCACAACTTATCGTCGAAGATCTTTGGGAGCTTCTGCAGTACCACTGTACAACCTATTTTGATAACGGCGTGAGTGGTATTCCGCCTGCTCGGCATAGATCAGGAAGGGCTCTGAGAACACTTGCCCAGAGGCTAAAGGGGAAGGAGGGTAGATTCCGTTCCAACCTCTCCGGGAAGCGTGTAGACTTCTCGGCACGTACTGTCATCTCTCCAGACCCCAACCTCGGCATGAACGAGGTGGGCGTTCCTGAACAGATTGCGAAGATTCTAACTATTCCTGAACGTGTGACCGAATGGAACATTGCGGAGATGAAGGAGCTCGTCATTCGAGGCCCTGACAGACATCCTGCTTGTAACTACTTGATTCGAACAGATGGCAGAAGGGTGGACCTTCGGTTCGTTAAGGACCGATCCATCATTGCTGACACAATCGAGCCCGGTTTTATCGTAGAGCGGCACTTGTCTGACGGTGATATTGTACTATTCAACAGGCAGCCATCTCTTCACAGGATGTCCATCATGGCACATGAGGTCAGGGTCATGCCATACCGAACCTTCCGGCTGTCACTGTACGTATGCCCACCTTACAATGCGGACTTTGATGGTGACGAAATGAATCTGCATGTCCCCCAGTCCGAGGAGGCGCGCGCAGAAGCAAGAGTCCTCATGCGAGTACAGGAACAGATACTCTCACCAAGATACGGTGGACCAATCATTGGAGCACTCCAAGACTACATCTCAGCAGCATTTCTGCTGACTCGCAAGTCAAGTGTTTACACGAAAGACCGAGTGAACCAGTTGCTGGCCGCTGCGAATCGAGCACAGAGTCTTCCTGAGCCAGCTATCAAAGCTCCCATAGAACTATGGACTGGCAAACAAATCTTCAGCATATTCATTCCTGAAGGAATCAATATCTCGTTCAAAGCGAACATATGTAGGAAGTGCGCTGTCTGTAAACATGAAGACTGTGACTTTGATTCCTTTGATGTCATACGCGACGGCAAACTGATATTTGGTGTTGTAGATGAAAAGGCGTTCGGCGCTGGAGAGCCAGATTCGCTTTTTCACAGAATAATCAAGGAGAAGGGATCAACTGTAGCCAGGGTGTTCCTGGACTCGGTCGGAAAACTTCTAGTCCGCCTTATCACTGACAGAGGATTCTCTATGGGCTTGAATGATGTCACGTTGCCACGTGCTGCATCACAGAGAATAGAGAAGATTCTCTCTGAGGCTGACAATAAAGTGGATCAGCTCATCGAGACCTATAAGAGAGGAGAGTTCGACCCGAATCCTGGTCAGACTCTCTTGGAGACTCTCGAACAGAGAATCAAGGCAACTCTAGCTGAAGCGCGAGACTCTGCTGGTGAGGTGGCTGGAGAACATCTGGGTCTAGAGAACACAGCAGTCATCATGGCACAGACCGGTGCAAGAGGGTCAAGGCTCAATCTATCACAGATGGCAGCTGTTGTGGGGCAGCAGGCTGTACGAGGTGAACGTATTACTAGAGGGTATGTGGGCAGAACTCTACCGCATTTCGAGAGAGGCGATCTTGGTGCACGAGCTCACGGGTTTGTCAAGTCCAGCTACAAGAGCGGCTTGAATCCAATCGAATATTGGTTCCATGCAGCAGGAGGCCGCGAGGGGCTTGTTGACACAGCAGTACGAACCTCAACTTCAGGTTACATGCAAAGGCGTCTCGTGACAGCCCTTCAAGACCTCAAGGTAGAAACGGATGGTACTGTGCGAACAGCACCTGGAAGGATTGTCCAATTCCGTTTTGGCGACGACGGGGTTGATCCAAGTAAGTCAGATCACGGGCGATCAGTGAACATTGACATAGCAATCGAGAAAGTCCTTGGTAAAGGAAGGATGGAGTAGGAGGCCCAGAGATGTCAAAGACAACAAAGAGCAAGAAGACCACAACTAAAGCGAAGAAGAGTACCGGTACTAAGACTCCGAATGCAAAGCCGAAGGCGACAAAGAAAGCCAAGGACACTAAGACGAAAGCAGATCCCCCGCAGGCTACGCCTACAACCGCTACAACAACAATTGATGTGGTTCCTTCAATTGACAAGAATATGGAGAAACGGTTTGCCAAGATGCGTGAAGAGCGTCGGCTTCCTCCGAAGGTAATGGATGAGCTTGTAACAAAGATGAGCAGACTCAATGTCACTAAGAAAGAGTTTGATGAGATTTGTGACAACGTCATCGAATCTTATGAACGGTCCCTCGTAGAGCCTGGCGAGGCTGTAGGCACCGTGGCAGCTCAGAGTATAGGTGAGCCAGGAACACAGATGACTCTGCGTACATTTCACTATGCAGGAGTTGCAGAACTGAGTGTCACTCAAGGTCTGCCTCGCCTCATCGAGATTGTTGATGCTCGAAACAACCCAAGCACTCCTACCATGAAGATATACTTGGATAACAAAATCGCTAGTGACAGGAATGATGCCAAAAGAATCGCTCGAGACATCGAGATGGTTCTTGTTGAGAGCGTTGCAAGTAACATATCAATTGATCTCCTTAGACAAGCAATAGACATTCGACTCGACCCTGAACTCATGGAGGACAAGGGTCTTTCAGTTGAGAACGTAGCTGAAGCAATCCAAGAGAAACTCAAGGGCAAAGGAGAGGTAGAACCTGGTGACAATGTAATCTTTGTATACCCTGCAAACGATACGCTTCCAGAGCTTCAGAGATTGAGTGAGAAGATTCGTGATTTTCGTGTCAAGGGTATCAATGATGTCACACACGTTGTCATTCGCAAGGAATCTGATGGATATGTTCTCTACACGGAAGGATCAAACCTTCAAGATGCATTTGAGATTGATGGTGTTAATCCACGCAAGATATACACCAATAATCTCAGAGAGATATACCAAGTACTAGGAATTGAGGCCACCAGAAACGCAATCATCAAGGAGGCGATGAACGTTCTCAGGGAGCAAGGAATGGATGTTGACATACGTCACATCGTTCTAGTCGCTGATATGATGACCACAGATGGCAGCATAAGTCAGATTGGTCGTCATGGTATATCGGGCTCAAAGAACAGTGCTCTTGCTAGAGCCGCCTTTGAGGTCACTATCAAACATCTCCTTGGTGCAGGCATTGCTGGAACAAAGGACCCGCTGCGAGGTATCACTGAGAACGTAATTCTGGGGCAACTAATTCCACTGGGTACTGGATCTATAGACCTTCTGATGAACCCGCAAGCTCCAGCTTCTGCCAAGACGAAGAAGTGAGGAAACGCACCAGAGGGACCACTGCGGAAACATTAAAACAGGAATTCATTAGACGCAAACCACTCTGGTCTGCCGACAATCAAATGAGGTGCATAAAATGAGCTTGAATCAACCAATAGCAAGTGCAGTAAGCACAGGGAAGTGCAGGATAGGCGCCAAATCATCAATCTCCTCAATCAAGAAGGGCGAGGCTAAGCTTGTAATTGTTGCTGCCAATTGCCCTAAAGATGAATACGAGGATATTACAAGGTATGCCCAGCTAGCACAAATCAAAGTGCAGGAATTCGAAGGGACGTCATGGGACCTTGGTGAGATTGTAGGCAAACCATTCATGGTTTCTGCTATTGCGATTATCCAGCCCGGTGACTCCAAGATTCTAAAGATGGTCTGAGGCGATTTTTTGACCCGTGTGAAGCTCTCAATGGATGACATGGGCTTAATTGCTCGGTTCGAGCAGATTACAGGAGTTTCCGCAGTAGATGTCGTTAGAGACGACGATGGAGAGCGAATCATTGTTGTTGTCCGAGCCAAGCAACTTGGAAAGGCAATAGGAAAGGGTGGCATCAATGTCAGAGCGGCCTCTGACGCTTTTGGAAGAGCCATTGATGTTGTTGAAATGGCTGAAACTCCAGAGGACTTTGTGAAGAGCGCTCTTGCCCCTGCCAGAGTTGAGTCTGTGAAAATCATTGAGCACAGGGATGGCACAAAGGTAGCCTCCGTTACCGTGAAGAGTGACGATCGTGGCATTGCCATCGGGCGCGATGGTCGAAATGTGGCCCGCGCACGCATCCTAGTCAGGCGTCATTTTGATTTGAACAACGTAGTGATAGCTTAGAGAGCAGTTCTATACTCATTCTAATCAGATGCATTTGATAAGGCTTTTAAGGAAACACAAACCCGAAGCCGTGACCACCAAGCGGAGTGCACCATGAATGGTGCATCTACTACCAAGAGGTTAGACAATTTGACAGGTTCAAAGTCCCCAGTTGGCGAGTTTGCAGCGCGACCTCTTCTTCGAAAGAGGAAGAAGTTTCGCTGGAAGAAGTCATCCTACAAGAACAAAGCCTTGAAGCTCAAGGATAAGACTGACCCATTAGAGGGTGCGCCTCAAGCTCGGGGCATCGTTCTTGAGAAGGTCGGAATCGAATGCAAACAGCCCAACTCGTCTATTCGCAAAGCTATACGAATACAGCTATCAAGAAATGGAAAACAGATCACAGCATTCATTCCTGGGGACGGTGGTCTGAAGTACATCGATGAGCACGACTCAGTTGAGGTGGAAGGGATTGGTGGTGCGATGGGTGGCGCCTTTGGCGATTTGCCCGGAGTGAGATGGAGAGTAACCAAAGTGAACGGTGTTTGCCTAGAGTCACTGATCTATGGCAGAAAGGAGAAACCGGTACGTTAGGTGGCTATCATGTCAGACGATTCATCACAACCAACTACTGCTGAGGGTCGTTCTCAAACGCCTCCCGGCCTTCTTCTATTTGGCAAATGGGATGCTACAGCAGTCCAAGTGACCGATGTTGGTCTAGTGAGATACATCTCTCTGAAACCCGGTCTCATTCCTCATACATCAGGCCGACATGCACACAAGGGTTTCCACAAGTCTGGTGTGCCCATTGTCGAGCGATTTGCCAACAAGATGCTCAATGCTGGCAAGCGTCAAGAGAAGAAGACTCGAACCGGAAAGAATGCTGGCAAGAAATTGAAGGTACTAAATAAACTCCGGAGAGTCTTCGAGATGATTGACTACAGGACCGGTCTTAACCCCATCCAAGTGCTTGTCACAGCGATTGAGAATGCTGCGCCTGCTGAAGAAACAACAAGAATCTCGTACGGAGGAATGGCATACCCACGTTCAGTGGATGTGGCTCCCCAACGAAGAGTCGATCTTGCCCTGAGATATCTCATGGTGGGTGCCGTACGGTCTTCACATAAGAATGCCAAGTCTTTCGAAGAGTGCCTAGTAGACGAGTTGCTGCTGGCTTACAAGAACGATTCTGGTAGTTTTGCAATTGCTAGGAAAGAAGAGCGTGAGCGTGTGGCTCGTTCCGCCAGATAGTTGTAGCATGCATGAAGCGTGCGAACATACAAGGTCTGCTTTCCAGTAGGAAATTATTTGAGAGCGAAGATACAAGCACGCTCCTGATGCTTATGATAGAAAAAGCTCTCATCTGTTACGGGTCCAGATATGGAACGACAACCGAAGTAGTTCAAGAGATGGTCAAGACAGCCGAAGGAATGGGAACGAAGGCTGAGGCTGTGTTTCTGAAGAAGGATAGGCCCCCAGCCAACCTACACGAGTATGATCTAGTGATTATCGGAAGTGGGATCGCAGCTGGCCGGTGGACAAAACAACCGTTGGACTTTATGAAGAATAACCTCGACATCCTATCCAAGACCAGAGTGGCGCTCTTCGTGGTCTGTGGGGATGCGGGTAGTCCTGAGAGATGTGGCGCAGCTCAGTCTGCCTATCTAGATAAGATTGTAGAGAAATACCCTGGACTTTCCCCCATCTCGACAGTGCTCATCGGCGGCATGTTTGATTTCAGTAAGTACAACTTTGCAGTTCGTGCGTTAGTGAAGAAGATTGTGAAGTCACAACTGCCGCCCGGTGAGGAGGTTCCTGAGAAGATAGACTTCCGGGACTGGGACAAGATTCGTGATTGGATACGCCAATTACTTCAATAACACGCCTTGGACCATGGAGCTGTATAGTCAAGGAAGGAATCCCAGATGATACGCCTCTATGAGGAGTCTGATAGGCAACAGGTCGTTGAGATGATTGCTGACCTAAGGGTCTTTCTTTCGAGATTGAAATCCACAAAGAAGGTTCCTGATCTCGATGCTGCCGCGAGCGAACTGCAATCGTACCTTGACAAGGGATTTCCCATATTCGTATATGAATCCCGTGAAGTACTTGCTGGCTATCTTGTATGCAGGATCGATGACGATGTGGTATGGGCTGAATCGCTGTTTGTCCGTCCCAAGTTTCGTCGCAAAGGTATTGCATCCTCCCTATTTGCTGAGGCTGAGCGCTTATCCCAAGAACTTGGAGGCGACACCGTCTTCAACTGGGTCCATCCAAATAACAAGGCCAGTATCTCATTCCTAAAGAAGCGTGGCTATGGCGTACTCAACCTCATAGAACTCCGTAGACCTTGGCCCGGCGAGAGATTAACTACTAAGCTACAAGTTGGAGATGACGAGTTCGACTACTGACCTCTAGAGAATGCTAGTGAGCAACAATTGTCCTCCTCCTCATGTCAATAATCACTTTCTATCACATCAAGAAGACGCCTTTTCCCTGTGGTCAAGGGAACCTGTCGAAAGCGTTAAAAGCATCCCGCGAAGGAGCATCAAAAGTCTGTCCGAATCAGTGGACAGGCCATAAACAACGTGGTGAATAAGATTGAGCAAAAAAGACAAAGCGCACCTCAATCTCGTCGTCATAGGGCACGTAGACCACGGTAAAAGCACTATGACGGGCAGACTGCTTTACGAGACCGGTGCCGTAGATGAGCGAACTTTCCAAGCAAACAAGGCTGAGGCCGAGCGACTCGGTCGTCCATCCTGGGCTTGGGCTTTCGCACTTGATAGACTCAAGGAAGAGCGAGAACGAGGCCTTACAATTGACATTGCCTTCTTCAAGTTCCTTACTGACAAGTACTATTACACAATTATTGACGCTCCAGGTCACAAGGACTTTATCAAGAACATGATCACTGGTGCATCACAGGCAGACGTAGGAATGCTTGTTGTTTCCGCCAAGAAAGGCGAGTTTGAGGCAGGAGTTGGTCCCGGAGGACAAACAAAGGAACATGCATACCTTGCCATGACCCTTGGGGTTCCATCACTAATCGTCTGTATCAATAAGATGGATGATGTCAAGTACAGCGAAGAGAGGTATAAAGAGGTCAAGGATGAAGTAGGAGCATTCCTGAAGAGCATCGGTTACAAGATCGATCAGATTCCGTTCATTCCTACCTCAGCACTTGATGCAGCTAACCTCAAGGTACGGACACCAAAACTCACACCATGGTACAAAGGGCCATGTCTACTTGAGGCCTTAGACCAGGTGACACTCCCACCAAAGCCTACTGACAAGCCCCTACGCGTACCCATCAATGATGTGTACTCAATCAAGGGTGTTGGCACTGTACCAGTCGGTCGTGTTGAAACCGGAGTCATGAAGCCAGGAATGAAGATTACCTTCATGCCAGCGGACAAGACCGGTGAGATAAAATCCATTGAGATGCACCATGAGCAACTTCCTCAGGCTGTGCCTGGTGATAACATAGGGTTTAATGTCAGAGGCGTAGACAGAAAGGACCTTGCTCGTGGAGACGTTGCAGGTCCTGCTGAAAAGCCACCCACAGTTGCCATTGATTTCACAGGTCAAGTGATGGTCATTCAGCATCCAACCGCTATCACAGTTGGCTACACCCCTGTTATTCATGCCCATACTGCTCAGGTGGCCTGCAGATTTGACGAGATCCTGCAGAAGATTGACCAACGCTCTGGGCAGGTCATCGAGGAGAAACCAGACTTTGTCAAGAAGGGTGAGTCCATGGTTGCAAAGTTGGTGCCCTTGAAGCCGGTGGTCATCGAGTCCTATAAGGAGTTCCCGCAGCTCGGTAGGTTCGCTGTCCGTGACATGGGTCTGACTGTAGCTGTTGGTATTGTCACCAAGGTCACTCCAAGGTAGGTTGTGTGTATCATTGAGAACCGGGCCTGCAAGGCCCGAGTTCCCTCTCTCCTTTTCTTCATTACTGTTTTCGAAAGACAGATTACATGTTTTGCTCTATATTCTCTAGGGATGGTGTGTGTCGGGTCGTAATGGTTTAGTCAGACTCGGATTCTCTCTTTCAGTAGTGCTTCTTTTGGCGTCATTTCTAACAATCTCTACAGCTCCCGCAATATCTCCAGAGAACGCCCGGGAAATAGAGGGTGATGCTGCTCAACTTGCATCATTCAATGATTGCACTCCGATTCTCAATAGTTCCACTATCGGATCGTTGAGGGACATTTCTATTGACTCGCAGGGTTATCTCTATGTGACAGGAACCACAAGTTCCACCTCATTTCCTATCGTAGATGGGATTGACAACACTCTTGGTGGTACTCACGACTGCTTCGTGATGAAGATGAATGCAACTGATGGATCCATTCTGTATTCTTCGTTCTTGGGAGGAAATGATGTTGACTATCCCAGTTCAATTTGTGTCGATGACTTAGGCTGCATCTATATTCTGGGTTCTACTTACTCAGAGGATTTTCCGTTGGTCAATCCATATAGTGACTACTTCAACGAGTCATCACAGTACTTTCTGACTAAGTTCGCTCCTGATGGGCAGACACTAGTCTATTCGACCTTCTTTGGGCCTGAATTCATAGACAAACCAAACGGTGCTGATTTTCAAGCACTCGCAGTTGACGAACAAGGCTATGCGTATCTGGCTGGTAGCACAAGAACCTCTGAGGTCCCGATTGTAGACGCATTCGATGATACGTATAACGGTGATACTGATTGTTATGTTCTGAAGATGAATCCAACTGGTACGGAGATAGTCTATGCCTCGTTCTATGGTGCTCAGTATACTGATTCGGGATCAGATCTCTTCTACACTGATAATGGTACTATCTATGTCGCTGGAATTACATCTATTTGTCCTACCGACGAATACTACTATCCAGGTATTGACTATGGTGGGCACTGTTTTGTCCTGAAGATATCAGCCAATGGTACACTCCTCGATTCTGGGGCTTTCAAAACTAACGGCTTCTTCCCGAGTGTTTCGATAGTTGTCGACTCTGAATACTACATATATGTTCTAGACAACTCACATACTGCTTGGTCGTTTGCGATTTACAGACTCAATGACGACCTCGATAGTTTAGAGTATACAGAGGAGATGGGAGGCTCCGGTTTTGATAGCGCTGGAGCCTTCTCAATTGATTCCCATGATTACATATACATCACGGGTAGAACCACTTCTAACGACTTCATCCAAAACCCAACTAACCCATACTCTGGACTAGATGATTGTTTTATTATTCGCATGAATACAGCCGGTGCTGTGGTCTTCTCCAATCTCTATGGAAGTGTGTACCGCGAAACCACTAATGCCATTGCAGTAGGCGAAGGCGGGCAGGCATATCTCGCAGGATATTCCGTAGAGGGATGTCCTTGTGATCCCGGTTACCATAGTTCCTTCATCATATGTGTCCAGACTGTTTCTGGCAATGAAATATCCCTGATACAATCGAGTCTAGTAGTTGGTGGAACGATTGGATTTGTAGTTCTGGCACTTGCCACAGCATATCGCAGACGAAGTATGTGATGAAGTATCGAGTCACGTACTACACTAGTCAAATAAGAGAATATGGAAGGCTTTACATATCACTCACCAGTAGAGTCTCTTTACTATGATGAATGACGACTCATATGACCCCTATCCGCGAGATACATCTCAGCACACAGGAAGATGGCTCATCTTCGCAGTTGTTCTCGTACTTGGTGTCCTCGGAATCTATGGTGTCATTGTCAGTACACCACTTGACCTGATCTTCCTCTACACCTTCATGTATGTTCCAATTGTCGTATTTTTGCTCTATGCCACATTCAGATGGGCTCAGGGTCGTTCAATTGCCCCAACCAACATCTCAGAGGACGATAGAATACTAGCATCAATGAGGAAACATGCACTTCCTGTGGAGAGTGGCTCTCTAAGTGGTATGTTACACTGCAGCAGTTGTGGAATGGACTTCGACATCGGAAATGCAGTTCCAGTCGAAAAAGATGTCTATCTCTGTCCACATTGCAGGACACGCTTGCACATTCAATGACCAAGAATGATTCTGATTGACCTCACGACCCCCTCTGACTAGTCACATCTTGTGACTTCATCTTGTGTCCCTCGCAGGTGGCTTCGCTATATATACTGACTCTACACAGTATTTCCTGTGAACTATTATGGCTCTAACAACTAACAACCGGAACACATCTGCGCTCAAGAACATGACTGGTCGAATCTACTCGACCGAGGCAATCACCTACGCCTACCAGTACCGGAGGTAAAGCATCATGGCACTCGCTAAGACACCCCAGAGAAAGTCCTCTGGCACGATCATCTCGACTGACGCTCTGATTCATGCTTACATCTACAGGCGCTGAGGCAGAAGGTTGCCTCTCGTCTTCTCATTTTGTATTCTTCCATCATCATCTAGTTGTTTAGATGAATTTGGAGAACCATCTTTACAGGCTGTCAAAATGTTTATGAGAGAATCATCATCTCCGAGCAAATCACTCATGCTGAGGTTTCCTAGCTTGGAAATGCCCGTTTTTAAAACGGGCATTGAGAAGTAAGGAGATGGATTGCTATTAGTTGCTATTTAGCAAGTACGCAAACATCCATTGTCGAAAGACTCACGAGTTCAAGTCTCGTCCTCAGCGCCACTACTTTTCCTGGGACTTATGCATTGATTCATCGCTTTTTCTGATCACCTAGTCTTCATATTCCGATGCGCGTCCAAGCTTGGATTTGACCCGTTTCGTCAGGATGACATTCGTCCTGTGGTGGCTTTCCTACCGAACTAGGAACTGACCCCTGACCTATTCCACCGAGTCGAGTGAACATCGACTGCTGAAGCCTTCTCCAAGGGTACGTTCAAATGCAGGTGAACGTTCAGGCATATGACTCAGCAAATCACTACCTTGGTAGCGACCAACAATATGTGACACTTCCAAGTGGTGGCGGCGGTGATCCGGTACCAGAATAGTTGAACATGTTAATTGTAGACTTCGTTCATTCAGCCTCAGGTAGAAGATGTGAAGTATGAAACAAGGTACAGTCCTGCACTTCAGGAAGCTGCACTTGACATTCATGACACTCATCTTTGGATTACTATGTTCAATGTGCCCGTCGACTGTACTCGCAACCGGCAGTCAGGAAGACAACCAAACTAGCACAACTTGGATAGCAATGGAGCAGAACTATACTGAAGCATTATTTAGCGATGTTGCATTCTTCAATGCCAGCCATGGGTGGATCGTTGGTCAATGGACAGAGGGAAGCTTAGGCAATGGTATTATCATACACACATCTGATGCTGGGGCGACCTGGCAGACACAGCTGAAGAATGGGTCCGAACAAATGTATCAACAGATAGAAATTGTCGCTGAAGATTCAATCTGGGTGACTGGATTTCGTTCTGTCTATCATTCAGCTGATGGGGGTCTGACTTGGGAAGAGCACATTGTCGTCGATTCGCATTCATTCATGAGTTTTGTCAAATTCCTTGATGGGAACACCGGCTGGACCGCGACCAATGATGTGCTCTACAAGACCATTGATGGTGGAGAGAACTGGACTATTGTTACTGGGTGGACATTCAGTGATCTCCCCCGGGATATGCACTTTTATTCTCCTACTGAAGCATGGGCTATCGGATTCTTCGGTATATATCATAGTACTGACAGAGCCGAAACTTGGACTCAAGTGTATGACTATGGCGGCTGGGCGCTCTCTATGCAGGATGATGGTGAGGGCTGGGCAGTGAGCGATGGAAGGCTGATGCATACGTTGAACGGTTCTGACTGGTATCAACTACCTATACCAGGACGTGCACCGTTCAGAGGGCTCACCTTACCCTATTTCACCGACGTCTTATTTCTTGAGGACAATGGATGGATTGCAGCAGGCGAGCTTCCAGTGATGTACACACCAGATGGAGGAAGTACATGGTATGAACAGAGTGTTCCAAGTGAGGTCAATCGCCGTATGATGGCTCTTGATTTTCTCAACAGTACATATGGTTGGGCTGTTGGTGCTGATGGTGTGATACTTAGAACGACAAGAGGGACAGCTCTTGGAATACGCCTCTGGAATGGAATGAACGACCTTCTCTTTCTTAGCATAATTGGTACCATTGCTGCTGTTGTGGTGATTTTCAGTGGTGGTTTCTTCCATCGCCGAAGAAAACGAAGTAAAGTCAGGACCGACATGATACAGTAATTCTGATACAGACTGATTAGATTATTCCGGAGAGGAAATATCCGACACCTCCGCCTGACCTCCGCTGCCTCTGTTCATCTCCTAGACGTTATCTTGGAGTCAGATGGTAACTTTTCGGTAACTGATTATCTTATTATGGTTTGTAACTATAGTGAATGGCATATGGCCTGATACATCTCAGGAAACAGGAGGTTTGAAAATGGTACTTCCAATCGGCCCATTAATGATTGAACATAGGCTTATTGAACGAATGATAGCAGTAATGGCGAGAGAGATAGACCGTATCACGAAAAAGCAGGCTGTGGATCCAGAATTCATCGATAGAGCAGTCGATTTCATACGCGTCTATGCAGACCTGTGTCACCATGGGAAAGAAGAGAAGATTTTATTCCGTGATCTGCAGAAAAAGGAGCTCAGTCCTGACAACAAACAAGTCATGGATGAGCTGATAGAAGAGCATGTGCAGGGAAGAAATCTGACAGGCAAACTGGTCCGTGCCAAGAACAAATACGTCGCTGGGGACTCTGCAGCTCTGAAGACGATACTAGACACGATGCTTCGATTAGTGAATTTCTATCCAAAGCACATTGAGAAGGAAGACAAGGTCTTCTTCAAACCAGCTATGAAATACTTCAGTGAAGCAGAGAGAGAGGAAATGCTGAAGGAGGAATACGCCTTCGATCAACAATTCATTCATGCAGTCTACAAGGACATTGTATCGCAGGTCGAACAGGCACTCAAGTAGCGTATCATGGCCAAGAAGAGGTGCGACGGCCCCTCGATTTCGAATGTCGGTAGTCCGAAGGCAAATCAGTGCATTTCTCAATGCGGCTCTCTCTTGGGCTCCATCGCTCTTCCTTAGGGCTGTTCCCGCCAGGGCCTTTGGGAATCGAATAAGGATTCTTTTCGAAAGAGATAAGTATCATACTAACATTTGTAGAAACAGTCGTATGGTTTGGAGTGGCAGTAACGATGTCTGCTAATTCTTCTATAATTGAAGTATCAGGACTGAAGAAGAGCTTTCGGAGAGTCCAAGCACTTGATGGTGTAGACCTATCAGTTGAACCATGCATTTTCGGGTTGATTGGCCCTAATGGCGCTGGAAAGACCACACTTCTGCGTATACTGCTTGGGCTTGCTCACCTTGATAGCGGAGAAGCAAGGGTTCTAGGTCTGGATGTGCAAACACAGAGCCTTGAGATCAGACGCCGCATAGGTGTACTTCACGAAAGACCATCATTTCTGCCAGCAGCCACCACTATCGAATATCTACAGGGAGTCAAACGAATCTATCGAAGTGAACGCGATGCAAAAGATTTACTCGCCCTAGTAGGTCTTGATGAAGCGCATGATAGAGAGATTGGCGAGTTGTCGGCAGGAATGAACCAGCGCTTAGGAATCGCGCAGGCACTGATAGGGAATCCTGAACTGGTATTTCTTGATGAACCAACATCCAACCTCGATGTCACAGGGCGCGATGATATCATCCGACTTATTGTCGATCTCAACACCGATATGGGGATCTCCTTCTTCATTTCCTCCCACATCCTCTCAGAGCTGGAAAAGGCTTGCCACAATGTTGCCTTCATCAAAGATGGCAAGATAATCGAGAGTGGAAGTGTGAGAAATATCATTCAGCAATGGACACAAAGAACATTCAGAGTGGTTTGCACTGAACCCAAACGACTACGGGAGTCCATTCACTCGGAGGAAATCACATCAAGCACTGTAAGCGGTGCCAACACCCTCACCATAACGCTTGGTACGGGAGATATCGACTTAGTGAAGCATGAACTGGATGTCCTTGCTGAAACTCTAGGTATAACCGTCTATGCAATTGAAAAAGCCTCAACACTTGAAGAGGTATACAGGGAGGTTGTGAAGAATGAGTAAAGTCAAGAGAAGAGAATGGTTAGATGTGACACGACTGGACTTTCGTCATACCTATCGGTCGCCTTTAGTAGAGATTCTTATTGTGGTGTTCCTTTATTTCTCATTTAATGCTGTTTCCAACTGGATGGGTTGGACCTTGTCTTTCACAGTTGGAGCCGGAATTGAATCGACAGAGATTTTCTTGTCTTATGTCAACATCTTCACCACCTTTGAAGTGGCGCAAGCTCTGGAGCAACTCTGGGCGATGCTCATTTTCATCGTACCACTCCTAGTGGCTTTCACAACAGCAAAATCTTTCGAGGATAATTCATTTCGGACCATTCTATCATATCCAGTAAAACGTTGGCAACTGCTGATTATGAGAACTGTTGTACCAACGGTCATCATAGGAACCTGTGTAACATTCTCTGTCCTTCTTGCTGTGCTTCTTATGGTTCCTGCACCATGGAACCTCGGAGCGTGCATTTTACTATTCGGTGTTTTTTGGCTAGCGCTTCTGATGATTATCACATCAACAGTCTTCCTTGCGATAATCACAAAGAGAATGATTGTTTCCGCACTTGGAGGCGTCGTAGTGTGGTTCAGCTTAATGTCATCTTCCTATTCAATAGCCACTCCAGAAATCCTTCGTTGGATAGGGAATCCTATGATATTCATATCCCGTTATCTATATGGAGAAAGCTCCAGCGGTTTACTTCCAATTATACTAAGTAATGTACCAACAATCGAAATAGTGCTTAGCTTTGTAGCTCTTCTTTCAGTTATGGTTGTCCTGCTTCTATCCCTCTCGGTGTGGCTCTTCAAGAGAATGGAGGTCTAGAATCTATGAAATCTATCATATCCTTGGCAAGGCTCGTATCTGTGGTTGGTGTTCTCTTACTGGTCATGTCATTCCTCATTCCAGCACATGGTGAAATATCAGGGTTTGTACTTCCAGATACTTACGAGGCAAGTTGTTTCTTTGTTACGGATGACATGAACCTTTGGCTGGAAAGTGGTGACAATGTGAGTCTTTTCTCATTCTTCATAGTCAACTCCACGGATCTGAACCAAATCCTCGAGACAGGAATCTTGGAGGGTATTGAACCGATTTTTATTCTTGAAAATATTACTGAATATCAAGGGGTTGTCCACTTCCCGCACCCTGGGATTTATGGGGGGGTTCTCTCACATCCCTATAATCAACCTCGCATCATCCGAGGCGGGCTGTCTGCACGTCCTCGAATGTCTTTCATCTATATTGGACTCATCCTGATCAGTCCGATGGCTATCATCTTCATATATCAGTTATTCAAAAAGAATGGAAGCATCTTGGACAGATTATTCGATAGACAAATGAGTACTCAGTTCCTCTCCAGATGATTCGTATGAATCCCATTATTGAATTTGAATAAACATTTGCATAGACTGTTTAGGAGTTGGGCTTTCCGTAAGCCTTAATTCCTCAAGATAGAGAACTCATCATGCGACGGGTAGGGTTGGGTCGTTTGCCGCGACCTGTGACCGGAATGGCAATAGCCGGAACCAGTAACAATCACCGAGGTTGAACCGAGGACCTCTTTGGTCCATTGCAAGACTGTGACGGGTGGTCTCTGAAGTCTGTATCGGCCGCAGCAACATTCGTAGGTTTGTTGTGAGCGTGCTTAGATGACCGAAACGGGCCAGACCCTGGCGGGAGCAGCCCTAAGGCCAAGGTGTGGAGCCTCAGAGGGTGCCGCTCTGAGAAATGAAGTGGGTTTGCCTTAGAGCAATCGACAATCGGAGTGGAAGGGCCGTCGCACCTCATTTGTTACGAAATTTAAGATGCTTCTGAATGAGTCTACCTTGGTTAATTAGAATTGGAGAAACCCTGTGTTCTGGGTACAGCTTCTGATAATATCGGGAGTCTGGTTACCATTCTTCTAGTAGTTCGAAAGGATAAGCGCAGGATTCCCACCAAGTATCCACGGGAAGAAAGTTTCCTGAACAAAATCACTATAATCTGGATTCTAGACTATGCTTTGCATGTTCTCCAATATTCATGGTACTATATTGACAATCATGCGATTGCTGGTCATGTAACGACCTACGAGGGCTTGTACTATGTGAAGATATCTGTCTTGGATTATAGTGGAGACTATTATAGCATCAGGATTCACATAATTCCATCCTAGTATTCATCTACATTCATATCAG
The DNA here is from genome assembly GCA_964354495.1 of uncultured archaeon. Classification (GTDB taxonomy): domain Archaea; phylum Asgardarchaeota; class Thorarchaeia; order Thorarchaeales; family Thorarchaeaceae; genus SMTZ1-45. The sequence goes on along the minus strand of CAYHAA010000003.1, from coordinate 175,020 downwards.
AAGAGAACAACACTGGGAAACAAACCCATAATTAGCAGTAGTATTACTAAGACTGGTACCAACCAGTTTCTACGTTTCCAAGCCTTCACATGTGCATAGAGCCTGTCAAGAAGAGTATCATTAAACTGCATCATAATAACCCCCATGTATTCACGCTTCAAGTGATATGAATCCTGTTTACATATGGATAATTAACTACAAATTTGAATATTGTCATAGTCTATCAATGAAGGTGTCAGAACACATAGAAGCGCCGCCGTGAAAGGATAATTGACTGGAGTACCTTAGCTGGCGTATCAATGGACAAGAGTTCGCTACGATTGTCAGGCAAAAGACTACTCAAAACCTCACTTCTACAAAATGGTTTGAACCCTTCAACATACGAGTTTTTCAGCACACTTGGATGGATTGAACCAAAACAGTCAAACCCTGTTCGAAAGTCTATGACAATCACAGCAGACCTACGAATGCTGCTTTGTCCGTGACAGACTCAAGAGACCGCACGTCAACGTCCTGCGACTGGACCCACCGATGTTCTGGTTCATCCTTGATGTTGGTTACTGGCTCCAGCTATTGCCATTACCGGTGACAGGTCGCGGCAAACGACCCAGCCCTACCCGTCGCAATATGACCCTTCTAGCGATAGCCTAAAAACATTGCCGATGATGACAGAATCATATTAATGACCCAACAGACCTCTTGATTGCGGTGAGTTCTTCTAACACTGTCTTCTCTGTTGGAGAGAGTTCGTCGATGAACTTCTTTCTTATAGCTAGTATTTGTTTGTCAGGTATATCGACATACAGGATATCACTGCTTTTCAGTTGTCTTCCAACGGTGGGGCCACGAATTGAAACAGCGACTTCCATCCCCTCTATGGCCTCACCAATAGGCACGCTACGGTCCTGTATCTGAAGAATAGTGCCTATCCTCTTCCCCTCCCCGTTGATTAGTACCGCTTTTGGTTTGACTATACCGTGGACCTTGACGCCTACAACTGCTGGATTGTTGTGTCTAAAGACATACTCGGGCATCAGTTCAATCTTGCCGGGTCTGATGATTGCACCTAGCGACTCGGCTTTTGCCTGTTCTCTCTTAACAATGAGCCATGCGTAGTACTCATCATATAACCGAAAGATCACCTCATTCATGAATATCTCGACGCCCAGTTCAGCTGCCAAGTCCTCTATCTCTGGCGTAATCTTCACATTGAATCCCAAGACCACTGCGTTGAGCGGGTCGCTATCGCCCGAGGCATGTCCCTCGATGACATCTCGTTTCACAATGGGGCCCACATCTGCTGAACGCACAGGGACCTGTCTCTCCTGCAGGAACTGCGTCACCGCCTCAAGGGACCCCAATGCATCAGCTTTCAACACAATACCAGATTTGTCTGTCTTAATTCGAATTGACTTCAACTCGTCCTTTACTTTCTGCTTGATTTCTTCAAGTCTCTCGGGGTCGGACACTGCATAGACTGGCGCCCCTGCTACTGCTCCCTCGATATCAGGAGCTACAATTTTGACACCTGCTGCCGCATAGACCACATCTACCTGAGTGAACTTCTCTCTTGGATCTCGAATCTCATCTAATGGCTTGGGGAGCAACAGAGCTCTGATTTTTGCCACTATCACTCCAGAGAGACCACCAATGACTACTGTGTCTGTCTTTCTCAGAACACCGTCATAGATGATCGTGTCTAGTGTGACACCCAGACCTGTTTCCTCTCTGACTTCAAGAATTGCGCCCTTTGCGGGCCCTCTCGATATCTTGAGCCTTTCCTTCATGTACTGCTGAGTCAGCCCAGAGAGGACCATCAGAAGCTCTGGAATTCCTGTTCCAGTCTTGGCGCTCGTCGGTACTATGGCCACAGTCTTGGTGAAGTCCTTCACCCGGTCGAATCGCTCTGATTGGATACCATTTGCAGAGAGTGAGCCCACAATCTCGTATATTCTTCTATCGACCTCGGTCTGTACTGACATGGTCTGGGCTTTGATGGTTTGAAAAAGTGACAATTTCTCTCTGTCTATCCACCCTGGGACCTTGTCAAGCTTGTTTGCAGCAATGAGAAACGGTGTCTTGCCAGACATGAGTATCTTCAGGGACTCATATGACTGACTTAGAAGACCTTCGTTGATATCAATGACTAGTATTGCGATGTCTGCAATGGCTCCGCCTCGTCTTCTCAGATTCAGATATGCTTCATGACCAGGTGTGTCAATGAACAGTAGACCATCAATAGTCAATTCAGTCTTAACCGCATTGAGCAGAGTGCCACAGATTGAGAGAATTGTTTCGGTTGGAAAGAAAGATGCACCTATATGCTGTGTCATTCCTCCTACTTCCCTAGCTTGGACTGCAGTCCCACGCATCTTATCAAGGAGAGAGGTCTTTCCGTGATCGATGTGACCAAGGACTGTCACAATTGGGGAACGTAGTTTTCCAGACTCGGCCATCAGCACACCCCATGGAAGGACTGCCTGAGGTCACAGTAAATGCGTTATGAAAGTGTCGTTTCATACGTTGTCCCTCTGAATTGCATTCTTGGTTCTGTTCGGTGCTGAATGAAATGGATTATATTCAGCACCTATTCTGCCGGAGCCTGTGGATACAGTTCTCGCGTAATCAAAGATGGTGATTCAATTTGGAACGGTCCCTTGTGATTATCAAACCCGATGGTACTGCAAGACGGCGGGTGAGCGCCCTGGTGCTACAGGCACTCCTTGACCGAGGATACAAGCTAGTAGCTTTTCGAGAGATGAAGGTGTCTGAGTTTCTGGCAAAGATACACTATGCTGTCCACAGAGAGAAGCCCTTTTTCCCTTGGCTCGTAAGTTTCATTTGCTCGGCCCCTGTGATAGCCATGATCTTTGAGGCTGATGGTGTTATCCAGGGTGTTCGAAATGCCTTGGGTGCGACCTTTGTCCAAAAGGCTGCACCAGATTCCTTGAGAGGCAAATATGGCATCTGGGCTGGAATCAATATTGCACACGCATCAGATGCACCAGAAACCGCGGCATCTGAGATTGCGCTCTGGACATCTGAGGGAGGTCTTGTAGAAGATCCAAGAGCAGAAGTGTCCGCTCGTACCTACATCGACCAGTACATCGATGGCGACATTGACTATACCATGAAACTCCGTGAAGTGGTGAAGAACGCCATTGAAGACAGAAACGTGTCCAGAAAGACTCTTCGCTTGCTGAAGGACCTGTTCGGGAAGGACGCAGCAGGCATCCACCAGAAGGAAACCAACGCTCTTGCAAAGGCAGTCTTTGACTTTGTGAGAGAAGAAGTAGAAAAATCGAAGTAGAAACCTCAGGTGGCAGAGGCCACCTTTGGTTCCATTCTTTCAGTAATACATCAATTATGATACTCTGCCGCCCTTTTCATATCCGGCGGTCCACTTTGTATCTTTGGGTTTGAAACCCCGCGAAATCCTGTTTACTTTGCACTTATTGGAACAGAACCAAGAAACAGACCCGTCCTTGGTCTGTACATAGGCTATTCCTGTTCCAGGCTCTATGTCTTTTCCACAGAAACTACATCGCTGTGTTCCGACCATCCTAGCGCCTCCTCATTTTTCGGGCTTCGCGTTCTGTCTCTCTCAGAATGAGAATGTCACCCTCTCTTACGGGCCCTTTGACATTTCGAGTTAGGACTCTTCCCTTGTCCCTGCCATCCAATATCTTGACACGTACCTGAGTGATTTCTCCAGTCACACCAGTTCGTCCTAGAAGCTGGATGATTTCTGCGGGAATTGATTGAGTCACTTCTTCATCTTTACTCATCGAAAGCCATCCCCTGAATCTACTTTCGGAGGCCGTTGATCTTCTCGACGATATCGTCTACCAGCGCCTTTGCTTTGCCGTCTACTATGATTGCAATGGCAGCAGTAGGTCTCTCAATTCCGGCTGCCTTGCCAAGATCTGCCTTGGTCTTCACAAAGATGTAGGGGGCTTTCTTATCGTCACAGAGACCAGGAAGATACATGATGATTTCGGGTGGCTCAACGTCTTCCGCAATGAGAACCAGTCGTGCAATTCCTCGCTCGATACTCTTTGTGGCTTCGTTGATTCCCTTCTTGATTCTACCTGTGTCCTTAGCTATCTCAAGAGCCTCAAGGGCCTTCTTCTGAAGTTCCTCAGTGGGCTCCCATTCAACAAAACTTGGTTTTGGCATTACCATTTACCTCGGTTTATCTCTTCATCGGTATGCTGTGCCTGTTCTATGAGAATCAGGCTCCACTGCGTGGTTTCGTTGACTTCTTTTAAAACTGTCGAACCATCAATAACCTAGGTTCAGTAATGAACTTGATAGATCAGAATCGTCAACATGGAGGTGTTCCAAGACCGAATACCGGCCCCTTTTCTTCATGATTTTCATGGCATGATGAATATCATCCAAGAACGCTGTCTGCGTGCTCCTAATCTCTTTGAATGTCGTAGGCATATGCCGAGCTGACATGAACTCACGAATTTCATCCGGTCTATGTTCTGCATACCCTGCCTCCGCAAGATAGTACAGACATATCGGTGTTGCAAATGCAACCTGAAGACCGTGGAGCTCTCTAGATGTTCGGTCCATTGCGTGTGAGATTGCATGTTCAGTACCAGAACATGGTCGTGAGCTGCCGAAAACAGTCATAGCCTTGCCTGCATCGATTTCGGCTCGGATTAGAGTCTCTATGCTATCATCTCTCAGCACTGCATTGAGAGCATTTTCAACAATTGAGTAAGCCTGCTCGTCAAAGGGCTCATTCTTCTCTTCATGTGCTAGCTTCCACTCTGCAAGGCTGGACGTCTTACATATAATATCACCAAGGCCAGCCAACTTCAATCTTGGCGGCGCCTTCGAGATTATCGAGATATCTGCAATGATAGCAAGGGGTCCCTTGCATCTCTCCGAGTATTTGTACCCGTCATGACTCACAGATGCAACCTCACTTGCTATACCGTCATGAGAGGCAGCAGTGGGCACAGATATCCAATTCAGACCTGTTCTTCCTGCGATGAGTTTTGCAACATCAAGGCTTGTACCCCCTCCGAACCCAATGATAATATCTACGCCTTCGAAGTTACTGACCGAATTCTGAGAGTAGGAACACGCCATCAACCATCTACAGGTCTGCCCTGTGACCTTTTCAAGATAGGCTGAGTATTGAGAATGAATTAGTTCGTCTGAAACGCAGAGCGGGTTCGAATAGGCCCTCACTATTCTTCGGAGTTCCACTAGGGCTCCTTCAGCAACTGCTATCGTCACCGGCCCATCACAGGACATTCAATCAGCTCTGGCCTTGCGAGGTGTATCATCTTGTTAAGGGCTTCTATAGCTCTGAGCAACCGATTCTTGTAGTATTTTTAAGTAGAGCCTAGAAGGCTCGACATGCCACTTGATGAGTGTTACCTACGAAATACACCAACCTATACACCGTCTAACCGTTTCAATCTCGGAGTTCAACTGTCATGACCGAATATGTCAAAGTTGCGCTGATGGGATCAGGCTATGCAGGCAAATCGACTCTAATCAAGCTCCTGACAGACAAGGCGCCAAAGCTTCAGTGCAACTACCAGCCAACTCCGGGTATGAACTGCGGGACAATCACAATCGATGCCACCACAAAGGTCTCTCTGGTTGAGATGGGTGGTCAGGCGCATTTTGAGTTTCTCTGGCCCGACTTCATGAAAGGCAGTACAATGGTCGTAGTTGTCACTGAGAGTAACCCAAAGGCTGTACTCAAGACCCGTCAGCTTTTGGAGAAATACAAGAACGAGCTTGCTGGAATGAAGGTCATTGCAGTTGCAAACAAGCAGGACCTTCCAGGTTCTATGAGACCTGAATCAGTCCAAGATTTGCTGGGCGTTCCAACCTATGGCATGGTCGCAGTCGATCCAAGAGAACGCCTAAACGGATACAAGCTGATTGTCAACGGACTGAGAGATATGGTCCAGGTTGCTGCATGATAGACCGTGACATTGTGTTCACTTGAGCACTGGCCTCTTCATCTCATCGCCTTAGGACAAGCCTTTTATGTGCGAGGCCAGCAGACGAACGCGCCCAAGGCATGGGCGTATGAGCTATCTGGTTGAACGTCACCACTAGCGAGTCCATCCGGGAAGAACATGTCTTTTGGGTATTGGATTAACCTCCACAGTAAGGTGAGTCAATGGAAATCACAATAATACGCAAGCAAGACAACATTGTCCACTTCCTAGCAGAAGGAGTAGATGTTGCCTTTGCAAATGCAATCCGGAGAACCATGCTTACTAGATTGCCTGCGATGGCGATAGATGAAGTGCTCATTCTAGAGAATACCAGTGTCATGTTTGATGAGATGTTAGCTCACAGAATGGGGCTTCTTCCTCTAGTGACCGACTATGAGAGCTATAATATCCCAGAGGAATGCGACTGCGAGGGAAAAGGCTGCAGTCTATGCCAATGTACCCTCACTCTCGAGAAACAGGCAGGCGATGTAGATGAAACCGTCTATTCCCGCGACCTTGTATCACAAGATCCGAAAATTGTTCCTGTATCAGGTGATATTCCCCTAGTGAAGCTTGCTCCTCACCAACATCTTATCATTGAGGCGTATGCACGTCTTGGACGGGGTATTGAGAACGCCAAGTTCCAACCCGTTTCAACTGTTTCCTATAAGTATGTGCCAATCGTTGAAGTGAACAAGGAGAAATGCAATCAATGTGGGGACTGTGTTGATGTATGCCCTAAGAACATCCTACTCATTGAGGGTGATACAATAGCAACACAGAACACGCTCGACTGCAGCCTCTGTGAGGCCTGTGTCGAGGTCTGCGAACCCGGAGCAATTACAATCGATTCAAAGAAGGATAGTTATCTGTTCAAGGTTGAGTCCACGGGAGCATTGCCTCCTGAACAGATTGTTGACAAGGCAGCTGAGATTCTGAAGGAGCGAATCAGACAAGCTCTAGATTATGCGAATTCACTATGAGGTATGAGAACATGGAGAGATCTGTGAGAAGCGGCCCATCTGACCCCAATACACGCGCACTGATTAACGCGCTTAGAAAGACATCCATGAAACACGATGTCAGGATTTGGAAGCGTGTGGCTGAGATGATTGCCCAACCTGCTAGACACCGTCCTGCAGTGAACATAGGCAAGATAGAGCGTCATACTAGCGCTGGTGATATTGTGGTAGTGCCCGGGAAAATTCTAGGCTCCGGCATCATTACCCACAAAGTAACAGTTGCTGCATTGAATGCGTCTTCGACAGCGAGGTCAGCGATAGTTGAGGCCGGTGGTTCGGTCATGTCAATTGACGAATTACTTACTCAGGCCCCGAAAGGGACGGGCATTATGATTATTGTGTAGGTGATCCCAATGAGTACAGACAATGTCAAAGTCTACGATGCTGAGAAGATGGTTATCGGTCGACTTGGAACTAGGGTTGCAAAGGATGCACTAATGGGCAAAGATGTCTGCATTATCAATGCAGAGAAGGCCATTATCACAGGCGGCCGTAGGTCTCTGATTGCGGCTTTCAAAGAGAAGCGTGATATTCGAACCTCCTCGAATCATACTCTGGGCCCGTTTCATGAGCGCAGACCTGATATGATGGTTCGAAGAATGATTCGGGGCATGCTGCCATGGCCGACCCCAAGAGCAAAGGCTGCCCTCAAACGCGTCAAGGTCTACATGGGAGTCCCAGAGAAGTACCGCGATGCAGAGAGGATTGTGCTTGAAAAGTCGCGCTATGTGAGCATGAAGAGCAAGTACATTCAAGTGAGTGATTTAAGCCACGAACTTGGTTGGAGAAATCCGGAGGTGGCATGAAGTGAGGGTTGTTGTGAGCACAGGCAAAAGAAAGACAAGTCTTGCAAAGGCCACGTTGAGAGATGGCGCCGGCCGAGTGAGGATTAATGGAACGCCTCTGGAAATCCATCAGCCAGAACTGGCACGAATGAGAATCATGGAACCATTGATTATCTTCGGTGAGGGCTGGAAGCGTTACGACATCAAGGTGAGAGTTCAGGGAGGCGGATTCATGAGCCAGGCAGACGCTGTTAGAATGTCGATAGCAACCGGATTGATTCGTATGAGTCAAGACTTCGAGGCCCGTTCAAGGATGATTGAGCATGACAGAACGATGCTCGTTGGAGACCCGAGACGTACCGAACCAAAGAAGTTCGGTGGTCCATCAGCTCGCTCGCGATTCCAGAAATCATACAGGTGAGGCGAATTCAATGATAATCCCAATACGATGTTTCACATGTGGCAAAGTAGTCGCTGACAAGTACGATCAGTTCAGGCGAGAGGTACGGCAGGGTGAGGATCCCGCAGTTGTTCTGGACAAGCTCGGGCTGAACCGATACTGTTGTCGAAGAATGCTACTTGCCCATATTGATATTATTCATAGTTTCATGGCATTTTCAACTGTCACCCCTGCGGAGGTAAAATAGATGAGTGATATAGAAGTCCCGGACTCAGATCTCTTAACACCAATGGACAAGTACTTGGCTGCAGGATGCCACATTGGCACACAGGTCAAGACACAGGACATGGAACCCTTTGTCTATAGGCAACGTCCAATTGGCCTATACGTTCTTGATGTTCGTAAGACTGATGAGCGGATTAGACAAGTAGGCAAGTTCCTTGCTCGGTTCGACCCCTCAAAGATTGTCGTAGTATCCGGTCGTGTATACGGTAAACGTCCTGTAGAAACCTTCGCCCATTATATTGGAGCACATGCTTTCACAGAGCGGTTTGTTCCAGGAACACTGACGAATCCCAAGATTGCCGGCCCTAGACAGTACATAGAACCGGATGTCGTGATACTCACAGACCCCCGCACAGATCAGCAGGCTCTCAACGAGGCGGCAAAGATTGGCGTACCAGTAGTCGCACTCTGCGACACTGACAATGCAACCACAAATGTGGACCTTGTGATACCTACAAACAATCGTGGTCGAAAGTCACTCGCATTGGTCTACTATCTTGTGACAACTCAAGTGCTGAAGGCGAGAGGCGACATACCAGAGGAGAGTGAACCGGCTTTCACTCCAGAGGCCTTCGAGCCTCAAGTTCAGCGGTTCTGACTCTTACTCGACAGGAGTTACGACGCCGTTATCGGCGTCCACCTCAATTCTTTGACCAGTCTTAATCTTTTCAATCTCAATCTCGTCTACCGCAGGTATCTCTGAAATGATACAGCCCACAGCAACGATTGGGTCCATTATCCTGTTCACTATGGCTAGGGGCGCCTTTTCGGCCTTCTTTAAGGCGTAGAGGACATAAGAGCCCACAGTAGATCCCTTTCCAGAGGGGAAGACAAGGATTTTTCCTGCTATTGACTTGCCCTCCAGATTGTGCCCCTTTTCCACTATCTCACCGGTTTCGGGGTCGCAGCCACCGTAGAATGAAATGTCCTCTCCAGTGACGAGGGCCTCCCCTACGACCCGTCCCTTGAATATTTTTCGTCCTTGCATTATGACAGGGCCTCCCTAATACATTCCTCAACAGTCCGAATTTCTGTTTTGAACTTATTCTTACCACGAGCATAGAAACAGGCCTTTGCAGAATCAGTCATCAGTCCTTTGAATCTGCCTTTTAGTGGAGCCACTGCACAACAAGCATCAGCCACAAGGTATGCTCCTGCCTGCTCTATTTGATCATAATAGCCCATCTTGATAGCCAGGTCCTTTGTAGGCTTAGCAGTAGTAATCCAGACAGTTTTGCCTTCAGCGACCGTCTTTCCCTTGAGCATACTCGCTATCTCTGCAATCTCCTTTATACTTGCATGTGGGCAACCTACGCTGATGAAGTCGATTTCTGCCGCCTCATCGTCTAGCTCGGTCCTTGCTCTCCTTAGGTCCTTCGTCGTCACAACCTCGGTCTTTTCTGGAACCGTGGTCCTATTGGGTGTGATTCCCTCCATATGGAAAATAGCAATGCCACCATAGGTGGCAACAGATGCACTGAAAGATTTCAGCTCTTCAGTGGTCACTTTCTTCACTCCAGTGATGTACGGAATTGCTTTTCCTGTCCTGTTTCCAATGACCTGTCCCAAGAGGCCAAAGTCATCGGTTCCCTTCAGTTCTGCCTGGACTTCGTACTTGACCTGTGCGACTCGGTTCTCGTCAAAGTGGAAACCGTATTCTGCAGTCACTCCTGTGAGTGCTGCAGCAAGTGCGCTCGGCCCCCCTTCTCTATTGGTGTATGCACCTATGACTGAGTTAGCAAAGCACACTGCAGAGGACTCTGCCCAAGCAATATGCTCACCATAGTGTGGCAGGTTTCCAATAAGGTAGGGTGTACAGGTACATGTTGTCACTGCTCCCATTCTCTCGAATGCATCCACAACCCTCTGCTGGTTTTTGGCGAAGTTCTTGCTTATTCCGTGCTTTTTCCATTCAACCATGTCCATGCCTGCAGGATTGAGGGTGGTCAGCACACGTGTCTTACCATCCTCGGCCATCTCACTGAGATACCCAAGACCTGCTTCACCTAGATTGTCATAGGATACGCCGGCAATCTGAACACTTGATACAGGTATCAGACGTTTGGCACCATAGATCTCCCCGAGTGCTATGATGATCTCCATAGATTTCTGCGCTGCTTTCCCATACTTACCATCAAGCATCTTCTTCTCTTCAGATACTAATCGTAAGACCATCTCAATCACCTAGGTACTTTTTCAGGTCCACTTCTGGAAACTTCGCCTTGTCGAAGCTCTTTCCCTTGGTGTCTAGCACCTTTGTACAGTCAAACCCACACTTAGTCGTCAGATTCGTACCAACTTCAGCGCTCGGGTCCAGCGAACTTCCTGTTTCACGGTCCTTGATGAGCAGATCAACATCTGCTTGAAACCTGGTGGCCATTGCCCATTCTCGCTCTTCGTCTGAGTATATGTCAATGTCCTCGTCATAGACCCAGATGTGTTTCGCGCTCTTGTGACCCGCGAAAGCTGCCTCCAAGGCCTGCAGCCCGTCATCCTCATTCTTCTTCCTTATTTTGATAGCAACATGTAACCAACTTGCTCCACCTGGTGTGATGTATACATCCAGAACATCTATACCCCGATCCTTCACCTTCTTGAATACTGTTGGTTCCCTAGGCATTCCCATCAGAATCTTGTGTTCCGATCTCCCCGGAAGCAGGCCTTGCCAGATGGCAGTCTTTCTATGAGTAATCTTCCTCACCTCGAAAGCCGGTTCCTGTCTGATGACATCCACGGTTTCAGTAAGGTCGATGAATGGCCCCTCATTGTGTTTCTCTTCAAGGACAACTCTGCCTTCTAGTACGAATTCGGAGTCTGCAGGAATCATCAGATCAACAGTCTTGGCTTTCACCACCTTGATCTGCTGAAGGGCATTTGCTATCTCCAGTTCGTCTGAACCGGTTTCCACAGATGTTGCTGCTGCCACCAACACCTCTGGGGTGTTTCCAACACAAAACGCAACATCCACCTCTCCATTCTTCTCCAGAAACTTGTGGAAGTCTCTTCCTTTGACAACTCTGGTTACCATTCTGTTCTTTCCTATCTGCATAGCCCTATGGAAGTCGAGGTTCTGCCCGTACTCGGGATCCGCAGCAACCACCACACCAGATGAGATGTATGGCCCGCCATCCACCTTGTTATGAAACAGGATTGGAAGTCTATCGAGATTGACGGACTTTTCAACCACCTCTTGACACGCAGCCTTGTCTGTGCTCTCGGGCGGGCTCCTGTTCTCAATTGCCTTGGTGAGGAAAGGAATCATCTGTTCTGTCTGAATTCCAAAATAGTCTGCAATCTGCATCTTGTTGCAGAACAGGTTTCCAGCCACTCGAAACTCGCTCTCTTTGACTTTTTCGAACAAGACCGGTCTTGGCTCGAGGCCCTTTAAGACTCCCGCAATCTCGAGATTCTTCGAGATCTCCTTTCTGATTGTTGTAATCTTGCCTTGTTCCTGCAGTCTTCCGATATAGTCCTCCAGTATCAATGACTTCACCTCAGAGTCCGAAAGTTGTTGTCCAAACACCTGCAGCCTTGGCTCTTTCAAGCGCTGCTGCAATCTTCTTCATTGTCTTTTCGTCAGAGGCAAGAGCAATCATGTTGCCTCCTCTGCCAGTTCCGGTCATCTTGGCTCCACTTGCTCCACTCTTTCTTGCTATCTCAACCAAGCTATCAAGTTCCTTGCAGGAAACTGTCATGTCCTGCAACAACTCATGGTTTCGATTCATGAGCTTACCGACCCTTGCCAAATCAAGTTGAATGAGGGCATCTCTCCCCTCATGAACTAACTCATTGTACTCGCTAGATAGCTTCCCGAACCAGTCAGGGTCCTCGTCTTTTTTCCTTTTGACATCTCCCACGACTTCCTTGGTGCTCGCAGTCAGACCAGTTGATGCGATGACCAGGTGCACAGGTCTTCTCAATTTGAGTGCTTCAAACTTCGGGGGTCCCCCTTTGAGATCTCTGGCAAACCATACAAGTCCTCCGTAGGTCGACGCAGTGTTATCTATTCCTGAGGGTGTTCCATGGTATCCTCTCTCTCCCTCATAGGCCGCCTCGTTGATCCGCTTGTCATTCAAGCCGAGTGAGTACTCGTCATTCAGAGCCCTGGCGATTGCCACACTGCTGGCTGCACTGGCCCCTATCCCCGAAGCGCAGACCAGGTTTCCTCCCAGTTCGACTTGGAACCCCGTTCTTGATGCATCGATATTACAGTATCTCAGGATGTTCTCAATAGACACATTCTGCTCGTCGCTCTTTTGTTCCTTATACCCTGGCATCGCTGGCCGATTATCTAGGAGCACCCATCCACTGGAACGCTTTCTCGTCACCTTTGCCACAGTTTCTGATGAGATACCCGCAGCGAGTGCCGGGAATCCATAGACCACAAAATGCTCTCCAAAAAGGATTGCTTTTCCCTTGCCTGAACCGATTCCCATTCTCTCTCACTCACAACCTCGGTCTTTGAACGCGCCGTAGTTATTCGGTACTTTTGAAGTCTTCCATCGACATTGTTCTAATTAGTGTTGCTCCAGCTCTCTACGAATGTCATCACTCTTCCAGTGTCATTAACACACCTGATGCAGACATAGTCAGGGTTTCTTCATTATTCAAACAAAAAGGAGCTGGTGGGCCGGGGGCGATTTGAACGCCCGATCCCTTGGATTTTCGCCAGATTTGAACTTGGATCCGAACCAAGAATCACTGTGGCACACATCATGAGTGATGGTGTGATACCAAGCTAGACCACCGACCCATTGGTCAAATCAGTCCCCTCTTGGCTTGGATTTAATCGTTTCGTTGAAACGGTTTCTTAGCCATCCAACAGTACCGAGAAACAGTCCATCTGTGCTGAACACTTCTGATTTGAGAAGCTCACAACAGGTGTTATCAAAAAATGGGCCCTGCAGTCTTGAGCTCGGCGAGTTGACAGCAATACCTGTTATAATCTTGTTAAAACTTGGCAATGTCACAAGTGTGGCATATTCATCATCTGCAATTTCAAGCATACCCAGGTTTCGCCTGACAGAATTCTTGCTCAACTTTGAATGGAGAACAACGGGTACAGATCCAGCATATCTCCTTCTGTTGTCTCGTCCCGTTCCAGGACTAGATACAGTACGATACCTACTCACTGAGGGATGACTATGTCCTGCAACCAACAATGAGGAATCAAGTAGCTCTGGTGCTGGCCAAGCATGCCCATGTGTCAGACCTATCTTCTCATCCCCCTTACCTATTATGACTCCATGAACATCTACTAAGTCCACGCTCCGTGGGAGCATTGCTTCAAGGTCACCATCATGATTTCCGGGTACAACGACAGTCTTCACAAGACCTGATAGAGCAGACATGAAATCAGGTAAGATGTCCCAGTTATACGGAACATCTGTTGCAATAGTGTGCTTGACATCCCCAATGACATATAGTGTCTGCACGTCATGTTTCTTGACTAGTGTTCCTATTCTCTCAAGCATGTCGGTATGTTGTAGCGGAAAGTTGACGCCCTTCTCATTCGAAACCACCTTTTCAAATCCAAGGTGCAGGTCTGAGATCAATACGGCTGATACACTATCCCCACGAACTATCATGCTTCTGTCTTCGAATAATATCTCCATCGCTGGTTTCTGTTTCATGATACAACATTTTAACCTCGTTATACTAGATACAGAATGAACAATATGGCGCTATCACTTACAGAAGTGAAAAAACTCTCAGGGGAGAGCCTCACCCAAAACGATATCGAGTATTTTCGGAATAGGTATGGAAAGAGATTCGTCAGAGCACTCCGGGTTGTCGAGGAGAAGAAGGTGAGCAAGTACCAGTTCCGTCCGAGTGACACGACAATCTGGATAGTAAGAGGGCGCGCCCGTCAGTACATGATGATTCCCAGAATCTATTGCACCTGCCGCAGTTTCTACCAAGATGTAGTGATATCACGAGAGACCAATATGTGCTACCATCTTTTGGCACAACAGATTGCAGAGATACGAAACCTGTACGACATTGTTGAGTCCACAGACACAGAACGACGAAGAATGTATGTTGAATGGCGAAGGACTGACTGACAGTACGTTGATTCAACAATCGTGGTGAAGATAACTTTAAAACACGGCTCCAAGTCTGGCATTTTAAGAGAGGTCGGATACAACAGATGAAGGAGCTCAGTAAAGTCCGCGGAGTACTTGCGACAATCTTGGCAGTGATGATTCTGCTCTCAGGTGTTCAGGCTACTGTTCAGGCTCAAGCCGACCTTGATCCCATTATTGTCATGTTCGACGCCGCTCATTCTCCTCAGTTTGCTGCTGATAACGCTGATTTGGGGTTAAAGCTGATCCTTGACCTTGTCAATGATACAACAAGATACATTGTCCGTGTCAATTCGGCTCCTCTCACCGATGAAGTACTCAATGATGTTGATGTTCTCATAATTGCTGGTCCGGATCAGAGCTCAGCCTTCTCTGCAGCTGAGTTCAATGGGATTAACGAGATGCTGGCAAATGGCAGCTCTTTGTTCGTGCTAGGAAATCCTGCACTCGGTCAGCAATCCACCTACTGGTCTGAAGCGGCAATACAGGATATTGGTGACAACATTGTCATCAACAGTCTGCTTGATGGTGTCAATATGACTGGTGTGAGATTCAGTAACAATCATACAACCACTCATGATTGGTCTGACACAATGTTCGATTATGACCACTCTCTCAATGAAAGCATACCTTGGGTCATACAAATGGACTCCACGACTTGGGACTCCACTCATCCAATCTTCAGGAACATCAACGAGCTATACACAATCACTGGTACACTAAAACCAGTCGGACTCGCTAGTGGTATTGGCCATGGCCATGAGAGTTCCTTTGCGCAGTACCAAGTAAGCGCGAACGGTTGGGCCAACTACTCTCATCCGAATATGACTCTGGATGAATACGAACAAAAACCATTGTCGTACTCGGCCCTCAATGGTACATTTCCAGCATGGCTCTCGGCCTTTGAATTTGGATCGAGCAGGGTTGTTATCTGCGGATCTACAATCATGTTCACTGGAAGACCATTAGATCTTGAAGATACTGAATTACACTGGTTCTACGTTGGTGATAATGCTAGACTCTTCATGAATATCATGGGTTGGCTATCAAAGGACTTCGCAGAAGTACCTAGTGCTATAGTTCCAATGCTGATAATATCCTCGGCAGTCATGATTGTCGGTGTGGCTTTCTACCTGCTGAAGAAGTTCAGGTGAGCGCCCATCTGGGGGGTTCGAGGCCCTCCTCCTTGAGTATATCGTCAATAAGCTCTCGGAGTAGTGAAACACCGGTCTTCTTTGAGGCCACTGTCACAATGACAGTCAGTTCTCTCTCAGTAACTGCTTCCATGAGTTTCTCAACAAGAAAGTCTAATTCGCCCTGAACACGGCCTTTCATCAGCTTATCGGCCTTATTGGCTATGACAACAACACGTGGCGATATCTCACACAGGAATGAGTAGAACTCAACGTCTACGGGTATTTCGCCGCGGCCAGTCCACCGGTCGTGAAGGTCTCTGAATAGAGAGATGTCAGTGATGAGGACAGATAGCAAGATTCTGTTGCTCCATCTCTCAAGAGAATGAATGATATGTGTTTTTGATGCTTCGATGGTGGTTTTGCTTTGACCATCCATAAAACCAAAACCCGGTACGTCCACAATTGTGATGGATCCCATCTCAATCATTTGTTCCCACCGTGTACTTCCGGGGCGCTTTCCGACTAGTACTTTCTTTCCAGTCAGTGCACGAATCACACTACTTTTTCCCACATTGCTTCTGCCTGTAAAGACAATCAGTGGCGCTTCTTCTTCACCAGTAGGGTCGCGTTCTCTCATACTGAAGTTCCCCCTTGGCAATTGCTCTAAGGATATCAAGTCTTTCTTTGAGTCCGGGCTGAAGAATCCGTGCTGCAGTGACTGCTCCAATACCGCGTCCGGCCAGGACCAGAAGCGCAGTCTTTCCATAACTTGAAACGAGCTCCGCTGTAAGCGCGGCTGCATTGTATCTCTTTTGCTCACCCTTTGTAAGAGGTTCTCCCTTGAGACGCTTGACCATAAGCTTTGTGAAGTCTTTCTCTGAAATCGACACTACTGCAATCATCGTCGAGCCGCAGATGGGACATTCGACTCTGTCTTCGAACGTTGAGATTGTTCTCACAGAGTCCCAGTGGTTCTGGGCCATGCACACTAGTCTGAACTGTTTCGAAAGAAGACGTTCTTCCATCATTCGTAGCACCTCGTCTTCGTCCGTTATTTCTCCCATCACCTCAAAACGCGTTCTCTCCTCGATTATGAGTCTTGCAAGAGGTGATGGTGCTGCAGTCTTGACCACATGGATTGTGAGGGTTCCACTAGAGAATTTAGTAAAGACCTCCAGTGCACGTTTCACATCCATTTTTTCCTCGATGACCTCTCGCATTGCCTCGTCAAACAGGGGTGTTCCTTCATAGGACTTGATGAGATACTTCACTGGAATCTCCTTAGTTCTGGCATCCCTTCGAATGACATCCATTCTTCTAGCCACATGAATGAATCTTGAGGCGAAGTTCTGAGTATGTTTCACGGCCAACTCTAGAATACGTAAAGCTTGAACGGCGGAATAGTCCCGTAACACATCAAGTACATGGTCTGGATTGAGCTCTTCGCTTGATGTGAACAAGATACGGTAGGGATCTCTCTCGACCGATACGCCAATACCAAGTCGTGTTGTCAGAAGCGAGGCGATTACAATGCCCAAGGTTTCATTGGCTCTTGTCCCTAGGGGCGCATGAAGAATCATACTTGTTCCGCACATTTCCAGTATGAACCTGTCCACGGTAGGAAGTTCCCCCAGAAACGTCTTAGTCAATCCAACAGTCTCAATGACGTGGTCCTGTGCCCTCCCAGATATTGCATACTCATGATCAAGCCATTTCCTGAGGTCTCTGTGTCCCTTTGTAGCAGCGGAACTCCATACCTTTGCAACTTCAGAGGCCACTTCATATGGTACTGGTATCATCTCTCCTATCCAGCGAGGTGCCTCAATATCTATACTGATAACAGGTGAACACATCACCTCTCCGCTGGTTTCATCGACATTCACAACGGACCATGGCCTGCCCCGAATCACAAAGACTGAGCCCGGTTCAACATTCGCAGAGACATAGTCCTCATCGAGTACTCCAATGGACGTTCTAGTCATGATATCTACAGCATTGACCTGCTTAACATCTGGAATAGTGCTCAGCCTCTCATAGTAGAAGACACGCGTTCTCGACCCTCTTGAAACACGTGAGCCATCCATCTCCAAAAGTCTTCTTTTTGCCATGAACTGGAGGAGCGTGTCCAGCTCAGAGTCAGACACCTCAGAGAATGGATAAGCACCCCTAACCAGCTCCAGAAGGGCAGCTTTCTCAATGCCATCAACATCTAGCAAGACTCCCGAAATCTGATGGCCCAGAACATCCCATGCTTTCATCGGGATTCTTGCATCTTCAAGTCTGTTTTGCCGCGCTCTTCTGACTATCACACCGGACTCAGTTATATCATCCAGATTGATGGTTGACATCACCACTCCTTTTGATATACGCCCGACCCCATGACCCGATCTTCCAACACGCTGCACTAGTCTTGAAACCTCTCTAGGAGACGAATACTGGACCACAAGATCTGCCTGTCCAATGTCAATACCCAGCTCAAGGCTAGATGTGGCTATGATAGCCTTCGAACTTCCGCTCTTCATACGATCTTCTGCAGTGAGTCGAGCATCCTTAGACAACGATCCATGATGCACATCAAAATCGAAAGACGGTTTCAAGGCATGCATTTTGGCACCAAGGACCTCTGCAAAGGAACGCGTGTTCGTAAATACTAGTACCGATTTATGGGTTTCTATCAGCTGAATGATGGCCTCGAGTCTTGCAACTGAGTGTGCCGGGTATGATATTCTTTTGCCTAACATCTTATCTTGGTCTGTCGGAGTGGGCATCTCCACCTTCAAGTTCATCTTCTGGTTGTCGTAGCCCGCCCATAAGGTCTTGATGGGTTCTTTTCCACTGAGGAGCCTCGCAACTTCATCGGGATTTCCGACTGTAGCGGAGAGCCCTATTCTTTGAATCTTCGTACCCACTAATCGCTGCAGTCGTTCAAGGCCAAGACTGAGTTGGACCCCTCTCTTGCTGCTAGCCAGGTCATGGACTTCATCGACTATCACAGCAAATACTGTCTTCAGGTGGTACTGCAATCGTTTTCCAGGAAGAATTGCCTGTAGGGTCTCTGGGGTAGTAATCAGTAGATTTGGCGGTTTGATAGCCTGCTTTCTTCTAGCATACTGAGTTGTATCTCCATGTCGAACATCTACAGTCAGACCCAGATGCCCACACAGTTCCTCGATTCTCTTGAACACATCACGATTCAATGCCCTCAGAGGTGTGATATAGATAATGTAGACCCCGAACAAGTCTTTGTCCTTTGCCATCTGCTGAAGTCTATGTAGAAGGGGAATGAGTGCTGCTTCGGTCTTCCCACCTCCCGTGGGTGCCAGAAGAAGCGCGTTCTCTTTTGCATTGAGCAAGAGAGGTATTGCTCTTTCCTGAATCGGTGTAGGCTTCACTATTCCCCTTGATTTGAGAAAAGAAACAATCTCCTTACTCAGTGAAGTTGACACGCTCATCGGCCAGTCATCTTGCTCCGAAGGTGGCAACATTCATTGATTAAGATGCGGATATCAGTCCTGAGAGTCACCTCAGCATCTTCGGCCATCTTCTCTAATACATGAATAGAATGGTCAACTGGTTCATTCTGCCTATCAAGATCGTTTATCAGTTCTCTTACATCATCCACGTTGGAGATGTGGGTTATAACATTTTCAAAAGCAGTTCTTAGAATGGACGCCATCATGGGAAACAACTTCCCGTAGACTAGTCTTCCTCTTCACCACCATATACCATGTATCCCATCGTCAGTAGAAGAGCGAATATGCCCGCCGCTGCCAATAGAATGAGAAGTATTGAAATGAAAGTACTGATGGTCTGCATTGGAATCTTGTGCTCTCGGAGTTGGTGCACTTATAACCGTTGCTGAATATTGATGGTTGTATCACACTCAATTCTCAGCAGTACGCTCTTCATAGAACTTGTCTATGAAGCTCCCGTAGACATCAACGGGCTCGGTCAAAGGATTGACTTCATCAATGTTCATTTCAATCCCACAGGATCCACACTTCACGGTTGCCATGGAATTATCTCGATAGAGCTCAATCTTTATGGCGGTATTACCACAGGCGGGACAAGGATATACATCTGGAATACGTTTCTGTGGTCGTCTTCGCACTTTCTGTCTTCTTCGTCTTCCCATTCTCATTCACCCTATGCCTATTTCACACCTACCAGAGCATAAGCCCCGACAGAAATAGAACGAGCTCCTCCGCCCGGATGTTGATTTAAGCGTTTTGCTGAGTGTGGCCCTGTAAAATAAATCAAAGTTCATATGACTTGGATGAGAGAAAATCTGCATATCTCAACTTGAAACTATCAAAAGAGAACCATTTCATTGCTCTTGGCATTGATTTCGTGAACAATATGAGAATTATTCTACAGAGTCGCTGAGTGTCTTGCTCTAACCTTACGAAGCTTTCTTATTGCTGTATGCTCCGCTCGGGCCATTAATGCCCGATCTCTCAAGAAATGCTCAGTGTGTGCTCAAGATACTCGAAACCAAAGACTTTCTGACTACCACTGAGATTCTCGAGCTTGCTAGCACAGAGCAATACTCTGATGTCTGTACAGACTGCGCTGGCGGTGATGCATTTGTCGCTGCAGCGAATCAATTGGTAGAGAAGAAGCTGGTTGCAAAGACGTTCGGCAAGGGTGGGTACCGATGGCGGTTGGTCAGGGGCTGATTGACATGGTTGACTGGAGAAAAATAAGAGGCGATTTTCCTGCTCTTCGACGCAGAATCAACAGCCGTCGAGTTGTGTATCTAGACAGTGCGTGTATGTCACTCAAACCTAGACAGGTCATTGATGCAATGAATGAGTACTATGAAATGTATCCTGCCTGTGCAGGACGAAGCATTCACAAATTCGGCGAAGAGGCCTCTAATGCATATCATGCCTCACGAAGCAAATTTGCGGACTTCTTGAATGCTAATCAACCCGAAGAGTGCATCTGGACCAGAAATGCAACAGAATCCTTGAATATCGTTGCCAGCTCAGTGAATTTGCCAAGAGGCTCCAAGATTATTACGACTTCTCTTGAACATCATAGCGGCTCGCTCCCGTTTGTTGAAAGAGCAAAACGTGACGGTCTACGGATAGAGGTCATCAACGCTCAGGAGGATGGGACCTTCGATATTGAAGACTGGAAAGGGGCCATTGACCACAGCACAAGCCTAGTGTCTATAGTACACTCATCAAATGTAACAGGCACGATCGCGCCCATCAAGGAGATTGCTGAGCTTGCTCATGATCGAGGCGCTCTTATCATGAGTGATGACGCTCAATATGCTCCTCATCACCCTCTTGATGTGCAAGCTCTTGACGTGGATTTCTCTGCTATTTCAGTCCATAAGATGTGCGGTCCAACCGGCATGGGTGTGCTGTACGGCAAGCTTGAGCATCTTGAATCCATGAACATGTTCCTATTTGGTGGTGATACAGTTCGTGATGTTCGATTCGAGAATGGAAAGATAGTTCCAGAATACCTTCATCCTCCTGAGAAGTTCGAGGCTGGCCTACAGAACTATGCTGGTGCAATAGGGGCTGGTGCGGCAGTCGAGTATCTCCAGTCAATTGGGATGCACGAGATTGAGAAGCATGAACGTTTTCTCCTAGAATCTGCAATGAAGCGGCTGCTCGAAATGGGCCACGTACACATCCTTGGGACTGATGACATCAGTCTCAAAACAGGGCTAGTCACCTTCACTGTGGACAGTGTCCCCTCGGCACATGATGTCGCCACTTTCCTGAATGATGAATTCAATGTCATGGTACGCTCCGGATGGCACTGCGTTGGACCATTCCATTATCAAATGGGCATCGACCCGAAGATGGGAACTACACGTGCTAGTTTCTATCTGTACAACAACATCGATGATGTCAACGCCTTTCTTGAGGGGCTTGCAACCCTCATCGAGGCCAGTTCATAGGAGTTTCAGAGTCTGTACCATAATGGGCACAGGCTACTCCTCTTCAACCGACTTCCTTCTGGATTGTTCCCTTCAGACGCTTGATTTCTTGAATAGGATCTGCAAACTCAAAACCGTTGATGGAAATGTCCAAGGAATCTCGGAATTTCTTGATGCGTCCATCCATGGATATGTATCTACCAAGTATCTTATCGGAAGTCACACGTAGTGGTTCGTCCTCCTTCCCAGATTTGGTGATCATTTTATGTGCCTCCTCCGCCGTCATTCCCAGTAGTTTTTCACCAACACTGCCAAAGAGTGTCGCCCTTATCGAGCCTGACCCATCATCAATCGTAATCTTGTATAACATCCGTGGCTCAGGGTTCTTAACAGGCCCACATGACTTGCAATTGTACCCCTCGTCAGTGGCTTCAAGTTTCTTATTGCAGGTAGGACAGGCCTGATAGATGACTCCTGTTTGCCCGATACCAACGATTATGCCACAGATTTCAACATTCTTTCCCTCAGTACTATCATCTATCTCTCCAATGAGCACTCTTGATGCTTGGGTTGGCACAGACTCAAAAGATACCTCAGAGAGGTCTAGCTGTTTCAATTGAGAGTCCTTTGGATTCAACTTGATCTCTGATTTGCGTCCAACGGTGAACTCCAGACCTCCTCTGAATCCCTCTTTTGTATACCCATGAAGGACTCTGACAACATCACCCTCTTTGACCTTCGCTATCTTGTCAACATCATCGTCCCAGAAGGTCACTCTGATCTTGCTGGTCTGGTCTGCGATGACCACATTTCTCACCTGTCCCTCACTGCCGTCTTTCTTTGTGAAGGTCTTCGCATCGTAAACAGTCACTATCTTGCCCTCGATATCAACATCCCACATGTCTGTAGTGAGCTCTCTAACGCTCTTCATACCTAGCGGGGTAGAGCCGCTGGATGTCCGGGCCGGGGCCTCCACTGTCTTCATCTTGCCCTTGAGTTTTCGCTCTATCTTTGCAGCATTCCCCGCATGAATCTCAGTCTCGGTTGCATCTCTGTTCAGTTTTGTATATGCTCCAGTCACTCTGATTATCTCGTCTGGTTGAGCATCCTTCATCTCCTCGGCCTTCTCATCCCAAAAAACAAGTCTTGTCGTTCCGGTATCGTCTGCAACAATCATCGACAATACCTTTCCCTCCGAATCATCCTTTTTTCTTTTGAACGTCGAGAGGTTGAAGACTCGCTGAATCTTGACTTTCATCGTAATATTGAAGAGTCTATCCTGAAGTTCACTGATTTTGGTTTCCTCTGAAGTTGGTCTGCTTTCAAAATTAACACTCAACTCTTCAATCTCATCGTTTTCTAATGGCTGGATTGTCCCCGTACGTCCGATGTTGAGTTCAATCGTATTACCAAGTCCCATTTTTACATAGGCTCCTCGTACCTGGACCACACTGCCTAGAGCGAGAATGCCTTCAGATATGGCTCGTGTCATATCGTCCCAGAGGACTACTCTGATACTGCCGGTTTCGTCGCGAAGGGCAATGCTTGCTACCTTCCCCTCAGTTCCATCCGATTTCTGGAATGTCCGCACACCACTGATATTGTCGATAATGCCTACCAGTGCGTTCACATTCTTGGTAGATTCAGTGATATCCTCTATTCTCTGGCGTGCACTTGGGGTCATCCTGTGCAGGTCTACACCTAGTTCTCTGGCCACAATCATTGCTGCAGACTCGTCATTGATGACTTCAGGGCCGAGATCTTGGCGCTTCTCCTGAATCATTGTCAGGATATCATTACGTTCAAAGTCAGACCTATGTTTTAGAATCAACTCAATCGTTTCTTCGAGAGTAAGCAAACAGGTCACCTTCCTCTATTTGCTGGTGGTGCCTAGCAATGTACCTGTCCTGTCCCAATCCTTTAAAGTAATCTACTCTCTTGCAACGAGCTTGGTGAATTTGTGTGTTCTTGAAGCGAAACACAGAATACGGTAGACACGCTATGACGAATTGTGACAGAACTCGAACACGACCTTCCAGCTCACAGTATTAGTTACAAAGAGTACTTTGACTCATTGAATCGAGAAGTCACACGGATATATGCTGTCGCAGAGGAAGCACGATCGAAGGGATTTGATCCTGCCATAAAGGTCGAGATACCTCCCGCACATGATGTTGCAGCTCGTGTTGAAGCCACATTAGAGGGCCCAGTGGGTGTCGCAAAGCGGATTCGGGAACTGCAGAAGGGCAGGTCTCGAGAAGAGGTCGCATTTGCCGTGGCTAAGGAGATTGCTGAAGGGACACTTGGCAATATCACAGATCAAGAAAAGGCTGCTGACAAGGCTGTGCGCGTTGCCCTAGCCATTTTGACAGAGAGCATAACAGCAGCTCCGCTTGAAGGTATTGCAAAGGTCAAGATTCGAGGTTCCGGAGAAGATCGATATCTTGCGTTGTATCTTGCTGGTCCAATACGTGCAGCAGGCGGAACTGAGGCTGCCATGACTGTTCTTGTTGCTGACTACGTCAGGCAGGTGCTAAAGCTTCCACCCTTCAAGTCCACTGAAGAAGAAACCGAACGTGCGCTCGAGGAGGTGGAGCTCTACGCTCGCAATGTGCATCTTCAATATCCAGTTCACCCAGAACTGATTCTTTTTGCTGCTGCAAGACTACCAATCATGCTCACCGGGGAGCCAACGGAGGAGTTTGAGGTTTCAGGCAGCAGAGACTTGGAACGGATTGAAACGAACCGTGTTCGCGGAGGGTCTGTCCTTGTTTTGAGCGATGGCGTCGTCGGAAGAGCCGCAAAGCTTGCGAAAATCGTTCATGATGCGAATATTCAAGGTTGGGATTGGCTTGATGATCTTGCCTCAAAGATATCGAAGGCAACACCCCAAGAGGATGAAAACGCAGCTGATAAGAAGCTTGAACCAAAGTACGATTACCTAGCTGATGTCATTGGCGGACGACCCGTGTTCTCTCACCCCTCCCGTGTTGGCGGGTTTCGATTGAGGTATGGCCGTTCTCGTGATACGGGTCTAGCAGGAGTTGGCATTCACCCAGCTACTATGTATGTCGTTGAGGAGTTCCTTGCCACAGGCACACACATTCGTACTGAGCGTCCTGGGAAAGGCTCCATAGTTGCTCCTGTTGATACCATCGAGGGGCCAATTGTGCTCCTCAAGGATGGTTCTGTCATTCGATTCTCCCGTTCAGATGACGCACGAGGTCTCGAAGGAAAAATAGAACGGGTCATCTTTCTAGGCGATATTCTGGTTGCACTGGGTGAGTTTCTGGAGAACAACCATCCACTGGTTCCATCAGGATATTGCGAAGAATGGTGGTCTCATGATCTTGAACATGCGTTATCTATAATCACTAAGGAACAGCTCACGCGGAAACTTGCTGGCTCTGGCATCTCCCCTGACAGCATTAACGAAATTGTTGAATCTCCGCTCTCTCATATTCCCACGGCTCTTCAGGCTTTTCATCTCTCAAAGAAACTCAAGGTGCCACTTCACCCTTACTATCTCTATAGATGGGGAGTTCTTTCATTAGAGGAAATTGTGGACCTTCGTGATTGGATCCTCAGCACATACAAAATCGAAAAGAACGCGGAAGAAGAGAGGATAGTTCTGCCATTTGATAAAGCGCATAAATTCCTTCTCGAAAGAATAGGTATCCCGCACCGTTTCATGAAAGACAAGAAGAGAATAGTGTTGACAGACGAGCCAGTCACTATTATGGCACAGATAGGAGATGGCTCAAGACGCCCGAAAGGAGAAACAACACTTGAGTATCTAAACTCAGTGTCACAAATGCCTCTCAAAGACAAGATCGGCTTCTCCATCGGAGCTAGGATGGGAAGGCCTGAGAAAGCTGAGGCACGGAAGATGAAGCCTCCCGTTCAAGTTCTGTTCCCGGTTGGTCGGGCCAAAGGCACAGAGAGAAGAATGGAAGAGGTGGCTAAGAACGTTCAATATGTCACGACACTAGATGCCTTTGAGGAAGGCAGCTCTACGCACAATTTGATACCCGAAGCATCAGGTGTAGAGGTCGAGCTAGTATCTCGTGGATGCCCTAGCTGTGGCAATAAGACCTACGAATCAAGGTGCTCCAAGTGTGGCTCTCATACCGAGATAGAGCCATGGTGTGCACAAGAAGGATGTGGACGTCCTATCAACCCTTCAACCGGTCTGTGCCCCATGAGTCATGATATCAATATGATTCGCACTACAAGAACAGTTTCTATAGACCTGAAAGCCCTTCTGGAGCGAGTCAAGACTGAGGTTGGAGAGTTCGAGGCGCATGGAGTCCGCGGGGTCCTTGGGCTTACAAATGACAATAAGATACCTGAGTATCTTGGCAAGGGGGTTCTTCGGGCAAAACATGATGTGTACTGCTACAGAGATGGCACAGCTCGTTTTGATGCCACTGATGCTCCATTGACTCATTTCGTACCCAACGAAATCGGAGTGTCTGTCGATAGACTAAGAGAACTGGGATATGTGACGGACTATAATGGTGCCCCCCTTGTTTCTGAGGATCAGATTGTTGAAATCAAAGTACAAGACCTAGTAGTGTCTGAGAACTGTGCAGATTACCTCCTACGGGTCGGAAGATTCGTTGATGATTGCTTGGAGAAGATCTATGGGCTGCACAGATATTATGAAATCAATTCCCAAGAGGACATAGTTGGACAGTTAGTCATTGGTCTTGCTCCACATACATCTGCTGGAATCATCGGTAGAATCATTGGGTTCACAACAGCAAGTGTCTGTTATGCTCAGCCGTACTGGCATGCAGCGAAGCGCAGAAACTGCGATGGCGATGAGGATGCTCTAATCTTGGTTCTTGATGCACTCCTGAACTTTTCCAAGCATTATCTCCCCTCCGGTCGAGGTGGTCTCATGGATGCTCCTCTGGTTCTCTCGGTGATTCTGAATCCCATGGAGGTTGATGATGAGAGTCACAACATGGAAGTGTGCAGACGATATCCTGCCAGATTCTATGACATGGTTGCTCATGCCCGTCATCCTAAGGCTGTGAAGGGTCTAGTTGATATTGTTGCGAATCGACTCAACACTCCTGCGCAATACGAGGGATTTGGTTTCACTCATAACACGACGACCATTGATGCCGGACCGAAGAACTCACGTTACAAGATACTGGAAACCATGGATGACAAGCTTGAGGCTCAACTCCGTCTTGCCACATTGATTGATGCTGTTGACTCGAAGGACGTTGCCCAGAGGGTTCTATCCACTCATTTCTTCAGGGACATTCAAGGGAACCTCAGAGCCTACTCCACACAGAGATTCCGGTGTATGAAGTGTAATCGAATCTATCGCCGAGTGCCAATCTCTGGAAAGTGCGTCTGTGGTGAATCGAAACTGTCACTGACTGTCAGAGAGAGGAACATCTCCAAGTATCTGACTGTGACAGAGAAGATAATCCACGACCACGGACTAGATCAGTTCATGCAAGAACGATTGAAGCTCATCAATAGTTCAATGGACTCGCTCTTTGTTTCAGAACAGACGTTTCTGGACGAGTTCCTTGATAATCACTCAGATTGAGTTTCAAGTGCAAGTTTCAAGAGATTCTTGTCCTCAATCATACCTATTAGATTGCCAGTTGCAGAGAGGACAGGTACTTGATCAATATCCTCTTTACGGAGTATTCTCACGAGTTCCGAAACCGTGGCTATTTCACTGATACTGATGATGTTCTTTGTCATTGTATCAGCCACTGGAATACTGGGCAGCTTGAGCAGTTTTTTGGTGACTACAAGGAAGTCCTTTGAAGTCCAACCCCACTCAACTGTACTATCCTGTCCGCTGAAGGTCTTCGATATACTATCCTCGATAGTGACTTCTGAGAGACGAATGTAGTCACTGACAGTAATCATACCTGATACTCCTCCACTTGCACCAATCAGGACAAGAGAGTTCTTTCCAGCCATATCCATTATCATATAGGTGAGCGGAAGTGGAGTCTGGTCCCAGACCGCAGCAATCTCCTTTGATATATACTCCGAGATTCCTTTTGACCCAATCTTCTCATTATTCTCTAGAACCGCTCCCAAAATGTCCGGTATAGATAGTAGTCCAACAAGCTCGTCCTTTTCGACCACAGGAAGTCTTCTGAAATTCCTGTCAATCATGATCTTTGTGGCTGATTTCAAGTCCGTTCTGGAGCTCACGGTAATAGGATCTCTGATCATCAACATCGCTAGCTGGTTCTCGTCGGCTTTTTTCAGAAGATCCGTCCTTGTTATAATACCAACCAGGGTCCTAGTCCCCTTCTTCACCACGGGCACACCGCTGATTTGTTTCTCAGCCATTATCTGAAGAACATCCTCCCGTGTGCCTGGCACGGAAACATAGGCCACATCAGATTGCATACAGTCTTTGACCATCATTGCTGTACTGACTCCGGTTTTATAGAAGTTTCAAAGGAATAACAGGTCACGCAGATTTACAGTCTGCCCTCTGAGCCTGTTGTCCGTATCATAATTCTTTGGTTACCTTTTATCTTTATCCTTAGACAAAAGCACTGGTCAACAATCTCACCATGGATGCTTCTTCAGCCCAAGAAGATATCCCAACGCGTTACTGAACCAGTGAACGAAGAATGTCGTGATGATAAGAATCATAACAAATACTGGACTTGGCCTAAAGATGAGCGCTGCAAAGATTAGGGCCATAATGATGAACCCCAATTGGTCCATGACCGGTGACGGGTCTCCGCTCTCAACGCCGACCCGCCTCTTGATAAATGATCCCACGAGGTCTCCTGTCAGCGCACCAAAGGACATTAGGACCGCCACTGGTATCTGCATGGAGAGCACATAGTCCATATCCGGCGTAATAGTAACAAACATGGCCAGAAGTGGTCGAAGGTATGGAGCCACAAGGAATTGTGCAAGTCCGGTCAGGGCTCCAAAAATCAGTCCGACAATGAAACCTCGCACGGTCTTTCCCTTTCCGAGCAGTCGGCGTCCATCACGAAGATGACGTTCTCCATCAATGGGCCTTCCACCACCCCCTAGAACTGGTGTGGCATTAGCGACCCACGCGGGTAACCCTAACCAGACTGCTAGCTCAAAGAGAGCCAGTTCTTCGTACATCAAGCAGCACTCCATATCAGCTCTTCACGATACAGATTTCACTCTTTCTCATGAGTAGGTTTCATCGAAAAGCCCTCATTTGTCAGGAAGAGTTCGCCCTCAAGCTTTTCATTGTCTGGGACAAGCCTTTGGAGTATCCGTCCTCCCTGAGTTCGCCCAATTCTCATCTTAATCACATAATCAGACCAGTAGTCCAAGATGTTACCTGCCACTGGTTCGAAATCATTGATTCCATGCATGGATGCAGTGACCTGATTCAAGACCAAGACTGCGATATCATAATTCTGTGCTAGTCCCTTCAGGAGTCCTGTCTGTCGATTAAGTTCACGATGATTGGAGTAGTTGGTTCTCTTGTCCTCAAGCGCAAGACGGTAGTGTTTCGTCAGAGTGTCGATAACAACCAACTTGGTATTCCCGCGGATATAGAGCTCCAGGTCCTCCAATAGTACTCCCTGTTCAAGGAATCCCCTCGGTGCCAGTATCTTGAAAAAAGGCTCGAGATTCTTGAACGTCTTTCCTGTTACCTGTTCGAGTCTCTCAACAGGTGATGTATTCTCAGAGTTGACGTAGATTGTTCCCAACTCCTGTCTGCAGAGCTCTCCAACGTATTTTAGAGCGAGCGTTGTTTTCCCTGCTGCTGCCTCACCATAGACATGAGTGAAAAATCCAGTACTGAGACCGCCATTCATGATGCGGTCAAGGAGTGAAAGCCCTGACGGAAGAATCAAAAATACCTCACTACATGATAGTTATCATCTCATTGTGATAAGAGTATCTAGAAGGATTGAGTCGATGAAAAGATGGGAAGCTGCGATTGCGACCGAAAACCCTCGGATTCTCTATCGGGCAGTCCAGCTTCTCAATGAGCTCGGTATTGATTATGTCATCTGTAGTCCCACAGACAGTCGGTGCAACTATTCTCATGTGATTATCGCTGATTCTGAGGGTGGCTTTGAGAACCATGAAGGGCGGGTACTTGTTCAGGATGGTTTCGACATGGACTTTGTCCGGATTGCTGTTATGGTAAAACTAAGAGCAATTCAGAATCCTGCTAAGGCCGTCATCGGCATAGACCCAGGTATGACCTCTGGGATTGCATTGGTCATTGATGGAGTTGCAGTATATCAGAACTCGCTTGTCACTCCAAAAGATGTCACAGAACAGTCCCAACGTCTTGCAGCCTATATTGAAATGCTGTTTCCACAGTGTCACAGTGTAGTCAGAGTCGGGACAGGATCAAAGCTCTATTCTGCTCTCCTTCTACGAGCAATTCTCTGCAAGGACCAGAACCTCACGATTGAGCTTGTGAACGAGAAGAACACGACAGTTTCCAGTGGGGCAGGGTCCGACGAGTCTTCTGCGATATTGATTGCAGGAAGAAATGGAAGACCGATGACATCCGCTGACATGATACTTGAGGCAAAGGTTGGGTATATTCGTTCCCTCAAGCAATTCGTAGCTCGTCTGACAAGAGGAAAACGGGCTCTCACATCAGACGAGGCACGAGCAATTCTCCTTGATGAGATGGCATTGGATGATCTAGTCACCTGAGCTAGGCCATGAAGAAGCTCTCGACCCGATGTGCGACCACATCAGGATTGTCGGGGACCTCTTGGAGCGTTTCCTTGAGCCATGAGGGAATGAATCTCGATAGATAGGGGGTTGCAAACCTCTGGTCAAGCAGCACAATCGCCCCTCTATCATCTAGTCTTCGAACTGGCCTACCAGCTGCCTGAATAGCTCTTGTCATTGCTGGTAGCACATAGGCATAGTCTTTGCCTCTTTGATTGAAGACCTTATCGTAATAGTTGATGAGCGCCTCCACCCTGGGTGTGAGTTTGGCATATGGTACTCCTACCACTACAACACTCTCCATGGTTGGTCCCGGGAAGTCGCCACCTTCAGAGTTTCGCCCTCCCTGAACGCCCAGAAGCACAGCTCCACCTCTCTCACCACGGCTCTTGAAATCCTCAATCATTCTGTCATTGTCTGCTCCCTTCATTCCAGGTCTTTCAATGAAGAGCTTTCTCTTCAGGCGTTTTTCAAGACCTGCTTCAATGAGAGATCTTGCGATGGAATAGCTCGCTGTGAATATTCCTGTGTTGCCAGGGGTAGCACTCACAACAGCTAAGCAATGACTCGTAATCCTCTGATACATCGAGCTACTTCTATTCTGAAAGGTCGTATCCAACCCATGAACCACCAGTCCAAGCCTGTTCTTCATGGCAAACGGACTCTGGAATGTGGCCTTGACTACATCAGAGCCGAGCCCGAGCATTTCGGCATAGGCATCTAATGGTGAGAGCGTCCCAGAGACAGCAACCGAGCTGTGAACCATACTCAAGATTGGAGACGTCACAGAGGTGGGATTCAAAGCAACACGATCAAGGGACACCCGTTTGCCTTCGCCACTCTCTATCATGTTTGCCAAGAAAAACACAAAGTCTTCTCTCTTAGCGCACTTCACCCAATCCAGAAGAAAGTCGCCCACCCTATGAATGGAGGAACGAGGGAACTTGCCCGCTTTCAGCAGGCTCTTCTTTATCTCAAGTCCGTGGTCTTTCATATGATGGAGCACTCTATCAGTCGAGTCCAGTCCCGCAATAGTAGTGACCGAATCAACAATCTCCTGAGGGTCGACCGTCTTCTCTCCATTCTCCTTCATATCCGAAGTGAGCTCAAGCATTCTCCTTGTGAGGGCGCGACAGAACTCAAACGAGGTGGTGTCCTTATACGGACCATCACCCACTTCGCGTGTTGCCTGTCTCACAACTCGTACGGTCAGGGAGTCGCTTGCAGAGTCCAAGGCAGTCGCAGGGACATTATGAGCCTCATCCTGAACAAGAACCATCTTTGAGGGCGGCGTTCCAAGTTCTGGAATGAACACCTCGAGTATCCAGGGGTCAAACACGTACAAGTATGAGAGTGCGACTACATCCACGACTTTCGCCAAGCGTTTTGCCATTTCGTACGGGCACATCGACTTGCTCTCTGCAAGCTTGACAATCTCAGGGGCTGTCAGAACCTTTCCCGACAAGTCCTCTAGGAGCTCGTCCGGATCTCCAGCTTTCTTCAGTTTCTCATAGTATGAACATCTTCCAGTGGCCTTCAGCTGTCCACAGACCTCACTTATAGGGGCAACAATGTCCGCATTTTCCAATACGAACTGATTCAGGCACATGTGTCGTCTTCCACGGAATGAGACCCCTGATACGTCTTGATGCCTTGAAATCTCCAGCATCTCTTCCATGACACGATCCAGTTGTCTATGAGTCCGTGCACAGTAGAGCACTTTTCCAGCATTTTCTTTGATCCAAGGAAGGATGGCGCTCAATGTGACGCATGTCTTTCCAAACCCATTTGGTGCCTCAGCACATATGTTGACCCCTGTGCCCACGGCTGTTTCAATCTCAGTCATCATCTCACTCTGTCCTTGTCGAGGCAAGGGATATGGAAAGTATTCTGTGTGTCTGGAAGCATTGTCAGTCATGGAGGTGCCAAGGCTCAATCAATCGTTGGCATTGATAACCATGTTGCTTCAAGTGTCGGTATTGATTTAACCAAGTGCCCCTCCGAACAATCCGTGACCTCTCATGAAATTTGATGACATATCCGAGTTCTCATCAGAAACCAGCATGGGCACAATTAGAGTTCGGATTCTAGATCTTGAGAATGGCCTTCTGATACTGATATCAGACAAAGAACGTTTTAGGCTGGGTATCTCGGCAGTAGCGATTCCGCCTGGACAAGGAAGTACAGAACCCACTTCAGCGGGGTTATTGTCAATGGGCGTTGACAACGCTCTGGTACGAACAGTGAGTGAGCGAGTTGCATATTGGACCAATCGGACTTGCTTGGTCGTCATAGGTCTTGCACAGATGAATCGTGAAGTGATAATCGAGCTAATGTCTCTTCTCAGGAATCATCTTGTGACCTGATATCGTCGATTATTTCTCTGACCCACTGCCCAGTGTTCTCGAGCTCCCTGACGCTATCAACGTACTTCTCCCAGGTCAGTCCCTCCACTACCGCTGCCCACTTCTCAAAGACAGATTTGAGACCAGCATAGGCGGCGCTATGATATTCACAGAGGTCCTCCTCAGTACTGTTGCGACCACAGATTCGACACTCTTTCATGACTCCTGCCCTCCAACAGCGTCACCATCCCTCTTGGCTCTTCTTTCATCCAGAGCCTTGAGGTCTTCTTGTCTTCCTGGACATTTCGACCAGTTAATACACGTGGTCCATGTTCGTCGCCCAGAAATCACCTTTATCATTCTATGGTTGCAATACGGGCAGACATCATCAAGAGGCGCAATGGTTCCCTTCTGAGGAAGTGGAAATGTCTGATCGCATGTGCCTTCCCTGTAGTTTGAGCATCCCACGAATCTCTTTCCCGTCTTTGGAGACCTTACAATCCTGAGGATACCATCATCACATTTTGGACACGGCCCAAGTTCTTCGGTGTCCCTCCAATATCTCTGGAGCCCCTTGACCAGTGTTTCACCTATCTTGCCTTCTTTGCTCTTGAATTCCTTGAGATTTCTGAGAAGGTCGGCCTTCGCTTCAGTGACGACGCTCTCCCGACCCTTGATACCGCTCCGAACGCGCTCCATCTCTACCTCCAGTCGTCTTGTCATCTCTGGTGATAGCATCTCTGGGATATACTGGTTCAAAGTCTCAAAAACAGCATATCCGAGAGTAGAGAGTTCAAATCTGTCTCCTTGGGTGTATCCTCTCGATTTCACTGAATCTACAATACTCGATCTTGTCGCCTTTGTTCCAAGATTCTCTCTCTCTAGTAGCTTCAAGAGGCTAGACGGGTTGAACCGGGCAGGCCCCTCCGTGTATTTGTCCTCCGAGTCTACGGATGCAAGATGGATAGTGTCACCCACCTCAATGTCAGGAAGAGCTTTTTCATCGGGCTTGAAGTAGGGCTCATAGAACTCTAGCCATCCCTTTTTCACAATCTGGAGCCCTCTTGCGTATAGACAATGATTGCCGCACTCAATATCAGCTCTCAGATGATTCTTGACAATCGGCTCTCCAAAGAGCGAGAGGAATCTTCGTACGATGAGGTCGTAGACTCTCTTATCGCTCGGTGATAGCTGTCTGGTCGGTTTCTCTCCCGTAGGATGTATTGCTGGATGTGCTGGATCCGTCTTCTTTCCTTGAATCGGTATTAGTCTGCCCTTTAGAATAGTCGCCACCATTGACGTATAGTCCTTGATACCTCCCAGGCCAGTAAGTATGTTCTTGATGTCCAATGTGGGAGGGAGCATCTCACTGTCTGTTCTTGGATAGGATATTAGAGCATCAAGATAGAGCCCTTGCGCTATTGCGAGGGTTCGGCTGGGCTTGAAACCGAAATGCTTGTAGGCTTCTGCCTGAAGCGAGCTTAGACTGAATGGTGGGTGTGGTTGCTGCGTAGCAGTCCGTTTGTTTATTGAGCCCACTATTGCATCCTGTCCACTCAGCTTACTCACGATTCTGTTGGCATCCCGCTTTGATGAGACCTGCCCCTTGGAGTACTCCAACTCAATTTCATCTTCATTATGAGAACCAATCACATGAATCGTCCAGTAGGGCGTTGGAATGAAGAGATTGATCTCTCTCTCCCTCTGAGCTATGAATGAAAGGGTTGGCCCTTGAACGCGTCCTGTTGAAACCACCTTGAACCAGCCAGCTGCTTTCTTGACAGACAGGGTCAGAGCTCTTGTCAGATTGATACCATATAGCCAATCGACTTCATGGCGAACATGACCTGCCTCAATGACCGGAAAATCTAGAGCGCCTTTGGTATCATAGGCCTTCTCCACATCCGTTTCAGTCAATGCAGAGAACAGCATCCGATGTGCCTTCATCGGGTCCGCTTTGCAGGCGTATTTCAGCGTGAGATATCCAATCAGACTGCCCTCGATATCATAGTCTGTTGCAACAATGAATCCATCAACATCTCGTGATAGTCTTTGTATCAGGCTTATGATTGGTCTGGTATTGGTTGCCTTCTTATCTGCTTCATACTTTGGAACCCATTTACTCTCCATACGGGGATAGGTCCATCCCTTCTCAACCTGCTGAAGCTCGAAGAGATGCCCCAGAGCATATACAACGATGAGTTCATCAATTCCTCTCTTGCATTCATAGTATGATGTCTTTCCTCTCTTGACCTCTCTAGGTAATCTTTTCTCGTCAAGAGCAGTAGCAATCTTCTTTGCCGCTGTTGGTTTTTCGGTAAGTACCATCAATCGGGGCAGCGCCTTTCGCCTCTCTGTCTTTCCTCTCTTAGAATGAACTCCCGAGTTTTAAATACACACCGCAGATTCTGAAGTTTCCTCGCTAGTACAGTGATTGATTTCTCGATACTCTTAAAAGCAGACATAAATTCGAACCCCTGAGGTAAGACTATGCGAGCTTGGTGGCCGAGGATTATTCTACGACCCAAAGTGAGGCTTTCAAGGCCCAAGTTCAGGATGCCGAGCAGGCCTCCGGACACAGTCATATTTGGCCTCATGTTCATTGCTATCTTGTTTGTCCTCGGTGGTAATGTATACACGCTCGTAAGAACCCCACCTGCAATTGCAGGGAGCTCCGATGGAACGCCAATTCTCGTGGCTCCAGGTCTTGATGCACAGCTCGGTATGGAAGGAGTCGTTGCATCAGTTGTCATTTTTGTTGGTGTGATGGGCCTCGGTCTTATCTACTACGGATCCAAATACGTCTTTCAGCCAGGCTATGCTACCAGGCTCATGATTCTAGGCATCATCATGTCTGGTGTATCGTTCCTTATCTTCAGTTATCTATGGGGTATCAAGACAGGCCAGATCTAGGCGTTACGCGTCCGCATGCCCATCTCAGATGTCACTTGAGTACTGTGAAGGGTATATCTGTTCGCTCCATCACTGATGATATCAGATGCTGGGCAATATTGAGTTTGACTCTCTTTCGTTCGCTCGCTGGGAAGTGATCTTCATGCATTGGTTTGGACCACTTTCCCACGAGGACACCAAAGTCCATGCCTGCGAGAATGATTCTGTCTGGTGAATAGTCTGCCACAACATGACATGCTCGGTCACCATCAGTAAAGCCGCCCCACAGAAAGGCACGTTCAGTTGGCTCCACCTGTGTACTTCCGAGCACTGCTCCCAGTTTCGGAACTACTTCCCTCACCTTGTCCATGTTGTCTCCATGGGCATGGACAATTGTCACTGCCCCGCACTCTGTGGCCTCCTCTATATCATCCAGATTACCATCGAGGTCCGTGGTGATGATACTGCATTCGCAGCCCAGATTCAGAAGAGCTGACACCGCCCCATCCGCCGCAACATAGACGAAACTTGAGCCATCTCTAGTACTCATCACAGATTGAAGGTGTGTTTCAAGTGAAGGTCCTGCCCCGCAGATCACAATTGTCTTACCTTGGATTATTCTCTGTAGCTGACAAAGCAGTGGCCTTGGCTCGATTTTCATCAACATCTCTGTGAGAAGTCTTGTTGCCTCTTGATCCATGGCTGGGTCTAGGTTCAGTCTATTGACGATGTCAAGATAGACTGGTTCCCAATCGAGCCATCTCATTTTGAATCCTCCATCTGGTTTCTCCGGTTTCCCGGCGCATTCCCTCGAATTGCCTCTCCTATGGCAACTGCAATTCTTGTTTCTTTGACATCGTGTGTTCGTATGAGACTGGCCCCGCTGTATACTGCTACAGAGGTTGCTGCAATCGATCCCAGAAGTCGATCAGAGGGGTCTGGTTGCCCCAACTGATATCCGATGAATGCCTTCCGGGACACGCCTACAAGCACGGGGCGATGAAGTGCCATGAACGCATGCAGATTGCGTAGTATCTCATAGTCCACTTCAGGCTGCTTGCCAAAGCCTATCCCTGGGTCAACTAGTATCATACTGGATTCAATTCCTGTTTCAAGAGCTATTGAGAAACTGCTCCTCAGTGAGTCTATGGAAGCCTGATAGCTACCACAGGGGTTTCCACAGTTCCCCATGAGTATGACTGGAACAGATCTGTTCGCCACTAGCTTTGCCATCTTTGAGTCCGCCCTCAATCCAGACACGTCATTTATGACTGACGCTCCCAAATCAAGTGCCTTCTTGGCCACCATAGAAGAAACAGTATCGATGGATAATGGAAGCTTGGTCATCGTAGTTATCATGGCAATAGCTTCCGTGACCCGTCTGAGTTCCTCACTGACACTTACTTCAGGAGTGCCATAGATATTCTTGGGAGCTGTTGAGGCTCCCCCTATGTCAATGATATCTGCGCCTTCTCTCTCGAATCTAGCAACAGCTTGCTGGATAGAGTCTTCATCAATAGCAACCGAGTCCCTGTAGAACGACTCCGGTGACAGATTGAGGATTCCCATGACCCGAACAGGATATCCCTCTCCAATCCGAAGCCCAGACACGTCAACATAGGGCAGTTCCAATAATGTTCGCCTCTATTCAGAGTCTGTATAGAAGGAGATAAAATGTAGCTGATGTAGTCAAGAACCAAGAAATAGACGAGGTATCTCAATGAGTGACGCGTTGAAACGAACCCAGCTCTATGATTGGCATAAAGCGCATGGCGATGTGATCCCCTTTGCCGGGTGGGAGATGCCTGTTAGGTACAGTGACATCAGAGAAGAACATATGGCAGTCAGAGATGGAGCTGGCATATTTGACACGAGTCATATGTTCCGGTTCTTTGTCAAAGGCCCACAGGCCGCAGAATTCCTCCAGAGGATGACTACGAATAATGTGAGCAAACTCGATGTGAATGGCGGGCACTACGCGACCTGCCTGAACGAGCACGGGGGCATACATGATGACCTGATGCTCTATAGGATAGGCACTGATGAGTATGTCTGGATCACCAATGCTGGGAATGGCCCGAAGATTAAGCGACATCTGTCAAAGCAGTCCAAGTCATATGATGTCAAGGTTATAGACCGGTCCTCAGAGATTGTCATGATTGCTGTGCAAGGCCCGAAAGCACTCCAACTACTGAGCAAAATCGCAGGGCGTGATCTCAGTGAGTACAACCGATTCACCTGCTACCCTGTTGATATTGCAGGATATGATACATACCTATGCAGAACTGGCTACACCGGTGAGGATGGTGCCGAGGTTCTTATACTAGACTGTCCCTTTACTGATAAGGGCAAGCAGAGAGCGATAAGTTTCTGGGAGATCCTTCTTGCACAGGGAGTTGAGTTTGGTATCAAGCCCTGCGGCCTCGGTGCCAGAGACTCGACCCGTCTTGAGGCCGGGTTTGTCCTCTATGGTCACGAGCTTGATGAGGAAACATCTCCAATCGAGGCCAGGATTTCATATGCCGTCAAGTTCAAGGTAGAGCCCCACTACATTGGTTTTGATACAGTCAGAAGTCACAAGGAGGAAGGTGTGAAGAAGACGCGCATCGGGTTCGTGATGATTGATCGTGGAATCCCAAGAGAACACTACCCTATTCTTCTGAATGGAAACGTAATAGGTCAGATAACCAGTGGGGGTGTTTCTCCAGTCTTGGGCAAGGGGATAGGCCTTGGATATGCCCCCCCCAATATGGTCAACACAGGGGACATAATTGAGATTGATATCAAGGGGCGTCATCGAAAGGCCGAGATTGCCGAGTGGCCCTTCTATGATCCTGAGAAGTACGGTGGATCGCGCACCGTGTAACATCCAAACTGATTTAAACAGAGTACAATAACCCGTGGTCCTTGGTGGACTATATGGATGGCACCGAAGTCAAAGATGGACTATATTATAGCAAGGAGCATGAGTATGCCAAGGTTCAAGGTGACATCGTTGTCGTTGGGATAACGGACCATGCTCAGAATTCCCTACACGAGATTACATTTGTCGAGATCTCTGAGGTTGGCACTGCCGTCAAAGCAGGTGAGGAATGCGGACTTGTAGAGTCTATGAAGGCGTCATCTGATATGTTTTCGCCGGTAAGTGGTGAAATCGTTGAAGTGAATACTGAGCTTGAGGATGCCCCTGAGATTGTCAACGAAGACTGCTATGGAAAGGGTTGGATGTTCAAGATTAAGCCCTCGAATCTGAAGGCCGATCTTGCGAAGTTAATGAAGGCAGATGCGTACAGGGCTCTCATTGCTTCAGAATAGATACTGATTCCACAAAACATGATGCGGCCAAGATGCCTCATCATGGCCCTATTTCTCAATCTTTTTTGTATTCTACAAGTACTAGTCGTTAGGACGACTGTACAATTAACAACAACCTTTTTAGCGTATCACAAAATCGCTGCTGCTAGTTCGAAAGAGCACGGAGAGAGCACTCCATATGTCGTTTGACAAGATAAAGAGGTCCACTGGAAGATTCCTGAAGCAGGTATTTCACAGGCCGAAATCGAAGATCTCACGTGGTTCAGTCCTTATCGTTGTGACTCTAGTCATAACTTTCATCGCTGCGCTTGTGCTGCGTTTGGAGCCTCTAATCGACTCTCAACCCATCGTACGTGCTTTCGATCCATGGTTTCAGATACGTATCACTAGATATGTGACCGAGAATGGGTTCAGTGCCTTTTTCACATGGTATGATGATTCGACTTGGGTTCCCTTTGGTCGTGACATGGCCAGGACCAGCTATGTAGGAGTGCCTTTCACAAGCGCATTCTTCTACTTCCTGCTCAATGGATTGGGCATCAAAATAGATATTCTTACTGTTTCCTTGGCTCTCCCAGCATTCATGGGCGCTGTCACCGCAGTAATTGCATTCTTCCTTGGCAGAGAGCTCATGAATAACACAGTTGGGCTGTTTACTAGCATCTTCGTTGCTTTCATTCCTGCATATCTCCAGAGAACGGTTGCAGGCTTCTATGACAATGAATCTGTAGGTGTCTTTGCCATTGTTCTTACTACATTTCTGTTCATGAGAGGCCTGAAACGGGGGTCTCTAGTGGCTTCTGTTGGAGCAGGTCTCTCTCTTGGGTATTTGCTGGTATCTTGGGGAGCAGCAGAGTTCATGCTAGGCTTGCTTGGTCTCTATGCTTTCCTAATGCTCGTAATAGGCCACTACAGTAAACGGTTGCTCTCGAGCTATCTGATCACTATATCACTTGGTCTCTTTATTGGTAACATGGTGCCAAGGATTGGTTTTAGCAATCTGACCTCTTTCACGACTCTGGTTCCTATCGCAGTGGCCGGAGTTCTTATTCTATACGAAGTCTGGCTCCGAGTGGGTCACTATCGCGAAGCCACGGCAAATATGCTTTTGCCCCATATGAGACCCATTCTCCTTGGAATAATCACACCAGCTGTTGGCGTCATTGCCTACTTGCTCTATGCAGGAAGTATTGAGCTGACAATCCGGCCCTTCACCTCGAACCCAATCCTGACTCTTGGATCAAAGTTCCTTACTGTGATCAACCCATTTACGAGATTGGATGAGAGAATCCTTGCTTCAGTTGCAGAGCACCTTCCCAGCCCGTGGGGTGCATTCTATAACACGCTGCTAGTCCTAATCTTCTTCTTTCCACTTGGAATGTACTTCCTGTTCAAGAAAGGTCGTGATGAAGACTGGCTAATGGTAACTTTCGGTCTGACCTCTGTCTACTTTGCAGGAAGCATGATTCGTCTGGGCATGATTCTCGGTCCAAGTGTTGCGGTCTTGGCTGCTGTGGCAGCCTACAGCGTACTTGCACCCTATGCGAAGGTCGTCACACAGCAGTCCGTGTTTGAGAGGCGTAGATTCAGGATGAGTTCGTCACTCACCTCTGAGCATGCTCTCGCGGCATTTGCGTTCATAGGCCTTCTTCTCTCTATCAATGTGATACTGGGTGTGCAATATGTTTCAAACCAGGTGGGCAAGCCGGAGTTTTCATCACAACCCCTCTCAGATAGCACTCAGTTCACTGATTGGCAGAACGCTATCACCTATATCCGAAATGTTCTGCCTCCAGGGTCCATTATAGGTAGTTGGTGGGACTATGGCTATTGGATAAATAGCGGGTCAGACGCGAAGACAATCGTGGATAATGCAACATTCAATAGTACGCAGATAGGGCTCATGGGATATGCACTCATGGCACTGAATCTTACTGAATCACTGAAGACATTCAAACTGTGGAACACGACACACGTACTAGTGTATTGGGGCCACAGATACGGTGGATTCGGTGGTGACGATGGCAAGTGGCCATGGATGGTTCGTATCGCCGAGGACCAGTTTGGGTCTGAATTCATCGATGATGATACATACCTTGGCCCCGATGATTCGACACTTGAAGCATTCTACAGTTCAACACTCTACAAGTTGCTGTCCTATGGCGAGCCTCTTGATGAAACAGAGGGGACCAACCTTGGGCTCACTAATATCAGGATCTCGGTAGACGAACTCTTCTGGAGGGATACTGAGTGGACGGATCACATGCCTGTGAACCTTCACGGTGCATTTGTTAACCCATTCACCAGCTCGGCCTACGGTCTTGTCAAGATCTATGAGATTGACTATACAATGTACGAGCAATACATGAACCAGACAAAGGCTGATTGGGTTCCTGGTTTGGCAAGCGCAAACCTTGGTGTTTCACTGGATGGCAGCCTGTCAACAACTGAGCTCTCCTCACCCAGTTACGAGTACACATTTGCTGGAACCTACAAGTCCCAAATCTACACCCGATCCAACTCGACCCACATGTACTATGGAATCAAGATGAACAACTACACGGTGGGTGATGATGCCTTTGGCATTCAGATCTCGCCTGAGGGTATGCCTCTGGATTCCGACATACGAATTGTGAATTACAACGGCTTGCCCTATGATGGCCATATTCGGTATGATGGTACTTGGGCTCAGGACTCTACTGGTACGAACACCACCGAGTTCGCGACTGGCAATGGTGTCATCGAGTTCCTCCTTCCGCTGAAATCCGGAGATCCACAGGATCTCGGGATGTATCCTGGGATGAACTACCAAATCAGACTATTATGGTGGGACAACATCAAGACTGGCGAGCCTATCTTTGCAAGTCCATGGAGAATATACTGGGTTCCGGTCCAGCTCTACTAGAAAGAGTATGAATTGTACGGCAGCTGGTTCACTATCAGTTGCCGCATTTTCTCTCTGAAACAATCTATGACGAAACGTCTTGTGCAGCGACGCTCTTGCGTTTTGCTTTTCGTCTATAGACACCATATTTGTCCTGAGGACTGTATTTCGGGGGTCCGGGCTCTGACACAGGACCTCCGCACGATGGGCATACTCTCTGGTTGAGAGTGTATCTGTTGCATTTCGTGCATTTGAAGAGATGCGCCAATGTCGTTCCCTACTTCTTCAAAAAACTCGCAGTACCAGAATCGTGCTCAACCTGTGTCTGAATCAGACTGAGAACTTCGGAGAGTACCTCCTCCGCCTCTTTGTAGTCAGGACTGACAATCCTGAGTTTATATCTGGGTGCGCCAAGAGTGTATATTTCCGTCGTTGACTTCTCGTGCGATTTTCCCTTGGCAAGTCCCTCTGTGAGGGCCTTCTTTATCACCTCTACACCCTCTGGCCCTGGCACGGCTATGGTCAATTCTCCATCAATCTCGACCGATGGAATCTCGATTCTCTGTGCCGCAAAGTCTGCAACCTGTTTCTTCAGTTTCTTTGTGGACTGAACCTCATCGAGGGCCTCAACTCCCCCGTCCGTCGCCCGCTCAAGTCCTGTGTAGATCTCGCCAAAGACCTCTTCAATTGGCCAGCCAAGCTTTTCATAGACTTGTTCGAGGGTCATATCATTCTCCTTGGCTACAAGTTCAAGAATCTTCTCGGCCTTCTGTGCGCGTTTCCACTCATTGTTCTTAGCTCTCTTCGACTCATTAGAAACACGCCTGAGCGAGCAGTCAATATGCATCTTCTCAGGATCGACCTTCAAAATCTTGACAACAACTCGCAGATTCTCATGGATGTGGTTACGTATGTTTCTGACCCATGTGCTGCTGATTTCGGAGATGTGGATGAAGCCCTCCTTGTCACCATACTCCGGCAACGTGACGTATGCCCCATATGCGGCGACCTTGGTAGCAACTGCTATCGCATAGTCGTCCACATTCGGCCATTCGCCACGTTTGAATACCATTCTCTCTTCTCCTTACGGAAGGACTTCAACTTCTCTTGCAATTGGCTCGAGCTTGGCTCTTCCTCCACTAGGCTTAGCAAGTAGTTTTCCACACTTAAGACATTTCACTTCTGTTGAGGCATTCCCAAAGATAATCTGCTCGTTCTCACAATCAAGACACTTCACCTTAAGGAACCGCGAATTCGGCTGCTGTACTATCTCTCCCTTGGTCATTAAGAATCACCTTACGCTCGTTCAACCTCTACCTTCTTCATTCGAATACTCTTGGCCAAAACGATGTGGCTGCATTCCTTGCACTTGAATTTCAGAACAGTCTTCTTTGTTGTCTTGGCGAACTTGTGCTGGATTGGCTTCGGGAATGATCCATAGCCCTTTGTCCTCTTCCTCATACGACGTTCACCTTGAGCCATGCTCCGTCTCTTTCCAGCCTTCTCGATGGACACGGCATGCTCAGTGTATTTATGGCAGCGGGGACAGTACTTATTCAGTTCGCCTTTTACCTTCATTGCGAGTCACCTGTCTTGACTGTGCGATTCGGCTTAGAGTCTCTTATAACACTTAGGGCATGGCTCATCTGAATCTGTGACTCAGATTGACCTGCTCAGTTTGTTAATTGGTAGAATATGTGTGCAATCACCGTGGCGACCAGAAGAATACTTGCGATTATCACGACGACAGTGGGACCCACCTTGATGCCTGGGGTTTCGTCTTCAAAGAATCTGATCAAGCCGGCTCCACCGCTCGGCATCGGTCCGTCCCCGCGCTTTCCTTTTTTCTTTTTCGCGGTCTTCGGCATTGTATCTACCTTCTCTTGAGCACTCTGCCTTCAGACGATGTTGTGTTTATTAAGCCTTCTAATGATTCAACGAACACGGAGTTATATTGCTCTTTTTCTCAGATAAACCGGAGAGAACTAAGAGCCGTAAATGATAATCATTATATCTTAGATTGAAAATTGCTTCATTTAGTGGGATGCGAGTAGGAGTTGAAGAAGTAATGAGTGATAATAGAAGTCCAGTAATTCCTGCCATTCCAGTATCACGAATACAACAGATTTACTATATTGTTAAAATGGTAGAAGCATTAATTGCAGTAGCAGGGGCTGCTCTTGTAGGTGCTAGTCTGGCGACGCAAACACCAGTAGAAGGGTATTCAATTATAATAGTCTTGGTAGTGTTACTCGTACTAATCGGCCTAAGCTTTGCAGCTAGCGAGAAACGGTATAGAAATCCTTGGTTGGATTATTCAAGCTTTCTACTCAAAAAAGAAGAAGTTTGGTTCAAATCAAGAGGCGCGTGGATGCTGCAAGAAGCGATAGATTTCGTGATGTGGTAATGAGAGGATATTATGATGGCGTTCAATATCTGATTGACGATCTTACGCAATTCAGGATGTTGGCAATATCGGAAGACGGAGATAGATTGTCAGAAGAGATACAAAACCAGATAGATGAGTTACGTTCTGTTCTGGCAAATAGAAACTAAAGACGGACTCTCATTCTATCTCAGCCACCGAGTACTTCTTGTGAAAACCGAATGTGTAATGACCGCTATACGGAAGAAGCAAATTGGGAATACTGAAGGTAAACGATATGGGTACGAATAGAAGAACCGTTTGTCAATAGCAATATCCATCTGTTTTGCCGCAATGCTTCATGTGGAAACCAATGCCTTCATACTTGGAACTTGGCACGTTTCTTTGAGTCCCTTGTAGCGCGAGTTCTATGAGTATGATTTAGCTCAGGGCGATGGCCTAATCGTTTGGGTTTCTTTGGAGAGTGGAGCTGATACAGTTGTGTTTTTTACCAATAGCACCAGACACGAGAATCTTGCAGAGGATCGAGAAACAACGGTGTGT
Source organism: uncultured archaeon (assembly GCA_964354495.1). Lineage (GTDB taxonomy): Archaea > Asgardarchaeota > Thorarchaeia > Thorarchaeales > Thorarchaeaceae > SMTZ1-45. The sequence goes on along the minus strand of CAYHAA010000003.1, from coordinate 130,355 downwards.
GTTGAGGTCTATGAGTACGGGAAGGTGCGCTCATATGTTGCAGTATGGACACTTTATACATACAGAAAAATGACAATAGGCTTTCTAATCCAGATTTGCTGGCTAATAGACTCGATTTGACTGCACAGATGATTCTAATGTTCTTTTCATCTGCATAAGCACCGCATATCGGACTTCTATCATCGCCCAAAGTTACTTCACTCTTTCTCCTCATATTCTCCATTGGTCTTTGGAGGAGAATAAAGGCTGTGAACAATACACTAGTAGGATGGATGGCTGATGACAGGAGAGAATGACTCAGCTCCATGGGCGATTTGGATAGTCAAATTCATGGGCATCATATTCCTTACAGCCCTTCCAGCGGTTGGAGTTCAGTTTCTACTTCTGACAACCTTTTGGGTTCCATCAGATTGGGTGGGTCCTACTCTCTTACTCTCAGGTATTGTGTTTTTCATTGGAGCGATTGTTCTATTAGAGAACAAGAATGCGCGAGTGTGGGCATACTCGATTATCGGAGGATCTGCAATTGGTCTGGCAACAATAATCCTTAGCCTTCTCTGGCAATTGACATTCATTCCTTTTCCCTTGTTTGGAAACGCGTTCTATGCGGTCGTGGCAGCGGCCATTTCCCTAGGTCTCACACTGGCTTGGCTCTGGCCTACACAAAAAGATTCTCTGCACTCGGGACTAGTCGCCTCATCCGCGAAAGAAACAACAATCAAAACAAGCACTATGGGGCTCCAACTATTCCGACAGAAATCAACCAGTGTACTTGCACTTGAACTCAAGGAAATTCCTCACGACTACGCCTTTGCCAACATGAGGGATAATTCCTTGGATGTGATTGAGCGCTTTCACAGTGTAGCGAGAACCTTGACATCTACCCCCTTTGGTTTTCGAATGCAGCGCGCAAAGTGGAACACACGCATCTTCTACTTCACATGGTCGTCTGATGAAGATCTCCTCAAGCATCAACTGGCTGTCCTGAATGACGCTCTTCAACACAACCTGCCAGGATTCCGACTAGACCCTGTAGGTAAGTTCCCCGAGATCAGACTGGATGATAATGAGAAGGGCTGTGCTGCAATAATGACCGGTGCTCCACTCTCAATACTCGATGAGAAGCAGAGGAAAGACCCCTTAGAAGCAATGACGGGGGTCTTTCAGGACCTTGAGAACGGTGTCTATCAGGTCTTCATTGAACCGATGAAAATGAGCAAGTCAAAGATCAAGACACTTGAGAAACGTTTCAAGGAACTTGTTGAGAAATCTGAAACCACCATCTCGCGGGAGCAGTCTAGCTGGATGGGGAGTCATCAGGAGTCCAGGACCTCTATCAACTTGGATGCGAAGAAAGAGGCTGAACTTCTTGAGAGGCAGATTCGACGGTTGTCCAATACGAATCTATACAAAGCAACTGTAACAGCTATTTCATGGGCCGCTGATATCTCTAAAGCAGACTTTGATGTCAGACGTCTTGTGGTGCCATTAATAGGCGGTATTCGACCTGATAATGACCATGAAGAGTTTCGAATCGAGTACAGGAGTAGAAAAAAGGATGTTGAAAGACTCCTTGCATGCCATCAGGTTGGTAGGTCCACAATCCTGACAGCTGATGAAGTAACAGTGTACACAGTCATCTCTCGAAAAGATGCAAATATCCGGGTCACAAAACGGGAAAAATTCTCATCTGGAACAAAAGAGGTCGGTGAAGGGCCGGATTTAGTTAAACAGGAGTCTGACCGAGTAACCTCACTCGTTCTATCAAAGGTCAAGTGGGTTAAGCGAAAGCCGGTCCTATTCTTCGGACACCCGATTGATGAGAACGGAAACATTCTGTCAAAGGCATATGTGACAACTGAAATCAGGAATCTGAACATGCATTTGGCGGTCCTTGGAAACACGCGTTCTGGAAAGTCTACTTCTATAATGAGCATCTTTGGACAGGCTATCACACTGGGGGTAACGCCAATCCTTCTTGTGCCTTCGAAGAGCTACGAGATGCGATTCTTGCTGAACATCTTCCACGATATTCGATTCTTTACATGTGGCAGGAGTGACATCGCTAACCTCTTGCTGAACATATGGAATCCGCCCAAGAACGTCCCTCTGGCAAAATGGGCAGACCGCATTGTTCAGGCATGGACGCTCTGGCTGCCAAACGACCCCGTCATCTCTATGCATTTTGAAAAAGTGGTCTATACAATGTACAGAAGATGCGGCTGGAATCTCAAGAAGAACGTCAAAGGAAGAGCGATTCTCCTCACGGATCTGATTGAGGCTCTAGAGGAAGAAGATGAAAGGTTATCGTATGGTAATGAGGTCTCAAGCAATGTCTTTGGGGCTCTAGTTGAAAGAATCAGAAGCATTTTGAGGAAATATACACTTGTGGAGATGTTCAATACTAAGACAGGAATCACGATAGAGGAACTTCTCTCCCACCCGACCATCATCGATATGGATGCTCTGTCAGAGAGCGATAAGATTCTCCTCATGGGAATTCTTACTGCTGGCATCTGTGAATACAAGTTGGCAAATCCTACAAAGAATGTCACGAATCTTCTGATACTGGAGGAGGCCCATTATCTCTTGGGTTCTACGAACTCTGGCGGCGAGGCCAACTCAGATGCAAGGCTACATGCTGTAAACGCATTCATCGAATTGCTACGTGTTGGTGGCGGGCCAGGCCTTGGAGTGGTCATTGCTGACCAGTCACCAACGACCCTGGTACCTCAGGCACTGAAGATTGTTGTCAACCTGATAATCCATGCGCTCTCAGACAGTGAAGATCGGAGGCTAGTTGGCAGACATTCGAGATGTACGGAGGCTCAGATGGATCATATTGGAGGGATGCAAGTCGGGGAAGCAGTCGTCTATTTGCAGCATGAGGGTGTGCCGAAGAATGTCAAGATGTTCACTATCAGCAGATTCATCCAGGGTGCATTTCCTGACAATGAAGTGTCAGACAAAGCCCTCAAGAAACACATGACTCCAATCATCCTGAGGAATCCCCATCTGCAAGAGCATGAACCAATTCCTGATGATAGTGCCATTCAACTCGAACATGGCAAGAAGAAAGACAACGACAATCTGCAAGTTCTGGAACCTACCGTATCGAGATCTAGTGAGATTCAACGAATAATCAAGACACCCCTCATTGCTAGATTCTGTGAGAGGTGTCTAAAGGAGCAAGACTATTCCACTTTAGCAAGACAGCTTCAGACCATATCAAACACACATGGTGATGGTAGTTGGAGCTCCGTCCTTCAAGCACTCAAGTTCTTAGTGTTGGAATATGGCACGCCCGAAAATCTTGGGCAGTTTGAGGGATTTTCCAGATTCTTGGACGGAGAGCACGGTAAATGACACATGAAGGGGGGGAACACGATCGGAGAGGACGCGAGAGTCATGACACAGACGAGCCCCCTGAAACCGACGAGATGCTCAAATCGGCACAAGAGATGATGAGAGAATTACGACGTGAGATTGAAGACGATACTGAAGCACCTGAGTCAGATGAGCCACCTATGTCAGCTCAAGATGTAGTGAAAGAAGCAAGAGCTGATGTCGAGGAGAAAGAACGTAAACAACCAGCCTCTGATGAGGATATGGAGGGAGATGGAGAGATTCCTGGTGAAGCTCAGCAGTGCGTCAGAGATGCAATCCAAGAACTATCGGAAAGGAAAGGAGCGTCCAGAGAGCATGAGTCTGAGAAGCAAGAGGATTTGGAACGAACACAAGAGGAATGTGAGGAATTTGCTGACAATGATTCGTACGAGGATCTGGAGAGAAAGTTTCTGGAGAGCCTTGAAGACAAAGGCGGTGACGCTGAGGATGCAAAGGAGCAGTGGCGCGAGCAGTTCGTCAGGGATATTGAGGAGTACCTTCAAGAGTCAAAAAACGAGCAGGAGTCGGATAATGAAGGAGAGGAAGGGGAACGGAGTAGTCAGAGTTCCACTGCTGAGAGCTTGTCGCATTACGATGATGGCAGCGGACAGATGTACGAGGTGAGGACCAAACCCGAGGCTGAATCAACAACGGAGGCGGAACTAGAACCAAACAGCGAACAAGCCGAAACAGCTACTGAAACAATGGAATCACCAGAAGGTGAGCCTAAGGGAGAGAGTACACAGACCGATGTCCCACATCAAGAAAAAGAAACTGAAGGCTCACCCGAAACACAAGAACACTCGAAAGCAAGGGAGCCATCTGATGAGAGTGTCCAAGAGAAAACCACACCTCGAGATGAGGCAATCAAAGATCTTCCTGAAGGAAGCATTTCATCGGAAGAGCATGAGGAGCTAGTAGAAACTGGTTGTAATGAAAAAGAAACAGGAAAAACGGTGAAGATTCACCCCGAGAGAGTGCATGATGAATCTTGTGCTGATGAGAAAACATCGGAATCTTCAGAGAAGTGCCAATCTACTGAGATAGAACACCTAGTTGTCAATGAGAAGGAAGTTGATGCCGAAGTTTCACAGCCTGAAGAAACGAGAGAAAAGAAAGATGAGAGTGAAGAAGAGTCAGTCGAAGACAAGTGCTGGAAGAAGAGACTCCTTGAATTGTACGAAGAAATGCCTGAAGAATGGAAAGAGGCTTTTCGAGAGTATCTACGTGGCCTTGTAGAAGATGAGGATGACTTTGAGAGGCTTATCGAAAAGCACGGACTGGAGCACCTATTAGAAGACGAGGAGGTCATGGAGGAAATCCGTAGGTTTTTCAAGTTCAAGATGGCTCTGAATGAGCAAGGCGAGGAGGAGTTAGAGAGAGTCGCAGAGGAACTTGGCATCGATTCTGAGTTGGCTGAGCAATGGGCAAATGGTGAAGCAGAACCTCGGGCTCTGAAGAATGTGCTCAACCATGAGGCATACTGGACATTCTGGGAGCTTGTTCGACACAAAACAGAACTAGATTCTCCAAATACAAAGGAGGAGTTGGAAACAATTCTAAAGGATAACCCTATGCTTGAACTTGACGACCGGATGGTTCCCTTTGAACAGTGGAAAAGGGATGCAAGAGCATGGATTGAGATTATGAATGCCAAAAAACGAGGGGAGATTGGAGTAAGACTCCAGAACAGCAGAGAAATCTACCATCGTGAAGACATCGAAAGACTCAGCGAGAAATATGATGTTCCCATTATGGAAGTAATCTCATGGTTACGTGGCGAGAAAGTTCCTGTTCTGATTCGAAAAGTCAGGAAGCTACGAAACATCTATCGCAATAACATTTGGGTTCCAGAAATTGGTGGAATTGAAATCAAAACCAGTAAGCAATTGGATACACTTCTGGGCACACACTATCCTTCAACTAGAAATCGTAGTGATCTTCGAAAACTAATGTCAAGCATTGAAATTCATTTGGCAGTATATCTGGCATTCCATGGAAGAAATCTGATTACTAGTAATGAGATTCACCGCCTCGCTAAAGCTCTCAAAATCCCTGCAAAAAGGGTGCGTAGAATTGTTCGCGAAGGTCTAAAACCAAGATTGTACCATTACCTCAATAAAGAGCCCTCATTATCTGAAAAAATTGGTCGCGTAAACGAAATTCTACTCAAGCTTAATGGGGTCTCAAGTATGGAGGCAGCAAATTGTCGCCTTGAGATGCTATACTATATTGATGAATTAAGACGAATGAAGAGTCACGATACCAACATCCAGAATGCTCTACATTTTTTCCGTTTTCTTAACGAATATGTGCGCGGTGGAACAAGAAAGGCACTCTCAGCAAAGACAAAAGCTGGCACAAGTTCACTTTCTGAATGGTTGAATGCCAGACAATTTCCCACATATGCGAAATATGCAGCCTCGATTCCATTGACACCTCTCAGGTCTGGTTGGAGGTGGCTGCCTTTCAGATTGAATCCAATGCTCAACATGCCAGAAGAATTCATGCAGATTCCCCTTGGTATTACATCACCAGACGATCTCATTGAAGCGGTAGATAATCTCAAGAGTCTAGATTCTCCAGTAATGGAGAAGTACGAACAGAAATTTGGGAAAGTGTCAAAGCCCCTTGCTCTAATGTATCTTCTTGGTCTTCTTTTCTCCGATGGGACATTCAAATTCGACACTGATTTGTCAGCTAAAGTCATTCTCTCTGCAAGTGTGAAATATCCTTGGAGCGCGGAGCTTGGAGATGCTTTTTGCTATGCACTAGGAAAGCTTGGTCTATCAGCAGAGAGAAGGCAAAACAGCCGTCGTAAAAAGAGAGGTAAACTAAGAGAATTCATGGTGTGGGAAAGTGAAGCAAGCCCTTTTCTAATGTGGCTGAAGAAGACATTGCTTGGCTTGAATCCCTCCGATAAGAAGAAGGAGGTTCCAGTACAGTCCGATTGGATACTTGAAATGCCAAGGGAATGGCGTATCGCCTTTGTTCAGGGACTCTCTGATGGCGATGGCTATGCCTCTCTCAAGACGTTCCGTGTTGGTATCGCATCCAAAACAAATCAACATTTCATAAAACGTCTTCTGGCTTCTTTCAATATAGACTCGAAAATTGATAAAACAAAAGTGGTAATCCATCGATATGGTGATATTATCAAAGCAAACTCTCTTCCTCTTTTCAAACATGCAAGCAGCCGTCAAGAAAGACACAATCATCTGCAGAAAATAATAGAGAAACGTTCTACAAGCCGTAAGAAGGTGCAATCAAATGAAGCTAACTTGATTATGGCCATGCATGAACGGGGGCTTTCTCCAGGTCAGATAACAGAGAGGCTTTGGCTCGAGTATAAAATAGCTCGAACAACCAAAAGCGTTGACGGAATAATACGCAGGAGAAAAGGAAAATGATGTTACATTGACTTTGAACTAGAGCAATCGAGTGCTGTCTTTTTATGAAACAGAAATCATACTCTTCTCACTTAGAAATGTCAGTTGACCAGAAATAGAATTGTTGGCAGTACAGTTCCTCAAAGCCGTATTTCTTGTACAGTATCTTGGCTGGTAGATTGGTTATTGACATATCAAGAGTTGCTCTTTTCAGACCGCTGCTTCTTAGATTCTTCAGAGCATAGGCTAGCAGATAGCTCGCGAGTCCTTGACCTCTGGCTTCTGGAATGAGACCGATTGGTCCTATCTCTGCCTCATTATCTCTCACTCTAGTGATGACGAATCCAACAATCTTCCTATCTCTCTCAAGAGCAAATGAAGCATTCTCGATGAACGGTCTAGACCCTTCAAAGAAATGCTTCACTTCTACCTCTTGTTCTGCGCGACTCTCTGAGTGAAACAGGTCATCATTGCTGTTCTCAAATGTCTGAAATCCCGCTATCTCCAGTTGTTCGTAGGAGACCTCTGAGAGCTTCCTGAGAGTGCAGTTCTTGGGCGGACGGAGGCGTGGAAGGCTTAGTGATGTGAGATTCGATCTCATATGCGCCTCTTCTGCTGCAAACCGGAAGTCGCATTTTTCATACCAGTTGACAAACCCCTTTGATAATGCTCTGTGTGCATCTGTTTGAAGTTTCATCTCAATCTCTATTCTTGTATATCCTCGCCCAACAATATCCCTCTTTGCGGCCTCAATTAAGGACAGGGCTGTCTTTTCAGGTTCATATTCAGAATCCACAATGGGCATGAATCCATCTATGAATGCCATGGGCGGAATACCAACATAGAAGGAGATCCAGCCAAGAATGACCCCATTATCATCCCGCGCGACTAGTATCTGGACTTCATCACTTGAAGAGATTTTCTCAATATCTGCAGTGATTTCCTCGACACTCTTACCTGACTCCAGCGGTGTCTTCTCTCTTGCAGACGATGTGATTCTTGCAAGGATTTTGCAGTCTTCTGGACGAAGTTGCTTGGACTCTACTCGAATCATCGATCATCACGTACCGTTGGAGAGTAGTTGCTATAGCCGCGTTATTGAGGCACACTCTGTACGCTTAGAGTCCATATTATCAATCCATCGTACAGCGCCAGTACGACATCACATCACTAAGGGCGTGTTGATTGAATCCAGACAAGGCACACTCCAATAACTTACATCGCTGAGTCTAGAGTCATTATGACTTATCATTCTCTGGGCTCTATCGGACAAGAACATGGACTCTGCTTGCACTTGGAACAAGCATCTGTGTACTTCTTGTAGAACGCCTCAGACACGTCGATAGTAAGAAGATTTGCAAGGGAGCAGAGCCATGCAAAGACGTCAGCCACCTCTTCTTCCAAAGCTGCTGTATTGTCACCTTTGAGGATTGCCTTGCTAAGCTCTGCAAGTTCTTCCTTTGTTCTCTGAAGAGTGCCCTTCACGCCTCTGGCTCTGTCCCTTTCAAGATAGACTCTTCTCATCATTTCCTGTGCATCTTCAATCTTCATAGAATACCCCCGCAGAGGGCTCAAGCACCGTCGAGCCCTCACTTGAACCTGAGATGAGCATAGGCTGGAGTGTCAAAGGCAAAATGCACCTTCTGATAGTCCTTGCGAAACTCTTCGATCTCAGCTGCAATCTTCTTGACATCTTCGCCCTTCATAACCGCTTGAGTTTGTGTCTATACGGTACGCGACTCTCGAAATCATACTTTATAATGATATAAATCGAGTGAAAACCTATTCAGATAAGCATGAGGGAAACGAATGAAGAACAAAAAAACAAGGCTATATTCATTCATAGAGCAAGCTCTACTATTATGTAAGTCCATAATATTGGTTGGAAGCTGGGCAAAGGGGTGTGAAACTTCTGATAGCGATATCGATTTGGTGATTATCACGGATGATGATGTATCCATAAGTCAAGTTCGAAAAATCGTTCAGTTGCACAACTGTAAGACTAGTGAAAATTCCTTTGACTGCAAAATATATAGTGAAGCCGAATATATGAAAGCGAAAGTAGGAAAAGATAACTTCTTTCTTTGGAGTGCGTTAAAAGACTATGAGATTCTACATGGACCTGAATCTTGGACTCAGGTGAAGCTAATTCCTAATATGGCGACGAGTTTACTATGGAAGTGTATTGAAGATCTCGAGGAGTCTTGTAGATTACTTGACGCAAGGGCAGAATTCACAGGTTGCTGTTTCAGAATATTCAGTTCACTAAAGACAATCTTCTTTGCTGAACAACTGCTACTTGACAAAAAAATAGGACAAAAAGAAGCATATCTACGTTCAATCTTGAGCAACAAGTATAGTGTTGCTTGTGATAGATATAAATGGGTTTCAATGCATTTGGCAGACTCCACGCGAGATATAATCCGAGTTCCTGCAAGTATCGATAGACAATACCGAGAGAACGACTATAAGCAAATGTACGGTTCAGGAACTAATGCCTTGAGTTTTGCGAAACCAAGGGTTACGGAACTGGTTCGAGCACTTGAAACCATGTAGAAACAGTATGAGTATTAATCCCTTATTCGTAGTTCCTTACCGCTAGGCAATCTGTACTTTCCTAAGTATCTAGTTCTTTACATTCTCGTTAACATTCGACTATTGTAATTTGCGCTTTTTCTATGATGAAATTTGGGAATTATAAAGGATGATAATATTCAGAATCCTCTATGATGGGAAACGAAACAAAGCCATCAGTCCGGGCCAGTGGCTACTCCTCAAAGCACTCAATATCAGGACATTTCGGTTTGTGCTATTATTCTGTGACTACACAAACATTGTTCCCATTCATCAATTCGGCAAATCGTTCGCCATCAATCATGATGAAAGAAGGAGTACTAATATCGGAATAGCCAACAATCCTTGTTGGATAAATTTATATAAAACATATTCAATAGATTCATGAGATTATGATGTGACTCATCATAAGGAGGGAGTGGTTTGAAAAGAGAGTTGACCGGACTAATACTAGTATGGTTAGTTTTGCTTGGTTTATGCGCAATTGTCATTGATCAACCCACAATTGAAACGAATAGTGAACTATCCTATGAGATCGTATCCAAACTTGGACGAAGTCTGATATCAAATATCAATAATGACCAGTTAGATGACAGAGTGATTGATATCTTAGTTGCATGTGATAAAAAAAGTGAACCTGATTACGCAAATGAAGCTAACAATCATAGCCCAGATATGATAATAACAGATGTTTGGCCTGCTCTGGGGGGGTTTAGAGCTAATATTCCATCTAATGCAATATTGAGATTAGCCGAGCTGCCGTTTGTAACAAGAATCGATATGAATTCAAGAGGTTCAGCCTGTCTCGATGCCGCGAGGCTATATACTCATGTGGACGTTTGGACTCAACAGGACCCAAGTATTGATGGCGACAAGGATGGATCAAAGACTAGCTATTCTAGGGATGACATAGTTATCGCTATTCTTGATACAGGGATAGACATAGAACACCAAGATCTAGATGGTAATAAAGTCATTAAGTGGGTAGATATTTGCGGCGATTGGGAAGGAAAGAAACATTCTACTGCTTATGATGATAACGGACATGGTACTCGTTGTGCTAGTATAGCTGCTGGAAGCGGTGATGCTAATCCAGCCTTTCGTGGTGTCGCAAGGCATGCCGCCCTCGTCGGAGTAAAAATGATGGATTTTACAGGACATTATGATATATCAGATGCAATTGAGGCTCTAGAATGGGTAGCTGAGAATAGCTATGCATACGGAATCGAGATTGTGAGTTGCTCGTGGGGTGTTTCTAATCCTGAGCATTTTGGAGAATATGACATACAAGCCATGTTTGTCGATTGGCTCGTAGAGAATTATGGTTTGGTCGTATGTGTAGCAGCTGGAAATTCTGGTCAGGATGAGGGCACAATAACCCCCCCTGGGACAGCTAAGTATGCCATTACAGTTGGGGCAGCGATAGATCCTAGGGCAGGTGAATGGTCGTTGGCTAGTTGGTCTAGTCGAGGACCTTGTGATGATGGTAGGATTAAACCCGACATACTAGCATCAGGATATGAAATAATAGCGGCTGAAGCTGGAACAACAAATCAATACAATCATGATTCAGGAACATCCTATGCAACTCCTTTTGTAGCAGGATTGGCAGCGTTGTGGCTAGATAAGGACTATAGTCTCAGAGTTCCCGTTAGTGATCCTCATCCTCATCCACGTGTAAAGAAATTGCTAATGGCAAGTGCAACAGATATGCCAGGCGATTCACATCCAGGCTTTGATAATGATTATGGAACTGGGCGTGTTGATGCGTGGGATGAAGTATCGTTCTATAGTTCAGACATTTCAACTTCAAGTTCGGATGCACCCTTGGTTTTGAGTTACTCATGGTCCCTAAATCCATATAGCCATCCTAATGAGCCTCTTTGGGTACGCGACCGCAATTATTTTCCAGGCCAAGATTGGTACAAATTCAATTGCTATTCGGGCCTATTCATCACTGCAACAGCCTATAGCGATCCTGATTTAGTCCTCCGTATCAAACTATTCGACGCAAACATGAACCTCTTAACTCTTAGCTTTGTCGGAAGTTATGTATATATTGGATACTTTGCACAATATTCAGGAGAATATTACATACAAGTCACGGTTGAGGAATTTTCAGGCGATTACTATGATATCACTATCACTACAACTCCCTCGTAGTCAACCTAGTATGCGGAACAGAATGTTTCAAGTTCAGGATGAACTCTTACTCTGATAGTACAGTAGTTGGAATATCACAAAGGTAATGGCTAAGAATTCCTCGGCCTCAATAGTCAAGAGGAGGATTGAACCTGCAATCCACAGATCCAAATGAGGATAACGGAATAAATGACCTTGATAGAATTGCAAGTGAACTTAAAGGAAATACACTTCTAATCTATTGGCTCATGTTACGACAAAATAGTCCACGAAGAGCGCGCGAAATCCAGCGACTTGCGGGGCTCTCAAGTTCAAGTCTAGCTCTTCATCACTTGTCGAAGTTAATTGAGCTTGATTTGGTCACAACTGATAAAGATGGATGCTACATTCTAAAACGTAAGATTAGATTCGGTCTATTGAGCTTGTTTGTGGGAACAGGCACTCTATTTGTGCCTCGTTTTGTTTTTTATGGCGTTCTTAATACTGTACTTCTAGTATCATGCACATATGTATTCGGAATACAAATCGATTCAGCTGTTTTGATGCTTATACTAGTCTTGCTGATTAATTGTGTGATTTTCTGGATTGAATCATTCAAGATGTGGCGTCTTCAGCCGCTCTAAATGTTGCTCAACGTTGCTCCAAAACTAGACTAATTAGCGAATTCATCGTAATAGCCAGACAGGCGTAGTCATTTGATGTCAGTTATTAATAGCAATAGAGAGGTAATCCTCACCATTACCCTAATTGTATTAGCCGGATTGATATTGCCCTTTGTAGCTGTTCATGTTTCAGGAAATCCTTCACACTTAGTCACGCTGAGGGGGGAGCCCGTCACTGAGTCCATCTTCGCAGAGTTAGTCAGGTCAGAACCAGACCCCGTTGTTTTTCCCCAGTTTCCGGTTGTTGAAACAGAAACATCAATCACAATGGAGTCTGATTACGATGGTCTTGAAACAGTGAATGAGAGTATGGCGATTTCTGCGGCTGTTGATTTCCTTTCAAAGGTCTGGTATTTAGCCGATGTCAATCTCTCAATAAACACAGGTTGGACAACTCTTGATGATGGAAGTTGGCGCTTTCAATTCATCGGAGCGAACCTGTCTACTTATGTGGGAGTAAATGCCATGTCTGGAAAAGTCGACTCGTTCGCATCCGTTTGGTCTAGTGGCAGTTCGCCCTTTATACCAGATACCAATGAGAGCAACTATGCCACTTCAGATCAAGTCGAACAACTTGCGTCTAATTTCCTACGTCAATTCAATTACACACTTTCACCACATGCCCTATACGTTGGTCCGTCCATTGTCTACAATTATGCATTTCATCATAATGTGTATCGGATATCTTTTTTCAACAGTGTTAATGATACACTCATTGAGGATAGTGGAGTTTGGCTCTATATGGACCTTGAAGCAGCAGCTATCCTCGAATTTAGTTATTGGTGGGTGCACGTTGATAGAATACCGAAAGAGAGGATTATCTCTCCAATAAGAGCTGAGCAATGCGCGATAGACTACCTCAAAGGTCCCGAGAATCTGTCAGTATTTGAAATTCTCTCGACGGCTCTAATATTCCACAGAACTTGGACACCAACGGGCTACGGGTATCGACTTGCTTGGCTCGTGTCCATCAAATCGGACTATGTCAGCTCATTATATCTTGATGCAAAGACTGGAACCCAATATGACATGGGTGTGTATGGATTGGCTGGTCTTGAATCATTCATGACCTCAAGCACTTCAAAGCCTTCTCTAAGCGACATCATGTGGCTCTTCGCTGGATCCATTCTCGTGGCTACGATATCATCTCTAATAGTGAAAAAACGTATTGGACTAGTATTCGCAACTCAGCAAAATTGTGTGCAATATGTTTTTTCGGTTATTTAAGCAAAGGTGAAACAACCAGAAGATGCGTTGCGTAAAAGGATCGTGCCTGCAAGTAAGATAACTGAAATGTTATGAAAAAAAGGCAATTGCACAAAGCCTTGGGACCATCTATGGTTTCTTTAGAAAAAGAATACCTTGGTTCCAATGAATATAGTCCTATTTCTCATCTAGTATCTGCAGATTTACATGGCAAAGAACCACGCTTTGAACATGCATTACTGTATCTCTTTAGAAGTGCCGATCCAAGTTCCATATCAAGAAGATTTGCTATGGAGATTACCCAGGCAAATACATCAGCAAGCTCGTCTTCAATATCTGCCTGAGCCTTCTCCTTCATAATCGCATCAGTGAGTTCTCCTAGTTCTTGGTATGTTCTGAGAAGAGTGCGTTCCACTCCTCTCTGTTTGTTTCTCTCAAAGTATATCCTTCAAATCAGATCTTGGGCTTCTTTGATGTTCATCTGGAAACTTCCTAGATGCTTCTGGACTACTTGAATCTAAGATGTGCATATGCCGGAGTCTCAGTATCAAAGGCAAAGTGCACTTTCTGGTAGTTCTTGCGGAACTCACCGACCTCTGCTGCAATCTTCTTGACATCTTCTCCCTTCATGACCACTCGTGTCATGAGCTCTGCTATCGCATCCATCTCTGACTCCTTCATTCCCAGTCGGGTCATCTCACTAGTACCAAGTCGAATTCCGCCTGGTGCCTTGTAGTCCCGGCCTCTCTTCTTATCCCATGGGAGAAGATTGCGGTTGATGACTATGTTGGCGTTCTCCAGAGTCTTTTCGACAGCCGCTCCATCACTCAATGGTGTTTCTGTGACATCTACGAGAATTACATGCGACTGAGTGAAACCCTTGTGCTCGGCAATGACCTGCCAGCCTCTCTCATGAAGGGACTGAGCCAATGCCTTCGCGTTCTTCATAATCTGCTTGCTATAGGGCACTCCGAACTCCATCATCTCAGTGAGTGCAATAGCTAGGCCTGCAACATTGTGCAGATGGTGATTGCTCAACAGACCTGGGAATGAGGCACGCTTGATGGCATCAGCAAACTTCTCCTTGGCCAGAATGATCCCGTGCTGCGGTCCCGGCATTGTCTTGTGGGTCGATGCGGTCACGATGTCTGCGCCCTCTCTCAGGGGGTCCTGGAAGAAACCACTGGCAATCAGACCAGAGACATGAGCGGAGTCATAGCCAATCGTCATCCCGTACTCGTCTGCAATCTCACGGAACTCCTTCACTGGGTGTGGAAATGGAAATACGCTTCCGCCAAAGAGCAGGAACTTGATCTCATCGCCCTTTTCTTGTAGTTCCCTTATCTGTTTGATATTGGCATCAACGTCAATATTGAACTCCTTCTCATCAAACACCCAATTGCGTACCTTGTGGCCACGTATCTGACCTGCGGTGCCACCGAGGTCCTTCCTTGCGTGAGAGATATGGCCTCCATGGGCAATGGATAGCGCCATCATTCTGTCCAGTGGCTCCATGACTGCGGTATACATTGCAAGATTGGCGACGACGCCCGAAACTGGTCGAACATCTGCAAACTCCGCCTTGAACAGTTTCTTCGTAAGGTCAATGGCAATCAGCTCGACTTGGTCTATGTACTTGCATCCTGCATAGACTCTCTCTCCCGGCCAGCCCTCTGCATAGCGGTCTCTGAAGTCGCATACTATTGCTGATCTGACTGCTGGCGAACTCACGTTCTCCGAGGCAATGAGATTGATGGTTTTTGACATCCATGTGTCATGACTCTCTAATAATTTAAAGACCTGATCGTGAAGTTCCTTGTGTTTACTCATATGTGGAGTCTCCATCTCCTAAGGATGGTTCGCGCTAGGTTCAGCTTCGTTATATGGCTTGTGACATCTACAAACCAAGGCAACAACGTACTCTCCAATGAGAACTCTCTTGTTGAAACTAGTATATGTACGGAATCAATTCTCTCGTGGTATTCTAGTGAACTTAATTGACCATCATTTGAGTCAGCATAGGATTGAAGGCTGACGCCGCGAATGTCCAATGCCCCTCATCAGAATACATTGGTCAATCATTTGGCTGAATAATGAGCATAGATATATGGTCGTTTCCTCCCAGAGAAATCTTGGAGAGCGAAGGACGAGAGGATTCCGTGGAGCCTCGGTTTCCGGGCAGGGGTGTCTTTTCACGCCGCATGGAAGCCTCTTCAGACCTGTTTCCTAAGCATCATTAGGAGCCGCGCGTGGCATGAGTAACAATAGAGTTCAGCTTCGAATTTTCTCAGTGCTTCTTGTGTTTCTTTTCATGACCTCAGCCATGGCCCAAGCAGTGTGGGCAGCAGACACTCTGAGAGAACAAGACACACAAATAAGAACGGGAAAGACCTCCTTTTCCCTTGATCCAATCTATCTCTTCTATGACCCACAGGATGCCATGATGAGCATGGTTGCCGAAGGCGTCGATGAGGTATTGAGTCACTACGTCGAGAATGTGGAAGTAATACCGGCATTTGCGCAGTCGGATCTGTCACTCTGGTTGACCAACGAACCATGGGTGGCAATCTACGCTCTCCGGTCGAATTTGACTCATGTGCAGTATAGGGACTACGACGTGACCTGGGCCGCTTTCTACTCTGAGATTGGGGAGCATGACTCGACACACCACGTCGTCGGGATGGGCAACACTCTCTCACTTGATTCAGTGATTCAGGACGACGAAGCCGCCATACATCATTGTGAAAGCGAGCAGACTGATGCATTGATACTAGTGGTCTACGATGTATGGGCAGTTGCTGATCTAACAGCAGCCAGAGGAGTTTCAGACGCACGGTATACACGTGCTGGCCAGTACTTGAGAGAGCTCGCCCTGAAAATCTATTCAGACAACTTCAATGAGATTCTCAAGCGAACAATCGAACCCCTCGACATCGTCGGTCAGATTGATGAGGTCGCTCTTGAGGAGCGCACGCGGCAGATGTGGGAAGAGCACGCTCCCACAATCAGGGATGCAGCGTACGAGCTGACAGAGAATGGGTCACTTGTCGAGATACCCATTGAAGACCTACCTGCAGACTTCGAACCTGCAATCAAGCTCTCAGCACCGTCCATGCTTGAGGATGACGACTTCAAGATAGGAGACCTGCCCATCTTCTCTGCTCTCAGGGGGCCAATCGGGAAAATCATCAACATCCTTCTTGAGGTGTTAGCAGGCACGGGTGACACAGATATCTCGATTCCTGAAGGCACCATGGACACTATTCGCCAAGTGTTCGAGGTCATAGAGCCTATAGTTGGTATTGTAGCGAACTATGACTCAGAATCACCGATGAAGTCAATCATCGAAGCTCTGGCGAACGAGTTTCCGTTCATTGATGAGTACAAGGGATACCTTGAGATTCTGCTCAAGTTGTTGTTTCGGCTTCGAGGGAGTACTTCTGAGATAATCGGCGCTGTCACCGAGGCTGTTGTATCACTACTCCCGGAGCTTTTCCCGGGTCAGATATCCGACTTTGTAGTGAGAATTCTGGGTGTCGACAGTGGGCTTGCGGATGTTGTTGCGGATGTCATTGACCGTGGCAAGGGTGCATTCGATCACATCGCCAGCTTCTTCACGACGAATGTAATGCAGGCCATATTCAACAAGACGCTGGTAGCTGTCTTCGACCTTGACCAGTCTGCAGCAGATCAGCTCTTGGCAAGGTTCACTGCCTTCACGAAATCACTGATTGGCTACCTAGGCAGCTGGGACTTCGAGAAGTTCGTAACAAACGTGGGAGAAGAACTGCTGGCGGGCACCTTGAATGTTCTCACAGGTACCCAGGGTGAGGAGGCACGCACGAGGATAATGTCTCTCATCAAGCTGGCTCTCACATCTATTGACATCATTGACAAGCTAGATGCAGTGTCTGTGGTTGATGCAGTGACTTCGCTCGTCACCGCAATACTTGAACCCGGCGAGATGACTAGTACTGCTGATGAGATCACTCGCGGGATGATGAGCATTGTAAAGGACTACAAAGAGGGCAGTGTAACCGACTACGCCGCATTCAGACAGGAAGTCACTGCAGTAGTACAAGCATCAGTGGCAGGCACAGTCCAAGATGACACCATCGCAGTGATTGTTGACTCTGTCGCAGTCATTGCTGGATTCTTCAATGGTGGATTCAATCCCACTGAGATACCCACTATCTTCGAGGTTGCAGACAGCATGCTCACTGAGATGGGTTTCGACACGCCGACTAAAGATACCGCCATGGCCGCCTTGAATGGAGCTGTCAAACCAGTGCTCGGAATAGTTGCCGCCATGACTGAGAGTAATCCACTCAAAGAGATGGTGAGCAAGACAATCGGTCAGTTCGAAGAGGACTATGTGTCCATCCCGTCGAACATATACCAAGTGCTTGAGTACTTGGACCTTGAGGACACACTCAGCGGCATATCCGGGGCAGAGGGCGTACTTCAGACAGTAGCCCAGATCTCTGGCGGCATCGTTTCCATTGTTGCAGAGGGACATGGTCAGACCTACCAGACAGTCATGCACAGCATTCTCGTTGCGGTTGCTGGAGTTGTCGGAGCCATGCCGGCATTCGATGATGTGCCTATCGATACGTTCCTCGAGCTCATCGAGTGCTTCTTCCCGGACCAATTCGGGTTCCCACGTGAGGAACGTCCCAGACCTTCTGCCGTTATTGCCAGTGTCATAGCACAGGCAGCGGGGAACATGGGTAGTGGTTTCGATGAGGAAATGCTTACTCAGCTGCTCGAGCTACTGATGGGTGTCAAGGACATCTTCACCAATGGTGTGAGATGGCTCGTGGGTACGCTCTTCAATTGGCTTGAGGGCATGCTGACCCCGCTCCTTGATGATATTGAGGCAGACATAGAGGGAATATTCGGCGAGAGCGGCGAGATCCTTGGTTATCACAGTGTGCTGGGCATTGGTCTTGGAGACTTCAACCTATTTGACCTGACAATCGATCTGGGTCTCATAGCGAACTTTGACATCGACCCGACGCCCCTGTTCGACTGGATTACCAGCTTGATTTTCGACGGTCGAACCACTTTCAGTGCGGGCACCATAGGCGACTTCTTCATGGTCGTCTTCAAGTGTTTCGCAATCACACCTCAGTTCTATGCAGAGCTGGGGGTGCAGGGCTTTGATACCTCAAAGAACCCCATGTTCGCATTCCTGCTCGAGGCGCTCGGCGTCGAGCTCACATTCTCTGGTTCTGCTCACTTCATACTGAACCTGTTCACTTTCAGGGGAGGTCTCTTTGAGTGGGAAGACTTCATGAAGGTCGTGGAGTGGGGTTTCACAGTCACGATAGGCATCTCACGCACACTCACCTTCCTTGACTTCGTGACAGGAGGTGGTGCTGGTGCACTGAACGCTATCGGGGAATATATCGGTCTCGACTCCATAACAGTGACCATATTTTTCTCCATCGGGCTTGAGATAGTCAAGCGGATGGCGACCGCCCTAGCCCCCGAGGTCTCCACGCTTACATTGACCATAACCATCGGAGCTGCGATCAACATAGGTCTTGATCTCTACATTCTCAGCCTCGGCATCGAGGGCATAATCACAATCATCCTGACTTTCTTCCAGGACCTCTCATCAGGAGCTCCGCTGAAAATCACGTTGCAGCTACTCTTTACGATACGGTTCTACGTGTCCTTACTGTTCATTGATCTCGACTTTGAGTTCGATATCATCAACAAGACTTGGGATATCAGTCCCAACAAGGGTGAGGATGACTACAAGAACAATGGTATCGGGTTTGACACGGATGATGATGGTCTAGGCGACGAATACGAGGCAGCCATCCCTGGACTGGACCCCAACAACCCAGACACTGACGGCGACGGTGCGAATGACAAACTTGAGGTTCAGACCCTCTACACCGATCCAACGAATCCCGACACCGACTTGGATGGACTGACTGATGGCGAGGAGTTCGACATAGGAACGAATCCACACCAGCCCGACAGTGACTTCGAGTCGCTGACTGACTTTGAAGAAGTCCGGATATACCTGACTAACCCACTATGTCAGGACACGGATGGCGATGCACTCTCTGACGACTACGAGGTCTTCACCTCGTGGAACATCACCACTGTCACGCCGACTGTCACATCTGTGGTCATCGGTGGTGTGGAGTACAACGACCATACGGACCCGCTGAACCCCGACACAGATGGCGATGGTATCTTGGACGGTGACGAAGGACCAATGGCGGCCTACTATGGCCTGCCAAGCCTTTACAATGACACTCTCAGTGACCCGTTCCCAATCATATTCAATGACGGGTACACTCACCCACTCGATGCAGACACTGATGACGATTCCTACCTTCAGCTCACCAATGGCGTCGTCGACCAGCAGGCATTGCTCTTCCTGAAAGATATGAATGATGGCGTTGAGGTCAGAGGAATCCCGACAATTCTCTACGATTCCTATGGATTTCCCTACGACAAGGTCCTCTTCACAAATCCATGCAATCCAGACAGTGACGGTGACACCGGTGTAGACGACCGCATCCCTGAGGCAGGCATTTGGCTCAACTCCGATGGTTACGAGCTCGCACAGACACCTCCTACGAACCCGTTGAATGGCGACACAGATGGCGATGGTCTCATAGATGGGATTGAGGGGGTGCTGAATCCCTACTCCAATCACACCAATCCAAATATGGCAGACACTGACGGAGATCTCCTCCATGACATGCAGGAGATACTCCTTGGATGTGACCCACGTTGTGCAGACACGGATGGGGACATGATTACTGACTCAGACGAGTTCTACACGTACCACACAAATCCACTCATTCCTGATAGCGACTTTGACTCACTAAAGGACGGTGAGGAAGTCTTCCTCTGGCACAGCAACCCTCTGTCTGATGATAGCGACGGTGATAGGCTACGTGATGGGCGCGAGGTGCTATGGTACGGTTCCGATCCAATGGACGAGGACGGCGACAACGATGGTCTCACGGACTTCGAGGAGGCTATCATCTACTACACTGATCCGTTCTCCTACGATACGGATCTGGATGGCCTCTCCGATGGTCAAGAAGTCCTGCTCTACGATACAGACCCACTCTCTTGGGATACTGACTTGGACAGTATCGAAGACCCGAATGAGTGGGGTGAGATGACATGGCCGATGAATGACTATGACGAGGTCATGATCTATGGGACGAATGCGACTGCACCCGATTCGGACCTAGATGGGCTCTCGGATGGCATAGAGCTCTATCTTGGCGCAGGCGAGATTCCATGGATGGCACCGCTGGTTCTCGATCCTCTCGATGAGGACACCGACGGAGACCTTCTTCTCGATGGTGACGAACTCATGCTTGTCAACCAGACGGACATAATCTATCCATACCTCTCGATATCTCTAGTCTACAGGTATGAAACATCCCCTGTCCTGCCAGACACAGACGGGGATAACCTGACCGACTATCAGGAGGTGGTCGTCTTCAATACGAACGCGACGAACATAGACACAGACTACGACACGATTGACGACTGGCATGAGGTCTGGGTCTACAACACATCTGCCTTCAAGACTGACACTGATGGCGACGGGCTGCTAGACAATGATGAAACTCTCATCCCGGTCTATCCATATGGCGATTGGCCGCCTGACAACTGGTCGATTGGCATGGTTGGCACTGACCTTGGACCTGCATCATACATAGTCGCACAGTCCGCTCTGTACCCCACATCCGCGACGGACTGGGACTGCGATGATGACTGGCTGCCTGATGGCGGCGAGATCTTGGTCTACGGAAGTAATCCTCTTGATGACGACTCTGACGGTGATGGTACTCCTGACACAATGGAGTTTGATAGTGACCTTGACGGTCTGCCGGACGGGCTTGAGTTCCAGCTCGGCACGGCATTTGTCGTTGGAACATCAAGAGTCGGAGGATATCTGAATCCTGACAGCGATGAGGATGGTCTCTTGGATGGTGATGAAGTAAGCATCTATGGGACATCCCCGACATCCGGGGACAGTGATGGAGATGGAGTATCGGACGGCTTTGAAGTGGCAGTTGGCACGGACCCACTCAGCACGTCCTATGCTGGAGTCTTGTCGCCCCTTAGTGGCTCCATTGTCGGGACTCAGCTGACCCTTCAGGTCATGAACTACACAACAATGGGCTCTATGTGGTTCAGATATATGACGGGCAGCACATGGTCCGGAAACGAAACGCTTGTGTACAGCGGTGCAACAGACAAATGGACTAGCAATCCGCTTGCGCTTACACCAGGACTCTATGATCTCCAAGTGTTTGGTCTTGACGTCAATGGTACTGAGCGTCTGACGGAGATCCAATTCACTGTATCCGACGCAGCCGCAGCCGCAACCAGAATGGTGGTCCTCACACCGACTGCAGGTGGAGTCGTCTATACGACAACAGCTGTACGCGTGGTGAACCTGACCACGTTTGATTCGATGAGCTTCCGGTACCGCACAACAGGCAGCTGGAGCGAAAACCACACGCTCACATACAGCGCCAGTCTGCGCCAGTGGTATAATGACGCCATTGTCTGGCAGCCGGGCACATACACCATGCAAGTCTTCGGTATGACGCGCGAGGGAGTGGAGTATGTCACAGAGATTGACTTTGTAGTGTCGGTGCCAGGCGAGTTTCCATGGGCAATCATTGGGGCACTCTCGGTGGCCCTTGGCGTGATGGTCACTGTCTTTGTATTCGAAACATACAGGATTCGGAGGTCAGGCAGACGAACCATCGGACGAAGTGGGTCTGGAGAATCTACAAAGACCTCTGCCGCACCCCCGCCGGAGCCGACAGAGCGTGTAGCAGAGGACGTGGCCACTACCCCAGAGAAGGATGAAACTGGGACCAGCGTGCCTGAGCCGACGTCTAAGAAGACAGGTGCAAAGACGACAACCAGGAAGACCACAAAGACAACCCCAAGGAGAGTTGTACGTAAGGAGGATGACTGAAGTGAGTCACATTAGACCAAAGACAGCAGCACTATTGGTAGTGCTCTTCATGATGGTTGGAGCCTTCATAGTGCCAATGGTCCCGATTTCTAGTGTTTTCGAAGCAACAGAGAGCTCCACCACTCCATCCTCAGCTGCAATCCAGAAGGCGGCAATCAGGGCTCTGTCTGAGGATGCGACACCATATCCTGCAAGCATAGATCTCGACAGCTTCCTAGGCAACAGAGAGAACGACTACAAGACAATCTACGAACCGTGGCTGTCCAAGGCTGCCGTACATGCAGTCTCATACGACAGCGACACAGGCTTCCTAGCAGTCGGTGGAGGCTATCTCTATGACAATGAAGTGCACCTCTTCAGGTACAACCTGCTGACTGACACCTTCGACAAGGTCATGGAGATCGGTGATGGTGTCATGAACAGTGACGTATTGAGCATCGACTTCGGAGACACGGATCTGAACGACTTCATTGAGATTGTAGTCGGCTGCGCAGACGGGCACATCTACGTATTCGAACAGCGACACCTGTACGACCCGTACATGAACACTGAGAACATGTTCGATCTAGTCTGGTCGAGCCCTGGCTTCTTCAAGGTGTTCGCGGTCAAGGTTGACGATGTTGATAGAGACTACAGACCCGACATCATTGCAGGCTGCTGGGACGGAAAGGTGCGTCTCTTTGAGTACGACAACCACTCCGGCTATCCGTTCGTGGCTGAGCATTGGATCACCTACAGACAGGTCTCAGTGCTGAATGTCGGTGAGAAGGTCTACACGCTAGAGAGCGGTGACACGAACTACAATGGGCTTCCGGACATCGTCGTGGGCACACGCGATGGGACTGTCTTTGTGTTTGAGAACGCAGGTACAACAATCATGATTAATGGCCAGCCATTCCCACTCATACGCGATAACGCCTACCGACAGGTATGGACTAGTGGCAACTACACATGGCAGCCGATAAGGTCGATGGCAGTCGGCGAGTTGGATGGGACTCCTGGAGATGAGATCGCCCTTGTCACAGAGGGCCAAGGCGTGTTCACACTGAACTGGGAAGCAGCAAGAGCAAACTATCGATACGAAAAGGTACAGCGTGAGTTTGCAGAGTGGGAGAGCTTCGGCTTTCATGGTCTTGACTACTATGTGGATCGAGTAGTGTCGGCCAACAACGTCACGTACCACGACCCAGTCAACGCATCGCTCATTGTGAGTGAACCGATAGTGTACGTTTGGAATGAGGATCTGCAGAAGTTCCTCCCTGACGCCAGCGTCTATCCGTATAACACAGGTATGGCACGCGCATGGGATGGCAACTTCTCGACGTTTGATGCCTCCATCCCAGGCGTTGACAGCGCCACTGCCATAGTTGACTTTGGACTTGACGAGGAGGGCACTGGCTCGGCCAATGCAGACCGCGATGTTGTCATAACCTTCCACACGCTAGATTCCGGAATATTCGCGAAGTTCAACTTCTCGATTGGGCAGACCGCCACTGACTTCACACAAGTGGACTCATCGCGTATGACCATCTCAGCCAGTCAGCTCAGCATAGACGTGGACGATGTTCTTATTGAGCGGCACTGGGACTGGTTCCGCTATGCCAAGCTGGTCGTCTATAATGGTGGCAACTACCGTATCAACTCACTCGAACTCAAGCATGTCTATAACCTCTTGACGGAGGCGCTTTCACTCACCATAGGCCCAATGGACTTCGATGGGTATAGCTACTTCACCGGTGAGTCGGAACTCGACAAGATAGTCATTGGTACATCGATTGGCGAGTACATCTGTGTTGGTTACGACGGTGATTCATATGAGGTTCTCTGGGAGTCTTACGATGACGATCGATACAAACTGGACCGATACATCTGGGATCTTGAGTACATAGACACCAAGTCGACGGCAGCGAACTACCTTCTGGGATCAAGCCTGTCGCTCGATAGCACCGCTCTCAATGCATGGTCTCATGGTGTAGCAAGCCCACTGACGGTTCTCGGAGGAGATGGGCTGCCTAGGTATTTCGTTGGAGGTGTAAGCGGCGATTACGCTGTCTACGACATGCGGGGTGAGTTGGACGTGGACTTCATGAATCTTCTCGTCAATCTCCCCGGTTACATAGCCGATCCCTATGTTGCATTGAACCTAGCTTGGCTCTGGCCCGAAGAAGGACACCTTCCATTCATCTTCGTTTCACGGTACGACCCCGAAGCAGACTACACGGCAGACTCGTACTTCTTCGGACGGGCTGGAATCGAGATCTTCTCGCACGAGTCAGTGAGCGAACCCTACACATGGGCGGGCCCAATCGTAAACTACGATGCCACTCAAGACATCTCTCAGGTACTTCAGGTTGCCACAACAACTCCACGACTGAGCTTTGCTGATGTTGACAATGATGGTGACCTCGACTTCGCGATGTCTGTAGGCAAGCTCTATCTCGTGAAGAACCTGTACGAAGAAATGGGTTCCGAGGGATTCTGTCTGGACCAGGAGTACTTCCGCTCCATCAATGAACAGGGTGGAAGTGCAGTCTGGGGGCAGCCTGATCTCTTCGACCTCGATGCGGACGGAGATCTGGATGTCGTGCTCTCATTTGCATCGAACTGGGGTGTCACCTGCTTTATCAATGAAGGGAGCAGCTTGCAGCCCATCTGGTCTGAAGACAGGCAGTTCCTGATGAACTCGAATCCTGAAACTGCGTTGACCATACTCCACCTGAAGGACTTGCAGTTCATCCCGAACACGGGAGGATACACGCTCCAGAAGCAGGCCGAGGCGACGGGGTACGAGCTGCAGGGTGACTACCATTGGGGTGCTATCAATTCCACAGGGGGAAAGCTCACCTTCGGTGTACCTGTGTATGATACAATGGACAGCTACATGGTCGCGACGAACCCATATGTGTCGAGAACGGACTTTTGCCTGAGGACGGGAGGCGGCTTCAAGAATGTCGGTTTTCACATGCATGAGTCGTGGAACACAAACTTTGACCTTCAGGAATGGACTCTCTCTATATCTTCAGGGGATGTCGATGGTGATGGACGAGGAGAGATTGTTGTCGGCGACTTTGACAATAACGTGTACAGCTTCGAACACCTAGTGAACAGCACATACAAGAGGATGTTTCGATCCCCAGATTTATGCCACACAATCGTCACCGACGAGACCCCGTATGCTTACGGTGAACTTGAGGGTCTGAGTGGCGACTTCTACCGACGAATCTTCGACCATGCAACCCACCTTGTAGTAGGCACAGATATTGATCAGGACGACCACAGGGAACTGATTGTGGCCAGCAGTCTTCAGATTTACATCTTCGAGGCAACAGGTGTCGACGACACTCTGAGTCTGGCCTACACCATCGACCTGCGAGACCTCGGCTATATCGATCCTGAGTTCGCAGACTGGGAAGGCATCGATTCGATTACTGTCCTTCAGGCAGGCAGTGACCTCGACTCTGACCGTCGTATGGAATTACTTGTAGGGGCGGGTCCGTATCTTCTCATCTACAATGTTGAAACTGGGGAGTTCGCGGGGATGGAGACGAACGACTTCTTCGGCGATGCATCTGATGGAAAAGGCCGCTACTATCTATTTGGCAGTCCTCTGGCCGGCCCGAGTTTCGAGAATGCCCTGATCTCTGCACTCGCTGTTGGTGACACTGACGGAAACGGTCACCCAGAGGTATTCGCCGGCGGTATAGTCGATACAAGGATAGAGCATCAGAATGGGTTCTTGGTGTCATACGAATGTGTGGGGGGGACCTTCCGACTCGCTTGGGAGGCTCCCAGCAGCATTACTCACTGGAATCCGATATCGAGCATCATCATCGACGACCAAGATTATGATGGTATCCAAGAGGTCATAGTAGGCCACTCTCACGGGATCGATATCTTGGAGTATATGCAAGGCTCAGACTCAAAATACCGCGTGCTTGAAACAGTCAGCTCATCGCCCAACTATCCGGAGATAGATGTGTCTCGAACTCAGCCCGAGAGTATCTATTCTCTGATACTCACAAACAGGTCATTCAGTGACATGGTCTGGCTGGAAGAACTGAACATTGGACTTGGCGCTATAACAAGCGACACACAGCTCTGCATCGTTGCCTACAATGTATCGGGCTCCGAAATTCTCGTGGGCGGTTTTGGTGGCTACATCTTCTCACCAGCTTCCTACGGACCTGGCAGTACAATCGTTTCCGAGGCCGAACCGTCCATGGCACTCACCCGTGAGGCCATCTACATGACATGGCGCACCTCTAGGGCAGATGGGACCTACGACATGTGGATTTCAATGCTCAATTTCAGCGTAGGTAGCTGGGAGAATCCTGTCTCCTTCTATGCGAACTGCCTCTCGCGCCGTACTCTGCCACACGTCTTCGAGTACAATGAAACCCATATCGGAATCATGTACCTATATGAGCCAGTCTTTGGAATCGATAGTGTCAGGTACCATATCATAGACAAAGAACTCTCAGGAGGGTGGAGTCCGAGTGCATACCTCGTACCAGATATTCCAAGTCGTACCAAATTCAACATGCAGGGTTTCTCAATAGAACACATGCCCAGCGGTGAGTTTGCCCTTGCGTTCTCTGCGGTTGACAGTTCAAGTTCCAAGGCCGATTACGACATCTTCTTCGTAATGGCGAACTCGTCTTTCGGGTTCGCAGGAAGCATAGTGCATAGAGTGACAGACTCGTACTACTACGAGACCTATCCGCATCTCGACTACATGAGAAGCGACAACACTACACTACTAATAGCCTACGAGCAGAGGTACGCGGCATTCGAAGACCAGATAGGGATTGTTGCGAGTCGGAACAGCGGCACGACATGGACGGAGGAACAAAACCTCAATCCCATTGCTCCATATATGAATCGTTTCGATTCCCCTGATGGCTACGGGTACTACTACTATCAGAACTACACGTACATTCCCATATACGGTCCCAGGGCATACAGTCCAACCATAGTTGCACACACGGAACGAGGCTTGCTCTACATTGTTCCCATAGTAGCAACTGGTATTGACATGGGCTATGACTTGGTCTATGGCTGGGTACGGGATGATCAGTGGATTGACACGACACTGCCGTACGTCGAGGACATGGCAGTAGGCGACACCGACTGTGATGCGAGACGCGAGATTGTTGCAACTTTCGGAGACCGCTTCGGCGTCGTGGAGCTGCTCCAGTCGAACAACGGGACTGGTCACATGACCTACTCACAGGCCTATGTTTCAGAACCGTATGATTGGCCGCTCACAGGTGTGACAGTCTATGACTCGAATGGTAACGGATGGGAAGAGATTGCAGTTTCGGCAGAGCATGGGAATGCGTATGTACTAGAGTACGTGGACTCGTCTGACGGTGCAACAGTGTTCGGCTACTCTGTCACAACAGACAACCTGACAACCATTGGCATGGCTTGGGATACTGCTATTGTAAGTGGCGATGTAGATGCTGATCTGAAGGACGAGCTCCTGCTCACTCCTCTTGGCGGGGGCTTCCAGCTCTTCGACGACAACGGAACTCTGCTATGGAACGTCACGAACTCGTTTTCATTCGGCACTCAGATCAGACTCGAAGATATCAACGGGGACTCCACTCCTGAGATCATTGGATGTGACCAGAATGGGCATCCCGTTGCCTACAACGTAACGAACGGCTCACTCCTTTGGAACTGCAGCTCTCTTGCTGACGAGGTACAGTCATACGATATTGGCGACCTGAATGGAGATGGCCTGCTCGAAGTTGTCGTCGGTACAGACGGTGGCACCGGCAATGCACAGATATGTATCATAAACAGCACCGGCTTAGTATGGCATGTGCTGGACATCGAAATTGGAGATGTCTGGGCAGTCGCAGTCGGACACTTTGACGAGGGATTGGTCGGTGTTGCCTATGCAAACGACACCTATGCGGTAAAGGCAATCAATCCCTTCGACGGGACCGTGCTGTTTGATACTTTGAACAACATGGTACCGAGCTGGAGTCCCCAGGCGTTCATAACAGCAGACATGAACGGTGACACCTACGATGAAGTCATCTTCGGAAAGAATGTGGTGCGGATTGCCGACGTGTACCACGGACGGATTATCTACAATCTTACAATCAGCCAGTACTTGTCTAGTAGAGGTCTTATCGCAGATGATTTCGACGGCGACCGTACGACAGAGCTTCTCGTAGTGACAAGGGATAGCGGCGTGTATCTCATAGAGGCGAATACGCTGTGTATACAGTGGCACTACACCAGTGATCTCGGCCAAGTCCAAAGCGCGACCTACGGCTACTTCGGTGGTACCGGCAAGTACGATGTTTTGTTGAGCCTGAACAGCACCAGTACGGTCATTGCCCTTGATGGCAAGAGCGGGCTGCCGATGTTCCTCAACTACACCGGCCAGTATGTTCAGGGTCTGGGCGCAGTAGACTTCGACGGCGATGGTGTTGATTCGGCATTGGCATGGATATTCCCGTATCCGACGGTGTATTCTCACCTGCTGTTCTTGGAGCGGGCCAGTCTTTCTGAGTGGGAATGGACACGGGCCTACAATCCTCGCGGTGAGTACTGGGCAAGAACATCGCTCACAGAGGAATACGAGAACGCATGGACCTTTGATGTCAATCCCACTTCATACGATGAGGTCGTTGTACGTCAAGGGAGTTTCCTGACACTGATTGACGCCTACCGCGACGTCGATCTCTGGTCTTCGAAGTTCTCAGGGACGATTTCAGAGGTCAGGTTCGGAAACCTCAACAACGCAGGAAACAGAGACCTTGCTGTCGTTGTCGATAGCAACAAGGTTCTTCTCCTGAACGGCGACACTGGTGTACAGCTGGGCGCAGTGACAAGCCCCAGTGCTAGTGTGAGGATTGTTGACTGCATTGTGGCAAACTTCAGGACTGGTACCAGCTATGAATACGACGAGATTGCGATACTCTTCGAGAACACAGGTGACACCAAGTCCTACGTTGTGTGGTACAACTACAACCTGAAGGCGAGCTATGTCAGTAGTGTCAATGGCACAAGGAGTGACGCATACATGACCTCAGGTCGCTTCAATGGAGCCAGTACCTACGACATCGCCTTTGGTTGTGACGACCAGAATGTCAGATTCTATGCTGGGAACACGGGCACCTTCATCTTCCAGGTGAACATCGGCGTTGGCGGAGACAAGATGGTCTCAGGTGACTTCGACAAGATTCTCCTGCATGATGCCGTGGCGGTACAGACCGCCTACGGAATAGACATCATCAGCTCGTCCACACAGACAGAGATAGGCTCAGTGAGCATGGACTATCAGACGTTGGTGGACATCTACTCGGCTGACATAGAGGGCGACTTTGCCAACGAGGTGGCCGCCTTGGTTCGGAACGCAGGAGTCACTGCCTATAACGCTACAGGCGATGCGACCTGGAGATTCGACACCCAGCTACGAGTGCCAGTCTATGGCGCAGATGTGGGCTTCTCGTTCAGGAACATGGACAGTGACTCATACGCTGATCTGGTCCTGAGGAACAACAACTACATCACCGTGATTAGCGGTGCCACCAGAGATCTCCTCTGGCACTATGTGACAGATGAACCGATGACTGTGGCACTGCCGGGGAAGTTAGACTCAACCCTGGCACCCTTTGATGTGTTTGTTCTCTCGTCTAATCGAATTGCGGTGGTATCTGGAAGCGAAAAGGTGCCGCTGCCTCCGTCCCCAGGAGTTCAGGCAAGCTCCATAGAGAGTATCTTGCTGTCTCTTGCAGCAGTCCTTGCAGTTGGGGCTCCAATGTCGGCCTTGCTTGCCAAGGCTGTGCTCCGGACACGCAGGGCTCCGCTCCAGAAGATTCCAAGCTGTGTCAAGGCGTCGTCATGACACAGCTCCTCCTCCGTCACGCGATGTGCCACAGCAGTCTCTGCAGACTAAGAAGGTCTCTTGAATCAGTATATGTAAGGAATCAGTTTCTTCGTAGTCTTCTGATACTCCTTGTACTCCTCTCCGAATGCCTCAACAAGCATCTCTTCTTCCCTCCTTATTCTGTAGAGATAGCCACAGAGTCCTATGGTCACGAACACCAGACCGTAGAGGCTTGAGAGCATGATCACCCATCCATACTTCTGCATGATATCGCCGGAATAGATTGGATGTCGAATGTACTTGTAGAAACCATCCGTCACCAGTCTCTGGTCCTTGACGACTTGGAGGTATGCAGTGTTCAGGGCGCTCCCGAGACCAGCCTCAACAAGCTTCTTCCGCGGTAGAATCTTCGTCACTGACCCAATGGCAAGCAATAGAAGTCCAATGACAAACCAGTGAATCTGAATGACCATCATCTGCAGCAGTACAAAATCGATGACTGAGACAACGAAGCTGATGAACATTGATATGAGAAGAAATACTACCACCCTGTCCACCCTTGGTCTCTCGTTCCCTCCGGATGCCTGCTCACTACTGTCCGGGGGATTTGGATTCTGGCCCATTAGCTACTGACCACCGTCTCGTTGCAGTCACTCCGGTGTCTTTAACGTTTTCTCAGCATAAGTGCAATGGCCAGTACTATGAGTATGGATCCTCCTGTCAAGAAGAAATATTGCAGCAAACCCCACCAGTAAGGAGTTAGGTCTTGGCCCGGACTATAACCTCCAAGTATGAATAGTAAGACTCCAAGAACAAGCAGACTGCCCGTTGGAATAGAAACACGACCCATTGTACTCCCTAGATACTGTAGGGTCTTTCAATCTAATAAAGTAGACGAGTGACAGAAGGGAATTCTGATTAGCTATGTGGAGAGAAAGAAAGGGTGAGAGGCTAAAGCGAACTCACCCGCACCAAGTCGTGGAACAGTTTCTTAGAAAGTTCTTCTTTCCCAGAAGTGGTAGAAGCAGTACCACCCGTCAGGGTCTGTACCATTCATCACGCAGCCCGGATTCGAACAGTAGACTTCGGGACCCACAGGGGGACAAGAAATGTAGATATGGTGGCCGTATTCGTGCCATATCACGTAGGACATATAGAAGTAATTATCAGCGATGCCAATGCCATAATCTGCTGTTCTAATGCCAAGTAATTGCGGGGCGTAGTGCCAACCTGCACCGTGCTTACCAACGTTATCAACTAGGTCATTGACGTAGATTACATATTCCCATTTTGCTTGGCCCCAATGATTGAAGTAACTGGAGAAATACGTAGAGTGCTCAAGCTGCGTGGTTTCATAGTCTTCTGATAGATCTTGTGATGTGGTGTAAGTCACATAGTGATAGGAATGTGTTTTGTAGTAAGCGTTCATTTGATCAGTCTGATAAACCAATAATGAGATTGGAGCGCTTGGCATATAGTCAATTTCAAGCTTCCATCCTACGTGAGTCACACACAGTTGTTTGATTCGCTTTGCATAATCAATATCAGGCAAATATCTGAATTCGAGTTTTAATTTTCGATGAACGTTATCCGTGTGTTCTCCAAGATATACTTGATATGACCCTGGGCTGCTAATCATGGCTTTCCAGTCATATGTCCCACCAGAATTCTCAAAATACACGTATATAGTCCGAGATGTCGAATCTGCAACATTCTCTGTTTGGATATTCAATAGTGTGTATTCGCCTGCAAGAACATCAAACTCCATTACACAATGTGTTTGCCCAGTCCTCGGGGTCAGCTCGGTCATGGAATATAGATTACCACTAGTATCCATTGGTGGGGTCTGCTGATCACCGTTAGGCCCAGTTCCATTTCCAACCCATCCGTAGAGGAGTTTCCAACCACGGTCAACGTAACCACAGTAGTTAATCGATATCTCTACTCTGTGTCTGGTTAAGCCAGTGTTTATCATAGAGGCAGGAACATGCACTGAGCTCTTGAAACCAAGCCAGCCTATGATATACTGTTGTACAAAATTATTATCGAACCGAAAAGTCAGATATCTGCTATAGGAGTCTTGATCACGGATAATCCAGGCCCAGATATACAATTCGCCTGAAATCGGGATGTCAATTTGAATATCAAACGATAGGGTAGAATAGCTCTTTTTGGGCCACCATCTGCCTTCCATAGCCGGTGCTGGAGGCAACGCTGGAAAATCATTGCGAACAGAGAGCCAAGGTTGCCATGGCCATCCTGATTCATCTAGGCTCTCGATAGTGGCATCTTCTACCGCTAGTTCATCACTCGCGTATATCTGAGGTGCACAACCAGTGCTGTTGAAATCATCAGATTCTTGATCCAGAGTTGAGAAGCCATATGAGTCGGGTTCAGAGTACAAATCACTCATAGACTTGTATTCGATTACTGCTGCCTGTTCTGTAGTCAGTGGCTCAGCCCATTGCGTGTTCAGAAACAATTCCGCACTTGGATCCAAATCAGGCGAATTTGATGACGTTGTTGAATCTGGCAGGGCGAAAAAGAGTCCTGTACTGGTATGTCCTATTGGTGATAGAAATGCCAACGAAGTGGATATGATGAGGAATTGGATCATCACAATAGAAATCGTCTTTTCTTCTCTCAATTCTTACTCCTGGAGATATTTAGCCCTATGATAAACTAAACTGTAAATTATCATTGTCATGATACCCCCTCGTTATGAACTACAGAAGTTGTATATAGTTTTTACTAAGAATAGTAGTTCTAGAATTGTTATTATAGCTATGTTTCAGATAGCATTTGAGGGGTTTGTGCGTGAACGATAATCAGACTTTGGATGACTTGAAAGGGAAGACCCTTGCAGTGTACTTCTTTCTTCTTGGACAGACAAAACCAATCTCGGCAAGAGAAATCCAGCGCAGAATGGGAATCTCAAGTCCAAGCTTGGTGCTATACCATCTGAAGAAGCTTGAAGCCCTTGAATTGGTTGAGATGGACCAGATTGAAGGATTTCGAGTCACAAAGTACATCAGAGTTGGAATCCTCCGATTCTTCGTTGGACTGGGTGGGTTCTTTCTCCCTCGCTATGTGTTCTACTCGCTCTTCGCCATATCATACCTTATTGGAGCACTGTGGCTGTTCGGATGGTACCTGACACCTCATTTCATCCTGCTTGTTCTCTTCTCATCATTCTCGATAATCGTCTTCTTGTACGAGGCTGTGAGTATGTGGAGGAGCAGACCCACTATCTAGCTCTGCAATCGCTCGATTAGTCTAGCTCTAAGACTAGCTCACCATGGTGTCTGGAAGCTCAAATGTTAGAATTAAGAGCAAAAAAGCTCCTTGTGTATTTTGAAATACTTGTCGAGTGGTGAACGCAGTGTTTAGGAGAGGAGTCATTACCATTGTGCTAATCACTGCGGCTGCAATGACCTCTGGCCTCGCTGTTCCTCTCTTACTGAGTTCGATGGCAGGAACGAGCACTTTAGATATTCCTGAGCCAGGTGTTGAAATTGCTCAGACTGCGTTTGCTCCTCTATTATCGAATGAAACCGATCCTGCAGTCATCACCGGCAACTGGTCAGGGCCGGGATGGGCAGGGACATACCAGCTTGATCTTCCGAGTCCATCGATAAGCCATGAAGAAGGAAGAATCAAAGCGCTCTCATTCATCGATGAGGATCTGGGAGTCTTTCTGGATGAAGATCCCGAGAATCCAGGGACGAACTGGATGAATGAATGGAGATATGTTTTCTTCAACGGAACACGGCTTGAAAACGGAATATATGACTACGAAGCATACGTACGTGTGACTCTAAATGCGGTGACCGGGAGAGTCATTGGCTACTATGAAGTGCTTTCAGAGGAATTTCATGCCTTATTATATTCAGGAAAGAGCTACATTCCGGTGAAGAATGAGACTGAAGCGCAATACATAGGGCGCGACTACCTCTTGGCACGTAACTATACACTACCTTACAGTACCTATCTGCTGGACACCAGGATTGAGATGTTTTCCTACGAATCTGCTCCTGGTGAACCAGAGAATTGGACACGTCCTGTGTACATCATTGAGCTTGGGATTGCCAGAAACAGAGTTCTCCCAGAACGGATGCATCAAGGCCTTCTTTTGCAGATTGACGCAGTAACAGGTCGTGTGTTTTGTTTCGAGTACTTTGCACTTCAGCTTCCTGAGGTTTCTCTGGCCAATCTCGTTTCCATTTCGACTGCGAGGACAGTTGCCCAAGAGCATGTTCTTAACGACCACAAAGAACGAGCTGTTCACTTGCGACTTCTTCGAAGTATACCGTTTGAATCGGGTTATGAACCAGCCTGGGCCTTTGCGTATGAATTGAATGTGTCCTCCGGTGTGTATGTGGAAGAATTCGAGATAAATGCCAGAAGCGGAACTCAATTCTGTCCGGACCCTCTGTTTAGTGGAGGACTCTCCTTGAGTACCAATCCGTTCTTGGGAATCGTTCTAGTACTATTCGCTTCCACTATTATCGGAGTTGCAGGGTACTCAGCCACAATGAAGAGAATCAGAAGAGGATCATAGCTTGATTTCATCTTAAAGCACATCATCGCGAAATCCATTAGCGTTTCTATAGCAGTCATCAGGTTCATTTGCTTCACCATATGGCTTGTGACAGATAGCGGCCTCGTTAACACCGCAATCTCTATGGACTCACAACGGGCAAGGAGCGGTCGGTCGGCTAGTGAAGGAAGTGAGAGAGAACAAAAAAAGGAACCCACTCTGATTGCTCTCTCCATTCTTCAACGAGTTTTGCGGTCTTTTATCATGAACACCACAGCCATTATTATGAGTGTGACGCCTACTATGAAAAAATAATATCGCAGGGTACCCACCCAGGGTAAATGAACTGAAACCGGATTAGCGCCTCCAAGTATTACTAGCGAAATTCCAAGAACGAGTAGATTGCGGTTTGAAGTAGAGTCCCCTCTCGTTGAAATAGAATCCCGCTCCATTGTGGCCACCTGTGTACGGTATGAAGTTGTATCATATTAAACTAGAGTCTCCAAGTCATAAGACCGGTTGGTGCCAATGTCAGCTTCATGATGCATTTTGACATCTGGAATTCTCGTTAACACCGCAATCTCTACAAACGCAGAACAGGCAAGGGGCCGTCTGTGGGCTAGTGGCTCCTTTTGTGCTCTTAACCTACGGTATAGCTCCATGACCCAACATCATTACTGTGGATATTGTTTGCAGTCTAATGCTGAGTTTGTCGAATTAATCACATAGCGAATGCACATGTTCTTTTCTGTTTGCATGTGAATTTAGTAGAAGAGTCGACTCTTACAATAGTGCAGAATGCATAATGCTTATTTTATCTAACTACGGTATTGTCATCATCGTGAAATCAGATATGGCACATTCAAATCTTGACCTCTTGGCAGGATTAGAGAGAACAGGGGCACTCCGTCTTTTAGTATCTTTATTGGATGGTGACAAGTTCATCTCGGAATTGATAAGACGATACGACAATCAAGGAATTGCATCACAACCTGCTCTTGAGAAAACCCGAACCTCATTGGTCGAAATGGGGCTCGTTGAAGAACGTGAGCAGTTCAACGAGCTAACGAAGAAGACCCGTCTTTATTTGGGTCTGACGGACAGAGGTCGGGAGGTGGCCGAAGGCATCTATAAGATTGCAAGAATTCTTTCAATTAGCACCTGAGAATTGATACCTATGAATAATAGATGCTAAAATAGCATTGCTCCACACGACATAATGATTAAGAATGTCTGATAAAGGATTACTAGAGCGTGATGCTCTAATTCGAGCTTTGCAGGATATTTTGGGTGAGATGGCTGACAAAATGGGTGAGTTATCTGGCAAATGCAGGGTGTGTCCATCAATGAAGATCTTATCCGAGTTTGCTGTTCGACTTCGTAAAGCTGGTCTTCAGGAAGAAGCAGAGATCATTCGAAATGTGAGAGAATTCTATAACATTTGAGAATTGTTAACGACTTCTTCCAGTAGTTTTATGTGTCATGACTGCCATTTGAATTTGTGCTATGAAAAGCGGCCTGGCAAAACTCGTATTTGTTCTCTCATTGGTATTATCATTTCTAGTTGTACCGCAGATTGACACAGCATCATCAACAGCTGCGCTTCAGGCTTCAGTGAATGAGAATCTAAGAATCGGACCCTATATTGATAGAGTAACCTTCCATGTCATTGAAGACTCTAATCAACTCATGTTGGACCTTCAATCGGGTAGCATCGATATGCACACAGGATTCCTCTCTGAAACACAGGTTAGTTCGCTGACATCATCAGACCCATTCATAGAGAGAAATAATGTGGCTGGAATTGGTTATGGTCATATCACGATTAACTGTCGTGATGCCCCACTGAACGAGAGCATTCTAAGAAGAGCATTTGCCTTTGCATTTGATAAGACAGCCGTAATTGAAGAAATCATGGGTGGTCTCTCACAGGAACACGACTCACTTGTTCCCTCTTCAAATGGATGGTGTGTTGAAGACCAATTCACGTCACACTATTACACTGATCAGACCACAATTGGTGATCAACTACTGAATGATTCTGGTCTATTTCCATATGATGACGAAGGTGAATGCCGAACCTACAAGGGTGAACCCTTCAACATCACAATCGAATATGCAGCATCATTCCCAGAGATTGCTGGTGGTATTGCTCAGATTGGTGTCGATGCACTTCGAAGGCTAGGTATCAACGCGGAAACCCAAGCATCAGACTTCGACGAATTCATCTCAAGGCTGGGCAGCCATGGAAACTATGATATGGTCTTCTATGCTTCGAACTTCCAAGGTAATGATGTTGACTGGTTAGCGTACGAGTACTGGTCTGACTATGCTGACGTTGAGTATCAGAATCCATCGAATTTTGCCAACGCCACCTATGATAGTTGGAGAAGCCAACTTCTCAATGGAACAACCTATGAGGAAATCTACGAAGCTGCTGCTGAGATGCAGAAGATTCTCCAGTATAACGTTCCAAGACTTGTCTGTTACTTGAAACAGACTTATCAAGCATATCGAACCGACTTGTTCGAGAATCATATCAATGACCTGGGAGAAGGAATCTCTGGTTCATGGTCTCTTCGACAGATACGTCCCATAGGGGCTTCGCACGGTGGGAGTGTTTCAGTTGGTATTGTTGAAGCTCCTACAAATTTCAACATATTCAATTATGAGTCATCCTCATCACACATGATTCTGGATCTCCTCTATCCGTCATTGTATGACTATGACCCCTCACTCAGGCCAATCGGCAATCTTGTAACGCACCTCGCAGTACAAAACAATTCTAGCAATCCTGATGTTCCCGTTGGACATACGCGCTATGTCATCGATATACTTGAGAATGCGACCTGGAGCGATGGGACCCCCCTCACAGCACACGATGTGAACTTCACATTGCAGTTAGTCAGTAGACACTCGAACGCGCTCCCTGGTAGTTTCTGGTATAATGGTGGAATGCCTCCAAGCTCTCTCATTGCCACTGATATACTCAGCCCGTATCGGATTGCAATGGAATTCGATACAGAATCATACAGGAACTTTTCATACTTTGCCTCTGGATACATAGTACCAGAGCACCTTTTCAACAATGGCACGATTACATGGGACGAATGGGATCCAATCTTCAATCTTACGCACCCTCTTATTACCTGTGGTCCCTTTCTGATGGATGACTATGAGATTGATGATTACTATTCCTTGGTATATAACCCTGAATTCTATTATGCCCTGAATCGTACAGCTACAACTCTGACTGAAACTGGTGAGCTAGAACCAGTTGACCTATTGACCTATGTTCTACGTGTAATTTCAGTTGTCTGCATGGTGGTTATTATCGCGGCAGTTCTCAAGATATACTGGCACAAAGAAGGCAGGCCTTGAAGATACTCCTTCCTCAGAAGAAAATCATCCCGATGAAATAGTACCAGAAGATTCGGTCAGAGTGCCTTCCAAATCTCCAAAATAACATAACACGAGAAAGTTTCCTTGGCTAGACTATTCTGTTTCGAAAGATTCTACGATTCCAAATGATAACCGAACAAGACCTGTTTCAAGTTCCATTGACTACTTTCTTCACTCTAATGCTGGAAGTTGTACACTCAAAGTTGCGATAAGCTTATATAAGATACTGCATACTGATATGCAATATACTATATGGTGATTGTATTATGCAGAATGAGATAACAAAACCAAACAAGAAGCCGAAAAAGAAGAATTGGATACACTATTGTGGATTTATCCTTTTAATGTTGATCTTGAGCTATCCGACATTAGCTCAAATTCATCCGACAAATGTTTTTTCCGGTGAGAACCCAGTTTTAGGAGTGGAAAAGATGGGTACTCATCTAACACCTGAACTATCTCAGATATCAGAATTTGAGAAACTCGATGTTGTTGTCATGTGTAAAAACCCGAATATTGATTATTCAGCTTCAGTTAAATCTAATTTGGGTGAGGTTCAACTACTTAGAATCTGGAAATATCTAGGAGGGTTTAGTGCACGACTCACATCGAGTCAGATATACGACCTTGCTACGCTTTCATTCGTGAGTTTTATCGATCTTGATATTAAAGAAAATGCGGTCTGTATGGATTCAGCTAGGAACCGCACCGATGTTGATTGGCTTCAATCTCAATATCCTGACTTAGATGGGGACAAAGATTCTAATAGTACAGGTTATAGCAAGGATGATATCGTTATTGCAATACTTGATTCAGGAATTAGTGATAGCCATTACGACCTTGATGGTGGAAAGGTTATTGGATGGGTTGATTTGGTCGGTGACGATTCGGTCACGAGTTCTGTCCCAACAATGCTTGAAAAATATACTGTGCCCTATGATTCCTCCACTATTATTAGTGGAACCATCCACACTGAACCCTACGATGATCTTGGACATGGTACTCACTGTGCAAGTATTGCTGCTGGGTCAGGTGATGCAAACAGTTCATATCGAGGAGTTGCCAGTGAAGCAGCTCTAGTTGGTGTAAAGATAATAAAGTATGACGCAACCATTTTATTGTCAGATGCACTTGCTGCCTTTGATTGGGTTGCTGGTAACAAATCTGAATATGGGATAGACATCGTAAGTTGTTCATGGGGTTTCACTCCTTATGGTGAATATGGCACATTGGCTCAGGCTGCTGACACTCTTGTTGCTACATATGGACTTGTAGTTGTTGTTGCTGCAGGTAATGAGGGACCTTCTAGTGACACAATCGCTCAGCCAGGAACTGGAAAGTATGTAATCACCGCGGGAAATGCAGTAGATCCTGATGAGAGTGGCGATGGCTGGGAGCTGGCTTCAGATTCTGGTCGCGGCCCTTGCGACGATGATAGAATCAAACCTGATATTCTTGCACCTGGAACTAACATTACAGCTGCAGACTACGATGACAATGATGGTTATATTAAAATGTCAGGTACTTCAATGGCAACAGCTTTTGTTGCAGGATTGTGTGCACTCTGGCTTGATTATGATTGTAACCTAAGCCAAACAGAGAACAATCAATCATATGTGAAGAACCTTCTGATGGCAGCTGCGACTGATATGCCTGAAGACTCAACTCCAGGCTTGGATAGCTCCTATGGAGCTGGAAGAGTCGATGCACAAGACGAGTATAATTTCCTTACATCTGACATATCTTCGAATAGTCTGGATGCACCTATAGTACTCAACTATGTGTATGAGTCATCCTACACTCGATACAACGAACCTCTATGGATTGGTGACAGTGATGATGGTGCAGACTGGTACAAGTTCAACTGTGAAGAAGATTATTTCATGTGGGTGAGTGCACATGGAGACCCCGATCTAATCCTGAAAGTTGAGATCTATGATGAGGACCTGGAATTAGTAGCCTCCTCTTATCCTGGTAATAATCGAAATACTGGATACTGGGCAGATTACACTGGCACCTATTATGGTCGAATAGTAGTATGCAGTCAGTCCGGGGACTACTATGATGTTGAAATACTTCTAACGGCATCGTAGTGAACATATCGAGCGAATAATTGGAGAGCATAGCCTACTCTCCTTCTTTTTTTTCAATACTTATCCTCAATATAACATGCATGACCGCACAGTCATGCTAGATTAAGAAATTCAATCACCTAGTATATGATAAAGTTCTTCAGCATGGTGAAGGGCATGCTGAATCGATTGCTCGAGTTTGGCCCTATCAAAGTTGTTTGAATCTACTATAGTTCTACAATGTCCGGTTTTTGTTAGTTTGAAATCAGTGCTCAAGACCTGCGTTGCTAATTCCATTCTCATTCGTTTTCTAATACAATCATAGAGCGTCTTCATTACTTGTTTCTGATCTCCTAGAACTTGGCTGATTAATTCTGCTCTTTCAATCTGAGAGAATGGTCTGCAGTAATGAAGACATTCAATGGTGTAACAAGTGGATATTGCTGAATAGACTTTATAACCTATGATTTCTGGGAATACATTCTTTTCAATAAGGTCAATCGATTCTCTCAATTCATCAATCGCTGCCCACACAGTATTACGAAATTGATGCGAAAACAAGGTTACATTTACTTCAGCACCATGAATGACCAAACCATTACTGATGAATGTGTACCAGAAGGCATTCTGCGTGCCTTGTATTACTGTCACAAACTCCTCCTCTGAGAAAATCTTGGCATCAACTAGAACTCTTTGCTGTGGTTTCTCTGAGCCTATCCCGCGAAAGAAGGAAACAACCTTACTCTTCCCTTGATTGTTTGGACATATTATACATAAATCAATATCACTTCCCTCTGATTCAACACTTTTTGCTCTTGACCCTCCAAGAACAATCGAAGAACAATATGGTCTGATTTCTTGTATGAATTTTTGAGCTTCTCGCGGTAGTCTTTGTTGAATAGTGGATGGATTTTGACTTTCTTTCATTTCATATCATTTCCAAGTACTCATCGAACTACAGGCATTTCAAGACCATAATGTATATAATACTGAAACACAATAATATATATTTAAACAGCAAGGTTTCTGTATTCACAGATACCAACCCGCGAATACCACAGTCTCTATGAGTTCAAAACAGGCAAGGGGCGGTCTGTGGGCTAAACTATCAGAGCTTTCTGTACTGTCAAACAAAGGAGGCTATGTTCTAATCTAGAAGGACGGACCTACGACAAGTTGGATATTGTTCCACTCTCCTGTTAGGTGCCAGTCGTACATCCAGCAGTCATATCTCCCAATAGCAATATAATAATAGTCTGCAGGGAGATTACTCGGCATCTGGAAGACCAATCGTCTGTGCACCCAATCTGTGCCATCATAGTAGTCCAGAATTCTGAATGTTGCCTTCACCGCCCATGGTTGAGACAGGCGGTCAATGACATAGAGGTCAAGGTATCTTCGACCTTCCTGCAAATCTGAATCGAACGTATCATCCTGCCTGAACCAACCAGCAATCGATATCTTGGTGTTAGGTCCTAGATACGGATTATAGTCTGATGCATAGCCAAAGAAGTAGTAGCTATACTCACTGCTACCTATTGTGTCTATTCTGTAGGTGTTTCCCAAATGAGATTCAGGTGCAATTGATGATCCCCATCTATAGTATCTACCATCGTAGATTGTGTCCGGCCACCATTGATCATAGGAATAGATATTG
The DNA here is from genome assembly GCA_964354495.1 of uncultured archaeon. Classification (GTDB taxonomy): domain Archaea; phylum Asgardarchaeota; class Thorarchaeia; order Thorarchaeales; family Thorarchaeaceae; genus SMTZ1-45. The sequence continues at coordinate 88,483 of CAYHAA010000003.1, read as the reverse complement.
ACATTGGCCCACTCAGCGGTGAGTTGCCAGTCAGTCGACCAACAGTCATATCTTCCGAAGGCCACTCGAACCATACCATACTCTGGAAGGTCTGTTACGATAGCATTAACGTATATCCAGTTGGTGCCATCATCATGGTCTAAGATTCTAACCGCTTTGATTAGTTGGTTCCCATCTACAGACAGGACATACATATCCAGATATCTCCTACCTGGCTGCAAAGAGGGAGTGAAGGTGTCGTATTGGCGGAACCATCCTGCTATCCGAAACCATCCTGCAGACGCATCGTATTGGCGAGTCATGACCGCACCATCGCGTGATACGAGATAGCCAAAGAAATAGTATCCAGACTGAGTACTTCCAGCTGTGTCGGCGTGATAACTGGGTCCATGAGGGCCGGTAAAGGAGTAGAAGTTCATGAATTTCCCATCCGGCTCCGTCTTGGCTTCGTAAATACCAGACGAGGAATACTCTAGCATGGTCTTTATCGCACGATAGCAATCAATCAGGCCTGCTCCAGTTGCTTTATCGAACCCTTTTTCTGCTACATCCTCATCATAGCTCTGTCCAGTGACTATATCAGTACAGGTTGTCATTACTATATGCTTGAACCTACCCACATTTAAGTCGGGTTCCAGTTCCTTCATCAAAGCAGCTAGACCTGCGACTTGTGGAGCTGCTGACGACGTACCGCTGAAAACGCACCATCCGTCCGAATAACCGGTTCCGTCAAGACACTCCTGACTAAGCTTTTGATCCATTGTTGACTCTGGCTCAGTGGGCATCTCGATTAACACCCCATAGGGCTGTTGTCCAACAATCCCACAGACATCAGGGACAACTCTGCCGTTGAAGGCCGGCTCTCTGCCACTAGAAGCATAGTTGGATGCTTCGAGGCCCCCACTAGAGTCAACGTAAGCACCACCGACCGATACAACACACGGTTCACTGGAGGGCCAAGTTCTATCGTATGCTCCATTTCCTCCTGAGAATACAACAATTACCCCATTCTCTGCGAGCTGTCTAATCTGATCTTGCAGAGCTGGGATTGCAGGAATATCCTCCCCTGCCCAACCCCAGCTACATGTGACTACGTCCGGCTCAATATCCTCGAGTATTACTCTGAATGCATCCACTGTGTCCCAGTACGGGACAAAGTGAAATTCTATATCTGGTGAAACTGCAAACAGGTTGGATGCTATTCCAGTGCCATGGCCATAGGTATCCTCGTCCGGATTGTAGCCTCCAGCCCAATGACCAGCGTACTGGAATTCCATAAGATCTTTGTAGCGCCAGTATTCCTCGTAATATGGATGGTAACCAAGCTCAGTGGGATAGTCAGGGTTGTTAGGGTCACTAATTCTATTACGAGAAAAACCCGTATCTACCATGACTACTTTGACACCATCACCGGCAGGTCCGAGGTTCCTAGCGTCATCGGCTCTGATGACCTCTTCTACACTCTGAGGCGTCCATAGGTCACTACCCATGTCATGAGAGTACTGTTTTGTTGGTGCAAGATGGTAGTATGGCACATCGGGAGGATTCCAGCCAGCAGGCCAAAATAATGTAGTGACAGGCAGAGGATCAATCTTGGAAAAGACATCGGAGCAAGAAGAGGGTATCCTTGTTGTATTCGATAGAATAATATGAGGTGTATCATCATATGCTATGCTGATAAAACTAGAAAATATTCGCACGAAGGACTGCAATCCCCCATGAAATGACGCATAGCCAAAGTATCCTCCGTTGTGGTCGGCATATAGTAGATTACTCCCAAAGGCGTTGAAACCAAGCGAAGACAGAGAGGAAATCACTTCTCTCATCTCAACTAGTATCGACTCATTTCCTTGCATTGCGTGAAGATGCGGTGAAGAGGGGTTTGCAACAGATAAGCTGTCCGTGCAGAGGTAGAAGTGTACACTCCCGTACATTTCGAATAGATTTTCCAAGACTCCCCGAAAAGTGGGCAATCCTGGTATCTTAATGGATCCCGCGTTGAATCCGATAGTGAAGACAAATCCCTTACCTAGTGTTGATAAGACAACACACGGCAGTTCTTGCTCTTCAATGGATGCAACAGCTTCCGATATCTGAGGATTGACTACTAAAAAGCAGGTCGGAATCACATCCAACTCAAGTTCCCTGTAAACTCTATTGTGTGTCAACGGACTGGGTGATTTGAATTTCACCTGATATGTTGAGGTATTGCTCACTTTAGTTTCAAGGAAGCTAATTCCAAGGATTCTACATATATCCTCATCAAGCGACCTCATGTCATTTAGGACTAGGAGATTCCCTTGTTCTGCCCATCGAACGAGATTTGTGACAAACTCGGACAGCTCCATATCAGTAAGTCCTGCTAAGGCAGACTCCATTACAACGGCGATGCTGCTGCTATTCAGTGAACTATAGAAATCTATAGGTGATGAGACAGGATTAACGGAGTACCGTGAGGATACAGAAAAAATCTCTTCAAAACATGATAGTTTGGGTATCAATACATTGATACTCGTCGTAGAGTAGTTCAGTGCTTCAAATCCCTTGACCATATCTCCGCCGACATATGAGCTCTGCTCCAGTTGCGTTTTGTTCATTATTGCCATGGAGCCTGTCTGGACGTTTCGCGTGATTCCAGCTTCAGTTGCGTTGCTATCGATTAAAGAGAAACCCATCGACGGACTGGTGAATCCAGAACTAGCAGTTGCGTTATTCGAGTCCATCACAGTGGCAAGAGCTAGTATCAGGATTAGAACATGCACAGAATAAAACTTCATAATCAAGTACATGCGCCCCCTAGCAACATAAAAGGATACATTAATTAGTATTTAAATCATTTCTACCTGTGGAGCAAGAGAGAGTGAATAGGATAAGGGAGCTTGTTTTGCTAGCTCTTTCCACGCTCTGCACACCCATTGCCGTTGTAGATTGGAGAGATGTTTTTTTTGATTTTGACACAAATTTGCTGTTCTCATGGGGGTCTTACAGTAGCCGATCTGGGCTCCTTTTCCCCATCTCATATCCTGATGTTCTTTGGTATCGATTTCCCAATCTGACATATTGGATTCTTTCTCTACTATGGGTAGGAGTCACCATAGTTTCGTATTTCATCTTGCGGAGAGGGCGCGACATTACCTTCGCACGTGATATTGCCCTACTCGCCGCTCTCATTATCGGGCAGGTGCTTGTCCCATTAGCACTCTTTGCATTAGCTGTGCAGGGAACGCCTGCCTATATAGTCTGGATTCTACCGTTTCCGGGGCCTTCACTGATTGCCATGGCTCTCAGGGTCTTTTATAGAATCAGAGTCAAAGAGTGAAATCGTAGTTGTCCTTTTTCCGTTTCGTTTGCACTTTTCAAGACCTAATTCGACGCTAATTCTACCAATCGCGTTTTATGAAGAAATGATAGCTCTCTTATTTGCCGAATTTGAAACGATATTGTCTTTTGGCCAGAATCTGACAGTAAATTTCGCGACTAAGAGAGATTATGTAGAATGACTTAGTCTATATCATCAGTAATTGAATCCACTAGCTCTCTCATGATCTACAGAGTACTCTCTACTAGATGTGCTTCTACTATACGCCTTGTGACAGCCATGGGCCTCTGTAACACCGCAATCTCTATGAACGCAGAACAGGCAAGGGGCGGTCTGTGGGCTGGTGGGGCCATGCAATAGTTTCATGGTTCAAAGAACACCACACCCATTTCTTCTAACAATTCTCTCGCTCTTTCTGCGATTCTGTTAATGTGTTCATCATTGACGTTATACCCCTGTAGCCTATCGTTGATTTCTACTTCTACTGTATCGAAGTCAACGCCCCCTGCCATTGCAGTCCAGTCCTTGTACACCAATATCTGTTGTGTTACCTGAATAGTCACATACTCATCATCATGAGTAACGAAATTTGCCACGATGACTTTCTCTCGAACCCTATCTTCAGCAACCCCAACCGAATCATACTGCAACTCTATGCCACTCTCATTATCAATATGAGCGAGTTGACCTGCAATCTCGCTGTTGGCTAACTGCTTCATAGTACTATTCCCGGAGAAGCCTCCTAGTTCGATGACCCTACTCATTCCTCTCTTCAGCAGTAATCGCAGTCTTTCTTTTTCTAGCATTTCAGCATTAGATTCAAAGATCGAGTGTGTCTTCTCTTGAAGTGTGAGTTTCGATACGAGTCTGAAATCAACCCTGTCCTTGTAGATCTGAATCTCGGGAATCCAGCCGTCAAGTAGGTAGAAGCCAGGATATATAGCGTTGTCCTTTCTCCATCTCATGAGGTGTATGGATTCCCTAAACTCCTTGGGCAAATCTCTCGATTCAGGAACTTGTATCTCGTGAGAAACCCAATCTCCGTTGGGGGTTGAATAGAACACAACACCTGTCTCTAAGAAGGTTGCAAGAGCAGGACCTCCGAACTTCACCTTATCAAGTTCCTCGATCTGTGCAGGAAGATCATCATCAGAGTCGAATGATAATCTCCAGCAAGTTCCATGTCTATGTATAGACTGATTGAACAATGGGTCAGGTTGCCCAGGATGACCATCCATGTTCCTCAGATAATCAATAACAGATGCCGACTTGATGGGCTGCTGAATGAGATTTTCCAGACGCACGCTTCTCAAAGGACATACGTACGGGTCATGCAGAATCTTCGTTCTCAAAACACGCCCTCTTTCTATTGAACAAAGTGTCTCTGCATTCTGTGGCAATGCTAGCGAATAAACCTTGAAGGGGTTGTTTCGAATTACATAAGGTCGCAGGATTTTGACATCTTCGTCGTACTCGATATCGTCGAATCTGTTCCAGATGCATTGTTTCCCCTCAACAACGACAGGTTCACACGAAATGTCTGGTCTTCTCAGAATCTCAAGTATATCTGCGGTCTTCTTGATCAGAAGTTCTCCCACTTCTTTCTTCCTCTTAGCCTTCACAAATGAAATTCTGAACATCTTCTCATTGTAGTCCAAGGACACGTGACATCTCACAGGAATGCACATCCGGAATGCCGCTGAGATGAGCTGCAGACCAATGTCGATAGACTCTTTCAGATTCTGAGGCGTCGTTCTGATGCTCTCGCATGGCACTTCTTGAAGAGTCGCGTCCTCACGAAGAACAGCTGACATTAGAAGTGTGGCCATCTCGCGTTTCCGCGAATAGTAGTCGAATCCTCCAATAGGAATCCATTTGTCTGAACTATTTTCACAGGTCCAAAGGCCACGAGTTCCGTTTTGAGAAGCAATCATGATATCAGTACCAACACTGGGGCTCACACTCTCTGCTAGCTTTCTGAGAATCAATAGGTCACTCGTGCCCCAGAATGGTCTTTTTTGGCACAGACCCCCAAGGACTTCATGAACTGAGCCCTTGACCTCCGATGGCGCTTTCAAGAAGGCCATGCTCATTTCATGACTTCCTAGGGTTGTCTGAAAAGATAGTAAGATGTGCGAGGGCAATCCACCTCTATCGTTTCCAACAAGGTACGCGCGCCCAAAGAGAATCTCATTCACGTTCTGATTTGCTTGGAGTAGTTTTAGACTCCTTGCCCAAGATGCCAGTCTTGTGATGAGTCTAGTTCTGTGCAGGAATGATTTGCCAGTATTATGCTGTGAATGATACTCTGGCTCAAATCCTATCCCTGCCATTTGAAAGGGAAGAAGGTAGTTCCAGAGTCTTTCAATGAACCCTGTTGACAGGTCCATGGCTTCGGCTTCATGCAGCGATACTAGAAGAAGAAGAAAGAGATGGTTGCCTACCAAAAGCAACAGATCTGGATCTCTGTCTAGGAGAATCCTCAGGTTCGTCTGCTGTTCTTCCGACAGTCCATCCGGAATCCATGTCCTGCGTGGTTTGATGGCTTCCCAAACACCCCTGCTCAACTCGTGGGTTTCAAGGAAGACATGAACCGACCGCAGCATGTTCAGAACAGTATGTTGATTATAGTCACCTATTGTTTCCGGCTTTAGAAGCAGCCTCAATGAATCAAGGAATTCCCTCCACTCCTTGTTCCCCCCATGACGTTTCTCTATGACTTTCGCAACCTGTCTTAATCCACCAAGTTCATTTCTCACAACCGTGAACACGTCAGCACCATGAAACCTGAGTAATCCCAAATGAGGCGGCCTTGTCGTTTCCCTTTTGGGCTCATTCAAGAGTCTGGTCTGTCGATATTCTCTGGCAGCGTTAATCATGGATAGCGGCATGAGCAATTTCACTCGACTGTCTTTCTCAACTGAAGTCAAGGACTGATTGGGTGTGAAGACCACTCTCGAAAGGATTGGGGCTGGACTCGATGGAATCTCTGAGAGCTCCTCCCTCAGCATCTTTACTTCCTCACTGTCATACACTCTCTCAATGTCATTCAAATCTGGATTCTCATAGAATCTATTGAGATGCGGGATGAGCTCCAATACGCTGTTGAAATCCTCTTTGCTATATTTTCTTAGATTGCGTTGTCTTGTTGACGAGTAAGTAGATCTAAGATAGAATACCTGTTGCCTGTCAATATTGTCCTCACGATTACCATCGGGTCTGAACCGTTCTCCCCACATGTATAGAGGTGGAACCAGTTCTGTACCATAGTCAAGACTGAATTTGCTCTCAATCACAATCCATCTGATGTCATCTTCTGCAGGAACATAGGACCCCCACCTCCTGGGAGCCATTGGTACATTGTAAACAATCTCATCTACAACGCGTTTCCATGGGCTGCTTGTGTAAAAGGGTGCTATGCCTCGAGTGTCATACTCCTGACTTGTCCAGCTGGTCGGTACGGGCTTATCGAACCACAGTACTGATGAGTGTGGTGGAACGAGTTCAATTAACCAGACTATGCATTCATCAAGAAGGGACATCTTCTCTCTAGGAATGCTCTCTCTCAACTTATCGAAGCCCGTTACAACGATGAATGGTCTTCTCTTTCCATGGAAACTCTCCCGGACCTTTTGGCCCGGAGCCTCGATGGACACTCTCTCATGAAGGTACGAGGACATCTCTCCCGACATGTCAACAAAAATGATTCTTTCTCTCACCAGGTGCTGAATGCTTTTCGATTGAAGAGTGAGTCGCAAGCTCTTTTTTCTGAGTCTAGCATCCCTGTATTCACCAGTGAAATCCAGCCAAAGAATATCTCTGTTCTTTCCTTTGGTTCTCTCATGGATGAACTTCAATCCGTGCCACCTAGCTGCAATCTCTGCTGCCGAAATGGAAGGAGAGCCTTTGTCTGACACACCAAGATACAGGATGAACTCTCGGTTGTCATCGCGACCTCCGGGATGTGAGAACGGATTGAACTCTACAACATTCTCGACTGGTGCGGTGCTTCTATCTTCATAATCACTGAAGAGAACAAGTCCCATTCTGGTTTCTTTGCTCTTCAAGGTTGGATAGAAGTGTTGCCTCTTTGGAAGAGTCATCTCTTGGGAAGAATGGTGCGCCTGAAGAATTAGATCTTTGATGTTGGCTCGTAGGACTTCCCAGTTCTCCGCTAAGTCAACAACAAGTACTCCTTTCATCAGTTTCTCTGGTGGACCCGAATCGTTTCTCACATACTTTCTATAGTCTGAGAGTACAGCTCTCTCATAGGACTCTAGCTGTTTCTTTTCATATGCAGTTGGAGTGGAACTGACGATTGCTTCCCATTCAGGTCTCTCGGATTTTCTCTTCTCTAGAACTGGTTCAACGACTCTCTTCCTCATGTCTTTCGACTTGGTGGTTATTGCATAGAGGTCAAGTCCGTAGAAGTTCTTCGTCTTTATCTCGATGAGGATGCACGGTTCCCAGATAGCAACGGGTCGTGATTCGTCGACCCGCGCTAGATGCTTTCTTCGAAAGACAAGAATGTCGATTCTCCCTCGACCATCCGCCACACTGGTTTCACAGGTGAATAATAACTCCGTGTTTTCGGTGACCATCTCATCACCATGCTTGATAGGGCCAAGAAGCGAGAATGGGCGGACTGTGAACTCCGAATTGGCAATGAAATCATGAAAGGCTGATCCCATCTTCCGGCTATCTTCGAGAATGAGGCTCAGGAAATACTCTGCATCTTTACGTGTCAGAATTCCCTGCTCAACTAGTGACCTCACTCGCTCCACATGCACTTTCCAATGTGGATTAGTAACAATGTCGCAATGGTCCAAGAGGCGATTAAAGAAAGTGTCAAGGTCTTCTTCCTCGACCGTTTCCGGCTCAGACCTATCCTCTTCATCGTCAACGACCGTTTCTACTCGATTTGTTTCTGTTAATTGAGAATCATCAAGTGCCATACTCCTCTCTGCGCTCTTATCGATCTCTTCTGAGATCTCAGCTGTGATTGATTGCGGGTGACCGTTGACTCCTCCATATAGAGTCCTCATCTCAGCCGTAATCTTGCGGAGCACCCTCACTCCGCCATGAATGAATCCCTTCTTTCCCGCCCGACCCTCTGTATAGACATGCTCAAGATAGGGAATCAGTTCATCAATGAGTCTGTCCAAGTATCGTTTTGCATCTCTCAGCGGAACTGAGTACTTCATACACTGGCGGGCAAGCTCGATGCCATGACTTCGAATCATATCCACGAAGTCTAGTTCAGGAGCAACGTGACGGGGAACATACTCAGGGATCCGTGAGTTACCCGGATAGTACCGCTCGACAGCTCTGCCCGCGGTGCGCAGCTTAGCTGGTACTTGGAATTGGAACTTCGTTGCACCGGTATTCCTTATCTTTGCTCCGAAATAGTCAGCGAGAGTGTTGATGTACTTCCTGTTCTCATCCCGTCTTCTTCTCTTCTCCTCGGTGTTCCCATAGGCAACCGATGTGTTCAGGACCACCTTGTTGTGGTTGCGGCGAATGTTGTTCTCATATCTCTGAAGGTGCTTTGCGTTGGGTCTTCTCTCGTTGACAGATCTCTGGTAGTCTGAGAGGGCATCCTTCATCATCTGTCTTATTCCCTTGCGCCTTTTCCCTCCCCAGTAGAAGTGTCTTGTTGCCTTGGTCACTCTGGATCTGGTCAGGTATGCTGTGGATGTAAGACCCAGTTGCAGGGCCTTGGTAAGAACCTTCCCGGGATTCTCGGGGACTCTCGCTGTTTTCATTGGTATGAGATTGAATGTTGCTTATTATATATAAGAATTTTATTGAGTAGTGTCTATTTTCTATTTCGCCTCATGAGCCAGAATGTGCCACTTTAAAACCACTCTGTTCTATTCTTCATAGTAATCTTGGTAAATTTATATCCTAATATGAGGATATAATTCTGTACCTAGAATTGAGAGTGGTGACCGATGATTAAGGAATCAAGAGCCCGGCGTCGTCCCCGGGAGCAGACTCAGTCCCTGACTGAACAGCAACAGACAATGGATGACAAATTTATATCCTGTTCATCGGGAACGCCAAAGACTGGGCTTAGGTATCTCACCGAGTCATTCACTCTCAACTCTGTGGAACGAACCGTACAACGGCAGGGAAAGGGAAGAGGACCTGAGGCTATGCTCAGTACAATAGCCAGAGCTCAGGGGGAATCACAAACAGGTCGAAAAATCCGGGATATCGATGTGTCCCGTCTTGGAGAGCATTTTACAGTCTATGTCCGACTCGTGAACATGGTCCTTGAAAGGGTCTATGAGTCCGATGAGCGGGCTGAGTCAGTTGGCAGACAGCTATCTGAACACCGAGGAAAAGGGTACGACCTTTTGAAGAAAATCGGATATCTCAGATACCGGGACAACGAGGAGATTGAGAGCATCTGCTTTGAGAGAATGTACCGTAATGCCTTGGAAGAGGCGGCACGAGTGATTCTGTCTGACTGGAGGAGAAGACAGCTGATGGCTACATCTCTTTCAGTTCTCCTTGGAGATGAAACGCTGGTCCTGAGACTCCTGAAGAACAAATACATCTCCTCTTCGCTGATAACAACAATCCGAAGGGAATGTTCAGCAATCAGGACCAATGGCAAGAACTACTACTACGTTGTGTCCGTCCTCAAACAACTTCGTCGCCTATTGGATGAGGTCATTCTCACTGAACAGGGAGAACCTCTTCGATTCAGGAAGAGCCAGCGGGTGCGAGTAAAGGAACTACTCGTACAGAATCCTGGTCTAGTCGTGCCTACTGTCAAGACTACTTTGGCTAAGTGGTCTACAGATGGGTACCCGTTCACAGTGCCAAAGATGCTCTCCTTCTCAGAGGACTTCTCAGCTGGGTCCGAGAGCGATATTGGCCAGGGGTACTGGTACAGTATCGAAAGGGACACAGATCGTAAGAACGAGATTCTATTGTTCTTGAAACCTCCTGAACCCATTGAAGGAGCAAGGCACACTGATTCTCCCTACAGGACCAAGACACTTGGCTTTCGGTTCCTCAACTGGTTCCCAAGAGCAGTACAGAAGGACTTGCAGAAGGCAGACAGAGCTGAGAGAGATGGACAACACCAGCGAGCAAAGCAACTCCGGTTTCGAGCTGCCAAGTTCAGTGATATGCATCAACAACTAATGAACACCATTGAATATCACCATATCACCCATCAACTCAGACTACGCAAATGCAGGAAAGACGTAGATCCCGAGGAGTTAAGACTACTAGAAGTGCGAAGGGGAGAACTAAGGAATTCTAGAAGATGCAAGCCTCCACAGCTTGTACTTCGTGGGCACAAGGCTGTTCTCTATCTTCCGTTCCTACCGCCCACTTACGAGGTCATAGAAACTGCGCTTGGCAAGACAAACTATCACCGGCGGGCAGGTGCTGACAGGGGCCTCCGGGTACCAATTGCAGTATCTGTACAGAAAGGTGAAACATATGTCGATGAACTCATAGAGATGGATCAGCTACTGAAGAAGCGCATTCTCCTACTCGAGGATACAAAGTGGCTACAGTCCAAAATAGTCAGGATGCAAAATAACTGGGATAAGAAACATCCTAACTTGGGTCATCCTTCTCATTTGCTCAAGAAACGAAGAGAGTATGATGCGGTATGGGATAGGATTCGAAGGATTGACAGAGAAATCGCCCGACAGGTTGCATCACGATTGGTCTGGTTCTGTGAGGAGCATGAAGTCAAGACTGTCGTCTTTGAGAACTTGAAGAACTACTCTGCTCCGTCTGGCCTTAGTAATCTGTCATGGAGCCTTTCAGCCAATCTCTTTTCGAAGATCTTTGAAACAGTACGTTACATGCGACGAAGTCTCGGTCATAGTTATGGAGGTGTGTGGGCTGTGAACCCTGCCTTGACATCTCAGACCTGTCATCAGTGCGGTGAGATTGGTATCCGAGTTTCCGATGAACTCTCAATCTCTGAAATGAGAGCAGGTGAATTCTTCTACTGTGAGAGATGTGATGAGCATTTCCATGCAGATGTGAACGCATCACGTAACATCATTCATGTCCAAAAGAAAGTGTCCAGTGCCGTTCCTGGACGGTCAGCTTGACCTTTGTGTCAACGCTGTTCCAACTAACAATGATCGGCTGGTGGCTCAGCAGGATGATTTGGTCTATCAAAATGAAGATGGCGGGCCGAGCGGGATTTGAACCCGCGACCACTCCTCGAACAAGGGAGAATTCCCATGCTCTACAAGTTAAGAGCCTGCCGCTCTACCTGGCTGAGCAATCGGCCCAAATCGTTCGAGTCTGCAGGTTTTTCGGTTATAGAGGTTTCGGAACAATCCTAGCTATCCATCACTGAGTTTCTTTGCAAGTTCATTCATTTCCTTTTCACATTCTTTTGAAAGTTCTTCTTGGGGGATTAGATAGAACCAACGTACAAGTTCACCACTCTCTATTACGAGTGCGTCTTCTACTTTGCCCGGAATGTGTGAAACTTCTTCGATATCAAATCCAGGAGTTCGAAGCTTATTCAAAATGGAATTTTGTGTCACTTGAGGTTGTGCACCTTCAAACCACTGGCTGCTAGAATTATATGCATTCGGGCTTCTTTATGTTTCAATGTAAGATAGAAAAACAAAGAATGGAGCAAGGTAGTATGCATATTCGTCACAGGCCAATTAATGAAATAACAGAGGGAGACCTCTTGGAGCTGATCGAGCATCAAGACTCAGAAACAAAGTTGATTGATTACAAGAAAGAGCTGCATAGCAACGACAGACCAGGATCGATAGAGCTCCTGAGCGATGTGTCATCCTTTGCAAATGCTTCTGGAGGGCATCTGGTCTTTGGGATGAATGAGAACAAAGGTATTCCTGTGAGTCTTACTCCCTTAATCCTTACCAATCCCGATGCAGTCATCTTGCAGCTTGAACAGAAGATACGAGATGGTATCAGTCCTCGGATTCATAATATAGAGATTGGAGAAGTAAGGCTCAGTTCAACAGGATTTGCAATTGTCATTAGAATCCCGAGGAGCTGGGCGGCTCCTCATAGAGTCACGTTTAGCAGCCATGACAAATTCTATTCAAGAGACTCGAGAGGGAAATATCAGCTTGATGTTCACGATCTGCGAAGAGCATTCTTGGCCTCTGAATCTATCGTGGACAAGATTAGAGATTTTAGGGCAGAACGGATAGAGGCTATCTTGGAGGACAGAGCACCACTACTCATTGATGATGGACCGTTGATTGTCGTTCACCTCGTGCCTCTAGATGCATTCACCCCTGCCCAATCCTTTGAACTTGAAAAAGTGGTTTCCAGAGAAGAATTACTTGAGCCAATGAGGCTGGGAGGTTCTACCTATCTCTACAACCTCGATGGATATCTTCGATGGAGTTTGGGAGGAAGCCCAGGAACGTTCATCGGCAATAGGCACATTGCCAATGCATACACGCAGTTCTTTCGAAATGGTAGTATTGAAGCATTACGGGTGTTGAGATACCTTAAGGAAACAATCATCATTGGAGAGGATATTGAAGAATTAGTTCTTCAATACATCCCGAGCTATCTCAAGCTACTGCAAACTATTGGAGTGAACCCCCCTATACTCATCATGATTAGTATGTTAAGAGTAAAGGGCTGTAAACTTGGATATCGTATTGGAACCGGAGAAGCTATCACTTCATACAGGAGTGACACACTTCCTTTCGAAGGCATCGTTCAAGCTAGTCTACTATTTCCGGAGGTCCTGCTCCAAGACTATGACGACAACATAGCAGTTCTTCTTCATCCCGTCATAACAACCATGTGGAATGCTGGAGGCTGGCCAGATTCTCCCCTTCGTGAGTGAGTTTTGCTATCATTTGGAAAACTGAACATTCCACAGCTCGAGCTAAACCAAAGGAAATTAGGATCGAAGGAGATCATGACCCAGTACTCTCATCGTAGATGACTTCTCCACACTTGTTGCACTTGTATCCCACTGGAAGGAATCTGGGTTCACCACCCTCCTTTCTACGCTGCTCGTAGTGAACATTCATAGAGCCACCACAGTGATAAGTGTGTGTCATGCACATGTGTCTGTACCAGAATTATCCACTAGTCAATAACCTCTTACTTCTTCCTAAGGTCAATGAACTTCTCATCCCTGATGCGAGGGAGACACAACTTCCCTACATCACCAGGGGTATTCTGTGCCAGTGTACTCATCCAACTTCTCCTGCTTCTCTCTTTATTACGCTGCTCTGATTACACGGATGTTCCGGAGTAAATTCCTCTAGAGCATAGGTACGTTATTCTTAATTCTCTGATTCACTATGTTCTGAAGTGAGATTGCAAAGAGCAGTAATAATGAAATTAGTTAATCTCAGACTCTCTCCTTCCACCTTGAACCTGTCCATAAAATCAATAGTATGCAAGACAACATCAGGAAAGGAATAGCTAGCCGCCATTATGACATTATACAGATAACTAATCATATCCAGTGCAGTGAGAAATGTCGATTGAAAGACTTGGAGTTTTTCGGCTGAAAATACTACGCCCAATTTCCAATTTCCTATTTCATACGATGCATCTTTCATCGTATGAACATATGTTGACAGGTCACTGTATAAATCTTGAACGAATTTCTTATACTTCGGAGTTATCAGAGGATAGAATTCACAGACTTGAAATAGCATAAGTGAGAAACTAGGCGGAATTAGTTTTGGTTGATGGTTTCGAAAGACTTCCTCAATCTTGCTTTCTAGCATAAAGGAAGTGAATCTTCTTTCTTTTGGAGTGAGATTTTCCAGAATATTCTCAACCATTTCTCCAAACGGTTTTGGATAGTTGCCCCACCCATTGAAAGTTCTGATTTGAGGTATCATCTTAGTTTGATTATAGGCAACTACATGATAGAATCCTCCCACAATGAGGCTTTCGAAAGCTAAACGTAATAACGTATGAGCTGCTGAATAGCGTCCTGTTAGCGCAAGTACAATTGAGTCCTCAAGCATATTCAGGGAATCTGTCATTCGGGCACTTGGGAGTATCGTAACGGAAAATATATTGAAAAGAGTTTCAGGATCCTCGGCACACATTGGTAGAATCTGTACCAGATTTTGTATGTATCTAAGACTTCTAACCATATCCAGACTTGAATCAGGTTTCTCATGTCTAGATATTTCGAAAACCCGCAACATCTTACTTTGTTGATACTTGTAGAAATCGTCAAGCGAAATATCGATTCTTGTATCCATACGTGCTAGTTTCCGAATTTTCCTCTCCCTAACCCTTCTCTTAATCGCAGAACTCACTGAATTAGACCTCGTCAATACTTCACCCTCAAAGCCTACAATTTTATGAGTTGGTTATGGTATTTGGTTATAAAAAGAAACCACTCGGTGATTCTTAGCCAGGAAATCACGAAGGTAGGAGGTCAGCACGATGAATCAGAAAGATATCCAAGAAGCCATTCAGCGCACATATACTAATGCTCAAAGACTTCTAAAGGATTCAGAGACATTGGAAAAGAAAGGAAGTTTTGCTTCTGCCGTTAGTTTGGCAATTTTGGGATATGAAGAAGCAATGAAAGCCTATCAACTGACGAAATATCATCCGATTTTTGATGGATTCTTTGCCAAAGCTGATTTGATACTGCTACAAAAACAGTTGACTTCCCATTTCTGGAAACAGACTTTCGCTTTGGAATTAAGAATCTCACTAGAAGCGATAATTGATGCACTATCTGAGAAAGAAAGAAAAGAGATAGGTATGCCTTCAAGAAAAGAGCTTCAAGAGGGAACAACTTTTGCGATTACAGAAAAACTAGAACAGATGAAGAATGACGGGTTCTATGTTGATGCCTTCCGAAGTCCAATGTGGTTTCCATCGGCAATGAACAAGACCTCTGTGAAATTTGCACAGCAATTACTTAGAACTCAATTAGACTCGGTCAAGGAAGTTGTCAGGATACTATCCCAAGTTGATAAAATTCCAGAACAGGAGAGAGAAAGTGCGAAGAGCGAACTGAAAGAGATAGCTCATTCACTCAGACAGGTTCAAAAAGATGAGGTGAATGATCTGGAGGATCTTGATAGGAGGATGGAAAAATATGGCGTCGTTGGGAAGATCATTTCATCCTTAGCGAGAGCCTATATCAGTGATGAAAGATTCGAATTGTTCGAGAAAGAGAGAAGGAAGGATTAATCTGACTTCTGAGTTTGGATGAGATTGGGTATGCCCCATTATCTTACAAGTCCGAGATGAAATATCTAAAAGAAAGTGACACACCTATTGGGTTAGGAGGGCGAAAGGTGAGTAAACCCCATAAACCTCGAAAAAAAGAAACAGCATCTGCGAGAAGACTTAAAGCGTTAACAGCAAAACAACCAACAAAGAGTCAGCCGAAAAAAGCAAGATTGCATGTTGCCATAGTTAACAATCATACTTTATGGTCACTTGATTACAATGTAGCAGAGCACTTATTCAATCAGAAACTGGAGATCATCAAGAATCGGATTTTCCTGAAATATGGCTACGGAAACAAGTTCATCTATACAGATAGAGCATGGCAAACAAACAAAGAGGTCGCCTATCGTATTCAACAAGATATTGACTGGTATAATGAACAGGATGTCGAAGTCAAATTGGATATTTAGGGATTAGAATTGACTTCACAATGTCGTTCAAGTCCTGTCTAGCCCGCCATCTATTTTGCATTCTTCTTCATGCCATCCAAGGAATATCAACAGATTGCCAAAAACCTCCCCCGGTCCAGCACTTACTTCTATGGACTTCTAAAGATATACACTCCCCAGTTGAGAGTATCTCTGCCCCACCTTAGATAGAGTTCTTTCTCCATCTTGGTCTTTTCAAGGAGCTCCTGATTGTCTGGATCATCTCTATGTGATTGGATATAATTATCAACAGCCCACCACTGAAGAGTTTCATAGTGATCCCAATCACCTTTGTTAGACACAAGTGTATAGAGGCAGTTGAGTCCCATCTCTTCACCTTGTAACACGTTCTTTGCATGCAACCGAAAAGAATCATGAGTCATTTTAGATGTTTCAAGATATTCCGCATCAGGCTCTTTCAACCAAAATGGTTCGCCAACAATAACAAGCCCTCCAGGTCGCGTCATCTTTTTGAGTGCTCGAAGTGTGCCAGCATGATCTTCGAATATCCAGCTTGCTCCCACACACATTGCAACGTCGAATAGTTCACCAGGTGCTGGTTGATACTTAGCACCGTCTAATTCTATGAATATCAGATCGGTTTCTGGAGCTCTCTCAAGATGCTTCTTCCTACAGTCATTGATACAAAATGGGGATAAATCAACCCCCACACCTGAGATATCATATTTCTCTGCTAACCTTACTAGGACCTCACCTTTTCCACATGCGATATCAAGAACTCGAGCTTCTCTTGGTAAATTGAGAAGACTACAGAGGCGTTCGAACTTCTCTTCACTCATCGGATTACAAAAGACATGAAATTTGTGCGTAATGTCAAAGTACTTCCATTTCTCCATTGTTGTTCACTCACACATATTGATTTCAACGGCACTCTAGAAATAAAGGTTCAAGGGTTCAAATCCCGTCTGGCCAGACATTCTTCTCTCTGTCTATTCTACTTGAATCTACTATGAAGTCGTGAGATTATCTCTCCAGCCTCACCCATTACTCTATCTAACAACTCCTTGACAGTGGGAATGTCTCTTATCAGACCCACACCCTGGCCACAGCTCACAACCCCGAGGTCGATATCTCCATTCCTGTACATCTCTTGTGACTTGTCTCCAGAGGCAGCCTGAATGAGTGCGAACAGTGGTGCTTTTTGAGCCTCCAGTTCAAGTACCTGCTGCGCTGCCTTATTATTCCAGAATCTGTGGGTGTTTCCAACAGAACGCAGAGTGAGAACGGTATCAGTTTCCGCTGCCTTGACAAAGGCCTGCTTGAGGTTGTCATGGATAGGACACTCTCTTGTGGCCATCATCCTTGTGCCCATGATTACTCCTTCAGCACCCAGTGCGAAGGCCGCGGCAACACCTCTGCCATCGGATATTCCACCCCCGGCAATTACGGGAACATCTACAGCATCAACTACAGATGGAATCATCACCATCGTTCCAATGTCCAGGATTCCAGTAGCTCCCCCATTCTCATATCCAACGACTGTGATTATGTCTGCACCCAGGGATGCTCCCTTTTTCGCGTACCTCACTCCGGCACATTTGTGAATCCAGACTGCGCCACTATTCTTGAATTTTGGGGCCAGACTCTCAGGAGCCTTGTGACCACTCGTTTCAATGATCTTCACACCCTCGGCCAGTGTGGCGTCCACATAGTCTTCCAGTTTGTCCTGAGGCATTATTGCAGGAAATAGATTGATATTTACTGCAAATGGTTGGTCTGTAAGGGATTGCGTCTCTCTAATTGCGTCACGCAGCGCATCAGGAGACCTGTAGTTTGCGCTGGCCAATACAGCACAGGCACCTGCATTACTCGCTGCCGCGACAAACTCGGGACCAGATATCCTTGCCATGGTTCCCGCCACAATCGGATATTTGCATCCTAACATCTCAGTTACGCTGGTCTTTATCATTTAGCTCACACACATCATCTGACCATTGGCTAGACTCTCACAAATAAACTCCATTATCATAGAACAATCGCTGCGAAGCCT
>CAYHAA010000003.1:62512-70406 GCA_964354495.1 uncultured archaeon | reverse complement strand
TTGAAGATGCGGGGAGATCAAACTGTCCGTTCCTGATGAAGTATGGATTATCGTAATGGCAGTATTCATTGCGATCAATATCGTAGCGTTCCTTGGTGTGATTCTAATTGTGCGGAGAGTCACACGTCCCTTGGATCAAGAACGCCTAGCAAGTACATCTGTTCGGATTGCTGCATTCGGAATCGATTTTGCACTAATCTTTATTATCAACGATGTCTTGTTATCGATAGTAACTGGATATCCTTCAAGAGTCATCTCCTCTATTCTCTATACTGGATTATTCGCCATCTTATCACTCCCTCTCTTGATATTCTCAGCCATCTTTTCCTACTTGTTATTCTTTCTTCCTCTTTTCACTCCTTATGGCATGCTCTACTTCGGTAGTTCGCTGTCCATCGTAATTGTTGGATTCGGATATTTTCTCTTACTCGATTCACTTACCGCAGGAAAAACAGTAGGCAAGGCAATCCTGAGAATTAGAACAGTCAAGCGAGATGGCAATAGTCCGATCTCAGTAAGAGAGGGAGTCCTAAATGCGCTCGGGAGGTCCTTTCTTTTACTATGGGACATATCGGTCGGTTTTGTAGTACTTTCTCTGAGAGCATCCTATGCAAAACGAAAGCAGTTCCGAGTCATGCAGCAGATATCAGATGTAGTCGTGGTAAACACACGCATTGATAGTACGCAACAGGATCCATTTGAGGGACCGGACTGGTGGCAAGACAAAGAATCCAAAGGACCAGATATTTGGGAGGAAAAGAATGGTGAATGATGATGACGGACACCAATATGGAAATGATTGGAGAAGAAAGTCATTTCTCCTGACAGTGTTTGGAACTCTTCAGTCATTTGTTCTGATACCTCTTGCGGCGTTATTCTATACTGGTGGGACCGAAAACAACACCAGTTCTCCCGGTTTTTCAGTCATTGAGAATTTCCTGAGCGACTTGGGAATGATCACGGCCTATTCGGGCCAACCCAACCTCGTATCATCACTTCTCTTCAATTCATCTCTGTTCTCATTCGGTGTTTTTCTCGTTTTATTCTTCCTTGCTATGCCTGATTTTTTCAAAGGTCAAAAAGAAGCAAAATGGCTCAGTTTCACGGGTTCAGTCACCGGAATATTCATGGCTGCTACATTCATCGGTGGAAGTCTTACACCCGCAGATATCTTTCGGCCTATCCACCTCATGTTTGGTGCCATTGCTTTCCTTTCCACTCTTCCGGTCGTGATATTCTACACGTTAGCAATCCTTGTGAGTGAGAATTATCCCATTTGGAATGCAACTGGATTTGTAGCATTGGGTGTTGTCATACTCACCTACTTTGGCCTCTTGATAAATAGCGATGCCTCAGGTGAAGTTGCGATAATCTTTACACTAGGACAGAAAGTGGTAGTGTTCTTTATTCTGACATTTTTCTTGATAGAAGCATATGGCGCTCTGCGATTCAAGCAACGGCCAGTCTAGCATCTATTACGATCCTATAAACTGGTTGCACGTAAGAGTATGAATCCCGTCTGCCCACCATCTCCTTTTGAGTGGTTTTGTATTCAAGCAAACACCTATAGGTGACTCTCTCTCGTTCGCAGTCTATGAGTCAGTCAGTCAAGAAAGGTCTCAGTTTCGGCCTGACGTCCGGAGTCATCACAACGCTAGGGATGATTGTTGGTGTAGACGCAGGTACTGGTTCTCGTCTAGCAGTTATAACGGCCATCTTTGCAATCGCCGTAGCTGATGCCTTCTCCGATGCTGTTGCAATGCATGTCTCCGAGGAATCTGAGGGTGCTCACACAAGAAAGGACATCTGGGAGGCAACTATGACCACATTCCTCACCAAGTTTGTTTTTGCCATGACCTTTGTGATTCCAGTCTGGTTCTTGACTCTTCAAATTGCGGTTGCGGTAGATATCATCTGGGGTCTTTTGCTTATGACTGTGTTCAACATCTTTTTAGCTTGCTCACAGAATGAGAATATGTTACGAGTTGTCTTTGAACATCTTGCGATTGCGGTCGTTGTTATTCTAATAACATATGTTGTAGGCTCATTTCTCTCCACAGTTGTCTGAGAAGTGCAATCTCATCGGTGTCTTAGATGCTAAGATCCTCTCTGGCCTTGTCGTTTAGGCTTCCACATCTGACGAATTCTGTTTCTTTGAGAGAAGTAATCCTGCTACCAGAAGTATTGGGGTCGGAACGAAAAGCCTTGCATCAAAATCAGGGGCGCGAATGGAAAGTAGAGGGCCTCCGGGAGGAATTCCATAGATCACATTCGCCGTCATTGAATATGCACAGCCTACAACACTGATGCCAGATAACAATATGCCCACAACGATTAGTATTGACTCGTCGACTCCGCATTCTCTGTGGAGAAACACTACAGCTACAAAAACCAGGCGTGTTACCGATATCACAAGAAGCAAGTAGAGAGCAATCGGCATAGCAAATGTCAAGTTGGGCAAGAACAGCCATCCATTCAGTGCTCCTTCAACGCTAGAGAACCAATCAGAGTAAGTCAGGGTCCATGTGATTGACGTCATCTTGAATGTATCATGAGTGAATCCCGGCAGCCACACAAGGTGTTGAAATCCTACAAACTCAGGTGCTAACAGTGCCACGATAAGCAGAATGAGATTCTTGTGCCCAATGGCCGAAAAAACTCTCAACCTTCGCTGCAACCCAGTTCACACGCCCTATCGTAATCATATCTCTTCGCAAGATAAGCGGTTCTTCTGTTGAGGAAATGTACAAAACATCACGCTTTACTTGTTTACACCCTATTTGCCTGCCATCACTCTATGATTTGCAGATACTAGTGGCATATTGATTCCTAGCATACTTATATTCTAGGTAGCACAAGACCGGTCCTGCTGTTTCTTGAGTCTCTTGATGAGATAGTACTCCTTCACTCCCCTAGGATACACGTCCGACGCGCCAAAGGTATCAAATCCATAGTTCCTCATGAACTCAAGGTTCTGAAACGAGAAGCACGCCGTCTGAAGAGCGATGCATCTCCTCTCCCTAGCGGCTCTCTCAGCATACATCAAGAGATCCTTCCCATAACCCTGATCCCGATATCTCTCGTCGACGGTCATAGTTCCAAGGACCGAATAGCCGTCGAGCCCTCCAATCACCTTCCCATCATCGTTCTTGATGACCAATTGAACATTCGTATGCGGATACTTCTTGAGAAGAGCTGCGACGTGGTTATCAAAATTCTTCCCGAGCCTTCCTCTTACAACTCTCCGTGATTTCTCTCTCACTCTTAGAATGCGGGTCTATTGATGGCCTACTTGAAGCAGGGATACCAGTCGACGGACGATTGTTCTTGAAAAGTGTAAACTATTTATGCCACGCGTGGTCAACAAATCAGACTCCCGAATACCATGAAAGTGCCTTGAATCAGTGAAGTGAAACACCATGTCCCAGATTCTGAAACAGAATAAGTTCATACTTGCAGTCCTCACCATCACCATAGTCTTCGCAGGAATGACATTTGGAAATCTTCCAACCCCTCCTGCATCAGTGAGTGTTCAGACTATCGATGGGGTCACATTCAATTTTGCTGATTATCGGGCTCTCAACAAAGATCAGATTGGCATGTTCAATTACTTCACCACCCTCACCACAGACCGTGAATACAACTCCTGGGATGGTTGGTATGCGGATGGCTTCAAGGGTGGTCGGCACTATTTGGCTGCTTTCACCACCTACACTCTGTCAATGCTCTTTGAGACCACACCTGGGTATCGTTCATCCGCCTATCGGGATGTTGCCTATTCACTAGTCAAGATGATGAATACAACGATTGCTGATGAAGAGTATGGAAACGACTCTATCGAGTATTGGGAATGGGTACAATCAAACTGGGATGAGTATTACTATCCTGATCCAAATGACCCCACAGATCTCTTTGTAGGAGGTTTTCGAGGTCCAGCAAACATCATGTGGACAGGACACTATGCATTGATGATGGCTCTCTTTGAGCGCAATTTCAACACTGGCGAGTTTACAGATGAAATCAACTGGTTCATCGATGACTGGAACAACTCATTGACTACCGATGGCTATGGCAATCCCAAGGAGGGAGGAATCTGGGGAGTGGGTCTCATTCCCTGTGAGCCATATATTGTATTCATCCAGTGCAACAGCATTCCTATCCTCACGACAGAGCTCTTCGACAATCTCTACGGAGAGAGCTACATGGAGAGTGGAATGTGGGATTATGGACTCAACTTTGCTAACACGGTGATGCAGGACCGATACAATCTCTTTGCTCACAGCTATCTTGTATCACCACACAAGGGCTCCAATGATTCACTTGATGACTACCCCCGACCAACTATGCAGGGCGATCAACTTGCTGTCTCCTCATATGGTGCCTCCTGGGCGATGATGTTTCTTGAATACACCCAAGAGAACGAGACCATCAACGACTATGAACGATTCATAGAGGTCTACGGCAGAGACCTCTCAAGCAGCAAGATGTACATGCTGGGATCATACAACCAGCCGGGCAGCTTCACCGATTTGGACACTGTGCTTGGGAGTTTCTTCACGATGGCACTGGCAAATCAGAGAGGGGACACACAGACGGTGGAGCGACTTAGGAACTTCTGGCTGGGCCCTAGCAACCAGATCTGGTCAGAAGATGGCAGAGCTATGCATTACGAGGATGGTATAGCGTCACTGTACCCAATGCTCCAGCCAGTTTCAACTGGTCTTGGGACTTGGGGAACATTCCCAGTGACAATAAGAGACCTTGGAGATGCACGTCCATCAGAGTTCTGGAGTTATCCATTTATCAGTGCAGCAGATGATGACAACATCTGGGTCTATCAGGCTGAGTGGGATCCTGTGAAAGAAGGATTCGTTCTCAATATCGAGGTTGACCAGACCGCGACTTTGACATTCAGCAACTTTGGGTCCTTACCCATAGCGTACAGTGGTGGAAGCCAGTTTGCTGAATTGGTGTCAGCAGGTGGCAGTGACTATACACTATCCCTGGAGCCGGGAACATACCATCTTGTCATAATGTGAGGTGAGAGAGATGTCAGAAGAAACGATCATCGATTCCAGAGAAACCTCTAAGAAGTCAGTGAGAGAGAAACTACACCTTCAGAACACGAATGCAGCCATGTGGACACTTCTGGCAATCCTTCTTGGCGTAGTGATTTATCTGGCCCTCCAAATGATTTTCATGCCCTACCTGGCAGTCGGTCTCTTTTCACTGGGCCTTGTTCCAGCTTTGGCAGTGATTGCTGTAGTCGGTGCTATTAGAGGACCGATAGCCGGCTTTCTGACCGGCTATATTGGAGAACTGCTAGTCAGCATCTTCTTGGCAGGGGGAATGGTAGCATTCACTCTATATGGTGTTGCGTTTGGATTTCTTGGACTAGTTGCAGGTCTAGCAAGCTACGATTTCACTAGAGGTCGTTCACTTGCAAAGTTGTCGATTCTTTCTGTAATCGGTATGGCCTTCTCAGCTCTACTATACACAGTCATTGGTCTTCTTGTGGAGGGAATAGCAGTTCTCGTTGCTATAGGATTTCAGCTGCTACCATTACTGACATTAGGTATACCATCGGTCTTCTTGCTGACTCCCCTATTTGCGAGGTTTTGGCAGTGGTTCGCTGCTGAAGTAGGATCTCACATAAGTCCAAGCTGAGAAGCATCTTTCAGAGGGATATGACTGCACTGACTGGTCTTTCTATAAAGAAATCTCCTGTAATGCTGCCAACTGCGGGGTGGTTTACCCCACATTCTGCCTTTTCTTCATTCTTTCTCAAATCTGGTTCAACGTTCCTGGTTTAGAACACGTGTTCTAACGAGACCTAAGCAGGCCTATAGCAGATCTTGCCAGTTGCAGTATAGACAAGAGAATCTAGGAGGAATGAGCAACGATATTCAATCTCTTAGGCACTGGTTTCGGCCATCACTTCTTTTGAGCATGAATCAAGTCATGATAGACTCTGAGAAGCTTGTCACAGTGATGTCTGATGTCGAATTTTGACTCGACCGTCTTTCTGGCATTCTTGGCTAGAGTCGCCCGAAGCGCATCATTGTGTAGTAATTGATGAATGCCATCGGTCAGTTCCTTGACACTGTCAGGTACCACCATGATTCCATCAACGTTATCTGTAAGGATTTCACTTGGTCCAAAGATGTTACTTGTAACTACGGGTACTCCACATGCCATGGCCTCAAGAATGGACAGTCCAAAGGGCTCTTCTCTCGAAGGATAGATGAAGATACGACTCTGATTGAGAAGATTCGGTACCTCTTCAGCTTCTACGACACCACGATATTCGACCAAGTCTGACACTCCCTTGGCTTCAAACTGATGTAGCAGGCCCTCTCTCAGAGAGCCATCTCCCGTCATCAAGAACCTCAGAGTTGGATTCTCCTTTTTGAGCATTGAGAGCATCTCCGGAAAGAGATCGACTGCCTTCATCTTCTCAAGTCGTCCCATGTATGCAATATCCCAAATCTTCTTGTTTCTACGTCGTTGAGAGAAGACCTTGAGGTCGATTCCGAGGTACAGAGTGTGTACCGGGATAGCGCTTCTTCTCTCTTGCAGTGTGTGTTTCAGCGAATCCGTAACATTCTGACTGACGCCCAGAATGAGACTGAATGGGAGTGCCTCACAGAACTCATCATAGTCTGTTGTTCTTTTGCCGCCGGGTAGTATCAGAGGCTTTGGCCGTCCATGGATTGTCACAAGAATGGGAACACCATTCAACAGGCCCTCCTCTCTCAGATTCAACAGAACCCGATTGAATACGACATAGGTGCTGTGTGCGTGGATGATGTCTGGACTGAACTCCTGGATGACACCCAGAAGTTGCTTGCTTAGAGCCCGAACATTCAATTCAAGGTCATCCTTCCCGAACATCCGAGTTGCTTCCAGTTCACGGTCCTCCTCGGGAAGAGCATAGAACATCCACTTTCTTGCTTCGAGCAGATTGCCGCGGAGATACAGCACTCTGTAGTTAGCACGAATGATGCAGTCTGGCGTGTCATTCCTGGGTGCCTGTGTGACCACCACCGACTCATGTCCTCTCTCTGCCAACTGCTGTGACAAGTAGCGAAGGTACGATTCATAGCCCCCAAGACCGGCAGGATTAAGGCTGTCACACAGATGGAGAATCTTCATTACTATAGCTCCAGTTCCATAGCAGGCAAAGCCACACTATTGTCTCTCTAATCTATGTAACTGTCTGCTGATTCCTTTGACCGAGGTCTGAAGACGTGTCGAACCCTGCTGTTGTTGGACTGCCGGATAGGGTCCGAGATCGTGATATCTTCAGAGACCATGAGAACAGGCTGTTCGTAGTGCTTGGCTATATCCAGCCTCTTGACAGAGTGTTGTCATACCTCAAGTATGTCCCAAATCAAGACGGTACATGGACGGCTGGAGGCATCCGATACAGGCGTGCATTCTGGGGGAGTGTCGAGTCGACAGTTGAAGGAATGGCTATCCTCCCGAAGGACTACATCATCGAGGACAATCATTTCAGGACACAACTCGTTGAGCCTCCCCGCGATATAATCAGAGAGTACTTCAGTCCAGAACAGCGACTCACCGAGATTCTGGAGGGTCCCCGTGACAGCCTAGAAGATACGGTGAAGAGAGCTGCTGAGACTCTTCATGATGAACTTGAGATTCCCCTGAGTGCCCTCGGAATCGCGGGCAGTATCCTCTGGAAGGGTCATGATGCAGTGCGCTCGGATATCAATATGAACATCTATGGCTTTAGTCATGCGTGGACTCTCTCTGATAACCTTGAGAGAGTTGAGGGTCTCTGTGACTGGGCCAGACTGAGAGACCTGCGTGAATGGAATCGCGCAATTGAACGAGTGAGCAATCGCATTCCCTCTCTTAGACAGACTGA
>CAYHAA010000003.1:60705-62412 GCA_964354495.1 uncultured archaeon | reverse complement strand
CTAGGAACTTGAATCACAACTATCTTAGGCATCTTAGTATGTCCACAAGATAATGTCATCAGAGCGGTCCTATGTCAGTGTTCCAGTCAGGTACGGAGAGAGGATTAGGAAGACACTCTCGGACATGGGATTCCTTGATGGTGACTACAAGGTGATTTCTGAAGACGGAATACTCTTTCTGCCAACAGTTGTGGAGGTCTCTCCGAATCAGATTCGATGGAATTCTACTGACAGATCCTCTCTGAAGACAGGAAAGAGGGTCTTTGAGAGCGTAGTCCAAGGTCCACGCACGTTGGCAGAGGCATTAGAAGGCAGACTCACCCCCGCTGAACTTGCTCTTCTTCCCCGGGCCTTTGATTTAATAGGGGACATCGCGGTTCTGGAGATTCCAGATGCGATTGCCCACCACTCCAAAATGATAGGCCAAGCCTTTCATGATATCCATAGGAACTTCAGGACCATTCTTGCCAAGAGAGGTGCTATTTCAGGTGTCATACGTACTCGGCAGTACAACCTCCTCTCTGGAGAGGACCGAACTAAGACCATTCATACAGAGTACGGGTGCCGCTTGGCGGTCGATGTGGAGAAGGCATACTTTAGTCCCCGTCTGCTTGAGGAGCACAACCGAGTTGCGCAACTTGTAGAACAGGATGAGGTTGTCGTGGACATGTTCTGCGGAGTGGGCCCCTTTGCAATCCATATGGCACGGCAGAAACGAGTGAAGGTCATAGCCATTGACATCAACCCCTCTGCAATAGATCTGCTTAGGGAGAGCATGTCCCTCAACAAGCTCATAGGGTCAATAGTCCCAGTGACTGCGGATGCCCGTGACTATGTGAAGCACCATAGACTGAAGGCTGACCGAGTCATAATGAACCATCCGTCAGGTGCATCGGAGTTCATCCCCGAGGCGTGCAGAATTCTGAAGTCTGATGGTATCCTCCACTACTATGATTTCATGGGCGGACCCTCTCCTGAGGCGACAATGACAGAGAAGATCACCAGACTGATAGAACAAGAAGGTCGTTCTGTGAAACAAGTGACCACCATCAGAAGAGTGCGGGATAGCGCTCCGTATGAGTATCAGATGGTTGCTGATGTAATCATTGATTGATGAAATGCAGTTCGCAGTTCAGCACAGCTCTCCTATCCTTGAGCCTGCCGATGAAATCCTTACTGAGATCTGAGGCTGCCTTGTCAGCATGTATCATGAGAGTTCTTCCACATTGATATGAACTGGTTCTGGCTACCATGCTCACAGGGTCGGTGTATGTCAAGCCCGGGCCTCCAGTACCTTTCACCCGCTCAGTCAC
Source organism: uncultured archaeon (assembly GCA_964354495.1). GTDB lineage: Archaea > Asgardarchaeota > Thorarchaeia > Thorarchaeales > Thorarchaeaceae > SMTZ1-45. The sequence goes on along the minus strand of CAYHAA010000003.1, from coordinate 61,099 downwards.
TCCATCGACTTCCATTACTAGGACTATCTCTGTGGTCTTCAGAACAGCTAGTTCTTTTATTGTAGAATCAAGACCAGCAAGGGTCTGGGTCGCTCTTATACCAACAATACATGTTCCCTCCCTCGTCAGAAAGTCCTCCGATGTGATCTCGACTGTCGTCTTGTGCTTACCAACAACATTCCCATGTCCAAAGGCCCTGAAAGGTACGCAGTACATGGTTCAGGTCTATCTCTCAATGCTTTTATCAATGCATGTCCTCTCAGTCTACGATTCGTATGTCTGAATATGAGTACAAGAAAGAGGTGGACGATCTGGTAAGGCGTCTACGGAATGGTGGTTACCTCTCGACACAGGAGATGGAACGTGCAGTGCGGGCAGTGCCGAGAGAAGAGTT
>CAYHAA010000003.1:0-60605 GCA_964354495.1 uncultured archaeon | reverse complement strand
TCCCTGACCATGCCCCCTTTAATCGGATTCTTGTTGCAGCCGCTGCTCCAAGAGTACCTGAACCTCTAATGGACCAGTTAGCTCCTGGAGGCATAATGCTCATTCCCATAGGAAGTCGAGGTTTCTTTCAAGACCTGCTGATGATTGAGAAAGATGATGATGGCAGAATATCTCAGCGAAATTGGGGTGGCGTCGCGTTCGTTCCATTGACTGGCAAGTACGGATTCGGCTCCTAGATTTCCCTATCATTATGTGGCCATATGCAGTGGCATCACGGTCAGCGTCACCTTGGCATCATCATCGATGTTCAACGTCTTTCTGATGTCCACCGGAGCTACAACCTCAAGAATGTCCTCGCTATGATGGGTCCGCTGAGCCATTACCACTGCCGCTTCAATCTCGTTGTTCACCTTGACTCTATAGCAGATGACATCTCCAAAGGTGCGCCCCTCATGATGGAATCCACTCAGGACAAGTGGTGGTGTATTCTTCATTCTACCAATAGCCCTTCGGGAGTCCTCGTCTGTCACCTTGACATTTAGAGTGCCCAAGTAAGGTTTGAAACCAAGAGCCTCTCTGAGTTTTGAGGCGTACGCGTCCACATAGTAAGCACCCTCTCCCAGTCCCGTGACAAGGCGTCCCTCTATGACTATGTTGTCCTGTACCGGTGTAAACGCCACTTCAAGACTCGAGAAAACACGAAGGAGCTCGTCTCTTCCCTTGTCAGTAATCTGAAGAAGCATGCCATCTACTGTGTGTATCCTTTGCAGATACCCCTCCTCTACACAGAGTGCAATACGCCTCGAGGCTGTCTGCTGACTGACGTTCATCAGATTTCCTAGATCACCTGTTGTAAGGGCAGTGTTACTATGAATCGCGCCCTTGTTAGCAAGGGCATACAGGGTAAACCACATGTCTGGTGTAATCATCATTATTCCTCTTGGCGAACACTCCTCTCATCGACTGCTCTTCAATCGTTTTTCAAAACTCGAAAGCTCCTTCACAAGCCGTTTCTGTCCGACTGCTCTTGTCAAGTCACCTCGTGTACGCTCAATCAGAGATCTCCCCACATCGCACTTTCTTCTGAGATCCGGTACCAGTGCATTCGGGTAGTCAAATGTCTGGAGCCCTTCGAGTATCTCATCCATGAAGCCTAGAAGGCTCTCAGCTCTATCCACATCATCCTGTCGCAGGAAGTCTAAGGCGGCTCTTCTAAGTTCTCCAATAGCATCTGCAAGACCAGTAAGGTATGGCCTTGAAGGTATTCCGTACTCTTGAGGTGCAGTGAATTTGCCATGTTCTATGAGCGATAGGAGATTGACAGCCTCCGCTAGTTCCTGATACGCAACGTCCAAGGGCTTCGATTTCAATATGAATTCACTATCATTCATGTCATGCTCAGCATCCACGATAATCTGATGTACTTCAGTGATCAGGGCACGTGCTTCAGCATACATTCCTTTGTGCGTCTTCTTGATAGACTCACTACATTTTCTTACTGCCTCCCTACTGGAAGGCAGTATCTTCTCTCGGACCGTATCATCTGCATCGATTTCGTCTCTCAAACCTTGAAGAATAGCTGAAAACTCCATATCTGATCACTCTCAATCTAGCTGCTACTTCTTTATGTGTCTATTCTGGGACAAAAGTACTACCCTGCTCTCAGTCTGTTCGTCTACAAGGTAATAACCTGTCAGGTCTGTCAGCTTCTTGGAGAAGGCTCGTATCTCTCTGTGAGAGGGGGCATTGTCTCTTCCGAGGCGGTGTCTGGATGAACCAAGGAACATGTACCCCTTGACCTCAACAAAATCAGGCTCTCCTGTCATGATCAATTCTGAATAGGCACGTGGGTCCAGCATATTCTGGTCTGCTACCATTGTCAATCTGTTCACAGTCCTGCAGCTGAGTGATTGCAGGGACTCTTGACTCTCGAGAATGTTTTGCCATCCTCTCTGTACTCCCGGTAGACACAGCCTCTTGTAGGTCTCCTCGTTGGGGGCCGCAAGTGTCACGTAGAGCTGGGTAGGTTCCGACATCTTTCGAAGAATGTCAGGACGTGTACCATTAGTGACCAGAAAGGATGTCATACTCCTGTCTTTTACCTCATCAATCAACTCGCTGATATATGGGTAAAGTGTGGGCTCACCGGCAAGAGAGATGGCCACATGCTTTGGTTCTCTTGCCTCTAGGTACTTCTTGATGGGCACATCTGCTCCTGCGTTGGGATTGTACCCTCCCAAGGACCGTATATTTGCCATGAGAACAGCATCCATCAACTCATCGGCAGGAACCACATCTTCCTTTGAAACATGTACCTGGTCCCATGAGACCCCGATATCCTCTGGTGTGACACGCCAGCAGAAGTGGCAACTCTGGGTGCACTTATCTACCACTGGAGTCATCTGAACACAACGATGCGACTCAATGCCATAGAACTTCTCCTTATAGCAGACATCGCCATGCAACAGAGCCTTCTTCTGCCATTGGCATGCCTTGTATGCGCCTCTCTTACCGAACAGGTGATACCCCTGTCTTTCGAGCTTTGCTCTCAGTTCCATAGGCATGTCGTGACTCAATGCGATTCAACGTCTGTTTTGTCAGTTGTCTTATCAGCATTTGGCAAGGTCCATGATCATTTTGACTGACTGCCTTCAGGCTCTCTGTTTTGCGACCAGAGTTCTTCAGCCAGATTCTCTTGAGCACTCCACGAACCTGTCATGTCCTTTCGCCGTGAGAGCTCACCGAGCAGTCTTCTACTCTCAGGATTCAGTCGTCCTGGAGGCATGCTCTCGAAGGTGCTTCCTGGCAGGGGCATGAACACATGCCCATGCATCTTTGCACCCATATTGACCAGCGTATAACAGAGCTCGACACTGTCGTGCAACTCCTTCTCGGTTTCTCCAGGAAGCCCGAATATCATATCGACATGCGGGATGAAGCCCGTGTCGAGTGCTACCTCGACAGCTCTCATTCCCTGCTCTACTGTATGGTGTCTATTGGCATTGGATAGGACTCTGTCACTACTCGATTGCAGTCCAATCTGAACTGATGTGTTGGCAACGTAGCCTCTCAACATCTCTAGAATCGGTCGGGTCACAAACTCCGGTCTGACCTCGGATGGAAATGAGCCAAAATACACCTCTTCAAGTCCCTCCACCTTGGTGCTCTCTCTCAGAAGGGTCTCTAATTTCGTCGGTTCAGGTTTCATCCCTGTGCCTCCATAGGAGAGCGCGTTAGGGGACAGGAACCATGCTCGCGTGAATCCGCTCCTCTTCACGGCCAGGGTGAGCCATTTGGTGACGGAGTCAACAGACCTATGCCTCACTCTGCATCCTGTTAGAAATGGTGTGCAACAGAACTTGCATTGGAATGGGCACCCCCTCGTGACCTCAATGGGACCAACAACGTTCATACCGAGGGCAAACGGAGGATAATCGTTCAAGTTCACGATGGGGAGGTCTCGTGGCTGTGGCAAGACTTCAGTATCTCTTCCAACAACTCCAGGAATTCCTGAGGAATCTTTTCCGGTCATTAGACTCTCCATTAACTCGGGAAATGCATGTTCTCCCTCTCCGATCACGACATAGTCAAAGCCACTTGATAGCAGGTCTCTTGGTCGGGCGCTGGCATGTGGTCCTCCTCCAACTATGATGACCTTCTCCCCAAACATCTCTTTCATACGTCTGACTTCTTCATAGACTCTCTTGGCCTGCGTACTCATGACAGAATGAGCAACAACAGTCATGCCCCTCTCGACACTCTCCTGAACAGCTTGCATCTTGAGAGTGATTGGTGCCCTAATCTCAAGATCTCTGAGTCGATGATCTGCCTCAAGAGATCCGATGAGTGCGGCTATACTATACCGTGAAGATGGATGTGCTCTAAAGAAGATAGACTGTGGACACACCTGATGCACACGCTTCAACTGATGACGCGTTCTGTGACCCCATCTTTGGTCACCGTCATGATTCTGATATCGCCACCTGACTGGATGTCTCTTGCGATACCAGCTCTTACAGCCGATATTGCTATTTCTTCAGCCTCTTTGACTGTGATCCCAGGCTTGTAATAGTTCTCAAGAACACCATAGGCGGTCCTATCACCTGTACCAGTGGCTGTGACGTCCTCTGGGATGAGCGACCCACCCATGTCCAATGTGTACATCTGCGGGCCTCCGGAGTCCACTCCAATAACAACAGTCTGAACATAGAGAGGCGTCATTCTGATAGAATAGAGTGTGTTTGCAAGCATCTTGGCAAGCGCCTTGACAGTGATAGGCTTCTTTTGGTTGAGCTCGTACAGTTTGATTTGCGCTTGGAGCCTATTCACTAGCATCTGATAGTCCGATACCAGTCCAGCCGAGGCCAATACAATCGAGTCTGTCAGCTTGAAGGCCTTGACTCCTTTCTCACTGAGGATAAGTGTTCCCCAGCTAATCAACGTGTCTGTAGCGACTACAACGCCATCAGTGCATTTTATTCCAACAACAGTGGCACCAGTAGGAAATGACATAGTAAACGCGCCTCCGAAGGAGAGTCCGTCTGACTTGGTCACGTCCACTCGTTTTAAAACTCTTGCGAACTGTCTGTAATCATAGATTTCGGAGCTGCCTGAAGTGACTCGATTGAATCCATTTGCAGATGTCCCTACCATTCTGACTGCAGAGGAGATCATCGAGGTTGCGCATAATAGGTCCATGCGAATGAGTATGAAGAGTTCGCTTCGTATGAGTCGAGAAGCCCGTTCCAGGATACGCGAAATCACAAGGCTCCAAGAGTTCACAAAACAAGTGAAGGAAAAGATCACCGAGGTTGTCGAGGAGTTTCCCTCTATTGATAGACTCAGTCCATTCTATCTAGAGCTCACTGAGATTCTCATTGGAACAGACAGACTCAAGCAGGCTCTTGGCGCTGTCTACAATTGCCTTCCTGCAATTGATGAGATCACATTCAAGCACACCGAGGCACTGAAGCTGAGCACTGACTTTCGTCAAATGAAGAAGACCCGTAGTGCTGCGAAGGGTAGAATCTCATCGATTCTGCGGGCAACAGCACCGAATCTGGATTTTATCATAGAAGCCAAGAAGGTCCTTTCAAAGCTTCCTGGAGTCGCACCCAATATTCCCTCCATTGTATGTGCTGGATTTCCGAATGTTGGCAAATCGACACTTGTAAAGATGGTCTCCACGGCCGAGCCTGAGATTGCATACTACCCATTCACCACACGCAAATTGATCATGGGCCATCTCAAGGTCGCTAATCAGACTGTCCAGATAGTGGACACACCTGGAATTCTGGATAGACCTATGAGTGAACGGAATGATATTGAGCGCCAAGCTATTGCTGCCCTGAAATATCTCGCAAATGTGATTATCTTCATGATCGATCCATCTGAGGCATGCGGGTGGTCGTTCGAGCAGCAGATGAATCTACTCAATGAGGTTCAACGGATGTTTCCACTGAACCCTATCCTCATAGCTCTCAACAAGATTGACATCACCCCTCAGAGCCAACTTGAGGTGGCGAGAGCGCGGCTTCCAAATGCCTACGAGATTGTAGCTGTCAATCGGATTGGTATAGATCAGCTTCTCCAGGATGCCCTTGAGGAGGTTGACCTGAAACCAATGCAGGAATCGATTGATGAGTATGTGAAGTCCCTCTCACGAGAGTAGTTCGTGTCCATGGACTCTCAAGATTCCAGACTCTCCTACGGCGCCTTCAAGCTCCATTTTCGTCCCAAGGATTCTCTCAAGAACCCAAATATTAGTGACCAGATGCGAGGTGATCTCTGTCACACCCACCTCGCTCACTCCACTAGCAATCGCAAGATACGGTACCAACATGTCGCAGAGATGGGAGTCTATTGCCTTTCCGGTTGAGATCTCCTTGACAAGACGCTGTGCCGCTCGGCCTCCTACTTCTTCAGCTCTCTCTCCCTTCTCACCGAGGCTATCAGCTCCCAAGACAGCTCCGGTTTCTGATGTAGCCCATATGACGATACCACTCCCAGGGCCGTGATGAGGGTCATTGTCTTTGGGATACGATTCAATCTGAATTGATGCTTCAATACCGAGTTTCTCACGAATCACATCACTCGCCGATACTGCTTGCCGTTGTGCCACGTGCGCTGGCAGACGCACGCAATGCGAAACTCCTGATATCTCCTTCATCTCTCCGAACTCAACCAATTCGATGCTATTCAGATTCCGAACTGGCGATACTCGGCATAGCACTTCACCCCCGCCTCGTGGATAGTGACCGCGCCGTACTTGCCTGATTTCTATGGATGGACCCAGTCTGGTCACTATCTTTGCAAACACATCCCGGAGGTAGTCAATAGGAGGACTCCACCTGACATCAGTTCCTCCATGTAATTTGAAAGCAACTGCTTCGGGGGCGAGTACCGCAGGAAGCAGTGCTGCTTGAAGAAGGAGCGAGATTGAACCAGCTGTACCCACATCTAGACTGAAATTACCTCCGCGTCGCTCCTTAGGCTGGAATACGACCTCAGTACTGCCCACTTGGAGGCCTTGGACACTCGCATCCACCAACATCGCTGTCAGCTCGACTCCGCCAAGATGTTGTTTCTTGAGCCCTGGTTGAGGTCTATTCGCACGGATATTCGTTATTCGAACAGGTCTCAGTGTGAGAGCGGACAACGAGATGGCTGTACGTAGAATTTGTCCTCCGCCTTCTCCATAGGACCCGTCAATCTCTATCATGCACACTACCTACTAGTTACACACCTCAATCTTGTTAAGAACTTGGCCGTTCCTCAATATCCTTATTTGACAAGTAGAGCAACAAAAGAGGCTGGTCACAATGAAGTCGTTGTTCATAGGGCGTTTTCAACCAATACACAAGGGTCACATTCACACAATCAAGCAGATTCTCGGAAAAGATGAGGACATCATCATTGTTGTCGGAAGCGCGCAGTACTCCCACACTCCAGATAATCCATTCTCGGGCGGCGAGAGGGTCATGTTCATCAAACGCGCCCTTATTGATGAGAATCTACCTCTCGAACGAATTGACATAGTACCAATCACTGACATCAACATACATCCCCTTTGGGTGAGTCACATCCGGTCGTATGTTCCCTATTTCGATAAGGCATACAGCCACAATCCCCTTGTCAAAAGACTTCTTGAGGACGGAGGCGTTGTGACCGACTCCACCAAACTGCTAGAGAGATCAACATATACCGGAAAGCACGTCCGCGACCTAATCCGTTGGAAAAACAGCGAGTGGGAGAAGCTCGTACCACCAGGTGTGGTAGAACTAATCAAGAAATACAATCTTGACACACGAGTCCAAGAGATTGGCGATGTAACAACCAAGCAATAGTGACGGGCTCAACGGTAGCCTTTAAATAAGAACATTACAGACAAAGTTTTGGTGAACGTACAATGCTAGGTGAACGCGTTCCATATCATCAATAGACAGCTAATTCTATATCCTAGCCAATACCATGAACTTCAGAACAGAGGAGAATATCATGAGCGCAAGAGATGAACAACCAAAGAGTGCCATCTTTGACATTGACAAGGAGAAGAGCTTTCCCGATTGGTACGGCGAGATATGCAGGGTTGCAGAGCTTGCCGACATCAGGTATGGCGTGAAGGGGTTCACACCATTTCTTCCATGGAGCCTGATGGCGATGAACAACATGTTCGACATCTTGGAGGAAGTCCTCCAACGCAAGGACCACTTGCCCATGCTATTTCCTACTGTCATTCCTGAGAGCAACCTGACAAAGGAGGCCCACCATGTGGCGGGATTTGTTCCCCAGGTCTTCTGGATTCAGGATACTGGCGAGGATGGAAAACTCGAAGAACGGCTAGCCCTCCGACCCACCAGTGAGACCGCGATCTATCCAATGTATGCACTCTGGGTCAGGAGCTGGCGTGACCTGCCTCTTAAACGATATCAACGATGTTCCGTCTTCAGGTCGGAGGTCAAGAGCACGCGCCCCTTCCTGAGAGGAAGAGAGTTCCTGTGGATAGAGAGCCACAATGTCTTTGCAACTCATGATGAAGTAATGGCTCAGGTACAGGAGGACCTTGAAACCACAAAGGAAGTCGTGACCGAAAACTTTGGAATTCCTGCGATGGTCTTTCGTAGAACACAGTGGGATAAGTTCCCGGGAGGTCTGAACACATACGCTGCGGATACCCTCATGCCCGATGGTAAGGTGATTCAGCTTCCCTCGACGCACGACCTAGGTGACAACTTTGCCAAGGCATTTGACATAAGGTTCCTGAATGAGAACAATGAGACCGTGTACGCATGGCAGACATGCTACGGGCCTGCAATCTCCAGAATCTTCGGCGCCCTGATATCAGTCCATGGCGATAACAAGGGTCTCCGCCTCCCATTCAAGATTGCACCCTACCAGGTTGTGGTGATTCCTATCTACAGGGGCAAGGATGCCGAGATGGTACAGGAATACGGCAGAAAGATCCAGAAGGAACTTCGGAAGGCTGGTTTCAGAGTCTACCTAGACAATACTGATAATACGCCCGGCTGGAAGTACAACTTCTGGGAGATGAAGGGAGTCCCAATCAGGGTCGAGATAGGCCCTCGTGATATTAAGGAGAACAAGGCAGTCGTGTTCCGCAGGGATTGGATGAAGCGTGAGACCGTAGAAATCAAGGACCTGAAGAAGAGAGTGTCTGCACTGGGCAAAGAGATTGATGCGAATCTCCGAGCAGAGGCAGAATCGAAATTTGTGGGTCTCGTAGTTGATGCGGGCACCATCGGTACCATTGAAGATGCATTAGACAAGGGTAAGATCGCTCGCACCCCCTTCTGTACGACTGAGATGGAAGGTCAGCCCTGTGCCGACGAGATTAAGGATCGGACGGGCGGTGAGGTCCGTGGCACCCGGATTGATACTGATGAACAACCTGCAGGAGTATGTCCAGTCTGTGGCAAGATGGCGACCGCGGTTGTCTACATAGCACGGTCCTACTGAGCGACTGATTGCTATAGACCCAAGAGCTCAAGAGAGCTCTTGGGAATCATTTCTTTGGATGTGTATGTGTTGAAGGTTCTAGTCTCTTCGAGTCATGAAAACATCCAGATACTCCGCAATCTCCTACATGATGTTGCAGAAGTTGTCCCGACTGATGGGACACTAGAGTCCATGTTGAAGGTGGGAAGAGATGCGGACATTCTCGCATCAAATCGTGTCTCACGTGAGTACATAGAGGCAGCCTCCAGACTCAGAATGATACAGACATTTTCCACGGGCATCGAGAAAATTGACCTCGAGGCAGTCAAGTCGCATGGAGGTATTATTCTCTGCAACTCACATATCAATGCGGCAGAGGTGGCCGAGTATGCCATCACACTACTGCTTGCAGTCGCCAAGAACATCATTCCAAATGATAGAGAGCTTCGAAAGGGCGACTGGGTGTATGCCTTTGGCGGTCCTAATCCAAATATCGAGATTCGCCGCAAGACCTGTCTCATAATCGGCCTTGGTAGTATTGGTGCTGAAATCGCAAGACGACTGAGAGCATTCGATGTGGAGATCTACGCAGCGACAAGAAGCGGGGTCTCTCAGCATGCTGGATTAGTTGATAGACTAGTACAGATTGACAAGGTGCGCCCTCTTGTGGAGTCTTCAGATTTTATCATTCTCTCCTTGCCTCTCACTCATGAATCAGAGGGGCTTGTTGACAGTACTTTCATCTCTTGGATGAAACCGACTTCAATCATTGTGAACATCTCACGAGGTCCTATCATCAACGAGAGGGCCCTGTTTGATGCTCTGAAGCAGAATCGAATTCGTGGGGCCGGTCTCGATGTATGGTGGAGGTACCCTCCGAAATGGCGCGGAAAGGCGACTCCTCCGTCAGATATTCCCTTTCAGGACCTTGATAACGTGGTTGTTTCTCCTCATCGAGCAGGTTATTCCGAAACCACAGAGCATGAGTATTTCCAGTTTGCAGGCGAGAACATACTCCGTTTTATCCGTGGTGAATCTCCTCTCAATATTGTGGGTCTCACTCGTGGTTATTGAAGGTCTTTGATAACAATCGAATCTTGACAAGGTCACGTAACAATCCCTAAAAGCACGAAAAAAACCGCTTGGAACGATGTCGAGGTATGAAAAAGAATACTGCTGCCCTAATCGCCATATTAGGCGGCTTGATTGTGTTTGGTATCAAGCTCATTGCATATTTTGTATCAAATTCAGTAGCTTTGCTGTCAGATGCTCTTGAGTCAGTGGTCAATATCCTCGCATCCGGAATTATGTTCTTTTCAATCGCCATATCAGAAAAACCCTCAGACGATACGCACGAATACGGTCATCAGAAAATCGAGGATGTATCAAGTGCATTCGAAGGGGTCCTTATTATTGCAGCCGCTCTTCTCATCATCTATGCTGCAGCAGGGAGGCTCCTAGTCTATGTTGAGCTTCTAGAGATCAATCTTGGTATTCTCATATCCGTAGTCGCCACAGGAGTGAACCTAATCATATCCCTGTTGTTGAAACGTACTGCAAAGTCGAGTGGCTCTATGGCACTAGAAGGGGATGCAAAACATCTCCTCTCTGATGTAGTTTCGACCGTCGGGGTATGGATAGGTCTCGTTGTAGCAGAGGTGACTGGCTGGCAATTCATGGACGCCTTTCTTGCGCTTGCTGTCGCAGTGCTGATAGCACGAATGGGTGTCGGATTGGTGCTTCGGTCTATACAGCGTCTAATGGATCACTCGTGCACCGAAGAAGAGGCGAAGATAATAGCAGCGTTAGAGAGGCAAAAATCTGGAATCATCGAATTCCATGATTTGAAGACCCGCAGGCAAGGCAACTACGTACTTGCTGATATTCATCTAACAGTCAATGACTCTATGAGTGTCAGAGCAGCTCATGACATCATAAATCGCGTGGAAGATGATTTGAAGAAGGAAGCCGCCTATATCCACCTGACAGTCCATATAGACCCTGAAACCGAACTATCCGTTCAGACCGCAGCCAGATATTGAGCATATTGAGCATCTTGCCAGTGTTTTGTGCTTCATCAGCTCAAATCAGTACTGTTTGGCTTCTCTTCATCATCAATTCACACCTGAAGAGCAAAAAATAGGAGTACTTCAATGCTCTTGCCCATTCAGACTGTATACAGGAGCAATATCTCATGGAACGTATAGTAAGTCTCATTGAGCCGGAGAGTCAAGACTTTAAAGAGAGTTACAATCATCGCAAATCAGATAGTCCTGATTCGGGGGCTGACGAATTGACCAAAGAGAGCCTTTCACAGATACCCGGTGTTGGTGAGAAAGTCCAGAAGGCACTGATTGAACACTTCGGGAGCGAAGCAGTTGCCCTCAAAGTGATACGTGACTCCCGTGTCGACTTGGTGGCTGCAGTGCCCGGCATTGGGTCTAAGCAGGCTGTCAACATTGTAAAGGGCGCCTTTGAGCAGCAGTTTGGCGTCAACTCCAATATGCTGTTGCGAAGTGCAGACATTCGTAAGATTTTCGAGAGCATACTTGAGATTATGCAGGGTTACGCCAACACAAACTATGGAAAGGACAAGTTGTTCCTCTATTTTCCATTGCCTCCCGATAAACTGGATACAATCCTCGAACGCCAGAAGTATTTTGCTGACGCTACGGCCACTGCACGTGGCCTGACCCCTGAGCAACGTGCGACACTGAAGGAGCTCCTATCGCAAGTTCGGGGTCTCTATAGACGAGCAAAGTCTCGCCGGATTGAAGGTCGCGTCATAATCACAAATGATGCCAAAGCCTTTGACAGACTGGTGAATGAGGGCGTCGACAAATGGTGCCCCGTCTATGTTTTATCAGAGGGTGAAGGTGGGGCAGACTATGCACAGGGGTACGACCTTGTCCTCTTCATCTCACCGCTTGGCGCCTATGACGAGTCCATGGACATGCTCGACAACGTTGAGATTCTTGGTAAGGACTGGTCCATAGAGGATGTGTTGCCCGAGCTGACCATAAGCTTCTATGCTCGTAACTATCGTGTCATCGATGCATCATGCAAGCTGGCTGGGCTATTTGGTAGTCTTCCTACGAACATCTCGATGGAAAGCTTCTCATCGGGACTCGACTTCGAGGGCCTCAGCAGAGTTGGTGAGCTTCTCAAGAACTTGGATGAGAATGGTGATCTGGCACAGGGGATAGACCCGGAGATAGACAGGTATCGCAAGGCAGTGAAGGCATTTCCCACTGCAACCGCAGAAACAGAGGCATGGTTGAATGAAGAGATCACCTCACGAATCTCCAAGAGTCATGTGACTCTCGGCGGCCAACAGATAATCAGTATCCTTCAATCAGCAGACATGGAGGGTGCTGAGGGGAGTTCGCTCAGAAACATGCTGCCTGCTGAGGTTGTCGAGACCTTCACAGCCACCACTCAGGAAGCAGAGGACAAACTTGCGCAGATGCTAGGTCTCACAGCCCGTGAGGCTGATTGGGTGGCGGGAATAATCAGTGAAGAGATCTCTCTTCCAGTCAAGATGGTCACGACGCAGATTAACGACCTTGAAGACAAGCTGAGGCGTGTCTTTGCAGAAAAGCAGTTCAGTCTAATCAAGAAGATAGCTAACGACCTTGATAAGATGCGAGATGCAGTCACGAATGCTGTTCAGACCCTTCTTGAGTTCGACCTGTTCCTTGCCGTGGGTCTGTTCGCTCATGACTATGAATTAAATATTCCAAAGATATCTCTGGAATACACTGGAGTCGGAGTTCAGGGAGCAACTAACCTCTTTCTTACCGAGGCCTACCTGAAGGGCAAACACGGGAAGGTGCAGCCAATCGACTACAGTATTGGTAAGACACCCTTCCAACCTGCTGGGACAAAGGGTGAGAACTGCGCACTTCTCTCAGGGGCAAACAGCGGTGGGAAGACCACGACAATTCAGACGCTAGCCCAGATAGTCACGATGGGGCAGTCCGGTTTCCCTGTACCTGCAAAACAGGCATACATTCCAGTCTTTGAGGAGCTCTATTTCTTCTACAAGAGTCGCGGGATGATCAACGCTGGCGCATTCGAAACAACGCTCAAACAGTTTGCAGAGATTGTTGTGTCAAACAAGTCAAAACTGGCTCTCTTTGATGAAATAGAAGCGATAACAGAGCCTGGTAGTGCAGCGAATGTCATAGCCGGTCTGATTGAGATTCTTCAGAGTGACCCCAAGACTTCAACGGTAATATGCACTCACTTGGCGAGGGAGATTCAAGAGGTGACTCCAGTGCCCATCAGGATAGATGGGATTGAGGCACGTGGTCTTGACGAGAATCTGGATCTGATTGTGGACCGAACACCGCGATTCGGCAAAGTAGCTCGAAGTACTCCAGAACTCATAGTGGAGCGACTCTCGAAACTGACCAAAGGCCCTAAGAAGGCAATCTACGAAAAGATCTTGGAGAACCTCAACAGAGCACGAGGCCGATGACCTACAGAGTGTTAGTGTTCGGGGATGCGCATATTCCTTCGCGAAGAGACGCAGTCCCCTGTGAGTTCTACGAGCACATCAAGAACACAGATTACGACATGACCCTGATTACTGGAGACCTGGTGAAGGAGTCTGATATGAGGGCTGCCTTGCCACCCCTTCCCAGAAGTTTCATTGTCACAGGGAATATGGACTACAATAGCGCATACAACTTCCACGAGAAGATACAACTAGACGACTTCAATGTCCTTCTCATCCATGGCACACAGCTTAGCCCACGAGGGAATCTCGAACAACTCTGGGAGGTCCTGCAGCAGATTGGTGGCGATGTTGCTGTTCATGGGCATACTCACAAGGCCGCCATCGACCTCCATAGAGACCGGCTCTTCCTCAATCCAGGAACGATCAGCGGTGCAACAGGAGGCTGGGGTGGCAGAACTGATGCAAGCTTCATCGAGATTGCTGTGAATGAGGACCAGATGCACGTGGTTCTGCATATTACAGACTGGCGTGTTGTGAAGAGAACAGAGGTACAGTTTCAGAAACATGAGGGGCGAATTGTACGAGTTGCCTGAGTCCCTTGTGACGCTCACGGTCCTAGTACGTCCCCCACGGGTCCGGGCTCAGAAGACGCATGTAGAGTCTCTTCAGAATGTTGGAACTCTCCAAGAGGGCTGTCTGTAGGGTCTGCTCATTGTCTACTTTGCTGGTCTTTGATTTTGCCTTAACGCGCCGACCTTTGCTGCCCTTTGATGAGCCCGCTGGCACGGACACCTTCGTGGGAATGACACCCTTCACATCCTCCTCGGGGAATATATCTCTCGTGAACTTTAGACCGCTGAAGAATGCTGTCAAGGTCTTTCTGACAGCTGTTCTCTCCACGGAGTCACTGGGAAGTTGGTCAACCATCATGAGAGCTCCTCTTCGTAGATACTCCGCAACGACTGCCTGCACCTCTTCAGCCAGAGCACGGTTCATCGCACAGGCTATTCCAATGTCAATCATCAGAATACGAATCCGATCCAGCAACATACCCACGTCCGCACCAACAGAGGACTTTCCCCTCATAGATACCAGCCAGTCCTCATATGCGTCACTCACACTCCGCAGGTCATCCTCATGCTCGGAGAATCGTTCTAGCTCGTCTGGTGGAATGAGCGCACACCAGACAGCCATTGAAACGTGGTCTGACTTGCTGGATACCATGTTTGTAGTTTGCACTCCTTGGTTTTCAGTATTGCTTGTCTGAGTATTGTTATGACGACTTGTTTCTGGGGCTACTTGACTGCACAGATTAAGGCTGTACTCGACCGGCTGGTACCGGTCAAGAATTAGGCTGACCTAAACATCTATAAATAGTTAGGTTGTCCTAAATCACTATAACTATGAGTAGCCAGAGCGTTGAAGAGTATCTTGAGGCGGTCTACAGGTTCAACGAGGGCGGTGAGCCTGCTAAGACCAAAGAGCTTGCCGAGGTACTAGGAGTAGCACCTGCAAGCGTGACCGAGATGATCCAGAAGCTGGCTGCAGAGGGACTGCTTGAATACGAGCCATACAAGGGAGCAAGGCTCACCGCAAGAGGTATGGTAGACGCTCAGAAGATCGTCAGGAAGCACCGGCTCCTTGAACGCTTCCTTCACGACGTGCTCAAGCTGAAAACAGAGAATGTACATGACGAAGCATGCAGACTCGAACATGCTCTATCAGACGATGTTGCCAACGCGTTGTGCAGGGCACTTGACCAACCTGACACATGCCCTGATGACAATAACCCGATTCCACCATGTAATCTGGACGTGGAAGACTGCGGACAGTGCACGAAGGCTAGATTAGAAGAAACAAAGAACCCTAGACTCGTCACTCAGCTCTCAAATCTGCGGGTCGGGGACGAAGCTGACATCGCATTCGTCAGGGGCGGCAAGGGAGTGTGCGAACGGCTCCTATCTGTTGGAATCACACCCGGTACGCACATCAGAGTCGCCAACGCTGCTCCGCTCAGGGGGCCCATCGAGATCGCGCTGCGGGGCTCCACGATTGCATTAGGGAGAAGCCAAGCCGAATCAGTCTTTGTTGAGATAGAGGATCTGGGCACCTGTCAACACCCCTCTCAGCCGGGTCCGCATAGTCGTCGCAGAAGACGGGGGAGCAGAGGGTGAGCACTCATCCGATAAGAGTGGGACTGGCAGGGAATCCGAATGTCGGCAAGAGCACGATATTCAACGAGCTGACTGGGCTACACCAACATGTGAGCAACTGGCCGGGCAAGACTGTCGAGAGAGCGGAAGGAACACTTCATCTTGGAGGGGAAACTATTGACGTGGTGGATCTCCCTGGGACGTACGGTCTCACGTCCAAGGCTCTTGAAGAATCCATAACAAGAGAACACATCATATCCGGACAGACAGAGGTTGTGATAAACGTTGTAGATGCATCCTCTCTTGAGAGGAGCCTCTCTCTGACAATACAGCTTCTTGAACTTCAACAAGTGATGGTCATTGGGCTCAATCAAGTAGACCTGGCCGAAAGGAAGGGTCTACGTGTGGATGCGGCCGGACTCTCAAGGCGTCTTGGAGTGCCTGTGATTCCAACTATCGGAACAAGGAACATGGGTCTGCTTGCTCTTGTTCGAGAAGCAATTCGTGTGCGGCATGCGGGCTCCAAATCGCCAGTGACTGTGAAGTACAGCACCGAGATTGAGAACAGAATCGGCGAGCTGGTCGCATTGCTTGACGATGTTGATTTTCCTCATCCGAAGCGATGGATGGCCCTCATGTTGCTCGAGGACGACCCGTACGTGACGCAGATGGTGCATGAGAAGAAGCAGGCAGTCGAACCCGTCGTAGAGAGAATTAAGGCTGAGATTCAACGGATCTACGGGCAAGACTCATCAGCTGTACTCACAACAGAACGCTTCAGAGTCGCTGCAGAACTCGCTTCCACGTTCACCACCTTGAATGACGATGCAGCCTCGCCGCGGAGAGATGTAGACCGACTCGCGCTCCATCCGGTGTTCGGCTATCTGCTAATGGCTGCCACGCTGCTGCTCATGTTCTATTCAGTGTTCATGCTCGGCGACTTCCTTTCCGGGGTGCTTGGGGGTTCGTTCTCAGTCCTGAAGACGTGGTACGATCTTGCGTTCACAGGTGATGTTGCTGCATTCGTCTGGCTCGGTCTGGTTGAAGGAGTTGTGGCGGGGGCGACGGTTGCATTACCCTACATTGCCCCGTTCTACATTGCACTATCGTTGCTCGAGGACACCGGCTACCTGTCGAGAATCGCTTTCCTGATGGACACATCGATGCACAAGATAGGAATGCATGGGAAGGGATTCATTCCGCTCATGCTGGGATTTGGGTGCAACGTGCCAGGATGTCTTGGCTGCCGCATATTGGAAACCAAGCGTGAGAGGCTAATCTGTGCGTTCTCTGCCAGTCTGGTTCCTTGTACCGCTCGAAGCATCGTCATCATGGGTCTCGTCGCGGTCTACGTTGGATTCGGATGGGCCATTCTCCTCTATCTGATTGACATCGCCTTGGTGCTAGCTCTGGGTCGGGTGGCATTCAGGCTACTTCCCGGAGAGACTTCGGGACTGATAATGGACATGCCAAGCTATCGCAGGCCAACTGTCGTCGCCACACTCCGTAAGGCATGGACGAACCTGAGGGAATTCGTCTTCACTGCATTCCCAATAATCATTGTCGGCAACCTAGTCATCCAGTTGATAGATGCAGCTGGCCTGTTGACGGTCATTGAGTCATCGATTAGCCCGGTGACAGTGATCTGGCTGGGTCTGCCTGCAGCCACTGGAGTTGTTCTCATCTTTGGTGTCCTTCGGAAGGAGCTGACTCTGATAATGCTGGCAGCACTGATGGGCACGACCAACTTTGCCTTGGTCTTGACTCCCGTACAGATGATAGTCTTCGCTTTCGTTGTGATGGTGTACATTCCCTGTCTGGCTACCCTCGCCGCCTTAGGCAAGGAGGTCGGATACAGGAGAACCGCACTGATCTGCGTTGTCGAGATCACCCTGGCAGTGGTACTGGGTGGCATCCTACAGCGAATTCTCTTGATTACGGGAATCGTATGAACGCCGCAACACCTAGCTACTTCAATATTAGGCAGAGATTCAGAAAGAAGTAATAAGAAGATAAGAAACTACGCGCAGAGAGAGGGATGCATCCGTAACGTCGTGTCTTCTTATGAATCATTACCTGCTAATGCATCTTCAAGATTCTTTACCCTCTTCGCAAGCTCCTTTCTCCTGTATCTGTCAGTTTCGGGTGCATCAGTGAGTTTCTGTAACATGTCAAGAAATGAGCGTTCATTTCTTGGATAGACCTCTGCTTTGTGATTATTCCTGTCTTAGAGAAGTAACACCAATCTTATGTGGTCAGCCGGATACGTATCACTTGGATGGAGTTGATGGTGATCTCTATGGGTTATCCTGATGTCATTAGAAGAGCAGAGAGTGCTCTGAAGAAGGCAGAGGAAGAGCTTCTGTCAGGAAAGGAAGGTATTGTTGAGCGATTGCTTGTCGGACTATCAAACGGATCACTTGCATCCGATGCGGATACAGCACGTGAGAGAATGCGAAATCTGGACGAATCTCGCTATATCAAGTGGGAACGGTGGAAGGAAGATGCCGAGTTCTCAGTACCATTCTGGAAGGACGAGGGTTACCTAGGTATAGATAGCAGTGCACATCAAATTCGGGACCCGGATTGGTATGCCAAAATGTCCGGAACAGGTGGATTCGTGGCAGGGATTAGAGCCTCCCGAAAGGTACGGCTGCCTACTCTGAACGGAAAACGAGATGGCGAAAAGACCCCCATCGGGCAACCCGCGAATACTTGGCTACTTGATTTCGTTGCATTGTCAAGTCTTCGATTGTCCTTCAAGACGCGTTGGGAACAACTCGTTAGGGACATTGTCAGGAAGCGTCACAGGACTGACTTGACTCTGGTAGCAGAAAGACTTGGTCTAGAACCGCACTATGTCATCGGCATCTGCCAGAGAATCAAGAATCTTGATGATAAGGTCGTTGAGCATGATCCTCTCGATTCCAGCATGAACATGACCTACATCTGCAGAAATCCTGATCCCAGCCTGCAACCACTGGTAGATATATTAGAATAGACCAAGGCTGGGCTTGAATTCGATTCAGGCAGTGGCTTTCAGGTCTTTGAGGCAAGCTACTTTGGTATCCAGCAGGCCTCAGAAAGAAGTCTGAAGAAGATAAGAGATAACGCGCGGAGAGATGGTGCATCTGTAGAGTCGTCTCTCTCATGAATTGATACCTGCCACTGCATCTTCAAGATGCTTCACCCTCTTAGCAAACTCCTTTCTCCTGTATCTGTCAGCCTCGGCTGCCTCAGCGACTCTCCGGAGCGCATTGAGAAATGAGGGGTCCTTCTCTACGGTTCTCAGATCCATGTTCTTCTTCCGCGACTCTGTGTGTCGGTATAGCAGGTAGGCGAGTGGCCCCGTAAACAACAAGATGGCGGTGCTCCGCACAGCCCAATCTATCGAGAATGAAAACGACTCATATTCACCCATATATAGAAAGAAGGGTGCAACTAATGCGCAACCTGTCGCGAATAAGCCAGGAAGAAGAAGCGGACCATAGGCAAAGAACATCCTAAACGATGTCTGACTCCGCCACCTCTGGACGCCGATGTAGGATAGGAATTCGGAACCGCTCAATGCGTACACCTCCCATCTTTCGAGCATGAGAATCTCCTCCTCCTTCTCATCCAGCACATAGAACGGGTCTTCACTCTGATTATCCTCATAGCGGGCGCGTTTCACCTCGCATTCTGCATATTGTGGACTTCCCTGAAGGATTCCCTCCACCTCTCTGCACTTCTCATCCTTGTAGGAGTTTCCCCACTCTAACTCAGATACATCGACTTCAACTTTCACGCTACTGTCCCTGCCTATCAATTAGAACCTGAAGAAGTATTATAGTTTCGTGAGATTGGGTCCAGAGGAGTAGCAGGGTTCGTTCTAAGTAGACTATCTTCTTTGTGTCATCCTCATAATCGGATGCAGAGAGCGTAGGATGCATACTCTACGGCCGAGTCTCCCTGTTTCCTACGCTCTTGCGTGAAATCCTGTACACAACTTGGTGTGTGTAATCACTGCACCGTTCATTGTTAGTTGGACAATCTTGGACACCAGAGTGCTGCCCTCCCAGAAACGGCACTGGGAACGACTCTGTGAGGTCAGAATCTGTGTCTAGTCAACCTCACATCACTATCTGTCCCACGAGCATATAAAGTCCCAGCGAAACATGTCCAACTCTGTCTAAGATTCCTGTAACTGTTGTATACCCAACAGTCATGTAGTCGTGGCCATCGCCAGATGTTTCAAAACTGCCACCAGACTGCATGACCATAATCCAAGGATACAGAATATAGAACGCGTGTGGGCACATCTTCCCTAAATCCTCGGGATATCGGTACACATCACCCACCTTCTGTCCTATCGAGCACTTGCCGTTTCCGAGAATGTTGATGACCTCGACTGTCACCTTGGTCTCCGCCATGTAATCACATCCCATTCTATTTGGCACCCGGACTTCCTATTAGACAACACCAATCGAGCAAGCATGATCCAAAAACCGACTGCGGTTGGGCGCAACGGTAGCGTCGTGTCCTCCTCTTCCTAGATGAATACAGCAACAGAGGCAATGATCAGACTCAGCACAGCCATACCGACAGTACCATAGATATGTCCTATGGCGTGCATTTTCCTGAAGTCTTTGTAGGCGGTGTCCTTCATGTCCTCAGTGCCGGGGATGATGACCCATGAGGGAGTCATCGTGCCGACAATGAGCACGTCCAAGATCAACAGGTCTGCAAGAGTGGCAATCATCAGCACTCCCTTCCCGCTGAGTCTCGTTTTGCCATAAGATACTGATTGGATTTTGCAGTATGAGCCTCCGTGACCCCATGAAATCTTCTATGGTGCCCGTAAACGACATCTTGAGAATCAAGAGGCCAATTTAGGCAGCCCCAGACCCTCATTGTCTTTTTCTTCGTCTTCTACGGAACGATGACGGAGTTCTACTCTCGTCCAAGGGTTTTGGTACCTTCTATGCGCAGTAGTCTACAGGTGCCAGTATTGTTTGAGTCATTACTAGGTCCGCTCGCGGTCGGAGCCATTGAGGTGCTTGAGATACCCGAGGACTATCTCTCCCGGTCTGAGGTCGGCAAGAGGGACTTCACCCATAGGTCTGCCTTCCGAGGTATTCTTCGGGCGATGGTCCTTGGAGAGCATCCAGTGGGTCT
Source organism: uncultured archaeon (assembly GCA_964354495.1). GTDB lineage: Archaea > Asgardarchaeota > Thorarchaeia > Thorarchaeales > Thorarchaeaceae > SMTZ1-45. Next base: position 39,875 of record CAYHAA010000003.1, on the reverse strand, counting down.
TCGACTAGAACGTGCTCATGGTAAGACACGGGTCTTCTTTCTGACATGGGACCGAAATGCCGACGGTCTGTATCACAGGCTCACCTCGCTCAGCACCACGGTGAGTGCACACCTGCCAAAGTTCAAGATGGGCGCCTGCTCCGCATTCTCGGGTCTGCAGATAGATCCCGGACGAGAGGGAGTCTCGGCATGCCTGACTGGCGAACCCCTTGTTGAGGATGAGAACGCCTCCCTCCCATCGCGTGTGGATCCCCTCGATGCTGTGGGCGAAGTCATTCAGGGTCTCGACGATGTCCTCTTTCAGGTCTTTGTCACCCCTGAGAGTTCCAGTGGGCGAAAGGTCAGGAGTCTTGAACATGCATACGAGATGGCAGTGTCCCGGTCCCAGCAGGTCGTGTCGTCACCCAGCCTCTTCTCTCATGACTCCCAGCAGTCCACCACCAGAGTGAGCGCGCGTTCCTCTCGGGAGGCTGAGCGGCTCAACAGGCAGATCAAACGCATGAGCAGTCGCTATCTGGGCAAGGTCGTGGTCAGTGCGACCCACTGGCATCAGGACAAGAGGGTGGCAGAGCAACAGGCGAAGCGCGTGATGTCCATCCTTCTGAGCAGCATCACCCCGGCTGACAGGGAGGAGGACATGAGGATCATGGTCAAGAAGAGCAAGAAGGACTTTGAGAGAGCGCTGGCGGGTCTACCCTTCGGAAACCATACCATCCTCACCCCCGATGAGGCTGTCACTTTCTTCGGGTTGCCGCGTTGCGACCTTGGCATCAGGGTCTCTCGGCGAGAGGAGTTCGCGGTCTCAAGTGTTGACATTCCCGCGACTGTGACGCCTGCAGAGGAGCCCCCCAAATCCACGACCATGGTCGAGTATGCACAGTCCCATCAAGTTCTCAGGCATCACAACAGTCCATCTACGCCACAGGAGTCGGGCACCATCTGGCGATTGCCTGTGAAGGAGCTCATCCTCCTCGGGTATGCGATCCGAAACGGCGCTCCCCAGAGGCACCAGCCCTACGGTCTCACCCGGAAGCTGCTTGAGTCACATATCGGGGTCTACGGGAACACTGGTTCTGGCAAGACTACCACCTGCGTGAACATCGCAGCTCAGGCCTATCGGAACGGCGTCATCCCTGTCATCATCACCCCCGGAAATGTCAGTGACTGGCGGGTCCTCAAGGATGTCTTTCCCGAGTTCCGCATCTTCACCGCAGGGAATCCCGATGTCGCTCCTCTTCGGTACAACATGTGGGATGTCCCCCCGAACGTCCCGGTTGGAAAGTACATCGACAGGATGGCCGACGTCTATGCTGCCACGCTCCCGAACGATGGGGTCCTCTCCATGCACTTTGATGACATCTTCAACACCATGTACACCGCCTGTGGCTGGACACGGATGGGCAATGTCAGGGGTCGCCCCATTCTGCTCGTCGACCTCTACGAGGCGTTCCAGGAGGTGGCGACCGCGCACATCTCCTACGGAGCGGAGATGAGCCAGGACTTCTACGGTGCCCTTGAGGCGCGTCTCCGGAGCATGTTCCGGAACGACATCCTCGTGGACATGCTCAACACGCCTAAGGGGCTCACCATCCCCGAGCTGCTCTCCCGCCCCACCATCATCGAGACCCGTGACCTCTCCCCCGAGGACCGGGCCCTGCTCATGGGCGCCCTCACCACTGGCATCAGCGAGTACCTCGTTGCGAACCCGAGGAAGGAGGTGAGCCACCTGCTGGTCCTCGAGGAGGCGCACCACCTGCTCAAGCGAGCGACCGCCGTTGCCGGGTATGCCGAGCCCACCTCCCCGCAGAAGGCGAAGGACAACCTGGTCGAGATGCTCCGGACCCTGCGGGGGACAGGGCTCTCCATCCTCATCAACGACCAGCTCCCGGGCATGCTCATCCCTGAGGTCGTCAAGCTCCCCGCCAATGTGATCATCCACACCCTGACCGACCTTGAGGAGCGCCAGCTCGTCGGCAGGCAGGCCCTGTGCACGGACGCCCAGGTCGAACACATCGGCGGCATGAGCGTGGGAGAAGCGGTCGTCCGGTTCAAGGTCCAGAGGGTCCCTGGCAACATCCAGGTGGAGCCCCTCCAGCACCTGCTCAAGAGTCCCCTGCCCCGGCGCGAGTGGACCGACACCGTGGTCAGGGATGCGATGAAGAGGGAGTTCGACGCCCACCCGGAGCTCAGGGAGAGCCACCCGCTCCCGCCGGAGCTCAGGGACCTCCTCAGGGGTGTCCGCCCTCCTTCCGCCGTCACCGCCCCGCCTGTGTCGCCGATGCTACCCCCTGTCATGGCGCCCCGGGCGATAGCGCTCGCCGCGGAGCCGGAGACCGACATCTCCGACATCGTCAGGTCGCCCATGTTCACTGACGCGTACCTCCCACGGGTGCGGACCGCCTGTACGGGCAACGTTGTCCCGGTGGCACAGATGCTGAAGGCGGTCGCTGAGCAGTTCTGTTCAGAGAGGTCGGAGCTGGTGTCCTTCGCCGAGCGGCTGCTGCTCCACGCTGCCGGAGCCCTGCATGAGCCAAAGGAGACCGCTGTGCTGGCGGAGATACTGGTTGCCATCCGGGGCGTGAGCGTGTGAGGGGTGCGTGATGGCGGGGCGGTCGGTCGAGCGGCGCGGACGACGAGGTGAGGGGGACGACCTGCCCCGAGGGGCCGAGGATCTGGGGGAGACCCGCATCGACGAGGCGGGCGAGTCACGGACTCCTGTGGAAGGTCGCCTTCGGGAGGCACTGGAAGACCTGGCTCAGCGGGAAAGCAGGGAGGAGCGGATCGCGCAGAAGTTGGCGGCGGCTCTTGAGGACCTCGGGCGGATGGAGCAACGGAGAGAGTCCACTGAGAGCAGGCTGAGAGAGGCGCTGGAGTCCATCAGGGATGACCATCCGGAGAAGACGAAGGTTGAGGGTGGCTCGGGTCCGGAGGTTTCTGAGATTACCCGTAGTGCACCAGTAGCAATAGATAGTGCAGAGAAGACCAAGGTCTACATCCAGGAGAGTCTTGAGGAGAGGGAGCCAGCCCGAGAGGTGCCTATTAGGATTCAGGAGCTGAATGATGGTCGGGTGAGGTCAGTTCTATCAGAGCGGGACCAGAAGGAATGGAACAGAGAGACCCTGTCGGAGGGACTGGCGAGGGCTGATGCTGATGTGCCAAGAGAGCACCCTGTGAAATCTGGAGAACATCGAGAGGGCAACGCGCCAGTTGACGACCTACGGGAGAGTAAGCCTCGTTTTGGGGAGATACGAACGAGGGAGGAGTTCAAAGAGGCCTGTGAGCATTATCCGGAGCTGGAATACAAAAGATCGTATCAGTTGCAGATTGAAGATGTCAAATCTTACTTTGACTCTGCAGATGACAGGAATTCAGTCAAACCATCGCTTGTGAAAGAGGTAGAGAACCGTGAGATTCGGCGCATGTACGAAACTATCCACGGTGGTCCTCCTGAACTCAAGATTGAGTCAATGAAGGATGTAGATAGTCTACTTGAGAAGCATCAGCAGGAACGAAACAGTCCTGATTTTGATGAAAGATATCGTCATTGTGGAATATACTTCGAGATTAAAGGCGACTTCTCACTGAAGAGAGATGAACAAGCCAAGAAATACAATGTTGGGCACGGGATTGCAGGCGAGTGGCGGAAAGGCGTCGAGCCCACGCTGATCAAGCACCTTCGGCATCACGAGGAGGAGAAGATGCTCAGAGAATGGTACGAGTCGGGTCCTCAGATTAGTGAGGATGCTCTTAGAGAATTTAGAGTGAAAGAAATCAAAACACGACCTGAGCGTTCTGAAGACAGAACTGGAGTTCATGAAATCGATTCGCAGGTCATTCGAAGGGCTGTCGAACACCTGAGAGATGGGAAGGACATCTCTGTTGATGATATCGCAGCCGCCCTGGAAGGCATCAATCGAACCGTGCTGGATGAAACGAAGAGAGTACGATACGCGGACTTCAGACCAGCAGTCCACAGCGAAACGATGGCGACGATTGAGCGGCTCATTCGAACAGAGAGAAGCGAGCTGGAGAGATCACTCTCAGAGAGACTTGGCATTGGTGAAGATTCTCTCCGGGTTGCAGCAGTCAACGGTCGGGTCTATACATGGATTCCGAAATCAAGAACGGATGAATTGGTCGATGTGTACGAGGACCAGTTCTACTACTTCAACAATCGTTTTGAATACACCAATTTCATTGAAGACCTTGGCAGGAGACTCGGGGCTGAGGGCGATAAGTCTCAGTCGCTGAGGCACTTGAATGAAGTCATCCGGCAGCTGACAGATGAAGGGGATGGAGCGGCTGCACGAGCGCATCCCATAGAGCGGAAGAGCACCCGGCTGGAGGGGAAGGTCATTCGGCTCTATCTTGACAGCACGGATGGTAGGTTGTCTGACCTCGAGGGTCGTGTGAACAAGGTCACTGGTATCAATGGGCAGGCCGGGATAGACAACCCGCGTTTTCCGTCAGGGAAACAACTAGAGGTTCTCAAGGCACGGCTTGCGGCCATCATTGTCAGCGACAGCTACCTTGGGGAGTCCGGGAACACCATGTACAATCAGGCAAGTCTTGAGCGCATAGCAAAGGTCCAAGAGATACTCCGTAACTTTGGCGATATCACACTTGAGGGGCCGTTCCGAAAGGGTGTCTATGAGGTCCATATACAGAATCAGATCGGTCTTATGATGATTCATGAAGGGATGACACCGGGGAGCAAATCTATACAGAATCCCGGTCTGCCTAAGGGATTCGTGAACTGGTCTGAGGAGGCGCGACGAGCGTATCTGGAGGAACTAATCCCGGAGGATGGCAACTTCTCGACAAGCAAAGGCTTCTCATGGAACAGAAATCATGCACTGTACGATGGCAACGAAGGTGGTAAGCACGATTTCAGGTCAATCGTTTCTACACCAGAGATCAATCTAATCATTGATGAAGGAACGCAAACAGAGGGCCTCGTTCCGCAATACAGTCTAGCCTATGGCAAGCTGGAAAAGCTTCAGTTCAGTGAGGATTCTATGAAGGCGGACGCAGCTAAACATCTTATTGCGGCAATCCATGACTCGCCGAATAATCTCGTTGAGGATGAAAAGAAGATTGCTGAGAGCCTAGGCATTAGAATATCATTGTCAACCACTATGGTCAGGTACTATCCAAAATCAGATAGAGTATCAGTGAGAAATCTCGCGGGCACTGCCAGAAAGGATGATGCTATCCGATGGGGGACTATTTGTCCCCCCAATGATGAACGGAAGCGAAATGAAGTGGAGAATTGGCTGAGGGGAATCGTCGAAAACTGGCTAGACAAGAAAGAATGGTCTAACTGGTTCGATTGATTTAGTAAAACAATCATTTATACAAATGGCGCCATCGGGAGGGTTGTCTGTCGACCTGGCACGCAGGTCAACGCTCGAACCTCCGACCATTCGCCACGCACCACGAAACGTGATGCATTACAACTGTCTGGCTCCCGATCACCTGATCGAAAGATAACAGGCTGGAGCGACCTACTGGGACAAGCCCAATATGTTGTCGCTTTAGGCCGACCTCTGCAGGTCGCCTACCTAGCTGAGCCACGATGGCTTGAGTAGGGAGTCGGCGGTGAGAGCAATATTAACGTTGCTGTCTTGCCGTTCCGGCTCTATGCACATTACCAAGTGTATATGTTGCCGTGCTGCTATTTGATATTCGAGGCGAACAGATGGAAAACACAGTTGTCGAGTCCATGCGCATCATAGACAAAGCGAGAGCGCGAGGAGTCGTGCTCAGGCTAGCAGGGGGCCTAGCAGTCAGACAACACTGTAAGCAGTTCGAGTTCTGTGAGCGTGACCATGGGGACATTGATTGTGTGGGTCTTTCACAGCAATCATCTGCCATAATCGAGACCATCCAAGACCTCGGCTATCGTGAGAATACACAATTCAGATTCACCTCTGGGGGGACTCGCCTTCTATTTGAGAAGCCTGGTTCAGACGACCATGTTGATGTCTTTCTGGACCACCTCCGAATGGAGCACGATATTGACCTGAGAGACCGACTTGATATCGAGAAGAACACAATTTCAGTGAGTGACATCCTGGTGACCAAGCTCATCATCACGAAGATGAATGAGAAAGACTACAGAGACATCATCACAGTCGTGAAAGACCTTCCTCTTGGAGAGGAGGATGCCCCAGAGACCATCAATATCAGGTATATTGGAGCGTTGTGCGCCAGGAGTTGGGGTCTCTATCAAGACGCCATGACAACTCTTGATGCCTGTGCAGATTTCATGAGACAGTATCATCTAAAAGAAGAGATCGCACAAGAGGTACTAAAGAGACTCATGCTGATAAGAGAGGCAATTGCATCCCATCCCAAGTCCGTGAAATGGAGACTACGGAGTCACATCGGGAAACGACTGGCGTGGAGAAAAGAAGTCGAGATGCAGAACAAGGCGTGAGGGCTCTCTTCACGAGATCAGAGCCAGAACGGCCTTACTGACTGTGGATGTCTATCCCCCAAAGATGAATATGAACACATTATCAAGAGACATCATGACGATGAACCCGGCTATCAGTCCCCACGTAGCCAGCCGTTCATTCCCACCGGAATGGCTCTCCGGAACCATCTCATCTCCGACGACGAATATCATTGCACCAGCTGCGAACGCGAGTCCATAGGGTAATAGGGTCAAGGCAAATGTCACAACGGAGATTCCAATCAGGCCGCCGATTGGTTCTACCAGGCCGGTAGCAAGAGCAAGAGCAGCTGCATACTTTCTCGAATAGCCCTCGCGGACCAGCGGAGCAGCGACAGCCAGTCCCTCTGGGATGTTCTGTAACCCTATGGCGACAGCCACAGAGAGGCCTATGGCTGTGTGCCCGCCTCCAAAGGACACACCCACGGCAAGCCCCTCAGGGAGATTGTGTATCGTTATTGCAATCACAAGAAGCCAGACCCTGGCCAGCCTCGACGAGGGCCCCTCATGCCCTCTCTTGAAATGCTCATGAGGCATGTACTTGTCAGCGAGGTGAACGAATCCTGCTCCGAGCAAGAATCCCATACCAACGATAGAGAACACACCGACCCAACCAGTTGCTACCACTCCAGCGTCTTCAAAGGCTGGAACAAGCAGACTGAATGCTGAGGCTGCAAGCATGACTCCACCAGCAAAGCCGAGCATTAGGTCAAGCGCTCTTCGACTGAAGTCTTTCTTCACGAAGATGGGTAGAGCTCCTAGACCCGTAGCCCCACCGGCCAGGAGGCTTGCCATGAATCCCATTGATATTGGATCGGAAAACAGCTGCATGTGCGACTCCTCAATTGGGAAATTCGACTTCTTCGGATGTATAAGGAAGTTGCTGTCAGTGAATAGGGAGAAGTCACTGACAACTGGCTGTTGAATGGAATGGTGGGCCCGTCGAGACTTGAACTCGAGACCCGCAGGTTATGAGCGTCAGCACACCAGAGGAGTTCTGAATGTACGGCTGCTCTACCAAGCTGAGCTACGGGCCCTTGGATGTGCTTGCCAATGTCTGTGCCTTAGATTCTAGATATTAACGTTGCGAATAGAAACTCTGTATCTCTCGTATTGAGTATCCCGCTTCTAAGAAGTGCGCCTGTTCTTCGTTGTCCATGCAGGATTTCTCCGACTTTAAATTGATACACCGAAACTACGAGAAAAGAACCGGGACCTGCTCCTATGATTCTGTTGTTCACCTCTGACCACTGCGCATGGTGTGACGTTCTCAAGATGATGCTTGATAATGAATCAGGCGAGCTCGGCATTCCTGAAACAGTATTCGAGGTCGATGTGGATAGGCACCACCACATAGCAGAGGCATACGGAATTCTGGTCGTCCCCACTCTTGTTGCAGGGATGCAGAAGATCTCAGGAGTCCCCACACACTCTGATCTCAAGTCGTTTCTTCTTCAGGTCAGTCCCACGACAGAGTCGACAACAGAGAGAGGCGCTCCCAGTTCGGTGCTACGCGAGGCACGAGGCCTGAGAGAGAGCCCGGCGGATGAGAAAGCGATTGCCCGACCGATGTAGAGAGTAGTATCGAGGACAGGCTGCAAGAGCACTCTGCACAATCTTAATAACTGCATGACCAAGCTCGCTGAAAACACGGCCCCGATGGTGTAGCTCGGCCCAGCATCTAGGGTTTTCGACCCTGAGACCCGGGTTCGAAAGAGGCGATGAATACCATTCCTCTGAAATTCCCGGTCGGGGCACCATCCTTCCTACTTCACTAGCATCAATTCAGCGACAGACGCATGTTGAAATCTGCAGCATTATAAGAGTGAGTGAGGGCGCCTGAAGAGATCACATCTATTCTGTAGCGTGCGTAATCACGGACATTCTCTTCATTGACTCCACCGGAGACCTCAAGGATGACCTTCTTACGGAGCCCCTTGTGCTCAAGGACCTCGATGACGCCTCCGATATCCTTTGGCTTGAAGTTGTCTAGGAGGATGATATCTGCACCAGCACCTATAGCCTCCTCCACTTCCTGCAGGGTCCGGGCTTCGCATGATATCTTCTTGCTGAAAGAGACCGCCTCCCTTGCAGCCGTCACTGCAGCATGAACACCACCGGCAATAGTGATATGGTTATTCTTGATGAGGATCATATCATCAAGCGCATAGCGATGCGGGTCACCACCTCCAACGATGACAGCACGTTTTTCGAAGAACCGGAATCCTGGGGTGGTCTTTCGAGTGCATGCAACCCTGATGCTTGGATTCACCTCTCTCGCGGAGCTCACCATCTTGTAGGTCTTTGTTGCTATCCCACTCATTCGCTGGATGATGTTCAGGCACACTCGTTCGATGGTAAGAAGGGTCCTGGCCTTTCCCTTGAGCCGCATCACTGGGTCTTGAGGGCTCACCCAGTTCCCCTCGAACGCTAGAATCTCATAGGTGAGTCCCGAAAACTCTGCAATAGCCGCTATCTCTTCAATTCCTGCCAGTACTGCATCCTCTCTGGCATAGATTGTCGCTATTGCCGTCTTGTCCGCAGGGATTGTCAGTTCCGTGGTGAGATCACCAGACCTTACATCTTCAGCAATATACCTCTTCAGGGTTTCAATAATCTCAGGAGGAAGTCTACTCATACACTCGCCTCAACTAACATCTCGGATGCTGGGGGTCTCTCAGGATTCTTCCCTTGGGAGTATCCTCACCAAAGATCTCTGCTTGAAAGGACATGAACTCTGTCTTTGTATCCTTCCAAGCATCCAGAGGGAGGCCTGCCTTGTTGCATGTATGCTCTAGGAACTGCTTTGTATCCCACCCCCACTCCACAGGCACCTGTGGCAGTAGCAGTCCACGCCACATTCCTCTTGATACAATCAGTCCATCACGTCCAATCTTCACAGAGTCCATGAGTTCTTTGGGCTTTGACCAATTGATCCTCTTCGGCGGGGTGAGAATACTCAGCTCTACCAAGATGCTATCAAGTTCCCTCTGTGTGACGGGAGGAAAACGGGGATCGTTCGTAGATGCGTCTACTGCTGAATCTATTGTGGCCTCCACGAGTGGTTGAGTCGGGTAGGGCCGCCCGATGCACCCTCTGAGTTCAACATGCTCTCCAGTGATCGAGTTTAGAGTCACAAACACGCCCGATTTGGCTGTGAGAGCTTTGGGCACATCATCTGGAACTTCCGGTTTAATCTTCTTAGTGACATACCCATCTACTGTCTGTCTTGCCAGCTTCACGAGGTATGTACCGTTTTCATCAGAATACACATGCGACACTTGAGTTCAGCCCCGGTTATCTGGGACGATTCACGGTTATTTGTCTTACAGTTGATAGAGTTTGCGCACTGGCACTTGTCCTGCTAGTCCGGGCCCGCCCACGAATTCTTCCTCTTGATAGACGATTTCTCCGCCAACAATAGTACTAACGGGCCGGGCAAGGACTCGCCTGCCCTCGAAGGGAGTGATCTTGGCTTTTGAATAGAAATCTGCCCCTGAGATATGCCACTCCTGCCTGCGAACAAGAACGATATCTGCGTCGTATCCTTGTGCCAGAATCCCTTTGTTCGGTAGACCCAGTACCGCCGCAGGTCCCGAACAGCAACATCTGAGGAAGTCAATCCATGACATTCTACCCTCAAAGACCTCTGTCAGCACAAGAGGCAACGTGGTTTCAAGTCCGGGGATGCCTGCTGCTGCCTCCAAGAAGGGTGCTGTCTTCTCTGCATCTGTGTGCGGTGCATGGTCTGATGCTACGCAATCAAGCACATATTTCGTGCAGAGCGCTTGGGAGAGCATCTTGGCATCATAGGGCGAACGCAGAGGGGGGAGCATCTTGGCCCGGCCATCATCATGTGCAAAGTCACCGCCTGAGAGGAACATGTGATGGGGGGTGACCTCTGCGGTCAAGGTCTGTTCAGCTCGATGCTCAAGTATCAATCTGGCTGTTGCAGCGCAGCTCACATGGCAGACATGCAGTCTGGCCTCATATTCGACCTTCGCGTCTAGGAACGACTGAAGTGACTTCACCTCACTCTCGCAACTGTGTATTCGAAAGTACTCCTCTTGGCTCTTCGCGATATCTTCCCTGTTCGATGAGTCTGGATGAAAGAGGAGTGGGAGGTTGTGGCCCTTTGCAAGTTTCAGACAGTCCTGTATCCGCTTACGATCATAGACAGTGCCTTTTGTGAGCGGCGAATGTGGATAGACCTTGAATCCAAGAATGTCTGGTGCCATCGCCGCATCGAAACTCTTGATGTCCTTTGGAATTCCTGCATAGAATCCAATATTCACATAACGCTTCGACAGAGCACTCTCGATTTTCCTGTCTAGTACATCTTTGGATAGAACAGGAGGAACCGAGTTGGGCATGTCGACAACTGTCGTGACACCGCCAGCGGCGGCTGCCATGGTGCCTGACTCGTAGTCCTCTTTGTCTGACTGATCTAAGTCGCGTAAGTGAACATGCATGTCTATGAGCCCTGGAAGGACGTAGAGCCCTCTGCTGTCAAGAGTCACTCTACTCTTGGGCTCCTTGCCATGCTTATAGAAACCCTCTATCTTGCCCTCATCAATCGCCACAGACCGTACTGACTCTCTGTCATTCACTATCAGAATGCCATCTTTGAGAACCAGATCAACAGTCATATGACGACCACGCGGGCTCTGTCAGTGCGTTCTCGCTACTGACGATATACAACGTTATTCAGATGCACTCTACACCTTAAACTTGTTTGCCACGAAGCGGGTCAAGTCAGTTGCACTGATTATACCGACTAGTCTGTTTCCCTTACTCACCACAGGCAGCGTGTTCAGCTTTGCCTCTATCATCTTGGCAGCAGCCGATGCAATAGAATCATCTGGGCTGGCTAGCGGTGGTTGCTGAAGCATGGCGTCGACAACTCGAATCTGTCTCACCTGATTCGATCGATGTTTATCTGGCACCTCTACAGTGAATTTTGCCATTGCCAATGCTACCAATCTCTCAGTGATAAGGCCGAGAACTCGGCCGCCATCCGTGACAGGAAGACCGGAGAAACCAGCTGCGAGCATGTCACCTCTTGCTTTGACCAATCTCGCGACAGGATTGACCTGAAGAATATCCTTCGTTGTCATGAGGTCCTTAATCTTCACTTTATCGAACCTGTCAACGAGCTTCACCATCTCCATCTTTGTAATGACACCCAATAGTGCACCTTGGGGATCAACAACAGGGCACCCACTCATTCCTCTTTCCACCATCATTTGTGCAACATCGGTCACCTCATCATCGGGACCCACCGTTATCACAGTGTCTGTCATTGCACTAGACACATGGAGTCTCTGGATTGAGAGTGCCACTACCTTGCTCACCCCTAATCTATCAGCTACATCAGCGTAAGTCAATATACCTGATACAACCCCGTTCTGAACGACCACAAGTCTGTCGATGCCTCTCTTCTCAAGTTGCTCAAGAGCGTAGGACAAGCGCTCATCTTTATCGATTGTAACTGGTTCAATCATAATCTGACTTACTTTCATGACATCTTCCTCTTGTATAGTATAATATTCGATGGACAATTAAAGATGATTAATCTGTATCTTCCGACCCTTCGCGACAGGACTCACAGAGATACTCGCCGTTCTCAAGAACCAGGTCCCCCGAGTACTCCCCACAGTTGTCGCACTCGCCTCCGTATGCAATGAGATCTTCATCTTCTTCAACCTTGTTCTGTGCCGCCTCATCACTCTTGAGCCGTAGAGACTCCGAAAGGACATCAATGAGTTCTGGGGACCAGCGCAGAATGTCCCTTGATGTTATGATTCCAGCAAGGGAGTTGTTCTTCAGCACTGCTACACGTCTGATGCTGCTCTTGGCCATCACCCGCATTGCATCAGTGAGGGGTGTACTAGGTTCCACATGGATGATTGGGGTAGACATTATCTCAGAGGCCTGAGTGGTCTTTGGATCCCGCTCCTGTACAATTACGCGTCTGACTATGTCTTCCTCTGTGATGATGCCCAGAGGTCGATCCTCGTCCGTGATGATGACAGAACTGATATCCATGTCCGACATGGATTTTGCAACTTCGAGTACAGAGGCCTCTAATGGCATAGTCACCACGTTGACTGTCATGATGTCTTTCACAAACATCGAATGAGAAGGCTCGGACATGAATTCTACCTCACTACACTAGGAGTTGACCAAACACTCAGGCAACCCATGGAGCGTCTGTTCAGGATGAACTTCTCTTACTTTGATTTTAAACATGTCTGTGTTAGTGTGACAACATATTGTGCATCAAAATATGCTCTAGAGAAGGCAATTCAGGACTTATCGATGATACGTCCTTCGCCGGAAGGAAGAACACGCATCATGTCTTCCTGAGGGATTTCACTGACAAGGTGCACTTGATCTTCAGGGACTAGGCGCTTGAGATGATCCAGAATCTCTTTTACTATCTGGCCTTTCTTTGTGCCACCCGGTTCTACACGTACAGAGTAGTCGGTCTGTGACTCTATGGCCGTCGGGGGCCCAGAGATCGGAATCGCATGTTCCTCCTCAAGCAGTACCCCCACAGCTAGCTCTACTGGTACATTACGAAGATAGTTCTTGGCCCCATAGAGCATCACTGAACCTGATGGCAGATATTCCCCTGAGGGAGGAGTGAAGCTGACCTGCTCAGGATTGACCCAGAAGGCGTCCCCACTTGAGAGTCCATCTAGCCATGCTCTGGAGAAGGTCACTGCAAATTGTGCAGCCTCTCTGAGAGTCTTTTCGCTTGGGGGCTCATCTGGAACCTTGATTACTGTATACGGTGCTCCATGAATCGACGCATGGAGGAAGACATCATTCGGGCTCATCTGATTCTTTGCCAGGCTCTCGTTGCTCTTTGCATCACGCCCTCCTATGACGAGGTAACCCTCTGATGAGATGAACCATCTGAACTTCTCGTACCACCGCTTCTTCCTCGGCTTGGCTTGAACCTTCTTTGTTTCTGGTTCTGCAATACTTACCTCTAATCGTTCCATCTTTGCCTTTGTCTTCTCAATCTGCATTCTTGCGCCGCTTACTCTGGACTCCGCCTTCTTTGCTTGGTCAAAAGCCATAGACGCATTGTCCTGCACTGTTAGTCGGACATCGAGATTGACGGCTATACCTTTTAGATTGACAGTTATTTCTCCTTGAGATGGCATTATTCGTTCTACCAGAGTGGCTGACGGAATCCCCCTCTTTTTCCCCTCATCTACCCTCTGGATAATCTCATCCCATGAAATACCATCTGCTCTCGCTTTTGTCACGGTTTCAAGCAGCTCTTGTATTGGTGTGAAGTATGAATAGATGAGTTCCCCAGCAAGCCGCATTTTCTCAGCCTTCAGTACCAGGCCCTCAATGCTCTCGCTCTGCTTGTCGATGATTACTTGTAGTCGTTTTTGTTCCCCAGATAGCGCCTCCTGAACCTGTTCGTCCTCCAACTCACTCTCAGAAACTCCGAAGAACTGATCAATCGCTTGACTGAAGCTATCGAAGGTCTGAGTAGGCAGTTCCCTATGGAGTTCGAACTTGAAGGGCAAGAAGGCAACATAGCCTGGCTCTTCTTCCTCCTCAGATGGCTCGCTCTCCAGCACTATATTGGGGATGGAAACACCTGCCTTAAGACGTTGAATGAATTCCGTCAGTCCTCTCTTGAGATCCGAGAGTGTCTGATTATCTATATCTGGTATCATGACTTTGGGGGACACTGATGATAGAGCGCAAATCTCCTCACAACTGAGCGAATCGATGTTCAGTCTGCTTGCCAGAGTCCTTACGATATTAGCCTTTGAGTCTGTCAAAACACTCCCAAAAGACTCAGAATCAATACCGAACAGGTCTTCTCCTCTGAGAGGTGGGAATTCGAAAAGCTCCTTGGGGACGATATTTCGGTCTCGCATTCTCTTGTAGTGCATCGCGGTAAAGATGGTGTCTTTCGGGTCCAAGAGAAGAATGTTCCCCGACCCAAACAACTCTGCAACAAGCTTGTAGCTCTCAGTATCGTCACCCACTTCGATAATGACGATTCTGTCAAGGTCGTGTTGTTTGATAGAGATAATCTTCTTTTCTCTCAGGTATTTTCTCAACACCATGCAGAGATGAGGAGGCTGGCGGGGTGCTTTTCGGCTATACTCTGTGAGATGAATTCGTCGTCCAGGCTCTATGAGCAGTTGATAGTTTCCACTGCCTGATTTGTAGAGTTTCAAGACAAAGATGTTGCCATACTGATAGACATTCTTAATGAACGAACCCTCTCCTACTTCACGTAACTCAGGCAGGATGAGTCTGATGTCGATATTACTCATAGAGTCCTTCATTTCATTTCGCCTTGCCAACAGACCGACATGATTATAACATAGTCGATTGCACCACCGTTTATTGGACCGGTGAGCGATAATGGACCTTACCCCGCTGAAGAACTTCTTCAACCGCTTGTTTGGCAAATGGGCTCAGTCGCCAAATGACCTGCAGTACTATGTCAAGATGTTCTTTGCAATCATCAGCGCACTGATCTGTGGAATTGGGGGGCAAGTCCTTGCTGGCACGAGAGGTGTCATGCTCGGTTTCTTGATATACATCCTGAGTCTGTATGTCATTCGATATCTTTTGGACGTTGAGCCAAAGAAACTGGGGGGCATGCAGAAGATGATCACAAACTCACTCTTCTCATACCTCATGCTGTGGGTTGTACTATGGACCATTCTATACGCGTTCACTATTCCTGCTGATATCATCAGTACGCTATAGTCACAGACTCTAGGACCTGCTAGCAGACGCTGAGGGACTTCACAGAACCGTATCGATTAAGCTACTGCAAGAAGCTGTAGCAGGATGTATGCAGCTAGTACCATTGGAACAAGTGGAGTGACCCTTGCACCCTCTTCCTTCGGTCTATATCGAGAGAAGAGGTACGCACCAAGAAGAACAGCTAGTAGAAGCAGTCCTGAACCTAGAACGCCCTCAAGTATAGGATTTGACCAGCTTGCAAACTCTATTCCGGGGCTCACTATAGCTACTGTGACCACGGCCTTCACGTCAGCTCCTCCAAACGCACCTGTCCGAAAGAGCAAATATGCCACAAAGATCATGAACACGCTTGCTGAAAGGTGCAGAAGCACTTGGTCGACTAGATGACCTGTGAGGATGATAATGACGAGCCCAGTGAGCCCGCCTACAATCATTACTCGGTTAGGAACAAGGCGTGTGCGCAGATCAAGCACTGCATAGATGAGCAATAGCGTTGTTGTCACAACAAAAGACAGGATCGAAGGGATTGTGATCTCCAGAACCATCCGGTGCTCATCTCCTCTCGTACTGTAGCGCATCATATCGTATATAGTCGCCGTGGTACGACAGTAACACAGATTAACAGCTGCGCCGCAGACTGAGGCACAACGGGGAACACACTTGGAACCCCAATTACCCTTTTCAGAAGTTGATCACATGCAAGATCCATACCAAGTAATTCATGATACGACATTTCGTCTGCTCAAGAAAGCTGCCACGGAGCTCCCAAAGGATGTGAAGGAGGCGCTGCAGGCGGCTGCAGAGCGTGAAACAAACAAGATGGCGAAGACCCAGCTATCAGCTATTCTCACCAATATCGAGATTGCTGAGGCTGGGATTCCAATGTGCCAAGACACGGGAATCATGATTTTTTACGTCAAGGTGGGGCATAAGTTCCCCTTTATTGGCGAGATCAAGAATGCAATTGAAGAGGCAGTTCGGAAGGCAACAGCTGAGGTTCCTCTTCGCCCCAATGCGGTGAATCCAATTGCAGGAGGCAACTCCGGTGACAACACAGGTGTGAAGATTCCTTGGATTAATTGGGAGATTACAGATGGCGACTCACTCGAAGTGACAGCATTTCCAAAGGGCGGGGGTAGTGAGAATGTGTCTATTGTTGGCATGCTCAAGCCCGGGGTCGGCCTCAAGGGTGTAAAGAAACTTGTAGTAGACAATGTGATGAGCTATATGGGTGAGGCCTGTGCGCCAAACATCATTGGCGTGGGAATCGGCGGTGGATCTGATATCGCAATCAAGATCGCCAAACAGCAGCTCCTTCGTCCCCTGAATGACAGACATCCGGAACCCGAGGTGGCAAAGATCGAGCAAGAACTCATGGATGCAATCAACTCCTCTGGTATCGGTCCCATGGGGCTAGGTGGAGACACGACAGTGCTTGGTGTGAAGGTTGACTACGCCATGCGACATCCTGCCAGTCTACCGGTAGGAGTTGCTGTGCAATGTTGGGCAGCACGGCAGAGCAAAGCAATAATCTCGAAAGACTTGAAGGTCACCTATGTGACGCATCCATTGGAGGGTAAGTAGAATGGCTGAATATCATCTGACCACACCAATCACTGAAGCCGACGCTCGAAAGCTCAAGGTCGGGGATGTTGTGTATATTTCCGGCAAGCACGTTTATACTGCTCGCGATGAAGCTCATGAACGAGCGCTAAAGATGTTCGAGAAGGGAGAGAAACCTCCGGTCGACTTTGAGGGAAGCGTTGTATATCATGTTGGCCCAATAGCCTGGCAGAAGAAAGGCAAATGGGTGATTGTTTCGGCTGGCCCTACCACAAGCCGTAGGATGGAGCTCTTCGAGGATGAGTTTCTCAGGAAGTATAAGGCTCGGATTATTGTCGGTAAGGGTGGAATGGGTCCAAAGACTCTCGGCGCCTTGAAGGAGGTCGGAGCAGCCTATTGTAGCTATACAGGAGGCTGCGGCGCATTGGCGGCAAAGGGTCTGAAGGAAGTCAGGGCCTATGAGTGGCAAGACTTAGGAATGCCTGAAGCGTTATGGGTCATCACAGCCAAGGAGTTTGGCCCTCTTCTTGTAACGATGGATTCTCACGGCAATAGCGTACATGCTGACATGGACAAGCTCATCGCCAGTCGAAAAGCTGACGTGTACGCAAAGATAGGAATCAAGCAATGAGCTTTGAGGGCTATCAAAGCCCTTTGCTCAATATCCGAAATTCGCCTTTGAATGAGAATGCTTGGAACCAAGACTACATCATCGAGCTACGAATCTCTCATCCAGCCTGCTGTTTTCAATCCCAATAGTAACTCTTAAACGAAGCACGCAAGCTGAACCGCTCACCAATGGAGTGCGCTCCACAGGAGGACCCTAGTTGGACTACAAGACAATTATGTGCGATGTGCTGGTTGTAGGTGCTGGCGGAGCTGGATGCCGTGCTGCAATTGAGGCTGCAGAACACAATCTTGATGTCATCATGCTAAGCAAAGAGCTCCTCGGCAAGGCTCATACGGCAATGGCTGAGGGCGGATACAACGTATCCCTAGGGAATGTAGACCCAGATGACAACCCTGAAACCCACTTCAAAGATACAATCGTTGGTGGAAACTATCTCAATAACCAGAAGCTGGCAGAGATTCTAGTCAATCAGGCTGCACAGAGAGTCTTCGATCTCGAGGACATGGGAGCTGTCTTTGATAGGACTCCTGAGGGCAAGATTGCTCAGAGACCTTTTGGCAAGCAGACGTGGCGGAGAACGGCATATGCTTCTGATAGAACGGGCTCAGAGATCATGGTCACCCTGACAGAGGCAATCAGAAAGACATCTGTGAGAGTCTTTGATGAGGTATTTGCTACAAAGCTGCTCGTGACTGATGGGACAATCTCTGGTGTGTGCGCTGTGGACCTGAAATATGGTGATTATCTTGTCTTTCGCGCAAAGTCCGTGGTCATGGCCACCGGCGGTGCAGGGCGAATCTACAAGGTCACAAGCAATGCACAACTGGATGTCGGCGATGGGTATGGCATGGCCTATGAGGCCGGATGTGACATGATTGACATGGAGATGATCCAGTTCCATCCAACTGGAATGGTCAAACCAGAGTCTGCCAAGGGTCGGTTGGTCACTGAGGCAGTCCGAGGAGAAGGTGGGATACTCCTCAATACCAAGGGTGAACGCTTCATGAATCGGTACTATCCAGAAGTAATGGAGCTTGCTGGGCGTGACCAAGTTACACGGTCAATAATGACTGAGGTCCAAGAGGGACGAGGGACCCCAGATGGTGGCGTCTATCTCAGTATCGCCCATCTGCCGAAGTCAATCATAGACTTTCGCTTGGAGAGCATGGTTGAGCAATTCGGAGATGCCGGTGTCGACATTCGCAATGAGCCCATGTTGATATCTCCAACAGCCCACCACTTTATGGGCGGAATCAGGATCGATGAACATGCTGGCACAACAATTCCCGGGCTATATGCATCTGGTGAATGTACTGGAGGTGTCCATGGCGGAAACAGGCTCGGAGGAAATGCGCTAGCTGACACACAGGTCTTCGGTGCAATCTCTGGAGAGAGTGCCGCACAGTTTGCCAAGAAGACAAAGCATCTTGGTGTGAATCGTGATGAGATTGTGAAGGAGTTTGAGCGCCTTGAAGCAATGCTCAACCGAAAGGAAGGAGTATCTCCCTCAGCTGCGAGAAGCGAGCTCACGGAACTCATGTGGGAAAAGATCCAGATCTTCAGAAAAGAAGAGGATCTGCAGTATGCGGTCAAAGAGCTCCGCCGAATAGAGGAGGAGGTCGTTCCCAATATCAAGGTCGATGTTCCTGTGAAGCGGTTCAATCCGGGCTGGCATCAAGCTATTGAGTTTGTTCACATGGTCACTACAGCAAGGATGGTGGCTGAAGCAGCAGCCTTGAGAAAGGGCAGTAGAGGGGCCCACTATCGTGTGGATGCTGATCCAAGTGACAAAGGTTACTACAACATCGTAATTCGTAGGGGAGAGGATGGCAAGATGATACTGCAAAAGGAGTCTCTTGTGATCACCAAGATTACACCACCATGAGGAGGCTAATAGAATGGCGAAGATTTTCAAGACGAGTGTGTTCCGATACAACCCTGACAAAGACGATGAACCCTATTTTCAAGAATTCGATGTAGAATACGAACCTGGGATGACGGTTCTTGATGCACTCCTTTTCATCCAAGACAAATACGACTCAAGCCTGGCCTTCCGATGGGAATGCAGAGGTGGTCAATGTGGTTCCTGTGCAGTAAGTGTCAACAAGACTGCGCGAATTGCGTGCCGGACCAAGGTCGAACCAGATGAGAAGCTTGTGCTTGAGCCTCTTGAGAAGATGCCGGTCATAAAGGACCTTGTCACCGATATGTCTCAGGTTTCCTATCGTCTCCGCAGAATCCGGCCATATGTGGCTCGTAGCAAACCAGCTCAACATCCTGAGATCATCCACTCCGAAGAGATTGAGAAAGTCCGTGAGATTCGTAAGTGTATCGAGTGCAGCGCCTGCCTATCCAACTGTCCTATTGTCCACGAGACATGGGACTATCCTGGTCCCATGATTATTCGACAATTGGCACGATTGGAGCTTGATCCACGAGATGTAGAAGACCGTGTTGCAATGGCAATGAATGAGATGGTCTACACATGCACAACCTGTAAGATGTGTGAGGACATCTGCCCCAAGAGCATCAGGATTCCTTCGCTTGCAGTCGAGCTCCTAAGAGCAAAGGCTGTCGAGGCGGGATATCCTCTTGCAGAGGGTCAACAGGGTTTCATTGATCAGATCAATGCGACTGGGCGATCTGTTCCTGAGAAGGACAAGCCGCTTCTTGCTGAAATCCCGTCCGAGGAATTCTTGGTTGATAATCCTCGTGGCAGGGTCGCCTTCTTCACGGGTTGTCTTATCGACTACAGAATGCAGAACACTGGAAAGGCTCTGATTGAAGTTCTGAATCGTAATCACATAGATGTCATTGTGCCAAAGGAGCAGTGGTGCTGCGCTAGTCCTGCCTTTAGGACAGGCGATCTCAAGACAGCTCATGCCGCTGTTGAGAGGGTCACTGAGATATTCGAGCATACAATGGAAAAGTACAACTTCGATACCGTAGTGGTTGCATGTGCGGGTTGTGGGAAGACTCTACGGGAGGATCATCGCCCCATCATCGAGGAGAAACGCGGTGAGCCACCGAGATTCAAGGTGTATGATCTAGCTGAGTACATGCTGGACGTCATAGGAAAAGAGAACATAGTTCCCCCCAAGGGCAGGATAAAGCTCAAGGTCACCTATCATGAGCCCTGTCATCTGGGCCGTGGCCAGGGCGTCGTCCGCCAGCCGATTGAGCTTCTGAAGATGATTCCTGGAGTAAAATACATCGATGACCCTATGAAGAACCGGTGCTGTGGCGCAGGTGGTGGTGTCCGTGCTGGACAACGCGAACTGTCGCAGAAGATTGCCAACACCAAGAAGGAGTACATTCTAGCGACTGGCGCTGACATGGTCGCAACAGAGTGTCCATTCTGTACAATCCAGATCAATGATATGATGAAGGACGAGAAGATGAAGGTGCGCTACATCCCTGACCTCCTTGCGGAGTCCTACAGAAAGGGTGACAAGAGCGGCAAATGACTTGAGCAGAGTTGGACAGGTGCTTATATAGTCCGGTCCAAAGCACTCCTGTGAGGATGATGCTGCACGAACTATGTCCTCACGGAGTCGGGCCCAGTGCCGTTTCTGGGCGGACAGCACTCAGGTGTCCAAGTCTGTCCAGCTAACAATGAACGGTGACAAATAGCCTATCTCAGGGGCAAGTGAGAGGGCACCGCCCCTTCACGCACGCTCTCTCACTTGTCCTTCAGCTGTTCTCTGAGCAGTCTATGGGTCTGCAATGCAGCAAGACGTCCTGGCACGAGCCCATTATCAACGAGCCCCCAGGCAGCTTGAGTGAAGATCATCGGATGTGGCTCTTCCATATCACCAGTGATAGCAGCCATGACATACTGCATCATTCTGATTATCGGCCAGTCCCGCTCAGTCATATCGAGCAACTTGCGCTCGAATGTTGATGACCTGAGGTCGAACATGGCACCCCAGATATCACCGTACTCTACTGAGAACCATTCTCTGACCTTTTTTGAGCTTGGTAGACCCATCTCTGTCGGAAGAACACTCCAATCTGTGCCAGCCCGTCCAGTCACAAGACTATCAAGTGTGAGATCTTCAACGCTAATCAGGTCTGCACCAATATTTCTCTGAAGCTTCTTCAGTAGCCAGTGAATTGTTTCTGTACTGACTAGTCCTAACCGCGCTGCTTCAGATATTCTGTGAGCAAGGATTGCGTTATGACCCAGAGTGCCATAACTTACCACAGCGTTTGTGAAGAGGTCTCTATTCGTTGACAGGTCAGTGGGTCTGGCCAACTTGCCTATCTTATCGTCCATACCGAATTCATCTGAGGCATTGGATGGTATCTTCCTTACCAAGAACTCTGTGAGGTGCCATAATGATGCCATATGTGGTCTGGTGTATTCTGAGGGAGGCAATTCGCTCACCAAGGAGATAGGCATGATAAACGTATGACCAAGCTTGTCCGGTTCCTCTGCAGCTATCGAAGATGTGGCACGGATGAGCATAGTCTGATCTTCTCCGGCGCCCAGCACAGCTGCTGCCTTGAGAGCACTCATCTGTACTCTCTCTCTGATAGACTGAACATAGACTTGAACTGCATTCCCTCGGGAGTCTAGACGAGTTTCAATATCATACCTAGGTCCTTGTTCCAAGCGCCAATGGTCAGTATCTGCCAGGTGGTATGCCAATCGCTCTATCAGTAGTTCCTGAAGGTCAGCTCTCTGTTCATCAGGAAGGTCAATGAAAGCTCTCGATGTTGGCTTATCCGCCACAAGTCCAGAATGCTCACCGAGACTCTCAATCATCCGATGAATGGCATAGACCGCAATTGTGGCATGTGATGTATCATATGTACGTTCTTCATGCCAGGCAGCGGCATGCATAATGATTGCCCAGATGGCTGATGTTCTGACTGACGGTAGCAGGGATTTGACAGCTTTCACTGCCTCCCTACCATTCGCATGTAGACATGCCTCGAGAAGGTCCATATGGACGTGTCACCAGACCAAACTTATGCTATGTGACTATGAATGATTCTCTGCATACGGAACATGTGATCGTTTCACCCTTGACTGCCACACGTTCTAGGTCAGTCCTACAATACGGGCAACCATGGATTGTCTTCGGTGCGGGTCCTGTACCTGTGCCAAGAATGAGATCGCCTGAATCATGGTCGATTCTGCCAGAAATCTCCCGCCCATCAAGAAGGTCTGCTAGGATCTTTGTGACAATTTGAGGTGGAACTCCAGACTCTTGAGATATCCTCTCGATTGGGATCTTTCTCATAGATTGGACCGTTCTCTGGACTGCCGTGACGGGATCAACACTAGCTTTCTTCTGAACGGTGGGCGGATATA
The DNA here is from genome assembly GCA_964354495.1 of uncultured archaeon. GTDB lineage: Archaea > Asgardarchaeota > Thorarchaeia > Thorarchaeales > Thorarchaeaceae > SMTZ1-45. Next base: position 17,135 of record CAYHAA010000003.1, on the reverse strand, counting down.
GTCTTGCAGATTGCAGTTCGGATGCTTCTATTTTCTTGGCAATTGGAGGCTCCCGAACCGGTTCTCCAACGTTCTTAAGCTGCTGTCGAAGGCTTGCTACCCTAGTCTTATACTCGTCTTCTGATACCCATCCGCGCATGTAATCAAGGTCTAGGTCCTTAATTGCGGACTCAAGCTTTGCTACTTCCTTCTCATGTTCCATCTTTGTCAGCTCTTGGGTTCAGATATTATGTGTACTACGGCAACTCCGACAATATAAGCGGAGCTATGCCATAGTCAACTCCGAAGTAGTTTCTTAGTCAGTCAGTCGGTGTCCTTCTGGAAGTTCATCCAGAAGCAGGCCTTCCTCCTCGATTCTCTTGACTGCCTTCTTTGCCTTTGTGCTGCCTATGTTCTCAAGAGCGCCAGCAACAGTCTGTCTTACAAAGACAGATTTGTCCTCAAGTGATCTTATCAGTGCGTCAACAGCCTTCGGGTCCTTTCTTTCGCCCAGCTGGGCAGCAACATGAATTCTGACCATCTGCCTGCGGTCATGCAGCCCTTGAATCAATGTTTCCGTGGCTCGTGAGTCCTTCAACTGACTCAATCGTTCCACCGCGCCAAGGGCGACCTGTTCATCCTCGCTCCGTATTTCTGTCTGAAGCTCCTTGAGGATATGATCATCCTCTTTGCCTTTTGCTTTCTCCTTGAATTTGGCCTTCTCTGCCGTCTTGCTTGATGTCTTCTTCTCGCCTGCTACCTTGTCTGTTGATTTCTTTTCCGATGTCCTCTTGACATTGACAGTGCCCCTTGTCTTAGAATCAGTTGCTCTCTTGGCGGACTTCGGTAAGGCAGGACTGGACTTGCCAGGAGTCTTCTTCGCCTTACTCTCTTTCTTGTTGGACCGAGCGGACTTTGACAAGACGTTTTCTCCTCTATTTCCAAAAGACAGTTATTGCTTCCAGCACTGACTCATATAAAGTGTCGGGGAGTCTATAACCACAACAGAAACGCCTTAACTGAAGGCAGAAGCTAGTCATCAAGGTGTGAGATATTGCACGAGTTCTCTGCTGCATGTTCAATAGTCGATACTGCTCTTGAGGCTGCAAGAAACAACAATGCTACCAAGGTCACTGTCATCAATATTGAATTGGGCCAGTTCACATTTCTCATTCCTGAGCAATTGGCATTCAATTTCGAGATTGCAAGCAAGAACACTATTCTAGAGGGAGCTGACCTCAGAATCAAAGACATAAAGGGCCGATTAGTGTGCAATGACTGTGGTTTTGAAGGGAACTCTGAGGTTGACCGAGACCTCCCACCCCAACTAGCTGTCTTTGCTCCGATGAAGTGTTCAAAATGCGGGAGCAGTTCCACCCGGATAACTGGGGGAAAAGACTTCATCATCACTAACATTGAGGCTGAGATTGCAGAGTCGTCTGCATGAAGTGAAATTGGTCTAGACCAACTTTGGTCCGATTAGATCAGAATTGCATTGAGTATACCGTCTTGACCAGGACGGCTTGTCACCTTGGCTCGACCCTTGGTCGTCTTGATGATTGTGCCTCTCGTGATGACCTTTCTGCGCTGGTAGTCCATATTAGCGGGGTTCATCTCAACATCTTGGATTTCGGCACGAAAAGTGACGGCCTTGTTTGGATCAGTCACGTTGACATATTTCACTCTAAAGGCTGGTCGCTTCTTCGACTTGCCCTTGCTATCTATCGTTTTCCTCATGACGTCACCCATGAGGGTCTCAGTAGGAGTGCGGCCCATCTCATACTTCCTTTTGCTTCTGAATCGCTTTATTCGTGCTCCGGTGTTTGTACGATTGGACCTTGAGTGCCAGATGGCCATTTCGGACTACCTCTTTATTTGTTCAGTGACGCACGCTGTGGAGTGGTTTTAAATCTTACTTAGTGGCGAACTCCTTGACTCTCCGCAACGTCCGGATAGTCCCCTTCAAATACATCGGAAACGAGTCCTGAAACACACTACTATCGGAGGATAATACATGGCCAAGATTGAGTCCGCTCATGGAGCTGGCGGAAGGATTATGCAACGATTGCTTGAAGAGATTGTCATTCCATCGTTTGGCCTGAGAAAGATAGGTTCAATCGGTCTTGATGAAATGGATGATGGAGCAACTCTCCAAGTACAGAGCCACAATCTGATAGTGACCACTGATGCACATACTGTGCATCCTATCTTCTTCCCGGGCGGCAATCTGGGTACATTGAGTGCCTGTGGGACTGTCAACGACCTTGCTGTGATGGGTGCACGGCCTGTGGCAATGACAAACACGGTAATCATTGAAGAGGGTATGGAGATTGAAACTCTTCAGGCCATTCTAAAGTCATTGAACGCAATCATTGAGCCCCTCGGTATTGCGATGATTGCTGGTGATACAAAAGTCATGCCGCCAGGAACACTTGATGGACTGGTGATATCAACGACGGGTATAGGCGAGGTCTATCTTGACCATCCCGTGTCTGATAGTGGTGCTCAACCGAATGATGACATCATAATCACTGGACCAATAGGAGACCATGGGACTGTCCTTCTAGCACATCGAGAGGGCCTGGAATTCGAAACGAGCTTGACTAGTGATGTGGCTCCTCTCTGGGAACCAATCCGCGGCTGTCTAGATGTCGGCGGTGTTCATGCTATGAAAGACCCAACAAGGGGCGGTACTGCAGTTGCATTGAACGAGATTGCCTCCAAATCCAAATTGGAGATGGAGCTAAAAGAAGCCGAGATTCCCGTACGCCCAGCTGTTCAGTCCCTCTGTGATGTTCTTGGTCTGAACCCTCTACATATGAGTAGTGAGGGAAGAGCTGTGATGGCGGTGGACTCCAGCAGGACTGACGATATCATATCCGTTCTTCAAAAGCATGCCACCACAAAGGATGCGCGGGTCGTTGGAACAATAAGGAAGGGCCCTCCAAGAGTTCTATTGAAGACTGCAATTGGTGGAAGAAAGGTGATTCAAGTACCATATGGTGAGCCGGTACCTCGCGTCTGCTAGAGGACATCCTGAGCCTCTGATACTCCCGCCTGTCCTTGGTCTTCAAAAATCTTCTTCATCTTGAATTTCAGTTGTGCCTTCAGCTTTACTCTATCGCTGTCCAGACCAAAGTAGTCGGCGAAGAGAGGAGTTGTTGTCAAGAGTCTGGATCTCCCCTCAGGTGCGGACTCGATGAATTTCTTCTCAATCAGCTCTTTCACATGGTCATAACAATGGGTTCCTCTCTGTGTCACAAGATCTGACTGCATTATAGGCTGTTTTAGGGCTATGAAGACAAGTGTCTGCAGTGTTGCGAATGAGAGAAGTCCCCCGGGTATCAGCTTGCCTACCCTAGGAGTCAGTTCCGGCTTCAGCTGCATTGCATAGCGATCTCGAGGAAGAGCCACCACCTCAAGCGCTCCCTCTCTCTGGTTATACTCGAATCCAAGATTATCTAGTATCTTCTGTGTTGTCGATTGTGACTTACCGATGAGATCGGACAACTCCTCAAGTGTCAGTGCCCTGCCACTGACATAGAGCGCTGCCTCAAGTGTAATCATGTCTTCGTCCACGTTCGTCGCCTTACCGTCTTATCTCGGGCTTTTCCGCTTCCTCCTCCTCTTTGATTTGGGGAGGTTCGCGTATCTTCAACATGATTGTGTTATCCTCTTCCATCCAGATATCAATGAAACTTCTGGCATACAGAAACAATAGAGAAAAGAACACTCGAACAATCTCTTTGCGAGTGTGATTCATGAGTGTATCGGTGAACTTGACGATTTCGCCTATCTTCACGATTCTCTGGAGGTCCTCGTAGACTTCCGCAATAGTTTCCTCAATGTTTGCTTGGTCTGAATCCATTGAGAAGGTCAACGGGTCTGCCTTACCCCGATATTTCTGTCTCGTGGGGGCGAGCCGTTCTCTTGTTCCCTTGCTCAGGACAAGATCCATGGCAACGAGCAGTTCTTCGAGCGTGACACGTCTATTAGTGAGTCTGAAGGGCGGCCTGATGAGTGGAATCTCAAGCTCTCCATTATCACCATCTTCGCTAGGCGGAAGAACACCAAGCTGCACAAGCTCTCGTGTTTTTCGCATGAAGATGACGGATGCTGAGTAGAGCGCATTTCCTGAAATGCGAAAATCAATATCACCTAATCGTTTCATCTCGGTGAGGAATCCAACAACCAGTTTTCCTACATCGACATTCCATGGTTCTACCTTGTCCAGTTGAAGGACATCTGTGAGGAGGATGTAGGGGGGTGTTGCCCAGAATGGAGCATCATCATCCATCATGTTTCAGCTCCGACCTCCTCCAGATCAACAGATACTATCCTCGAAATTCCATCTTGGTTGGCTACACCAACAAGAAGATCCGCCTTTCGAACGGTCGTGTCCCTGAGGGATACTACAATGAACTGTGATGATTTTGACATCTCCGAAATAAGCTGCGCGACATTGTGAGCATTCACATTGTCCAGTGCTGCATCAATCTCATCGAACACATAGAAGGTCGAAGGATTGTACATCTGAATTGCAAAGATCAGGGCGAGGCCAGTGAGAGTCTTCTCACCACCGCTCATTGCATCAAGTGTCACAAGGTCCTTGCCAAGCGGTTTTGACCTTACAGTGATACCGCCCATCAGTGGATATTCGGGGTTCTCAAGCATGAGATTGCCTTCACCACCTGGAGAGAGTTTCGCGAAGACCTTTGCAAAGTTGTCTGCAATATCATTGTAGACCGTGAGGAATTTCTGAGTCTTTTCTGCTTCCAGTTCCTCCATGAACGCAAGAATCTCCTTTCGCTCTTCCTCCAATTTGGTCTTCTTGTCTACAATCTCATCATATTTCTCCCGTTCAAGATCATAGTCTGTGAGTGATTTCAGGTTGACAGGTCCCATCGCCTCGAGCTCTCTCTCTATCTCTTTGATCTTCTCATCGCGTTCTTCCAACTCCCGATAGGTAGGTTCCCTTGCATCCTTTCTCTCTTCGAGTGCCTCATCAACTGCGGTGTGGGTTTCCAAGTCTGCAGCAAATCCAACAATATCGGTCTCTAGACGATTCTGTTCCGTCTGCAACCTGTAGACTGCCTTCTCATTTGAGGTCTGAGCCTCTCGAATCTCCTCGTGACGTAGTCTGTAATTCCTCACAGTTTCTTTCAGTTCAAGCTGATGTACCCTCTTGTCCTTCACTGCCTCATCGATTTGTTCCCGTTTCTCCTTCAGCTTGAGGAATTCGTTCTCTCTCTCTTCCAGTCCTAGTTCATGCCTCTTGACCTCTTCTTCGAGACCTGGAAGTATTGAGTCATGTGCCTGAATCTTCGACTCTATCTCAATTGCCTTCGGGCCAAGCCGCTCATCGAGAGCGACTCTCAAAGATGTGATCTCGCTCTGAAGTTTCTCTCGCTGTTTCTGATATTGTTCTTGGACTTGCTTCAGATCCCTAGTGTCTTGGTAGAGCTTCGCAGAATCGGATTTTGTGAGGTCTTCGTTGCACTGATCACGCTGCGCCATGACTCTCTCGCGTTGAACCGTGAGTTCCTCATCACGTACCTGAAGGCTTTTGATTTGGGTTTCAAGCTCTTCTATCGTCAGACTGGCTTTCTTGATTCTCTCCTGTAGTGTCTTTGACCTATTCTCTTGTTCATCCATCCGGTCTTCGAGCTTTTCCAGTTCCAGCCTTGCGCGGTAGTTCGACTTAGATAGTTCTTGGAGTTCTCTCTCCAGAGTTCTCTTCTCATCTCGTAGGACGCTCTGCTTACTCCTCAAATCTGTGAGAATATCTTCAAGTCCCTGAAGCCGTTTCGCTATCTCTGGGCTAGTGTCTTCTACCTGAAGCGAGAGACCTCCTCCACCTCTCTGGTAGTGTCCTCCAGTCATTAGGCCTGACCGCTCTATGAGGTCTCCTTCGAGCGATACTGCGCGCTGACCTCGGAAACCAAGGCGCTTAGCAGTGTCGAATCCCTTTGTCACTATGGTGTCAGAGAACACGAATTCAAAGGCTGGTCGCATCCTTGGTTCAAATTTGACCAGGTTCAGTGCGAAATCTATGACTCCATTATCAGTTGGTAGCTTCTTTGGTGGCTGGGTCTTAATCTTATCAAGTGGAATGAACGACGCTCGCCCCACTCTATCACGTTTCAAGATCTCTACACATGCTGTTGCTGTATCATCGTTCTCGACGATAATATACGATAGTCTGCTGCCTCCTGCTATCTCCATCGCGACCGCATAGTCCGGGTCTATTGTACCTAGCTCAGCGACAGTACCATGGATTCCACCAATCTCCCCACTATCCCTTAGCTTCAACACCTTGGCAATTGCGCGTTGCTTCTTCAAGAACGCGTCCTCTGCCTCCTTGAGAGCATCTTGGCGAGCCTGAACTCTAATCAGTTCTTCTCTTGTCGACGCCACGATATGTGCACTCTCATCCACCTCCGCATCAACGGTTGTAAGGTGGCCAGTGACCTCCTCATACTTCTTCTTCTTGGACTCTTCCAGCGCTTCGTCTTTCTCTAGCACTTGCCGTCTTTCAGGAATGACTTGTTTCAGCTCCTTCAGGTCCTGTTCTGCCTTCTCAAGACCATCAGTGGAGTCTCTAGACTCTTCATAGGCAAGTCCAAGTTCCCTATTATCAGATTTTATTGATGAGCGTATCTCCGAAACTCCCTCGTCTAGGGCTCGAAGCTGGGTACTCAGATCCTGCAAGCGGAGAGTTGTTTCGTAATAGGCAGCCTGTTCCTTCTCCGACATCTCCTCAAGACGTATGACTTGAGCTGCTGTGCTCGATATCTCCTTCTCGAGCTTGTCAAACTGCTCTATCTTTCCTTTCATGAGGCGTTCATTATTGCTCATCTCACTCTGGACAGACCCTAACTCCTTGAGTAACCCGGTCTTTTCACTACTGGCTCTATCATGCTCTGCCTGTGCACGCTCAAGATTGGAGCGAACATGGCTCACTGCAGCAGAAACTATACCATATTGCTCTGATATCTTAGCAGAGTCTCCTCCCGTTATCTGGTCTATGTCATGGTCGATAGTATCAATCTCTATGTCCGTCGCAGTGATTCCCGTTTCAACTTCGACAAGTTCCTTTGCAAGATTGCTTGCCTCCTCTGCTCTCTCAGTGAGAGTCTCCTTAATGGCATCTATTCTGAGTCTGCCCTTGATTATGCTCCAGGCAAGTATGTCGATTCTGTGCTTCTGTATCTGGGCATTCATTCCTTTGTGGCGGAGGGCATCCGACCGTTCTTCTTGCAGTTTCTCAAGTTGGCGCCGACGTTCCTGTAATTGAGCATCAACCTTTCCCAGATTACTCTCGCTCTCTGCCAGTTTCTTGAGAGCTCGCTCCTTTTGTTCATCATATGCGGAGATGCCCGCAATCTCCTCAATCATCTTTCGTCGCTCGGCGGGGCTTACCTTCACCATCTGAGCGATCTCGCCCTGAAGCACAAGGTTGTACCCGTTTGGATCCACCCCAACAGCACCAAGCACATCGATGACAGCACCTCTGGTTACAGTCTTGTTGTTTATACGACAGACAGACTTGCCTGTATCATCCAGTTCTCTCTCAATGACCACCCTATCGGCATCAATCTGCAGTTTTCTGTCAGTATTATCGAAATGCAGCTCAACTGTTGCAGACTTTGCTTTCGGTGGCATGTTTGGCTTTGGTGGCGAGTAGAGCAAATCCGAGAAGACTGTTGCACGCAGAGTCTTGGCACTGAGTTGTCCTAAAACGAAGAGAATGGCGTCTACGACATTTGACTTGCCCGAGCCGTTTGGACCAACAATGCACGTGAAGCCAGGATTGAATTTGATGGTGACAGAGTCTCGGCCAAATGATTTGAAGCCCTTGCATACTAGCTTCTCGATGTGTACCAAGTCTCGCAACCTTCCCGGCAAATTCGGTCATTCAGGTGTGTCAGGTTATGTGTTATTGGGATGTTACACAGTCCTGAATACCGTTGGTATGACCAGAGTAATACCTAAGCTACATGTAGATATTGGTCTATACGTCCTGTGTTCAATTCAACAAAGGACAGAAAAGTGTAACTCTGGTGGCCTAAGTTTCACTTCTTCCCTAGGATAGAGAGTAATGAACGCCGAAGAGCCATCTTAAGCAGTCCCATAGACTCTCGAGCGCCCTCTCCAGCTACTGCGGCCATCACAAGCTTCACGTCGCCTAGGATTATAACAAGGCCATGGTCAGCTGCTATACTCACTTCTCTGAGACCACCCTTATCGAGCCCAGCTGCCAGCTGAGAGGAGTTGGATGCAATCTTCACTGCAAGGTCGGCAACATCAGAGTGCTTGATTCCCCCTGTGATTGTATGTCCAAAGAGCACCTTGCCCCTTGCATCACAGACGATTATGCCCTGAAGTTCGGCATTACTAGCCATGGTTTCCGCAACAACCTGTTCAATCTTAGCCTGATCCACCATCTACGTGTTATCCTCCTTGGAGGTCTCGAATGACTATCTCGGTCTTGAGTGCTGGAGTCTATATATCTTGTGTGATGGTCATGGACATGCCGAGTTAGCCCATCTTTGATAGAGCGAGAGTCGTCGATTGACTTAAAACGCCTCGTGCAAAGAATGGCTGAGTAATTTTGGAGGCGAATATATCATGCCTATGTTGCGAACTAGCTCAGAGTCCTTTCCAGCGTCGAAAGATGTTCTGAGTGACATTCCTTATGTTCTACGTGTAGAGTTTAGTCACCTCGCCCATGAAACGACCAAGATAGTGGGGAAACCCATCGCCTGTCACAAGTGTAACGGTTTCCTACTCAGTGTAGATCAGATTCAGGAGGATCCAAAGGTTGGCAAGCATTTCTATTGTCCATTCTGTGGAACTCTGAACATCATTGAAGGCGAGATCGTTGTTGCGGGAGATGACACAGACTTCGTCGTGGAACCGCCACGAATCAAGACTGACTCTGACACTGGTGTCGTGTCTGCAGGTGGAAAATCCTTCCTTGCACTCATCGACGTTTCGGGTTCTATGAGCGGCGCCAATCTTGCCGCGGTCAAGCGCAGCCTGAACACATCCATTGACAGTCTTGCCTCAAACGCTCCGGAAACGATGTTTGGTCTCATCGAGTTCGAGAGTAGTATCGTCGCTCGAAACTTGGAGACCGGTGAGTCTGTACAACTACCACAGGCATCCTTTGCTAGTCTTGATGCCATCATCGAGTCAACCAAGAGTCTCCTCGATAAGATTCGACTTGTTAACGTTGGAGAGAACGCCAAGAAGTTGAAGGGGCACATTCAGACCCTTCGAGACAAGGGCGGGACTGCCCTTGGTCCTGCAGTTGCAATGGCGTACATTATTGCAAAACACCGTAATGTTGGAAGAGTGGTACTCCTGACTGATGGTCTGGCAAATGAGGGAATTGGTGCACTCGAGGGCTATCAGGTCACTCCTGCAAACACGTACTACCAAGATTTGGGAAAGATGTTCCTCGATATTGGAGCCGCGGTCGATGTTGTCGGTATTGCCTCAGGCGCAGGCATGGAGCTAAAGACACTAGGTCTCCTTCCCGAGGCCACAGGAGGCCAGATGTACTACGTTACTCCCAACGAGCTTGACCGAAGTATCTCTGAACTTGCTGGTGCCTCGATGTTGGGCCGTGATGTTGAGGTACGCCTTGTGACTCCGCCTGGCATCTCGATCAAGGATGTCTCGGGTGTATCAAGGGCGGTGATCGACACTCTGAAGGAAAAGAGTGAGAGCAAGATTGGGGTGGTGGGGGCAAACCATGAGCTCTACTTCGAGGTAGAGCCCAACACGAAGATCAAAGAATCCGAAGTTCCAATCCAAGTCCAAGTGACATACACCGATGGAGAAGGCGCTCGAAGAGTACGCGCACTCACGACTAGACTTAAGGTCTCAAAGAAAGAGTCCGAAATCATGGCGACCCTCGATCCAACTGTCGGAGCCACTTTTGTGACCCAAAAGGCAGGTGAGGAGTCGTTCAGTGGTCAACGTGAGAAGGGTCGGGAACGAATAGCATCCTTCAGGTCTGCGATGAAACGAAAAGCAGGGGCGGCTCCAAAGTCCGTTCAGGCTATGCTTCAGAAGGCTGATGATGCCTTGAATACTGAAGACATGGAGATTCAGCGACAAGAGGAGATGCTAAAGGCCCATCCTGCAGCGGCTCCCTCAGGCGCGGCTGACGAGGCATTCACTGAGAATTTGGCTCAGATGAAACGGAGCTCAAAAGCGCTCTTCAAGAAAGACGAGGATGAGAAATGACACCTCATTAGTGATCTGTGGACTGGGCAGCCGTGCTCAAGTGATGCACGGCTCTCTTCTTTTCCCGTGTAACACACCGGAATATCAGTTCAAAATGCGCATTTTTGCACGTCGCACAGCAACATATCTCCACAAGTCTAAAATAGTCAACTGCGGCGTAGTTGTTGTTAGTGCACAGCTGAAAGTAGCGAGGATTCCGTGCGGTGATCACACAAGAAAAACTCCAGTCCATCCTGTCAAGGCTCAAAGCACAGGAAGGTGTTCGTGGAGTCGTGGTGACCACCATGGAGGGTCTTCCACTTAGCAGTGATCTGGACCCTGAAACGACGGAGAGCGTCGCTGCAATCATAACCTCTCTCGTGGGTAAAGCCCTCGACGCAGTGAGGGAGCTTCGGGAGGGGACGCTGTCATTCCTGACCCTGGACACCAATAAGGGTCAGATCAACATCGCACCGGAAGTCAAAGAGGGCCTAATATTAGTCGTCCTCAAGAACAATGATTGAATGGAGTTTACTGGAATGAGTGATCCAAAAGCCTTCGATAAGATACTGACCGAGATCATCCGTCAAGACAAAGGCATCAAGAAGGTCATACTTGTAGATAAGACAGGACTCACAATTGCCAATGTATCCAAGTTGTCCTACTACCCCGTGGATGTGGACAGCATCGGAGCCATTGCCAGTGCGGTCTTCTGTGCAAGTGAGGAGCAGGGCAAGAACCTGCAGATTGGGGAGCTTGAGATAGTCACATCTGAATTCTCAGAGGGCAAGATTTTCGCCTCGGCCTGTGGAAAAGGTGTACTCTGTGTTGTATCGGAGGCAGAGGTCAACATTGGTCTGATTCGCCTCGTAATGAAGAAACAGGGCGTGCAGCTTGCCGATGAGCTCGCCAAATTCCTGGCCGTAGAGCCATTGTCTCCCAAGGATGCCGAGCTTGATGAGGAAGACCTCAAGTCAGCCCTGGCAGAACTTGAACGTGTTTGAAAACCGCTCACATCTCACTTCAAGTCTACACGGAAGAGCATCTCAAAGCTTAGACAACTGCAATATCAGAGTTTGAACGAATATGACGAGTCCTGCAATGTGAGAAGGAGTTATCTCGTTCAGAATAGGAAGTAGAAACCAGCATAGTGCTATCGTAATGAAACCTAGAACAAAACTGGCAATCATGAAGAGTGGTTTCTCTCGCCCTGTAGTTCTTCTCAACAACCTCGTGACTAGTAGTACTGAAACGCCCGCTGCCACAAACAGAGGCCACAATGAGGTATGAAAGCCAAGTATAAACCCGAAGGGCTGCCCCGGCTCCACGTATCCTCTTGTTGGTGTCAGAGGAAAGAGGAGAATCACAAATCCTGCGGCATTGATAATTGCTAGTGTGAGATCCAACTCTGTATCTGGTGATATTCGTCGAACCGTCAGACGCACTAAGAGTAATAGTCCTCCTATACCCACAATTACCAGTGAGTAACCCGGAATCAGGTAGGCAGCGGGTAACCATCTGAGAGGAATTGTTAGTATGTAGATTAGTCCAATTATTGCCAATCCGAAAGATATCAGAATGGGGCGTAGGATTGCCTGCGCCTCGTCTTTTCCAGTCTGCAGGTCATCTATTGCATCTGGAGTATGCAGATTTGATTCCTCCTATTCCCGTCTGTAGACACATTATTCATTTATTAAATCAGCTCTGGCCCAGCTTGAACGTGTGTGAATTTCCAAGTAATACACACAATTTAACAGGAATCACAGCTATCACTATTCAGTTCATATTACCATGTACTGTGAGTTGTATTGAGGCTGCCTCCATGAAGCCCTGTTATGCCACAAAGGCTTTTATTAGGCTAGATTTTTAACTCAACAAACCTCCCAGAACATGGACCTCAGTTCGGACAAGAATCCAAGGTCCATCTGGAAACATGTCCGGGCTAGCAGTGAAAGAATGAGGTGTTAGCAATTCGCAAGGATGACAAGGGCAGAATCCATCTGAAGCTGGTATTCTATGGTCCTTCACTTGGTGGAAAGACCACTGCACTTCGTTGGATGTACGGAAAAGTGGAGGGTCTCCAGAAGGGCGAATTCACTGCGATTGAGGATGAAACGAATAGAACCCTGTTCTTTGACTACGTTCCGATGTCGGCTGGAGGCCGTGTCCTCTTTGATGTGTTCACCGTGGCTGGACAGAAACGGCACCGCCATCAGAGAAAGGTCGTCCTACAGGGCACGGATGGAATTCTCTTTGTCGCTGACTCATCCCCCGATCAACGTGATGAGAACACTGAGAGTTTTGAAGAGTTGAAGCTGTTCCTAGGAGACGCTCTAGGGCGTGAGATTCCCATAGTGGTTATGCTCAACAAGAGAGACCTACCCAATAGAATGTCGCGTGACGAGATGCTCGACTTGCTCGGCCTTGGAGGCAACGTTCCCATCTATGAGACCATTGCAGTCCAAGGTGTAGGAGTTAAAAGGGCGTTCCAAGCAATAGCGCGAGAGGTCATACTCAAAAGGATGTACAAGTGAATTACAGGTGAAACAAGATGAGAGAGTCCCGTGAAAACACACTCGAAGGAGTTCTCAATGAACTACAGGGAAGTATTCCTGAGATTGAAGCTTGTGCCATTGTGAGTGTTGAAGGACTCCCGATAGTTTCTGCTCTTCCAACGGATGTGGATGAGGCGAAGGTTGCTGCTATGACCGCAGCGATGTTGACTCTCGGTGAGAAGGCCGCTATCGAGCTTGGAAAGGGTAACCTCGAACAGGTGAATATCAAGGGTGTGGATGGCTGGCTTCTGGTGATTCAGGCAGGTATGAATGCGTGCCTAACAGTATCTACCACTGCCAATGCAAAACTCGGGCTCATATTCCTAGACATGAAGCGAGCTGCTGAGAAGATTGCTCAGATGATCTAGAACACTTGCTCAAACAACGTCAACTCTATTAGGGGTCATTTTTCAGATACTCTCACTGCAGAGAGTGTTACTAATTGAACTTGGCCGGCCCTGTCTATAGACTGTACGAATATTTCCTATACAGACAGTTAGACAAGAAGCTCGCACCCAAGCATGTCGGAATAATCTTGGATGGAAATCGTAGGTATGCGAAGAAGCACGGAATGGAAGTTCCCTGGTTTGGCCATCAGAAGGGGGCTGCCAAAGTATTGGAGGTGCTTCGTATTCTCTGGGAGGCCAATGTCAAAGTCTGCACGATTTATGCCTTTTCGATTGAGAACTTTCAACGAAGCAAGGAAGAGGTCAATCAGATAATGAGTTTGGCCAAGGAGAAATTCCGTGAAGTCGTTGGGAACCCAGATGTTCATCGTCACAAGGTGCGAATCAGTGCAATCGGACGAGTGGATCTCTTGCCAAAGGAAGTTCAGGATGCGATTCATGCTGCAGAAGAGGATACAAAGGACTACAAAGATCACATTCTCAACATAGCCATTGGATACTCGGGGCGAGCCGAGCTTGTAGATGCCGTGCGAGCCATTGGAGAGAGGATAGAAACGGGGCAGATGAGCGCATCTGAAGTCACTGAAGATGTGATTGAGGAGAACCTCTACACGAGCGGCATACCCGATCCTGACCTCATCATCAGAACCTCTGGCGAGGAACGCCTCTCAGGATTCCTTCTCTGGCAGTCTGCCTACTCTGAGCTATACTTTGCTCAGATCTACTGGCCTGCAGTGAGAAGGATAGATATCTGGAGAGCGCTCAGGTCCTATGGTATGCGATCCCGCAGATATGGAAAATGAGGTTTCATATCATCATGACACAGTCTTTTATAAGATAAGTCAGCAGGGTTCATAGGCAGGAGACAGTTCGTCGTTGGCAAGAACTCCAGTTGATGTGTACCGTAGTCTTGTGAAAACTCAGCTCGAGGATGGTATACAATCGCAGGTCGATTCAATCGTTGCCAGATTTACAGATTGTGTCTTTGCAGGTGAGAAACTCTCCGTTCATGTCACAAGGTTCCTCCGATTGATTACTCGATTGAATGCACATCTCAATTCGAGAACCACTGCGGGCCAATCCGATGTTACTCTTGCCGTTGATTTGCTCGACTATCTCACCTCTACATCAAAATGGTGGACGGTCACTCGACAGGACCCCGTGCTCATCCTCAGACCTGCCTCCCGTGACGCCCGAAGTTTCATCAAATCAATCGCAGACCTCAGTGTGGGCGGGAACACGCTCCAGCGAATTTCAGCAGCCACCGAAAAGCTATCGCGTTTTCTTGAAGAGCACGAGGTTGGAAATCAGAAGGAGATGGAGAGTCTCTGCAATGACATGCTGTCCACATGGGTTCTTCTCTGCGCCTTTGCATGCAAGAGTCAAGGCAGAAATGTCACGACCGAGGATGATTTTGAAACCGCATATGATACTACCCGCATTCTTCTCTTCTATGTTGACGCAAATGACTACAAGGCACTGACTGCGATAAGGAAACTTGGAACTCATCCTGTTCTCCCTCTTGCCGCAAGAGTGGCATTCTCTCCGGGTTTTGAGAAGAAGCTAAATGCATCAGTTGCTGCCAATCTTGAGAGAGTTCACAGCGACTATCTTGGGAAGCTGGCAGTTGCCACCTCTGGTGCCTCTCGTTCAATATTGACTAACTCACTAAAACTGCTTGGACAGCTTCAGGGAGTCAAGCAGAAGCTTGATAGACTAGAGGAAGAACACTACGAGTCTATCATTATCGGATCAATGGAGATTATAGAGAGAGTCGGCGTGTCCTCTGATTTTCTTAAAGACGCGTCTTCGGCGGTCACTATCTTCAAGGGTCTGCGTCCAGCCAACGGCGTTGATGAGCGAATTCAATTCATCACGAGAAGACTAGAGAGCCTGATTGTCGATTCGACCGGAAACAAGGACTTCTTACTGCAATACGCACGACTGGTGCCACGAATAACAGCATTGCTTCTTCTCTTAGCAAGCAAGACAACGGAGTCCCCTGCAGCGCCTCTTGAGGACTCTGATTTGAAACGAGGGCTAATTCTTCTCTATGCTCTGATTAGCGGCTAGCCTTTCTTGTTTGGATTGTCAATTAAAATTCGAGCGTCGACCACAAGAGCACCCTCTCCAACCTTGTACACAAAGGTTGGATTGCAGTCCAGCTCAGTGATTTCCGGATTCTCTTCAACCATCTTTGACACTGAGAGCATAATCTTGACCAAGGCATCCACATCTCTGGGCGCCTCACCTCGTATCCCCTCCAGTATCTTGTACGCCTTGAGTTCTTTCAGCATCTCTCTTGCGTCAGATTCGGTGAATGGAATCAATCTGAAGGATACATCTTTGAGGACTTCAACGAATATTCCTCCGAGTCCGACCATCAGTGCGTGGCCGAACTGTGGGTCTTTGGTGACACCCACAATAATCTCAGTTCCCATATCTGCAAAGTCAGAAACGAAAACACCCCGGCTTAGGTCCACATCGATTCCTTTCTCACGACCATAGTTCTTTGCATTTTCTATTATCTCATTGAACGCCTTTCGGACCTCGCCTACACTCTTGAGATTGATCTTGACCCCACCAGCATCAGACTTGTGCAAGATATCCTTGGAGAGAATCTTCAGTACCACTGGAAACCCGATATCCTTCGCCTTGGCTACGGCTTCATCAGCAGTTGTGGCTGTGCTGTATGGAGGTACCGGAATACCGTAGGCTCTCATTATGTCTTTGGCTTCATGTTCCAGAACGAATGTTCTGCCCTCTGCAAGTGCAGTCTTGAAGATCTTCTTTGCTTCCTTCATCTCTATCCAGACCTCGCCTAGATTCCTGACTTTGTTCTTTCCTTTTATGGTTTATCAGAGATTAGTGTCTTGTTGAACTTATCTCCGTACTTGATTTCTCCATATTTTGCCAATGCCTCTGCCGCTAGAGCCGCCTTCTCGCCAGTAGCATAAGTGGGTACTCCCATGAGCTCCATTATCTCTCCTGCTTTTGTCGTGAATGCACCCCCCATGGAAACCACTACGAAGGGCAGACCGGACACGCGCTGATAATTCGCTATTACATTTGTGATATCCATACCAAGACTTGGTGTCTGTAGGAGCATGCCTACTACAAACATGTCATATTCTCCACTCTCGATTGCTTCCTTGAATACAGCATCGTATCTTGATGCATCTGTATCACCCACGACATCAATCGGATTGCCAACAGCGCAATAGGCCGGAAGTCGTTCGTGGAGTTTCTTGCTGAGATCCTCGGAGGGACTTGGTATCGCAAGATTGAGTGCCTCGAGCGCATCGGTGGTCATTACACCAAGACCGCCTCCGTTTGTGATCATTAGAACCCGATTCCCCTTGGCTGCGGGCTGCATTGCCAAGGCTTTGGCTGCATCAAACATGTGCTCGAAGTTGTCCACTCTGATGACTCCCGACTGCTCATATGCAGCGTCCGCAATCCTATCCGAGCCAGCAAGGGATCCTGTATGCGAACTTGCTGCTGCCCTAGCCTTACTTCCCTTGCCAGATTTCACGACAAGTATTGGCTTATACGGTGTTACCTTCTTGGCTGTATCAAAGAAAGTCCTACCCTTCAGTTCATCATACCCTTCCGTATAGTAACAAATGACCTGAGTGGTTGAATCCTCTGCCAGGTAGCCAAGAAGGTCATCATCATCGACATCGCATTTGTTCCCCAGACTAATCAGCTTACTGATTCCAAGACCAAGTTCCGCAGTCCAGTCCGAGATTGCTGCGGCGAAGGCGCCAGACTGAGACACTAGCGAGATGTTCGCGACATTACTTGGCCTTGGCCGTCCACACCTGTATTCAGGTAGGAAGAAAGTGTCAATGTGACTGTGAGTATCGACTACACCTACACAGTTGGGGCCTATCACACGAATTCCATGTTTTTTGGCAATAGCCACGACCTCATCCTCGAGTTCTGCTCCCGC
>CAYHAA010000002.1:0-239153 GCA_964354495.1 uncultured archaeon | reverse complement strand
CTCATCAAATCACGTGTCACGTACTCGTAAATCTCTCTGACTACTTGCGCGAAGAAGGGATTCTTGGATACTTGATATGCTTCTGTATACGCAAGCATTAGACTTGCCTGATCATATAGCATCTTCTCAAAATGAGGAAGTAACCAATGCGAATCAGTTGAGTATCTGTGAAACCCATAGCCCAACTGGTCAAAGATGCCTCCTTTCCTCATCTCTGTGAGTGTCTTCTCGACCATACGAAGTGCCCATGCATCACCTGTTCTTTTCCAGTACCGCAGTATTAGCACGAGATTGTGAGGTGAGGGGAATTTCGGAGCACTGCCAAAGCCTCCGTGTTTCTCGTCGAATCGTTGGGACAACTCGCCGAAAGCTGCTGTAATATCAATCTCTGAGAGTTCAGAACTCAACTCCTGAGAGGACATTTCTTCTAGTGCGTTTTCTATTCTCTGAACCACTTCATCAATGTTGGTTCTGTCTTCACTCCACAATTCTGCAATTCTCGGAATGAGGTCCAGCAATCCAATAGAGTTGTGATCGGTTGTTTTTGGAATGTAGGTTCCTGCAAAGAAGGGTTTCTTGTCCGGTGTCATGATGATTGTCAGAGGCCATCCTCCACGATTGGTCAACATCTGTGCCAATTGCATATAGACGCCATCTATATCCGGTCGCTCTTCGCGGTCCACCTTGATGTTGACAAAGGCGTTGTTCAAAAGTTTCGCAACCTCTTCATCCTCAAAGGATTCATGCGCCATGACATGGCACCAATGACAGGTGCTGTATCCTATTGAGAGGAAGACTGGTTTGTCTTCTTTCTTCGCTTTCTCAAAGGCTTCGTCATTCCAAGGATACCAATGGACCGGGTTCTTGGCGTGCTGCAAGAGGTATGGGCTCTTCTCTCCAGTCAAATGATTGGCATTTCCGAGTCCCTTTTCGTCTCTCATGACCTTCTCATTTTTCCAGCAGACATAGATACTATTAACTAATCTCATCGGCCGTTCCCATTGCTGTTCTTCAGGCATCTCTCCGCTTGACTGCGAGGATGCTACAAGAAGACAGCGACAGACTCATTACATTCTTACGCGCTCCAACACCCGATGAAAGTTGCAGTCACAGGCAAAGGTGGCGTCGGAAAAACCACCATTGCTGGCACACTTGCAAGACTCCTAGGACGTGATGGTCTGAGAATCCTTGCAGTAGATGCTGATCCAAACTACAACCTTTGGTCTGCAATCGGCATGGATGATACGATAGCTCGAAAAATACGACCTCTCCTTGAGAATGAGGAGCTTGTTCGCCAGAAGACTGAAATGAAATGGGTCGAGGCTCTCGGGAATTTCTTCCAAATTCACCCTACTGTCAACGATTTGACAGAGAACTTCGCTATTGCAGGTCCTGACAATGTCAGCCTTCTTGTGGCTGGTACGGTCAATATGGGCGGACAAGGCTGCATGTGTCCTTCAGCAGCTCTTCTCAAGGCACTCATCAACTATCTCAGCCTTGAGAGCAACGAGGCTTTCATCATGGACATGGATGCAGGGATTGAGAACCTAGGTCGAGGGACGACACGCGGTATGGACGCTCTTCTTGCAGTCGTTGAGCCAGGAAAGAGGTCGCTCGATACGATTGAACGAATACGAGGTCTTGCAGCAGATATTGGGCTCGCACGCGTGTTTGCAGTAGGGAATAAGGTCACTGGGGAGGATGATGCCAGCTTCATCTCCATGGCCCTGAAATCCCAGAACATCCCATTGATTGGAATGGTTCCCTTTGACGAAACCGTGCGTGAAGCAGATCGACGCGGGATTGCGCCCATTGACCTCAATGAAAGCAGTCCCGCCATACAAGCAATCAGGGCCATAAAGTCTGAGTTGATGATGAGGCTAAAGAATCTCTCTTCGAACGCGTTTCTGAGCGAAGAATCATAGGGCAATGAATCGCTTCTTCTTTTCCTCAATCAAGCCTCGATCTAGAAGCGATTTTACGTGATGCTCTATCATCCAAGTCTCAAACTGGAGAAACACTGGACCAGTGAGGGAGGGATAGATGATAGGATTGAGCGTGATTTCTTGAACAGAACCTGCTCCATTCATAATCGCAGCAAGCACAAGGTCCTCACGCATCCCGATCTGTCGTTGGTATGATGCCAGTGCAGTCTTGTAGTCTCTGACAAGAGGGTTAACAAGATGCCCACTGATGAGGCCATCGTAGTCATTGTGCTGTAGCCTCATAATGGAGTCTTTGAATTCCGGGACGGAGGAATTAGGATGTCCGTAGTAAGGGCCGAACTCCGTAAGGTCTATGTCAGCTCCAAAGACAAGGTTCGGCTCCACTATCTCAATGCACATATGGTCAGGAAGATGTCCCGGAGTATAGAGCATTCGAAGCGTGTACTTGCCAAGCGCGAATTTGTCGCCGTCCCTAAGCTCTTCATCGACATGTCCTTCGTCCAGTGCACCATACATCTTTGAGTTCACCATTTCCTCCCACAGCGTTCTGACAGGATTGCTTTTGTGAAAACCGAGAAAATCTCTCATCTTCTCCTTGTCATTGAAGAGAGGTGCTGTGATTGCATTAGCTGCAATCCTACAACGGGACAGTCTATTGAGCCGCGCTGCATGTGTGATGTGGTCAGGATGTATATGACTAAGGATGACAGTTCCGATGTTCCTAAGCGTGAGATCCTGTGTCATCAGGAAGGCTCGAAGGTCCTCAATTCCGCAGCCTGGGTCGATGACGACAACCTCCTCATCAATGATCACTATTGTGTTGCATCTTGGAAAGTATCCGCCAGTAACAACATAAAGCCCCTCAGCCAACTCCACATGAGTCATCAATCGACACCTCTAATCATGAGAGTAGAAATGGTTGGTGTGTCCATGGATATGAACGGACTGCCATATCTCTACGAAGACTATGCTCCAGTTGGTCTGATTTTCATTTCCGCCTCTGCTCTCACAGTCTGACGCCACGTACGGAAACTACCCCACATAACTGGAAAGGCGAATGACAATACTACGAGTGTAACGAGCATTACATTGACAACATCCCCTTTTTGAGGAGAGGGCATTGTGTCCATCCACAGCCCTGTCATGACTAGAACTGCGAGTGGAATGAACATTATCGTGAGGAAGAAGAAGATCAGAAAACCCCTGCGCGGCGAAGCTTGAGTAATCCTGGCGAATACACCCAAATAGCGATGTTTCTGCCACCGCGACCCCTCGTGAACTATCCAGAATATCAAGAACACTATGAATAAGAGGATAAACGGTATGATGGTAATCTCTAACCACATAGTAGAGGCTCCTTCAGATTTTTCCCGGACTGTATTCCCTATAAAGGCTGTGGTCTGCGATGCTCCTCAATGGAGCGTTCAAGAGATTGGTTCATAGAATGATAGAAACTAGGCAGGAGCGCCCATGATGACAGAAAACGAATACAAGACCTAAGAGCGTCAGAGCTAGTCAGTTCATCTTGGACGGCGAGGTTGTTGCTGTAGACCCGATGGGCAAACCCTATCCATTCCAAGTGGTCATGAAAAGATTCGGAAGAACCAGAGATGTTGAAACGACAAATCAGGAAGTCAAGCTGCTTCTCTATATCTTTGACATCCTTCAACTGAATGGGCAGATGCTTATCGAAGAACCGTACTCTCAAAGGAGAGAACGACTCGAAGGAATTCTGCCGGATTCGATGATCGCAGAGAGGGTTGTGACGAGTGAACTTCGCGTCGCAGAAGACTTCTTTCTCCGAAGCAAAGAGATTGGGCATGAGGGGCTTGTTGCCAAAATGGTTTCCTCTCCCTACGTTCCCGGTGTACGTGGAAAACACTGGCTAAAGATTAAACACACACTTAATACAATGGACTTGGTGATCATTGCAGCTGAGTGGGGGCATGGCCGAAGGAATAAGTGGCTTTCAGATTATCATCTCGCAGTCCTCGATGAAGAAGCGAACGAGTACGCAATGGTGGGCAAGACGTTCAAGGGATTGACAGATATTGAGTTTCAAGCGATGACTGACAGACTCCAACGTATCCAGCTTTCAAGAAGCCGAGGTCTCGTTAGGGTAAGACCTGAGATTGTAGTTGAAGTTCTGGCAGCTGAAATTCAGGAGAGCCCGAAATATGAATCTGGACTGGCTTTGAGATTCGCCCGAATAACAGGAATTCGAGACGACAAGAAACCAGAAAATGCGACTACCCTAAAGGAACTGCGAGCCGCTTTCGATGTCCAATTTCGTTACAAGGCACGATGATTTAGCTGACCCTTACTCACCTCCTGCACAATATCAGGAAGGCTTTCAGTGACGTCATTCAGTCCTCTTGAAAAGATTCTTGTATTCTCTCCCTCCTTATGAATCTGCACGCGGGCACCATCGAATTTCATCTCGAAAGACAGTTCGCTTCCTTCGCCAATTTCTAGAGCCGATTTCAAGTCACTGACTGGGCTCGCGAGCATTGGTTTGACAGCAATCATGGGCTTGATATTGACTTGTTTGAGACCCCGGTTTCCATGTTCTGCAGCCAGACGTGCAACTTCACCCAAATCGCCAGTGAAATACCATGCTCTTCTGACTAATTCTACGTCAACGGAGAATGCCTCTGCAATACACTCGACAAGCAAGCCATGGGAGAGACCCGTTCTCATATCATTGAGAATGAGCGCAACGATATAGCGAATCTCCCTTGGTGTCGCTTCTCCAAGAAGTGGAGATATCAACGACTGCCTCTCCTTCATCGCGCCCTTTCCCCCAGCGAGTGCAATCTTTGTGAATCTATCACTAACCGATTGTATAGTGAGTGGCTCTTGGAAAAGCACAGATTGTTTAGTATGAGCTTTTGACTCCATCAGTGCCGCAATTGCTTCTCCTGCATCGCCTTCATAGAACTTGCTGAAATCTTCATCCCTGAAATCAATGACACTGTGAAGAGCTCCGATTAGACCGCTCCATGACACATTCAGAGTACGCTGATCACTCTCAGGAAGGATTCTTCCGGCCAGGAAGAGCGCTGCTGGGCTTACTTCATATAGCTCTGTTTCTTTCAATAGTCTGGCGACCAGACTGGTTTTCTCTTTCCTCTTTGTAGTCTTGCTTACTGCGTCCAATGTTGTCGCTAGACTCAGGAATCTCATAGCTGTCCCCGTCTTTATGCACTTTGATTATTTGGCTGTTCTGGAGATAGTTCCATCAATGGCACTAGACATTACATTGTTCGCTATAGATATAACAGTGAAGTATAGTGATTCATAAGGGTCGATTATTGATGGGTAGTATCTGGTTCAGCAAGAAGTCTTTTCTCTACATTGGTGGAGCCATGGTCATACTCCTTGGCGGCATGATAGTAGTGATGGCCCCCTATCACTATGTGAATTTCTCAATAATGCAAAACGACCAGAGAACTTTCGAGGTGTATGACGCGGCAAACTACTACCCCCAACTTGAGGTCTCTGTTTCTTTGCGTCCAGGCAATCAGACAATCATCTACTTGGACATATCAATCGTCAATAATGTGACGCTCGATGTGACGTTTGTCAATATGACTCTCACTGAAGAGAATCAGATCGTTGGGCCTGAGCAATCCATCTTCTATGAGGACAGTCTGGTAATTGATATTGCCACCGGCAACTATACGCTGACCGTGGATCGCGTTTTAGGTGCAACACTCTTCGATCTTGGTCTGAATCAAATAAGCGATTCACGTCTGTTCATTGTCATAGGCGGCGCGCTGAACATATTTGGAATCATTATGATCATAGGTGGTTACTGTCTCCCCGGTACTCTCTTCCCCTCTGATAGTGACACTATCATCTCATGGGGATATGAAGAAAAGGAAACTGGGGAAAAGCAGCAATAGAGAATGCAGGCATTGGTTGGACAGATCGCCTGCAAGTCGCGTCTTGAGATTCAATCATTTTAATCCAGACTTAGTGTTACGCTGGAATGACGTTGGTTGTACACAGGCTCTTGTTCATCTTGTACTTGGAACAATCGCTGAGGACTATGGAGAACGACGAGATCAAATGGTTGCTCAAAGGAAAGATTGTCTGTGACTTCAGAGGCTTTCCACTAGGACGTGTAAGAAAGATATGGTTCGACGAGAGCAGCGGGCCGATGGTAATAATCGAAAAGAGTGGATCCTTGGAGGAAAAGAGGCAATCCTGGGAAGCCATACCATTGCGGGCTGTTGACTCGGTATCCGAGCACGTCCGGTTGAAGCCGCCCGTTTTCGCAGAATGAGATCTCATCACTTCTCCAATGGAGGCACAATAATGCAACAGAGGATTAACCTCAATCCTGAGGTTCGACAAGAACAGACAGTGCCCCTGAATGGACCTGCCCCCCTAAGAATCGACGTGTTCACGAGCGAGTATTGTACATTCTGTGGCGAAGCTCTTGAAGCAGCAAAGTCAGCTGCATGCCGACTTGCCTATCTCGCGAATCGTGTGGAAGTCAGGGAAAGACCTGTAGATAACCAACCAGGGTTAATAGAGAAGATGAATATTATCGCACTCCCCATGATTCAAGTTGGACGTTCACGAGTGATTGGACTCCCTAGTCCAGATGATATTGAACGTCTTGTTCATGAGAGCGTGCTGACTGGGTAAGATCTGGCTCCTACAGATGATTATGAGAAACTAACACCCAATATCACCCAAGCATTCTCCCTCATGACTAATCTGCGTGTTTCAATGTTCAAATCTATCAGGTTTAGAGCTGCGATCATATCCGGATACTGGCTATGGAAGCCAGAGCCGAAGACGAGTTTTCGCACACCGATATCTTGAACAATCGCATCGAGATAGACCCTGAGCGGGGATTCTACAAGCTTGGCAAATGTGGTTGAGAGCTCCAGCCATAGATTCGGTCGAGATGTTAAAGGAATGAGTTGTGGAAAACCAAAGAGGCCTCCCATACTCAATACAACGAATTTGCCTTCAGGATACACTGTCGTGATAGAATCTAGGAATGATATTGTTTCCCCGGTCAGTTCGTTACTCTGAAGGTATACGGGAATGTCTTTTGCAACGGCTGCATGTACCAATGCAAGAGCTGCGGGGTCGGAGGGGTAGTAAATATCGTCACTGAGAATCAGTGCCTTGCATCCCTGGTCGACGTATCCTTCTAGTTGTTGTTTTGCCCGGTCCATCGGCCTTGGAATAATAGAACACGCAGAAAACAGCCTGTCTGGGTAGATATCAGCAGCCTTGATGTAGAGGCTTGTGGGAACTTTCGGCTCATTTGGTACAAGCACTGATTTGTCAATTCCAAAGGTGTCCATTCGTGAGATTAGCATGTCCACTTCTTCAACGAGATTCTCTGAATTCACAGTCAGAACTTCATTTGGACTTGTCCCCAAGTGCGTATGTATGTCAGTAGTCATCGGACACCATCGAATAAACCATGCATATTGTCCTTTTCAGTAAATGTATGATATGCCCATGTGTCCAGCAGTACCTCTATATGCAGTCTTACGCCTCCCAGCTTGACTGATATTGACCGAAGAGAGTGAGAGAGGCTATGCTACACTGGAGAGAAGGCTTCGCAATATTGCAGGTGCTATCAACCAGGATAAGTATATGCTAATGGAGTATCTTGGACCTGTTGTAGATGGTTGTCGAGCAGCTTTGAATATCAGTCTTGAAGAGGCAAAACATCTCAATGAGTTATCCGATGAGAGATTTGAAGAATACATGCAGACGACAATGGAGTCTTTCAAGAATCTGACCATATGTTTTCGTGCAGTCGACATTGACGAGATTGCATCGCTCGTCTTCGACGATGGAACGCCAGAGGTATTCGAGGAATGCATTGAGCCCGACGTTGAGATTATTGCCACGCTTGACGTACTACTTCAGCTTCTTGATACCGATTCAAAAATAGTCCCATCTGAGAAACTTGGCACAGATTTCCAAATAACAGGCAATGACTCTCTTGACGTAGTCCAAGGTCTTGGACTATTATGCTACCCATCTCTTCTTCGCGTAGCGCAGTCTGGAGTTGATCCTTCTTCACTTCTATCAGAAGACGCAGACTCGATAATCATGGCGGCCGCTTCAGACCTTGTTATCAAGATACTTCGCAAATGGATTGATAATCAGATAAGGTAGGTCCGCGATTAGTCAGTCCCATCAAAGTGAATGATATGGAAAGATCAGTTCTTGCACTCTTCGGAGAGTTCTCTCAAGGTCCAATGATACTTCCTCTCGTGAGAAGTACATCTGGACCACTTCGTCCTCGTCTCTCATCGTTTTCGGGCAACCGTCGAATCCCATTGCTACACATATATTCCTGAACTCCTCTGGTACATCCTTTGGTACCTTCTCATCCAGCATAATCGACAAGAACAGTGTCCAAAGGCGAGCTACGTTTGCCGGATTGTAGCCTCCACCTCCAACTGCAAGCCAGCCAAGGGAACAGATATCAGTGGCTAAGTCTCTTAGGCCTCGGACAACCGTTTCGTATCCATAGGACGTATACGCCAAATGTGCAAGGGGGTCCAAATAATGGCCGTCCACACCCAGCTGCGTGACGAGCAAATCTGGTTTGTAAGTTTCAGAGAGCGGTACTACTATCTCCTCGTAGGTCTTGATGAGTTCGGGGCTTCCTGCTCCGGGTATCAAGGGCACATTCACTGAATAACCAGTTCCTTCAGCCCCTCCAGTTTCATACACGAATCCAGAGCCAGGAAAGAGGGTCTTTCCCGTTTGATGTACTGAAATAGTAAGCACGTTTTTATCGCGGTAGAATGCATTCTGAACCCCATCACCGTGATGTGCATCAATATCAAAATACAGGCACCGGATACCATCGCCTTTCTTCTTCTTGAGATAGTTAATTGCGACTGCAATGTCATTGAAGATACAGAATCCCGATGCGGCATTTCGATGTGCATGATGAAGCCCTCCTGAAATTGAGAATGCATTGGACGCTCCATTAATGATACTTTTCATTGCATCAAGCGTGGCACCCACATATCTCGCTCCCGTTTCATAGATTTGGGGGAATACAGGGTTATCCGGAGTACCTAGCCCGTGCTCCGGATCCGAGCCAAGAGTCGCGCCACACCGTTCCACAGCTTCAATGTACTCGGAAGAGTGAAAGAGCTCTAGGTCAGCTCTTGAGGCAAGCTCAGGTTCAAGCTGATCCACTTTCTCAGTGAGCCCCAGTTGTTCAGAAAGAATATGAGTGAGCTTCAGTCTCTCCGGTCTCAACGGATGGTCCTTGCCTAATTCGTATCCGAGTAGTGCATCAGAATAGGGGTAAACAAGTCTGTGTCGCATTGCACAATGACTTGGCAAGATGGCCTACATTAGCCTTTCTAAAGATGAAAGCCAATTACGCCTCTTTTGGGATGTTCGAATTCGGTCCTCCTGATTTTCATGCGAACTCTCGGACTACTGTGCCAATCACCACACCAAGAATACTAGCGACCACCACGAAGATGAAGGATCCCACGGCAAGGGCAATGCCGCTGATTATGAAGTCACCAATTCCCAATTCCGGAAGCATTATTCCAGGAGAAGTAAGAAAGGTCACAAAGAAGACCATAAAAAAAATGGCACTAAGAAATCCACTTACCAACGCTGGACCTGTTTCCGATACAACTAGGCCAATTGGTATTGCAGCTAGTGCCGGGAATAAGAACATGTATGTTGCATTTGTTTCTACTGCGCTTATTGTGACGAAGGAGTAAATAGCGGTATCGATCAGACCTGTCAGCACGGGCATCAATACTATGAGCAGAATGTCTCGATGTCTTTCATACATCGAGATTCCGAGAAGTCTGACAACAGGTTGGGGACGTTTGCCATCCGTGCTCCTATGTTTTTGTTCAGGTTGAGGAAGCGGTCTGAAGAATCCTTTTTTCTCCTCCTGTTCTTCCACTTCCTGAGGTTCGACTCGATACTTCTCTTCGTCTGCCATCTTGGACACTTGAGTCCTAATCAATGCAAGACTGGAATAAAGCCTTCGCATCACGCAAATGCCGTGCACGACCGAATCTCTGCAAACGAACCGTAAGTGCTATCTGCATTCTTGCCTACACCTCAGTCACACTCGGAGGCAGACGGATGGCTCACGATAAACCCCTTGGCCTAGATGAATCAGAATATGATGAGACTGAAACATCAATCACACGCCGAAGAAAGATTGAACATATCGAGATATGTCTTGAGGAAGATGTCCAGTGTCGCAGGTCAACTATGTTCGAGGACATCGACCTTGTTCACAATGCGCTGCCTGAGATAGACAAGAACAAGATAGACCTTACATCCAACTTCTTCGGCCTCAGGGCTTCGGCTCCCCTTGTCATTGCAGGAATGACAGGGGGTCATCCTAAGACTCTTGGTATCAACGAACGCTTAGCCACAGCAGCAGAAGAGCTAGGACTACCCATAGGAGTTGGCAGTCAGAGGGCTGCATTTGAAGATCCATCGCTAATTGACACCTTCAAGATTGTTCGTGAAAAAGCTCCATCGGTCCCTCTCATCGCCAACATCGGAGCAACGCATGTGGGTCTAGCCGCTGATGCTGTTTCAATGATTGAGGCTGATATTCTTGCGGTTCATCTCAATCCGCTACAGGAAGCCGTTCAGCCTGAAGGGGACTGCAATTCCGAGGGTGTGCTGGAAAACATAGCCGCAATTGTCGATTCTGTGGATGTCCCTGTGATTGTAAAAGAAACAGGAGCCGGCATATCTTCAGATGTCGCTTCTAGTCTTGAGGAGATTGGAGTGGATGGTGTTGATGTAGGAGGCGTGGGCGGCACAAGTTGGGCTGCAGTAGAGTACTTCCGCGCGCTCAAGGATGATGATGATGTGAAAGCTCAATTAGGCCTTGAATTCTGGGACTGGGGAATCCCAACTGCCTTGAGTATTATCATGGTTCTCGATTCAACTGAACTTGACGTGATTGCAACAGGTGGCGTTAGATCAGGTCTTGACATTGCCAAGGCATTGAGTCTGGGAGCCATCGCTGCAGGTGTTGCCCACCCACTTTTGCGACCAGCTACATTCGGTTCCAGTCTTGATGTGGTTGTCGAGTTAGAGCGTATGCTTGAAGGTCTCAAAGTGGCAATGTATCTGACAGGGTGTTCAAGCGTGGCAGACTTCTCATCCAGACAATTGATAATAAAGGGGCGACTAGTCGAAGCACTGCAATCTCTCGACATTGACTACAAGAAAGTGGCAGGCGGAACCTAGCAGGCGCCAATGCCCTGCAAGAACTTCGTCCTCTTTCTGATACCATTCAGCATCTGAACTGCTTCCTCAATAGTATCTGCCACTGCAACGCCATTCAATTCGAATCCCCTGATGATGACCTCGTACTTCTCTAGGTCTGGCACATATACCACCACAGGTTTCGCTTGTTGTTTTGACACGTTGGCAATTCTCGCGCCAATCTGAAGAGAAATACCAGGCGCATACGGAAGCAATAGCAGGAGACCTGCGTCTATTCTCTCAATTGTGAGCATCTTGGCCAAAACTCTTTCGAAGTCGATATCTGAAGCACTTCCCGTGAGATCACATGGATTTCTAAACGATGCGATGCTCTGATAGGCGGTCGTCATTACCTCTCGCATCAGACTTTGCTCTTCCGCAGAAAACTGTGGGAATTCAAGTCCATACGGAGAGGCCTCATCACTAGCTAGGACCCCATGGCCTCCGCTCACAGACAGGGCTCCGATTCTACTACTCCTCATGTGTTTGGGCTCGAATGAGAAGACTTTCGCATACGCCATCAATTCATCTTCATCCCTTGCATGGATTAGCCCATACTGCTGGAATGCAGCTCCTGCAACAGCCTGGTTTCCGGCTAGGGATGAAGTGTGGCTTTGAGTAGCTCTGTGACCAGCTTCTGACTCTCCGCCCTTCAAAACAATTACTGGTTTTTCAATCACTATCTTTCTGCAGGCTTTGACGAACCGGCGTCCGCCTCCTTCTCCGAATCCTTCCAAGTAGCAAACGATTACATTCACATCATCATCGTTGCCAAAGTACTCAATGAAGTCAGTTACCTTGATCTGAGCTTGGTTTCCGATAGAGACTGCCGCTGCAATACCGACTTTTCTCGCTGCGAACTCCTCTAGCCTCTCAACGAGCCAACCCCCGCTCTGTGAGATAATCACAGCGTGCCCCTTTCGAGGCCGAGCAACACGTTCTGAAGGGAGGAAGAATGTATCCAGCAGATCTGGAACATAGACACCGATGCAGTTTGGCCCAACCATGGAGATATGGTATTCATCTGCAATCGCCACAATCTTTGACTGTAGATCTACTCCTTCTCCTCCAATCTCAGCAAAACCACCGGAAACAACGATGACTGCCTTGATGCCTTTCTCGCCGCATTCTGTCAATGTCTTTGGCACATACTCTGCAGGTATAGAAATGACAGCGAGATCGATGCCATCTGGGGCTTCCGCGATTGACTTGTAAACCTGAACTCCTTCGACAAGACCCCCCTTCGGATTGATTGGGTATGTACGGAGACCGTTTTCGAAGGCTAGTTTTCTAAAGATGACATTACCAGGCGAGAAGGGATTTGATGTTGATACTCCCACAACAGCTGTCGTTTTCGGGCTCAGCATGGTTCTTATGCCGGTCATATCTCTCCCTCGTGCATGTCAATCTCAGGTGCGGTATTGCTTATATGAGCTGTGCAATCAAGCCATCAGAACTGACTGTTTTCGTGTCTATGGTTTCATTTGCGTGAACATCTCTTGAAGTCGAGCTTCGGCCAGAATTGCATGCTGGAGCTTACATAGCATTTTGGTCACTTCAGCGTAGATGACCTTTCTTGCCTCATCCGTTGCAGATTCAGCATTATGAAGAGCCTCCTCGCATTCTTGATTCAGTCTCTTAATCAGACGCTTCTCAAGATCTGGGCCGCCCCATCCAAATCCATCAAATGCGGTCTGAGCTTCTAGAATCTTCTCCTTGGAATTCACCTTGTCCTCCTTCAGGACTCCCTCCACACCTGCAAAATACTTGGCGACTGCTCGTTCGATTCTCTCAATCTCCGAACTACTGACATAGCTCTCCTGCTCACGGTTCTTCATAAGTTCCTGCAGCAGTCTAGCACCTGGAGCCTCTGTCAATAATCCCCTTATGATTCTTGCCAGGATTCGGGACGGTTGTTCAATAACATCACCCAAATAGGGTGAATCCGACTTATACTTGTGGACCTCCCTCAAAACCTCCAACCAAAAAGTTGGCAGAAGAACGTGCTCTCTCTGACTGTATTGTTGAATCAGGCGTTGAGTCTGCCCAATGAGACCAAACATATCATCTTCCACGTCGACCTTTTTGTATGCCTCTAGGGGCTTCACAGGTACTTGTACTGCGGGTGGAACTAGCTCAGTTTCAGTACCCTGAATCTGAGTTGGCTCAAGCTGCTCAGCGCGACTTGTTTCGTGTCCTGAATCAAGGAGGGACAGAATCTCATGTGCCGGGGTTATCTCTGCCTCCTTTGCCTTACTGGATAACTTTGGTAATAGACTTTCAATCTGGGCCAGACGTTTGACGATCAGACTGAGAATATTTTGAGTTGAAGGAGGAATGCCCTTCATTGTTGTGGCTTCTTCCATCCATTTTCTTGTTCTCAGCAGTCCCTGTGTAAGAGAATCAACTCTATCCGGATCTACGGTCTCCTCAACCTGGGTGCTCAGGAGGAAATGGATCAATGTGGAGTTTAGCGTCACAATGAGCAGCAATCTGTCAATCAGGTCCGCGGAATGGAAAGAAGCGTCATCTGACAACTAGACACACTCCACTACTCTATTGATTCTCCCGGACTCATGTAGTAGCTGAATAGCTCACGGAAGTCATTTATTGCATCGACCAACTCTTTTCTTGATGTTCCTTTGGACCGCATGAACCAGCCTTGTTTCAACGGCGATGCACCACTATGAAGGTTCACCAGCTGCGTGGCTTCATTGATGATAGTGACTAGTTCTGGTATCTTTGGCAGACCGAGAAGAAGGAGCAAGTTTGTCTTTGCATCAGGAATATGGTATTGCACATAGCACGGAGTAATTGCGGCTCCTGGTGCGATGAATTTTTCCAGAGCTTCTTTGAGATGCATCCCGTACTCAGCTTTTGCTATGTGGGTCGGACCCGACAGTACATAGTATACACTCTCTGCGTTGGGCTCCTCCCCGACGTCAGCATAACTACATTCCTTCACTGCATAGTCAATCATCGTTCTAAGTTGTTTTGGCATACTGCCTGCATCAGGGATGAGACCAATATCGGTGTACAGAGCTGGAACAACTACCGGGTCAAGTTTTCGGGCGTAGTCTGCTAGATCAGTGGTTGGAAAGACATCCTTTGCGCTCTCCCAGACACCGGGTGATAGCATTGCTTCAACAACATCAAGAGCGAGTGGGTTGACAAGTTCTACGAAAGCTTGTTCAGTTCGAGTCTCAGCAGCACTGCCTTCATCGAGTGTCGAGGGAACCATACTCTCAATGGAGTCGATGTCTGCTATGTCAACTGCAAGTTCCTTCCGTAGGTAGTCGACAGTATCGCCCTTCCTCCACTGAAGGATACGCTTGAGCATAGTCCTGTTCGACAGCAAGATCGTGAGGTCTGCGCCACGCTCTTGAAGCTGGGCACGAAGCAGCTTTGAGACCGCCCAAATGGAGTTCAGAGCTTCACTTGACTGCCCTTCGAAGGGAAGAATACCAACAACATAAACAAAGATACGTCTGCCCTCTTCCTCTTGGAACCTCTGCTTGAGTAGTTCAATCAGTGCAGGGGTACCGCCGCAGCCTGTACCACCACCTAAGGATGTAAAGATACAGAATCCCGAGACTCCCTCAAAGCCCAAGTTGGCAAGTTGGTCGAATATGATGTCCTTGGACTCCATGATTGCATTGTATCCATCCATGAAGCGACCACCTACACCAATTTCTGATGCTCCATATAGAAGGGTGTTCTCCTTGGGAATTCGGTATTTTTGCCGTACCTTCGTGAGGTCTGCTCGGTCGGTGTTGATCAAAAGGTAACCACGAACACGAGATGGCAGCTTATTGTCGCGGCTGGTCTGGAGGTACGATCCTACAATATTAGAACCACACTCACCAATCCCGATTGCGAACATTTCTGCAGACTTTGTTGTATCATCAGTGTCTGTGGAAGTCTTGGCGCCTGACATGAATTTACGCTCCTATGATTTTCTCTTACCAACTAGTGCTTGTGCACTTTCTTTGATAGCCCAGCTCAGATAAGAACTGATATCCTCTCTGGAGTACGTTTCCTTGACCTTCCTAGTTGCCTCCTCGATGAACTTGTCCCGCTCATCAGGTTTGGCAGCCGGGCTGAAACCTGTCATGAACATCCTGAGGGATTTATGCCAATCGTCCATTGCGACAGCTTTCTCGAGCCATTGCTTTCGCATTTCCTCTAGCTCATGGAAGCACGCTATGGCCTCATCAAGGTTTGATAACACATTGAGTGTGGACTCAAGCTCCTTCATCTTCTTGATATTGAAAACAACTTTACTGAAATCGTTTTGATGGTTTTCGACCACCCTCACGATTGTGGAGTAGTATTGGCTCTTCGCTCTCAGTTCCCGTTCATAATTGTCGTGGCTCATATTTGCCATGTTCTTAATGACTGTAAGCATCTCTTCCTGAATATTGGCTAGAGTGAGACAGACATCAAGCGCATCATTTACATGAGGAGATTCCTTATCGAGCCTCGCCGGGACTTGCTCTATGAGAACCTTCAGCCTCTCAACGAATTCTGACATCCCCTGGTCCTCAAAGAGAGCCACAGCACTCTTGATCTGAACGTAAGCCTCATTGACTCTTTCTCGAATCTTCTTGTGGACCTGAGGTGATGTGGTCAAACCCATGAGCTTGTCAAATGCATCGGCAGCCTCTTCAAGCTCTGATGGTGGTTTGTCTTTGAGCTCCTGAAGCATCTTCAGCTCCTTGTCCACTTTCACGCCAATGCTCTTCGCTCTATCAAGTGATGTGTAAAGTGCATCTACCTCTTTGCTCAATCTGTTGATGACATTGGACGAGATCTTCTTTTCGTAGATCTCAATCATCTTTCTTGCAACGGCAGGAAGAGCGAAGACGGTGTCTGCGGCGACAGTGACATTGTTCAGTTCACTAATGGCTCCGTGGACCTCTGCAGGAATATCTACCCCGGCACCCATCAGTTTTGCTGCTGCAAGTCGTATCTTCACACCAAGCCTGTATCGGAGATTCTCCAAGGAATCTTTTGCTTTTGCAAGCATCGTATCTTTGATTGAGCGCATCTCGGATTTGATCTCTGAAAAGTCATCCATCTTTTGAATTCGTGCGGACCCCTCATCTAGATCAACAATAATAGGCATGAAGATTTCAGCATAGGCTGGCTTTATTGTCTGAAGATCCTGTATGATTGCATCAATCTCTTGTTGACACGCGTCTCTAAATGTTGCCACACCGCTCTCTACAGCTCCCCTCAAGGTGAGAAGGGACTCGAGTAGATACGTGATTCCACCTTCCAGTTCTTCGACCTTAGGTGCCTTCTTACTGAGTTGCGCGTGGTCCAGTACTCTATCGGCTGAGGTGGCCAACTCATTGAATCGAGTGAGATACGCTCTGATGCTATCTATGATTGCCTTTCGATACTGGTCGTCCATGACCTTAGCTTTGAGATAGATTCTGATCATCTCATCAATATCTGCACTCTTCAGAACACCCTTTGACTCTGCAATGAACTGCCTCACGGTGACTATATCTTTGATTCCGGTCTCCTTTGGGACTTCAGACGCCTTTTCGACGTCGTCGAGCAATTCAAACAGCCGTTCTCTAAGAGCGATTCTTACTTGGCCTTCCCACTCGACCATTCGTTGGTAGTTCGATAAGAGTCCCGCAATTCCTTCTCCCTCGACACTGACTGTGGGAGGGCTCGGAATAATCTCCGAGGTCGTTGGTATTCCGCCCTCGACGATTTTCTGTGTGACCTCGTGCTTGACGTTGATAATCTTGTCTCTTAGGACATTAGCCATTTTCACTTTCGAGGTATGAAGTTGATTCTCGAGAGCAACAAGTGTGGTCAGGTCAGCTGCTTTGCTGGCATCTCTGGCAATCAATCTGAGCTGCTGTGAGAATTCGATTGGCAGGTCCAGACCTAATCTTGCAGCTGTTTCGACGGATGCCTGTAGTGATTCCGTATCACTTACCAGCGATGAACCAAGTAGTCTGCTGACTTCGTCCTTTCGGGCGTCAAGATATTTCCTGTCCTCTGTGAGCTTGTCGTTCAGAAGAATTAGATCGCGGAGCGAGAGACCGACAACATCATTGTCTGCTACAGTCGTCGAGACCTCACTCTTGTCAATAGTAATGTGCCTCTCATATGTATCGACAGTTGCCTTATTCTCATCCAGCGTTGACTTGACTTCACGTGCAACTTCCTGATGGACTACAAGGTATAGCTTCGAGAAAGACTTGGCGAACTCGAGCAGCACTTCGAAGTCCTTCAGGTCTCCTGCACCGATTCCTGGGAAATTGATAGTTGAGATGGACTTTGCTTCTGCGGGTTTTATGGCCTGAATCTTGGGAAGGATGGATATAACATCTCTATGTTCTTTTCGGAAGTACTCTGCGAAGTCCCGAATTGCCTTCATGAACGAGTCTTCGAGCTCACTTCGGGTCTTTTCGACCTCAGCTTGGACCTTCCGTTTCTTTAGCATTCCTGCTGTTGCTAAATCGTTCTCAAGCTTGCTTAGCTGAGCAAAAATGTCATAGAGGTTTCGAACATGTCTATTTGCTTGTTCTTCCATTGCCGGATTGACCGACACCAAGATACCCTTTAGTTCCGCGAATTTGTCAAGTTCGCGTCTCCAGCTGTGACTGTCCAAAATGACGTGCCTCCATCTAGTATGGCTCTTTTGTGGATGTCTTAAGTACCTTCTGTGTGTCGTTTCTCCCTTTTCAAAGATTGTGTCATGTATATCCCAATTCATCACGATAAGAATGGCAGCCTTGAAAATATACTGAGAGAGGATATTTCTTCAAGTCATCCCGAATTCTGTATTGCAGAATTCTTCTCATGAAAAGTGTAGAGCAACGACGAATAGGGCAATATCTAGCTGGCTGCGATATCTGATATCGAGGGATGGTCCTCAATGATTATGTCTACGTCAACAAGATCGAACCAATCGTGTGCAATGTCCACCAGAGATGGGTCAAGTGCGAGCGCTGTCTCTGCCGCGTTCCTTGCTAATTTGAACTCCTCAAAGAAAAGATAGCAGAGTGCAAGATTATACCACGCGATTGCTGAGTTTGGATTCTGATCAATAGTAATCTCAAGGGCTTCCAAGGCCTCATCCCAGCGATCCTCAGACATGAGAACTGTTGCAAGTAGTTCCCAGTCTCGAACTCGCCTGGGGTTCAATCGGACGCTCCTTTGTAATGCGCCAATGCCTTCAGTTGTTTCATTGAGAAGCAGGTGTAGCAGTCCCTTGTCCGCCCAACCTGACTGGGAATTAGGCTGTATTCTAACAAGATTGTTGAGTGCTTCAATCGCCATCTTTGGTTTGCCCATTTCAAGATTGCAGACAGCAACACGTTCCCAAGCCTTTGGATTGTTCGGGTCCATTGACAGACCACGTTGGAGCGCCAGCAGTGCTTTGTCGAAGAGCTTCTTCTCTATCAATGAAGCTGCTTCGCCAAGGAACGATTCGATGTCCATGCACTCCGTCGGTGTTATCGCCAATTGGGTTCACTCCTTGCCCAAAAGGGCACTCAGAACAATCTTTCTTCATTCTATCGCCCTGCAGAAATGAAGAAAAAGATTGTCCTGAGAGCACAATTGGTTGCCTAGAACTTAACTTCGGTTTGAAGAGTATTCCCGCTTGATAGGACCGGCATGCCAGGTGATGGACCGCCATCGAGGCCTGCAGCTATTGGAAGTGCTGTAATTGTAATGTTCACGACCATCTTCGCCCAGAGGGACCCATCCGTTAGGTTGCCATCTTCGTTCAGGAATGCTATCCTCAAGGGTCCGTCCCCCGATGGGATTAGACTGCCCTCTATTAGATATGCCAACACCATTGTCGATTGAATCGACTCAAGTGGATTTCCAAAAGGGTCATAACCACTGAGGCTGCCTTCGACCATCTCCTTTGTGTATTCTGTTATCCGATCATCGCTAGCCACTGCTGTGAGATTATAGTCTGCAGGAAGCGCGGGCAAATAGCCAAGAAGTGTACTGAAAGCGACACCAGTTATACTGTAGGGCCCGATGATAGTACCAGTTTGTGACCTCCTATACCCCCCTTCACCACTTGTTGGGGTCATGGCCATCAACTCGCTCATTGTAAAGGAGAGTGTTGTATCCTCATAACTCAGGATCAATGCAGTCGGTTCAGGCGGAGGTGGCGGTTCCACGCAAATCGTGACAACATTCGAAACCCACTGAGGCCCGGCGGCCGACGGGTCCGGATCTGTCGTGTCATTTGCATCTGCGTTTGAGTAGTATTCGTCGTCGGGCAAGAATGCTATTCTGAAGCCTTCCTCATAGTCCGGTACTCTGGTTCCATTGAATTTTAATGCGAGCACCATATCACCTTGTATCTCTAGGAAGGTAGCATTGGGGTAGACCTTGCTTCTATCGAATGTCATGTTGTAGCTGTCCGCAGCGATGACAATTACAGTGTCATTCTCTTCTGTCCCTCCGACCAGGTCCAGAAGGTCAGAAATCCTCACGCCCGTGTACAGTCCGAATCCTCTAATGTTGCCATAGGAGTTCTGATACGAGCCATTCCTGGTAATCGTCGTCATCGCTAGCATGTCCGTCAATGATACATTGACGGAAGTTGCATCTCGTCCAACGATGATTACAGCCGGTTCATCTGTTTCTTCAGGTTGTGGTTGGGAGAAATAGAGAGCAGCTAATGCCCCTCCGGCCACAAGAATCACTATGACGAGAATGCTATACATCTTTGTATTGTCAGAGCTCATGTCTTGCACCCTTACCGATATGCATATCTGTACCGGTCGTACGAAGATAAAAACATTCTCAAATGCAGCTTGACATGCATTTCTTTTTGGTAATTCTCGTGTCAAGCACTAATGGCATTTGGGCGAAGGTCGCTGATCGTGTTGAAATACTCAATACTCCCACTGAATCATTCGATTTCGCGAATTGCGTCCTTGATGGTGGCAGAATTACTCAGTGACCCATGACTAACTACAGTGCTCACTAGGCGATCATTGCACAGCTATCGCTTCGATCTCAATTCCGACATCTTTCGGAAGACGAGCTACCTGGACTGTGGCACGTGCCGGTGCTGGATCTGAGAACCAATTTGCATACTCAGTATTCATCTCTGCAAAATCGTTCATATCTCTCAGAAACACCGTTGTCTTCACAACCTTGCCCATT
The DNA here is from genome assembly GCA_964354495.1 of uncultured archaeon. Lineage (GTDB taxonomy): Archaea > Asgardarchaeota > Thorarchaeia > Thorarchaeales > Thorarchaeaceae > SMTZ1-45. The sequence goes on along the minus strand of CAYHAA010000002.1, from coordinate 218,766 downwards.
GAGGAACCTGCCGTTTCAATTACGCCTTTCACATTTAATAGGCACTGTCGCGTCTGCTCAGCAATAGATCCAGTCACAAGTTCTCCGGTCTTTGGATTGATTGGTATTTGCCCCGAGCAGAATACGAACCCCTTTGCCTTTATTCCCTGTGAGTATGGACCAATCGCTTTTGGTGCCTTTTCTGTCTTTATCTGTACAGGACTCATGATTCATCCCATCTTTCTATTGCACGGCCCTTCGATTAATCTAGCGGTATGAGTCAACGCCTTCGTTGTGGCGCAGGTGGAACTGCATACCCTCTCACAATTGTTGTCCCTGTTTCTCCTCGAAGCGCTCTGGAAATGTTTGGAGGGTCCGTGATTATTGCCATTTCTCCCCCATTCTTGATGAACTCAACACATGACTCGATTTTCGGGAGCATACTTCCTGCAGCAAAATGCCCTTCCTGAATGTATTGCTGAGCTTGAATGTGATCCATCTTGTCTATTGCCTTTGCATCCTTCTTTCCATAGTTGAGATAGACGTTTTCGACAGCAGTTGAGATTATCAAAACATCTGCATCAAGTCCCGTCGCGAGGAGGCTCGAAGCACGATCTTTGTCAATGACTGCAGCAATTCCCTCAAGCTTTCCCGTGTCATCCGTAACTACTGGTATTCCGCCACCGCCAACTGCATAGACAATGATTCCATCTTCAATCAGTGCTCTGATTGCCGGTAGCTCGATTATTTCTCTGGGAATTGGTGAGGCCACAACCCTTCTCCAGCCCCTTCCTGAGTCTTCTTTGACATTCCATCGATTATCCTTCTCTTTTATTTTGGCGGTCTTCTCATCCATGAAACTTCCGATGGGTTTCGAGGGCTTTTGAAACGCTGGATCATCTTTTGACACTCGTACCTGTGTGACGATTGATGCTACATGTTTTGTCATGTTTCGAGCGTGGAACTCGTTATACAAAGCGCGTTGAATCATGTACCCAATGGCACCCTGTGTATCAGCACCACAATAGTCCAGCGGAACAGGGTGTAATTCGTGCTCTGATAGCTCAGACCTCCTTAATATGAAGCCGACCTGAGGCCCGTTACCCGATGTAATGACCACGTCCCAACCCTGCTGAATCATATCTGCAATATGCTTGCAGGTTTCTGCAGTAGCCGCATATTGGTCTGGTACTGTCTGGTGATTCTTATCTGTAATGAGACTATTGCCTCCAATAGCAATAACCGCCTTCTTTGCCATGATAATCATCTCTTGAAGATAGGGTCTGCTCTGCTTCTGAATCTCCTAATTAAATAATGGGTCTGTATCTTCGTTTGAAGCCGTTTGGACTACAACTCACGAAGCCACTCATCCAAGTACACGGTTTCCAATTCCTCGGCTTCTGATAGATCCTTGCCCGTCATTCCGTCAATGAGGGTTTTGGTCCTAATGAGTATCTTTGGATCCTTCTTCAGCAGCTCTTGGACGAACCCAACACATCTCTCCATTATCTCCTCCTGTTTCACCACTATGTCAGCCAATCCGATTTGCATGGCTTCCTTCGCGGAAACCTTGCGTGCGGTCAGCAGAATGTCTTTGGCTCGAGAAGGTCCGACCAGCTGCAACAGATAGGAGGCTGCTCCTGCACCTGGGAAGACAGACAGTTCCGTTTCTGGAAGTCTGAAGATGGCTCCGCTTGAGAAGATTCTAAAGTCACATGCTAGGGCCAGCATTGCACCGAAACCGATTGCATATCCATTAACAGCTGCAACTGTGATACATGTTCTGTTATCACGAATCAGGCGCATCGTTCGTTCTAGGAGTTTGAAGAAATCCTTTTTTTCCTGACCTTTGAGTCCTTGAATCGTATCCATGTCAAAGCCGGCGCTGAAAGCGCTCGTTCCCTCTCCTGTGAATATGATTGCTCGAACGCCTGGTTCATTGGTAATCCTTGAAACACTCTCATTGAATGACTCCATCATGATCTTTGTGACCGAGTTCATCTTCTCAGGTCGCGCTATTTTTACAATAGCATACGAATCCTGCACGTTAACAACTACCTCTCCGGACAATTACACGCACCCTACAGTAACGCATCGTTCAATTCAGTGAGTTAAATCTTTGCGTGCTTCACTATCTATCACAAGCGCAGCAATCGCCTTTTACATGGACAGAGAATCGTCTGTGGATGTCACACATGGCACCATCATCTCTCATGGTCCTGATTATTCTATTGACCTCTCTCGTCATAACCTCATACACATCATCATCATTCTTCGCTTTTTCAAAGGCAGCAATCATGGTGTCCGCTGACACATCAATTTCTGAAAGGAATCTTTCAGGAATATCCACTTGGTCCCCTCGGGATCTCAGGCCTTTCTTTTTCAGGAGGTATTGAGTTATTGCAGGCTCTGTCACTCCAAGCATCTTTGCTATCTCTTTCTGAGTGACCTTGTGCTGTTTGACTTTCCCGTCCTCTCCTTTCCATGGAACTTCCTTCTTCTTCATGGCCTTTGCGAACTCGCGTCTGATTGCAGGCAGAACGTACCAGACTTCCACTTCCTGTGGCATCATCCATGTCCGTCGCTTAATCTGCTTGTCCATCTTCTTTTCTGCTTGTGACATCACTTACCCTCGTTAGCATCATTCACAATAGTGAATCAAACTTGGAGGTTGCGCCTAATAAGATTGACGGCGAGGACTTTGCAGCATTGAGCGCTAACGTGAATGTCTTGAAGCTATGATTTGACATTAACTATGCATGACGCTGTTGCCCTCAGGTGCGCTATCTTTTCTATTGAGGCGAAGCCCAGAATCCCGTGTTTCTTGTCAAGGCAGCCTTCCTTCGAGCCTCTCTCGCCTCTTGAGGTCTGTTTAGCCTATCGAATGAACCTGCCATCCTCTCCAGCATATTAGAAGAGAGCCCGCTCATATTCAAGAGCTTGATGTATAGACTCAGAGCATGCTGTCGATTGCCTTCTCGTTCCATGCAGATGGCAAGATAGAACATGGCATCTGTTTGATTCGGAGATATCCTGAGGGCTTGAAGGAAGCTACGTGCGGCATCTTGGTACTCACCGATGTTGAACTTTGCTAGTCCAAGTTTGAACCAGATGTCTGCTCTGTTTTGGTCGATATCGCTTGCTGTCTTGAGCGCATGGAATGATTCTCTCCACTTGTTTTGTTCTTGCAGACAGACGCCCAGGAGGTACCAAGCATTGGCATTCTTGTCAGAGTGCTTTGTCGCCACAGTGAGGGCATCTTCTGCATCCTTATAGTCTCCCCTCTTCATTAGGAGACTGCCAAGACGAGTCCACGCTTCTGAGTTCTCGGGCTCCAACGCCAGTCCGCTTGTGTATGCCTTCTCCGCCTCAGCATAGTCGCCTTTCTTTAGTTGAGCTTCTGCGATGCCAAACCATGATGAAGCAGATTCCTGGGAAGCTCTGATCGTAGCAGGGCTCTTTGGCTCTTGTTCTGCGGGAGTTTTCTGTTGTTCTTGCTTCTTTTTCTCTTCAGCTCTGTCCTTGGAGGGATAGATTGGCAGAGTCTGTTTCGTCGCTTCCGGTGCATTTTCCTCGGCGTCCTTGCCTTTATCGATATGCGCTTCTAGTCTTTCAACTTCGAGCTTTGTTAATCCCTCAACACTTTTCTCTGAGAACGTTGGCAAGGCCTCTTTCTTCTTGAGAGGCGTCATGACAGAACGTTCTGCCATTTCACGTTTGAATTCACCAGGCTTCTCTTCTGATGCTGCTATCTCTGGTGATAGAGGTTCTCTGGTTTCACCCGGTGATGCCATTCCCAGTTTGTCAAGAACCTCTTTCCATGTCGAGGTAGCATCTGAATCAAGAAGGACTTTCTTGGTGCTCTTCACGTCTCCCCCCCTCCTGATTGCTCCTGAAAGAATGGTGCTTCTCAGTTTAGGCCAGGTCATCTTGAGCTCTGATAAGTGGGCGATTGCCTTCTTGCCAGCTTTTTCCGCATCAGCCTCCTTGCTCTGCGCCAGGAGTATTGCCGCAAGAATCGCCCAAGCTCTTGGAGATTGTTCAGGCTTCTCAAGAGCGATAATCATAGCCCTTTCTGCATCAGGCAATCGACCTTCAGATGCGTGTTGACAGGCTAGCTTGAACCATCCTTCCGCAGAGTCTTCTGTTGGTGTAAGCTCACGTTGTTCGGCCATGATACTGTCGCTCCACTCATCCACTGTGCCCACGTATCACCGAATAATGCTCACGAGGGCATATTAGACTTAGCAGTCAACAAGAGGGAATAGATAAATGGGACCTATTGTCGTTAGCTTGCGAGGTTGTTTCGGGTGAAGGTCCTAGTCACAGGAGCTACCGGGTTTCTTGGGAGGAATCTTGTTCCAAGAATCCTGCAGGAAGGACATGAGGTTGTCGCTCTCGTTCGCAAGACAAGCAATACTGAAGACCTCCCCAAAGAGGTCCAGGTCAGAGAAGCAGAGATCCTTGACATCAGCAGTCTCAAACCAGTAGTTCAGGATATTGATGTTGTTGTTCATCTTGCTGCATATTTCGACTTCTATCCAAGCGATGAGAAATTGATGTTCAAGGTGAATATTGAGGGTACTAGGAACCTGATGAATGCATGCGTAGGCACGCGCGTTGAGCGATTCATATATTGCTCCACGACAGAAACTATGGGCGCAATCAGATTTCCTCCGGCCACCGAAGACACCGAACTCAAACCGGAGTACATCTATGGAGAAAGCAAGATCATGGCTGAAAGTGCGATACGCGAAATTACCTCTTCCACCGGTTTGGCCCACATTATCCTTCGACCAACTGGAGTCATGGGCGAGGGTGACCTCTACGTGATGTATGAGGTGATGCAACAGCTATGCCAAGGTAAGGTCTTTGCTCTCCCGCGCAACCTGAGCGCTCGTTTTATGTACACACATATCGATGATGTTGTTTCAGGATTCATATCCGCTCTTACGCCGAAGTCTGCTCTGAACCAGACAATCATTCTCTGTCCTGATGAATCAATGAGTTGGCAGGAGTTTGTCGAGGTAGCGACCACACACCTTGGAGTCAAACCACCTCGACTCCGTGTTCCTGGAATCGTTGCAAAGTTCGGGATGGCTCTGCTAAGCCCTATAAAGAACCGTAAGAAAATGACATTCTTTTGGCATCCAAAGTCTGTGGATATGATGGGTTCTGAGAGGGAGTACACGAATGAGAAGGCAAAGCGACTTCTGGGTTGGGCGCCGAGAGTTACAATGGCGGAAGGTTTCCGGAGAGCAATTGACTGGTATTTTGCGAATGGCTACTTGGAGAAGAGGGCGTGAGCCATGGATCCTATCTTGGGTCTAGTTCTGATCATCCTGCCTATTGCCTTGGCATTCGCACTTCTGGTCTTCCTACACAAAGCCGCGGACATCACAGGCATTATTGTTTGGTTCGTGACAATTGTGATAGCGATTGTTGCTTTTCAGACGGACATCACTGTAGCTCTTACAGCTAGCATAGCCGGCATCATCAAGTCGTTCCCGATATCCCTAATGGTGGCTACGTCAATCCTGATGATGACATTCATGCAAGAGACCGGTGCACTGCAGAGATTGATAGTCTTCTTCAAAACGCTCGGAGGAGGAAGCCGGCCAATGCAGATTTTAATGATCAGTTTTGGCCTTGGGCTATTCCTCGTTGGAATCGGTGCAACACCCGTATCAATGCTACCACCAGTCATGCTTGCACTTGGATTCTCTCCTATGGTGGCCGTAGCCCTCCCCTGTATAGGATACGATCCTCTGACCACGTATTCACTTCTTGGAGTACCAGCTGTTGTGTTTACCGGGGAGTACTCTGCTTGGGGCACGACAATATCGCTTCAGGAGGCAGGCACAGTCTTTGCATGGTTCATGCCAGTTGTGAGTCTGGGAATAGCAATTTCCATGCTCTGGATTGCAGGTGGACGCAAGCTCCTGCTCAGTAGGGACGGTCTCCTTCTAGCTTGTATTTGCGGCCTGACTGCCGGACTCATGGCTATTGTCTGTAACTTCCTATTGCCATTGACTACCTTGACGAATGTCTTCGCGGGCGCAGCAGTCCTGCTGATTCTGGTCATCTACAACAGAATTCGAGGCGTGCCATTGATCAACAGAGACAGTTTGGATGACAAGGACATTAAGACTGAGTCGGGCATGAGTCTCACACGTGCGAGCATTCCATGGCTTGTTCTTGTTATTCTGAGTCTTGTTACGAACATGATTCCTCAAGTTTTCAAGTCCCTCTTTGTCGATCTTGCCTTCCCAGTCAGCATTGGAGAATATCCTGTTCTCATTCCTACAAGAGTCCTGTGGCAAGCATACACGCTCATGCTAATTGCCACTATTGTCTCAGTGCCAGCTTTCAGGGCTGACCGCGATGTCTTGAGACGCACATTCTTAGGCTTGAAGAAGCGAGCTCCTCGCCCTGTCGTCGCAGCCGCAATCTTCTTTGCAATGGCTGAGGTCATGAATTTCAGCGGATGGGTTGTCGATACGACAGGAGACTGGCTTAACCCAACTGACCTTGCTAACGGACTCGATCCATCTAATAACATGATATTCCTTCTAGCGTCAATGACAGCTGGTCTGGGACTACTTTATCCCGCATTGGCACCATTCCTAGGTCTCTTGGCCGGATTCATCTCGGGTTCTGAAACCTCTGCTATTGCCATGTTCACGAAATATCACATTGAGACAAGCGGAATGATAGGAGCAAATGCCCTGGTGGTTTCTGCATCAAATGGGATTGGGGGCGGGCTCGCGAGTGTGTTGAGTCCCGCAAAGATACAGAATGCTGCAGCAGTCATTGATAAGATTGGCATCGAGGGCGAGGTGATACGTTATGGTCTGGTGGTTGCACTTCTAATGACGTGGGCGACAGCCATTCTTACCATGATACAGGCTTTCGCATTCACTATCACAGTCATTGCGATTGCTGTGATTATGGCCCTCGTACCACTTCTGATTGGACTGGTGTTGTTCTTGAGGGGGCGCGATTCAGAGAAGAAATGAACCTCGATGATTTCGAGAGCATTAAATGGCTAATTGACAATGTAGTGATGAGTGAAGCGCGAGTATTCATTCATAGAGAGACGTGTTATCTCAATGGCTAGAGGCAACTTGACATATTGGCGCGGCAACAGCTTCTACATAAATCCCACCTCTCGGTGCATCAATGATTGCCTGTTCTGTGTTCGTCATTTTGGTGAGGGCGTCTTTGGTTTTGATCTGGTCCTTGACGAAGATCCAACCATTGAAGAAATTGTGAAGGAAATTGAGGAGACCTGGAAGTCAAAATTCACTGACATTGCCATAGTGGGTTTTGGAGAGCCACTGCTCAATCTGGATGGGACTATTGCTGCAATCCGGAAGATGAGAGAGTTGAGTCGCAGACCCATCAGGATGAACACAAACGGACAGGCGCTTCTTCTCTATCCCTCTCGTGACGTTCCTCATGAATTGGCAGATGCAGGTCTGGATAGGATACAGATCTCTCTCAACGCGCCTGATTCTGACACCTATCTGAGATTGTGTCAGCCAAAGTTTGGCCGAGCTGCTTATGATTCTATTCTGGAGTTCGCTGAAAGGTGCAAACCTCTGATGAGAGTTGAATTCTCTGTCGTTGACGTCCCTGGCGTGAACATCGATGCCTGCCGAGGCATCGCCAGGAGAAAGGGTGTCGAATTTCGTGTACGAGTCTTCAAAGGTCCAGAGGGAGCACTAGAGGGAATCTTACGAACGCTGACAGCGTAGTCTTCTCTATGGCTAAGTAGTGGACAAGTATATCTGAATGATACTATTGGCTTTCGCTGTGACTTTCAACGAGCCTTCAAATGGAATTGATTCGAAATCAAAGAAGGAAGATTCAGGAGTTGCATAGAGAGAGTTTCCTGGGTGCAGGTTTTCGTTCCACGGATGAGGTGAACGCATGATGAAGTTGTGGGAGCCCATTTCCATTCGGGGTATGGAACTCAAGAACAGACTAATTCTGCTCGCCACACATCTTGGCTATTGCGATGAGGATGGAGTCGTGACAGACAGGCTCGTCGACTTCTACAGCGCTCGTGCAAAGCATGGACCTGGATTGATCATTGTTGGAGGCTGCTACACGGAGCATCTAGGGATGAGCAGTCCAACAATGATAGGAATCTCGCGAGATGACCACATTGAGGGTCTACAGAAGCTCTCGAAGGCTATCCATTCATACGACGTTCCTGTGGCTGCTCAGCTGTACCATGCAGGTCGCTATGTCCACTCATTCATTATAGGTGAACAGGCTGTTTCATCGTCAGCGACCAAATGCAGACTGACCCGCGAGACTGCTCGGCCACTGTCAAGTGATGAGATTCACGAGACCGTGGCAAACTTCGGGAAAGCCGCCTATCGTGCTAAGCAGGCCGGGTTCGATGCTGTTGAGGTTATAGGCTCAGCTGGTTACATTATCAATCAGTTTCTGGCCAAGGCAACGAACCTACGTGAGGATGAATATGGCGGGGACTTGAAGGCTCGCGCAAAGTTTGCACTTGAGATTGTCAAGTGTATCCGCAAGTCGGTTGGCCGTGATTTCCCGATTCTCTACAGGATGAGTGGACAAGATTTCGTACCGGATGGCCTCACTCTCGAGGATAACAAGATAGTCGCACCCTTACTCTGTAAGGCTGGAGTTGACTGCATGAATGTGACAGGTGGATGGCATGAAACAAGGGTTCCTCAAATCACCATGAATGTACCCCGGGGTCACTTTGTCTACCTCGCTGAAGGCATAGCTGATGTGGTTCCGGCACCGGTCGTTGCATGCAATCGGATTAACAGCGTTACCATTGCTGAGCATATCCTGTCTAGAGGAAAGGTTCAGCTTATAGGAATGTCACGAGGATTCATTGCTGATCCAGAGCTTCCGACTAAGGCCCGCACAGGACAGCAGAAATTCATACGACCCTGCATTGGATGTAATCAGGGATGCCTAGACCGAGTCTTCATGATCGAGCCTGTCACGTGTGCAATCAATCCTCTTGCTGGTTTTGAGAATGAGAAGTGCTTAGGTCCCAAGGGGTCAGGTCGTATAGCAGTAGTAGGTGGCGGCCCTGCAGGCATGGAGGCTTCCCGAGTTTTGGCACTTCGTGGATTCAGAGTTGACCTGTTTGAGGAACACAACAAGCTCGGTGGTCTTCTGAATCTTGCCTCCAAGATTCCTGGTCGTGGCGAGTTTGCAGCGTATGTCAGTTATATGGCACGAGAGCTTAGAACTCTGGGCGTTGAGATTAAGCTCAACACACTCGCAAATTCAAAGCTCCTATTCGAAGGCAATTTTGATTGCGTGATATGTGCGACAGGGACGGTGGCAGGTGCCCCTGCCATTGACGGTGTTGAAAGTTCGCATGTGACAACTGCATATGATGTACTGTCATTTGAACCAAACGACCTTGGAGTTGTCGTCGTGATTGGGGGACAAGCTCTCGGGTGTTACACTGCCTTGGCACTTGCATCGAAGGCGGAAAGTGTCAAGGTGTTTGATGCTGATGAGAAGATTGGAGTCGATCTCGGGAGAACCTCAAGATGGGTTATCCTTCAGCAGCTCAAAGAGAGAGGCGTCGAACTGAATGTCAATGCACATGTCGTTGAGATTGAGTCCAAATATATTACAGTGCTTCAAGATGGCAAATACAGCCATGTCAAGGCAAAAACCGTGGTCGTAGCAACAAGACCACAACCTAAGGACCGTCTCTCCGTGCAGCTCAGGAAGAAAGGCATTCGAGTTGAAACCGTTGGTTCCATGATTAAATCTATGAAGCTGCTCGAAGTCATTCATAACACCTTCGATTTCACGAGCAAGTTTGAGCTATGAGCCTGGACGCCTCGACCGGAACTGCCTGAGCGGATATTCTTATAATGCTAGGAGTGAAGGCTTCCAAGCGTCCTGAAAACCCTGGAGACCCGATTCGATTGTCCTTCGACGAAGAACCTCTTGACAGCGTCATTACCTATCCAATGTTCTCTGACCTAAATGAAATCTTGTCACGAAAATTCGTGATCAAGATGAGTGTGCTGGAACACGGCATGCCAACTTTTGTTGTTCAATGGGCCGGTGGTCAGATTCCTAGCAATAATGAGCAAGATGCCACATTCAAAGAAATCTCGAGATTGACTCAGCCACTCAAGGTCTGGCCAGTCATTCGTTGGCGTAATGAGAAGGAGGGCGAATACATCATTCGATTTGTCCCCCAGCAGAGAGCTCCGAAAGGAAACAATAAGATCAACTATGCCCTGTTTGTCGTCACGCTCTCAACCATCGCGATTGGAGGATTCCTTCAAGCAACGAGCCCTGTATTCTTGTCTCTCTTCTATCCTTCTGGCTACACCGTCTGGGACATCGCATTCACGACGATTCTCTTCATGGCTGCTCTCATGGGAATCATATTCACGCATGAGATGGGACACTACAAGACGGCACAGAGACTGGGGATCGAGTCATCTCTCCCCTATTTCATTCCGGGTCTACCGCAGATTGGCGGAACTTTTGGCGCCTTCATCTCACAGAAGAGCCCAACGGAAAAACGGTCCGACCTACTTGACCTTGGCCTTGCTGGGCCACTTGCTGGATTCGTTGTGACTCTGGTTGTCTTGGTAGTCGGATTCTTCATGTCCGTACCAGTTACAGCTGAACAACTCATAGCCATCGATCATACCTTTCCTGACCAATCTGACTCACTTGCAGTCCCCTATCTATTCGTACTGATGGAATACCTCTTTGTCGACTTCATCCCCGCAGGTGGCACAATCTATCTGCATCCAGTCGCTTTTGCATCTTGGGTCGGAATGCTCGTGACTGCACTGAACCTCTTTCCAATTGCACAGCTAGATGGAGGTCATGCCCTCCGAGCAATCGTGGACTCGACCTGGCACAAGAGAATCGGATGGGCCGGCATCATCCTCCTCCTTCTGACAGGATTCATCATGATGGCAATCCTCATCTTTATGATATCGGGGGGTGGCGGGCATCCCGGCCCCTTGAATGATACTGTCAAGGTCTCAAGAGGTCGCATCGCGCTGTTCGTATTCGCCATGGTCGTCCTTGTACTCTGCATTCCACCTCTATGGCAGATGTCTGACATCTTCTAGTCGGATAAATGGAAACGACACCATTGGACCCGGGGCATGGAGTCCTTGGCTTGACCAATCAGCTATGAGAACCATACGACGTTTCCGAGCACTCACCAATCTTCGTTCTCGTTTCCAGACTTGCCTTGCCCCCAATCCTCCCCGTCAGGGACTCTCATGACTCCAAGTTCCAGAAGACGATTCATTACCTTTAAGGCAGCCTCGTCGATTTGCGGCTCGAACTTCGCACCTGTGATGACAAGCTTGCCCGAACCAAAGAGAAGTATGACAACTGTCGGGTCTCGCATTCTATAGATTAGGCCAGGAAATTGCTCTGGCTCATAGAGCGTATTCTCCAGCTTCATGGCGGCAAGCTCAAGGTTCAGTTCTGCTCCAAGGCTAGCACTTGCGACGATGTTCTGAACTGTTATGGCAGGTCGGCCCGTTATTTCTTTGCCTGCCTCTTTGATGTTCTTGACAATCTTGTGGACTGCTCGCCTGGATTCCTTCTCGCTCTTAGCACCTGTACATACCATCTTGCCTGAATTGAAAATCAGAGTCGCAGTCTTAGGTGAATTCAAGCGGTAGACAAGACCTGGGAATTGTTCGGGATCAAATTCAACACTGGCATTGTGGCCGCAATTTCGTCTAGGTCTAGTCGTTGATTGAGAATGACTGAAGCTACGACATTCTCGATCTTTGCTATTGGCTTTGGGCGGGGCATCTGCTCTCTCTTGCTCTCTCTGTCCTTATATACCAAATAAAGATTCGACGATTCTATCTATGACGACATTTAAGCTTGACGTACACTTTGAGGGTCAATACCTAACAGCTGCAATCATCTCTCCTAATAACTACGACCTTGACTTTCACATCCTCTGCGATATCCCCAAATGCCTGAAGGAAGTATCTTGAAGCATCAGCTAAGCCTTCTTTCCCCTTCACTGTCAAGGAGTAGATGATCGTCTGTCCGTCTTTTCGACCTTTGATGAACTTCCCTTTCTTGAGCTCTTTCAGGGCAGGATAGATCGTACCTGGAGTTGGTTTGTTTCCTCTTCTCTTCGCAATCTTCTCTGCGATCTGCTGTCCATTCATCTCTTCTCTATCAAGCTCCCAGAGTATCTGGAATGTGAGTAGTCCTCTCATATCACAGCAGTCCGGTGCACAGCATAGTCCAGAATCCGAGGGGCGTTCCATAGTTACATATTGGATATCCGATACATTTAAATATACATATAGGACGTCCAATATTGGACTCCCAATATTAGATATGAACGAAGGTGCTTATTGAATGGCCCTCAACAAAGAAGCTGATGGCAATGCTTCACTGTGTGAAGCGCAGTGCAGCATGAAATCGGTGGTATCGACCGGAAAGCCGAAATGTGATGATGACTCCCACTCGAAATATCATTTTGCAGGAATGGTGATTACATGAAGGAATCAAAGAGAGTCAGCGAAATGAAGCCTGACGAAATCAAAGAAGAGGTGCGGAAAGCATACACTCGAGTAGCAGATATCAATGTGGGATGTGGCTGTGAACCTAAGATTCAAACATCCTCAAGCTGCTGCAGTGGCTCTTCATCTAAGGTTATTACAAGCGTGAATCTGGCTCACGCCCTGGGCTATGATACAGAGGGTATGCCCATCTCGGCAACCGAATCGTTTGCTGGATGTGGAAATCCAGTCGCTCTAGCTAGCGTAAAGGAAGGAGAAGTCGTTCTGGATCTAGGTAGTGGAGCAGGACTTGATATGTTCGTTGCCAGTAAGAAAGTGGGTAGTCGAGGGAAAGTGATTGGCATCGATATGACTCCAGCCATGATCGAGAAAGCAAAGAAGAATGCTGTGGAACTTGGAATCACGAATGTCGAATTCAGATTTGGCGACATCGAGGATATGCCCATAGAAGATGACTCTATCGATGTCATAATCAGCAACTGTGTCATTAATTTGGCTCCTGATAAGAGCAAGGTGTTCCGAGAAGCCTATAGAGTCTTACGTCCTGGCGGAAGGATAATGGTATCCGATATTGTTCTGTCGAAACCGTTGCCAAAAACAGTACGCGATGAGGTTGTCACATATACTGGATGTATCGGCGGAGCTATACTTGACAAGGAATACCTAAACCACATTAGAGCCGCAGGATTCGTTGATGTAGAAATCACTGGGAAAGCTGGTGGCAGTCTATATGGATCATACAGTGCCTACATCTCTGCACGAAAGCCAGAATAGTTACCATGATCATTCAGTAGGGGCAATACGAAATGGAAGTGGAAGTTCAGGTTGAAAGCAACACAAACCTCGTGAAGGTCCCAGTCTATGTAAACCAAAAAGGTCCGTTTGCCTTTGATTTTGACATTGGCGCTTCCACAACCACTCTCTCAAGCCAATTGGCAGAGAGGCTTGGCATTCCGACCTATGACGGTCATAAGAAAGAGGCCATGGGAGTTGGCGGAGGTATCCCAACTCGGTTTGCTAGTGTCGATAGCATTGCCATAGGTTCTATGACATTCAAGAATGAAGAAGTATACGTGCTAGACTTGAACTTGGCACTGAAGGGATGCGGGAAACACGATGGAGTGATTGGTCACAGTACCCTGAAGAGTTGTAGACTCTCTCTGAACTACGAGAAACAAAGTCTCAAGCTGCGAAAGGGTAACTCGTCGATGGATGATGGGGGACTGGGAAAAGTCTGGTACTCGTTTGAGTATATTGACGGCACCCATCTGATACGTGCACCTGTCTATATCAACGACCAAGGCCCATTTGATTTTGTTATTGACACTGGAGCTGGAAGCAGCGTTATCACTCCTGATCTTGCCAAGTCGTTGAATCTCAAGGCAGAACCGGTCAATGGTATTGCTCGCGGCATTGGTGGTGACGTAAAGTTAGAACTAGCTTTCTTGGAGCATTTCTCCTTGGGTTCATTTGTGCAAGAAAGGAGGCAAGTAGCCGTGGTAGATCTCGCTTCTGTTTCGCCACGGGGGGCGGTTGATAGAAAACGGAATCATAGGATTCGATATCTTGCGACAACTCGAATTGACCATCGATTATCCTAAGAAGCCACTCGCCTTTATTCCTGAACACATTTCGAAAACTTCGCAAGACACTTAGGCAAGGCTGCTGATAGGAAATTCGTGGTTTCAATGTCTGGCGAAGAGGAAAATTACTCTGGTCATGATGGTACAATCATGCTGCTGAGAGTGTGGAAACCAGCAGGAACTCCCCGAGCAGTAGTGCTTGGGATTCATGGACTTGGCTCTCACAGCGGCCTTCTATCCTTTCTCGGCGAGAGGTTCTCATCGAAGGGCTTCATATTCTATGCTCCTGACATGAGAGGCTTTGGCACGTTTCCAGGTCGCAAGGGACATATCGAAACATACCGTGAGCATATGGACGATATCCACTCCTTAGTCGGACAGCTTAGGGAGGGTCATCCTGATGAGAAGATGTTTCTATTTGGCCATTCCATGGGCGGATTGCATGTTGCCAACTATGTCATCAATCATCCAGAGGCTCCGATTAATGGGGTTATCATGCCATGCCCCTCGGTATCCGAAAGGCTCCAAGTCAGTAAGACGACGCGTGCCATCGGGTCACTTCTGTCGAAACTCAACGTCAAGACATATATCAGTAATGGACTCAATTACGATCTGATCTCGAAGAATCCAGACATTGTTCGAAGAAACAGAGAAGACCCTCTGAGGTTTGACAAGGTAACACCTCGGTATGCAATTGAAGGTTTCAAGGCGAGCAAGGCTGCTTTTGCCTCCGCGAATAGAATCAGATTTCCAGTGCTTGTCCAGCAATCAGGTGATGACATGATTCTCATACCTGAGAAGAACAAGGAATTCTTTGATAACATCTCTTCGGAAGACAAGACGTGGAAACTGTATCCTGGTCTCTACCATGAACCATTTGAGGAACCTGGAGGCGAAGAAGTCCTAGCTGACATGCTCTCATGGATTGAAAAGCGACTATAGCACCATCCACGAGATTCTCATGGAATATGAAACTCGACGAGCTCCGTGTCAATTCCTCAGGTGTTATTCCGGTCGGGCAAATGCCGCCGCTTTCGATTCTCAGTGTATTCAAGTGCATGATGTCTGCCTATCTGGAGCATAACCCTTCATCTGACCGAACGAAACAACATAGCTCGCGGAATCTTGCTTCGTTACAATCGCTTATTAGTACTAAGACAGAGGCATGTCAGGTGACTCCGCATGGTACTTCTCAAAGATGAATGGCTAATACCAACTGGCTGCATATGTCTTGCAGCTGCGATTCTGGCAGACAGATTTCTAATAGTTGATGCTCCTGTTCTCGATTTCATTATTGGTGTTCTTACAGGTATGTCAGTTGTTCTGAATCTTGTGGGATTGTATAGAACCCGTCGGAAGGGCTGATCTTCAAACAGGAATGGTTACCGTGCAGCAAAGTTGGTGCAGTGTTGGAACTAGGGTAAGCCTTTTATGCAGCATCCGAAATCGACGCCGCTAAGAGAGAAACGGCAAAGGATATGCTGTTTTCATTCCCTATCGAGAGTGGACTTGAATGACCAAATCATACCGAGCATTTGCGCTTCTCTTCATCATGTTGTTTTTGGGAAACGTGGCAATTCCAGCTGCTTTCAATAGCGGCATCTTCAATAATGTGTCACTAGTCGACTCTCCCTATGTTCCTTCATCGACTAATTACGTCGTGACTGTGCGTGTGTTCAATGAACTGCAGGCCTTCAATGATGATGATTTTCAGTTCAGAGTACGGAATGGTTCAGTTCCTCTCAGTAATGCGTGGGTGCGTCTATTCAATGCCACAGACATGACTCTCAAAGCTGAAGCGCACACAGACGGGAATGGCTACACCACATTCTACAATCTACCTTTTGGAACCTATCAGTGGAATGTGTCGCATATAGCAGACATACTGACTCCTGATAAGACCGGTCAAATCGTGTCAAATGGTCCTGAAGCTAGCGTGACCATCCTCTTTGGAAACATCGACTGGAATAATGACGATGATGACCTCAATGCTACTGTCAGAGATGTTGAAGGCGCTCTCGCGAACAATTTGAATTTCTCAATTCATTACAGCGGAAACGATTCAATCTATGACCAAGTCGAGGTTGTCAGTGGGAGAGCTGACTTCAGCGACATTCCAGATGGCTCGTATATATGGAGGCTAGCAGTTCTAAGCGGCCTCTATGATGGATACTTGCTTGATTGGGGCCTGTTACAGGCGAATGGCACACAACTACTGGTTTACCAGGACATTGGCCCTCTAATTGGTGACCCCAACTTGTATGACCTCGAGGTCTTTGCATATTACGAAACAAGTCTTGAGCCTATAGTCGGTGCAGTTGTTGAATTGATGTACAAGAATGGCACAATAATCGACACCAAGACAACGCCATCTAATGGAACCGTTGTCTTCGTTGATCTCCCGATTGCAGAAGTCAACTGGACTGTCACATTCGGAGGGTTCCCAGTAGGTCTCGGAGAGTATTACTATGACCTCACGACTGTAGCTAGTGATATTCGTGTACCTATTATCACTAGCCCTGGCAACCTGTCAATCCTAAACAATGCCGAGAACGTTACCATAACTTGGCACTTGGAGGATGAATTCCCAGGCCAAGTCAAGATTTATGTTGATGGAAAACTGAACCGCACTGTTTCATGGGTCAATTCAACATATGATTACACCTACAACGTATCTGCAGCCTTCCATGAGTTCATTATTGGATTCTATCAGATCAAATTGAGAGCATATGACCAAAACAGCAACTTTGCTGAAGATATCGTTTCATTACGAATATACGAGAATGTAACGCCCTTGATTGACGGACCAGACCCAATTGAGTTCTATTTCACGCTTACTGGCAAGTCACTGACTTGGAATGTCACTGACGATTTTATCAATGAATACAGAATTACCGATAATGATACAGAGATTGCATCTGGCAACATCGACCCTGAAGAACCAATCATCACAATCAGTCTCAATGGCTTAGATATTGGCGTTCACAACTTCACACTTTACGCCAACGACACGAGTGGCAACACTGCAGCCCATAGTGTATTGGTTACAGTGCTCGCTGACGATATCATGCCGATTATCGTGTACTCACCATCGGATTTTGTCTATGCCCAAGGTGATGCAGTACCCATAAAGAACTGGACTGCAACAGATGATTTCAAAGACTACTACACAGTTTTGCTGGATGGCGATATAGTTGTTGAAGACGACTGGATCACTGAGAACATTGAGTTTGACTTCTCTGGTCTCATTGAGGGCTCGCACGCTGTTACTTTGAGGGTGTATGATATAGGCGGAAATTACGCTGAATCAACTGTAACGGTCATCGTGACTCAGTCAACAACATCTCGATATATCATATACGGCAGTCTTGTGGCTCTTGGTGCCATTGCACTCATTGCAGTCGTGTGGTTCATAAGATACAGATAGACGAATGATGGTTTCCTCAAGCCGTCACCCTTTTATCCGTGAAGCCAAGGGCGATAGATGCTAGGCTCTTCAGGAGCCCAATTCATCTTTGTGGTGACCAATGTGAGCTATGTACATGTGAGAGATGTGCTTGAAGGTGGATATGATGGGAAGAAGGTCCATCTCAGAGGTTGGGTACATCGAATTCGCAAACAGAAGAAAATGATCTTCGTAGTCTTGAGAGACCCTTCAGGCGTGGTCCAGACTGTTGTCAAGAAAGATGCGGTCAGTGAACAGAGCTACGCTGACGCGGAGAGGATGCTGATAGAGTCGCTTGTGACCTTGGCCGGAACTGTCAAGGCTGACCCAAGGGCTGAGGGTGGTTTTGAAGTACAAGTCGAAGATTTCAATGTACTACACTTTGCAGAGGAATTCCCAATTACTGAAGATCAGAGCGTCGAATTCCTGAATGACAATCGCCACTTATGGATGAGATCTCGTAAGCTCACAAGTATATTCAAGATTAGGGATGAGGTTTTTGCAGCCTCTCGGGAGTATCTGCGGCAGCATGGTTTCTATGAAACTACATGTCCAATGTTTGTGTCAACGATGGGCGAGGAGGGAGGCGATCTATTTGAAGTAGAATACTTTGGCAGAAAGGTGTACCTTACGCAAACCAGCCAAATGCACCTGGAACCTCAATTGTTTGCGATGGAAAGGGTGTTCATTCTAGCACCATCTTTTCGGGCTGAGAAATCACGAACCAGAAAGCATCTCACCGAGTTCTGGCATCTAGAAGTTGAAGAAGCCTGGTGTGATCATGAATGTAACATGAGGCGACAGGAAGAACTCATTAGCTACATGTGCCACGCTGTCGCGAAGAATAGGCTTCCGGAATTGAAGGAACTGGGCGTGGACCCTCAACGTTTGCTTGATGTGAACCCTCCCTTCGACAGAACGACATATACTGATGCAATCAAAGCGTGCCAGAATGGCGGCATCGATATCAAATGGGGCGATGATATTCGGAGTGATGCAGAGGAATTCCTGACCAAGGACAGTGATAATTTCCTCTTCGTGGAATACTATCCTAAGGAGATCAAGTCCTTCTACATGAAAGACAACCCTGATGATCACAGGACTTACAAGAACAGTGACCTGCTCGGACCAAGGGGCTTTGGAGAGGTGATTGGTGGAAGTGAGCGAGAGACCGAGGCTCAACTGCTCATGGATAATCTACTTCGAATCGGTGACGATTCAGAGAAGTATAAGTGGTACATTGACATCAGAAGATACGGCAGTGTACAGCACTCTGGTTTCGGTGTTGGAATGGATAGAATCATCACATGGATGCTTAATCTAGAGCATATTCGAGAATGTATTCCATTCCCTAGAACCGTCAGTCGCATATATCCCTAGTCGATGAGAATTCTCAAACTTGCATCAGTGCATATTCAGCGTGACGAAGAAACACTCACTTTTTCTCATCTAGTGCAGCATTCGTTACGTCCAGCATGACACCTGAATTCGGTGATGCATGTTCTTCCGTGGCATAACTGACACTCCTTATGTCCAACCTTAGTGGACAGACGCTCTCCCTATCATGTCAATTCACAAATGACAAAAAAAGAACGAGAAAAAGTAGAGTTCCTACTTCTTCTTGGTTGTTTTCTTTGCAGTCGTTTTCTTAGTAGCCGCTTTCTTGGCCGTCTTCTTAACAGCTGCCTTAGTTTCTTCAGGTGTTTTCTCGGACATCATCTCTTCTCTACATATGATATCAAGAAGACACTTCCATTTCAAAGGATTTGCCCCTAGCTATTTGTAAGCGTCATCAGTCAAAAGTGGTTCTGCTATGAAGGAACAATCCTTGCGAACTTTTTTTTCCACTTTTCTCTCTGAATGCTTGCATCGATTGGCTGCAAGATTCAAGTCCATGTTCGTTGATAGCTGGCGGCGGACGATGGACAGACTGGCCTCATGTATCCTGCAGTGTCTGCACGGGGCATCCGCTAGTGGGCCCGATGAAAAGATCACTTCAGCTACTCCGAATGCTGAATATCCTCAGCAATATTCGCCTGCAGGCCTTTTCGCACCACCAAATAAGTGGCAGCCATTGAGAACAAGACTGCTAGAGTCAGTATCTCTGCGATTAGGATGAATGGCACCGATATCATAAGCGGAAGTCTGCCCCACGAAACCTCCGTGGACAGTCCGAGATATGTCAATGGCATCTGCATGACAACAAACGATAGAACAGAACCAACGATTCCACCTACGATGGCTCCGAGAATCACACCAATAACAGAGTCTGAAAGCATAGCTTTGAGAATGTGCCCAGGCTGAGAGCCAAGGGCTCGGAGGAGTGAGAATTGTTTCCTGAGCGTTCTCACCTTCATGGTGACAACTAATGTAGTTCCCGCAGTCAGGTAGAGAATTGAAAAGAGGATGTTCAATGTGTATGCTCCATAGATTGATTCGCCTGCTCTTGAATTCAGGATTGCATCAATCTGAGTAAATGGTGACGATATATCAGCGAAACTGAAGGGAGCAATACCGCCTAATTCCTGCATGACCCTAGTGTAGTTAGCATCAGGCACAAGGTCTATGTAGAATCTGTTGACATAGGAAACATTGAGGTACTCGTGTAGCGTACTGATATCCAACATCACAAATTGAGTGTCATCATCTTCACCAGGTAGGTATGTCGTTCCTCGGAATGACGATCCCCAATAGATACCCTGTGCTAGCGTGCCTGGTGTCGATGCCAGCACGTCAACTATCGTGCAATTCAAAGTGTGTTTTCCTGATGGCCCAATCAATTCAACACCCACATGATCCGATAGGACCGGGTATAAATTGCCAATCCAATCCGTGTCGTACTCGACAATTGGCTTGAAATTAGTGATTGCATTCTCTTCTGATTGTTCTAGAAGCGGGATGGCTGACCTTGGGTCTCCGTAGTACGCAAAATCAGGTCTTAGAAATGCTGCCTCAGCAAACTCATTTGGCTGCACTCCATAAATGACCAATGACCTATTGAAGGGAGTCAAGTGCCCATCCCAGTCCATTAGATAGGTCACTCTTGCCATCGTTCTCATGAATCCACTTGCCTGAGACACTCCCTCAACAGACATGATATCATCAATCATGTCTAGCGTAACATTGGACAGCCCCGGTTGAACATCCATGACAACATCTGCGCCTACTTCGAACATAAAGAGGCCCTTCATGTGCTCGCTACCTGAGGTGGCAGCGATAGCTGAGAAAACACCCGCTGTAAACACGAGGGATATGAACACAACAGCTATAGTTTCACTCCTTGTGTACGTGACAACGTTTCTTCCCAATAATCTGCAGCCCACAATTAGCGAGTGTTTCTTGATACGCAATAGGATACTCGCTTTCAGATCTGCTGAAGGTCTGGCAAGCAGAAATGTCAAGCCCACAATGAATGTTGCCAGTGCAATGACGAACGTGATTCCAATCAGCGCTGAACTTGCAGATAGGTCCGCAAAAGATCCTAGGCTCCCAACTAGAGGAATGAGGAGGAGCCCCGAAATACCGACTGCAAGAGCTTGATAGACAGGGTTGCTCATTCTTTTCTCTTGCGCCTCGTCTTCGTGGCCCACGACACTGTGAGCTTCAGTTGGCGACATCAAGAATGCACGAATTGCGGTCGGCGTTGTTACAAGCAGGCCTGCGGCAAATGAAAAGAGGAACAGGATGATGATCGACTGCGGCCGGAGAACAACGACAAAGCTACTGATTAGAGAGATGTCGAACACCACAAGTTCCCGCACCCCTCCTGCAATGACAGCTGATGCAAGTCCAGTCATTATAGCACCCATACTGCCCACGAAACCTGTGAATAGAGACATGCTCATTATCCATCTAGTCGCTTGAATGCCAGAGGCACCACGAGTCTTCAATGCTCCAACACTCCGCCTCTGTTGCTCAGACTCAAGACTAGAATTGTATTGTATCAGCATCACGGCCATAATAATCGACGGTATTGAAAATGCAAAAGAAATGATTCTCATTGAAGTTGTCCATGTCGAGTATTCATAGAATATTGATACGAGCGCAAATTCAACAACGGAGGCATCAGGAAGTGTCTTCTGTTCAATTTGCTTTTCTGTTGCCCGCAAGAGAGTCAGAATTGATGAAGGATCCTCTAGCAGCAGCTCTCCAGAGTCGATTCTAACCCAAATTCGATCCACAATGCTGTCTTGCTCCGAGTGCTCCAAACTTGAGAATTCATTGAGGAGTGTGCTTCTGAGAATCACGACGTGCAGGTAGGAGAATACTGGTGAATCGTATGAAAGTCTTCTGAGAAAAACATTGGACTCGAAAGTGCCTGCGATGACAAATGTTTTCTCCAAGGTGCCTCCATCTGAGGGTATAGATGCTGTGTAATTGTCACCTATTGCTAGACCATCATTCACTAATCTGGATTCTAGGACATAGCAGTTGGTTTCATTGAGCGGCGTGTTGCCCTCAGACATATCTATGGCTTTGGGAAATGAGTTCTCGAAGCTCTCTTCGATTCCTAGAATGGCACTTTTCGTGTACTCACTCCGACTTGCATCAGGGTCATTTATCTCTATGAACGATATGCACTCAGCTCCCATGATGTAGTCTTGATTCAGAACTATGTCCCTGTATGTCTCAACAGTCGAGGTGTTCTGCTCGTAAAACGGTGAATAGAAGTAGACCTGCATGTCCACAACGACTTCCTCGGACATTTCAGCCAGGACATCAGGTCCTATACTGTCGACATAAAGAAGGACTCCTCCAACAACTCCCGTAGAGAGAGAGAAAATCAAGAATGCAACAAGAATCTCTGGTGCACTTGATCTTATTCTCGATGATAGGTACATCAATCAGACTCTCCTACAAAACGAGTCTTGCGAGACGATTCTATATCGTCCAGCACACCAGCAATACTTCCCTCGTCACTCCTTATCGACAAAGCAGTTGTTAGTACTATTGATGGCACAAGCAGGAACAAGGCGACCCAGAGGTAGCTGCTCCAATTTGCGAATGCAAAAATCGATACTGGGAATGTATAGAGCCATGTACTATATTCGAGTAGCTCAATTCTAAGAGTGTTTGCTATGCTGATTGAGCTGAATATTGCCACGAGAAAGAAACTGAAGAGAATAACGGCCAACACCTCTGCACAGCGAGTTCTCACTAGCAATTTCCTGGGGGCGCCCATCAATTTGAGAAGAGCGTTGCTTCCTCTGTCAATGCATTGTCTATTGACCTGAAATGCAATGAGAACTGCAAACATGCAAAATGCCAGATTGATAGTTAGCATGTTATCAATTGCTCTGTCGATGCTGTAACTTGGTAGTGCGTAGAAGGAGTCCAATTCAGCTGTGGCTGATGACCACTCGTTCTGGGAATGGATTACCGACTCATAGTCCACTAGTGCATCTTTGCCAATCTCTGTAGCGTTGGCATTATGAGACACCCTAACACAGAGGAAGGTTTCGGCTGTGGCATTCAAATCGACTAGGGCTCCTAGATGACTGCGGTTGAGCCATACTTTCCTCGTACCTACCACAGACTCCGATGTGACCTGGGAAATCACCTTTGGCCGTGGAATAGCATCTGTTACGCCAACGATGTTGAATTCAGTAGTGATTGAGGTATCCCCAAAAGAAAACGCTCGCAACGTATCCCCAAGGACAAGATTGTATTCTGATGCTATGTCCGATGTAAGAATAGCTCCCTCCGGATTCACCTCAAGATCCAGCAAGAGCTCATTCTGACTTGAGCTATCTAGTTCCTCCCCTGTGTGACTGTATCCAACATGACGATATTGCTCCGGGCTAATTGCGATGAATTCCACGATTCCTTCAATTCCTTCCGATAGTGAAAGGAGTCCCATTGAAACAAGTGAGGCTGATACCGCATCCTCCTGTTGTAGAACAGCTTCGCTAAAGTCACTCCATCTGGCTGATTCTCCATTGTCTAGATGAAACGATAGGTCTCCACCGATAAGGTACCTTGTCTGGAAGAGATGAGTATTGGGCAGACTGGTCGCTACTACATTACTTATGAAACATGATGAAAGTACGAGTGACACGATCAAGATGACGGGAAGCGCCATATTGTCACTAATAGCGACGCCTCGAATGCCAACAGTCGCAGATATCTTGCCGGTAACATTACCCAGAAGACGGGAGAGTGGCTTTGTCAGCGGAACGATGCTTTTCTTGAACATGCTGGCAATAGCTAGGAAGAGCGGAATTGGTACGAAACTGGCTAAGAGCAGAAGGGCTGCATTTCCGCTAACGTTCTGACCGCCAATATACATTGTCAATATCAACAGAACGACGAGCAGAACGGTAGCGACATCCCAACGGACGAGTCGAATGTTTCTTACAAGCTTTGCAAGTTGACTGTGTTCAGTCTCTACACTAGTGCCAGTCCGGATTGTTTTGTGAGTCAAGTATCCAATTGCGGGCAGAGCGAGGCCCGTGAGTCCGAGTGCGATTACGGTGTCATTGGTAAGAAGTAGTGGACTACCAAATGAATCTTCAAGACTGAAGTCAAGATAGCCATTCGAGCTTCCTGCGAGTCCGCTTAGAAAAAGGCCCAGGACAATGGATAGTGCGCTTGACAGGATTGATAGTATCCACAATTCAACCATAGTCGACCTCAGAATCCTAATTCTAGAGGCTCCTCTCATCATGTGAAACTCCATCTCAGCTTCGCGCGATGTAATATTGAATCGTACAGCGAGAAAGCTCAATATTCCTGCGAGCAGGAGAAGGGCTTGTGTTCTGGAGATTTGTCTGATTCTCTGAAGATTCAGGGAATCCAGATACGATTGTACACCCATTGCAAGATAGTTGTCAACGTAGTAGTCTGAATATGACAAATCACTCGGACTAGCACGAGTAATGCTATTCTCGATTCCAAGAAGCAGACCGAGGCTGCCTCTAGGATCTAGTGGTGATAGGATGTCCCTATCAACATCTATGTAGCCCAATGTCTTAATTGCTAATGGATTCAGCACATCTGATGCTACAATGGCTATGATTTTTGCAGTCGCATACCTCATTGCATCATAGTATTCTAGCTTAAAAAACCCGACAACAAATATCGTGCGCTTCTCTCCATTCAGAGTATGTGTGTAGTTCATCATTCGCCCTATGGGTATATTCCACTCTGCTGCGTCTGCATATGTTAATGCTATCTCTGAGGAGTTCTGCGGATACCTTCCTTCCACTATCTCAAATTCCTCGGGAAAATTGACAATAAAATCGTCGCTAAGAGCATATGCATTCCCCTGTAACAGGAATGTGGGATTGGCAGGATCGTCCGGAGAACCAACATAGACTTGATTCTTATCCATTCTAAGATAGGCAGGAGCAGTCTCGACAAGACTTGCCTGCGTGACGTGAGCAATGCCTCTTATTTCATCGAGGGCCAGTTGAAGATCATCTCCTATAACTCTCATTGCGACTGGTCCCACATCCTCGTTGCATTCTGACCACGTCGTTAGCGAGCTGGAGTCGACATAGATGAAGATGGATGAGAGAATCGAAGCTGCGGTTAGAAAACAAAGAAGAGTCACAGTTCTTCTTTTCAGAGGCGTCATGGGTGAGTCAAAGGTTGAATGCAAGTGCTGTGTTCAAGCCTCCTTGCTCGGTGAGAACACAAATGACCGGCATAAAATAGTACCTGATTGCGCCATTGTAACTGTCAAGTGCCTTCAAGTCGCTTCTTCTCAATCAACTCTTGTTGATGTCTTCTAACCATGTGAATTGAATACACCAACAACACAAGACCTATGACGCCACCAATAAGCCAGAGGTCCGATTTGAATGGATGATCAAGCCATGTTGTCAGAATATACATATTTGCGGAAGCAAAGAACACTCCGAAGGATGCGAGCGTGGAGTAGAATGACCATGGCATCTTCTGTTTGTTTTCCATCATCGTCCCTGACCTCCGGTTCACTTACTCCGATATAGAGATTGCTCATGTTTCACTCTGATGCAACTTCATGATTGTCACCAGTTTCGCCACTCGTGTCGAGGGGACTGATGAGAAGCCCATCGGAGGTTGCTCGTAGGACGACTCTCTTGCCGAGTCCTGCAAGTCGGCGAACTGTATCCGGTATGACCATCCTTCCCTTTGCATCAATCTCAGTGATGTCACCATATAGGATGTGCTTCTGACCCTCAATCAGACCATCACGAATCCTGAGAACTCTATCGGCGTATTCAGCGACCTTTGGATTATGAGTGACATTAATCACGGTAGTGCCGAACTCCTTGTTTGTTCTCTTCAGCGAGTCCATTACAACCTCTGTGGTTTCGGAGTCCAGCTCTCCCGTAATCTCATCACCTAGAAGCAATTCAGGGCTGTTAGCGAGGGCAACACAGATTGCCACACGTTGGTTCTCGCCTCCTGATAGCTGGTTGGGCTTATGATTCATTCTGTCGCCAAGCCCCAGAGTTTCAAGAAGCATGGTGGCTCGTTCAGTCGAAGCGCTTGATGGTGCCCCTGCAAGCTTCATCGGCAGAATTACATTCCTGAGGGCGCTAAGCCCTGGAACTAGGTTTCCAATCTGCCAAACGAATCCAACTTTCTGTCGTCGATAAAGCATTGAACGACGATCATCCAACGCATTGACACTATGACCGTCATAGAGTATTACTCCGGCTGTTGGCTTGTCCAAAGCTCCAAGCATCTTGAGCAGAGTTGACTTCCCGCTGCCCGATGGGCCAATTATCGAAAGGAATTCCCCCCCACTGACCTCAAAGTCAACTCCTCGCAGTGCGATGACTTCCTTTTGACCCCTCCTATAGACCTTCATGAGGTCTCTCACCACTATTTTGTATTGTTCCGAGATTTGGTCAAGGTTTTCCGACATGATAATCACTCATTGTATTGTATTTCTTCTGCAATGTTCAGACCCAAGATTCGAATAAGTATGAAGTATGTGGCAGCCAAAGCAACCCCAACTGACACAACGATTATTGTCAGCAGCAGTGGAATAGGTATCTGCAGAAAGACCGGCAGACGCAACCACACGCTGGCAGTGGCCACACCCATATAGATGAGCGGCAAGTTCATCAATAGGTAAGCAAGAGAAACACCGACTATCGAACCAATTGCTGCCGCGATAAGCAAGCCAATGCTGGTTTCAGAGAGAGATGCCACGATTATTGACTTGTTCGGCGCACCAAGAGCACGAATCACTGAGAGTTGCTTCCTGAGTCCTCTCACTCGCACTAAACTTACGATTGATATGCCTATTGTCAAATAGACCAAAGAGAATATCACATTCAGAGTATATGCTCCATTTATGGACTGAGTCCCCCTTGATGCGAGGACGTCATCGATATTGGTGAAGGGCGACTCGATATCATTGAAAGCGTACGGCGCGATGGCGTGGATATCGTTGATCACTCTAGTGTAATTTGCATCAGGCACTAGGTCGACATAGAACTTCGAGACCTGAGTCGTGTTATAGCTCGAATGAATGAACTCGAGGTCAGCTACTAGGAAATCAGTAGCATCAGGTTCACCAGGAAGATATGTCACACCCGGATAATTGCTGATAGCTGCAGCCAGCACATCCACAATGGTGCATGAGGTTATGTCTCTGGAATCGGGAGTGATAATCTGCAATTCTATAAAATTGGAATACACTGGCTGCGGATGTCCGGTGGAATCGATAGTATAGTGATCGATCGGCTTGAAAGATGTGATTACATTTATGCCATCGAGTGCTGGCTCTGAGAGTAGCGGAATCGACACACTGGGCGGCGCATAATATGAGAAGTAGCTCAACCAGAACGCTGATTCTATCCAAGTGTCCGGATCCACTCCGAAGACAGTAATTGTACGGTTGTAGTACTCCTGGTATCCATAGTAAGACGAGTCCGAGTACAGCACATAGGCAGTTGTACGAAGCATCGGGCTTACATGAGCAACTCCGTCAACGCTGCTGATGTTTTCCAGAAGGTCCAGCGTGATATTGGTGAAGCTTGCATCAACATCAACGACAATGTCAGCTCCTGTCTGAAACATGAAGACCTGTTTCATATGGACATTTCCTGTCGTCGCTGAAATCGAGGCGAAGATACCGGCTATGAATACCATGGCAACAAACATTGTGCCCATCGCCTCCGACTTCTTGAACATTAGGACTGTCCTTGCCATCAGTCGCAAGCCTACAATAAGAGATGGCCGCCTCATTCTCCCAAGTATCTTGGCCTTGATTGCGGCAGTGGGTCTTGACAGCAGACGCACGAATCCAAAGAGAAAGATACCTAGTATTGGAATAATCACTGCTACCGCCGCATATGACCCAAAAGCGCCCATCCCTAAATAGGCAAGCATACTCATCATTGGAAAGAGCAGCCAACCTGCTATGCCAATCATCAATAGATCTGTAATAGGGCTTCCCGTCTTCTCCGAATCTGAGAGGGTTGCACTCTCAAGTGAGGCGTGAGCCTCTGAGGGTGTCATAAGTAACGCTTTGACTGCGGCAGGCAAAGCAACTATGATTCCTACTATGAAGGAGAAGAAAAACACTGCAGCAACAGCAATAGGCTGAAGAAGGATAGTAAAGCCCGCAAGATGCTCTAGGTCAAACACAAGTAATTCCTTCACTGTGCTCGACAGTATTGCAGCAGCAATGCCCGTGCAAACAGCACCAATGCTTCCTAGGAATCCTGTCGCAAGTGCATTGCTGAGCACCCATGAAGAAGCTTGCATGCCTGAGGAGCCTCTTGTCTTGAGAGTACCAACATCCCTCCTCTGAGAATCAGCAAGTAATCTAGTATTATACTGGATTAGCATCATCCCCATCATAATGGTTGGAAGTGAGAATGCTAAAGCAATTGCCCTCATACTGACGGACCAGATGGTATATTCATAGACTGCATCCATGAGCTGGAAATCATTGTAATTGATTATCACGTAGGGAAGATACTCATTTTCAACCCGTCTCTTGACATTGAGAAGAGACTCCTCCACACTCGCTATGTCTGATTGGATAATGACTGTATGGTCGAACTTGACCCAAATCTTGTCTTGGACTCCGTAATACTGTCCATGACCGAGAATACTGAAGGTGGCATTTATTGCTTCTGGCGTTGTAATCATCTGCAGGTATGTGGCCTCTGGCTGGTCCCAGAACATTTCATTCATATAGATATTCGATGTGAATGTTCCTACGACTATGAACGTCCTCTCTAACTCCACCAATTCCCAGGTGCTGTTGTATACTGTCATACTAAGCGTGAAATTGTCGCCAATCTCTGCACCAATTCTCAGAAAGAGTGACCTCTCCAGAATGCATGAGTTGTCATCGTATGACAGGGCTTCAACTCTAACATCAATTGCATCAGCGAAACTCTGGAAAGCACCATAGTCTGCACCAAGGAAGCCCTTCCTAGCATATCGGTAGTCTTCCTCATTCCAATCTTCTACTTCTGCAAAAACAACTCTCTCAGTAGATATGACGAAATCCTGAGCAGACACACCGTTCTCGATATCTTCCATCGTTGTACTATTTGGATTGGTCCAATTCTGTGCGTAAAACGGGGGAGTGAATGAGACCTGCATATCAATCGGCACATCTGATGTCATGTCGTCCAGGACGTCAGGAGAAGCTGAGTCCATATAGAACAGCACGCCTCCAAGTACTCCGCTGGATAGTGAGAATATTACCAAAGTTGTAATCACTTCTGGTGCTCTTGCTGAAAGACGCGACAGCAGGAACATCTAGACTTCTCCTCCATAGGGTCCTGCCTCAGCCCATGATGTGTTGAGGGCTTCAGCTAGATTGATTTTGGAGCTGAGAGCTGCAATGACTGCAATGAACACCGTGACGGTCAGGATGAAGAAACCAAGAACTGCTATTACGATGTTCCATGGGATCACGGGGAAGACAGATATTGGGTATATTTCGTACGACATGGACGCAGAGCCTCCTGCTGAGGCCACTGAGGTACTCAAAAACAAAGGCGAGTAGACAAGTAGAAGGAAGAGACTGAACATTACGAGCATGAGCATCTCTGCTGCCTGAGCCATAATGATGGTGTTCTTTGTTGCGCCGATTGACCTGAGAAGAGCTATCTCTCTTCTCCGGTCCCGAAGCCCCTCGACAGCATAAATCGAGAATGCACCTACGATTGAGCCCACCGCGAGTACAGTGAGCATGGTATCAATCGCCCTCTCCATTTTATAGGACACGTCATCTATGTAGTCGTGTACGCGGCCATAGACGCTGTCCCACTCCTCATTGTAGACTGCAATGAATCCACCATCTTGAATAATGTCCTCGACGATTTTCGTTGCATTGGCATCGTCGACGGTCTTGACACATAGATAGTTACTTGTTTCATTGACCAAATTGAATAGAGTTCTGAAATACTCACGATTTACAATGACTCTCCACTTGCCTACTTGCTCCCCCCAGTAATAGTAGTACGGGATATCATAGTACCACCAGTCGTCCTGTTCAGGCATCTCCGGGAGCGCCTCAGTGATCCCTAGTATTCTGAATGAGACGGGAAAAGCATCGTCCTCCATGGTGGAAGCACGAAGAACATCTCCAACTGCGAGGTCGTAGGCAGCTGCAATATCTGAAGTGATAATAGCTCCGTCACGAGTGGTCTGGATTTGATTGATTAGACCTGCAATCTCTGACTCGTCGAGTTGGTTCCCTAGATAATCATATCCAATGCCCGAATAGTTTTCAGGGTCAATTGCCAGGAAAGAAGTCCTGCCGCTGTAATCTGTCGAGAGATAGAGTTGTTTTGTAGAGGCGAATGTTCCCGCAACGATCAGTTCGTGGCTTGTGACATTGGTCAAAAACTCATCCCAGACGTCATAGCTCGTCTCATCCAATCTGAAACTGAGATCGGAGCCAACTGCAAGTCTTGCTTGGTTCTGAGCGGTGACAGGCAGCGATGCATCAATAATCGCGCTGTTCCAGCTCAGACATATGGCCAGCACGAGTACCATTGCAGCTGCTCCTGCTGACGAAGCTTCCTTGCCAACTCGTCGAATTCCAATAGATGATGGTATTACACCAACTATCCTCCTCATCCCTTTTGACATCCAATTGGCACCCCTTCGAAAAGCCTTCATGGAGAGGCTTGCTACTCCGAGGAAGAGAGGAAGCGGAATGAGTGGCATGAGCATCGATAGGATAGGGTTGCTTGCGGCTGAAGGCCCACCCGTCGAGAGGGCGAGCAATAGGAGACCAGCGATGGCCGTAACGAACGCATCCCAGCGAATGAGATTGAGCCCTCTTGCAAGCTTGGCTATTTTTCCGCGTTCTTCGTCAACTTTCTTCTTTGTTGAATAGACCATGCGATAGCCCGTCAGGGTCAGCATTGGAAGGACAAACCCTACAATAACTGCGATTATCAATGATTCAAGGCTGACCAATAGTGGCTCACTGATGAAGAGACCAAAATCGAAAGAGAAGAAGCTAGTCGCCCCAATCGCCACTCTGCTGAAGAGCAGTCCCATTGGTATTCCGAGAAGACATGAGATGATTGATAGTTCAAGTATCTCTCGGGTGACTATTTTCTCCAGATCTCCCTTTGCAGCACCTCTTGATACGAGGATGCTTTCCTCAAATCGTCGCTCATTGACGTTGTGTCGTATTGCAAGGAAAGTGACAAGAATCACAAGCAGCATGATACTTGATGCCCTTAGCATCTCGCCTATTCGCGTTGCTTGAACCCAGTAGATATATGCCGTGATGCCAGAGGCCAGACGGTCTTGAACACTGAGTTCTGAATAGGGACTATGAACAGGGTCATATCCTGGATCAAGGCTCCTAATCGCTTCGTCAATCCCGGTCAAATAGCCAAGAGAACCTACAGGGTTGAAAGGCGTGAGTGGAGCACGGTCTACTTCGACCAGAATATCTGCAGAGGAATACGGAGCTGCTTGTATTATGCCCTCCATGACTATCGCAATACTCTCATACATCCAGTAGTATGGCAAGTCCTCATCGTCTTCATGCCGATAGAATCCGACGACTGTCACATTCGCAGCTGTGGAATCTGTGTGAAGGAGCAGTTCCTCGCCAGGATAGACATGGAAGTATGTGCTTAGTGAGTCGATAATAGCGACCTCAGAGAGATTCTCTGGCAGTCTTCCACGCACAAGCTCGATGTAGTTTGGGAATGTATCAAGGAACTGCTGGCTCGGAGCGAATAGCTGCCCATAAACGTACAACTCCTCAGTGCCAGATGTGAGATTGGCTACTCTCTCAAGATTTCCATAAGCACGGGGGAGAACCTCCGCCTTGGTGACACCTGACAAAGCCCTGATCTCACCGATGTAGTGCCCTATATCCTCGCCCTCGACTTTGATTGCCACATCGCCTACATCAGTGTCCTTGTCCCATTCATGGACGGAATACGAATCTACATACACTGTGATGCCCATAGTCATAGTCGATGCGAGCAGAAAACAGAGTATAGTGACAGCCTTTCTTCTGAGACTATGAAACGCCTCATAGCCTACAGGCACTGAAGTCATGAATCACACCTCATTTAGGATTCTCAATCTGGCCGTCGCGCATTCTGTATACATAGTCCATCTTTTCGCCTACTTCTGGATCATGCGTCACTGTGATCAGTGTTCCACCCTCTCCCTTTGTCAGCGATACAAGAATATCCAGAATTTCTTTACCCGTGTTGTAGTCTAGGTCTCCTGTTGGCTCGTCTGCAAGGACCACGATGGAACTAGCAGAACCCTTTGGCTTGGCGAGAGCTCGAGCAATAGCAATTCTCTGTTGTTCTCCACCTGACAACTCGTCTGGACGGTGTTCAGCCCTCTCAGTGAGACTAACCAAGGATAGCAAATGGTCCACTTGCTCTTTCCGTGTGTCTTCATCGACTCCGGCGATGAGCAGTGGTAGCTCTACGTTCTCGTACGCGGTCAATACGGGCAGCAGATTGAAGAATTGGAAGACATAACTGATCTTGTTCCGCCTGACAGTAGTAAGAGCGTCGTCAGACATCTCTGTGATATCTACGTCATCTATAACAACCCTGCCACTTGTCGGTCTGTCAAGGGCACCGATGAGATTCAGAAGGGTGGTCTTGCCGCTACCACTGGGCCCCATGATGCCAATTGCCTGACCTCGCTGAATCTGCAGCGATACACCTCGCAGTGCATGAACTTCAATTTCCCCCATCCTATAGACTCGGGAAACGTCCTGTACATCAACAATTGTATCGCTATTCATTTCAGCACGCTCAGACGAAACATCATGCGACAATAATGGAAATAGCGCAGAAACTAATAAATGACTGCTTCCAAGTATCAAGAATTGTACTACTTGGTTTTCATCAATCCGTATCATAAACCGCTGAGTGGAGATTTCACCGACTCTGAGCAGTGGAGACTTCTCCATGAGACAAAATGGGCATAGGAATGATAGTGAGCTATTCGGTGCAATTGAGGCTTGATTGATGAGTTAACTTTATCACTATTAGTGACTTACATAGCCATAGAATAGTAAGAGGTCTTTTCGATTTTGTCTGATGAGATAATGGATCACAAACATGAATTCTTCAGCTGGCAGGGTTTCATTATTGGTGCGACGATAATCGCTGCTACTTTGATTGTACAGTCCCTACTCAGCTTCCCTATCATCTGGCAAACCCGCACCTTACCATACATGTTTCAAGTCATTTTGTCTGCGCTCATTGTGGGAGTTACATCTGGGAGTGTTCTCGTCTTCCTCTATCCTCCTGATCAGGATGTCATTGGCATCGCAGGCCTTGGAAGCGATGACTCCAGTCAACATATTTCGCTTATCCTTGTGATACTATCTCTAGTGGGCCCAATCTTCTTTGGATTCGCCTTCTTCTCTGCTGAGTTCAGCGCCGATCCACTGATACTCATCTGGGTACTGCTCAGTTTTGCTGCGCCTGGTATCGGACTCACTGCAGCAATGCTAGAGAGGTCTCGCGCAATAGCAGAGGACCTGAAGGTGTATTTTTCTACCAATCAGACACTCGATATGGCTGAACTAGACTGGCTTCACGGCCTAGGTCCGAGAACTGCCACATACAGAATGGGAATGCTAGAGAGTGCTGCACGAAGAGTTCCCGGTCTGAGAATATCGGGTCATGAGATAATAAGAGACAATAGTCAGTTTGCGGTGAACCGTTAGTCACTGCGGATGCCGTCTGCGTATATGAGCTCTAAGTCCTTCCTCATTCCAAGAAACCCAATTGCATTTCAAGCAACTGAATGATTGACTTCCCAATCCGAATCTTGGACTGGAGCGTTCTTCAAGTTCATAGATGGTCCCACCATAGGCGCTGCTCTTTTTAGTGACTATCTTGAAACGCTTCTTGAAGCATTCTGTGCAGATACGAAGACTTTGCCTAGTGTCATTGGTGAAATTGTCTTCTAGAGTAATGGCTGACCCAATTGGATCCATTTCTTTGCCACAGCTCTCACAGAATTCTATCGAATCCCATCACCATCTCTGTGCTAGATTACTCTGACTGCTATCTAGTTTGTCGATTGTCATGCCTGACGACTATAAGAATTCTCTGAGACAGTGGTGCCTTTGACCTTATTGCATCATCTGTTTTTGGAGGCCGTTCTCGAAGAGATCTGCAGCAGTCTTGAATACGCTTTCGATGTTGTCCCCTCTCAAGCACGATGTTTCAATGAAAGCCACGGGATGGAGCTCTTTCTTCGTGGAAAATCTCTCTGCTAATTCTTCAGCGAATTGGAATCCTTCTTCATGGCTTACGTGCTCTTCGCCTGTATCATCTCCATTTTCTGTGCGCAGGTCTGTCTTGTTTCCAACAATCACAATCGGCAGGTTGTTCTCGCATGAAATAGACGCTTCTCTAAGCCAGAAATCGATGCTCTCAAAGGACCATCGGTCGGACGCGGCATACACAATGACTATCACTTGAGCATCGGAATAAAATTCCTTCCTTGGCAGTTTGAATTTCACTGCAAGATCAAATGACCAAACATTCAGATTAATTCTATTGTTCGCACCATCAAAGACTCTGTTACAGATATATGGAGAGACCTCATTTGTTTCATCGTTTATGACAAGCGGCATGACTCCAGCTTTTGCACTCAAGCATCGTTTGCCAACTCCTGTTTCTCCAAGAAGCAGTGCTTTACATTCTCTAATCGGCTTTATCTGATGAACAGGTGCGACAGGGGGCGATGTTTCCTCTGTTGCCTTTGAGGGCATCTCCTCACCAATGGTTTCAGCGACGATCTCGACAAACTCTGGTTCGCTTGTTTTGGCAGTTTCCTTTTCCGGTTCACTCACATTTTCGGGTGCTCGTATGTATGTACTCCCAGAGGCGACGATTTCATCCTGTCCCTCAACATTGATACTAATCTGTACTTGTTTCTCTTTTTTGAGAGGTTCCTTGGCCCCGGTCATAAACGAGTCACTCAATGCTTCGACTGCCTCAAGAGCATCAGCAATATCATCAAAGTCCTTTGGCAGTATAACCCCCGTCTCATTGGCACTTGTACCCGCAGTTTGCGTGAGAGGCGCCCTGACTTTTTCCTTCTTACCTTTCTTTCTCTCTTTCTTTCTTGGATATTCCTTAGCTTCTACTGGAGGTTCCTCGGCTCTTTCTGGGGGTCTTGTTATTTCAGCAGCTCTAATGATTGGCTCTTCGAACGTAGGTTCAGGCCTAGGCTCAGCTTCAGGCTCGTGTAGAACTCGTCTTGCTCTGGGAAGACCGATTCTAACTAATGTTTCATCGAGTACTCCTGGCGCTAGCCGTTTGCCCAGATATCTGAGGTATTTCTGGAGTTCCAGTGAAATATCTTCAAAGGACCTAGCTTTCAGCGGTATTTTCTTCTTGATGACGCCTTTGTCTCTTACCTCGATATACGTGGGCATCAGCGTGAGCGAGATGGTTGTTCCGGGTACTATCAAATGACCAGACTCCCGGTTTAAGATAATAGAGTTTGCAAATTAACTGTTTCGCGTCTAGTATCGAAAAAAACAATGATTCTCATCAGTAACGAAAGGATTAAGTCTTGCTTGGAGAAGTTTTTCACAACGGAGCGATGGCTGACATGGATTTTAGAGACTACGTTGAAGTAATCAAGGACTGGCCAAGCCCTGGAAAGGCAGTTTGTGATATCAGCAGGCTGCTTGAACATCCCGATGTGTTCCACGAAGCAGTTGTGGAACTGGCGAGACCGCTACTTGAGGTGAAGCCAAACAAGGTAATTGGCATTGAACAACGTGGTATCGCCCTGGGCAGTGCTATCGCCTACTATATGGGCTGCGGAATTGTTCCCGCACGTTCAATATTCTACATCCCTGATGACTATGATCGACAAGTGGAAGTGTTTCCTTTCAGCCGATATGCAGATAGAAAACTGACCATCGTTTCGGAATCGATAGACCCCGGCGACCGAGTAGTCATTGTGGATGACTGGTTACGACAAGGTACCACCGTACTAGCAGTGAAGAAATTCGTAGAAAGCGTTGGCGCGTCAGTCGTTGGCATCGCATGTGTTATCAATAACATGTCTGAGACCCGGCGTAAATTGCTTGGAAGGCCTGAGGTTCAAGCCCTCATAGAGAATTTTGAAACTGATTCTTTTCAATCGAGTAAATGAAAAAAGCGAATGAAACCGGAAGCGCTTTGGACGGCTTCCGGTTCACCATTCGGTCACTCCTTGGTTCCGCGAAGTTCTCTTCGTAGAATCTTGCCTACCTGTGTTTTTGGCAGAGACTCAACAAACTCAACATGAGTGGGCACTTTGTATGCGGACATCTTCTCCTTGCAGAATGCCCTGATTTCATCAACTGTGGCAGTCTGGCCGGGACGTAGTACGACAAATGCCTTGACGGTTTCCCCTCTTGTTTCGTCAGGAATGCCGATGACAGCAGCCTCGCGAACCTTCGGGTGTTCGAAGAGCACCTCTTCGACTTCGTTAGGCCAAACCTTGTAGCCACTCGCATTGATCAGGTCCTTCTTGCGGTCAACGATATATGTCCATCCATCCTTGTCGAGTTTGGCAATATCTCCCGTGTACAGCCATCCATCTTTAGAGAGGACATCAGCGGTTTCATCAGGACGGTTGTGATACCCCTTCATTATCTGGGGCCCCTTCACTGCAAGCTCTCCGACCTCTCCTGCGGGCAGATCCTTTGATCGATTATCTAAGTCGACAATCTTGCAGTCTGTACTTGGAAATGGCAGACCGATTGAGCCAATTCTCCTTGACTTCTTATCAAGCGGATTGGCATGAGTGACAGGGCTAGCCTCACTGAGACCGTATCCTTCGATAATCATTGAGTCTGTGACTTCTTCGAATCTTCGAGTCACCTCTGGCGGCAATGCCATCGCACCGGCGATTGAGAGTTTCAGTGAAGTCAAATCATATTTCTTGGCTTCAGGATGACTGTAAATAGCTATCGCCAGAGTCGATACTATCGGGAAGAATGTGGGTCGCTGTTTGTGTATGAGTTCTAGCAGGTGTTTGATATCTCTGGCATTTGGCACCAAGATCATTGTACTTCCCCAAGCTATTGCCAAGTTCATGGAGATTGTCTGCCCGAAAATATGTTGAAGTGGCAGTGCAGCGAAAAAGGATTCCTTCCCACGCTCAGCCAGCCACTCCATCCATGCACCGCACTGCTCGCAATTTGCCTTGAGATTGTTGTGGGTAAGCATGGCAGCCTTCGGGATTCCTGTTGTTCCACCCGTGAACTGATAGACTGCGATATCGTTAGCTGGATCTATTTTGACTGCTGGCGGTTCTGGGACTGCACTAGCGATGAAATCATTCCAGAGAATGTCACCTTCGCGAAGCGGAGGAACATGCTTCATCTCTTTCTTGTAGACTGTCTTGGGTGCCAGAATTTGTTTGATCTTGGACATCATATCCCAACCAGCAGCGACTATGACCTTCTCAAGGCTCGACTCTGCACGTACAGCCTCAACGACTCCGTAGAAGAAATTGAGAACGACAATAACCTTGGCCTTTGTATCCTGCAAGTAGATTCTCAACTCCTTGGGCACAGCCAAGGGGTTGACTGGCGTGACTATTGCTCCACACTTCAGTGCGCCAAAGTATGATATTACAAATTGGGGACAGTTGATGAGCATGATTGCCACAGAGTCCCCCTTCGTCACTCCCAACTTCGCGAAGCCATTTGCTGCTTTGTTTACGAGCTCTCCGAGTTCGCGATATGTGATTTTGACTCCTTCGAAAAAGAGCGCGATGTTATCAGGATAATTCTTGACAGCATCATCAAGACCTTTCCAAAGCGGTCCTTCTGGAATCTTAATCTCTCTGGGAGTACCTTCAACATAATTCTTGTACCATGGTCTTTCCAAAGCTTAGTCGCCTCTCTCGCACATTGAGAACGGAATACGATTACAGGCGAGTACCATCATTTATCCCTTCTGATGGGTTTTCGACCATGGCTATCCTCCTAAATCCTTAGAGCTCCGCGTAGACAGACAAGTAGGATTCGCAATGCCAAGTCTCTTGTATCGATTCTGCTTTCAGACGAATTATCCATGGACTCGGACACCATCTTTTGAATAAGCTCATCACGTCGACCTATCTCAAAAAACAGGTCTGTAAAGGGACTCGTGATGACCTTCTGTGCGAGCAAATGATCCTTGAAGTACTTTCCAAAATCGTTTTTCCATGACTGCTCGTACTGCACGAGAGTTTCATGCTCCAGCCCATTCTCGAAAGCAGTAGCAATGGCTTTCGATGCATGACGACCAGCTCTCATGGCGTACGCAATTCCTCCTCCAGTCAGAGGGTCTACCATACCGGCCGCATCTCCAGCAATGAGGCAGCCGCGGCTGATTGTTTCTTTCGCAGGTCCCCCTGTTGGAACAAGAGCTCCCCTGACTGACGAGAGGTCTGCATTTTCCATGAGAAGATTCTCGCTCTTTAGATACCGAACAAATGCTTCGAATACTCTCGGCAGTCCTCGTGCATGAACGCCGACGATTCCTAGACCTATATTGATCGTTTCATGTTTCGGAAAAATCCATCCATATCCGGGTAGTCCGCCAAAGCTGGCGAAGAAATGGTAGTGCAGGTCTTCTGTATATCTATCAATGATCTCATCCTGCCTAGCTGGTACTTCTGCAACACGACAAGCAGTTATTTTGCTCTTGGGCCACCTACGCAGAAGACCTGATTCACGTGCGACCATACTGGAGACTCCATCGGCTCCAACAATCATACATGCCTTAATGGAGTTGCCATCGGCGAGCTCGACCTGTGAAGAACCTGAATTGATTGTAATGTGCTTTGCCCGCGAACCGACGTAAGGAACTGCACCCTGCTCCAGAGCACTTTCAAAAAGCACATTATCAAAATCGGTTCTCAATGTCAATGCCATTTCTACTTTGCCAGATAGCGCAATATGTCGATTCGGGGAATGTAGGATGCCTAGTCTAGCAATGCCCTTGAGAAACTCATTGGCTCTCTTCTTTACATACGGGAAATCGTCTAAGAGCGCTTGTGCGAATCCACCCCCACATGGTTTGCTCCTCGGAAATGTATCTTTGTCTATGATGCAAACCTTCAGCCCTTGCTTTGCCAAGTATCGCGAGGCTGTAGATCCTGCTGGACCTGCACCAATGACAGCTACATCGAACATGAGGAATGACCAGTAATGGGATTTCTGACATCCACTTCATCTTAACGGTTGAACGTGTTTCGCTCATTTGTCTGCCTACCCTAACCTTATCTGGGGAGTTCTGATTTTGTGGGAACCAATGATGAGCAAGATTCTTGAGGCACGCAGAGGCATCAGAAGAAAGATCAACTCTGTCAGCAAATACGATAGATTTCTGCATCTCTTGGTCACAGTAGTTTTGGCAATCAATGTGATTCTTATTCTATATGTGATGTTAGCAGTGACATTGCGCATGACCCTGAGTGGTGTAGGGCCTGTTGATTCGCTGCCGATCGTTCTCTATATCCTTCCCTTGATGTTTTTTCTCCCACTGATGACGATTGCCTATTATCGCGAACGCATTGCTGTTTGGAATTTTGTTTTCTTAATAATATGTTCGATCTTCTTCGGTGTATTGTCTAGTCTCATCAGAGGTTTCCTGATTTGCTTACTGCTCAATATCGTCGCGGCAGTTGTCATTTTCCTCTTGGGCCGATTCCGCCCCAAAAGCAGCCTGAAACAGGCACGAAAGAAAGGACTGGCATACATCCTGCTAATCAATTTGCTCGGTCTGACATTCCCAGTATCCATTGTATTGATGGGGCAGAATCCTATTGCCATATCAAGTGTGGAGCAAGTTCCCCAGATCACCCTAAGCATGCCTCTGTCGAGTTTCGATTACCCATATCGAGAAGTTGTGCCGACCGCGGAGCTGCTCTCGAACATCTCTGCTAATTCGTTCAATCTTGATTTTAGAGTCCTCGAAAATGATACGCTATCGTGGTCTAGATTACGCGATTGGTTGGTGGAGATCAACGAAACTGAAATCCCATACTCCATCACACTCACCCCTGATCGCGATGCGCTTGATGAGAATCCTCCCTCTGCACTAGCCACGACTGAATTGATTGAGGACATCTACAGACGCCACAGAGTATCACTATCATACCTGATGAATGTGACTTTGTCAAACATTGCTAATATGCCTCTGCGTGTTGTTTTTGACATGACTCTTTCGAGGCAGGAATGGCAGGCACTGATGCTTGAGACTCGAAGCCTTGATCTTATCGGGTTCAGCGGGCTCATGAGGACATCGCTGTACTCAGTCAATCTAGATGCTGTAGAGTATGAGG
Organism: uncultured archaeon; assembly: GCA_964354495.1. Taxonomy (GTDB): domain Archaea; phylum Asgardarchaeota; class Thorarchaeia; order Thorarchaeales; family Thorarchaeaceae; genus SMTZ1-45. The sequence continues at coordinate 178,423 of CAYHAA010000002.1, read as the reverse complement.
CAATACAGTTGCATGAGGATATTACCTCTTTCGGAATAGAGGCTGGCATCTTGGTGGAGACCTTCGTAGTTGATGACATTCAGGATGGTGATACATTGACTATGAGGTTGTGTGGTCTAACTGTCAGTACAATGGACATGTGGGACCAGTACACAGTTCTTTGTGAACGCTCACGTTTTTCTTTTGAGATGCAGGGCGACATAGGCGAGTACCTTGTTCATTCTTATTCAAGTTCGATTGCACGATTAGGTTCTCACTGGTCCATGCGCCTAGGGAATGTTGGCAACGCTACCGACGTTTCTGGAAGGCCAGACAATATCTATGGGTCACTCAAGGTCCTTGTCAATGATGTTGCGTTGGCTGCTGGAAATGGAGTCCGTTACTTGACTCTGGGCAGTCTTGCATCGCTACTGGATACCTTTGGCCCCAATTCGCTTTCCATCTTGCGAAATGCGATTGATGAAACAGTAGAGGGAGAAGCATCCTACACATTCAGAATATATGCCCTCAGAGCAGTCTTCATGGCAATTGATGCGTTTGATATCCTTATGCTTTAGGTGACTTCACATATACTTCAAAGACACCCGCCCATATTTCACTGCTTGGTTCTGCCTTCACAAGAAGGTCGCCACCGAAGTTGACTCCTACTGGTTTCACACTGCCCTTCTTCCAAACATCCGCGAAAATGAGGGAGTGCATACTATTCTGAAAGTCCTCCGTTATTCTTGAGATCATTCTATCAATATACGCCTCATCAATCCCCTGAGCTGTTAGGTCTGTCGTCGATCTGAACAAACGCGCTTCACTCACAGCACCCTCGGTCTTGTCGAATGCATATCCTAAACCTCCGACAAGGAAGAATTCGCCTTGCGGGACCCGTGGTTCATCGTCAACGACGATTAAGTCATTCTGAGCTAGGAGAATGTATTGAGGCCCTGCAACAGCAAACGGGATTGAAGCAGCCTCAACAGAAACGTCATCCATCTTCAAATCTGTTACAAGGAATTCATTCAACGTTTTGACGCATCTATCAAATCGAAAAGGTGCAAACTCAGCCAAATGCATGACATTGCGCAGTTTCCTCAATATCACGTCAATCACGCGCTGCCCCGTCTTTAGAAAATCCAAACGCTCCTGCTTACTCTCACACACTCCTCCAGCGGAGATCACTACCCTGAGGAAGTCTAGAGTCCGAAACTTCGAGAGGAGGGTTCTGCTTAGATAGGTCGCATCATCGGTTTCCAAGAAACCTTCCTGTTCGCATATCTCACTTGGAATGGGATTCCCCAAGTACAGTTGAGCAGTTCGGGTAGTCCGCGTTGGTCTGAAGAATAATCCCACGTCATACCGCTTTCGAGGAATATCTGTCAGCTGCCTCACAAATGATCCTGCAGGAACAATCTCTCTTGCCTGTGCCTTTGCGTATAGCTGTGCATATCTTGAAAAGAGGTCAGTTCTCGACATCCTGTCCTATCTCCCACATTGGAGCATCTTGTGCGTTCTCTGCTATTATCTCTTAGGGTTGGACTCTTCGCCAATAGAAATGAAGAATCTTGTTATGCCACAATCTATTTAGAGGGAGAGAGAGAGGGTGCGCTCTAGGTGTGATTCGACTCAGTCCGAAATGACTGACCTGAATGGGGTATTCGTATGGAACGATCGAAAATCGGTTTCGGGCTCGGCTCTATTGGTGTATTGGTCTTTCTAGTTTCACTCTTTATTTTGCTGCCATTATCTGAGCTTTACTACGTTCCTTCATTATTTGGCATGTTCGCAGGAATAGTACTGATTGCCATTGGAGTCGCAGTATCAAAAGGCGCCGGGAAGTCCATGGAAGTACAACGCAAGGACTGCTACTATTGTAGGGGCAGTGGGAGTGTCAGCGGTGAAACTTGCCCTCGTTGCGGAGGGACAGGCATTACTCCAGAAGACGAATGATACAAGTTCACAGGGGTCACAGGTATTGCAGGAATGCTTGATAATTGGACACCGAGGTGCCGCAGGACTAGCTCCAGAAAACACAATGCTATCATATCGCACAGCTCTGGATCTAGGAGTACCGATGATTGAGCTAGATATCCATGAGACTATCGATGGCCATCTGGTATGCATACACGACAGTTCTGTAGATCGGGCAACAGATGGTTCTGGGATTGTGGCGGAGATGACTCTGCGCGAAATCCGGGGGCTTGATGCTGGCCTAGGCGAGAGAGTCCCCCTCCTCAGCGAAGTTCTTGATCTGGCTCGTGGCCGTATGAGTGTCAATATTGAGTTGAAAGCCCTGGGTGTAGAGAAAAAAGTCCTTGATTTGGTGACCGACAGAAGTATGCTTGATAGCATTATTGTGTCCTCCTTCTACCATGGGTCTATTCTTGCCATGAAGGAGCTCAACCCGAATGTTCCTACTAGTGCCTTGATTGCAGAATCAAAAGAAGGGTTAGTCTCCTACGTTGTAGACCTTGGCGCAGATGCGTTGAATCCCCTTCATTCATTAGTCACACATGATTTGGTGGAAGAAGCTCATAGGAAATCACTGAGAATCTATCCATGGACTGTGAATGATGCATCAAGAATGTTTGAACTTCTTCGACTTGGGGTTGATGGCATAATTACTGATTTCCCGAATGTTGGACTGGATGTACTGAGTGAATTCTCAACCTAAGCCTTCGTCATGATCTCCTCAACGAACTTCTGAATCAAGGGGTATGCTTTTGCTCTAGTCCAATGACATGGAATGACGTGCTCCGCACCCTCTATCATGTACAGTTTCTTCTCTTGGGACTTTATACCGTTATACACAGTCTCTCCATTTCGAGGATTTATCGTCCTATCATTTGTTCCCTGAATGATGATGGTAGGAATAGTGATTCTTCTGAGATTCTGGCGAGCTTTCTTCTGTAGTTTGAACAGCTCGTGGTAAGCAGAAACCGGTTCTCGTGAGTATTTGGTTCTCTTAATCTCATACGGTTCCTGTGCCCTGACGATGTCAACTTCTCGGTCGCCCACGAAATGCTTGAGAATTGGAACGAACTTGGGAAGCACTCCCTCGATCTTTAGAGCTGGAGCCAGAAGGACAAGCCCGTCAACACCGCTCACCTGAGAGGCAAGCAGTACTGACAATGCGCCTCCCATTGAGAAACCTGCCACTAGAAGACGAGTTGGATTCCATGATTTCACAAGGCTGAATCCATCCCTGACTGAGTTATACCAATCGAGCCAAGTGGTTCTCTTCAAATCATCAGGAGTGGTACCATGACCCGCAATCTGAACTGCGAAGGAAGCAATGTTTTGAATCTCAAGAAACTGAGCGAGTGTTCTAAGCTCATCCGGTGCCGCACAGAATCCGTGCACTAGCAAGAAAGCCACAGAGGCTCCCCGGGGCCTTGTTTCGACGCCCGCCACCTGAAGAACCATAATCGATTACCCCTTAGGAATATGGGTTTCTCATGCTTCGATTCTTTGGAATCTGAAACCCTCTCTTAGGAGGCCCAGCCTGATGCCAGCGATTAGCCATCCGATTATTGAAAGAATCTCAGTGCCCACCACGAAGGTCACGAAAATCGATATCACAAGTGCAATATCCTCTGGTGTCGGGTGACCGCTGAAATAGAGTAGCACCAGTATTAACACAACTGCTGCAAGGATTACCTGCGCCATAGTGGCGACTTTGATGAATGTTCCTTCGAAAGAATGGCCTCGTTCTTGTACGTCATTTGCCAAGTTCAAGTTCAGGGACATGATCAACATCACGCTTACTGAATAGAGTGCGAGCATCAATGCAGCTCCGGTATTGGCTTCATGTGTCACTGTGACATTTCCTGCAATCACGGGGATCATTAGCGCAGACAGTGCTGTGACGCCCATCAAAATGCCCCCTGTTGTGTATCCTCTGCCATGTGCGAACCCTGTGAGTGCAGCATTCCTGAGAAGCAGCATAAGAAAAGGCAGAATGATGATTACAGATGACTGAACATAGGGAGAGATTCCAGGTATTAGAGAAATGTTGAACCACCTGTTGGTTGGCCAGAGAGCTAGTGGTCCGCTACCCAATCCCCCGAGAATGAAGACGATGATTGCCAACGATGCTATTAGACTCATTACAACTGAGAGAGCTCCTTGACTGAATCCAGTCAGCCCACGTACAAGGCTCTCAATCATCAGGAACAGCTGTGTTAGGATGACCATAGCCCATGCAACGGTGACAAGAACTCCCAGTGAAAATGGACTGACCATTGTAAGGGCTCCCGCAATTATAAGCGGAAACCCTGTTATTATGTCCGTCTTGGCTGTGTAAAGTGCCCCAATGAGAATCATTGCACCTGCAGGACCGATGACAATGAAGAATGCCCATGAACCCACACCTTCCGAAAACGTGCCTGCTTGGCCACAAGCAAAAACACCAATCATTGCCAAGAAGATAGCAAGCCATTTGCTTCCTCCCTTGATGATGTCATCGCCTATCGTTGTAGTCTTCAATTCCCTTGCGCCAAGCCTCGGGGAGAGTGTAAGCCAAAATACCATTGCTGCAAGAAAACCGAAAACCAGTGCTGGGTTCGTAATATATTCAATCGGAGAACTATAGAGCGATGTGTTGTAAGGTGCTGTTGTGCTCCACGGACGCCATATCAATCCCCCTGAAGGGTGTTCTGCTAATGGACCAATGAATACAGCCGCCGAGCCAATTAAGAATGTTAAAAGCCCACTCAGTCCAAAGGCGAATTTCGCTTTATTGGGACTTCTCGCAAATTCCCTTATGGTTGAGTAAGATGCCCACCAGAATGACACTGACACTAGCTGACCGACGAGTAGGATGCCATAGGCACCATATGTAAGCAAGGGGCCAAACACCTGTCCAAGTGCAAGTACTGGAATGAACATACCGTTAAGCATCCCTGCAGCGAAGCCTACCCAAGTCTTACTCGAATCGACATAGAGGACGGATACCATCTGCCATGCAATGACGAAGATGGATCCAAACAGATACATTATCTGAAGATATCCTTCTATTAGTCCTGCATAGGTTACATTGCGGAATCCGAGAAGAGCATAGACTGCGATGAAACAGGCAAGAATGAAAGCGATATAAAGAACTGATCCGAAAATGGTACCAAGGCGCGCCCGCAAGTCCCTAGAGCCAAGAGCCTGAAGCAGCAATCCAATGGCTAGCAATCCCATGAAAGCAGTTGTCAATGTTGGATACATGGCATTACCCCCAACAATCCATTGAAATGGCGCTGTGGAGGTAACTTCCCAAGTAGTAGCAGTAAGCGGAATAAGAGAAACTCCAGCCAAAAGACCAACAGCAGCAGCGATGATGCCGAAAACATTGCCAACACCAGCAAGCCGGCCAACGACATCAGCTGGCTCTCCTTCCGTCTTCTTTCTCCCAATAGCAGACAATGCAGAACTCAGACGGGCCATTTCGTAATTCCTCTCATGGTGATAGTTACCATCAGGCGCAAGAAACTGAGATGTGTGGTATAAAACCGTTATGGACAACGCGTGGCCTGCTGGAAAAGCATAATAGCAGAAGGCAATTCAATGCAGTCTACAATAGAATTTTGGTGAATTGCCATGGTTGAGAATATTGAAGTTTACGTCAAGGGTAAGAAACTCTCTATGAATGACTTTGTAGCAAATTTGGTCAATGATGTCATGATGGCTATACTCAGCAATCTTCGGGATGTTTATATCGATACAATCTCAAAGATAGAGATTGAGTGAATAGATACTCTGGTGCGCAATTCGAGGTTTCGAGGATGAAGTACAAAGGCTGGAATGGGAAGGTACTCTGGGTCGACTTGACTGAAAGAACGACTAGGGTTGAGAAGTTGCCATTGAAGTCGTATGAAGACTTCATCGGAGGAAAGGGGCTTGGTGCTTACTTGCTGTATCGTGAGCTTCCCGCAGGCATCGACCCATTGGGACCCAAGAATGTGTTGCTCTTCATGACAGGCCCACTTCAAGGACTGCCTGCTCCCAATGTGGGTAGGTGGTCTCTCATCACAAAATCGCCACTAACAGGGCTCTTCATTGATTCTCACTGTGGTGGAGCTCTCGGCCGCGAAATCAAGAACTCTGGCTATGATGCACTTGCGGTGAATGGCAAATCGGACACACCTGTTTGGTTGAGCATTGAAGACGACGTTGTTCAGTGCAATGATGCTCAGGGTCTTTGGGGCAAAGGAACTCAAAAAGCCACGAAACTAATGCATGAATCCACAGCAAAGGGATCTGCTGTCTATGTGATTGGACCTGCAGGTGAGAACATGGTACTCACTGCAACGGGTTGCTGCGAACTTGCTCATCAGACCGGACGAGGCGGAGTCGGCGCAGTTCTTGGTTCCAAGAATCTCAAGGGCATTGCCGCAAGAGGTACGAACAAAATGGTAGTTCACGACCCAAGCGTTCTACGTGAAGTAAACCAATCGGTCGCGGCAATCTGGAAGGAAAAGACCAATGACGAGTTCAAGTACTACGGCACTGGTTCTCTTGTTGAAGTAGCGAATGAACGAGGGCAGTTTCCAACAAGAAACTGGAGAAATAGCTACTTTGAAGACTACAGGCTACTCATGCCAGAGAACTACCCTGAGTTGGCCGCTGGAGCACATCTCTCTTGCCCGCATTGTATTATGCGTTGTACCCATGCCTACAAGACTGAAGATCCAAGCAATCCCGGCGTCGTTGTCGAATCTACGGTTGAGTACGAAACCTTGGGATTGTGTGGAGGTAGTCTGGGCATCAATGATTTCCGGGCAGTCCTCCAACTCAACTTCCTTGCAGATGATCTCGGACTTGATACTATCAGTGCTGGTTCTGCAATTGGCTTCGCGATGGATGCATTTGAAACAGGTATGCTTAGTGAAGATGATATCGGATTTCCCTTGCGTTTTGGAGATGGTGCTGCTGCACTCCGACTCATGAGGATGATGGCATCTAGGGAAGGTTTTGGCCGAATCCTTGCCAAGGGGACCCGAAAAGCTGCAGAGGACATCGGACGCGGAAGTGCAGACCTTGCTGTGCATGTAAAGGGGCTTGAAGCAGCCGCCTGGGACCCTCGAGGTAAGAAGGGTTTTGGTCTCACATATGCAACAGGCGACGTAGGAGCTAGCCATCTACGAGGTTGGCCGCAGACCGCCGAAAAGCCCAATTCCTCAGCCCTAGATGTAGTAGAGTCCATGGTCTGTGAGAGAGATACAAAGGCCTTCACAGACTCCATGATTGTGTGCCACTTCACCTGGCACTTTCCAATGCCTAGGGAACAGAAGATCAGACTGGTGAATGGTGCAACTGGATTGAAATACACTGATGAGAGCGTATCTCGATTTGGTCAGAGAGTAGAAGCCCTCATACGCTTGTTCAATATACGCGAAGGTATCTCCAGAGCTGATGATATCCTTCCTTCCAAGTTCTGGCAGGAGGAAACCATAGGTCCTTCGAAGGGTATGAAGGCGTACATTAGCCAGAACGATTTTGAGGAATGTTTGGACAAGTACTATGCGCTGCGGGGCTGGAACAATAAAGGAGTCCCAACGAAGGAAACAGTAGAAGCGCTAGGACTATCTTCTATAGTCTAGGAACGACCTAGAAAAACCGCACCCTGAAGTCTTTCCTAAGACAGGCTTACTTTCGCTCCTCTTCAGAACCATGTTGCGATAGTGGACCCAACATAAGAGTTAACTCGATTGTCCACATACTTGATAGCGATGACATACGAGCCTCAATCAAAGTCTGATTCCGTCCTCTTTTTCCTTCTCCTAATTTGCTTCATAATTCTAGTCCTTGCTGTGATCATCATACAGGCGCCTCGATTGTTTGGCTAATGATCTACAGGATTATTCTGTAGATGTCATCAATGTTCTTTGCGAATTCGTTTTCCGGATATCTCAAGATGACCACGAAGCGACTACCGACTTCTATCAATAATGGAAGAAGTGGAATGATTGTGGCAACTCGTGCCTTGAATTTTGTTTCAACTTCAGAAATAATCGCCTTGTCCTCATAGATTCCGGGTTTTTTGTTGATGATGATTCGTATTTCAGGGACCTGAAGTTTTCTTGCAACGCTCAATGTGGCGGCTGTTCCTAAGAGGTCTTGTTCATCTATTCTCGCTACGACAAACAGGTAGTGTGCTATTGCCATCGATAGTAGAGTCTCTCTGTCTAACCCCGGGTGCGTGTCAATAATGAGGTAGTCAAGATCTTTTGCCTTAATCACGTCAGTGAAGCCCTTCTTGAGGTCTCCCACTTCATAGCCTTCTCTCAGAATTCGAGTGATATCCGTGGCAGTCATGGAGCTCGGAATAAGGAAGAGCTTTCCTCTCTTGATACCCAAACGGTCTGTCAAATCGATACAAGCATCGGTGATATCACATGAACCCCTTAGATAGTCGTTGAGCGTATACTTCAATTTCTCCCGGCCCAGGCCAAATATGACATGGATGCCTGGTGATGCCATGTCAGTGTCCATGACTGCTACTCTTTTTCCCTGCAACGCAGCATGTGCTGCAAGATTTGCAGCAATGTTCGACTTTCCTGTTCCTCCACGAAAACTATGTATTGATATGATTTTACCTGACATGAACTAACCTCCGATCGTTGGACCAAGTAACATTGTTTCCAAGTGCGCGCAGGACTTCCATAATCCTAGGCGCAGGAATGCTTGTTCTTTCTGAGATTTCCTGTATTGAAAGACTACCATCGCAATACTTCCAGATAGTGTTAACGACATCGAAGTCTTTCTTCTTAATCCCGATGACCTCCAGAAACACTGAGAACCTCTCATCACGCTCGTCGAGAGTTGGAAACACCTTCATTATTCTGATCATGTTTCTAGCTATTAGATTGGCTAGCAATTCGTCTAATTGATTCTTAGGTAGATCCAGAATCTGCTCGATCTCAGCCACTAGTGGCGTTTCTGGAAGCGTTTCTCTCAGTTTGATTGCGCCTGAACGGCTGTTTTCAGAGGCTGAGCCAAGCAGCGAACTCAGTTCGTCCTCAATGCTGTCGATACTGGCAATGGGCTTGACTCTATCAAAATCGTAGAATGAAATCTGACTTTCTATCCTCTCAGGCTCCAGTTTCCTTGCGCTTTCAAAATCAGCCTCTGAAGCATAGGCTATGAATGGTGTCACCAATTCATAGTACGACTCCTCAGATAATCCAATTCTTACGATGAATGCGGCGATGCCCTTGTTACGAGTCCTGATGAGAAGAAGAGCTGTTGGTTTTTCGAGACTCGCATGCTCCCTGATTTCAACATCTCGAAGCAGAATGGGCATAAGGTCCAGAACTATCTCGATTTCATAGGCGCGAAGATGCGATAGAGCAATGTACCCATCTGAAGTGATAAGACATCCTCGAAGGATATTTCGGCTGATTTCTACTTCAACAAGCTTTTTTGCCAAGACATTCAGCTCTTCAGATGGTAGCAGGATCGTCTTATACCGCCTTGCCAAGCCGGGAATACCGTCGAATTTGTGGAGTGTCGTTTCCACAACATCTGTGAATGACTTGAATCTCCCCAAGTCAAAGAATTCGTTCATCAAGTCCCCGTAATACATGCTTACGAATTGCTCAGCGAGGTCTCTAAGTATGATTCTAAATATCTCATTGGTGCTCTCCTCAGAAATCATTGCAATGAAGAACAGGTTACCTTTTTTTTCCCAGACTAGCTTATTGGCAGCAAACGAAATCGTTGTGATTCTATCTCGTCCTACCTGCTGCGCCAACGAATCGACTGCGGATAGGAATGCTGCAACCAGTTCATCCAGCTTCTTCGTGCCACCGATGCTATAGTGGAAGAGAAGTATCCCTCCTTCTTGCAGCACAATGATCTCTTTGACCAATGGAGTATTCTCCCAGAACCGTGGTTCGCCATAAACAAAGACCTACTTAATCACTTCGAAGAAAGTGAACCAAGGTCATCGTGCATGGAAAGAAGTAGAAACTTCAACGAGTTTCCATTCAACCTCCTCTCCCATCTTCTCGAGAACATCATAGAGCCTCTCAGGATTGACTCCAAGTCTTTCACTGACTTCTCCAAGTGTTCTCTCCCCGTTGCAGAGATTCTTTGCTCTCTCAAGAAGCTGATAGTCTTTGCTTGGAAGGCCCACAATGTCTAGGTATGCTTCAAAGCGCGCATCATTCCCTTTTATTAGTGGGCAGAGTCTTGAGATGCCTAGGAATCCTCTGATGGCCAGGTATTCAACCACATCTCGGATTTCCTCTGGAGTGATTCCGAGATCACGACTCATATCATAAAGCGTCTTCTTGCCATCTATCATGGATAGAATTCTGTTGCCCGAGGTGCCAAAGTCACGATGGAATTCGTCAAGAAAACCGCCTGATTCGATTGCTGTGTCCAAATTCGCCTTCTTGATTTCAGGGACTGAGAAGCTGCTGAAGCCTGATATTGCTGTAAGAACTCCTTCATAGTGAGATAGTACGCTTTTGACCTCTTGTTCGAAGGCCATGAAGACATCTAGAATCGGGACATCCATCTTCAACTCGTCTTCATATTGTGACATGAATTTCTTGCTTAGCTCACGCAGTACTGCGCGAAGCACCTTCTCTGATGAACCAGTTTCTACAAGGAAAACAAAGAGGTAGCTATTCTCGTGTTGCTCATAGAGAAGCTGTGAACCTTCGAATGATAGGCTCTGAACGGATCGCTCGCCAAATTCAGTTGCAAAGCTTGTTATTGCACTAATGAATCCCGAGAGGAGATGATCAAGCTTTGGAGTGTCTGTTGTAGAGTAGTGGAAAATCGGAGTACCTCCTGTAGTCAAGACCATGAATTCGTTTACGCCGAGCTTCCCAACCAAGCTTTCTTACTCCTTGCATCTGAGGAAAAACTAGGAGGTCTTTAAGATATCGCTGATGTTTATTGGTGGCGCATCTTCAGGTCACTCGATATAAATAAGAAGTCGAAATGTCCATAACCCATCAGTTTCAGGATACTTCATTCCTTGGAGAGAGATCTATGCTTCAGTATCGTGAGTTCCCGACAAAGACTGCAATTATCTTCATTCTATTTGCTGGTCCTGCAGCACTGAATACCTATATCCTGCTGAAACTGATATCAGGCACTCTCTTTGGTCTGACACTCCTAGAACACTACGGACTACTAGGGTTCGGTGCACTCGCTGCTGTCTTTGCACTTCCATTGACGGGTATTCTTGCAGATCGGATACGAAGAATTGACTTCTTGATAGTACTCGCCGCGGTAGTCACGCCAATAGTTGCATTGCTTAGACTTGCTCCGCTCACGTTGCAGCAACTGGAAACTGTGGACTTGCTCCTAGTACTATCTTCATTTGCTGGATTGGCCTCTCTCTTGGTTCTATGGACTGTTCGTGTCAATCAAGGCATCATTGTGAAGTATCGGGGTCGCACGGTAGCAATATTCCTGTCCGTCACAATAATCCTCGTCACTCTCTATGCGTTATTTGAGCAGATGAGCATCCTCCTGGGCTCTTCCTATCTCACCCTACCCGCAGTTATCGGGATTGTGTTTCTGACCGTTTCAATTGGCATGAAGCCCTGGCGGCAACCTAGGGTGCGTCTCGCAGCATCAGGGAATGTTCTCACATATTTCGTCCCTACTGTATTGATTATGGCTTCATACATGCTTTGGTATTTGGTGATGAAACTCAGCTTTCAGAAGTATTTTGCAGGAGAGCCCTCTTTTGAATCATTGAGTCAGTATGTTAACTTACCCATACTCGAAACGCTTGCTCTCATCCTTGGCATAGCAGTTGCTGGCGTCATGGCTGACATTAGGGGTAGAAAGCCCGCCTTCAGTTTTGCTCTTTTGATGATGGGATTATTGGCTATTTTTGGTTCCACTCTATACACTGGTTTCTTTCAGGATTCGGACTTGTTCTCACTGCTTCAGGTCCTACTCAGTTCTGAAAGGTTCTTCGAGGGCTACCTTCTTGGACTATGCCTGTGTCTGATCTGGCCAGAGCTCGGCTCTGTTCGAACAAAGGGACTTCGGCTATCCCTGATTTGGTTTTTCTTTCTTGGTTATATGGTACTGTACTGGGCTGTTGATCTCAACATCCTTGTTTTCGGGATACAGTTTCATATTCCTGACTACCTACCAGTCTTCGGTGGACAAGTGGCCATATTCTCATCTCTTATTGCCATGTACCTTATAGGGGGTCTTCCAGAGATTCTAGGAAGGGAGATAGAGATTGAGGAATTGGCCTTTGACTTTGATGACCGTCAAGTGAAAAAGACCGTTGACGCTTTTGTTGGAGCACATGACTTTGATTCAGTAAAGAGCCAGCTCGACATAATCGATGCGAGTGCTGAGTTGAGTGACAACGATATGAGTGAGATACTCGGTGAAGATTCAAAGTCAAATCTGTCCCTTCAAGGAATTCCTGGAATTGGCGAGGCTCTGGAGAAGAAGCTGAAGGCGGCTGGTTACGAGTCTGCCGTCCAGCTCGCTGGTGAAACGCCGCAAAGGCTTGCACAGAAGATCGATGGACTCAGTGACGCACGCGCTGAGAAGATAGTGAAAGATGCAAGAACTGTAGTGAAGAAGACAATAAAGAAAGGAAAGAAGAAGGAAGATAGCTAGGGACCATCTGTGATTTTCTGGTCCTACACATTCCTGAAATAGTACGACAATCCAGTGCCCGATAGTAGATCGGCCCCTTTCAACTGCTTTCCGCATGTCCCACACTTGAACACTATCTTTGGGTCATTGGATGCAGTACCGCATTTATTGCATAGCGGCTCGACATCGATGACAGAGAGCTGGCTGACCTTCACTGGTTGTTTGCAGCTCAAGCATTTGACTACTGCAAGATCATCGGCCAATAATGTCTGGAATTGATTACCGCATTTAGGGCAATACACTGTGTAGACCTTGTGTATGTCCTCAGAGTTGCATGAAGGACACAGAAGACTGACTATCAAATCAGAATCACCGCACTGGCGACACTCAACTCTTCGGCCATACGTACGCGACTCAAGCACTTCCTCATCCTCGAGGTCTCTGAGAAGTCTCAGCACTTCTTCATCGTCGTTACCTAGATACTCATGTGCATCTGGGTATCTGATTGTTGCCTTCAGTACATGTTTTGGTGCTACTGACGCAAGCCGGCCATTCATCATATCTGCGACGAGATGCTTCACATTCGGATTCAGGAGTAGTTCCTCGCCAGTGGTTTCAGTGATTAGGTCCTCAAGACCACGATATGCCTTTTCCAGTTCTCTATCCCAGGTATCGCTATTGAAATCAATAGTAGGCGCAAGCCGCAAGAGGTTCCTCTCTATTGTCGAGCTGTTCTCCCCATCATCTAGGAGAACGGCTATGCAGTTTGGTGGTCTCATATATGATATCACAACGCCACTCTGAATCTTGGAGTATCCTACCTGTATCTCCATGTTCGCTCCATGACCCATGAAGACTGTGACGGCCTCCTCACTGGAGAGTGGTGCTGCCTCAGGATACGAACGCCCGACCATGGGTCCAAGACGGTCATCCCACCAAATGGAAAAGATAGCCTTAGGCACTGTCTTTTATTCCCCTGCTTCAATGTGTCCCAACTAGCGAAGGTATTGCACTGTGAGAAGCATATGGTCTTATCAGCCTATTCTTGATAAATGCCCTGCCGAAATAACGTGCAGCAGCTGAAATACCGAAGGGTATAAAACCGCACTCTGAAGTCCGACCGGTCTATACGTGTAACAAGGATGCACAGGATGTTGGTCATATGGTTTCATTGAATCGCAGCCGTTTTATTATCGCACTCATGTTGACTTGGTTCGTACTTTCGCCATATGTCATCTCGATCAACGATGTGAGCATTCCTTTCGCTCAGATTCGTGTGATGGAACCAGCTGCTCCAACGATAACAGGTCCCACTTTCTATCAATTCGAAAATGGCAGTGTGGGCGAGACCCTCATCTACGACACATTCGATGCAAATCCAAAGAACTACTCCGTCACTGCCAATGGCAGTAGCTACGACAGTGGCGTTTGGGCTAGCGGCAAGCTTACCGTGAATTTGGTCTATCTTTACACAAGACACATGATTACTACATTGCCCATGCAATTCAACTTCGAAGTCACAGTCAACAACGAAGCAAATGAGTCTGCTTCTGCGCAGACAGTACTGAGAGTCATTCTTGACGAAACTGCGCCGATTATTCAGCAGCATGATAACATCACATACGAAGTAGGAAGCTTCGGACATGAGATCAACTGGAATGTAACAGAGTCAAATCCCGACTACTATAATGTCACACGGACATCAAACGAACCAACTTCTAACTATACCCGGATTGCAGGTGGTGTTTGGAACGGAACAAATATCGTTGTGGACATTGATGATCTCAATGCCAGTCGCTGGTATCTGTATGCCCTCTTTGTCAATGATACGTTTGGTCGAAACGCGACTAGCTTCGTGAACGTTACAGTGACTGTTGACCTAACGAACCCGCTACTGTCATCTCCAGATAATATTCTATTTGAGTTCGGTTCTGAAGGACATTACATCAATTGGTCCGTCTACGATAGTAATCCCAAGAACTACACGGTGAAAGCAACAGTTCACTACAATGATACGGCTTATGGTAATGTCTCAGCGTTTCATCCATTTGTCGATATAGTCCAACCGAACTGGAGTTTCTCAGATCCAGAGGGACAGCAAATCATCGTTACCTTGGATGGTCTGTTTCTGGGCAATTACACGATAAAACTGACCGCTTTTGACGACTTTGGATTCAACTCAACAGACTCCGTAAATGTCACTGTATACATGGACATTCGCGCACCAGTCATCGAGCCTGCAGATGATCTCACCTACGAGGAGGGCTACACCGGATACAATATCACTTGGGGTGTCGAAGAGAGCAATCCCCTGTGGTACAATCTCACAAGAAATGGCGAAGTCCTACAAAACGGGACCTGGAGAGGCGACAACTTCACAATATTCGTCGATGGCCTTGCTGTTGGCGACTATGCCTACAATATGACTCTGAGCGACTACTTCAATTTCACGTCGTTTGCAGTCATTCAAGTTCATGTTACGCCAGATGCACACAATCCAATCCTTTCCAACATCTATGTGATTCAAACGCTGACAACTCAGATAACCAATAATCTGACTGTTCAGGCATATGTCTGGGACCTGAACCATATCAAGAGGATAGAAGTCCAATGGGGAGTTGGAGACCCCGAAGATGCTGGTTTCGTGTTCGAGAACAGGTCCATGGAACGCACTGAGATTGGTGATTTCTTCGGTGCCTCTCTAGGGGAGTATACCCATGGGCAAATAGTATGGTTCAAGGTCATAGCCGAGGACAACTCATCTGTCAATAATATCGAAGAGACTCCATGGACAAACATCACAATTTCAGCGATGAGTTATGGCGGAGGCCCTCTACAAATCTATATTGCGGTGTTTCTCTTGGGTGGTCTCTCGCTTCTTGTTGTCCTTGTTCTGTACTTCCGAACTAGGGTGAAGTGATCTCAGAGATAATGAGTTTCAGAATTACCAAGACTAGACGTCCATTCTTAGGCATCCTTCATCTCTCCCCACGTATGCCTGCATTGGAACTCGCGATAGCACTAGTGTCCATTTTGAAGATGGTAGTACCTGTTCATTTTGAACCGGGCTGAGTTCATGACAGCTTGAAGAGATTCAGCATCAAGTGTTTCTCCTCTTACGACTCCTTTCTTGAGTGCACGCTTGATGATGTCTTCTGCCCTGTCGGTTCTTACCAAAACCGTCGTCCAGCCCTCATCTGAACCTATGTTCCCACAAGAGAGATCCGAGTGTTTTCCTGTGAAGTCTTGACAAAAGGCACACGACGAAGCCGATGCTGTGTTCAATTCAGCTACTGGCCAGCTACGCTCATCATTTTCAAGGGTGACCTTGAGTTCGCCCCCTGTGATGGCAAAGTGGTTGACACTCTCGATATCGATTCCTGCTTTCTTGAGAAATGCCACGAGATCACGATAGCTGAATGACTCCATACAAAACAAGCTGATTTTGAAAACAGATGCTGCTCTGTCTATGTTGAACAAGCCTTCTGGATGTGCTTCCATTCTGTGAATGGCTTCGATATTGCATGCAGTACCCACGACAGCGAGGGATGAGAGGTTCTTTTGGAAACCCTGTAGCATTTCATCGATGACCTGCGCATGAGAGTAAATCGTTCCCCCGCACTTGTAGAGATCTTCTCTCCTATTGATTGTGGTCGCAACTGGTAGCCATGGCTTCTCTGATGACTGGCAAGTCACTACTGCGCCTTCGATCACTCTCTCATCCAGCATGTATCCAAGGATGGCAGTGACTGCTCCTCCATCCTGTCGAATATGATCTCTTGTTGATTGCAGCTTCCATGAGTTCTTGACTTCACCAATTAGCTGATTCTGAAGGATGAAGGTTCTTGGACACATAGCGTAGCAAATACCACAGGATATGCAGTCACCGGTGAGGATGGGAACATACTTTCTGTCAGTGCGATCTCCTGAGATTGCCTGAACTGGACAAGCAGCAACGCATGAACCACATTCCACACATGCTCCCGTCTTTATGACCTCTTTGTCAAGTTTCTTGAACGCGTATCTCTTTGTATTCTGCTTGAGCAGTTTCTGCATCTCTTCAACAATGGCCTTATGGTCGCGCTTCATCACGGATTCACCAATGAGTTGTAGTCTAGTGATTTCCTCTCCTTACGCTTCGCTGCCCATATTTAGCGATGCCGGAAAGACCAAAGGCAAATCTCTATATTCGAAACAAAAACTCGAATCTTGGGTTGGAAAGAATGAAGTTGTCCGAAGAGCAGATTGCTCAGCTCATTGATGAGAGTGCAAAGCAAGTCTGTGTTACAGATGAGTGCTGCGTTCAGTTGGTCGCCATTGCAGACCTTCCAAGCAGGTTTGGAGATTTTCAAATCTGTGGATTCATAAGTCCCTGTGATGGCAAAGAACACACCGCAATCATCAAGGGCAACATAGTTGGCAAGAGGGGAGTTGTCACCCGTGTCCACTCAGAATGCTTGACGGGCGATGTGATGGGAAGCAAGAGATGTGATTGCAGAGATCAACTTCTTGAGTCCTTGAAGATAATCGAGAGAGAGGGTACTGGTGTCGTGCTCTATCTTCGTCAAGAAGGTCGCAACATTGGTCTTACGGAAAAGATCAGAGCATATGCACTTCAGGATCATGGGTTAGATACTATTGATGCTAACTTGCACTTGGGCTACCAACCGGATGAACGTGACTATGGAATTGCAGCGAGCATCCTAAAGAACCTGCAAATCCATTCAATCAGGCTGCTCACGAACAATCCCGAGAAAATCAGGCAACTAGCTTCGGCAGGAATACAGATTGATGAGAGATTGCCTTTGATCATACCGCCTTCCGAGTATAATCGTGCTTATCTTGAGACTAAAGAAAAGAGGGCTGGTCACCTACTGGGGAAATTAGCTAAGACCAGAAACATCTCGAGAATTGAGTCCATGACGAAAGAAGCGAGAGAATGAGAAGTGACGTGTTCGATTCATTTGCAGAGCACCTGAGCACTCATGATATAGACTCAATCAATCGTATTATTCGGTCTTGTCTAGCTCTTTTGTTGAACGAGGGTTCCTAATGATCTCTACTGACATCAGTGCGTATGTTAGAACTATTACTGCGACTAGCCCTCCAATACTTGCAATGCTGAAGACTGTGCGCAGGCTTCCGAAATAGTCCCATAAAATCGCACCGAAAAACGCCCCAAAGAGATGTGTTGCACTCATCATTAATTGATACGTGCCAAGAGCTCGTCCCTTCAGTTCATTGCTGACCCCATTCACTGCAAGGCTGTTCTCTGCTCCTGTCCAAATCACTAGAGGCGCTGCCCAGACTATGTTGATTATAACTAGTGCCAGTACGCCTGAGCTGAATGCCATAACGCCCAAAATGACTGCAATGCTCCACATTGCAAGAATCAACGCAACTCGAACGTTTTTGTCCACAAGACTACTCACATTATACATGAGGATTACACACGTGAAGGAATATGCTGCCCAGGCATACCCATATACTGAATCGCTGAGACCCCACTCCTGAACAGCAAGGTTTCCTTGATATGGGAATGCAAGGTTTCCAATGAACACGAATCCGAGCATACCCAATGTGAAGATCCAGAAGTTCTTCCCCAACCCTCTAAGCGTGAACATCGGCCCTGCTTTTGCCCGCTCCATCAAGTCTTTGCAAAGAGATTCCTTTACAATCCGCGTGTTAGCAGCTATTGCTACTAGCGCCCCGATCGAAGCCAATAGATGGAGGTCTCCGGCCACATAGCCTAAGTCAAGCAAAATCGCTGCGATGATGGGACTGATACCGTCTACCAGAAACGCTGGCAGCAGCGTCATGTTGAAGATACGGGCGGAGTTCTGCCCGCCTGTCTGGGCAATCTCATCTGCAGGCATGGCTCTGCTCATGATAATGACAAAAGCCCAACCAAAGTATGTGACTCCGTATTCCAACGGTATGAGAGGCCAAATCGGAAAGAATCTTAGTGCGAAAAGTCCCACCGACATTGGTACGAAGGCGAATGTCATGGCATGCTTGCGTCCGATGAGGTCTGCAACAGTACCCGAAACTGCATAGCCAACAATCAATGCAAAAGTGCCGACTGAGAATGTAAGACCTATCTGCCACTTCTCAACAACGCCCGAGAGAAAGATGCCGAATTGCCAAGCCCAGAGACTCATACTGAACTGGGCAACTCCTGCAACTCCCGCGAGCCTCCATAGGTTTCCGCTCAGCCCCAGCCTCCGTCTGTCTGGTTGCCTAGTGCCGACTGAACTAATAGCCGTTGGCGGTGTACAGCCTTTGTCCGACAAAATCGAGCACCCCTAGAAGCCGGAAGAAAAATCGATTTCAGCTGCTTATGACGATGCCTGTCTGTACCAAAGCCGTGTGACACAACCCTTAAAGTGTATCCGTGGTCAGAACTCGTGAGTGAACTGAAATCGACTCTGAGGTATCCACCAATTGATAACATTGGAAGATGCTGACCTAAAACTGAATAGAGCTATCACATTCGAGTGGCTCTATGCAAATGGTTTAGGGGGCTACACGTCTTCCACTATTGTCGGTCTGAATGTTCGTGGCTACCATGGTCTTCTTGTATCATCGATGAGTCCCCCAGTGGACCGATGGCTCACCCTCTCCCGATTGGATGAGGCCATGGTGAACTCTGAAGGAGAATGCAACTTGAGCACCGAGCAGACTACTGAGGGAGTTACTCATCGCGGCTATAAGTATCTCAAGCGGTTTGACCTTAATCCGCTGCCACAGATGATCTATTCGACAGGAAGCGTTGAGCTTGAGAAGACTGTCTTCATGGCATATCGAAGGAATTTGACAGTTGTGAATTACGAACTGAAGAACACTGAAGAAACAGTCCTGACAGTCACACCATTGCAGACCTGTAGAAACCTTCATGCTAGACCTCCAGTTCTTGACTTCACTCCAGAGATTGAAGTTGCTGACAGTCATTCTTATTTTGCATTCGACGAGCGTCCAAACAGCCCCTGGATGTATGCATATACTCCAGATGCTGAATTCATGCCTAGCGAGATTCGCATTACTGAGCCTCAGATTTATCGACGCGATCAAGCAATGGGCCTACCGCATCAAGAACAGATGATTATCCCCGGTGTTTTTCATACCATTCTGGATCCCGGCGAACATTTCCTCTCTTTCCTCTTTGCAGCTGGGCCAAATCGCAAGGACCTCATGTCGAGCCTTGGTCCTTTAGCAAAAGCGAAACGGCAAGACTTTGCCCGACTTCGATTTGAGGAACTTCGACGGAGGAAGATACTCAATGACCGTGCGTTTTCAATGTCCTCTCGGGAGCGTGATGAGGACATGGAATGGCTTGTCCTGGATGCAGACACGTTCATCGTCGACAGGGTTTCCACAAATATGAGATCCATAATTGCTGGCTACCATGAGCTCGCTGATATCGGTCACGATGCAATGGTTTCTCTTCCGGGTCTCACCATTTCTATCGGACGTTTCCAAGATGCCCGAGCAATTCTCACGAACTATGCTCGGTACTCTCGGTATGGCCTTGTCCCCAACGATTTTCCTGACAGGGGCATTCAGCCCGAATATGACTCTGTTGGTGCATCGCTCTGGTTCATCATGGCTGTCCGACGCTATATCCAAGCTACGAATGATATGGAGTTCTTGCGAGGTATAATCTGGGATACTATGGACTCTATCATCACAGCATACAGAATTGGCACGAAATTCAACATCCACGAGGATCATGATGGTCTCATCATCTCAGGAATAGATGGTGTGGAGGTTTCGTGGATGAATGAACGTGTTGACGACTCGTGTCCGACTCCTAGAATTGGGAAATGCGTCGAAGTCAACGCATTATGGTACAATGCACTAATGGCCATGGGTGAGATGTGTGAATTTGTCGGAAGGGACCCCTATGAGTTTCAAGCTGTAGCTTCCTGGATTCGTGAAGCTTTCGATCAGACATTCTGGGATCCCGACCTGGGTTATCTCTACGATGTTGTCACTGATGAAGAGAATGATAAGTCAATAAGACCGAACCAAATATTCGCGGTTAGTCTACCATACCCTCTTCTTGACAGCCTGAAAGCAAACTCAGTGCTGAAAATAGTAACCAGGGAATTACTCACACCATTTGGCCTACGGACTCTATCGCCCACAGATACAAGGTATGCTCGTGCATATACGGGGGGCCCAAGAAGTAGAGCAGCCGCGACTCATCAAGGGAGTGTGCATCCCTGGCTCATAGGCCCCTACATATCTGCATGGCTCACGGTCAATGGCAGGACTCCTGAGAACAAGGCAAAGGCTGAGAAGAAATTCTTCCGGCCTGTCCTCAGCACTGTCCGGAGAGGTTGCCTCGGCACAATTTCTGACATGTTCGACGGATCAATGCCTCACCGAGATAGGGGCACTGTATCCAGAGCTAGGAGCGTTGCAGAACTCCTCCGTGTCTATTTTGATGAGTTATGATGCAGATATTGAGTATACGATTCATTCACAATTGTTCTATATACTAATTCTGCGTACTATAGACTGCAGTTTGTCGGTTTTTTCCATCACAGGTTACTATGAAAGTACCTACGATGAAGACACCAAGACAACGAGAACCAGCATCTCGCTCCTACCGAGTTCTTACAATTCTTCGTACGGATCTAGGACATGCCCGAAAGGACGAGTACAGCACGCTTGGTTCTTGGTGAGGTGGAAATAATGAAGAAGATAAGCACAATCGCAATAATCTCAATTCTTCTGGTGAGTTTCGCAGGTGTAGTCACTCCCACTACAGCCCAGACGGCAGGTCAGGCACAAATGCATGTTGCTTGGCGTGTGGAGGATAGCGTTACGCAATTCACTAACGTAGACCAACACTCTGAATGGATCTTCGGTCCACAGCCGCGCATCTGGATTGGGTATGCTGACAACCTGACAGACATCGCCACGAATAACTATCGAATAGCTGTTGGAGACAACCTGTTCGTGAATATAACAATTCCAAAGGCATTCCTTGGAGTTGGAAGTGAACTTGACTCAGTCCAGTTTTGGGGCGTTCGAGAGGGACCAAGAGCTCCTTTCTTTGGTCTTGAGTATAACGCTACATCTGATAGGTGGAACAGCATGGCGTTTGTATACGTTCCCGCAGCAGAGGAACCTAGGTCAGATAGCTTCATAACATTGGATAGTATCGCCTCGGAATACTCTGAAGAGCCTGCTCTCTTTCGAGTGGTTTTTGCCATCACCTATGAAGAAGCTATTATGCCCAGCATTTTCTACACAGGTATGCAGGCTGTTGATACTGACGGAAGACCGATAGCACCATCTTGGCTTGCATCCACAACACGTGGAGAATATGCATCACCACCAATTGGCTTTGAAAAGCCTGTCAACCCTCTGGACTTCTCATTACCTGATTACTACTATGCTGACATTATCGATGAGAGCAATCGGATTCTCCATTACGCTGATGTCAACGATACGTTCATTGTGAGAATGAAGTCTTCTGCTGAAATCGGACGGACCTTGATTCCGTTCACACAGTTGACATGGGATTCGTCCTATCTTGTAAAAGAGAACTGGACAATGCCTGTTGGTCTGAGCGCAAGCGAAGCGGTGCTGTTCGACCATGATGTAGCGTGGACGGAAACTGAAATAGATCTCTATCCTTGGATGTTCTTGAAGGTCAATGCGACCGATGCCTACATACTTGCAGGCTATCTTGATGTCACATGGAGCTGGCTGGACCTAGGCGGTGGTCTCGGCATGTGGTTCCCATTCATAACAGTCATCGAGAACTCTACGATTGACCTCAACAAGTACTTCGTTTACAACGATAGCAATACGGGCATCTTTGATGGACGCCACCGTATTCAGTGGGGCGGCTATTTCACCACTGAAACCGACCTCGATCCCAGCTATGGCTTTGGTGGAAACATTCAGCCTGAGATGGATTTGGTGACAGTTCTTGATATGGGTGGAAATCCTCTCTACAAGCGACCTGAGGTTACTGAAAAGGAAACCATGAAACTGGCATTCCGCTCAGCCTTCATAGAAGCATTTGTCTTTGACATGGCTGGCAACATTGCAGGAATCGCCCAGCAGGGAGACCCCCTTAATCTGACTATGTTAGTCCATAGAAACATCAACGAACTCAATGGGTCAATCATCTTTGAACCGAAAGCAGGTGAATTGTTCAATCTCACCCAGAAAATCAAGGACTTCACTCTTGAGGTCAGTGGTTCTGGTATGGATGGCAACGAGACTCACTACTGGAGATATGAGATAAAACACACTATATTCATCGATTTCGAGACAGGTATTGCTACCACCGGTTCTCAATACAGAGTCACTATGTATCTTAGAGGTAGTACGCTCCTTTGGAGTTTGGTGGTACCCCGCAATGACTTGACTGTTACGGGCTTTGAAACTATTCTGGGCGAGGACCTGAGTACTCTGAAGGTACTGTTCAACTTCAATATGGAAGCCCCTTCAATGGTCATTGATACAGCAACTGTAAAGATTGGACTCATTCAGAACGTTCGCTTTTGGAACGAAACTGCTTGGGACTATCCTGCCTTCCTGAACGGAACGCAACTGACCATTGAAGAGTACAATACCCTTGTAGACCTTTGGACAGATGAGTATCGTCAGGCTGACATTTCCAGCAACACGCTCTGGAGTCCGCGTCACCTTCGTCTTGGCGTAGTCCCGTCCTACACACCGCGAATCTGGACAGTGACAGACAACGGTGCAATTGACCTTGACGGAAACGTCTACACCACCGAAGATCAGTACTTTGTGCTACGCACTGGTTACTGGAGTGATGAGGGAAACATCACAATTGATGGAATGGCGGTCGGAGTTGGGTTTGATCCAAGTCCTGGCATTCCTGGTGATGAGTTCGTATCAAGGAACTGGATGGGCGTTGTAGAGATGAACATCTGGTATGAGGCCAATGAAACCTTCTACTGGTACCACGCCTCCGATGGCAGTGCACTCAATACAAGCGAAATGGCTGAGATACAGGACTTGTTGTGGGCTGACATGGATGATGACATACCTGTGCCAGGTTACGAGTATGTGTCATGGTTGTCCGTGAATCGAACGCTGATCCTTGATAATGTACCAGGTATCGAGGGAGGCAAATGGTCAACGACTTGGTTTGCATGGGCAACAACACAGGACTTTCTCGTTGCGGTGTCCGATACGCAAGCAACTCTAGCACACTTCCGTGCTGAATATGCAGGACTGCTGATCTTCAATGATGGTGTAGGACCGACGGAGAGTGCTCCAGATTTCTCCATCATTGGAGGCCAGGTGCTTACCGATGAGGTGACTCATCTCGTGCTCATAGACAGCGTTGGAGATGTTGAGCTTAGGAGGCCATTCGGCGCGACCAACAACACAGGCAATGTCATCGTTAGTCCTGACACCGAAGTCAATTTTGGTGTGACTATCTCCGATGTCAATGTGACCATATACCCACTTCGTGTCGAGCATTCATCTGCCTTAAGAGGCGCGTGGGACTTCAGAGAAACATACGAAGGTTCCATTGGCCTGAACTCAACGAACTTCGACTATCGGGTGACTCAAGCAACCATCGATGAGATGGCGTTTGACATTACCTTTGCAGTTGATATGACCTCGTACGATGCGGAAGATCCAACGACGTGGAATCATGCAGTCACATTCAAGGTGGATCAACGATTTGGTGAATGGACACTCTACGACTTTGATGACACAGTTCTTGAGGGCCGTAGTCTGGCTGTGAACTTCTTCGGAGTTCTGGCAACCGGAACTGCCACAATGTATACTGCTGGGCAACGTCCTGTGACCGACACTAATGGTGCTAGTCTTGATGCTTCATACTACCAGTTTGGAGCTGAGGACACTCCCTTTGCGAATGTCACAATGGGCGGACTACCATATACTTGGGGTGGCGATAATCACACAACGATTCACACCTCTGGATCGTCTACAGCACCAATAGGAGCCTTCAGTGTCATGTTTGAGTCGAGCTCTGGAACTTCTGTGACGAACTTCAATGTCGATGCGTCCATGCTCTTCATGACATCGGGCTATAAGAACTGGGGCGGTGAAGAGATATTCTGTGACCCTGTCTTTGTGGCATATACGAGCGCGTTGCAGACATCAGGTACTACTACCACCACTACATCAACGAATGGAGGCGGCAATCCAGCCACCCTCTACCTAATAGTCGGTGGAGTCGTTGCTCTGGTCATCATCGTCTGTGCAATGTACCGACGTAGATAGTATGGAATAATGGTTGTTGAAGCTCGGTCGTTCTGATCGTACTTCAACGCCATTTCTTCTTTTTAATCAAATACATTGTCAGGCAGCCAATCGGCTACAGATGATGGATTGCTCTGGAAGCTATTATCAGATGGCATGAGAAGTGTCCATCCTGAGGTTGCATACTCATATGTTGCGCAGGAAGCAAACCCTGTCATGAGCCACTCATTGATATCAAGAGGTGCTGCAGTCACAAGTGAATAGAATAGAGTTGCAATGAAGGGATGGGTGACTACTGCAACGCTGTCCCCTCGATGTTTTGCGCCAATCTCATTCAAACATTCGCCAATTCGTTCGCGAGCATCAGCCAGAGACTCGCCTTTTTCGATTCGAAGGCTCTCATCTCTCCACATTGAAGAAATTCTCTCTCTTATGAGTTCTATGTCTTGCCAGCCAAAGCCCAGTTTCACATCTGCTAGACATTCTCTCTTCTCCATCGTGCAATCGAATTCCTTCCGCAGCATTACTGATGTTTCGAGAGTTTCTTTTGCAGGGGAGCTGTAAAACGTTCGTACGCCAACAACTAGACGAGAATGGGCTAATTCAGTGACCTGATTTCTACCTCTCTCAGATAGCTTGCCCATGTTCTCCCTATCATATTCACCATGTGTGATTACATAGACCATGGTTCTCGGGTCGAGTCGCCTTGATAGGTCTCTTTCTTGGACATATTCGAACATTACTCTCGCCACCCTGCTCTATTGCTGTGTGTGTTTAACATTTTCGAGCCTATCATCTTTCGTTACTTTAGTGCTCTTCTCAAGACCTCGTACGAACCATATCCTCCTACCAAGTCGTCAAGCTGAAATGAGCCGAAGGATTGGATGAGATAGGACAGACTGCCATCTTTTCCTCTGAATGGCACGGGCACGATAGGGCCCGGAGCAGCCTTGAGGATGTACCTCTTGCCATTTTGATCAGTTATTTCGAGTTTCGTTGATATTGGGAAGACACCATCTTCTTCGTACAAATGTTCGAGCATTCGGATGGTCTTAATTGGTATATTCTCTCCGTTCTTGTAGATGAAGCCACCTGAACCGATTCGGCCATCATCCAAGACAACTGCAGCGGGATTCAGCGCAAGGTTCTCATTGAACCAGATCACGAAGTAGAACCAGTTGCCTACTCCTGTCCAGTCCCTAATTCCATGTGTATGGTCTCTCTGTCCGATACATTCGTCAATAGTGAATGATCGTTCGCCGATCTGAACACTGCCACTCACCTTGCCAATCTGTTCCCAATGCATGTCACCAGTCTTCTTTCCAATCTCAAGAGATTTGGCTGTCATGTGTTTACTGTATTCATAGGTTTCATTGAGCGCCTTGTATCTCAAATCGACTTTTGCACCTACCAAATCACTGATGACTTCCGGATTCTCCTGAACCTGTGCAAAATCCCTTGGCCGGTCGAATATCAGCAATGGCCCTTCGTATGTGTAGTGCCAGTTACCATCACTCTGACAGTCATAATGAACGTTTTCGACTTTCAGTACCTGCGGATAGTTGTGAGCATCATCATTGGCATGGAAGGCTCCGACTGTGCCATCTGGCAAGAACAAGAAGAAGAATGTCATACCTTCCTTCTTGTTGGGCTTGAAGCCCAATCTACTCATACCGCCAATGTTGTTGTCCTTGTCGTAGAAGATGAAGTAGTAGCTCTCATTCCATTGATGATGTCTCGACGTTGGTCTATGGGTCAATGGTTCCATGATGGTCACTCCGAATCAAGCCTAAGTACAATTCCCTTATTTCCGTCTACTGTCACTCTTTGTCCTGTTTTGAAAACCTGGCAGGCATTCCGCACATTAGTGACAGCAGGAATGCCAAACTCGCGTGCTACCACTGCACCATGAGAGAGAATTCCTCCAGTTTCTGTGATAAGACCCCCTATTTTGGAAAAGACCGGAGTCCATCCGGGATCTGTTCGCGGCACGATCAGTATTTCACCAGCTCGCACCTGTGGAACTTCCTCAACGCTCGCTAACACACGTACCTGCCCCGTAACCAATCCGTGACTTGCAGGCATTCCCTTGAAACCTTCGGCAGATGTCGGTATTGGGTCATCAAACTCTCTATCGCCATGCAGAAACTTTGGGGGCGTGATGTTCTCATACTTGAGGAATTCCTCGTAGCGTTCCGCAACAAGGCTTTTGACATTCTCTTTATCAAGTTTCGATTTGCCCCTCACTACCCCTCTCAACTCATTTCTAAAGAGGAAGAACACATGTTTTGGCTCTCCAAAGTATCCTTTCTTGACAAGTTGCTTGCCAATCTCGAGGTATGCATTTCTCTCACGAGTGATCCAGCGGTCAAGATTGAACCTCTGATTCTCCCTGAAGCAGACATAAGTTCTTGCCATTCCTAGGATGGTTGAGAAGAGCATCTTTTTGATGGGGCCATATCTCTGAGCGCGAATTACCTCTACTACCAGCTTCTCGGCTTTCGCACGCTTTTGTGCCAGATCTTCTTCTCCTTGCTTCAGGTTTCTTGATCCCTCAGACACGAGTGACTTCAGTATGTCAAAAACATAGGCTGGATGCTCTCTCCATCTCGGGAAGTATGGCTCTCTCGTGAAACCACGGTCACCTAGGTCAACCATGAACTCATCGAACTTCGTCATAAACAGAGAACCCGCCTCAGGTTGTCTTCGGAAATGAACCAGAAGATCCTGAGAAGGAACGTCCTGCAAGATTCTCGTGAGTTCAGGACTATCTCGAATGATTGAAGCAAGCTCATCGATTCTCCTATTGGTTTCGCGGGTCTTGTGTTTGAGACCAGAGAGAAGAATCGGATACAGTGTAGTTGCAGCCTTTTCGCCCAACCATCGCTTTAGCAGATAATTGGTGATCAGATTCATGCCGAGCGTATGAACTGGAAGACCGTACCTGACCATTCTAAAGTGACGCATCATCGTCTTATCTAGGTCATCTGCAATCTCAATATAATCCTCTAGGGTGCCGTTTTCCCTTAGGCTTTCCAGCTTCGAGTCGAAGACCTTGCATGCTGGCTCGAAGGTCTCTTTTGTCCATTTTTCGTACGCTGAGTTTGTCTTCGTCATACTGCCATCGGCATCAAGTAGCATCACTCGAATCTCGGCCATGATTCTCGTTGGGAGGGCGAAGGGGAGTTTCCTCATGGTATCCTTGCCGTACGGTCCAGATCCCTCTGGGAAGTAATTCATCACATCGTCTGATCTGATGAACGGCGGCATCTCATTCACGACCTTCGTGCGAAGCACGTCGAGATTGAAGTAGGCATGTCCCTTGTAGAGCTTGAGAAGCGTATCGGGCATATTCTTGTAGCCCATTACTGCATTAGCTTCGATGTTCACAATGTATGTTATCTGGTCCCCTAGCAGGCTGTAGAATAGAGGCGTCACGGGATCGTTCCAGTAATCGTCGGCGTATCCTCGAGTCCAGAAGATCTCGTCCTTGTCTTTGCCCATTATTCTTGCCTTAGCCGTTATTGGACGGGATTGCAGGAGATGGATTTCTCCCTGCTGGTCAATTGCCCATTCGACATCTTGAGGTGATTCAAAGAACTCCTCAATTGAGTCACCCAGTTCAGCCAATCTGATGACCTGCCAATCATCTAATGATGATTGTTGGCTCATTTCAAATCCTATGCTTGACTGCTGAACACCTTCTCCCGTCGATGCTCTCTCAACCATGATGTCCTTAGAGCCTATTTCCCGACTGATGAGAGAATATTCCCTTGGTCTGGAAGTACCCTTCGATACGACGTACCTATCTGGGACTGTATATCCAGACACCACAGATTCACCAAGACCGAAGTTGGACTCAATTATCATTTCGTTATTGGAGTCGGACAGAGGGTTATTTGTGAACAACGCACCAGCGCATCTTGCATTCACCATTGATTGAATCACAACTGCCAATCGGACCTGTTCATGAGGAATATGATTCTCTTCTCGGTAGGCAACTGCTCGTTCAGTCCACATCGAACTGAAACAATGCTTGATGTGTTTTAGAACATCATCTATTCCCTCTATATAGAGCGAAGTATCATACTGGCCGGCAAATGAAGCATCAGGCAAATCCTCTGCCGTTGCAGAAGACCTGATGGCCACAGGTCCTGAACCCATCAGTACATATGCTGACTTTACTGCAGCAACAAGATCATCTGGTAGAGTAGCTTCCTCGACCCGTCTTCTCATGTCTGCAGTAACTTGACCAAGGTTTTCCATATCTCTATGAGTGATATTCTTTAGATACCGACTGGCCAGGCTGTTGAGGTCATTCAACTGAGTGAACTTGGAGTATGCTTCAGTAGTTACAACAAACCCCTTGGGCACCCTGAAACCTGATCTTGCCAACAATGACAGATTCGAGGCTTTTCCTCCCGTTGCAGACAGAGCTTTCGCATCAATATCGTTCAAATCAACAACGAGCGTAGTGCTGCTAATCTTTGATACCTCCTCTGACATCAAGAAGCTGATTTCAACGAAGTGACAAAGCCTGCTAATAGAGTTTCGGCATCCATGATTTCACGACTCGTCAGTTTCGAATCTGGATTTTGCATCAGTTGTAAGGTTCTTATATCCTCGTTTACCTTCCGTAGACTGAGGCAATCTACTATGCGAATCACTCCTGAGAAGATGAACAAACTCGATGGAAAGGTATGCTTCATCTGTGGTCGTTATCTGCTCAACTGGACAGACAATGACTTGGCTTACCTAAAGGTCCATACTGGAACCAAGACCAAAGCCAGTCCTGATATGTACCACCTCTTTGCGTGCCCGAATTGCGGGAAGATTGCTCACAAAAGATGCTGGTACGATATTGGCGAGAAGAAGATAAAGAGAGGTTGGTTCAAGAAACCCGACTGGAGACTCACCTGTCCAAGTTGTGGTACTCCTCTTGCACCCGAAACTTCTGATCGAGTTGATTGGGAGAGCGGATATGAACTTCCAAGTCACCCTGATTCTGAGATCTATGAATTGCACACCCCGGACGTCATTGCTTGGAAAGCGGGCTCAGTAATCGGTAAAATCGGAAGAGCCATTGATGGCGTGTTTCAGGCGGTTGGCTTGGGGTCTCTCACGGATCCTGAACGCAGTGAAATTGCGCGTGCGGCTCAGAGGGTCGGAAAGACCATTCAAGATGTTGCAGAGAGGGTCTTCAAAATAAAACTCACACAAGTGGACCGGACTCAAATTAAGGAACTGAAATGCCAGAACTGCGATGCACCGTTGCCACTACCAGGCGATTTTGATGACGCTGTTGTCTGTCCACATTGTGGTACAGCTCACTTGCTATAGGCATAGAATGGTTTGGAACTCGCGCGAGATTCATTAATATGCACTCAGCTGAGAAATAGAACTGTCATAGCCATTGGAGGACTAGAATCCTAATGCCAGTCTACCTTGAGTTTAATGAGTCGACCTCTCAGTTCTTTGAGACCACGCGCAACTCTGCAGATAGTGCCATTCTTCTGGCAATTGACGGGAGCAAAAAGAAGCTAGTAATGACTGTCCCTGCTGGGAAGAGCATGATTGCTCGCCGTGCTGCTGAGCGTCAGGCACGCGGAATCACCAAATCGGGGTTCCTATGCAATGATGGTGGTCGAGTGGGCCGAGACCACGACCTTGAAGTCGTTGGTGAAGGCGGTAAATTACCGGACAGATTGCGAGAAAGCCCTCGAGAAGTGTACTAATTCTCTAGACTTGCTGGTGAGCCCTGACTGGGTTCTCATCGTCTTTCTTTTAGAGTCACATCTCCAGAGCTTTCGGGTTCTCCGAGAAAAGGGGAAATTTTATATATTAACAATTGTGTATTGTAGTGTGTGGTTACTATGATTCAGTGTTGCAATATGAAATATGGCGAGATCAGGAACAAGGATGTTATAGATTCGAATGGTGAGAAGATTGGTGTAGTGTCCGACGGAATCTTCAGTGTTTCTGGCAACAGGCTTGATTTGAAGTATCTTATCCTTGGAGGCGGGAGGGTCGAAGAGCTCCTAGAGGCGATTGGAGCTCGTCCTGATATTGACCCTGTCTGCAGCGTGTCCGATATTGATAGTGTTTCAGACAGAGTGTACCTAAGAATCGATAGCGACTCGCTATGCAAAACGATAGATAAGGAAGTCATTGCAAAGACCGACGTGAAATTCTCGAAACTTGCGAAGCGCAAGGTCGTTGATTCAGATGGCTTCGAGATAGGTCATGTCGTTGATCTCTGGTTTGATACTGCCAGCCATCTTTCGTTGGTTGTTGGCGGTGGCATCTTCGATGCGTTTCAGAAAAAAATACACGCAGCGCCTGACATTGACTTGCTAGTACCGCACGACTTCGTCGAAGGGCTTGGCAAGGATTCGCTTAAACTCAACAAGTCTAAGTTCCAACTCGAATCAACTTGTGAAAGCTGTTATGAAAAGTTGAAGCGTGAGTTGAAAGGAGAGGAACCCGGTAAGGATGCGAGGTATACTCAGATTAAGTTCGGCGCAGGTGGCGCAGGTTTGAGTCGAGGATTCGCATAGTCACGGACAGAACAGCTGTTCTTGAGTATTTCATCTGGGTGTTCGGTGCACACAGGTGAATTGCTCTTCTAGTGAACTATTATTTTCTTCTGCCAAGATTCTACTCTTCCTCAGGTCAAAGTAATGCTGGATGAGTGCAAGGAGCATCAATAGATAACCCCCGATATGTCCAATCAGATTTGTCCAGCGCGTCAACTCAATGAAATCCGCAACAATCATTATCATCCCTGGACCCCAGAAACTCAGAACTGCTCCAAATGAGTATGTCATTGCTGCTGCTGAAGCCTTCCTTCTTTCGAGAATGAGCAGCTCAATCCAACAGAGGAGCGGTCCGCTAAAGACTAGCCAACCTAGTAGGTTATACAGCGATGAGTACTGCAGAACGCCAGGTACCCCCTATCGTCCTATCGAAACACTGCAGAAGGGACACACCACAGCCTTGCCTGCCTTCAGGTCTTGGACGTTTTCAAGGGTCAATGGGCTTGAACACATGGGGCATAGCCAAGCGTTAAGACGCTCACGCAGGTCGTCTATCGCAGGCAGTATCATTGCTTGGTCTTCGCCTGACACCTTAATCTTGCAGCTAGCTCCCTTCTTGCTAGAAGGCCCAGTAATATGCAGCTCCACTGCGACGCTCTTGCCGGTGTATTTCCCCTTGGCGAGTCCACTGATTTTCGCATGGATGACGCCATCCTTGGTTTCTGTGCGGCTATCCACTTCGTAGAAATTCGCGTCCTCAACAATGCGCAGTGCCTTTTCGTACATCTCTTCAGGTGTCCAGTCAGTGACCTTCACGACAATCTCACCACACTCAAGACTTTTAAGCCTGAGTGCGAACTCCTTTGGTTCTATCTGATCTGGTATCAGGAGGTCACAGACTGAGCGAATGACAAATGGCTTGGTTGCTAGCGTGTGCGGTTGACCCGTCATGTCGACATATGACACTCCTGCACTGATCTCCCCCTGAACGCAGTCATGCGTTGGCAGAAAGTCGAATGAGGGACTTCGAAAACCTCCCGGTTCGATCTTTGTGTAGTATGCATCGTCATCTTGGCTTACCAGTTTCAGAGACTCGGTTGGGTACGAGATGAGGAAGACCCTCACATCTGTTATGGTATACCTGGACTCATTCAACACCTTGACCTTGTATCGCATCCGGTTGCCAATGAATTCTCCTCCGCGCACTGCCTTCACAGGCTGCTCTTCAGGCTGTGAGTATGACCTATGCACTTCTAATGAGCGAGCCAAGCCAGGAATTGGTTTTGTCTCCTGCATCACAGGTAGCATCGGTGGTGTATACCCGGGCCTCAATCCTTCTCCCGACCATGTGATCCACTTCTCTAGTAGTGTAGCAGTCTGTTGGCTCTTTTCCTTCGAAGTTGACTGTGGTCTATCCCTCTTGGCCGACTCAGCTTGGTACGACCCTTCTTGTTGTGCTTTTGCAGGTGCCTGACCAAGCGCGCCCAGGCCGCAACATGCCATGATAATCAGTGCTATTGCCAATGAAACAAGTCCCCCGATCGAACCTTGTAGAATAAGAGCTCCACTCCTAGCTGGTATTATTCAAATACGTTCTGAGCTTCGTTCTCTGAACTAAAAGAGCTTCCACATACCAGTCTAGCTAGCACAATGTCTCGGTGATTCTCAACAATATGCTAGATTCTGCATGAACCGCATATGAACTTGAGAGAACCTGGAACGCCCTATTCACTGGTTCTTTCAGAATATTGCAGTTACAAGTATGACTCCCATAATCGTCAATGTTGTGCCAGTCAAGACACTCCTATTTGCTATCTCGCCCAGAAAGAACACAGAGAGCGGCAATGTTAGGGCAGGTCCGGATGCGATTATTATCGAAGCGACTGTGGCGCCCAGGAATTTTACTGCATAACTCCCAGCAAGAATTGCGAAACTCATCCCGACTAACCCCGTTAGAGTAGCATAGACAATAGTCCTTTTGGCAGGAAGAGCTCTGTTGTTTCGTAGGGAGAATATGAAGAAAGGAACAAGCGCAGCAGATGCAAAGAGCGTTCGGAAGAAGTTCGCTTCAGCAGCTCCCACTCCAATGAGACCGAATTGGAAGATCGCGTCACTTAGCGCCCATGCAACGAGAGTGAGAAATGCTAGGAGGAGACCTATCCTCATATCATGTCTATCCCATCTTGGCGATTCCTCTGAGTTCTCTTTCTTTGCTGTTCTGGCGACCAGACCTACTCCCGCTACTACAACAAAGGTTCCAAGTACTCTCTGTGGAATTATTGGTTCTCCCAGGAAATACGCTGTCAAAGCATACACCATAAGAGGATAGCTCATTGATATTGGAAAAGCTCGTGTAACGCCAATGCGTTCTTGGCTGAGGAAATACATTGCATCCCCAATTACAATACCAATGATCATTGAGAATGCTAGGGGGAACATCGCCTGCAATGGAATCACGATTCGGTACGACCCAGCCGCAATCACAGCAAAGAAGTAGGAAACAGGCAGACTTACCCACATTCGAGAAACCATGATATCCATGACGCTGATCTCATCGCTCATTCTCTTGTAGATGACATTCGTGACGGAGAAGAAGATTGTAGCTACCACTGCCAGAATGATACCGATGAGATAGGTTTCTGAAGTGATCTGCATATGTGCCTATCGCGAGATTCCTACCTAATAACACTATGAGTCCGTTCATCTATTAAGTCATCACCCTGGTGCAGGAGAAATAGCTTGGATGGCATGTGGTCACCCGGGTCGCCTGATTAATATCATCTTATCCTCAGAACTGCTCAAGTGCTCCTTTCGCTCTGACATAGCGCTCCGTGTACTTGAACATCAAGGCACCAAAGGCAAAGAAGATCACGTCGAGAACGATTAGCGTAACTACAGCTTGAACAACGCCCTGATATGCTAGGCCGTTCATCAAGAAGCCTCTGAATCCCTCAACGCTCCACGTCAAGGGCGATGCCATCCCAACATACTGCAGTACTGGCGGCAGCACGGAGAGTGGATACGACATCGGTGCTATAAGGAGTAGCCCGCTTGAGATGAACTCGACAATCATCCAACCCTGTTTCGCCAGCAGGACGATGCACGTAACCGCAAAGGCAACACCCTGTAGACCGATGACTGCGAGCGCAATGATGCCCAACGCTGGAAATATGCCCCACGCGTTAATTGTGACTCCGAAAAATATGACTGCCGCACTGAGTTGCAGAATGACTCCGAGACCACCGTGTTGCAGATTGTGGAGCATCGAGCCCCAGACGAGCGTGCTTCTTCCCATGGGCGTACTCATGAGCGTCTCCAGCGTCCCAGAGTTTTGCTCTCTCCTGAGCGAGAATCCAGTCCCCCACATGATGCTGATTGTCAGACCAACGATGGACGTCCCTACAGCGATGTAGGTCACCCAGTCCCTTGTACCTACGAGGTCGTTGAGTACTTCGGACTCAGTTCCTCCCGCGACAGCGGATCCCGTGATAAGCATAGGGATGAACCATAGAAAGGGCATGACAATGAACCAGAGCACGCTTAGTGGGTAACTCAGCTCTATCTTCCATATGTTGACCGAGATGGCCCAGGCAGCCTTGGCTTCAGCTCTAATGCCCGCACGAGCCCACATTCTTCGAAACGACTCGGTCTCCTCGTGCTTCATGTCAGAAACCTCCCATACTTCCTTTCTCCTTTGTCCATTTCTCTCCCCACCTGAACGCCAGCACGCCTAGCACCCAGAAACCTATCACTAGGCCAAGCATAGACACAAAGGCTTGAAGGAATGAGAGGGGTTGAAAGAGGCCTGTGATTGCCAGTTCACGGATGGTTACGATGGCAATCGTGGATGGGACAAGTATTGCAGCATATCTGGCTGCGGCTGGTAATGCCTGTAATGGGTACGTTATTGGTGAAAGGACATACGTGATGTTCGATATCAACTCCGTCAGCACACTTGGATCCTTAAACACGAGGATAAGACCAGCAATCGTGAAGCTGAATCCGTAGAGGGCGAAGACCATCATGGTCAGCATCACTACTATGGGAGATACCATTGTGATTGCGTAGCTCACTCCGAAAAGCAACGAGGAGATCACCAGTAGGACCGTTGCCGAGAACGTGCATTGTAGGGTGTCTGAGAACGCTGCTCCCACTAGGATACTGATTCGCGGCACTGGAGTCACGAAGAGTGGCTCAAGAGTGCCTGAGAATTGCTCCCAGCGGAAGTTGTTTCCGACTGACCAGATGCTCTTGTCAACATACTGATAGACGAAGACTGCGATGATTGAGAATGTGATGAAGTCATCGAAGCCCGACAGCTCTGTGAATGACTGACTTGTACCTGGCCCTGCAATTGCTATCATCATGAGGATATAGGGTGCATACCACAGCAGCGGGAGGATTCCCCATATCAGGAAATTGGTCGGATAGCGTATCGCAATCCTGAGGTTCTTTAGAGCGAAGACCTTAGCTGCGCTCCAATCCATCAATCTGGGTTTGAAAGTTGAGAGATACGGTGTCTTGATTCTCTCAACCTCAGGAGTAGCGTCTTCGGCTAGCGTCAATCCTCAATCCTCCTGCCGGTTAGTTTCATGAATACGTCATCTAGTGTTGGTTCTTTGACCTCGAAATGCTCGACCCTGACTCCTGGTGTGTTGTGCATGAGTGAAAGAAGCTGGTAGGCAAGCTCGTAGCCGTCCTGGGCAGTCACAACGAGCTCTGAGTGTCCGTTTCGGGTACTATAAGAGGCTGACATCACCGTGTCCATACCTTTGATCGTCTCGATATCAGGCGTCCCCACGAGCTTCATGTGCAGACTATCATAGTCCCTTACCTCTTCTTTGAGTTCTTTCGGAGTACCGAAGCTCTTGAGTTCCCCCTCATCTATGAGTGCAATCTTGTCGCATAGCATATCTGCTTCGTGCATATAGTGTGTCGTCAGCAGTATGGTCCTATCCCTGAGTTGTTCCTTGATGAACCTGCGAAGATCTGCAGCGAAAGTCGGGTCCAGCCCCTGAGTCGGTTCGTCGAGTAGCAAGATTGGAGGGTCATGCAATAGCGCTCTGGCGAATACTATTTTCATCCGCATGCCATGTGACAAGTTCTCAGTCTTCTCGTCAGCCCTATCAAGCAATCCCATTCTTCCCAGAAGCTCGTCAGCTCTCTCCCTTGCCTCGCTTTGTGACATTCGATACAGCTTGGCGAAGAAAATCAAATTCTCTCGCGCGCTCAGTTTCCAATAGATTGATCGTTCATTACCTTGGCATACGCCCATTGATGCTCTGGCATATGTGGACTCCTTGAGAACATCATAGCCGTTCACTCTGGCGGTTCCTGAACTTGGCAGCACGAGAGTCGCGAGGCATTTTATGAGTGTCGTTTTCCCTGCCCCGTTTGGCCCTAAGAGGCCGTAGGTCTGACCTTTCGGAATGTCCATTGTGATTGACCTTAATGCATCTGCTTTCGTCTTTTCAACGGGGATGACTATCGCCCGTCTTCTGACGCTGATGAATGTCTTCGAAAGGTCTCGTATCTCTACAGCATTCTGATTCAATGGTATAACCTCCCCCGATGGCGGGTGAGAATGCTAGTGTTTGACTAGCTCAGCAGATTCGCTCGGATTCGGTCAGACCCGAGTGAGAAGGAGTCCGCGCTCGGGTGTTAGTCCCGCTTAAGTCCTGTGAGCATGCGTAAACACCTGTTGCTCGGGGATTGTGAGTTTCTATAAGTACTTTATCACATACGCCAAACAGAGTGACTGCAACCGCTTCTCTGGGTCCTTCCGATAGAATATTAGGGTAGGATACCTCCCGCGGGTCTTCATGCAGGTCACCCCAGAGTTTCTTATTGGCAGCTTGATAGGTCTCCTAGGAACAGCCCTCTACGGATTGTCAGTGGTTGTCTATCGCTCTCAGGCCAGAGAGATTGGACCGGTTGCTGCAAGTTCGATCAAGATGTGGGTTGCATTGCCCCTCATGGCTCTCATGGTGATTCTCCTGCCTGGTATTGACTCTGTATTCCTCCCGCTCGTGGCAATAGCCCTTCTGGCCACCTCTGCCATATTGGGTGCGGTGATTGGAGACACAGTATATCTCTGGAGCCAAGAACGAATTGGGGTTTCTTATGCATTCCCTATTGCTATGTCTTTTCCTATCATCACTTACTTTCTCACCATCGTTTTTCTTGGCGAGCCCCCGATCCTCTCAAGACTTGCTGGAGTAATCATTGCTGTTCTCGGTGTTATTCTACTGTCGAATGAGCAGAATAGAAAAGGAAAGGACGATGATGCACCGCGTAGGTTCGACCTGTGGGGAATTGCTGGTGCCTTACTGACATCAGTCCTATATGCAGTAGGAATAATTGCTCTGCAGGTTGGTATTGAAGGCGTTGATCCCATCGGCGGCAATCTTGTACGAGTACTCTTTGGCTCCATTGCATTCATCCCTTTGTTTGCGGTTGCCAAGCATCAGGGGATGACAAAGCCAACAAGCAAGGCTGTCGCCTTGGTCAGTATTGCAGGTTTCTTCGGAATGGGTGTAGGCTCGCTTCTCTTCGTTACCGCAGTCGCTTCAGTGGGTGCTACAATTATGTCTGTCATCTCGTCAACAGCTCCTCTCTTCGCAATACCCGTATCAGTACTAATCCTCAAAGAGAACCTGACTCCACTCGCAGTGATCGGAATCACGGCAGCACTTCTCGGAGTCGTACTTGTCTTGATTGGCTTCTGATTCACTGGGGAGCTGATATCAATTCAACATATGTTTCGAGTACGTCATGTTCCCTGGACAATCTCACTCGGAGTTTCTGACCAAGCTTGCCTCGCAGGACTTTTTTTCTGAGGTCTTCCATGCCGTTTATTTCTCCTTCATCGATAGCGATAATGACGTCGCCTGGTCGAAGACCTGCAGCACGCGATGGCCCTTTCGGTACCTCTAGTAATAGTGCTCCTTTGTCCATTGCTAGTCCATAGTGAGATGCTATCCCTTTGTTCAATGTGACGCCAACAATGCCCATCCAGGGAGTTCTTACGGTGCCAGTCTCTATGAGTTCGTCGAAGACATCCTTTAGGGCATCTACTCCAATGGCAAAGCCTATACCTTGGCTCCATGGAATCATAGCAGTCGGAACTCCGATGAGCTTTCCGTCAGAGTCCACAAGGGCGCCGCCACTGTTGCCTGGATTGATCTGGGCTGAAGTCTGAATCAGGCCCTCTAGGAATGAGCTCTCGCCCTGAATGGTCCTATCTACTGCACTGACCAGCCCTAGAGTCACAGAGGAACCGAGACCAAGCGGATTCCCAATGGCGATGGCAAATTGACCGACTTTGAGGGAACTCGAGTTTCCCATCTCTATTGGAACGAGTCCTTCTGCATCAATCTTTAGGATGGCAAGGTCTCTCGTCTTAGATTCTCCAACGACGACCGCCTTGTAAGTCTGTCCCTGATGGAGAGTCACTTCCACATCTCGGGCTCCTTCCACAACATGAGCGTTGGTAACAACAAAACCCCTATTCGACAGGATGACACCTGAGCCCTGACCCTGAACAGGGACTATGTTTGAAAGATGCGTTCGTGCCAGGTGTGTTGTTGAAACACTTACGACACATGGAACAACTCGCTGGACCACTTCAACTAATCTTTTTTCAAGTTCTAGAAACATACTATTAACAATAATTAAGAAGATATTAACCTGTTCTTTTGTGCTTCCTTTGACAAAGAATCCAATCGAATGGCAGAAGGAAGACTCATTCAGTGACCTTGATTGGCGCGCCACAGAAGGGGCAGTACCTATCTTCAGGCCTCAGAGCAAATCCGCAATATGAGCAGCCAACTGACGACCTGACTCGCTCATCAGCTGCACGAACTGGTGAATGAGTGATTTCCCCGGATGATGGATCAAACCAAATGTCTGTTGAGCCGCTTCTCTTTTCAGTCACTATATGCTGCCGTATCCTCTCCTCAGGCAGACCAGTCTTGTCTGATAGATCCGACACTGTCCCTACCTTCTCTCTCTCTATTTCCTCTCTAATTCTTGATTTCCCCCTCACACTACTCAATAGACTCTCAATCAGCCCGATGACTAGGAAGAGGAGCGGAATGAGGAACACCCAAGACCGCGACTCCCAGTATAGCCATCCCACAATAATGGTTGGAACCAGTGTTCCGCATGTCACCCCTTGATCCTTCTGTTTCTTCTGGTCATAGATGGGTTTTGCTTCAGTGGTGGATTGGTCTGGCGTGTATCCTAACGTGTCTGCAGCAGGTTCCTGAACTTTCCAGTGGTGGACCTGTTCTTCTCGTTTCTTGATTTGGCTGGTCTCGAAGAAATCCCCAATGAAGATGAGCAATAGGATGGCAATCGGAACCAGTAGCCATCTTTCACCAATTCCAAACATTACGATAAGTAGGACAGCAATCGGAATCAGTAATCCAAACGAGTAGCCGCTTTCTTTGGCCATGAGAAACCCTCTCTAATGATTCTGCTACGCTGCCATTCTGATTTCTTGCTAGCCTTATTGATATTGCGGAGAATCG
The DNA here is from genome assembly GCA_964354495.1 of uncultured archaeon. Taxonomy (GTDB): domain Archaea; phylum Asgardarchaeota; class Thorarchaeia; order Thorarchaeales; family Thorarchaeaceae; genus SMTZ1-45. Next base: position 138,546 of record CAYHAA010000002.1, on the reverse strand, counting down.
GAGAAGCGCTGAGCTCTACAGTAAAGCATTTCATACTCGAGATCTATATGGCAGAAGAGGAATCATAGTGAATTCACCGTATATGGCTGACGGCCGGTATCTTGTAAGTAAGATTCCATTCTCTGGAGACCTAAAGCACACTATCGAAGAAGCTGTGAGGTTGATTGGTGGATTTGAGAAGGTCATTAGCAGGGATGATACTGCAACCATCAAACCGAATCTTAACACAGCAGACCCCTATCCTGCCTCAAGCGACCCCCAATTCATAAAAGCACTTGGCGAACTGATTCTGGAGGCTGGAGCTGGAAAAGTCAAGATCATCGATAGTTCAATGATGCGGCTCTCCACGCGTGAAGTAGCCGAATCGATGGGTCTAACAGAGATTGCCCAAGAACTGGATGCAGAGTTGATTTTCCTCGATGAGCATGATTGGGTCAAGGTGGATTTTCCGAAGGGGAAATACATGAGGAGTGGTTCAATCGGAAGACCTCTATTGGACCGTGGGAAGACGGTTCTTGCGCCCTGCCTCAAGACCCATTTCCTGGCTAGATACACAGGGAGCATGAAGCTATTCGTGGGTTGGTTGAAGCCTTCAGAACGGATTAAAATGCACATGCATGACCTAGAGCCGAAGATTGCAGATATCGCATCGTATTTCAAACCTGACTTGGTTGTGATGGATGCAAGAACCTGCTTCATTACTGGTGGTCCTGCGTCAGGCACATGTTCTACTCCGAATCTGATCCTGGCAAGCGGCGATATGGTAGCCATAGATGTTGAAGGGGTCCGTACGATCCAATGCTGCAATGGTGATAACAAACTAAAGATGGATGCATGGAGTATCCCTCAGATCAAACGCGCAGTGGAAATCGGTTTCGGGTCAAGAAGTGATGATGACATCAAAGTAATCAATGGATGAAAGAGATGACTTCGCGGCTGCAAAAAACTCTCTCACGCACCTACATGATACAACAGGTTGGAATGACCTGATTTGCAGTGTAGTGCAATCACTCCTCTTCCTGTTTGATGAGCATTGGAAGCCATATTCTTACTTCGAGCCCATGAGAATAATGTTCTGGCACTCTATCATGGAGTTCGATTCTGCCGCCGTATTTCTCAACAAGGTGATTCACAGTGTGGAGACCCAATCCTCCGAATCTCCGTGACATATCGAATAGTCCTGCCTTCGTAGAATCCGGAATGCCCGGCCCGTCATCACTGATGGAGAGGAGATAGTCTGGACCTGATGGTTCAAGGCGAATCCAGACCTTCTTCCGCTCCTTGACATTGTGTTCCACAGAGTTCATCAGAATATTGGAGACCATAAGCTCGAGATATTCATCCGCCATTACTCTGGCGTTTCCTCCCATGATCAGTGTTTCAAAGGTGATGTTCTCAGCATGTGACATGGCTTCTACGCAAGTTGTGACTGCCTGTGTCAAGGATCTCTCAATGAGCGGCACTGAAAGGAGCTGCTCTGTCGAATTTGCCTCTTGAATGATTCTTGAGCAACGCTTTATTGCATCACCTATGACTTTGTAGAATGAGTTTTGGACGCTTTCATCTGTTGCATTCATCATGAGCGCTGCGCTATTGAGAATGACTTGTAGCTGCTGCGTCAGGTCGTGCCCCATGAGATCCAGATAGAGGAGGGCTCTGTCTTTTGCAGACCTTAACTCCCTCTCTGATTGCCGTCTTCCAGTGATGTCGACTATGACCGTCTGAATTGCTGGCTGTCCGTCATATTCAACTTGGCTGGAATAGCTCTCTACCCATCGAACCTCTCCATTCTTCCTCACGTATCGATACTCGTATCTTGGGGCAATTGCTCTCCCCGCAGTTTTGTCACGTATTCTTTTTGTGAGATCCTCTCGGTCATCCGGATGCACCAGATTCCATGTGTCATCAACAGACATACGCCTTAATTCGTCATCGTCATATCCGACAAGTTCCTTGAATGCTGGATTGTAGTAGAGGAACCTGTTCTCTGCCATGATAGTGATGCCCTGCGGTGATTGCTCCGCCAAATTCCGGTACTTTGCCTCGGACTTCTTGAGATTCTCCTCGAACTCCTTAACATCGGTTATGTCGATAATGAGGACCTGTAGTGCTAATGCACCTTCGTACTCAATACTCCCTGAGAATGCCTCAACCCATCTGACGCTTCCGTCTCTGTGGACGAATCGGTACATGTAAGGCATTGGCACTGGTTTGCCTGAATCTCTGTTTTGAGCAATCTTCAGAAGGAGTCCCTTATCTTCGGGATAGATCAAATCCCATGCGATGTCAGATGGCATGGCAACAATCTCTTCCGGAGTATACCCTACTATCTTACCAAACGCTGGGTTGACATACACGTATTTTTCGTTCTGAATGACTGTCAGCCCTTGTAGTGACTGCTCTGCCAACATCCGGTACTTTTTCTCTGATGCTCTATAGCCGGATAGATCAGTGATTACTGCAAATGAACCCCTGAAATGGCCCTTCTTATCAATTATTGGCACACCTGAAACAAGTGTCGGAATTATGCGTTGCGATTTAGATATCCAATGTAGTTCATATTTCGATGTCAGCCCTTGCGCACGTTTGGAGATGTGTTCGCGCTGAGCCTCGCGATTGTGTTTGTCGAGGAACTCAGATATTGGTTTACCAATCATCTCCCCTGTAGAGTAGCCAAGCAATTCACCAAATCTCCTATTAACATAGGAGAAGGCGTTCTTCTCGTCAACAACTCCGAAGCCTTCACTCAAAGACTCTAGCAGAACTCGGTGTCGGAGCAGCTCTTCGAGAGAATCGAAATCCATACTGTTTCCGTTTTGATGTTCAGAAGCCATCAGCTAGAGCCTCTTTTGATTAGACTAAATGGTATTGCCATTTGTTCTTTTTCTCCTTATGTATTGCAGACCCTAGGCATCTTGAGTCGCCTGTAACTGCAGAAACGCGACCAAAAGAGTGCCACAGACAAGTGAGTGTTTTTCTTCCGCCGCCATGGTGTTGGAACAACGTGAGGAAGCATGGGAAAGCCGAAAAGAACTGCAAGAAACGCATAGTGCGACTTCCGACATCTTGCGTTGACTGGTGTGTAGAAACGATTCTTACAGACAGACCACTAGTCGAAGTCATGAGAGATTATCTGCAGAAATAGACAGATTGCATTACCGGGAGACTGTCATCTGCAGATCTTCTCGCCCGTTCTCTACTGCTGTCCTTACTTCCTTGAGTAAATGAGTCAGAGATTGCTTGAAGGATGAATCGAGGTTCTCTATGGTATCCAAGTCTCTTATCATTCCATCAAGCCTATCCTGCATGCTAATGACTCCTATCTCGAAGACTTCTGTGAAACTTCCAGTGATTGAGTAGAGAACACGCTTTCTACCGCGACCTGTCTGGTCGTAGTCTCTTGCTCCCTCAATGACCCCGAGGGCTTCCAGCTGGGAGATGATGAGACCTGCATTAGCTCTGGAATAGCCGGTGATCCGACAGATATCTTCTGAGCTGAGTTTCTTAGCTGTGCCGTATTGTTCAAGGAAGAACGCTGCAAGAACTGGTCCTGCATTCGATGAGAGCCCTATCCATCGAGCAACCTTTTCAAAGAGTCTCGTCGCGGGTCCCTTCATGAAACCGTTAGTTTCACCCATACCATCTTAACAACCTTGGGTTGAATTATGCGGCGTGCCAGAGTTGGCTTGCATTCATCTTCTTACTCCCAACTGACTATTTATGATTATTGGGACTTGATTTCGTGCACGATTGCATAAAGTACTTCTTGGTTATCATGCATTGCCTTGGCGATTCTAGTGGTGACTCTCAAGTCAGCCCCGCCATCAAGGCCCAAAGGAGCATCCAGAGTCACGCTTTTGCCATTAAATGCTTGCCGCAGGCTCGATGCGACTTCCTCCGTCCTTTGGCTATCGTAAAGTTCCTGAAAGTGCTTCTTCGATAAGGCATTCAGGGACAATCCAAACCGTTCAAGAACTGCGCTATTCGCATAAAGAACATTGAAGTCCTTGCTGACAATTAGAAACATGTCATCTAGTAGTTCTGTGACTGCTTCAACCCCGGATTTTGATTCTGAGATTATGTTCTCCGCACTGATTCTCGTCATGTATGCTGCTATCTGAATCGAAATCGCCTCTAGCGCACGTCTAACCCTCTCAGGTATCTCATCATGGGTGTGCGATACCAGATTCAGAATTGCGACCGTCTTGTCCTCAGACTGAACTGGTATGATGGCTGCTGCAGTGAGACTCTTGTCTTTCCCTTCAACGATAGTGGATGATTGAATATCTGATTTCGACAAATAGATTGGCCCATCGATGGACGGATTCTTGTTCTCCTTGAAGAAGCTGCGAAGAAACTGAGCCGAAAGACCATGGTTTGAGGAGAATCCGGATTTGCCTGTCTGACCATCTAGCAGATAGATACCTCCGCTATCAACACCTTCAAGCTGCACTGCAGTCTTGAGAATTGCATCCAGTGCATCTGTTAGGTTTCCAGCCCGACAAAGAGTGTTTCCCAATTCCTGTTGTATCAACAGTGAGCTCTCCGCTTTTTGGCGTTCGTCTATTTCGTGGATGAGGCGCTCATTCATCTCCTCAAGTTCTGCTGTGCGCTCTGCGACACGTTTCTCAAGGTCAGTGTATGCAGCTTCAAGTGCCTCTCCAGTCCTTCTCTGTTCTACTTCTGATTTGATTCGCAAAGCTATTTGGCTGAAGAGCTCACGCACCTCATCCGTTCCTTTCTTCAGATAGTAGTCTGCTCCAAGATTGAGAGCTCGTATGGCAACAGCCTCTTGACTTCGCCCAGTGAAGATGATGAAAGGAATATTGGGATTCCCCTCTCTCACCCATTCGAGAAGACCAAGACCTGTCATGCTGTGGGGACCGAGATAGTGGTCACAAACAATCGCGTCAAACTCCTCCTCCTCAAGCTTCTGAAGAGCCTCTTGGTCAGTATTGGCCCCAACTAGTTCAAACGACTGGTCTTCTTTCTCAAAGAACTTAGTGGCAAGAAAGAGAAGGTCCTCATCATCATCTACTACCAAGACCCGTATCTTCAATGCCTCTCCACCTCAAGCCTAGACTAAGCTGTTCACTACTTGAAATGCAGGAGACTGGATATTACCCTTGTCATTGATGTCTTCTCAGAAAGAGGTGAATTGAAATTGCCTTAGATTTCATGACAATGGTTATCTACCATCACAGAGATAAGGGTGAACTGCTCAATCAAATTGCTACAAGGTGGATACCATGGCCGAACCAAAGGAAGACATACTTCCAGTGATTCACCTTCAGATACGCATCTCCAGACCCCTAGACGAAGTCTGGGCGGCATTCCTTGACCCGATCATGATGCTTCTCTGGCTGGGGAATGAGATAAGTGCTGACATTCGCGTTGGAGGTGCAATCAGGTTTCTTGGACCAAATGCGCCCACAACTCCTGAGATAGCAAATCAGTGGGAGATTAAGGAAGTCAAACAGAAGAAGATCCTCCTCCTGAGCTGGAGAATCATGGGGGTCGATACCCTCTTGGTCATCCGATTCAATCCAATAGGTCCTGGCACAATGATACAGGTCAACCATGGCGCAGTACCAGTTTCAGCGAGAAACTATCATTTGCCTGAGCACTGGAACTTGCTTTTGGCCAATTTCAAGAGTGCGGTTGAACTAGGCGCTCCCGCCTTGCGATTTGACTACGAAGATTATCATCCTCTCAGAGTCACGCGTTATGACCCTGTGGATGTCCGGCTTAGTGTCATCTGTAAGACGCCACCTTCATTGCCCTTTGATGTGTGGACGAATCCTGAAAAACTGAAACACTTCATCAGGGCGGACCGACCGGTTGTGGATAGGCAGTACGCTGGAATATACACATGGTGGGCTGAAGGAAAGGGTCCTGTAGTATTCAAGAAAATGATTCCTGACAAGGAGCTGGAATTCTCGTGGGTACATGGCGATGAGCCTGAGACCCTCGTGAATGTTCGGTTCGAAGAGGTCAATGATCATACCCTGGTCACCGTCCATCATCACGGTTTCAAGTCACCCTCTGCTGTCATTGGCTATGATGTTGGATGGTCTGGCATACTTGCAGAACTCAAACTTGTCTGTGAACTTGGCGAGTCAGGCATAGAACGCATCAGTGATTGGGGTCAGATTTGAGCTAATCTACAGTGGAAGAAGGATTATTCCTGGAAAGATAAACAACCACATAGCTATGGCCGTTACCATAGGGATAAAGAAGTTGTCAGTCCATCCAATACTGAGAACTTCAGCAATTGTGGCACAGGCCGCTACTATGAGAACTAGAGGAAAGACACAAGAAATGCATGTGTCCGGAGAATAAGCGACCAACGATGCCAAGATTGAGAGAACGGTGAATATGAATACGCCAATGCTCCCCTCGACTGTTTTATTCCGGAACCTACGTTTGAAGACTCTGCCTCCATAAGGCCTCCCTATCACCTCTCCGGCTGCATCTCCCCATGCAACAGCGAGGATAGCCGCCACGAAAATCTCTGGTCTGGAGAAAAACAAAAGGAAAACGGTGCCAAAGGAAATCATGCCCATTAGACCTGCCATGAATGTATTCGCGCGAGATTCGCCCTCACGACTGCCTGCGAGCAGCAAGTCCCAGATGAGCTCGCTCTTGTGAGCCCAGGCGTAAAAGAGAATGAACAAGAAGATTGCTGCCGCCAATGTCGGCCCGCTCAAATTCGAGTATCCCACAAGAGTAAGACCCACAACAGTACCCATTGAAGCATGAACGAGTTTTCTTGCCTTCCATCTAGGTCTCCCTGACGACGCCATGTAGTATGCAACTGTCAAAACCAGTGAAGCAACTACTCCAGTTGCAGCTGCCATTGTGACATCCGGAAGGGTCAAGTCTCCAAAGAATAGATCTACCATTTCACGACGGTCAAAAGGAGAAGTAGAGGACTATTTCATTATTGCTAGTCTGCCTCATTCTGTTCTCCTAAGTCATCAGGACTCCTCATTTCTGACATCTTGGACAGAAGTAGACCTGACCGCCTCCATGAGCTATCATCTCAATTCTTGCCCCGCATTGAGGACAGCTCTTGTCCTTCATGTTGGAACCCATTACTGGAGTATGACGCCCTGGTTTTCCATAGAGGTCAATCCAGTTTTCCTTTCCACCTGAAGAAACGCGTGCATTGAGAATCTCCTTCATAGCCTCGAAGACGGCGTGTTTCTCACTCTCTGATAATGTGGAGGTGTTCCTCTTTGGATGGATTCCTGCTTTGTAGATTATCTCTTGAAATGCAGCATTACTTAGACCTACTACAACTGCAGTCTTTCCGACGAGAGCTGCCTTGATGTTCTGACCCCTTTTATCCAGTAGCTCAGTGAATTTGTCGAAGGTGAATTGATTCTCTCCAATAGGGGACGGAGTTTCTGAGAAATCCCGTTTGACAACATATAGATTATTGACCTCATTGTCTGCTGCACAGTATATCATCCCCATGCCTGTCTGCCTTATTGTCAGATATGAGCCATCTGCAAAGCCGACTTTCAAATGATGCTTCTTTGGCAGTGACTCCTCGGATGAATGGTAGAGGATTTCTGCCCCATAGTCCGGACTCAACACGAGATTCAGTTTTTTATTCAATTGAATGCGAATCACGTTTCCGCGCTGATGAATTGACGCTATCTTACAGCCTATGAGGCGATTGAATTCTTTGATGTCTTTATTGAAGAACCCGATTTTCTGCAGTTTCTCATAGTCCCACATTTCACATGCTTTGATTTGTTTGCCGAGTAACGTCTTTGTCATTTGCTCAGCAAGAATCATTGCTTCAGGTAGCTCAACACTCATCCCAGTTGTCTCCATATGATGGCGCTTGGTGGCAAACCCGGTTCTATTTGGTCAGTCAGTTGAAGAAGATTTCGGAATCGTGCGGAACTAATATCCCACCATAAAATCCCAGTCACCTGATTCTTCGTTTTGTTCTCCATGATCCATCAGTGGAAAGTCCCATTTTGTGTGCGACTAGTCGCAATTGACAACCACGCGTTGCTTATTAATAGGAGGGAGATTATTGTGCTCTTACGAGCTGGAAAAACGGAGATGTCGGGATCATGAAACCAGTAATCAGCAAGTGTGGGAATTTGTGCTCAATATGCCCGTGGGGTCATTGGATTCGAACGAATCAAAGCCCAGGAGAGTGGGAGTCATATGTCGAGGATGCAAAGAGGTATTTGGGATTCACGCCAGCGAAGAATCCCTGTCAAGGCTGTCAAACGCCGAATGAGAAACTAGCAAAGGATGTAGGAGTCCACAACTTCATCAGAGGTTGCCCTTCCCGTAAGTGTGCCTTTCATAATCATTTTGAGAATTGTGCGTTTTGTTCAAGGTACCCGTGTGATAAAATCCAAGCGATGAATCGTGTTGATAGGGTACAAGAAGCAGAAGAACGTCTAGGCGAACCTATCCCGAATGACAAGTATCAAGTATACCTAAGACCCTACGAAGGAAAGAAGGCCCTCGATGAAATACGAGCTGGTCTTGGTCCTGACCAAATTCGTGAAGTGGAAGGAGTCGATCTGAAAACGCCAAAGACACTGGCGTTTCCCAAGGTGAAGATGGACAAGAAGAGCACAGCGTATCTGGCACTCCATAATGCTCTCTCCAAAGTCATCACATCCTCCCTCGGCTTGAGCGATATCGATACAATCGCAGGTCAGGAGCTACTCATTGTTCATCGCGAAGTCCTGCTCCGTCTTCTGTGGATCATAGCGAGTTATGGAACATTGAAAGATACAAAGGTTTCAGTTGACTCGATAACGATTAATGCGAATAAGACAGGAACATCAGGTTTTCCCACTAGTGAAGATGCTTGGAAACGATGGCTTGACGTAATGTCTGGAATAGGCATTCTCTCTGAGATGGAGTTTTTCACTCGGGAGAGGAACAAGCTCATGACTCCCACCGGTTGGTTGCGGGAGCGCATTCCGGTCACAGGTGAGCCCGTCTGGGCTCTGAAGATTTCATTTGATGATGCTCTTGGCGGCATGACATCTCTCAAGACTCTCCAGTCATATGCGAAAGCACTCGACGAAAAGAAAGGCAAGAGCGCGTTCGCTGCTTTCAAGAAGGCGGATATGTCCTTCCTCCAGGGCACCTGAGTGGTTCAGTTACTTGCTAGAGAGTCTTCGACAAGCATTTGAAGACCAAGCATTGTTATATCAGAGTCACACACTTTCTAAGATGTGATTGAACAGGTATGCGGACGTATTTACTCAGAGCTTGAGTCGAGTGGCAATTCGGAAAGAAAAGCGAGGTCGGCCAGCTATCTTAGGACATCAAGTCTTGCCTTCATAGGAGTTGAGCTCCCGGGCATCCATCGGATTGTGAAGGCGAATATCCACAACCTGTTGATTGATGATTTGCCTGTTCTCATGAAGATGCTGTGGAATACCAAGACTTTTGAAACTCGAGCTGCAGCAATCGATGTTATGAGGGAATACGCGCGGAAAGGCGATGTTATTGTGGCTTTAGGAATCGCTGACTCTTGGATTGACGAAGCTGATACGTGGGGGATCACCGACCCTCTCTGCTCTCCCACAATTGGAATCCTCTTACTTCGCGACCCTGAGGTAGAGAATGTCATCAAGTCATGGCGCAAGTCTGAGAACTTCTGGAGGCGCCGCTGTTCAGTGTTGCCTTATCTCTACCTATCACTAAAGGCTCAATACAGACAGGAATATAGCAAGAGGATACTTGATGGAGTCACGCCTCACATCTCTGACGAGGAGTTCTTTGTTGGAAAGGCTGCCGGGTGGGTTTTACGTGAGTTAAGTAAGAGGGAACCTGAGTTAGTCGCTAGATACTTCGAAACTCATCGAGATAGGATGACCAAACTTGTAATTCGAGAAGGTTCCAAGAAGATCTAAACATTCAACGGACATCTCTTCTTTCCGTCACTTCAGCGAAAACGACCCTGCTCCTTCAGGACCTGTTGATGTCAATGAATGAAGAATGAATGCAGCTGTTTCTTTACCTGAGTCGTTTGATGATTATGATAACGAGAGCGCCATATAGCATTCCAATTGACACTGCCAGTATGACCCTCACTGACATATCCATTGGTGCCCAAGTTGTTATCAAGACCTCTGCAGGTCCCGGTGAAGTATTCGTTGTATTTGTAGTCGAAGATATCACTCTTGGATAATGGTCAATGGACCCGGCTGAACCGGGGACGTAGTAATAGCCAGTCCCATCATAATCCGACCACATATTCCCTATAGACACACCATTGTCCCAGTAGTTAGTGACTCCGTCATCCTTGGCTTCCCAGTAAGAAACTAAATGAATCTCATTATTGTAAATTTGATTTTCGGAAGAGGTCCCAGTGATGAATATCGGTTCCATAGAATTCTCATAGATGATGTTGTCAAGAAATGATGAATATCCTGTATCTGCTAGAGAGATTCCAGCTGCTGTGGAAAACGAGATTTCGCATCCTTCAACTGTCATTTGACTGCAACCATTGAAAAACACGCCATCTCCAGGCGCGTAATAGGTATTACACTCTGAAACACTACACATCCAGGAGTACTCCATGATTATGCATGTTCCATGTAATTCTAGCTGTCCTAGCTGAATGTCTGAGGACAGGCCGACTGAGATAATCCCTGCAGGTTCAGCTGTAATGCAATGCAGGATTTCACCATTTGAAACATTCCATAGGGTAACAGCATAAGCAAAATCGGTTGGAGCAAAACAGCAGTACCGAATTCTGAACCAAGCGGTTGTCATGCTTATACTTATGCATGCTTCGTCAATTGCGCTTGTGAATTCGAGCCACTCAATCGTATAGGGATTGCCTTGAATTCCTCCCCCCGACCAACCTTCACTGGCAAAATCATCGTTGGAGTCTATGACCATCGGAGCATGAGGTGTGTAGGTTTGACTGGGCCTTGAATTGCTCACTGATTCTATGTCATCTGACATGTACGTCCCATCAAATCCAATCGAATAGAGCAATATCGCTACCAAGACACCCACGAATAGCAGCATTCTCATTCTTGATCCGCCCTCATTTCACTATGATTTTTGGACAACTGATTCCGTTTCAGAATTATACTTTGTTCTAAGGCTTCTTGAAGTGGGATCTGTTGCTGATTTTCAGGAGCTGGTATTCCAGGCAACAGTGATGACAGAAACAAATTATACTGGTGAAATGACAATAAACAATCCATGGACCGCAGTAGGTGATGAGGCAAGAGTAGTTGCTCAGTTCGTTATCGATAAAGAGGACGTGAATGATGCTGGATGGGATATGTATGTGGCCACATTTTTCTACAGTTTTTCCATCCTTGTCAAACTTACTGGCGGAGATGAGCTGCGACTAACAACTTATGTTTACGAAGGGACTCCTCTCTCGATTTCGACATTCAGCTTCATTGTCCTCTGGCATTTTCCGCCTATTCTGCTTATGGCGGGGGTCTACTGGCTTCTGTACATTGGATTAAGGCGATTCAATAGAAGGTATGAAGGACTTGATTCCAAGAATCCGAAGAAAACTACCGAAGATGAACAAGATCCTTCGATGAATCCTGTGGATCAGGTGTAACAATGACATATCCGAACCTATCATATCGCTAACCTTATTTGCGTGAGGCCATGAAGTATTGTAACGCGTGGAATTGGGAGGTTCTTACCAACCCAATGCAAATGAAAGCCCACGATTCTATGAATGCGAGGGTACCGTATAGTGAAGGACCAAGATGATGGCAGCATAATTTTGAAGGCAGTTCTCATAGGGGACGGCGCAGTTGGCAAAACTAGTATCCGCCGCAACTATCTTGGCGAGGAGTTCATTGAAGGTCACATTGCTACGATTGGTGTTGACTTGGCGACAAAGCGGGTCTTGTTTAACCAGGATATCGTAAAATTCATCATTTGGGATCTTGCTGGTCAGCCAACATTCGAGAAAGTCAGAGGCCACTATTATTCGGGCTGCAATGGCATTCTGTTGGTATACTCAGTAGTGAATCGGTCAACGTTCGAGAATGCCTCCAAGTGGCTAGTTGAGGCTTTCAAGAATATGGGTCCATTGCCACCCACTGTCATTATTGGAAACAAGACAGACCTGCGGTATTCACTTGACAAGTCCAAGTATGTGACAACTGAGGAGGGCAAGGACTTCACTAAGTACTTCATTAACAAACTTGGAGTTCCCGCTATCTTTCGCGAAACCAGTGCCAAGACCGGAGATGGGATCCAAGATGCTTTCACAGAGCTATTGCGCTTGATGGACGAGGCTGAGGGGAAGAAGGAGAGCGACTTCTTCATTGGATGATGGCTGCGTTTTCATGGCAGCATCCTAGGATTTATAAAGCGCATATGGTATTAACTATTGTTTATTTGCTGTGCTTTAGGTGGACGATATCATGAGCGCGCAGACTACAGTCGGTGATGGCAAAGAACGCATATCCATGAAGATTGAAGGCATGCATTGTGCATCTTGTGTAGCTACCGTTGAGAAATCGCTGATGAGTCAGGATGGAGTCATACATGCAACAGTCAGCCTCTTGGATGAGAAGGCAGTGGTTGAGTTCGAGTCAGCGAAGACTGACAGATCCGCATTGGAGAGAGCTGTCGAATCCAGCGGCTACCGCGCAAAACGCTCTGTGATGACTCTCACGCTTGAGCCTGCTCCCAGAGATGGCCAATGGAATGGGATTGCTGAGTCGATAGAAGCTCTTACTGGTGCAATATCAGTGAGTACATACTCGGAGTCAGGCCGTGTCCTTGTAGAGTATGATGAAGACCTATTGACTCCCAAGATTGTGCGCCGCCAATTGCATTCATTAGGATTCGAAATTGGAGAAAGTACAGTTTCGGGTGTCGATAGGGAGACCCTTGCAAGGGAAGAAGAGATTAAGTATTTCAAATACCGGTTTGTCTTCGCGCTCATTCTCACTATTCCGATTATGTTCATGACTTTCGGAAGTGCACTCCTTCCCGCCGGACTTCCTTTGGACCTGATCATGTTCATTCTTGCGACACCGATTCAGTTCATTGCAGGTTATCCATTCTATCGGTCCAGTTTCAGAGCACTAGTTCATGGCAAGACGAACATGGATACTCTCATCATGCTTGGAACGAGTGTTGCATATTTCTATTCAGTGGCTGCAACATTCTTTCTCACGGGCTACATGTCGTTCTATGATACATCAGCTGCGCTAATCACCTTCATTCTTCTTGGCAGGTGGCTAGAGGCATATGCGAAAGGAAGAACCTCAATAGCGATACGTAGTCTAATGGACCTTCAAGCCACAGTTGCTGTGGTTATTAGGAATGGGGAGGAGGTTACCATCCCAGCAGAGGATGTTGAAGTCGGGGATCTATTGGTCATCAAACCTGGCGACAAAATCCCTGTTGATGGTCAAGTCTCTGAAGGCAAGTCATCGGTTGATGAGTCGATGATCACTGGTGAATCAATTCCGGTGGAGAAGAATATTGGCGACCAGGTGATCGGAGCTACAATTAACAAGAACGGCTTGCTCCGGATTAGAGCTACGAAGGTCGGACAAGACACTGCACTCTCACAGATAGTCCGTTTAGTCGAGGAGGCCCAAACACAAAAACCTCCAATTCAACGGAAAGCTGATGCTATAGCAGAGTACTTTGTGCCAATTGTTCTCATAATCGGGTTGGCTACATTTCTTGGATGGGTATTCTTGGGCGGTGTAACTTGGGACGTTGCCCTCAATTTCACAACTGCTGTCATTGTCGCAGCATGTCCTTGTGCATTGGGTCTTGCGACACCAACTGCAATCATGGTCGGCCTTGGGAAGGGGGCTCAGAATGGTATTCTCATTAAGAATGGAGCAGGGCTAGAGACAATTCCTAACATTGATACGATTGTCTTCGATAAGACAGGAACTCTGACCATTGGACGACCTGCTGTGACTGACTTCATCACGGCACCGAAAGTGAAGAGCGAGGACGCGCTCGCGCTCATGGCTTCTGTTGAGAAAGGAAGTGAGCATCCCCTTGCTGAGGCAATTGTGCGCTATGCAGAGGAGATGGATGTTCATATTACAAAACCGATGGAATTTCAATCGCATTCTGGCCGGGGTGTGACTTCGATAATCAATGGAATAACAGTTCTTGTGGGCAGCAGTCGTTTCATGAACGAAAACGGAGTGGATATCAGCCAGCTTGAAACTCACGCAGAGGAGCTAGAAAAACAAGCCAAGACAACGGTCTTTGCTGCGGCAGATTCGAGTGCATTGGCTCTTGCTGCAATATCTGATCCGTTAAAGTCAAGCTCAACGTATGCCATCGATGCGTTGAAGCAACTTGGCATAGAGATATGGATGATAACAGGAGACAAGAAGCGAACAGCATACGCAATTGCTGAGAGACTTGGTATTTCCAACGTCCTCTTCGAGGTTCTTCCAAGCGAGAAAGCTGAGAATGTCAAAAGACTTCAAGATGAGGGCAAGACAGTGGCCTTTGTAGGAGACGGTGTCAATGACGCTCCTGCTCTTGCTCAGGCAGATGTCGGAATAGCTCTTGGTTCGGGGACCGATGTTTCAGTCGAAACTGGTGACATAGTCCTGGTTCGCAATGAACTGACCGATGTCGTATCAGGTATTGAGCTGGGTCGAAGAACTGTTTCAAAGATCCGCCAAGGTTTCTTCTGGGCCCTCATTTACAACATGATTTTGGTGCCCGTCGCAGCAGGTGTCTTCTTTCCATTCACTGGACTTGCGCTTCGACCTGAGTTCGCGGGTCTCGCAATGGCACTGTCAAGTGTGAGCGTTGTATCTAATGCTCTACTACTTGGGCGTTTTGAACCAAAAGACATAGTTGATGTTCCGGGAGAGAAACAGACTGTGCCGAATGTACCCAAAGTAGCGATAGACCCAATATGTAAGATGGATGTCGAGATTGCCAGCGCATCACTGACTAGTGAGTACAAGGGGAAGAAGTACTACTTCTGCAGCCCATACTGCAAGACAACCTTTGATGCCGATCCCAATGAATATGAGAATCAAGATTTCAGGGACTGATACCGAGATGGATTTCACTCAGTCGTCATCTGTCCTATTCCTCTGTCTAGAGTGTCTTCTGCAGCTGATTGTGAGTCCCAGCTCATGAGTAAAGATTTCAATGTCTCCTAGACTCTGTCGGTAAGCCCTGAGGAGTCCTCTTTTTGAGTTTCTCAACGCAGGAGATGAGTGCAAACATCATGAGATAGAGGATTGGTGTTCCGGTGTTGAACTCAAAGACGCTATTGAAGAGAATGTCAAAGACGCTTGATGCCCTCATTCCAGACAGTACAAGAGTAATCTCCATGGAGAAGTGAACAAAGATACCGACAAGAAAAACATACAACATCCGCTTAGGACTCAGTTCGAATTTCTTCTTGACTGCTAGTAGGAACAATAGAGCGTATTCAGCAATGACAGCATAGACCTCAGTGATTCGTTGTTCCGTCATGACTCGTGCTACTGTCACTTCGGAATCGTTGATTGGGATAACGTTCGATAGAAGACCTATTGCAAGCCAACCTGTGAAGAGGAATAGTGACCACTTTATTCGATTTTCCCTTTCAGTCCTTGGTTGCTCAGGTCTACGTATGAACATGACCTGGACATATGAGTATTGTATCATGCCATATGTGATTGAGAAGTACACGAAAAAACCCAATGGCGACATCCAACTTGGCAACCCCTCAACTGTTCGAATGCCAAGAATGCTGTACCAGTAGAAATAGTCAACGATGAAATTCACTAAGATTCCAAAGAAGCCGAATAGTAACGGTACTATGAGACCCTTCTTGTAGAGTAGAAGAATCCAGAGCCCGGTCAATGCAAGGTCGAAGAACATGAAATCAGCATCAAAGACTCTGATGACGATACTCTCGAATTGCATAGCATACTTTCTCTCATATTAGAGTAGAAATACGTTTGTTTCTAGAGTTCTCTGAAAGATGAGTGCAGGCTATCACGCCATCCAAGTCATGAGAGACAGAACGGCACTATGCTTCGTACTAGTATCTATCGAGTCTGCCAGTGATTGACAACCAGAGGACTGCAAGCGCAATTGCCACCAATCCGTAACCAGGATCTCCAAATTGAATGTCGGCGAGAAGAGAAGCGACTCTGATTATTAAGAACAGCAATAATCCAACCGACATCCCCAGTGGTCTCATTCTCCCAGCAGTTCCAGCTTTCTTCATTCTCCTCCAAGCTCCTGCAAAAAGGAACACTGGTACGAAGAAGAACAGCATCGCCGGAATTGCGAGATAGGCGTAATCAAGAAACGCCTGGCTGATTGAATTCGGAAAGCGTTGAGTAATGAGTATCGCTGTTGGCAGATAGACTAGTAGGGGTAATGACGCCAAGGTGCGATATCCGGCTGCCATGATTCCCACAGATGTGAAAACAGCCAGTGCAAAGGAAGTCACGGCAAAATCAAAGTAAATTGACCATAGGTTCGGCAGTACCTGAAAGGTACCCAACATGCCAATCATTTGTCCTGCCGCTATAGCTGCGAAGATGACCATCAGTAATGCTGTAGGCAGCTGACGAGTCTCTCTCCACCTGCCATAGGCGTATGAAGCTGTTCCAGTCGCCAAGGCAATAGCTATTGCTCCAAATACTGCTATAATAACAATAAAGGGATTAGAGATAAGTTCTGCCGAAATGAGACTGGCGAAGATGACAACCGGCCCAGCAAAGCTGGCGCCATAACCAAGGAGTTCAACTGATATCTTCTGGTCCGGCCGCAGAAACGCAAAAGCAATCATTGCTGGACCCATAAGTGCGAAGACAGTAATTGCGAATATCAGTTCTGTTGGCAGTATTGCATAGAAACGTGGAACTGCTAGGACTTGCACAATCATAGCGTAGCCCAATGCCATGCTAGTGCTCCTTCTTGTATCATTTGCTATCCATGAAAAAAGGGCAGCATTTGCAGATAGCAGAATTATACTCAATACGTTACCAAAATTGATATAGAATTCCGCCACATTGCTTGTTCTCATGTCTTCGACGATTAGAACAGCATTGAAGATTAGAAGAAACGCAATAAGAATCATAATGGCCATGAATACAGAAATCAACCATTGTTTCAGAATCATCGCAGCTGCGATAGTCAGGAAGAACAACTCAACAAGAGTGAATACATAGAATATCGTGTAATATCTCAGGTACGGATTATGCAATCTGACGAAAGAAGTATCATCCCATGGGAAAATCTGATTGTTGCGCACGAGGAATGTAAGCAGAGCTCCAATTCCAAAAACGATTAGACCGATGGCGAAGATATAGAGCGGTCTGAAGGCTTTCTTAATCTCAGGGTCCGGAGATGCTACGGATCTCTTGTGACTATAGTTAATAATGGTTCCAGCGGCCACTAATGTTGCCAGTCCAAGAAACACATATGCTATCTCGTATACTTCCATGAACTTGTCCTCCTAAAACACCTTCTTTCCCCACTCTTTTGCAGCCGTACCTGCTCCGCTTGTCCATTCGCGTACGCCGCGACGCACCTTCTCTTCTTCCTCAGGAGTAGTTTCACCGGATATCATCTCGTTGACCAAGATGAGAACACCGTCATCGATCTCGTCACCCCGTTCAGTGACGAATTTGATGACCTCTCGATTGTGGGCTTTGGCTTCTTTGTCATCAACCGAGTGCAGTGTCACAATATAGTTGTCTCCAGCTTTTCCGATAAGCAACTTGAGTTCGCCAAAAAGGAGTTCGTTCATCTCGTTTCCGGAAATCTTCTTGATGAACATCTGTAGTGCCGAGACAAATCCACCAATAAGTGCCGTGTCGCCTTCGAGGTTCTCCCATCCTACGGAAGCGATTGTTTCACCCGCATCATTGATGACGAAGATTCCATACATCGTGTTTAGTCCCCGTTACCATGTGCTATCCACGTCTGCACCATGGAGCTTCGTGTTCGAGTCCGAGCGTAACACTAGACTTCCATTCGTAAGCAACGAAATGCCCACGTAGTGGCACATGCCATTCGTTTTCCACTGCCTCTTGAACCTCGTAGCATCTCACGACTAGAATGACTCGAACCAGCCCTTTGTCTTCTCGACTGCGTCTTTTTCCTCTTCCGTCGCCACAGCTGAAGCTTCGACATCTCGAACTTGAAAGTTCGCATCGACAAAGACAACCAAAGGATGGCCCTTTCCACACTTGGCTTGCACGATGGTTGGAAACCGTTTCGCTCTTGTGATAGTCAATTCATCGACTTCCACATAGACCAGTTTGCCTTGCCCACAGGAGGGACAAGCAAACGGTCTGAGTTTCACTTTTGCCAAGCCTAGGTCTCCGTCTTGCGATCTGCTAGTGGTCCTTGATTAAGGAATACTAGGCGATATTTAATGATACTGCGTACAAATCGATTCAGGATTGACTCAGTGTTCAACTCCGGAACTAGTTTTAGTGCTTCGCTCTGAGAGAACTTTGCCTGCTGCCTCGAACATCTGGCTTACACCCTCCCCTGTCTTTGCTGATACTTCGAAGACTTGAGCATGGTACTGATCCGCGAATTGCTGAGCCTCTTCTTTTGTCACTCCCATCCCCGGAAGACGCTCATCGATCTTGTTGCCTACAAGAAAGATATCGCAGTTGGGGACACTGTTGTGAAGCTTTGCAATCCAATTATCGAGCCTGTACATGGTGAAAGACCTGCTAACCTCGTAGACCGCAATTCCTAGTTTTGAACCCTTGAAGTAGTCCATGACCACATCTTGGAATCTAGGTTGTCCGCCCAAGTCCCAAATGAGGAGGGTCAGGTCAGTACCAGCGACATTGACTCTCTTGGTAGCGAAGTTCACACCAATCGTCATTTTCATCTGCTGGTCGAATCGGTCTTCAGTGTAACGTACAGCTAGGCTTGTCTTTCCGACGCCACCTTCTCCAATCAATGCTACCTTAAAGATTGGATTGCGTGTAGTCAAGTCTTGCAGCTCCAAGTTGAAAAGCGTGAACCAGCATATGAAGGTTATTCGGAGGGAGGCAACATCTTTTGCGGAAGGAACAATGTCCCTTCTGCAACTAGCCTGACTTTTCCCGAGACGAATACCTCTTCCATTTTTTCACTAGGTACCTTCACTGTCAATTTGCTGGGTCTTCTGACCTCGTAACCCTGCTCTATCTGTATGGACTCACCAAAGGTATGTTTGTCTAGAACATTATACTTCTCGAGGTATGCTCCCAAGGGTCCTGCAGCACTTCCTGTTGCTGGGTCCTCAAGAACTCCAACATCGGGCGCGAACATTCTTGCGTGCACGTCATTGTTGGGATGTACAGTTTCAGTCGAGAAGATGAGGACCTCTGAGCTTGGCAAGCCCTTAAGATTATTCATTATCATTTGGGCATTCGGCGCTGCCTTCTGCACAGCAGAGAGCTTCTTCAGCGGAACGATGAGAAATGGAAATCCGGTTGAAACCACCTGTATGGGGAAAGCATCCGAAACATCCAGGGGGTCGAGTCCAAGAGCGCTTGTAATGGGTGATGCTTCTTCTACTTCCTCCAAGAAAGTGGGTGACGGTTGTGTCATCCTAACATGACTATCTGGTTGAAAGTCAACACGAATAGGGCCAATCCCAAGCTGCACGACTGCACTCTTCTGCGAGGCTGCTACGATTCCTTTGTGCATCATTACAAAAGAAGAGCCTAAAGTTGGATGCCCTGCGAATTCAAGTTCGCTGCCTGGAGTGAAGATCCGAATCTTTGAAGCGCACCCCTTGATTGTCGGTTCTTCTAGGAATGTGGTTTCCGAGAAATTGAGCTCAAGCGCAATCCCCTGCATCATCTCAAGAGTTAGTCGCTTGTTGAGAGTAGCATCCCAGAAGGTGGCAAGTTGATTCCCACCAAAGGGATACTTGTCGTCCACAAATACACTTGTCTGAACATACGGGATATTTCGCATGGTGGATTTGGTACAAGGCGCCCTTATGAAAACTCCGCAAGCGAAAGTTGCGCGACTAGCTGCATTTGATCTTATCAAGCTCCGCTTGGCAGATCTTACGGTCCTCTTCATTCTTTACTGCATCTGTGGCCTTCTGCGTGAGGGCTCGATACTTCTTGCACCTTGCTTTCTCTCCTGCCACCGAATATGCCCGGGTCATTACTTCGTATGCGAAAGCTAGGTCGAAGTCGCCAGTTCCTATCTCCTCAGTAAGTTTGAGACATCTCTGAGCGTGATAGAGCGCAGGCTCTGCCCATGAGAAGGCACAGTAGACTCGTGAAACCATGTATTCTGCTCGCGCAATATTGATCGGCTGACCCACCTCACTCCAATGATAGAGAGACGTGTGTGCCATATGAAGTGCCTCTTCGAGCTCATCTTTCGTGGGCGCTGATTTATCTAGGATAGGCCAGATGCCGTTATTCGTATTGATAGCCATTCTCTTGTGGAATTCTTCAATCGTCATTTTTTCTTCTGACACGTTTCGCTCCTCCATCATCCCCATAATCCCAAGAGAACTTCATTTAACTATTGTTATGTAGGATATGCCATGATAATGGAATCTCCGTGCTATTCCAAAGCGATTTAAGGGGCTTGCGCGTACAGAGGTTCCAGATTGGTTGGAGAGTTGAACTTATGAAGTCCAATAATGAAGATGATGCTCCTTCTGAAAAGCCATCTGATGATGCTGAGAAGGAGCCATTCGACCTCGAAGATGAAATAAGAAAGAAAGCAGAGAAGAAGCATGGCCATAGAATGCCTACGCTTAAGGCATACGCCTCTCTGGGCAGCTTCATTGTGTGGATGGCATTTCTCATTCTGTGGCTGTTCTTTTTCGCAGGCGCATATGGCATCTTTGAGAATATTGCAGTTGTATTTGTGGCGCTACTTGTTGTTGTTGCTTTGAACTCAATCCTCTGGATTCCATCAGATCGAGAAGGCATCAAAGCCAGGACCAGTGCAATTGGAGCACTGATCTGGTTAGTGTTTCTCGCCATTTGGATCATCTTCTTCTCTGGCGGCTTCGGCATCTATGAGAACATTGGCATAGCTCTTGCATCGCTGCTGACAGTAGGAGCTTTCAATGTGCTGCTGTGGGTCCCAAGCCATGGCGACGCCTGGGGGGCACGTGTGAGTGCGATTGGAGGCATTGGGTGGCTTATGTTCATGGTTCTGTTCCTGCCTTTTGCGAACGACCTCGGACTTGACGCATACCACGCTGTTGCAGTGATCTTAACATCCTTTCTTGTGATGGTAGGAATAGTTGCTTTGCCATGGCGCAAAGAAATGAGAATTGAAGTTGAGGCAGGAGAGGGTGCTGAAAAGAGAGTGAAGCTCTCAGCCATTGGATTCATTCTATGGGTTGTGTTCATCATCATCTGGATGTGGTTCTTTGCTGGGATGTTCTCAGGAAACCAGAATGTTGGAACAGTCCTTCTCTCTTTCGTGATCTTCGGATTGCTCGCTCTAGGTCTGTGGCTTCCATGGGCACGAGTGAGAGGCGAAGGCCCAGAGAGCTGGTTCTCAATTGGCATAGGTTTCGCATGGTTAGTGGTCCTGACGCTCTGGTTCTGGTTCTTCGCTGACAGCTTCAATGCCTATCAGAATTTCGCAGTGTTCCTGGTTTCTCTCTTGATTATTGCTGCCATTGCCGGGGCTGCTCAGTGGAAGAAGTTGCGGGATTTTGAAACTCTGGATTGGAAAGACTAGGTTCAAGGAGTGATGGTAGCTATGGAACTACCATCATCTCTCTTTTTTCTCTAGAATGCCAGCCAGCCGCCATCGACTGCTAGGATGTGACCGGTGATGTATTTCGCGTCTTCGCTAGCCAGGAAACACGCCGCACCACGTATCCATTCATTCTTTGCAAGCATTGGAAGTGCTGTTCTTGGCTCGATTAGCCTCTTTCTTATTGCATCATCCTCAATTGCACCCTTTGACATCGCAGTAGGGAAGAAACCTGGCGCGATTGCGTTCACTCGAATGTTCTTCTTTCCAAGCTCGACCGCTAGTGCCTTCGTCATGGACACCAGCCCACCCTTGGATGTGTAGTAGCTTAATTCGGTGAACTCGGTGCCTCCATATGCGAAAGTCGATGAGATGTTGATGATTGAACCGGACTTCTTGGGAATCATCACTTTTGCAGCCTCTCTGCTTGCGAGAAACGCTGACGTGAGATTGACATTCATCACCAAGTTCCAGTCAGCAAGGGTCTGTTCAACGAGCGGCTTAACGATATACATTCCTGCGTTGTTCACCAGTATATCTACAGTACCGAGTTCCTTGACAGTCTTCTCAACTAGCCGTATGATGTCTGCCTCTTTTGTTACATCTATCTTGAGTGGGAGCGCTGTAACTCCGTGCTTGTGAGAGACCTCGTCAGCGATTTTCGTCAGAAGATCCATACGTCTTGCAGCAAGAACCACGTGAGCACCTGATTCCGCGAATCCGTTAGCGAACTGCTCTCCAAGGCCAGCCGAAGCGCCAGTGATAATTGCCACTTTTCCATCAAGATTGTATTTCATTGAAATTCTCTCCAGATTGACCAAAATGTGGCTCTAGTAGAAAGACCCCCTAATAAAAGCAGGCATCTGGAATCAATCATATCTTCTCAGCTTTCGATGATTTTCGTATAGTAGTTCTCAGAACGTACAAAGCCTTCTTTTTCATAGATGCCTCTACTCATCTTTGTGTCATGAAGTGTCATTTTTTCGACTCCCTTCTTTTTGCAGACTAGAGCAATATGCCTGACGAGAGAAGTAGCGACACCTCTTCCACGATAATCAGGTTCAACAAACATATTGTAGAGATATGCAAACTTGCCGCTTGGATTTCTTGTAGATGGAAATGCAATGCAGAAGCTCACTGCGCACCCACCGATGATCCTTTCATCTTCGATTGCCAGATAGAACTCAATGCTTGGATCCCAAGGTTCCGAAAGAAACCTCTCCATCGCGTTTCCCGTTGCTGACAGCTGTTCCTCTGAATATCCCATGGACTTGAGCATCTCAACGCGATGATGAAGAATCACCTGAATGTCACCTGAACCGGCTCTTCTAATCATGACCACGTTATTTCACTCTAGTGACACACATCGTGTCGAGGATTTGTCTGTTCTGAAATCAGCATAGATATGTCATTCAGGGGCAGGCAAATCGCATGGCTCTAAGGCTTCCGAAGTGCCACGCGCCCTGCGCAGTTGGTAGAGCCTTAGAAGACCGACTGGAACAACTATTGCTAGCCAGATGATCACATCCCCAAGAGTTGATAGGAAACCTCTAGTGCCCGTGGGATCGAGCCATATTAGTCCCAGCTTCATCATTGTAATGAGAGGAAGGACCAAGAGCACGCCAAAGATTTGCTTCAATTGAACAGCATTGACCCGACAAGAAAGTCTAGATCCGATTTGACCCCCGATAAGCATTCCAATACCTAATGCAATCGCGAAGTATATGTTTACATCCCCGACGTAGAAGTTGAGCACAGTGCCTGCTGTTGTTGTGAATATCATAATGAACATTGAAGTGGCGACTGCTGCGTGCATGGGCACGCCCATGAACATGCAGAGCACAGGCACTAAAACAGCCCCTCCACCTAGCCCAAGCAGGCCTGCGGCAACGCCTCCGATGAATGCTCCAAACAATGAGATAATCCATCGTTTGGTCGTTATCTGGGAGATGCTCCAGCTCGACAATTCGGAGGCTAAGTCTCCTTTTCCTTTTTTCTTGGCGAAGAGCATCTTGAGCGCCAGTGGCATAAGTGAAAGTCCGAAGATGAGTCTCAGTGCATATGGTGCTGTTATCAATGTCCTAAGTATGACTCCACCGAGAGAACCTGGGACCGAAAACATGGCCATAATCAGTCCAGCCTTGACAAGCGTTGGTCGTGGGCTCTGCCGCCAATATATGATTGTTGCAGCCAGAGACACAAAGAGTGCTCCAACAAGTGCTGTTGCTGGTGCTGATTGCTCATCGAATACGCTATAGAAGACAATGAGAAGCAAAGGTGTATTTAGGACTCCTCCGCCCATGCCAATCATAGATGACAGTGTTCCCACGCCTACAGCGAATATGGCTACGAACACAATGTCAAGCAGAAGAATTTCCTGCAAAAAAGCACCTTCTTTCAACTAAGGACCGGCGTTGTCCCCTACTTAAGGAGTTAGTTGCGGTTGCTGAATTCCGCTTTGTTCAGCTCGGCGAGCCCCTTCGAGCGATGAGATAGAGGCCGAGTAAGAACACAAGCAGTCCGATGAGTATGAGGACTGCTGCGAAGTTCTGTTCCTCTATATCCGAGGCGAGAACAGTGATTACCGCTCCGGAAACAAGGATCAGAAGACCGACAATGGCTGTCACTTTTCCAGGTTTCGTATTATAGGATAGAAACTCTGGAAGCTTCTCTTCCCTGGGAATTACTCGTGCATCAGAGACCTTTACAGTACTCTTGAAGAAACGCGAGCCATCTTCTGTCAATGAACCGTTCAGTCTGCCCTTACTCTTGAGTTCGGCTATCATTTCAACAACTTCGTCTGTTTTCAGGCCGGTCCTCTCACTTAGGACCGCAATCGCGCTGATGCTCTCCTCCAGAATGAGCTTTGCAAGCAGTTCGCTTTTGTCTTTCATTATCATTCCCCAGTTGGATGCTGAACTCAATGCAGCGCTGAACCGTTCTCCTCTCTGGGAATAATCCCTTTTGCAAGTCAATATCTATCTTTCTCTATGAGTAGGTCTTGGTACGCTGAAACCACACACTTTATACATCGCCTTGTTGGCCTCGCCATCGACTCGAAATGACATTGTGTGACAATATCGAAGTGGCAGCTCCAAAGAAGTGGATGGATGCATGGGATAAGACCTACAGTCAAATGCTCTCTGCAACCGATGAAGAACTGGCCCGCATCGACGTTGGGCATCGAACCCAGCAATTGGAACATGCACTTGCAATAACCGGAACAAACACCAATGGTCTCAGGATTCTTGAACTTGGTAGTGGAGATGGAAATGTCGCATGTTATCTAGCCAGGCTTGGATGCCGCATTGTTGCAGTTGACGCTCTTGCTAGTGCGATAGCTGTTGCTCAGAGGAAAGCCAGGATACTCAACTTAAGTGAGCGTGTTGAGTTCCGTTTGGATGATATTGATGGGTGGCCAATAGAACGCGAATCATATGATGTCGTTATAGCAATACAGTGTCTCCAGTACCTCTTCGACCGCACGATTCCTCGAATGAGAGAGGCAATGGCGGCAGTCAAATCTGGCGGATTCTTCGTCTATAGTGGCAATATCCTACCTCACTACAACACCGATCCACCAATCCGATTTGTGACGGCGAATGAACTTCGGAAAGAACTGAAAGGATGGACACTACATGCATTTGGTACTGAAGAGCGAATCATCAAACCCAATGACCTTAGAGGCTATGTCTGGGCAGTCGCCAGAAAGCCAACATAAGAAGTCATAGTTAGGGTTTTACACCCCAAAATACGACTTCTCCCTGCTGCGTTTCATACGCTCCATTTGTTGAGAATTCTGTTTCTATAATGTCTCGGACACTATTGCCATCTATGACGCCCAACTCTGGGAATAGCGAGGCTGCAGTTCTCTTGATGAAGTTCTCAAGTTCAGGGCTATTTGATTCTTTAAAGAACACGAAAGGAGCAGTAATTTGCAGCAATCCATTTCGCGTGAGGACTCTCTTGCACTCTTCTATGGCAGGCGACAATTCGTTCGGAGGAGGAACGCCATGTAGGTGAATCTCAGACACAGACTCATTCGGAGCGTCGATACTTGTGATTCTCATTCCCATGTTTTGATAGAGGATTCCTGTCTTAGTTAGGATATCATCTGAGCCCACTATTGCCACTGATACTCCCTCCGATGTAGTCAGCAGCTCCCGTATCGTTCTCAAATCATCGATAGCCAGATTTGGAAAAGAAGCGAAAAGGATCACTCCTGATGCTTGCATTTGCTCAGGTCTCTTATTGAGGTTGTAGAGCCTCCCGGGATTCTCACGCCTGAAAACTCTGTAGAAATGGAGTAGAGTCTGAATTCCATCCCTCAGATTCGCGTTCAAATAATCCTGAGCTTTTGGTCCAAGCTCATACATCCGTCTGTATGGACCAAGAGGTCCCGGCTGCAGCGCACTACGAACTAGATTCTCATCTTCCATCGCCTTGAGTAACTTGGGCAGCCTATTCCTTGTCGGATCCGAAGCCTCAAGTAATGAATACTGGATGTCATAGACTGAAGAAGGATTCTGATCTATTGTGAGGAGGATTCTTCTCACTAAGTCCGATCTAGGTTCCTTCACAGACTGCCACCTAATGCAATATCATAGAGTAATGAGTGCTTAATACTCACACGTTCAACGCCAACGGAGTCGCACCGATATCCGCCAACAGTCTATTAGCTAACTATCGTTTGATGACTCAGTCCCGAACTAGACCGCGAGCACAACCAGCACTACGCCTAGAACGGTGAGCACCGCCCCGACTAGGGATTTCGGACTGAACTTCTCTTTTAGGAAGAACACAGAGATTGGTACTGCGTATAGCGGCGACATTGAACCAAGAAGAGCGGCAATTGATGCGCCAATGAGTTTTACAGTGAAAGTGTACAAGAGTGAGCCTATTGTCATTCCGAGAAATCCGGCAGCTAGAACAATCTTGGTTGCTCTGCGAGTTGGCAATGGCATTCCACGCTTGACCAACCCGAGGAAGACAGGGATGAATATCGCTCCGCCAAAGAACATCCTCACGAAATTGGCATCGATGGGATCAATGTTGGTGACCCCCATTTGAAGCAGTACACTTCCAGACGCCCAACAGATTGCAGCAGAGAACGAAACTCCGATTCCGAAAGCGTCGAACTTGCGGGCCCCGCTTGACTCCCCATTCGCAGCCTGGGCTCTTGATATGAGTGCGATGCCAATGACTGCAACGATGATTCCCACGAATCGGCTGAGTAGAACAGTTTCGTTAACAAGGAAAATGGCTATTATGTATGTCAATATTGGATACGTATTTGCGATGGGGTATGCATATGAGACGCCAATCCTCTCTTGGCTGATGAGATAGATGGAATCTCCAATAACCAGTCCAATCGTCACAGATAGGACAAGGAAGATGAGTGAATCCAAAGGCACGTAGAATGGAGTTGTCCGAAAAGGCAGGATGACAATGACTGACATAACAGCTAAGGCGGCCCACATCTTGAGAGCTGAGATTGCTAGCGGCTTGGCTTCCTTGCTCTGAGACTTGTATACATTCGTGGATATCGCCCAGAGGAGCGATGTGAAAAGTCCAATCAGGATTCCAATCGTGAGTTCGGGCGTTAGCTGCATAGAGAAACCAACGATGGAACTTCGGAAGGTACTATTGAAGCTATTCCATTGCACAATCTGCGAATTCTAGGCAATTCAAGCATTGGCAGTTTCAATTGAATCAACTTGAGGCTTAGAGCTATATACCTTCGGTATGATTAGAGGATGGATTAGCCAAAAGATGACAGCCACTATGGAGAAAAAGGGGCCCATCTCAAGCGTCAGACCAATATAGCCGTAGGTCTGAAAGAGATATGCAAGATAGAGAAACTCAATGCAACAACAAATGACTATTCCTAATCCCGCAGCTTTTTCTTTCATCTTTGATTCAAATCCTTCAAGCTGACCAGTGGTCACAACGAAGACCAAAAATATAATCATCCACAGCAAAATG
This sequence comes from uncultured archaeon, assembly GCA_964354495.1. Taxonomy (GTDB): domain Archaea; phylum Asgardarchaeota; class Thorarchaeia; order Thorarchaeales; family Thorarchaeaceae; genus SMTZ1-45. Next base: position 110,859 of record CAYHAA010000002.1, on the reverse strand, counting down.
GCGATCCCAATATCTCTCTCTGATTGTGCCATGAGGACGGCATTCGAATCACTGTTGTAAACTATCGTACTAAAGATTGGACTGCCAGTCCGATAGGTAATATAGTTCATAATTGGAGTTGATTCCACATAGGGCGACTCATCAAACGAGCTTAGCCAGGGGATAATGAGGCTAAGATTCAGAAAACCCCAGGGTATGAAAGCTCTGCTTTTCACTATCTTTGACTTGTAGTAAACTGGTGCTATCAGAACTATCATTGCAAACGAAAGAAGTGACATGAGTTTCCCCGGAGGAATCAATAGGTTACCAATCTGAATCCAATTAGGATGAATGACTAGCGTCATGTTTCTATTGAAACCCGTGTTGACTGCAGTCAAGAATGTTCGAACCCGAACTGTTGAAACAAGAATCTCAAAAGACGAATCAAATGATCCAACTTCGATAACGAGAGTTCTATTAGACGGAGTGTAGAAGAAGGGAGAGGAGTAGGCGAGAATATGCTCGTATTCACAAGAGCCGTAATAGTACGCAACTCTGATTTCGAGTTCAGGCATGCGCTGGCTACACTCGACATCGAGACGCACGAATTGAGCACTGAAACGAAGGAACATGGATTGATTCGTCTGAGTGGTGAAGTTGTGGATCAATAGATCCCGATAGGGCCATTGGAATCTAGCAGACAGATTTCCAGCAGGGACTAAGAGAGTATCGTTGACACGAGTTGGACTGAACACTGTGTAGGAATTATTATAGACTAGAACCACCTTTGGAGCATATTCGCTCTGGTAGATTTGATAGATGAAAGGACTCGAGTAAAGGCTCTCGCCATTTGTCCTCCTGATGTCCACTACGAGTGGACACACGCTCTCTGAAACAGCCACTTGGAGCCAGTATCTGATTAGCTGTACGGAATCCTCTTGACAATCTTTCACTGAAAGCCGGACAAATACTTGGTCTGCCCATCCATGATAGGTACTGCCAGAACCACTCCATGGAAATGCAAGGGTGAGCGAATGGGCACCTATTCCTAAGGCTGATGAATTGGTTATGTAATGGGCTTCACCATAATTCCAATCTTCAGCTGCCGCTGTCACCGTAGCTGTATCGTTAATGATAGAAAAAGAAAAATCCCATTCGTATTTCAGTCACTTTCAATAGAGGGATATTGATCTCAGACTGAATAGAATAAGTGCCCGCAGAAAACTCATACTTGCGCCAGTAATCGAAGGATGTGATGTTAGCAATAGTAATCAGTGTCTTGGGAATAATGGGAGTCGAGATAATCTCTGAGCCTGCAGAGGTTTCAATCTCTGGTCCATAGACAATATCAACAGTGGGATTGGGATTTGGCCAATTGACAATCGCTCCAGTCACTGTGACAAGCATTACGAGAATGAGCAGTCCTGATGAACATGCACTCTCTCCTTCTGTCTTCAATTGTGACTATCCCCTTCCGATGCAGATTGTACGTATTAAGCAGATGAAGTTTGCTATTGACTCTAGGACAAGTTGCTTCCATTCTTGACTCTACCATGGGCATAGAGTATGGGTCACAGCACGTGTCCCCACGATGTGTCCCCCTGTAGTGCCTTTTCATTATATACTCGTGATTTCCAGTAATGTGAAGTCTTCTTGGGGAGATAGAAGAGATGAGTAGAACTTCGAGTTTCATGGGTTTCTCAGAGGCTGACGATAAAGCAATCCACCTTGGTCGGGTCCTGATGATCCTCTTGCCGACAGCCAGCATAATCTTCACAATGAGCACCACATTCTATACCATCTATATTGCAGAGGCTCTAGGAGGATCTGGAGGATATATTGCAGGCTTGGGTCTCTTGGGAGTGCTCGTTGCAGTAGAAATGGTGACTCAGACCATTCTTGATTATCCAAGCGGCGCGCTCGGAGACGCAATTGGGCAGAGGTGGGTAATCGCCATAGGGAACTCCTTGTACGGTGTCGCTTTCTTGCTGGTTTCGTTCGTGACTTCAACAACCCCATTTCTCTATCTAGTCGTAATCTTTGTGGTTCAGGGCTTGGCGCAGTCCCAGATCAGTGGAGCTTGGAACGCATGGTTCGATAACAACTACAGGGTCGCTATGCCACAAGACAAAGAGAGGAAACAGTATGGCGTATTTTGGGGTAGGATGGGTATGATATCACAAATAGCTGCAACTGCTGCTCTTATCCCAGGCAGTATCCTTGCCGTCGTCTTCCAACGTACCTTTGTCTTCCAGATTGAGGCTGTCGGAGCCTTCTTCTTTGCCTTGCTCGTCCTGAGGTACATCAGAGACTTCCCCGAAGTAGAGGCAATGCGGGAGAAGCGCCCATCAATGCACGAATACACTTCTCTACTTCGTGAAGGAGTCAGCTACCTGTGGCACACGCCTTTTGTGAAGTACCTCGTTCTGGGCACCATGCTGGCTGCAAGTGCAATCTCAGTCTGGGGCCAGTTGATTCTCTTCCCTCTCTACTTCAGTTACTTGATTACTGATGTAGCTGTGGCTTCATATCGGACTATCGTATTCATTCCGGGCGTTGCTGCAAACGAGAGATCGGGAGTGTGGTCGCAGAAGTTCGAGCCAAGGAAATGGATTCCACGTTTCAGACTACTGCAGACTTGCGGTTTCGTCTTCTTCTTGTTGCTGGCAATCATGATGTTTGTATTCCCTCCAGTGACTGACACTAATCAGATGCTCACTCTCATGTGGCCATTTACGAGCCTAGTAATAATCAAGATTCCTATTCAACATGTGATTCCTATTATTGTCCTCTTCTGTCTATTTACGGTGACTATGTTTTTTGGTGGCTTCGCAGAAATCCTGACACAGAGAGTCTTACTTGATGCCATCCCGAACAGAAATCGAAACTCCATATACTCGCTGCAGCCAACCATTCTGCTGCTTCTGTCAACGCCTCAGATAGCCATTCTCGGGTGGGTGATTCCTCTCTTTGGTTTTCCTGTGACACTTCTCATATGTGCAGCCGTGTCTCTCTGTGGCGTTCTGATAATCAGATATGCCCTGACATTAGAGAAACCTATTGCTGAGAGGGTTGAAGAAACTGTCGTGCTACCCAAACAAGAACTTCCCAATGAATTGAGCTCTGAGGCCCCTAGCGAGGAGATTGAGTACATTGTTGAAACCATCGCGGAATGATCGAGTATTCTTTCATCGCCTTGGTCCATGGTGGACAAGCCACACTAGAGCTGACCGGGCAACGCCGCTGTGAACTACTTCGAAGGCAGGGCCATGAGTTTCTCAGTTCACTTGTTTGCTTTTTCGTAGAAGTACTTGCCCTTGCTGTAGATCAGTTCATCGCCGGCATAAATCTCGCCTTTATGCATTGACTTAATCATATCCACATGAACGGCGGACTTGTTTATGCCCTTGCATTCTTCGTAAGCCCTTCCCAGAGCGCAATGAACTGTATCCCCGATCTTTTCATCAAACAGCATGTTAAGCGTATACTGTTTGATTCCCCGGTTTGTACCAATTGCCATCTCACCCAGTCTGCGGGAACCTTCATCAGTCTCTATGATTTGCTTGAGCGTGGCTTCTTCTTTTTCGGCCGAGAAGTCCGTGACCTGACCCTCCACAAAGGAAAGCTTGACTCCCTCTATCACCTTGCCCTGTTGGAGGAAAGGAATATCAAAGTAGATCTTTCCCTCGACGCTATCCTCGACCGGAGCAGTAAACACCTCGCCGCTGGGCATGTTGTGCTTTCCGATGCTCGCTACCCAGATTCTTCCTTCAGTGGAGGCGAAGAGGTCAGTCTTCGGCCCGATGTATCTGATATCATTGTGCTTCTCAAGGTGCTCTTTCATTACATACATCATCTTGCTCTCTTCTGCCCAGTTGACAAGTGTCGCTCCATAAACAAAGTTACGATACTCCTCGAGGCTCATATTCGCCTGCTGTGCCAATGTCTGACATGGATGAACTGACAGAGTCCATCGTTTTCCGAGACGTATGTCTTGAATTTCCTGCTGTGATTTATTATCTAGCAGAACTCGTTTCGGGTCGACACTTGCCAGTGCTTTCGTGTTCACCGGCGAGCGTAGTGCAATGTAGACATCACAGTTCTCAGTTATTGCCTTGAGATGTTTCGGGACTAGGCGCAGTGTTTCCTCTGAAGCACCATCAAAGTACGCTCGAAGAGCCTCCTCACTGCTCATCAGGGTGACGACTCTCCCGCCAGCTTTGGCAATCTCCTTGTGAAGCGCGACAACGAGTTCATGGGCATCTGGTGTTGCATTGATGACGACCATGTCTCCTGGTTTCACTTCAGTACTCCATTCAACGAGTATTCTTGCATGCTCTTCGATTCTGGGATCCATATCGATACCTCTGATTCTGGAAATGTGATTCATTTCATATAGATTGTGGATTGCGCTCGCAGTACCTTGCTTGCGCATTATGAGAAGCCTAGACTTCGCGTTTCTCAGTTGGATGAGTAGCCCCGCAGTATGGACATTTTACAGTGAGTGGCCCCACCCATTCGACATCCTTAGCAGTAAGAGTTGCGCCGCAGTCTTTGCAGAACCGAGGAGGTTCATGAACGTATGATTTCTCCGTCGCAACGTTTCCCACTTGACGAGTTGCAGCCAGCCCTGCCAATCCGAAATGCCCTAGAGAGTCTCGGATCCCATAGAGGATGATGCCAGTACCGACAAGGGCACTGATCATTGGGACAACTAGAACATAGAGCAAAATCGTTCCCACATCATGGGTATCCGTCCAAAAGAATTGCATGAATCCTCCAAAGAAACCACCGACTATGACAATCATGCCTACTACCATGGTGGCTATTCTTTTTCCACTAGAGCTTTCTTTCATGATTCATCAACCGTTTTATGATGGAACTTCTATTTCATGGGATGAGTTATAGGTTTCTCTCGGATGGACTATCTCCTGCGAAATCAGGCGCTCTACTTGAACTACTCAATCAGCAAGGTTCATCAGGAAGCTATACCATGGTATTTGCATGTTCGAGATACTGGAAGGTGTTCTCAAGAGAGGACTCAGAGGAAAATACATCCATATCGACCCAATGAAAGCGATTGGAGGTCTGACTGCGGACACAGCCCGCAGGGTTCCCAAACCGGGAACTCATTCATGTTGGAGTATCCTTCATCACATCGTGTATTGGCAGGAATTGATGCTAAAAGCACTGAGGGGCGAGGCTGTCGACTGGCCTAATAACAACGAGAAGAGCTGGCTATCTGACACCATCTCAAAGAATGCCGATGACTGGTTGAAGCTTGTTCAGAAGTTTGAGCAAGGTCTTATCGAAGCAGATACGCAGGCTAGCAGAATAGAATCAATGGAAGATCTTCCTGCATGGCCAAAGGTTCCGCGTTTTGCTGCAATCATGTCCATTGCTCAACACAACACCTACCACATTGGTGAAATTGTGGCCACGCGTCAGGCTCTAGGATTCTGGCCGCCTCCAGCGTACAAATAGACGTTCTGAATAGTTTAGTGATTCTACCTTCTTGGCTGCAGACAGCCGCAGAAACAAGTCGCACTAGGCATGTTGGCGTTCCATGCTCCGAGGAATATACTAATCAATCCGTATTCCTTCTTAACAAGCATCTCTTGGGTTGATGTGACATGTCCGATACGATGCAGATAGAAATACGGAAGTATGATGAGTCTTTAGCCGAAGCCATAGCGCACATGTGGAACACCTGGGACGACCTATGGCCGGGAGGTTTCACTCAGGGAGTTCCCTATACTGCTGATCGTGTCAAGAAACAATACGGTAAGATCAGTGCACTTGCTCTCTTAGTTGCAATTGACAAGAAAACCAACAAGCCCGTGGGCTCATGCACCGTCCATCGTCATTGGAGAGATGACGAAGCTGCCTATGTTGGTACACTTGGAGTGTCTCCCGAAGCCCTCAGCAAGAAGGTCGGCAAACAACTCCTCCTAGAGTCAATCCGAATAGCATCTGCAGGTGGCTACACGCGTGTGGATCTCAACACGTGGCCAGGCAATATACGTGCAGTTCCTCTGTACAAGAAAGTTGGTATGATGTGGGATCCAGAAGGTCAGGGCCTGAGCATGTATGACTATATTCCTGGAATTCTCAAGCACCCGCTTTGCGCTCCCTTCTTCGATCTACTTCACGGAGTTCACGAATGGTACGACGTGCATATTAGAAATCCAACCCAGGCTCCGGATGATTTCAAAAAGCATGGAATGGCCATCTACCCGTATGAGTTCCGAATGGGCGATTCGGCTCTTTCTGTTACAGTGGACAGATACGCTCGAGGCATCAGTGCTATAGAACGCACATCGAATGGCGAGAAGATTAGTATTGCAGCTCTCGTAGACTCCCAGGAGGTTGTCTGCGGTCTGCCCTATGTCTATTCTCTTGAGATCGACAACATCTCCGGTAAGCAGTTGACGACGCGCATCAATCTGAGAGAGTTTTCCGGTTTGCAGTTCGATGCAGATGCAAGTAGAAGAGCAGTCATCGAACCCGGCGAAAAATCAGTATGGAATGTGCCGTTTCATTTGACTTCCTCGGCGCCTCTCTTTAGGGACAACATTAAGGCTCCATCCATTTCCGCAGAAATCGAGATGAATGGCGAGGTTTCAATGTTGCATACAGGATTGAAAGTGCAATCTCCTGCTGAGATTATGACGCGCTGGGGAGAGTGCCGTATAGCTGCAGGCGGCAGTAGTACAATTCCTATTACAGTCATCAGCAATCTGAACCAGGAGTCACTGGCTCATATTGACGCACGAAGCAGTTCCAGTTCCGTGCAAATCAAAGTGATGCCTGATGAGGTCATGCTGAAAGCAAAGGGACAAGGAGGCACTATGCTTGAAGTATCCTCATCCGCAGACCTTGCGGATGGAACCCACGATATCTGGTTGACTCTGACCCTCGATATTGAGAAAGACATCAAGGTAGCAACTCGAGATTTTCGTATCCCGATCTTCTGCCTCGGAAAGAAGGACGTTGCAGTGGGCGAGGATGATCGCAGACTCGAGGCAGTGATTGTTTCACCGCATTATACTGCACGATTTGCCAGAGAAGGAGCTATTCTCACAGTGCAAGACGTGAATTCAGAAACATCTCAAAGCATAACACAGAGTTCTCAGATAGGTCCACCATTTGGTCTCAGTCCTTTTCGATTTGCAGAACGTAAATTGACTGTGAGTCCTTCGGATTCTGCAATGGTTGTTTCTATGCAGGCCAGACACCTAGACAAGCCCCTCATTGTGGAAGATAGGGCAATATTCGAGTTCGGCACAGGAGTCATAAAACACGAGCAATGGGTAGAGAATTCGAGTAGTGAGAGCCAGACATTTCAAGGTCGTCTAGTGGGCAGAGGTGGAGGAGTCAGTTTTGCGGCAGGTCAAGTTTATGTGCCATTCTCGTCTGGCGTTGTTAGTGAACCCCTAGGCAACACCCTCTTTTCCTTTCCAGCTATTCCCAGTGAACCCAAAGCATATAGTGAAGGATGGATTGCCGTAGAAAACGAGGACTCTGTGCAGGCTCAGATGTGGTGTCTGGATAAAGTAGAAGAGATACACATCATTCTAGGTCAGTTGAGTGCGCTCGGATTTCCTGTCGTGACTCTTGAACCTCAAGAAAAGCGCAAGATTACTGATTCATGGTTGGTCTTTGGCAAGCGAAGCTGGAGAGATATTCAGCGACTTTGGAGGTCCCGAGTCGCACACTACTATGAAGAGAGACTGTCAGCTTCAAAGAAGCAAACTGCCCAACATCTACTAACAATCTCAACTGATCCTGTTATACTTCCACATGTCGGTGAAGCACATACAAAGGTACACATCCACAGCCCATTGCACACGCCCCATGGGGGTGTTCTCGAAGTGACGCCGCCAAGAGGATGGAGAGCTGTCTTGAAGTCCCATTCTCATGAACTGGATGGACTCAAGACAGAAATCAACTTCGCTGAGGATTCATCACTCGATTTGGTCCTCACTCCGGGTCCTAGAATCAAGGATGAATTTGGGGTTTATAATGGACAATGCAATCTAAGAATGGAGTACGATACTTCAGACCCGATATCCATGGTCCAACTTGGAAGCTCTGGCAAATCCGTTGAAGTGTCAAAAACAGAAGAACAGGGATGCATTGTTCACCGAGTGCGAAATGCATGCATTGAGTTTGCAGTTTCTAAAGACTACGGCGGCTGTCTGTTCTCATTGAAGAATAAGAGAGGTGTCGAGTTTCTGACAAGTTCCTTCCCGAAGGCAACTCCACGCCCTGGGGCATTCTTTGACAACTATCATGGCGGAGTGCAACCTGTCGTCTTTGATGACGAAATGGGCGAGTCTTTGGGAAAGGCCCGTACAAATAGTGAGAAGATGTCAGCAAAGAACTACAGTCGCGGAATTTGGTCAGGAGTAGAGATTAGCTGGAAGGGAAAAATCCAACAGATTACAAGAGGGATTCAATTTAACTTGAGGTACTTGACAGCTCCTGCTTGTCCCATTGTCGTAATCGAGTGGCAGATTCTCAATCGCACAACTGCGCCTGTTCGCTTCTTCCCATCGATTCTCATCGACCCCAAAGTTGACAAAGAGCTATCAGGTGGAAGAGTACATGCAAAATGGTCTGGAAGAATGTATGATATTCGAGGAGGACACGTTCCCATGGCTGTATCGCCTTCTGACAATCTCATATGGATAGCACCCGAGAAGAACAGAAAGAAGACAAAAGGTCTCTGTTACATGGTCAATGGAACTGAAGTTAATATGCTCTCAGTCTGCTTGGGCGATATGGTGATTCTGAATGCAGTCGATGAGTTCTCAGCAATCATGCCTGGGAAGGAGCGCGTTATGACATCCTGTTTATTTGTCGACCCACCCGATATGGCGACTCTCGAAGTCATACGAAGGCTGCTAGGTTCATTGCTTCCAAAACGCGACTAGTATCCACCCATCAACGTAGACACGCATCAGACAATATCCCGCAAGGGTGTGACAAAAAATGACCAAGAAGTAGATGCTAGGCTCTTCTTACAAGTATAGTAAAGACTGTGCCCTCATGATAGTTGCCGGGGACCCGTTCTTCCACTTTGATTGAACCTCCGAATGCATGTATGATTGTCCCTGCCACGCTCATTCCCAACCCTGTTCCTGATGCATCCTTCATGTATCGCTCGAACATTCTAGTTCTTCGTTCGGGGTCGATACCCTCCCCATGGTCGCTTACACGAATGCTCCACCATGGCTCGTGATTCAGAGCAGTTTCTGTAATTGCCACCTCTATCTCAGGTGTACCTTTGGAGTACTTTATTGCGTTATCGAAGATGTTCAGGAAGACATCAATCAAGAGGCTGTTTGCCAAGACCGGACAGGTTTCATACTCATAATCGATCTTAAATCTGACTTCCTGACTGGGGCTCTTCCTGGATGTAAGTTGGAACGCCTCTTGGAGGATTGGAATCAGATCCACTGCGGATAGCCGGTCTGGAGTAAGTTGATCTGCCATTCCCAACTGACGAACATTCCTGATTAGATGATCCGCTCGCTGAAGTTCGTTCTTCGAGTCTCTGATTGCCTGCTCTTTCACTACAGGTCCCGCATCCTCCATTTCAAGCAGGCCAATGCTGAATGCGAGTGCCTGATGATAATTGGATATGTCATGAACCAAGAGATCCGCGAAGAGTGTTGCACGTTTCTGAGATGCCTCTGCGCGGCTCATCTCTTTGAGATACATCAGTCCAAGAAAGGATGGCCCCATCAAGATAGCTAATAGCAGAATGAGCTCCGATGACCACCAGCCTAGTGTCCATTCTTGGAAATTGGCTTTGATCACCGAAGGGACGATCCACAGTGCAAGGAAGCCTGTGGCCAACAAGTCTACAGTGATTCTTCCTTTTCCATCCTGTATCTGAACTGATGTGTAGTAGAAAAAGGCGAACATATTCAGCAGAGTTGTCGCTAACAGTAATGTCCGACAAAGTGGTTGAAATCCCCAGTAACTTCCAGAGCCATACATGAGAATCTGAGTGTATTCTGAGAACAGGATGGCTGCGAAAACGCCCGGCACGGTAAGGACATCCCTTCTTGAAATAGCTCGTTGCACTTCCGGTGTGCTGGTTGTCCATTTGATGGCATTTGGCAGCTGCACGAGCAAAAGAATTGAACCGACAAGATATGGGATTATGGAGAGTTCTAGTGCATCGGGATGAATAAGGGCCGCCTTGATCACCTGATATGATTCGACTGTCGCCCATATGATAAAGAGCAAAATTACAGGACGTCTCCTCGGAGCTGGTCGGTGAGTATTGTAGAGGTTCAGCAAGAATGCCATTGAGAGGGCAATTAGTGATGCTCCAAGATGGAGCGCAATGAACAGGGCAACGTTTGCCGTTGGCGGAATTGGCACGTACGTTTCAACGGTTAAGGTAGTACCTGTTGGTATGATGACCAGAAGAGAAAGGGCTAACGGTAACAGATAGGCGCGAGATGATTTCATACCTATCCGGACCTGAAAAGCAACAGAGGGTGCTAGCCCCATTATGACCAGGCCCATGGACCAGAGTATGTACGATATAGTCCACGCATTAGATGGAAAGTATAATGTCACGATAAAAGGAATAAACGAAAGGCCATAGATAGCAAAACCCCCAACGAGCAGGTTGGCTTCGTATGTAGTGGAGCCTCCGGGAGTCGCGGACCACATGAACCCACACATGGGCAAGACAATTCCGCTATAAATCCCCAGTATTGTCCCCATAATGATGAAGCTGTCTTCAGAAAGCTCTGGAATGATGACAGAAGATAGAAAAATGTGAGTCAGAACTGCTGAAACTATGAGTATCACGGAACTCTGTCTTCTGTTCTCCAACCAGCCCCTCTTCTTCATGACCATTCCAATGAATACAAGCGACGAGAAAATCGCAAGGAAGACTAGATCAATCAAGAGATGAATCCTGCTGTATTCATATAGCGGGTTGTTTTCGTAGATGGCCATGATTGCTCGTCCCATGCTTATTATTGCGGCAAAAAAAAGGGCGGCATGGAAGACTGTCTGTTCCGCATGTTCTCGTACTCGATATTGAACAAGGATAGCTGCTGAGCAAGTGATAGCCAGAAACGCGAGCATAGAATCATATGCAATGATTGTCTGTGAAGAGCTCCAGGTATTGAGAAGCAGGAAGAATCCAAGGCATGTGGCAAGTAGTGCGCCTACTATGATTGTCAACAATCTTGAAAGCCTTAGTGGCGAATTGGAACTGCGCCCTAGCATTGTTCTCACGATACATCCCATAGTATCTCTTTATACCACTTGCGGGTATCGTGCTTTTGACGAGCTCTCTTCAAGAATGCTCTAGAACCACTGATACACTCTCGTAGCTGCTATTCTGGACTCTAGAGAATGAGCAACTTCAAGAGGTGGTTTGTGGTCACTCCGAGTTGAGGTCGATTCCAATGCTCCATGAGCCAAGTGATTTCATTGGCAACCTTCTCGGAAAGCTCCTAAATCGCCAGTTAGAAAATGAATCGGTGCGACGCAAGGTGGGAAGCTGGAGGATGTCGGTTGTTTTGGACACTGACTACTACCCCATCTCAATAGTCTTCAGTGACCAGATTGAGATTGTGGCTGATTATATTGATGACCCGACTATCGTACTCTCTATGAAGTTCAATACAATCATTGGTCTCTTTAGGGGTGAAACCTCAATGATAAGAGCTGTTCTCGGGCGGACAATCAAAACTCGTGGTCTGCTAAGACACCCACTCTCGATGCTCAGGTTTTACCGATTGATGGTTTCGATGTTGGGAGAATAGTCCAATGAACCTGAAATCGCAGTTTCAACAGATCGTTGGGGAACAACACGTTGCTGATGGAGCTGGGGAACGGTACGTCTATTCATTTGACATGACAGAGAATCTCTCTAAAGAACCCCTGATGGTTGTGATGCCTTCGACTGTTGAGGAAGTTCAGAAAATAATCAGGCTCGCCAATGAGACCCGAACGCCTCTGGTTCCCTTTGTCACAGGACAGAGTGTTGGAGGTCTGACGATACCACAGGTCGAAGGAGCAGTCATTGTAGATCTCAAGCGCATGGATAGAATTCTGGAAGTGGATGAGGAAGCGATGTACATGCTCGTGGAGCCAGGCGTGACCTTTGGCGATGTCAAGAAACATCTAAGCAAGCACTATCCAACACTACGATACACGTACCCACTCGCACCACCCTTCACTTCGGTCATGGCGAACGCGCTACTCCAAGGACTCTGTGATCTCTCGACAACGCATGGCGCGATGTCCGATTTCATCAATGGACTTGAGGCAGTACTGCCAAATGGCGACATAGTCCGTGTTGGTTCTGGAATCATGGGAGAAGGGAATTGGTTTGGAAGATATCCTCTTCCAGATTTGGTTGGTCTCTTTTCTGGCTGGCAAGGAATGACTGGCATTGTAACGAAGATTTCACTCAAGCTCTGGCCGAAGAAGAAGGCAATTGCCTATGCAGCTCTATTCACCTTTGGAGAACATCAGACAACAGATCTGCTCAAGAGGATTGTCCGGGAGGGTATCATTGAAGATGCTGATTGCCAGTCGCTCTCTATTGTAAAGATGCTAATGGGCGTCGCACCACCAGTGAAACCCCACCGAGGAGAACCAGACTACGGTACTGTCCTCATTCTATCTGCGAATTCGGAAATCGAATTGAATGAGAAGTATAGACAGCTAGAGCATCTTGTTGAGCTCTCCAAGAAGGACGAACCACGAAATCTCCTCATCGATTGGGGAACGGTCACAAAACTGATGGGTGAACAGGCGAATGCCTGGATTGATTTTCCTTCCGATGCGTTCAAAGTGCTCGCCCAACATGATGGGCTTACCTGGGTAGGAACATATATCCATCCCAAAAACTGGGGAGCTGCTCTGGAGGGCGGGAGAAAGATTGTTGAGAAGTATGGTTTCGAGTTGATGTCCTTTCTCAAACCCATGCACATGCTTCATTTTGCAGAGTTAAAATTCATCATCAGGTTTCCAAAGGATCCTGCAACTCTTGAACGTGTACGTCGATGTAACGAGGAACTTCTTGACCTTGCCTTGGAGCTCAAGGCGATTCCCTACAAGACTCCCGTATGGTCAGCAAGAAGACTACGGCAGTTCGCTGATCCCGCCTTCTTCAAACTTCTGAGAGACCTGAAGAAGCTATTAGACCCGAACAATATCATGAATCCCGGGAGGCTTGGCCTATGACCACTCTGCCAACTGCAATTGAGGAGTGGCTCCATAGTTGCATCCGCTGTGGAAACTGCAAGTATACCTTCAAGGAATACAGTCCTTCATGTCCCTCAGGCGAGTCATTCAGTTTTGAAACCTACTTTGCATCCGGTAGGTTGTGGATAGCACATGGAATTCAGAAAGGCGAGCTAGAGTGGGATGCATCGCTGCTGGATCCCATCTTTGCCTGTACGACATGCGGCGCTTGTGAAGTACAGTGTTTGGCACCCCAGCGACAGAATATCTTAGATGTCATTGAGGAACTAAGAGCTCTTGCTGTGAAGGAACTGGGTCCACTTCCTGAGCACAGGAAATTTGCCGAGCGAATTAGTGAGAATCACAATCCCTACGGTGCACCTCACCATTCAAGAGCATTGACAAGGGCTCACAATCTTCCTCTGAGCGCATCGGTGGTCTATTTCGTTGGCTGCACATCCAATTATCGTGAAGAAGAAATACGTGACTCAACAATCTCTCTTCTCAAAAAGGCCGGAGTCGATTTTACGATCGTAGACGAGTATTGCTGTGGGTCGCCCTTACTCCGGACTGGGCAGCTCTCGTTGACCAGTGCGCTGGCTGAACACAACCAAGAAGTAATCGAAGCGACGGGCGCTCAAAGGGTTGTCACATCCTGTTCGGGATGCTATAGAACACTTGCCCGGGATTATCCCAAGATGGGCATTAAATTGAATGCGGAAATCATGCACATCTCGCAGTATATCAGGGAACTTCTTCGGAGTGGTCGATTGGCAACTCACTCAATTCCTAACCCCTTACAAGTGACATATCATGATCCGTGTCACCTTGGAAGGCATATGAACGAGTATGATGCTCCAAGAGATGTCTTAGGACAACTCCCTATTACATTCAGGGAAATCAGTGCTGAAGATGGAATACGCGAGAATGCTTGGTGTTGCGGAGCAGGAGGTGGCTGCAAGTCTGCATACCCTGATTGGAGCCTCGAGACTGCAAAGATTCGCATGAACCATGCAAAAAGCACTGGAGCTAGTGTTCTGGTGTCCGGATGCCCATTCTGTAAACGAGGACTTAGTGATGCTCAGTCTGACGATTCCTTGGAGATTCTGGATCTTAGTGAATTAGTCGATAGACTGACATGAATATGAAGGATAAACGAGCGATTGGTCCTCACTGACTAGATTCCTGGAATCTTTACTCGGTCATAGAAGCGGTTCAATAGGAAGGATATTGCACTCACTAGAATGAGGAATATAACAGCAGTCAGCGCGTAAACAGGAAGAACCAGGTAAGTACGTGTAGAGACTAATCTTGCCATTGCGAAGAATTCCTCCACTCCGACAATGAAACAAACAGTTGTATACTGTGGGAGATACACTGCTTCATTCGACCATGCTGGGATTGCGCGCCTGAGACTCTGCGGGAGCATAATATATCTGATTTCTTGTCTTCTTGTCATCCCAATGGAGATGGCAGCCAGCGACTGTCCGGCTGATATGGACGCCATCGAACTACGGATGAACTCAGCTTGATATGCTGCGCTGTTCAAACCCAATACAATTGCACATAAGAGAATTCTGGCAGAGAAGACAATTCTCAATGTGCCCCCTAAATCAGGAATGACCACTTGCCAGTTGAAATCGATTGTCTGCCAGCCCATTGCTTCCAACCATGCATTTAGTGCTGGTGGCATATAGACAACAAGCAATATCTGGGCGATTAGCGGGGTGCCTCTAAAAAACTCGATATAGACCGTAGCAATTCTAGAGGTGAGTGGACCGCCAAAATGCCGAACAACAGCAAAGAAGATGCCGAGACCGAGACCTAGGAGAATGCCGAAAATATACAGACCCATGGACATGAGGAATCCAGCGAATAGGTCATCATAATACGGCTCTAGTTGAAGAGCCATGAAGAATGTAGATGACATGCTTGTCGTCAGCAAGATTCCTCCAATCATTCAGAGTCCTTTCCAGACTCGGCTTGTCCATAAAGCACCTCAAGTCTATGCAGGAACCGCTTTGCTCGGTCTGTTTCCGGGTTCGTGAAGAAGTGTTGCGGGGTTCCCCTTTCTGCAATGACTCCTCCGTCCATGAAGAGCATTTCATCTGAAACAGCACGCGCAAAGCCCATTTCATGAGTCACAACAATCATTGTTGTGCCTTCCTTTGCGAGATCTAGCATGACCTGCAATACCTCGCCTATCAGCTCTGGGTCCAGTGCGCTAGTTGGCTCATCAAATAGAATCACATCAGGATTCATGGCCAGCGAGCGTGCGATGCCAACCCGCTGTTGCTGACCTCCACTTAGTTCTGCAGGGTAATGGCTACAACAATCTTCCATCTTCACCTTCGCCAATGCTTTGTTCGCGACTTCCTGAGCTTCCTCCTTCGTCATTCCGAGAACAAGACGAGGCCCAATGCTGACATTATCTAGTGCTCGAAGATGAGCGAATAGGTTGAAGTTCTGGAAAACAAAGCCAATGTGTGAGCGCATCTCGCAAAGATTAGCTTTTGGATCCATCAGACTCTTTCCGCGGAGCAGCACTTCTCCCTCATCAGGGGGTGTGAGCATATTGATGACTCTGAGCAGAGTGCTCTTTCCGGATCCACTTGGGCCAAAGACAACCTTCACCTCTCTTTCCGCAACTTCGAATGAGATTCCCTTGAGCACCTCCTGTTTGTCATAAGCTTTCCAGACATCTCGAATTTTAAGAACTACTGTCATTGTTTGCCTCCGCCAAGACCAAGCCGTCTAAGTTTCTTTGTCATAGCCTCTCCCATATACTTCGTGACTGGATATGTAAACATAAAGTAAATCAACGCGACCACCAAAATGATTCCAAAGAATAGCTCCGGGTATACCCATCGAAAGGCATCACTCTGATAGATTATCTCTTGTACACCAATCGCTACAGCTAGCGATGAGTCTTTGATAATTACGGCATATTCGTTTGCCCATCCTGGCAAAGACAATCGAATTGCTTGTGGAAGAACTATGTGCAGTGTAGATTGAGTGCTTGTCATCCCTAATGACTGGGCAGCCATCATCTGCCCGAGATCGACAGACATAATTGCTCCACGGAAAATCTCTGATTGATAGGCACCACTTCTCAGTGCAAGCGCAACCACTGCACCAACGAACAATGCGCCTTCTCCGGGTCCTGCCCACATGAATAGCCTTGACAATCCAATTCCAAAAATCATCAGAAGGACCAAAAGTGGAATCCCTCTAAGCGTCTTTTCGTACCCTTGAGCGATCCATTGTAACTCTCTCGGGGCGTATACGCGTACTACAGCTAGTACGATTCCAATCACGAAACCAATAGCCAGCGCAAAAAGAGTGAGAGCAAGAGTCATCGGGAGCCCTCGTATCATGATCAATACAAGTATGTCAAAAAGACCCTGTGACTCTTGCATTCGTTGCCACCTTTCAACCGAACCACTTGGCAATGAGTGCATCTACAGTGCCATCTGCAAATCCTTCAGCAATAGCACTGTTGATTGCAGCCGAAAGCCTGTCACTGCCATATCTGATGTAGAATGCAGTCGGTGGAGCAGTCACTGTGAAGATTATCTTGATGCTATAGAGACCTCCATAGATACCGACAATTGGCTCGTCTACGTATACAGCATCTAGAGCACCTGCGTCCATGTCTGCAAACATTGTTTCGACATATTGATACCTGTGTAGAACGATACCAGCTATGTCTGATAGCTCTTCATCTTCGACTGTTCCTGTCTGAACACCAACGTCCATTCCGACGAGGTCCGTGAGATTATCCATTGTAAAGTTCGAACTGCTCTTGACAACGATGACCTCATTTGTTCTGATATACCATGTCACTGGTTGAAGGACTGCACAACGTTCTGGAGTTATGAATGTCGCAGAGGCAATCATATCGATTGTTCCTCCTTGACATGCAGCTACGAGCGAGTCAAAGTCCATATCAATCCATGTTACATTTACTCCAAGATAGTCACCGACCATTTCTCCTAGATCTATATCGAATCCTTCTAATTGGTCAGTAGTTGTATTGACCATCTCAAATGGTGGCCATCCTGAGTTAGTTCCTACAATGATTGAACCTCGCGCCATGATCACATCGTAATCATCAGATGCAACCAATGACGGTGCGAAGTATCCAATCCCAAAGCCGACAATTATACCAACTATCAGCATTGCTGCCATTATTACGGTTTTTCCGCCTGATTCGGCCAGTTTTTTTACCTCCGTTCATATGAATCCTAAGATTCAGGAAATCTGTACGTAAAACTCACTGAAATAGATTCGCTTTTTCTGCCAAAACAGTCTAGCTGAACGTCAGCGCATTACTTGATTGTGATAGCATCTAAGGGGCAGACATTAACACATTGATTGCATCTCGTGCAGAGATCTGTGAATGCCACGTCTACCCTCCAATCAGTAGGATCATTGTTGATGTAGTCTGGAGAGTACAGGATGAAGATGGCTGGAGGACAGATTTGGAGGCACTTCTTGCACACTCGGGGGTCCTTGCATTTGTCGTAGTCAACTACAATCTTCGTCTTCATCTACCACACATCCTTCAGGACAGGATTCTCATTTCTGTCCACCATCTGAATGGCGTTCTCAGGACACGCAGTAGCACACAGACTGCATCCGAAGCACCGCCTAGCATCAATATATGGCGCATTCATCAAGCTGTTAAATGTCAGAGCACCAAATTGACAACGAGAATTACAGACTGCGCACCCGTTGCATTTCTCGAAATTGACTTGGGCGACGTATTCGCCCTTGTACAAGAACTTGAGGCCATACTCCATTCTGATCCTAGCTGCAGCGCACTCCGGTCTCTCGCAGCTGCAGAGAGCCGCGATGTATGGAATAGGTCCAAACCAGACCGTGTTTACACGACCGGATCTGTTCATAGTTTCAACGAAGTCTTGAGCCTCATCCACATGAAGCCACTCCGCCCCCCGTTCAGGAATGAATCTTGGCAGCTTCGGAACCTCCTCGGCAAGGGCTCCAAATGTGAGACAGCATGGATCCTGGATTCCACGGCTCATCTGTCGACACGCACAATTGACCTTCAAGACTGGACTGGCAATTTCAAGTATCTTCTTGGCATCTTCTAGAGTCACAACTTGACCGGGATGCCCTTCGCCACGCCGGGGGTTGCGTATTCCCTTCTCCTTGCGGAACCATGAATTCACATAGCCTTTCAATGCTCTGCCAACAATGGGCGTGCTGAACTTGTATCCCGGTCCTTTCATTGAGATGCCATAGATCTTCTGGAGATAGATCTTCTCGAATTGCTTCCAGAGCTCGAAAATATATTCGTGAGCATTTGTTTCCCGTGCTGTCTGCTCCAGGTAATTCTTGGAGTTAAGGTACCATCTTTTTCCAGCTCCGTGCTTGAAACACCACTCGCACATTTTCTAATTCCGTCCAGAGTAGCTACTACAGCGTTCTTGTTAAGCAAACAGACTATATTGTCTTTCGACTCTAAATCAGACAGTAAATGATGCAGGATTCACTTCGTGAGTACGAATCTCTTCAGAGAGTGTCATTCTCCTATGTAGAATGACCCGCCATACCATCGAGACTATTGATGATGATGTCCGTGTACATGGTCCGGCGGCGCCAATCTTCCGAAGGTTCTCTGAACGACCTCACTGAGTGACGGGTGAATATGCATTGCCTGAAGCATTGGGTAGAAGCTGCCATCTTGAGTGTACATGAGGTTCGCAATCTCTTGGATCAACACTGGCGCATCAGGCCCGACGATGCTTGCTCCAAGGATTCTCCTACTCTCAGCATCCACAATGACCCTGACCAGACTTGGTGGATTCCCCATGGCGAATCCCTTTGCTGCTATAGAGTAGTCCCCCTGTCCAACCAATAATTGATGCCCCGACTCTTTTGCCTCTCTTAGTGTCATGCCCACGGTCGCAATTGGAGGATATGAGAACACAGCTCTCGGAACAGCATGATAGTCCATTGTAAGAAGTTCGGCGTCTTTGCCATTGCTCATGACTTCTGACAGATTGGACCATACAATGTCTGACTCGGCATTTGCGACGTGTCGGAACTGATAGCGTCCGATGGCGTCCCCAAACGCCCAGATTCCCTTCTTGCTTGTCCTGAAATAGTCATCAACAATGACCCACTCCTGCTCGTCCACCTTCACTCCTGTTTTCTCCGGTTTGAACACGTCTGCATTGGAGCGTCTGCCTGCAGCAATTAGGAGTGCCCCTCCCCTAAACTCTTTGACCTCGCCGGTGTCACAATCGCGTGCCCAGGCCATCTTTTGTTGTCCATCTTGCTTGACTTCTATGACCTCGTGATTCACAAGGATGTTCATCCTCTTTGAGAGCTCTTCTCGCAGGACCTCAGATACATCATTATCTTCATTCCTGACCAGGTGGGAATTTCTGCCTATGATTGTTACAGCTACTCCAACGGCGGAAAAGAAGTGCCCGAATTCAGCAGCTATGTACCCTCCACCGATGATAATCATGGACTTTGGCTTTTCCATGAGATGAAGTGCATCATCTTCCACGAGGTACTCCACCTCGTCGAGACCTTTGATTTTAGGAATGTCCGGTCTCGCACCGGCAGCAATGACGATATTGGGGGACCTTATTCTCTTACCATTGATTTCCATCGTGTAGTCGTCTGTGAATTGCCCTATGCCTTTGTACCAATCAATTCCCTCTGCTTCGTCAACAGATTGTCCCTGCTGATGGCTGGAAGTGTCGACCTCTTCTCTCATCCGTTTCATGATCCAGGAATAATCAATATTTTCAACCTGAAGCTTGACGCCAAGTGACTCGAGGTGCTTCGCCTCCGTAATGACATCTGTAACATACGTGAGGATCTTTGTAGGTATGCATCCTCGATTAAGACAGGTTCCTCCCATCGGCCCATTCTCAACTATTGCAACGCGTAAGCCTTTTTCATAAGCCGCAGAGGCGACGTTCATTCCAGCTCCCGAGCCAATGACGATCAGGTCATATCTTTCCATATTATTAACAATAGTGAACTACGTAATAAAGGTACTGCTGGAGTTTCACGTGCTGTGTATTTCGAAGTAGCGACTCAAAACGTATTGGCTAAACGATTTCCCAAGAAGTTGCCATACTGACACCTCCGCCGCCGCAGAGAGTAGCCATGCCCTTGGTGAGCCCTCTTCTTCTCAGGGCATGTATGAGCGTAATGACAATCCGTGCTCCCGCGCATCCTACTGGGTGACCCAATCCAATTCCGGATCCATTCACATTGACCCTATCCCTGTCAAAGCCCAGAGGTTTGAGACCCTTCTCGACAGCAAGAAACTGACTTGCAAAAGCTTCGTTCAGTTCCACGAGGTCCCAATCAGAGAATCCCTGTCCTGTTCTCCTGATGAGATCCTGGACGGCTGCAATTGGTGACTCTCCCATGAGATGTGGTTCACTGCAACCCATCCCGTATCCCGTCAACTTCGCCAATGGCTTGAGTCCTAGCTCACCTGCTTTTTTCTTTGACATAATGACCATCGCGGCTGCTCCATCATTGATTCCACTGGAGTTGCCTGCAGTGACCGTACCGTCGCTTTTGAAGGCGGGCCGTAGTTGTGCCAGACCTTCCATAGTTAGATTCGGCCTGAAGTGCTCATCTCTCTCGACAAGTGTCGTACCTTTCTTTCCCTTGGTCTCAATGGGGACTATTTCTTCTTTGAAATCGCCCTCTCTTGTTGCACGTTCCGCGTTGTTATGGGACTTTAGTGCAACAACGTCTTGCTCCTCCCGTGTAAATCCATACTTTGCATTCAGAAACTCAGCCGTTTCACCCATGATGTACTGCTTGCCTGTTTCGGGGTGAGGATAGAAATGACTCCCGGCATGGAGCCCTGTTGTAAGTGCATCCATGAAGACGCCATCGAAGAGCCGCACTCCCCACCTCGCATTCTCGACACAGTATGGAACATTAGACATTGATTCAACACCTCCAGCAAGAACAATGTCAGAAAACCCTGTCTGAATTTGCATCGCTCCACTGACAATGGCTTCCATTGCAGATGTGCATACTCGATTGATTGTGACTGCTGGAACTGTATAGGGGATTCCAGCCAAGAGCGCTGAGATTCTAGCAATATTGAGTGCTTTTGGTGGTTCAAAGCAATTGCCAAGCCTTACGTCGCCAATGCTTGATGGCTCTATGCCAGCTCGCTTCACCGCCGCCCTGATAACCTGCGCAGCCAGTTCTGGCGCTTGAAGCTCTTTCAGTGAACCTCCAAAGGTGCCAATAGGGCTCCGGCATGCTGATATAACAACTATCTCTTTCATAGCCGTTCATCGACATCTGTTCCTTATATTGAGCTTGGTTCTAGGAATGGTCCGATCATCTCAGAATTCAATGTGTATCAAGAACTACAAGTCGATTTAATATCAGATACGGGGGTGAGTATGGCGTCAGGTCAGGTATTGGTTCCGAACTACACCAGGAAACTGGAACTACTGTTGATCTATATCGTTTCAGGACTTCGTGATTTTATCACCCTGATAGGACCCACAAAGCGCGATTAGAAACCTGACTAGGGGCAGGCAATTAGAGGTTCTTCTTTGGCCTGCCCTGACACCTGATTTGAAAGTGACCCATGTCACCAAGCTTAAGTGGCAAATAGGTTTCTCTATACCATTACTGAGGTCCTTAGAATGAGAATGCTTCAGATACACACCGACGGATTCAGCTACGAGGCTAAGAGGAAGGCTCTCAAGACTGCCGAAGATATCAAAGAGAAAGTATATGCAACCGAAGACTCTTGCTTAGTGAATTTCATTGCTGTCGAGAAGAGCGATGAGAGTAATGTATCGGGCTCTGCCAAGCAAACTGCAGACATGATTGCATCTGCTGCTGATGAAGTCAAAGAAACCAACGTTGTAGTCTATCCTTGGGTGCATCTCTCAGAGAACCCTTCAAGACCTAGTGCTGGACTGCAATTCCTCAAAGCCGTAGCATCCAATCTTGAGAAACGCGGTTATCATGTTGTACGTGCGCCGTTCGGATGGTACAAGGCATTCTCAATCCATTGTAAGGGCCATCCGCTTTCTGAGCGTTCGAAGGTCCTTGACATTTCCAAGGAACTGGCAAAGACCGCTGAAGTCGAGGTAGCTGAGGGCGAGGACCTCACTGCTCTTCAGGCTGAGGAAAAAGCGAGTTCACAATTCTTTGTCATCGAACCGAACGGTAAGATGACGGATGTGAAGAAGTTCAATTATGCAAAGTACAAAGAACTAGAGATCTACATCAACTATGAGACTGCGAAGGATCGCACTGTCCAAGAACCACCTCCGCATATCGAGATAATGAAGAACCTTGAGCTAGTTGACTATGAACCTGGTTCAGATGCGGGCAACTTCAGATGGCCTCCAAGAGGCCTCACTCTGAAGAGGACCGTTGAGGAACGGGTCACTGCCGAAATGATTGAGTATGGAGCTAACGTGGTGCAGACTCCTCTGATCTACGACTATGCTCATCCTTCATTGAAGTCGTATCTGCAGAGATTTCCGTCGCGACAGTATGTTGTGCGCTCCGGAGACCGCGATTACTTTGCCCGCTTCTCAGCGTGTTTTGGACAATTCCTACTGATCTCTCAGGCACAAGTGTCATACAAGCAGCTGCCTCTGAAGCTCTTCGAGATCGCCCCTTCCTACAGACGGGAACAGAGTGGAGAGCTTGCTGGAATGCGACGGCCCAGGGCATTCACCATGCCGGATATCCATGAGATAGTTGCTGATATTGAAATGGCAAAGACTTCTGTCAAGAGTCAACTGATATTTGTTGAGAAACTAATGAATGAGCTAGAGGTCTCCTATGAGGTCTCATTCCGGGTGCTCAGATCATTCTTCGAAGAGAACAAGGACTTTGTCCTCGGTGTCATTGCTGGAGTCGGCAAGCCTGTCATGGTCGAGCTGTTCGAAGAACGCTATGCTTACTTCATTTTCAAGGGTGAATGGAATGTCGTTGACGAACAACTCAAAGCCGCGTGTCTTGCAACTATTCAGATAGACGTAGAAAACGGTGAGCGCTTCAACATCAGATATGTGGATGAGGAAGGCAAGGAACACTATCCTTTGATTCTGCATACTTCTCCCTCAGGATCAATTGAGAGAATTGTGTATGGTGTCTTGGAGCAGGCAAGCAAGGACATGAAAGCTGGCAAGGCACCCCATTTGCCTCTGTGGATGACGCCGGTTCAGGTAAGATTGGTCCCCTTGAATGAGAATATGCTAGACTATTGCCTAGATGTCGGCAAGGTCCTCGGGAAATACGGTATTCGTTACGAAGTCGACGATCGTCAGCAAACTCTGAACAAGAAGATTCGGTCTGCTGAAAAGCTCTGGATACCCTTCATCTGCGTAGTCGGCGATAAGGAGAGAGAAAGCCACCAGTTATCTGTAAGACGACGAGAACTCAAAGACCAAGTTACTATGACAACTGAGGAGCTGGCTATGCAAGTCTCAGAGAAGACTAAGTTCGCTCCCAAACAGAGACTCATGATGCCGTTTCTCGTTTCCAAACAACCGATTTTCTCACGAGAAGTGTGAGAAGAGACTGAGATCATCTTGCAATGATATACCGGATCCCGACAATCCAGGACTAGCTGTTGATTTGAGGACTTAGTCCGTTTCTTGGGATATTATTGTGACTACTCAGCTTGATACCAGTCGTGAGTGATTCCTCATACTTTCTTTGAGCCAATGAACTAGAGGCAATCAGAGGATGCTATCGCATTTTGACTCAATACATCCTGAGTCGATACTGTTTTTACCTACCATGCCTCTAATCGACGTTGTCACCTATTTGAGGAACGCATGAGATGAAGATAGGTATTCTCGGAAGCGGTCAGATGGGCAGAGGTGCAGCATTTGACCTAGCTCGACAAGATGCAGTTGAACAACTTCTGCTAGCCGATATCAATCTGAAATGTGCAGAGTCACTAGCCAAAGAAACGGGCTCAAAGGCAAAAGCGGTGAAGGTCGATGCTAGGAATCGAGAGCAGCTCAATGGCTTCTTTGGAACTGTGGACACAGTCATCAGTGCGGTGAGTTACACAGTCAATGTGCTTCATACCGAGGTCGCGATAGAGACTGGCACGCATATGTGCGACTTAGGAGGAGGCTGGACGATTGTGCAGAAGCAGATTGAGATGAGTGATCGGGCGAGAGATGCCGGCATCACCGTTGTGCCAGATTGCGGGCTTGCACCCGGAATGGTCAGTGTTCTTGCAAGGCATGGAATCGAGTATCTGGACCGCGTTGATAGTGTGAAGATTCGAGTCGGAGGTCTCCAACAAGAGCCTCGTCCCCCGTTGAACTACTCTCTAATCTTTTCCGTTGAAGGACTGATCAACGAATATGTGGAACCTTGTGTTGCTCTGAGAGATGGCAAAGTAGTTCTCGAGGACCCGTTGGTCGGATTCGAAGAGATATACTTCCCTGAGCCCTTTGGAAAACTAGAGGCGTTCAATACGAGCGGAGGTACGTCAACACTTCCATATACCTATCAAGGAAGAGTCGGTGAGATGGACTACAAGACGATACGCTATCCCGGACATGGTCATAAGGTCTGGTGCTTGATGAAGCTTGGACTCATGAGTAGTGATCCAATAGAGGTTGAAGGAAAGAAAGTGCGCCCACGAAAAATGCTTGAAACCCTACTGGAAAAGAATCTGCCGCCTGCCGGAAAGGATGTCACACTCATCCGAATAATGGTTGAAGGTTGGAAGGGTACTGAATCACGAAATATCGAATACGAGGTCATAGACTACTTCGATGAGACTACTGGTCTCACTTCCATGATGCGAACGACCTCTTTCCCTGCTGCAGTGACTGCAATGATGATGGCTGATGGCCGCATAAGTGAGCGGGGCGTATTGACCCCTGAAAGATGCATTCCTCCTGAGCTCTTCATAAAAGAGCTACGGTCCCGTGGCATTGATATCAAACATAGGATCTTCTAATCGTTGATTAGGTCAGCCGATGTCGATACATGCTCAATCCCTGCAATTCATGCAAACTGATTGACCCACGCCTGGATAGAGGTCCACAGCGACTGATGATTATCAAATGTGTACATTATTAAGTGGACATAGTAACGTGTACATAATAATGTATATAAGCAGACATGCCCAAATGAACAATGATTCAATATGATGCTTCCTCTATCCACTCCGCGTGTTGACCTTGGACAGGCAATGGCTGCGGTACTGCAGGTGCTGAAGGAGTCTCCGTCGATGTCAATTGCTGGCCTTTCAAAGGCCACAGGCATTGATCGTCGTACTGTCAAGAAGGCTGTTGACCTTATTCTGAAGGTGCAAGATAGTCTGACTGCTCAGAAGCTGCGGAGGGAGAAAGTGGGAAAGACTTGGACTATCTCGATCGCTAGGAAGACATCTAAACTGATTGATAGTGCGAAGACGAAAATGCGTCGGTGAGGTGTTTTGATGATCTCGAGGCTAGAGAGTTTCGTACTTCTAGTAATATTCGGAGGACTTGCAAGTATCACGTCTCAATTGATGTGGAGCATTTTCGGGTGGTTGATGCTTCTCCAAGTACTACTGATATTCACAATCGCTTCAGCTGGTGAGAGTTTCGTTTCGTCCCAAGGCTATTATCACTACACAAAACAGGAGAGGAATGGTCCATTTGTGAAGAACGTCCCCATTTGGATTGTCTTCCTTTGGATCTTCTTCATACAAAGCAGTCTCCTCTTCTCGCTCTCACTTGGTTTCACTGGGATTCAGGCTGCTACAATGTCTGGTGTGATTGCTTGTTTGACAGACTTCTTGCTGCTTGAACCTCTCTTGAGCCGAAACATGGAGCTATGGCGATGGACATCCGTGAGGAAAGGATACTTCGCCTTCATACCAGCCAAATACAACAGATTCACTGCCCCGCCAGGCAACTACATTGCATGGATGCTATTCCCACTAATTGCAAATAGTATCCTTGTCTCTCTGATTCTTGCAGTCTAAACCGTTTCGCATTCAAAGGGGAGAGTCAACCCCTTTTCTTGGAGTGACTCCTCCCTACTATCTTCTTGATTGCCTAGGAATCCTTAATCTGGTTGTGTGCTCTATGGGGAATCGTGGCCTATCATGAGCAAGTATAGTTCGATATACTCGAAGATGCTGGATGCTCGCGAGATAATCAAGGGCATCGCGCATAGAACCCGCATGGAATACTCAACAACTTTCAGCAATGCAACGCAGGGAGAGATATACTTCAAGCTCGAGAATCTGCAGAAAACCGGTTCATTCAAGGTCCGTGGTGCAACGTACGCAATGTCACAATTCTCGGATTCTGAAAAGAAAGCTGGAGTCATTGCAGCCTCAGCGGGCAACCACGCACAGGGGGTAGCCTACGCAGCGTCAAGGCTGGGTATTAGTTCGACTATTATCATGCCTACATATGCTTCTGTTGCGAAAATCCAAGCGACTGAGACCTATGGAGCCACGGTCATCCAACATGGCGATACGTTCGACGATGCTCTTGCCTATGCAAAAGAAACCTCTGAGAAAAGTGGTGTCACATTCCTGCACCCCTTCAATGATGAGAATGTAATTGCCGGCCAAGGAACCATTGGACTCGAAATACTTGATGAGTGCCCAGATGTTGATGTGATTTCCGTTCCGATAGGCGGCGGAGGGCTGATCTCCGGCATCTCTATTGCAGTCAAAGAGCAACGCCCTGAGGTTGAGATATATGGGGTGGAAGCTGCTGGTGCCCCCTCAATGAAGGCCTCTCTTGAGGCAGGAAAGATCATCCACATTGAGAACTTGGATACTGTCTGCGACGGGATAGCAGTTAAGACGCCTGGCAATTTGACATTCAAGATATCCAGAGACCTCATTTCTGGAGTGGCAACTGTTGACGAGCTAGAGGTCACTCGTACAATCTTCATGCTTCTTGAGAGAGCTAAGCTTGTTGTTGAGCCATCTGGCTGCGTTGGGCTCGCTGCGTACTACTATGGAAAAATCCCCATAAAAGGAAAGAAGGCAGTTACAGTTCTCTCTGGGGGCAATATTGACATGTCACTTCTCTCTAGGATTGTTGAGAAAGAGCTGTTCAGATTAGGTCGTTCGGTGAGAGTAAGGGGCTCGATTCTGGATAAGGTTGGAAGCATGAACAGAGTACTTAGCTTGGTTGCTGAATCCGGTGTGAGTGTGATTGAAATCAACCAGGACCGTTTTGACCCTGGGATACCACCTAACAGAGCGGAGGTTGAGCTGATTCTCGAAGTGCCTGATGAGAGAGCACTCCAGAAGATGCTAAAGCTAATGGCCAAACAGGGGCTGGACTTTGAAGTTCGCGAGCATTAGTGGAGTCCGTGTGAGCCCTGGACGTCCCTCTAATGGCACATAGTGTACCACGGAGAGCATACCTTCATCCCTACTTTCTCTCTAGATCAGCGGAATACTTGATACTGCAACAATGGACAGCATGAACGCACTAACAAGTATTGCAGGCCATGTGTTTTGGAACTTGAGGGCAGTCCATGCAGTCAATACTGTCGTCAAGAGCGAAACAACTAGCATCAATAGGAGCAAGAGACCCAACAGTACCATTTTGCCACCGATGAATCCAAGTGCAGTGGTGCCAGACACCACTACTACGGCAAGCACGCCTGAAACCGCAAACTTCGACGCGAATGCAAAGATCATGGTCTTGACTTCTTTCCAACTTCCGCTCCATTCTCGGTCACTCAAGAGAAGTCCTCGTAGCCAAGCTGCATCAACTACGAGATAGGGAATGGCAAAGGCGATCACTATGACCGTATTGATACCACGAATGCTGACGGGCCACTTCACCAGTGCCAAGAGAATCCATGGTTGCATTTGTTCAGGCAAGCCGCTTATGGCCAGCCAGAAGAGAAGCCAAATTATACATACTCCTGCGACAGCGATGCACTTGAGGAAATCAATGATATGCTCCTTGACGGGAATTCTCTGTATGCCAATTGATGCAAATGCCAACTTTGTATTCGATATCCCCATCAGGCCGCACATTGCTGCAGTCAAACAGAAAAGCGAGACTGTGTAGAAGAGTATCAGACCTGTAGCAAACATTGAGTTCGGCCAGGCAAGCCCTAGGTTCTCAAGATGGAATCCCCCTGCTGTTGTCGCAGTGAAGATCGTCACCATTATTGCTCCTAGAATTGAGCTGATGGCGAATGTCTTCTTGTAGCTGAGTTCTTTGGTCTGAAGAGGTATCTTCCGTGGTTTCATCCTTTCAGGAAGGTAGCTGTAGACAAGTAGCATGACCGGGACGACACTGACAAGGAGCGAGAAGGCACCCGAGAAAGTAGCAATGACCTTGCTGAAGTAAATTTGGTCTTTTGGGTCAAGAGTCTGGGAGAGCTGTTCTTCGCCTTGAACGCCCTGAATAAGCCAGGAAGCAGACTCTTGAACGATTGTACCATCGAGGGCCTCAAAGACGTGGTCTGTCGGTGCAAACACCAAACGATAGGCGGTCTGGTTCTCAAGCGACCCATAGGTTACCCCTGCCTCTGCACTGCTGTTTCCAGTGGCAGTCCTGATTGCATTAACGGCATCTTCTTCTGAGATCATTTCATCGTACGCGCCAATAGCTATTAGGAGATTGCCTGGAAAGTCGACATATGATCCGAGACTCATCTGCCCGATATCACCTACAGTCGCATATGCCAGCGGGGCAACAGGCATGTCCTTCATCTCAATCGCTACACGAAAGCCCAGGGAATGTGACAGAATACCATAGCTCTCATTATCGACGTCAGCCCAGTTCTCCTGAACGTAACGAAGAGCTGCGTACGCGTCCTGCGCCATCCCTTCATAATCTTCGAGGATGAAGGGCAGACTAGAATCCCCGTGTCCCGCAAGGTCGACAGAAACGACAGTGAAATTGCGTCTTGCCAGCTCTATGTTGAATGCATACATTCCTTCCTTTGAGCCCGCGAGACCGTGAAGTGTCAGGGCAACAGGCATGGGGTCAACATGAATGCCGGCTCGCGGTGAATAGACTATGAAATCTACAGGCCGTCCTGGAGCCCGTTCAATTCGCAATCTCTCGACAGTAAGTTCTCCCATTCCTCTATCCACGCTCCAAGACAAGTAGAACGAAGATGCAATTAGAATGGAAAGGATGAAGACGGAAAGATAGAGTGGGTCTCGATTCATCAGGCTCACCGTATGAATAGTCTATTGAAAAACCGCAATTGACATAAATGTGCCGTTTGCTGTCTTCAACCATGAGGCAGACAGGACAACAAATGCCTTTCCTGCCCCTGCGATGCTGCTAGTAGCGTATCCCGAGTTTCTTGGATAGTTTCTCAAGCATATCCTTTGTCATCGCCGCTAGGTCATACTCTGGCTTCCAGCCCCATTCTTCCCGAGCCACACTATCATCAAGCGATGCGGGCCATGACTCTGCAATTGCTTGTCGGAAGTCAGGTGCATAGCTTATTTTGAACGTTGGAATGTGTTTCTTGATTTCGGCAGCCAATTCGTCAGGAGCAAATGACATTGCCGTAATATTGAAGCTTCTATGCTTCAGCTTCTTTGCATCTGCTTCCATGAGGTTCATTGTGCATTTGATGCAGTCAGGCATGTACATCATTGGAAGATACGTGCCTTTATTCAGAAACGAAGTGTACTTCTTGTTCTTTATTGCCTCGTAGAAGATTTCCACCGCGTAGTCTGTTGTTCCTCCACCTGGGAGCGCTTCAGCACTGATGATGCCAGGGTATCTCAGGGAACGGAAGTCAAGGCCATATCGTTTCGCATAGTATTCTCCCCATAGCTCTATGAAGACCTTCGTAACACCATACGCGCTCGTCGGCCGCATAATTACGTCGTTGGGCGTATTGTCACGAGGAGTACTTGGACCGAAGGCAGCAATCGAACTCGGTATTATGACTTGGTCGAGATCCAAGATTCTGGCTGCTTCAAGTATGTTGTATGCCCCTTGGACATTCGTGGAGAACGCAAGTTGAGGGTCTTTTTCGCCAACACCGGATAGGACAGAAGCATTGTGAATTATGACATTGATGTCATTGTCGACAAGCATTGAATGAATCTGATTAGTATCGAGAATATCGAGATGAAGATACGGTCCATCTTCGGTGAGAATCTTTGGTGGCTTCTTTCGGCCTGATGCAATGACATTATCGCCACCATACTTGTTGCGTAGAGCGCCAACTAGCTCTGTTCCAATTTGCCCATATGAACCGGTCACCAAGATTCGCATCATATTTCCTCAGTCCAAGACACTCTGTTATTGGTAGAAGGGCCAAGAACTCCCCGTTTTAAAGATTGAGCTTCGCACAGAAACGAGGCCATGTATCCAAGAAATGGGTCGACGTTTGGGCGAATGGATTAACGTTTACTAAATCTAAACAGCTTCGATTCCTACTTAAACGGAAGTAACTAAAATACAGTTCCTGATTATGGACTGGTTGGGAAATCCAGTGCTGTATCTAGAGGCCCGCGGGTGGAACTTCATCCAAGACAATTGCTAGCGGTAGCTCTATTCTTATTAATCTACATTCTACTGATGATTTTTCCAGTTGCTTTCATTCCAGTGACTGTCCTTGCATTATATTACGCCCTTTTGTTTCCAGTCAACTCGATTCTCCTGTTTTCCTGTCTCATATGGTATTTGGGTGTCGAGAAAAAAACACAGAAATGCGATTTTGGTTCCCGTAATCTCGTTCTTCTTTTCGGGATTATATTGGACTTCTAGACCCCACCAAATCGACTGACTTCATCTCTCTGCCTACATACTTGGTCCTACAGATCTCTTCATGATACTTCTATTCGGCATATATCCACGTACGCATTCTTCTGCAGCCGAGCTTGTGGTCCTGATTCTATTTGCGTTAATGAGCGTGGTAGTGTCTGAGATAGCAGCTGTTGCCTCTGCAGAGCGTCTAAGAATTAGAGAAGCACTCTTCTTCACGTTTCTGATTCTGGTACTCTGGTGTTTGCAGCCCATTCTTATTTTGGCGAATCATGCCGCTTTCCGCGGAATTATTCCTCTCACTCTTGGGCCATTATTCGCCCTCAGCATCCTTCTGGCCTAAGAAGGTGAGAAGAGCCCAGCTATATCATCCTAGTTCGGTTCGCTTACTACACGTGAAGATGGAAAGGAGACAATATCTTCATCTTCACGTGTACATTGTTCACAGCGATCTCTCAGAGGTTGGTCTACTTCAGCTTTCTCTCCTGCTTTTCCTTTATTGCCGCCTGTGCGGCTGCAAGACGAGCAATCGGCAATCGATACGGAGAGCATGAAACATAGTCTAGACCTATTTCGTGGAAGAACTCCACAGACCTCGAATCGCCGCCATGTTCGCCACAGACGCCCAGCTTCAGGCCAGGTCTGGTCTTTCTGCCTCGCTCAATGGCGATTTCCATCAATTGCCCGACACCACGCTTGTCTATGCTCTTGAACGGGTCATTTCTCAAGATATGTAGCTCAAGGTACTGTGGTAGAAATGATTCGATGTCATCTCTGCTAAAACCAAAGGCCATCTGTGAGAGATCATTCGTCCCAAAGGAGAAGAACTCCGCACTCTGGGCCATGTCTCCGGCACGCATACATGCACGAGGAGTCTCTATCATTGTGCCATACAGGTATGGGACATCAACACCCACTTCGCTCTTGACTTCATCATAGACCCGGTGAACGATGAGTTCCATGGTTGTCAATTCAGCCGCTCCGATTGTGACTGGAATCATGATTTCAAGGTGGACCTTCTTTCCCTTCTTGATGAGTTCTGCACCGGCCTCAAGCATCGCTCGGACTTGCATCTCATAGACCTCAGGATATGTAATACCCAGACGCACACCACGGTGTCCCATCATCGGGTTATTTTCATGAATCTGTTCCCCCCTCTTGTGGACCTCTTCCGGGCTGATTCCAAGTGCCAGCGCGAGCTTTTCTTGGCCGAACTTGCTTTGTGGAACGAACTCGTGCAGTGGCGGGTCGAGAAGCCTGATAGTGACCGGCAGTCCATTCATAACTTCGAGTGTCGACTTGATGTCCTGCTTCACAAAGGGAGCAAGTTCCTTTAGAGCATGAAGTCGTTCTGAGCGCGTATTGCTCAGAATCATTTTGCGAAGCAGAAACAATGGTTCGTCGCTTCCCTCTCCATAGAACATGTGCTCGGTTCGGAAAAGCCCTATGCCTTCGGCTCCGAAACCCAATGCAACTTTTGCATCATGTGGTGTGTCCGCATTTGCTCGCACTCCGAGTCTTCTGTACTTATCAATGAGGCCCATGAACTCCTTCAATCTCGGATTCTCTGTGGCCTCTTTCATGGGCAACTGACCATCATAGACGAGGCCTTGCGTGCCATTCAGCGTGAGTGTGTTTCCCTCTCTGTAGTGCTTTCCACCTATGCTGACGGTCTTCTCAAAGGTATTGATATCCAGTCCCGATGCTCCCACAATACAGCACTTGCCCCACCCTCGTGTGACCAGCGCTGCATGGCTTGTCATGCCTCCACGCGCTGTCAGCACGGCATTAGCCGCTCGCATTCCCTCAATGTCTTCGGGGGAGGTTTCTTCACGAATGAGAACTACCTTCTTGCCACGCCTGGTCCACTCCAAAGCGTCTTCTGAAGTGAAGACGATTTGCCCAAATGCACCGCCGGGACCAGCTGGAAGCCCTCGTGCGATAGGAGTGGCTTTTGCTTCTGCTTCCGGATCAAGAATTGGGTATAGAAGCTGCCCCAATTGCTCCGGAGCTACTCGCAGGATTGCCGCGGGCTCATCGATGAAGCCACTATGGAACATGTCCATGGCAATGTTCAGCGCTGCAGTCGCTGTCCTCTTTCCCACGCGGTGTTGAACCAGAAACAGCTTGTTCTCTTGAATCGTGAACTCAAGGTCTATCATATCCTTGGTATCTTTCTCGAGGGTATCCCGAATCCCCACAAGCTCATTGTACACTTCAGGCATTACTTCTTCAAGAGTTGGCAGGTCTTTGCTCTGCTCATTCTTGCTCTCCTCATTCATGGCATTGGGAGTGCGTGTTCCAGCGACGACATCCTCTCCTTGGGCGTTGATCAAGAACTCACCGTAGAACTTGTTGGCTCCAGTTGCTGGGTTTCTTGAGAAAGCAACACCCGTGGCACTGTGGTCGCCCATATTTCCAAAGACCATGGATTGCACTGTGCATGCAGTGCCCCAATCATCGGGGATGTTCTCGATGCGTCGGTATGCAACTGCTCGTGCACCTCCCCAAGACTTGAATACGGCACCCACTGCCCCCCAGAGCTGCACGTATGGATCATCAGGGAACTCCTTCCCGAGTGTCTTCTTCACTGCATCCTTGAACTCATCACAGAGCTCTCTTAGCTGCTCAACATTAAGGCAAGTGTCAGTCAGGCAACCGGCCTGCTTCTTCTTTGCTTCAAGCAGCCGCTCCATCTGTCGTCTGATTCCATGCCCTTCTTCCGGCTCAATTCCGGCAGCTTTCTCCATGACGACGTCACTGTACATCATGATGAGTCTGCGGTAGGAATCATATACGAATCTCTCGTTATTCGTTATTTCGATCAGACCGGGAATTGTCGACGTGGTGAGGCCAACATTCAATACGGTTTCCATCATCCCTGGCATGCTCTGACGAGCCCCTGAGCGACATGAAACCAGGAGAGGATTTGTGGAACCTCCGAACTCCTTCTCCATGGCTTTTTCAAGGAAGCGTAGAGCATCCTTGACCTCACGCTTCATTTCCTCGCTGAAGCCACCTGTCTTAAGGTAGAGATTACAGACTTCTGTCGAAATTGTAAAACCAGGGGGGACCGGCAGTCCAAGGAGGGTAGCACCAGCAAGCGAGGCCCCTTTTCCTCCAAGTAGGTTCTTCATCGTGTCATTCCCATCGGCTCGGCCTGCGCCGAATTTGAAGACATACTTACTCTTCGTTTTTGTCATGAAACGTCAACTCACCTGTGCTGACATTCAGATGTGGTCAAGGCGAATGCCTAGTATCCAGACCAAATCAATTGAATGAAATGCAGTAGCCAATTCAATGAGGTCAGAGAACTTCTGACACTGCTCTAATATCATATCTTATGCATTAATAACCTGTCTGTAGTGGCGTGCTCTTTGACCTTCGGGGAATCCGAAAGCCTTTTCCCAAATTCCACTGTTCAAGTATTTCATCTTCGGCGAAAGTCACTTGTCAAGTATATGTCAAAGATCCGAGGAAAGAAGCATGATCGACCTCACAAAGAACGAGAATCAGCTCATGAGAACAGTTGAGCGTTGTCGCGAACGGAACATTGTGATACCCACTTTTGTGCAGATGAAGAATCCAAGAAAGGCTCCAAAGAGAATCAAAGATGAACTCAAAGGCATAGGCCTCTGGGACGTCGTTCCACAAAATCTGTTTCGAATCACTTGGAAGAACGAGCCTGTTGAAAAGGGTGGTCAGTTTCAGCAACTGGCAAACTATATGGAGATGCCAACCGAACTCACGGGTGTTGAGGCAAGAATCATTGCACTTGTTGGCAAATGGTTCCCTACCGGAGCGCACAAGGTCGGAGCCTCATTTGGCTGCCTAGTCCCCCGTCTTGTTACCGGCCAGTTCGATCCTACTCACCACAAAGCAGTCTGGCCTTCGACAGGGAATTACTGTCGTGGTGGTGCATACGACGCAGCGCTTCTTGGTTGCGAGAGCATCGCCATCCTGCCTGAGGAAATGAGTCAGGAACGCTTTGATTGGCTCAAGACTGTCGCTGGAGAGATCATCAAGACGCGGGGTTCGGAGAGCAATGTCAAAGAGATCTATGATAAGGTCGCCGAGCTCAAGGCGACTCGAGAGAATGTCTTCATCTTCAATCAGTTCGCAGAGTTTGGCAACTACCTCTTCCACTATGAGGTCACAGGACATGCAATGGAGGAGATTCTGAACCATAGATTTGGAAATGACACTTATCGCGGTGTATGCCTCACTACAGGGTCTGCAGGTACTATTGCCTGTGGTGACCTTATGAAACAGCTCTATCCCGCCTCAAAGATTGCTGCAGGAGAGGCTGTTCAGTGCCCCACTCTTTGGCTCAATGGATATGGTGCTCATCGAATCGAAGGTATTGGGGATAAGCATGTTCCCTGGATACACAATGTTCGCAATACAGACCTGGTCATCGCAATTGACGATGCTGATTCGCTAAACGTGATGCGGCTCTTCAATGAACCTGAAGGTCGCAAGTACCTCATTAACGAAATTGGCGCGCCCGAGAAGATAGTCATGCAGCTTGGACTGCTGGGCATCTCGAGTATAGCGAATTTACTAATGGCGGTGAAGTTTGCGAAGTACTACGAACTGACTGAGCATGACGTTGTGCTTACAGTCTTTACAGATTCAATGGATATGTACAGGTCAAGGATGCTGGAGGCGCAATCAGCCTATGGACGATATACGTCCGAGCGGAGCACAAGAGACTACTATGGCCACTTGATGGCTCAGAAGACAGATGCCATGATTGAACTGAGTCACTACGATAGGAAGAGGGTTCATCATCTAAAGTACTATACTTGGATTGAACAGCAGGGGATGGAACTGGATGAGCTCAATGCTCAATGGTATGACTATCCAACGTATTGGGAGCGAATCCAGCAGTTGACGCCCAAGATTGACAAGTTGATCAATGAGTTCAATGCAAAAGTGGGCTTGATATAGTCACTTTGCTCATTTGATGCGCCCTGTACTTCAAAGAACATGATTTGTGTAGTTCGTCCAAGCTCTTTACTAGTAGAAACATTCGCGAATAGCTTGGAAGGTCTAACCAACATTATCTGAAATACCTGAACAAGCATGTTAATCGCACGCAAATTAGTCTTTCAGAGAAAATTGGTGAGTCGGATTGCTCGCTATTCTCATAATATTGCATTAGCAGTCTGACTTGCGTGGTTGAGGAGGCTAGCTCTTGGGACTTCGGATCGAAATGACATTTCCTCTAATATGCATCATGCTAGTTCTCATGCTATCGATATGCTATTTCCCCCAAGATGCTTGCCTACTGGAGCATTCAAATCACAAGCAGAATGGGAATCTCTCTCAGGAGTTTTATGCTGTGAAAGACAAACAGACAGGAGTCCTCGATCCCGTTTTGGTTGAGCATATAGCGACTCCCGCTTGGCCATCAACTTACGCTACTGCGCGAACCGATGTATCTCCTACTCCAGGTTCTGTTGTCTATCTGCCTGCGGGAGCCAGCGGCAATCAATACTCCGCGGAATGCGTTGGGGGTCACTTCTTAGTCGGCTCTGGAGGAAGTACGAGTTTTGCATCACCTGTAGGAACAATTTCGCTTTGGCTAAAATGGGACCTCATGGCACCCAATGGCCGTTTTTGGGGGCAACATGCCAATTTCGAAACAAGATGGACTGGCAATAGACTGGCTCTTGACTGGGGGAGCGATAACACTCTCATAGGAACCAAATCTAGCTGGTCAACAGACCACTGGTATTTCATCGCGATAACCTGGGACCAGACAATCAATTCCTTGGCCGCATATTGGGGAGATGAAGACACGGAGCCTGTTGAAGAAGCCTCATTGACATGGAGTGGTTCTGTGTCGGGTCTGTTTACCCAGAATTGTATAATGAGTTCGCGAGGAAGTTCAAGCTATCGCGTCGATGGTCATGTTGACGAGTTCAGATACTATTCAATTCAGAGAAGTCTGGACGACTTGAGGAGCGACTACATGATGCCTCTTGCAGGCTCTGAATCAGGTCTCGTACACTACTATCAATTTGAAGACACACTCACAGATTCAGCAGACGGCACTACTCTTGTCCCAGCAGGCGATTGTGTATTCAGCCACGATGTGCCCTTAGGGACTGGAGGATGGAAGGCTGGGCAAATCAGTATCGACATTCGTGATCTGGAGCTTCTCAGTGTCTTGAATGGCTCGCTTGATAACGGAATTCCAGGTACCGCCGTAGATTGGACTGGCGATGCTAGTTGCTATCCCTATGGTTGGCGAGCACGCCGGGAAATCATCGATACTCATGGCTACCAACGTGTTTCTTACAGCAACTCCGATCCAAACTACGTGACTATGGAATGCGAAGGCTATGAGAATGTGTCATCGCCGGGCATTTACCGTTACTACAGTGGCACTAAGATCTACTGGTATCAGTTTGTAAATAATAGTGACGACCACGTTCAGTTTCAGTTCAGTATGAAGTATCTGTATGAAAGGGGCCCAATTGGACAGAACTACGGTGCCAGTTTCAAGTTTGGTTTTCAAATCATGAATGGTTCATCGATCCTATGGAATTGGTCAATAGGTCCTACCAACATAACTCAGCGAGATGTTTGGAATGAGGCCGATTCCATGGTGGTAG
This sequence comes from uncultured archaeon, assembly GCA_964354495.1. Classification (GTDB taxonomy): domain Archaea; phylum Asgardarchaeota; class Thorarchaeia; order Thorarchaeales; family Thorarchaeaceae; genus SMTZ1-45. The sequence goes on along the minus strand of CAYHAA010000002.1, from coordinate 73,274 downwards.
ATTTGCCTGAGGGCCTCTCTACCTTTGAGGTAAGAGCCTGTTTCATGGTCGACGCAAACTCGACCTATATTGATATTTTAGATACGGACCCTGATCTAGATGGCGACCCAGCAAATGCGAGGTATATCACCTTCCTAGTGGACGACATTTCTCTTACAACACTGCAGCATCCAAGACCGGCAGATGTCGACCTGCATGTTTCTGTTGAACCCATGGGCGACTTCTCGATACAGGGAGAATCGAATTCAGGAACGATTTGCCTGAACAATACCTACTGGGAGAAGGCTGCAATTCCTTTTGCCTTCACATCAAATGCCAGTATCATCTTTGAATACTCGGCTTCGGTTACGCGGATGACGCGATTCTACAACTCCTCATTCTCAACGAGTCTTGATGAATTGGGCGTCGCATACGAAATCGAACTCAACCAAAATGCCAAGCTGTTCATCTTCACATATATTGTATCCTACCCTGAAGCCAAGGACTTGGGTTTTGTCGTACACTATCCCGTTGATTGGTATGGCCCATCTGTGGAAGATCCTATCGGCAATGACCTCACCACTGAGGCGCTGGCTGAATCTGGCTGCCTGGAAATCCCATCTGGTGTAGCGAGCACTGTGGGCTGGTGGAAAGTCCAGTTGATGGCACAGAACTATCTATTGTCAATGTCAACTCAAGTTCTCAGAGAGCCCTCATCGACATGGAAGGACGAAGCTATGTTTCAAAGCAGCGACCGAATCCGTTGCGATGCCCTCATTGGTGCAGTGTCTGAACTCACTTCTCCTGTGTTCGAAGTGAAGGCTGATTGGTACTTGCCAAACGGAGCCCTATGGTTCAGCGAAACTGTCGTTAGTTTGAACACGTCGTCTATCCAAACCGAAGGCGTCACGTTGGGGCCGAATAACGCAACAATTGGAGAATGGATGGTTTCAGTGTCGTGGCAGAATGGTACGGAGCTTGCATTTGGTTCAGTCGCATTCGAGCTGTACCATAGACTGACAGTATTCGCTCAAACTCCAAGCATAGACATCGAACCTGGGGAACTGTTCACTGCGACTATTTCACTTTATGATCAGGACAATGGCAATCCTATCCTCAGTGGTGCCAGTGTCGTTGGAAACTGGTCTACTCATAATGTTCAGTTCAATCCCAATCTTGCAAAAGGCTGGTGGGAAGCTGATTTCAACTCCTCGTTAGTTGGCACAGGTGAATTCGTTCTCCTTGTGTCTGTGAGCATGCCCTACTATGAGATGAACAACTGCTCAATCAACGTGAGCATTCCTGTTGCTGAGTCGCTATTCATCATCACAGCCCGAGCCACCCTTCTCGGCGCTCTAGCTGTATTTGCTGCGTTCGCCGTCATAACGGTCAGTCGACGCATCTATGTGCTAACCACATCACACAGAAACCTGGAACTCCTGGCATTGAGAGGCCGTCTCGAGGATGCGAGGAATCTGATTGGCATTCTAGTTATCCACCGCTCGATTGGTCTCCCAGTTTATTCCCGAATCCTCAAGGGCGGATTTCAAGAGTCTCTTCTCAGTTCTTTCATAGCGGCGTTGTCACAATTCAGAGCGGAGTTCTCATGGGATGAACCAAAATGGACAGCGATACCCATCACAGAAGTAATCACTGCTGTTCAGACTGAGGTTCTCATCTGTGCCATGATAACGGTCGAACCTGCAACGTTGCGGCAGAAGAACCAACTGGAACTCTTTGGGAGGAATATTGGGCAGCTCTATGATTTCGAAAACGAAACCGTGAAGCAGCTAGTCAATAGTCCCAATCTATATCAAACCATAGACCCAATCTTTCATAGCCACTTTGACGGAGCTCTCATGAATCGGTATGTCGGAGTCAGCCACAACCTTCCTGAGCATCTGAACCCTGTTAGGGAAACCATGGCAACCATAGACCTTACAGAAGGTGCTACGCCAGAGTTCATAGTCAGGTCAATGACGCTATTGGGCCACAATGACAGAAAATCACACAACTTGGTCTTGGAAGCTATTGACGGAGGCTACCTGATCGCCTCTGAAAGGGTAGTTCCATCGAAGGCCGAACTAGAACACTAGCATCATCACTTTTTTGTCTTCATAGGCTTCTATTTATCCGGAGTGCTGATACGTACTTCTAGGTCACCTCACACATGGAAGAAATAACAATCAGATACTGGAGCCCACACGGACGCCAAGAGGAAACGAAATTCCACAGAGAGCATGTGAAGATTGATTTGGTCATGCGTGCTGCGAAGCGGATAGACCTCTCTGACGTAGGTAGTTGCACCAGTCTTCAGATTCTAGATCTATCTCATAACATGCTTGACGAACTCGACCTCGCACCTCTAACAGGTTGCTCGTCACTTAGGGAAATCCGAATTCGAAGCAATCACATCACACGATTAGATCTTTGGCCTCTTCTTGATTGCATCAGTCTGAAAGAGGTCGACATCTCAGAAAACCGTCTTCATGGTCTGGACCTGTCTCCTGTGTTCCTGCGGGCTTCAATCCGAATGGACTCCTCCGTCGTTTTGTCAGCTGATACTCTCCTCCGATATGTGTTGACTAGAGATGAGCTAAACAGACGCTTTCAACTGGTCAGAAACGATGGTGCTCCTTGGACAGCACCCCCAGTGATTATCTGGACTGAGTATGCGAATCTTGCACGCAATACAGAATGGAGTAGCATCAAGAAACGTATCGAATCACTACTGGACCTTGTTGCAGAAGACGACTGGTTCGGCGTTCAGCGTGGACTGCTCGGTGGACTGGGGATGGAAGATCTCGCAGGATTTGATGGCAATCCTAGGCGGCTTCTGAAGGGTACACGTGGGAGCATGTCTTTCAAGGTCGCCCGTCGTGTTGTTTTTGACAATGCTATTCAGCTGCTTCAGGAACAGCTCGACCATGGGGGACCCACACTCTTCCTTGATACGGATAGGATGCGAAAGACCAGAGCATCAAAACTGATACCCTGTATTGCTGAGAGAAGAAAGCAAGAAATCGAAGGTGTCATTTTGCCTGTCAGGGGTAGCAACGTGCACTTAGAGGCCCTATGGATGACTCACTACGGATATCAAATTCTCAAGGCTCTTAGATTAGGTCTTATGACGAATCTGGAAGGTCTCCACATAGTAAGAACGAGCTTTGAAGAACTGGGCATAGAGATTACGACGCAGAAGACCTCAACGGTAGCTCCGGAGGCTGCTTTGATGGTGTCGGATAGCATGTACCGCCATGTTTTGAACCACATTCAAGGTCAATACGACTGAGGTCCGGTGATATGACTACCGACTTCAATAGATTAAACTGGGAACAGGAACTCCGTCAAACGTCAAAGGATGTGTTCCTCTAATTGCCTTCAAACAGGAAGCACTTCGATGAGCCAATAGTAAGAGTAGAATTGGAGAGACTCAGATTCCCCAGGATATGCCCCGTCTGTTGTGCTTCATCCACTTCTATGAGCAGAATATCAGTAACGCCCCAGAATAGACAGTGGTTGCGCCCTCATTGGAATCCTGCCTTCTATGCTAGAGAAAGAAGAAGATTCGGATTGCCAGCTTCAGTCCCTCGAAGCCTTCCATTGTACGTGTGCGAAGACCATCATATCACAGATGATGGTAATGCGAGAATGCGCTGTCTTGCGATGCTATTCGCTGCTTTCCTCTCGGGATTGTCAATCTTCGCCCTAATCTTCGTAGGCTACGACCTATCGTCGGGGAGAGGGATTCATCCTATTGCGATAGCATACTTTGTAGGACTCTCTTTGTCTCTTATCTTCGGTTACGTTGCTTTCAGACCTAACTCAATTGAAGCATCAGTGAGAATCATTGGTTTCGATTTTGATTTCCAGTACGTTTGGCTGCAGTTGAAAAACCCAGAATACAGAAAGCTATTCATTACTGAGAATCAGACTACTTCTGAATTCGTGAACTGGGTCGAGATGGCATGATTCGCTCACTTCGACTATCATTCACTTCATAGTACTTGCAGACCCGCGTTAAGGCTCTGATTGCTTCGTACATGTTATGAAACACAGGAAGACCTTCTTTGACAAATGCATCCCAAGCATCAGTTCGTGCTTTTGGATAGGCGACCTCTGGAAGCACAACTAGCACCGGTTTATTGACCTCCTCTACGACCTTTCTTCCTGCCTTTGCCACTGCTCTCCAATAATCAACCAATACATCTTGGGCGCCCATTATTGTGGCGACCTGGTGCATGTTATAGACGTCTGCCTCAAAGATGACTGAGGAGAATCCCGCGTCTTCTGCAATAGCACGAACGACCTCTGTCGTAGTCTGATCTTGATAGTAGTCTTGAGCCATATCGATAGGATTGCCTAGTCCTATCCCCACATCACGCATGAGTTGTCTAAGACGCTCAATAGTCTCAGGTGTTGTCTGAGGAACTCGCAGACCATTCTCAATGCAGAGATCCGTGTAAACGACGCTAGTTCCTCCACTTATTGCAACAATTCCAACATCTCTTGTCTTTGGTCTAGGGCTGAGTGAGAAGATGCTCAAAGTGGCCATTAAGTCTTCAATCGTCTCCACAGTCTGAACATTCGCTTGTTGGAAAGCGGCCTTCCAGATCTCCTGATTCCCTGCAAGCGCTCCAGTATGAGATGATGCCGCTCGTGATCCTGCACCAGTTCGACCTCCCTTCAGAACCACAACTGGCTTCACCTTGGCCGTATCAATGAGCGAGTTCAAGACTTGCTGTCCGTTTTTGGCTCCTTCGATGTAGGCTCCGACGACTTTCGTTTTTGCATCGTTTCTTAGGTAGTCCAAGAGCTCCTGTGGTGATATGTCGACTTCGTTTCCATAGCTGAAGACTTTGCTGAAGCCGACCCCTGCCTCAACCCCTGAGGTATATGAGGTCATTGACACTCCCCCTGACTGGGAAAGAAATCCCACATTCCCTGAGAGCCGTTTCAGAGTTGGCATATACGCAAAGCCAATCTCGGGGTACAGGAGTCCCATGCAATTTGGTCCAAAGGCCCTCATTCCTAATTCATCCAGGATGGTTCGAATTTCGCTCTCTCTCTGCCTACCTTCTTCAGTTCCGAGCTCTGAAAATCCACTTGAAAATATGGTGACTCCTTTTGCTCCCTTCTCATGGCATTCCCTCAGAACCTGAGGAACATGCTTGTACGGAACTGCAATGATGGCATAGTCAATTCTCTCGGGAACCTCTGAGAGGCTCCTGTATATTTTGTGACCGAGTTTTTCTCCCTCCCTTCTAGAAACTAGCCACACTCTGAGATCATGCTTCCATTGTAGCATTGAATATACCCAGTAGTACCCGAGCGTTTCAGAAACTCCCACGATGGCTACAGAATGAATATCAAGAATTTCCTTGATTGTGGGTTTCTTCTTAGTTGTCATGTGGCTGGCTCCGTTTGAAGCCACGAATTCTGCCTGTGATTTAAGACTAACTGATGTCGTGAAAGAGATAGATTGAGTAGTTCAGCGTAGACACTTGAAATTATGAGAATCATACTCCTAACAGAAAATCCACACTAGCAGTTGATGATGGTGATTCTCTTCTATCGAATCAGACAAAACCGCTGCGGAACTTTCGAGGTGCGCCGAGATTATTCCATGTGTCTATTTTTCGAACGGTTGTGCAATATATGGATTCACCATCTATTCATATACTAGTAAGCATAAGCTTGTCAGGTCGGTCGCATAGTCGTGACTATGGATAGAGCCTATGAGGAGACCAACCCATGAGAACAAAGAGAATAATGGGAATGCTTCTTGTGATTCTTCCCTTGATCCTGGGCGTTGTGACTGTACCTCCCGGTTGGGCAATCGGTCCAAATGGCGGAGCGGGCGGTGAAACCGTGGTTCTGGATAACGGAGATACAATCGAGGTGGCTCCGGACGAAGTGCTCCTGAAATACGTCATCTCAGACTTGCCGACCTCATTGGCTGGAACAGGGGATCCACTGATTGCTTCGGAGTACGGAACGAGAATTGACTCGTTCATAGACCAACGCATGGTCTACTATCCATCAGGGACTATCACGACTGCTAATCTCTCAGTGCCTCTCGGCGAACAGTGGGAAGGATATAGTATCTACGGAGATCTCGACGGCATCACAGAGAATCGCAGCTGGCTGCTCAATCCGAGCTTTGCCGCAGATACCACCTGGGCTTTCGAAACTCGATATGAGGAAGGGGACTTCAATGGAAATAACAGAATGCACTACTTCACTCAGACGGGCACCAATGTAGGTACGTGGGGAGCTAGAGGTACAGGGACCGGCCAATTCATTGATCCTTGGGGGGTGGCAATTGACTCTTCTGGTAATGTTCACGTTGCTGATGCCTTTAACAACCGCATACAGGTCTTTACGAGCACCGGCACTTTCATCAGACAATGGGGAAGCTATGGCACTGGGAATGGACAATTCGACCGCCCTACGGGAATTGCTGTCAACTCCACAGGTTACGTATATGTTGTTGACCAAGGCAATGACCGAGTCCAGGTGTTCAGTTCCACAGGAGTCTATCAGGGACAGTTTGGCTCGCCGGGGATTGACAATGGTGAGTTCAGGGCGCCAACAGGAATAGCTATTCGTAACTCGAACGGGTACGTCTATGTAACAGACACAGGCAATGATCGTGTGCAGTACTTCAGCCAGAATGGTGTAAGGCAGGGTGGCTGGGGCTCAACGGGGACAGGCAATAGTCAATTCCAGATGCCAACAGGAATTGCAGTCGATCAAAGCACGGGGCAGGTCGTTGTGGCTGATAGTACAAATAACCGCATCCAGAGATTCACAGCTGCTGGAGCATACTCCGGTCAGTTCGGCAGCCTTGGTGGTGGAAATACCAACTTCAGAACGCCCATGGGAGTTGCTGTCAATTCGACCACAGGGCGCATATACGTGAATGACCTCGGCAATCATCGAGTTACTTATTGGTCCAATACAGGCTCTTATCAGGGACAGTGGGGCACCGACGGAACAGGCATATCTAACCTCCGATTCAACTACGGTATCGCTGTAGGCCCGACAGGCAACGTGTACATAAGTGAAGGCAGTGGCACTGAGAGAATGGATGCGAACTGGCTCTCGACCGGTCACGGGGCTGGCAATCCTTCTTCTATCTTCCAGATTGATGGCTACTGGCATAGCGAGTCGACTACTGGTCTGTACGGATTCTGGTACAATCCTGGCGACAAGGCCTTCATCAGACAGGATCTTGTAATCGACCGGGGCGACGTGACATGGGCAGGCATCTCCCTCGATTATTATGCAGACTGTCGTGGTTGGGGAACATATATGACTGGGTTCTTTGAGCTCTTCGTATCGGCTGGGGATCCTGATCATGGTGGAAGTTACTTCTGGTCTAAGCAGTTCGATGATATTGATGATGACAACTTCTGGTACTCGACTGGACTCATTCCTGTCGATTACTCCAGCATTTCTCTGCCAAACCTACAGGTGTTGGCAGGGCTGAGGGTGACTCAGAGTGAATGGTACAGGTCAGCCGATATAAGACCCGAGGGCAGGCTAGACAACATTGCTCTGTACATTAAGGCAAAGGCAATTCCTGACAACATAAACCTCCAGATGAATGGAGTAGATGTTCAGAATGTGTACAGTGGACCTAATCCGATCTTTGGACTGGGAACGGTCAGCTACACCCCAGCTTCCCCGTGGACACACGGCGCCGCTCACGCCAACTTCTCGTGGGCTCCTGACAATAATCCTCCTGACCCGAATCTTCAGATATCGGTTGAAATCGATGCTGACATCAAGGTCTATGCGCGCAGGTTCAACGCGGAAACTGTCAATGATACTGAGCTTTTCACATATGGCGACAACTATCTTGTAGAGAATAATACAGATGTCCAATGGGTGACAAATCACTACGTTGCTGTACCTGGCGGATACGAGGACGAGTTCTTCTATAATATCTCCCTAACGTCTGACCGCGATGTTACATTCGTGTCGGAGCCCACGCAGCGGTACACTAATCTCACAAATGGCTGGTATCTAGGCGAACCCGGAGATGGAGCTGTCAACATCTCTGTCTATGAGCTCGGACTCTCCGATCCCAATGGATTCTGGATGATTCGCAGCGTTTCACCTAACATGGTTAGTAACCTGCAGGTCTGGGATAATGCGCTTGGTCAATGGGTTCGGACGAAGACATTCAGGGCCGACGAAATCACGAGATTCCGTGCTGCTCTTTCGTCTGTCTACCAGAATAATCTTGTCACCTTCACAATATACGACTCCCTTGGAGAGATCTGGGATACCCTCACAGCGACAGTTGACTCATCTGGATATGCTGTCAGCGGCTATGTTACTCTTGATGCTGTTAGCGCACGAATAGGCTTATGGCAAGTACAAGCTGCAATTGATGACCACGTATCTCATTCAGAAGTGCACAACGTCGGATTCTTCTGTCGGGATTTCTCAATCCAGCACTCTACACAGTTGTCAGTGAAGTATCCAGTTGAAAGTCAATCTACTTGGACTACCAATGTGACCTATGGTGCAGTTGTGCTCCTCCAGCTTCGTGTAAACGACTCAGATAATGGTGATCTTCTGCCAGCAGGACTCATGACATATTCTTGGCACACCTATAGTGGAAACGCTAGCGACCTGGGTACTGGCGAGTACAATGTCGCCCTGAATACTAGCTTGCTTCCATCAAATGGCAAGTATGAGGTCGATCTTGATTGGTCAAAGTCAGACTATGATTCACTATCTGGTACTTTCACAATCAATGTCTTCTATGAAACAGAACTTCTCTCTTCAGACGCTCCTGGTATTAATGTCGCCAGCGGGAATACTGCGAGCCTCCATGTCTACTTTGAGGACATGTTAGCAAACCCCGTTGTTGGTGCTACAGTACTATGCAATTGGACTCAAGCTTATACTGTAACACCTGAGGGTTCAGGCAACTATCTCCTGAATTTAGATACCACGGGAATGACTCTGGATCTGTACCACGTGCAAATCACTGCCTCGAAGGACTACTACCAGTCTCGCTACATCATCCTATCTGTTGACATCCGTGAGCTACACACTTCAGCTATTCCGTCGACGAGCTTTCTGTCACTCCCTGTCGGCTATACTACTTCACTAACGGTCACTTACAGGGACACCGATGTTGGCATTCCGATCAGTGGTGCTGCAGGCGTAATCAGATGCAATTGGTCCGATATTCACTCAGCGGGTGATCAGAACTACACAGTGACAGAAACCGCTACTCCTGGTGTCTACCAGGTTGTGATTTACTCGATGGATGATGACGCACTCACTTCGTATGATGTGCTCTTCACCGTCGAGCGATACGGTGCGCAGAATCACTCTTTCATCGTAACAGTAGAGTTACGAACACACCTCACATCCTTCTACCTGGACAACTCGGTTGAGCCTACCCCATATACTGGCAACATCACAGTCAATCTCGTCTATTTTGATGTCGACGCGAATACTGGTATTGTCAACGGTACTACCCTGGGCGGTTACGTAGAGCTTATTATCACAAGCCCGACACTAGCTTCTCCGTCATTCTGGGTAGCGAATATAAGCTCTGATGGACTCTATGCAATTCACATTCCAGCAAGTCAATGGTCCGACGTTGGGCAGATCACTCTTGATTTTATGATTAAATGGATTGGCGTGAATCCCAAGTATTCGAATTTAACACTCTCAACGATTGTTCGCATAACAGCCGCTCCTGCTGACCTGTTCATCGGAGAGAGTCCGGTTGTTACTCCCTATGGCGAGAATATCACGTTCAGTATCATCTACTTCGATATGGGCGGCAATACCGGCATCATCAACGGCACAGGACCCTACTCAGGAAATGTTCACATCTACATTGAAGTGCTGACAATTGGCGAGACCCTTACACAAGACGATATGACTATTCTCGAGATTGACTATGTCACGCGTCCAGGTGAGTACCGAATCACGTTCGACTCATCGTTGTTGAATGGTCTCGGTTCCGTCCAACTCAGGATTTGGTTGAATTGGACCGCGGCAGAATTGCCATACTATCAGAACCAGGTCATTGTAGTCACTGTCTTCGCTTCATCCCGATTGACCAACGTAGATTGGACTCCTCTGCCTGTCACACCATTCGATGAGCTCGTCAACCTCACATTTACCTTCCGCGACTCGCTGAGCGGCTCAGCTATACGGAATAGTTCTCAACTCCAGATCAGCATTCCAGCCTATCCATCATTCAACATCTACTACGCAGGTGACATCACTGGTGTATTCATTGTCGAGATTGATACATCACTGCTCACCATCGGAAGTCAGACGCTCTATCTCGACGTCATATGGCTTGGAAACCCATACTACCAGAACCGAACAAATGTTCAGATATTCATATCAGTCAGAGAGAGATACACTGACCTTACCCATGGAACCTATCCCCCAGTTCAGATTGGTAACACCCTCCACCTCAACTTCACGTATCGCGACCTTGATGACTATACTTCGTTAGGGATGAATGGCGGCACCATTCTCCTTGATAGCTGGCTCGTGGGTAGCTACACCGTAGACGATCTTGGAAATGGCATGTACACGCTGCACCTTGATACGACTGCCTTCAGCAGCATTGGAATAAAAATCATGAATGTCACCATTCTCTACGGAGGAAGCCGCAATTGCGTCGATGCTTACGATGTGTTCTACCTCACTCTTACCATACGGCGAACTCAGCTCACAAGTGACCTCCCTGACCTGGCTCCCTACCTTACAGAAGCTGTGATTGTCATCCGCTACACAGATGATACGACAGATGATGGTATTGTTGGAGCGACTGTCACGGCAGCTTGCGCTGCTGCAAATGAAACGCTTCAGTTGGGTGTTAACTACTGGATTGATGATGACCTGGATGGCAGCTATAGTGTCCGAGTACTTACTACTGCTCTAGGCAATTTCGGATCATACACTATCACTATAACGGTTACTTGGAACCTAGGGTGGCCGTTCTATCAAGAGAGAGTCCTTGATGTCGATATAGAGGTTTCAAGGCGCCCGGCAACTGTCACAGTTTCGAAGTCTCCTCTTAACACACCATTTCTATCGAATGTGACATTCGAGATAGTCGTCACTGATGAGTTGGAGAGCGCCGGAATTAGCCTGGGCAAAGCGAACCTAATTCTGACTCATGGAATAGGAGGTACTCTAATCACTGATAGCCATTACTCTCTGACAGGTTCAAATGGCGTGTATGTCATCTCCATCAATTCGACAATCCTCTCGTCGATCCTCCAGGAAGAACATCTGATATCCATACTATTTGTATGGGGCGACGTCACTCCATACTATGGAAATGCGTCCTCTTCGACAGAGGTTTCTATCGTAGCACGATTCACCCAAGCGGCGGTGCTGCAGACGCCACCCGGCTACTACTACTTCAATGTGACTGCTCTCCTACGTTTCAGCGACTATTTGACCGGTGCTCCAATTCTTGGTGCCAGTGTCAGCGTGAGCTGCTCGAACACATCGAGCTTTGACTATTGGATTATCGACAATTCTGATGGTACTTACGCGGTCATTGTGGACTCGAATAGTCTAGCTGGCCTTGGCAGGTACTTCTTCCAAGCCAATTTCACATGGTCTGGCAGTCCATTTTATCGCGACGTTATTGGTGTGAAATTCGGCATATCCGTGAATCCAGTATCCACGACTCTGAGCTTTGTTTTGCCCGAGGGAGTCACACACTATCTCGGCGATATGGTCTATGCCAACATCACCTACACAGCCATTGCATTTGGCACAGGAGTACCAAGTGCTACCATAACAACTGATTGGTTCACACGATACGGGACTGACACCACTATTGTGGAAATAGCACCTGGCATATACCAGATGTCAATCAACACCTCTGGACTCAATGCTCAGCAATATCGGTTCATTGTGAATGCAAGCAAATACCTCCATCTGAGTCAGAGTATTGAGGCGGACATTCTTCTCGCGGCAGTGCCTGTTTTGCTTGAGCTGATCTTCACTCCTCAGAGTCCCATGTGGGGCGATAGTGTGGAGTTCCAAGCAAATATCACAGATGCTAGGACGGGCTTCCCAGTTGTTGGAGCAGATGTCAATCTGACGATTGGTCTACTGACCTTCGATATGACACCCGTGGCTGATGGTCTGTACAATTGTACCGTTCTCACTTCTTCATTGACCTCAGGTGAGTACACGATTCGAGTGCAGTCCTCTCTGGTCAACTACGAAACAGCGCTGCGGGACTTCCAGATCCGCATAGAAAAAATCGCTGCGAAGATTGTTGCGTCCATCGATCCAATCTCCGCTGTCAACGGTGAGACAGTCACGGTCTATGTTGATTACCTTGAGTATGCTACCAGCCTTCCAATCTCAGTGGACGGATTAGTTCAATTCTCCTGGGTTGGCGGCAGCGGTTTCATTGACTGGTCAGCCATCGATGGCAAATATGTTGGTTCCTTTGTAGTGAATGGCGCTCCGGTTGGCAACCACCATATTCTCATCCAAGCCTCCTCCCCTAACTACAAGAGCGTTAGCACTGTGGTGACAATTGAGATTACAGAGATAAAAACGCAGCTCGTCCCAATTTCCAACACAGTAATCTCAGGCAACTACAGGGATATTGTCATTATCACCGTGTATCTGAACAATACTGATCTCAATCTGCCTGTCGATGGCGCTACTCTCAGTTTTGGGGTGGGCTCCATCGTTGGCAGTCTAGTAGAGTTGGCAACTCCTGGCTACTACAGCGCCTTCGTTGACACATCATTCCTCAGCGTGCAAGAATGGACTGTATCCATATCCAGTGTTAAACCGGGATTCACCCCGTCTCAATTTGACTTCACATTGACAGTTGAACAAATCGAAACTGCGATTGTGATCCTCACTAGTGGTACGATTGCAGGCTACTACGGTGAGATTGTGACATTCTACTTCTTGTTCAATGACACTCATGCAAACGAAGGAATAGCGGGCGCAATCACGAACTACACTCTGGAGCAAACACGAGGATCGCTTGTGGATTATGCAAATGGGACGTACAGTCTTACTCTGAATACGTCTATTGCATCAGCTGGAGCGATACCACACGACATATCTTTGACTTTCAGGAAAGAGAACTACAGGTTCGCCTACGGGCTTGCCAAACTGCTTGTGATGCCCATCCCCACACAAATAGAAGGTCCTCTTGAAGCCGAGTATCCAGTATATGACAACTATTCAATGCTTTTCAATTTTAGAGACACCCTCAATGATGCATGGGTTACTGACGCTGTCGCCACTGCTGTGTGGGAATTCGGGACTGCTACTCTAACGAATCTCGGAAATGGTTCGTATGTATTTGGGCCGAATGAAACAAATCTGGCGACACCTCTTCAATACAGAGATCTCCCCTACAGAATCAGAATATCTCTCTCAAGAGCAAACTACTCGAGAATGGAGATTGAGCATTATTTGACCATCCGGCGAATCCTGACAGATAAGACTTATACTGAGCCACCCTCACACATCTATGTCGGTGATGTCTTCCTTATCAATGTCACATTTTGGGATAAGGACCATGACACAATGATCACTGATGCTATCATTAATGTTATTGATGACGGAATTATCAGGGAATATAATCTGGACATTAACTGGGGCAACGGGACCTATACACTTGCTTTCCGCGCCCCCAACTTGGCGTTCTATAGCCTTCGCATCGATTTCAGCAAGGCGGACTATCAGACTTCGTCAGTAGAACTGGATATCTATACCGAACTGAGCGCGGCGCAGCTAGCACTTGCTAGGACCTTCGGGTTCTCTGCACTTGGTATGTTGGCACTGGCAGCTCTTGCAACCTTGTACATCAAGGTACTATCAGTTCCAAAGCTGCTTCGGACTCTGCGACGCATGGTGTCGGTTCTTGGGAGAGGCCGCATTCCCAAACCAGCGAATGTTCCAGTACGACGCAATATGCTGCTGGCCATGATGAAAGAGGAACTTGCAGGTGTAGCCGTAGTTAAGACCATTGAGGACATTTCAGTTTCGACAGTCGATGTTGCCGCAATGGATGTCGAAGCTCTGCTTGAAGACCTCGCAATTGTGGTTGGTCTGACCGCAAGCGATGTTGATACCCTTCGGAGGGATCTCGACCAGATGAGGCCGAGTGAACGTGCCGGCTTCATCAATGAAGTCTTGAAACAGGAACGTGCTCGGCGAGCTAGGGAGCTTGCCGAGACTGAGGGCGTCACGCCCGAGAAACGCCCAAGCATCGAAGTTGAGAAGCTCTCTAATGAGGAGCTCAGACACCTCAAGGAGCGATTGATGAAGATGGGAATTGCGGAAACTGAGGCAGACCTCATGATCGAGCAGGCTCGCAATCTATCTAGAGCTGAGATAGACGCACTACTTCGTGAAATAGGAGGGTCGGAAGAGTGAAAGACATCAGACACCTATTACCACTGGCAATCTTGATAGCTCTCATGGTAGCTCCAATAATCTTTGCTCCGCAGGCATCGGTTCTACGAACAATTCCTACGCTGAATGCTGGCGCCTCTGACGATACTCGCAAGGTTGATATCGGAAATGGCGAGTTCGTGGAACTTGCGCCCTATGAGCAGTTGCACAAGTTTGTCCTGACAGACCAAGGCTGGACGGAATGGAGCGGTTTCAGTGACCCGATTGTCGGTTCAGAATTCGGAAACAGCACCAATACCTTCCTCGGCCGGCAAATGAAGTACACTCCAGGCAGTGGCACAACCACAGTCCAGACGAGTGTCTACATGGGTACTGGTTGGGAAGCCTATGAAGCCAGAGTGCAAATTTCAAGCCTGACTGAGAACAGAACCTGGATAACGAATCCTGGGTTTCAGGACAGCGCTGCTGACTGGGTTGTGTCAAACACAAACGTTGCTGGCTCGAGCGTTCCAACATCATCATGGCTCAATGATGGGCACGGATTGAATGATGATTGCATACTGGTCGATATAGACTCCACAAGTGGCGGTTCTACCTATTACTATGATGACGGCGATATTGCCGCCTATCAACAGGCAACGACAGTAACTCGCGGGACAGTGGTCTGGGCGGCCCTACGCCTAGACTACTGGGCGGACACAGTAGATGATACTCACTATGGAATGACTGGCTCGTTTCGACTCATCGCGAATATTGAGGGTACTGACGTCTGGCGAAAAGTATTCGGCGATATCGGAGCTGAAGAAACATGGTACAACTCGGGGTTGATCACTGTCAACCCGTCTGTTTTTGGACTACCTGGCGATACGACAGCAACCACACGAATCGGTCTAGAATCGCTTGCAGCGGTGGGTTATGAACCCAATATTCATCCTCGGGGAAGGTTTGATAATATCGAGCTGTACTTGAAGACCTTGGCTAATCCGAGTGAACTAAGTCTACAGATGAATGGTCTCAGCATCAGCAATGGAGCCTCACGCGGGACATGCTCAATAACGCAGATTCCTGCCACACCTTGGACTACTTCACCTGTCGTCCTCACCTTCTCATGGACTCCGATTCCGTCCACGCCGAGTCCAAACAAAGAGATTCGAGTCGACTTTGATGTCGCAGTCGGCCTATTCGCACGTCACTATGACATACAAAGCCTTTACGAGATAAGTCCGTTAGCATACGGTGAGAGGTTTGTCGTAAGAAACGGAACGGATACCGACTTTACATCGTACTTCAGGGCAGACATCCCCGTGGGATATGCGAATCGCTACTTCTTCAATGAGACAATTCCTGCAGCACGAGACGTCTATTTCGTTGGGCAGCCGCTCGCGCCGACAACGAATCTTACATCCGGCTGGACTGGAGGTAATCCAAATGATGGCTTTCTCAACGTGTCAACCTATGATATCACTAGTGAGCCTGGCAGATACGGATATTGGCGAGTTCTGAGCAGTTCCCCAAACATGATATCTGACTTGGAGCTATGGGATCAAGATACGAGCAGTTGGACTCGTACTCCTACCCTCAGAGCTGGCGATACGACAAGAGTGCGCGCTTACGTAGGCGCTGATTTCTCTGGATCGATTGTCAACATCACCATATACAGACCAGACGGGCTTGAGTGGTTGACTGTGAAGCCAGTCGCTAACGGAACCGGATATGCAACATCCACGACATTTGTGCTTGATGGATCGTCTGCTCCAGCCGGCAGTTGGATGGTTCAGGCAATAACCAACAATCTGGGTGCAGATGGAGAACGGACCTCTGTCGGATTATTTAAGAGACCATTCGGGGTGGTTCATGCTTCTGATATAGTCTTAATATATCCGAACGATGCAGTTGGAACAATGGTCACTAATGTGACCTTCGGAGACCTATTGCTCATTATTCTGGAAGTGGAAGATACCGACAGCTACTCACCCACTGTTCTTGTTCCTGGGGGCACCATGACTCTCGATTGGTCATTAGGTGTTGGAACATTTGATGACAATGGAAATGGTCAATATACCAAAGTAATAGACACATCGGGTCTTTCAAGAAGTGGTCAATATGTTATGGACTTGGAATGGACTCATCCATACTTTGATTCGTCCAGTACTGACCTCACGATAAACGTCAATTATGCGGCCACCTTAGCATCGCCTGACTATCCTGGCATTTCTGGTCCTGTCGGTGACGATCAGTCATTTACCGCGGTCTTCGCCAATGTCAATGGGACCGGAATCTCAGAGGGAAACCTATGGTGCGATTGGTCTAACCCCTACACCGTAGTCTCACTAGGAATGGGTCAGTTCGAATTCCAACTTGATGTATCAGGCATGGAGATTGGTGAATACCCAGTCCGTGTCTATGCAACGGGATCCTTCGTAGAGCCGCAGACAATGCTGATGTATGTCGAAGCAAGAGAGATCTATACGTCCATCACATACACCTCTAATCAGCTATCAATACCTCTTGGTGAGGCGTCCTCATTCCTATTGACATGGACCGATACTGACCACGGGACACCAATCACGGGCTCTAGCTCCTCAATCACCTGCAACTGGACGTCTTTCCATATTTCGGGCGATACGAACTACACAGTTGTCGAAACTTTGCCCGGGAAGTACAACATTACAATCTTCACCAAGTCGAGTGATCCTCTGACTGGGTCGGACTTCATCGATGTCAGATTTAATGTGATGAAAGATGACCATCTGAATCACACGTTTGACATCGCTGTTGAGATACGGAAAAGAAACACCCTCTTTGTACTAGACGCACCCATCGTACAGACACCCTATGGAAGTACAATTACAGTACTTGTCTTCTATCAGGATACAGAGCTCCGAGTTGGCATCGGCAACTTCACAGGAGAAGTGAGACTCACTATGACTTCCCCGGAAATTGGAAGTATAGTATGCTCTGTTGCCCAGTCTTCTCTTGGTCTAGGGCACTACAATGTCAGCATCCCAAGCGACCAATGGGGAAGTATTGGATGGAAGGATCTATATATTCTCATTGAGTGGACTGGGATTGTTGACAAGTTCTATAGTCAGACGATAGACACCAGCGCAAGAATAACAGGGACAGATACTGATCTGTATCTTGAACTCGCACCGACTGCTACCTACTACTTGAACACCTTCAACTTCACAGTGATCTATTGGGACACCGTAAGCCTGCAGAGAATAAGCAACAGCACGGACAACGTGTTTCTACGAATTACGGCACTTGATGCGGGCAACTCGGTCACTCAGAGCGATTTCACGGTGATTGAATCTGAATCGGTTCCTGGTACCTATGTCTTCATTCTTGACAGTTCACTATTCTCAAGTACAGATACATTTCGATTTGAGCTCTCCTTCATGTGGAGGAAAGGGCAGAGTCCCCTATATGAGAATGGTACTATGGTTGTTTCACTGATTCTACTAGATAGACCTACATATGTTGACTACACACCTGTTGCCTCCACTCCTTATGGTGAACAAGCTGAGTTTCTCTTCAGTTTTGTCGATACGCTCACCTCATTGAAAATCGGAGAATCGATTCAACTCGATATTGACCTGAACGATGCAGGTGTGACGTTCACCTATTCATATAACCCAGCGACCAAGGAGTTCACACTGTACATAGATACTGCATCGATAGGAAGTGTCGGAACTCATGTTCTTCACCTGAATCTAACTTGGACCGGAGCACCGTTCTATGCTTCAATTCAGAGCAAGACATTCTCTGTCAACGTCGTCACAAGGGCAACGCAGCTCTCTCACCTGTCGTTTAGCCTCGGGCAGTGGGGCAACAACATAACTATCGTCTTCGTTTACACTGACATAATCGCTGGCTCGGCTACTGGCATGACCGGAACATTGACATTGAATATTCCAGCAGATAAATACACTGTCGTATACAGTCCAGAGGGACGTTTTATAGTTACGTTGAATACAACAGCTTTTCCAGCAGATGGAATATACTCTGTCACAGCTGCCGTTGTCCATACATACCCGTATTATGCAAACGCGGTCGAAGTATTCGACATATCGGTACTAAAGAGGTCCACTCAACTAGGCTATGATAGTCCGGATCGTGCACCATATTCATCTAATCTTACTCTATATGTCACCTATGTTGATGATAGCACAGGAAGAGGTATTCCCGGTGCTGCCATTGCTGTATCCGGGAATGGCAGTTATGCACTAGTGCTGAACTCAAACTACTGGTTCAAATACGTGGGTGACGGTCGTTATCTCATCGAGGTCGACACGACTGCTCTTGGTGCACCTGGTTACTATCTCCTCACTGTCACTGTAACATTCATAGGAGAACCGTTCTACCTTCCTGGTTCGAGAGATGTATTGGCGAGGGTCACTACGAGAACAACTCAGATTCTTATCACTCAGACTCCAGGGAGTGTTTCCTTCCTTGAAAACGTGGTCCTCCGATTCAAATTCACGGATTACTTGTTGGGCACCAAGATAGCAATAACGAAGAGTCATATCACACTCACACATGGACCCCTCTACACAGTGATCGCATCCGGCAGTTACACTCTCAATGAATACTCAACATACTATGAGATAGTCTTTAACTCCACTATCATCAGTCCTGATGCCCTCGTCACTGGGCATCCTATTCAAATGACAATCGACCTAGGGCCCGGCGTCCCCTATTACGCACCTCGAAGCACTTCAACAACTGCATCGACAGTAGAACGATCAACCCAGATTCTGTTTCCACTCGTGGAAGATACTCCGTACTTTGATAACATAACTATCGAGCTCAGTTATGTCGATTACCTGACAGGGGCCGGTATTGATGATGCTCAGTTGCTGATAACAAGCGGTAACTGGTCTTCACCTCAGTACACGTTGGTCCGACAGGGCGACGGTAACTACAGAATCCTCATCAATAGCAGCATCTTCGGATACACTGGAATTGTCTTCTTTGATTTCACTCTCAGCAAGTCAGGCGCACCCTTCTACTCAACCAGGATTACACTCGCCGTTCCAGCAACCATAAGGGAGGTCCAGACTTCTCTGATTGCCGATGCTCCTCCTGCTGGTTCTACAGCTGTGGGAGCACCGATCGTGGTCGTCATTACTCTTGTTGACTTTGACCATGACCTGCCCTTGTCAGGTGCAGTCATCTCAAGTGATTGGACAACGCTGTTTGGCAGAAGCTATTCAGTGGCAGAGCTCGGAAATGGTGTCTACACTATCACTCTCAACACAACTGGATTGCTTGCGCAGAGGTATGACTTCCATGCCTATGCCAACAAACCATTCTATCAGACTGCTCTGGCAGAGATATTTGTGCAGCCTGGTGCAGCCACAGTCGAGATATTCCTGGAGAGAAGCACCTACTACGCAGAATGGGGTGAACTAGTCAACATCACTTTCCAGGTCTTGGAACCCTACTACAGTACGCCAGTCACCGGTATGACTGCATCTCTTCTGTGGGACGGCATGCTCTATGGCTTCAGCGAGGTTGGTAATGGCTACTACACGCTGCTGGTCGATTCGTCAGATACTGACTTCGGTGTCTATAGTCCACAGATATCCGTCACAAAGCAGTATTATCAACCAAGGCAGAGAACATTCAATCTCATAGTATCAAAAGCAACAGGTCAAATCATCCCTGATTTCTCCACCTATGAGGTTGTGATTGATACGTCGATAGACGTTCAGCTGTACCTCAATGATACTGTATCTGCCATGTCTGTTACCACAGCTACTGTAACAATGGAGTTCAATGGTACGGTCTATCCTCTCTCTCATCTGGGTGGTGGCGTCTATTCTGCTAATCTGCTTGTGTATGGTTTTGCAGTAGGGCAATATCCGCTTACCCTGAGAGCTACTTCAGTCAACCATGTGTTCCTTGAAACCATCATTGGCATCAATGTTGTTCCAATCTACACTGAACTGAAGCTTGCCAGTGGCGTGACCGTTTTGACGGTCTACTTCGGTGATACGTTAAGCATCCTCGCGGTCTATAATGACACCTTCTACAGTGCACTAGTAGGTGGAGCGGATGTGAGCTACACAATTGGGAGCCTAACCGGCGTATTGACTGAGGAAACGAACCATACGTATAGTGCTGTCATTGATGTAAGTTCATTGCCATCTCAGTCGATCTATCTACGATTGACAGCTTCGAAGTTCGGTTACTCGACCGCTACGAAATCGATTATCGTGACAATCCTCCCCATTCCAACTTCTGCGACCGTTGATGAAGGCAGCACATTGGAGAGTGGATACTTCGGAGCGCCGCTCAGCTTCAAGTTCTACTATGATGACCTTCAGCACTACGTGGGCATTGGAGGAGCTAATGTCATTGCCAGCTGGGAAGGAGGCACCCCAACTGTAACTGACTACGATAATGGAACCTACAGAGTTGATCTGGTCATCACTGTGACAACTCCAGGTATCTATGATTTGGTTGTAAGGTTCAACCTTCAGAACTACACAGCGAGAACAGCCATAGCTAGGATTGAGGTCTATGCCACTCCCGCCGCTATCTACGGTCCAACAACCTACTCATCGCCAATCAATGATACCATTGTGATTCCCTACCATGTGAAGAATATGTTAGACAACAGCACCATATCTGATGTGATTGGAATTGCTTATTCCGCGGATCTGGGTGAATACGAGCTTCTGCTAATGCCGAATGGCAACTATACTCTGAATCTCCCTGGCGATTTGCAGTACGAAACCTACGGTTTCGATATCTATTTCGCCACGACGAAATACACTATGTCGCCCATCCACTTGGATGTGATCATACGTAGAATCATGACAGCCGCCGTGCATGGAAACCTGACCATTCAGATCCAGCCCGGAGTATCTTTCTCCTTCACTACGACATACATGGACTTAGACCATAATATTCCAATCACCGGTGGAAGCTATTCCTTGGAGCTGGATCTGAATTTGTTTACCTACTACAATCAGTCTACCCTAGATGAAGATGGAACATATACGTTCTACTTCCTCTTGACTCAGGGAGGAACCCATGCAATCATCATCAATATTGTGAAGGAGGGCTATGACGCTCAACAAATCAGATTGGTCATCAAGTCGGACATCTCTGCAGAGCAGGCCTTCCAGCAGTTGGTGACCTTTGCTGGAGGATCTGGAGTCCTCATAGTGGCACTACTCCTAGTGGGTTATGTGAAGGTATGGAGCATTCCAAAACAGATACGCATCATGAGCCGAATGATTCGTGCGCTGGCGAAAGGTCGTGTGCCAAAGGCACCCAAGTCCCCCACTAGACAAGACATGGCAATGACTATTGTGAATGAAGAGATAGCTTCACTGCACCTTGTGAAACCCAGAGAGGACGTAGCTCCGGAGCCAATAGTGACTACGGTTCCAGAGGTCAATGAACTGCTAGAAGAACTGGCATCAATCACTGGTCTAGGTGAGGCAGAGATTGATGCTTTCCGAGCTGATCTCTCACGAATGAGGGCTAGCGAGAGACCTGGATTCCTCAAAGAAGTCATAGACCAGGAGAAGGCTCGGCGTGCCGATGTCCTGGCAAAGCCTGTGAAGGTCGTTGCCAAGAAAGAGGAAGTTCCTTTGCAGGACATGCCAGGCGAGCTAGATGACCTACGGAAGAAGCTCCTCAAGAAGGGCATGGCTAGCGACGAGATCGACATCATCATAGAGGAGGCTAAAGGGCTCTCAAAAGCTGACCTCGATGCCCTGCTAGACAGCCTGGGTATTAGCCTAGACTAGCACTAGCATGACACACTAGCTATGGCAGGGTGGTTAGTGTGTTTCTTCTAATCGATAGTTCTCATTGATTTGCAGAAGAGTCCATTGAGGAATATTCCATTTATACAATGGAGAACAGTTAAGTGAGTATCAAGCTTCTTTGACCCTATGAATCTCGATGACCGAATCAAGTTAATCGCTGGAGTTGGCGAAGAAGTAGTCACATTGGATGAATTGAGGCAGCTGCTAGAAGAGAAACCTCATCCGATTGCCTATGATGGGTTCGAACCATCTGGGCTTGCACACCTGCCTTTTGGAGTCTACAGAGCACTTCTTCTAAAGGACTTGGTCAAGGCAGGCGTCAGATTCAAGATTTGGCTCGCAGATTGGTTCGCGTGGATCAATCGCAAGATGGATAGTGACTTAGAGAAGATCAGGAACGTTGGAGAGTACTTCATCGAAGTATGGAAGGCAGCTGGAGTTCCCACTGACAAGGTAGAATTCCTCTGGGCATCTGAAGCCATGGACTCAATAGAGTATTGGGAGAGAGTTGTGAGGGTTGCGAAGAGTACGACAATTGCCAGAGCAAACAGAGCACTGACGATCATGGGCAGACATGAGGGAGAGCTGAATGAGGTAGCTCAGTACTTCTATCCCATGATGCAGGTTGCTGATATCTTTCATCTAGAAGCTGACATCACTCAATTGGGTCTTGACCAGCGAAGAGCCAATATGCTTGCAAGAGAAATCGGCCCCAAGCTAGGATGGTGGAAGCCAGTCGTCATTAGCCATCATATGCTCATGAACCTTGAAGGAGCAGCTGAGCCAGAGGGATTCGACGAGGAGAAGCGATTTGACGTCCAAATATCCTCGAAGATGAGCAAGAGTAAGCCCTCCTCTAGCATTTTCGTACATGATTCTGAGGACAAAATTCGTGAGAAGATAATGTCTGCATACTGCCCTCCGAAGGAGGTTGTGAATAACCCTCTACTGGAATACGCGAAGCATATTGTATTCCGCCAGTTCGATACGATGATCATCGAGCGCAAACCAAAGTATGGAGGCGACATCGACTTCACGAGCTATGAGGACCTGGAGAAAGCGTATGGAAACGGAGAGATTCATCCCCTTGACCTGAAGAATGCAATGGTAATCTACCTCGATAAGATGATTGAGCCCATTCGCTCATATTTCGAAACGAAGAAGAGCGCGAGGGAGATGCTTGAGCTTGTTAAGACCTACCAAGTAACGCGGTAGGCGTCTAGCTCTCTGTGTTTCTCTTTCTTGCTCTCTGAGTCACTATGCCAAGTGCAACAAATCCCACAATGACACTGAACCATAGAGTGACCACTCTGATCAGGATAGTAGCCGCACTTGCAAGTGCTTTGGGTACAACAAGCAATAGCATAATCAATAAAACAGAAGTGGCCTCATATGTTCCAACGCCTCCGGGCAAGAATGAGACTGCACCGATGACGGAAGCAGTAGAGTGAATGAATGTGGCACTGAGTAATAGGAGGAGAGGACTCATTGGAGTGGCCGGCGCAAGTACAGTCAGAAGTAACCAGAGTTCAAGGCACTCCATGAACCATCCAAGAATACTGATTGCTGTACCAGCCAACATAGGCCTAGGACTAAGCGTTTTCGTCATTGTATCCTCAACAAGGTTAAGACTGTCTTGGAATCTCTTCAAGGGACCTATTGAAGTCAGTCGCTTCAAGATTCGCTTGTAGAACGTACCTGTCCCAAGAATAATCGCGCCTCCTAATACTGCACCGCCTAACAGAAGGACTGTGAGCAACTGATTTCCAGTATTGATACCGACTGCATATCCAACAAGTGCGAGAATCACCATTGCTAAGAGATCCGTGACCCGTTCTGAGATCACGACTGGAGATGTCTTTGCCACAGGCGTGCCATCGATTGATTTGATGAAATAGCCCTTGACAGCCTCACCGATTTTGGCGGGGGTCGTCGTAAGGGTGAAGCCCGCGAGAAAGATACTGAAACTGTCTGCGTGACTAAGATGAACGTCTATCAGGTGGAGATAATACTGCCACTTGAAATATCGAAAGATGTAATTCAGAAAGGAGAGCGCCATCATTGCTGGCAGTATCCACATCCAAGGAACTGAGCCCAGCACCAATAGAACCTCGCTCGTGTCCCCATAGAAACCAACTAAGGCAAAAACAATCATACTGAAGACAATGAAGATGGCAATGCTCCGTGGACTTACGAAGGAACTCTCTCTGATCGTATTCTCAGATTCACCAGGCATCGTATGAAATCCTCCGAATCCGTTGCCAGAGCATTGTTGGAATATGTACAATGAAGAATGAGGGATAACCCGTAATCTGTGTCCTGCCTGCTTTCAATTCATCATAGATATCGTCCGCGGTTTCGATATCTTGAAGCCAGGTCTTGGCATGTCCCATCTCAAAGACGGAGTGTCCATCGCTACCTGCTGTCATTGGTTTGTTCAGACGTCTTGCAAGATTCTGTGCGCTCTTGTTGAAGCTATTGACGATGCATCTTGAGTTGATGCCTTCCACGAGATCCACATGTTTGGCTATCAGATGTTCGGGCAGTCCTCGTCGTATGGCGGTGTATTTTCGTAATACATCGGTGGGATGCGGAAGTATGACTAGTCCGTTCATGTCATGAATGTCTTCTGAAATCTCAGCAAAGGTCCTGTTTTCAATGTGCCCTGAAATGAATATGCCAATGACTTCGCCGAAGTCTTTGGACTTGTATTCACACGCTGGAAGGATGAATTTTCCATCTCGGTGAATGACTCTTAGATTCGCGGCTCGAAAATGCTCGGTCGGTGCTACGCCTCTGAGACCTTTCTTCTTCATCGTTTCGAAGAGCGAGTATGGACTTTGAAGACCATCTTTAGAATGGAATGTGTGCATATGGAAGTCGAATGCAGACAGCCGTCCGTTCATCTTATCCACCTAGGGGGGGAAGGGGAAGAGTGGTGGGAATATATTCTCAAGGAAATCGAGAACAACTTGGAATATTGCTCCTAGGAAATTCAGCACAGTGTCCCAGAAGAAAAGGGTCCAAGCCAGAGTTGCCAAGAGCAAGATACAGCCAATCAGGATTCCCTTATCCTTCACAGCCAGGTGAGGTTTTCTTCCGACAGGACTACCTATGTGTATCAAATAGACGTATCGAAGTATGATCCCTGCCATTATCGGAACTGTGAGCATGATAGGCTGCTGGCTTGGTGTAACTGTGTAGATATCGTAGCAATATAGTGTGTAGAATATGACAAACCATGTTGCCGACATGGAAATCGAGTGATCCAGAATTGTGTGTGTGTATTTCGTGAATACGGATTTGTGAGCTGCCGCATTCTCACCCAAGTACTGCAGCTCATTCTTCCTCTTACCGAATCCCAGAATCAGTGCAAGAAAGAATACACCTATGACCAGCCACGACGTAAAGCTGATGCGTATCAGAACTGCTCCTGAAATCGCTCTAATGACAAAGCCGACTGCGATAGTGACTACATCAATGATCGCTCGTTTCTTAAGACAACTATTGTAGAGCTGGGATGTCAGTATGTAGAGAACCACAGTGAGGAAGAACATCCAATAGAGAATAAAGGATAGGAGTAGTCCGGAAATGAGGAGTACGATAGCAAAGTAGAAAGCGCTTTTCTTTGTCACAGCCCCGGAGGGTAAAGGCCTGTTTCTCTTCTCAGGATGAACAGAGTCAGCCTCGAAATCACGGATATCATTGATAATGTATGTGGCACTTGTTACAGCACACAGAGCTGCAAATCCGAACCATAGTGGTATGTATTGCATCCAGTAGGCATACTGAAGTACATCCTCAAGTTGCTTGACTGGATAGAAGAGAATGGGTAAGAAGACAAGCAAATTCTTGTACCATTGGGCAGGTCTCATGAGTCGAATATAGCCACTAAGAACCATTACCTAATCCTCCAATTATTCAGAGTATGAACTCCATAATGCGCCCCATTCAGTTTCTTCAAGGAACCATTTCACCCATCTCTTTCCTTTGAGAGGAAGCCATATACCATCATGGTAGAAACCAGAGAGCTGCGTTGGAAGCCACATT
Organism: uncultured archaeon; assembly: GCA_964354495.1. GTDB lineage: Archaea > Asgardarchaeota > Thorarchaeia > Thorarchaeales > Thorarchaeaceae > SMTZ1-45. The sequence goes on along the minus strand of CAYHAA010000002.1, from coordinate 47,037 downwards.
AGTGGAGACCTGAACAAGAATGTTTCCATTCCGGGAAACTTCAGGAAGCCGCGATTCCAAGCGACCACTGGGCTCTTTTTGGGGCAAAGGTGAAAGTTGGGGAGGTCTTCCCATGATTCATAGTCACCAACTATCTCAATCTTCTCCGGGTCAGACTCTCCCAGCCCGACTTCCTTTGCAAGCTGAAGCTTCCGTACGTATGTCTGATCAATCCCCATGAGACGTGTTTGGACCGTGTCCGCGGCAACCATATCGCTTGTGGCAATCAACACATTTCCAATCTTCGGGACCATTGTACGAGGGCCGGCTCCATCACCCATGACGGTACCATCGGTAAGAACGAACTCAGAGTGCGAGATAGTCTGTTGCAGGAGAAGCAAGTCCACTAGTACTTCGTGTATTTTGAGATGTGCTAAATGCCTGTTCTTCGTGAGGTAGAGACCGAAGCTGTCCTTCAACGCCCCTGTCATCTGTGTGTGTCCATGAGTTTTGATTGTTGGCAGATGGATGATATTAGTCCCGAAGATCTCCTTTGGAGCAATGATTTCGCCGAATATATCTTCCAGCACCAGAGTCTTCTTGGGTAGCTTCACATCGACATAATGAGCCTTAATGAGGGGAAGAAACTTGATGCGGTGCTTTTTGATGACCGGATACCAGTTGTTATTCCTCGTGCCCACATAGATATTGGTTACAACAGTCTCGTTTTCGACTGCTTGTATTGTTCTTCGGTCGAAACCATCACTGATGAGCTTCGTGAGCATTCCATCGAAAATGTATGGGTTGGTGCTGCATGCGGGGTAGAATTTGCTCCATGACAGATTCAGCTTGATTGTTGTTGCAACATCTTTCGACACGAATTTGCTGTAATCAGCGGCATCCATTGCTCTAGCTATGTCCTCGTTGATTGTCTTCGGGGATGTGTTGACAACAGCTACTTTCGGCATTGTTCTTTCAACTCAGCCTGAGCATCGCTCGCCGCATCAAATTGCCCTCTTTACTCTCATCTTAATAAGTTGCCTCAATGGTTATTCTTGTACCACTGTACTATTGGACTGTTTCAACAGGTTCATTCGCCCAGAGCGATCCAATCTCAGAGTATACCTCTCGTACCTGTGGATTCTTCAAACACCAGAGTAGTATGATATTGAGTCCAAGTAGGAGCAGATTTGGAGTGATAAGATCGATAACTACAGATGCGATGCTGACAGCCATCGCCATTCTCCATGCCCAGGGCTCCAGTCGCCAAATGCCCCATCCTGCGACAAGTGATAAGACTGCGAGAACGCCAATGATCACCCCAGCGGAAATGTACGCTATTATAAAACCGAGTGGTCCCTCAGAGAAGCCCATCGAAAAATGCATGGCTGTCAGTATGATTCCAAATACCCCTGACATGATTTCGAGAACAAAAATGACAATTATCTTGGTCTCCGTTTCATTTGCGGCCTCGGAATATGCATCGAGATTATCAAAGGAATCCTGTGAATCTGCCAAGATCAATCCCTCATCTGAAGTATCGCCTTCTAGTCTAATATGCACTTTGGTCATCGTTATCAGACAGCCAGCGTTTCTATTCTACAACTATAACCGAGTCGCACAATCTTTGGCTGTACTTGTCCGCCGTATGATGCACTGAAGATGCTAACAAGTCTGCCCTGGAAGAACGTGACATATCCGTCTGATATGACCTCATGGGCACGAAACATGAGATGTGCATTGATGTCCGTCATGAAAACATCAAAGGCTTTCCGTCCGTAGTATCTTGCACGGGCACCTCTGATGTTGGGCCTGAATCTGAAGTCGCCCTCCTGTGGATCATTCCACACCATCTGAAATACAACATCATCGGGGAAATTGGGGTCTCTTCTGTTGCATGCCTGAATATCCTCGACCGACGTCACTCCTTCGGCCACGCCACCATGACAAGCAAATACGGCGTTATTCTGATAGGCGGCAATAGGGAGGACTTCAAAGACTCTTGTGTAGGATTTGAACACATCAAGCGAATACGAGCCTGTCACAGCGTCGTAAAACCCATAGTGAGATACTATTTCTTCGGACTCATGGTTTCCCCTGAGCATAGTGACTCTTTCTGGATGAGCAAGTGCCAATGCCATAACCAGATTGAAGGTCTCTATTTGTGCCGGTCCACGATCCACGTAGTCACCTAGAAAGATGAAATGATGATCATCATATTTTGCAATGTAACGTTGTACGGATAATGCACTTGCGAGTTCCCCGTGGAGGTCTCCGATGAATATCAGGTTCTGAGAGGGAATATCTACAACGTTTGGCTTCTCTCTAAGAAGATCCTGAGTCAATCCTGTGAGATGCCATATCTCATCTGCTTCGAAATTTGTCTTGCCGCCAAGAATAGACTGAACAAGCCTGTCCATTGCATACACACCTATTGCCAATCGAGAGCGTCGAAGACCAGCTGAACTGCCTCTTTGGGTGTCTTGGCTGAGTACACCTTATCTGTTCTCCGGCCGTCTATTTGTGTCCCAGCAAGTTTCGCAGCCCATCCTCCGGAGCTAGTCACTGAAACAATCGGCCGGTCTGAGAACCAAGCGATAGCGATTTCACTTAGGGTTCCAGCTGAGCCATCCATCGCAATGACTGCATCTCCTGCTTTTGCCACAAGGAAATTCCTGGCGTAACCAATACCTGTAGGGATTACAATATCGACGAACTCGTTAGCATGTTCCTTAGTGTCAGTGGGAAGGATGCCAATTGTTAGACCATTGTTCCTCTTGGCACCTCTGCAAGCAGCTTCCATGACTCCTCCGAGGCCTCCGCAAACTAAAGCGACATTTCGCTTCGCAATTTCCTCGCCGACTTGCTCCGCCAGTATCAGCACCTTCTGGTCAGAGTCAGAGCCACCAATAACTGAGATAGTCCTGAAGTGCATTACGATTCTCCTGTCAGTTCTTCTTTGAGTCCTCTACTGAAAACAGCCTTCTTTTCAGCATTTCGTAAATCCAGCTCGGCAGTTTTCCATGCTTTATTCGACCCCCTGCTGCCTCAAGTAGTGACTTTCCTGATGATGCCCTTGTTATGAGCATGAAGATTTCAACCGGCTCACCATTGGATGTCGAATCAATGTAATAATAAACTGATAACTATTGGTCACAGAACAAGATTCATCTTCTGCATCCTAACGTCATCACTGGTTGAAATGGTGAAACTATTCAGAGCCGCAGATGCTGAAGAGATGGCTAGGACGGGATATAGTGCGAAGTATATCGCTGACATCAAATTTCGGAAGAGCATACCAGATAGTGGATTCATCTGGGTGACGATACCTGCAGGCACAGTCACTGCGCCTCACGCCCATGCAGAGCTGCAGGAGGCCTTTGTGGCATTGACTGCCTTAAGTATGCATGTAGATGATAGAAAGCTGCACCTTGAGCTAGGCGATATAGTCCTCGTTGATCCAGGAGAGAAACACTCCTTCTCTGCCTCGAAGAATTCTGAGAGCAGCGTTCTAGCAATCAAGTTTCCAAACCTGAAGAACGATAAGATAGAGTCTCATTCATCGAAGACAAATCAGTAGTCCTCAAAGTCGTAATCATCCTCATCTTCATCCTCTTCCTCATCATCGAAGAGTATGTCGACAGGGCTTCTATATGGCGTCGCTAGGTTTGCCTTTGGTATAGCCCTTCTAATGACCTTGTCAAACTCCTTCCATTCATTGTACCGTTTTCGTCTGCCTATGACGCCTGCGGCTGTAACAACAGAAAAAGAGATGATACCAGTCAGAAAGAGCTCTGGACGAGACTCGAACATTCCCGAACCTGCGCTAAAAGCAATGACCAAGATTCCGCCAACAATTAGGGGGTTCAGATAACAGTCACAGGTCAAATTGAGTTGTTGAGGGCCAATCCTGAAATCTTCTGGATCTGCTCCTGGCGCAAGGTTCAGATAATAATTGAACACAGCCAAGAACGATACTGCAACCACAATCAAGGCCAGTGCCAGTAGTTCCAATCTTTTTCCTTCTTTTATTCATGCTTCAGTCTCGGGGACTGCCACCTTGAGGCAGGAGAATCCATACTCTCCTTCATATGATATCTCTGCTTGTTCACTTGGTTCAATCATCAATACTATAGAGTACCTCTTGACCACATCAGCTTTTGCATTCGAGACATCGAATTTGCCCTTTGTAAGGGCGACCTTATGTCCCGTCTTCAAAGACCTGAGCTCAGGATGGTGTTTGGTCATAATGGCCACTCTGGCCTGCAACCTCTCGTTTCGCACCATCAGGACCTCTTCTCCATCAATTGTTTCCAGAGTTAGGACGTCCATCCAGCCCTTGAGTTCATCGCGAATCGACTTGAACGCCACTGGCCCTCCTGTTGCCAAATTATCGATAGGCGGAAACTCGCCTTGAACTTCGTTCAGAATTGGAGTGACCATATTTGTATTCCATCCCTTCTTTACAAAGGCCTTCAGCGCGTGTTCCGATATTTTCTCTAGTGCGGGCTTGAATCGGTCGTGAGATGAAGATGATACCTTGTAGAGCATTCGGAATGAATTGACTGCACCCTCTTCTCTGTTGTATGCCACACCAATCTTGTAGGCTGCAACCGCTAGCTGCCATGCATTATCATGGTCTTCAAAGAGAAGACTGTATTTCGCTATGTCGTTGAGCATTGCCATTGTCACGTCAGGGAATTGTAGCTTTGTCTTTGTGAGACTGAAACCGCCCATGACCTCTGACCGTAGCACCTGCATTGTTATGTAGAAACCCTCGGTGGTCTCCATCATACTGTCAAGAGACAATCTACCAATCATCGAATCATAGAGGCTATAGAAATAGTCAATCTCATCATAGTCCTCTCGAATGAGGGACAGAAGTATTCTCACGAAGAAAACTGATGCCTTGAGTTCGTCGTTCTGTACTTCTGCAAACATGAGTAAACGAAAGGCTTCCTCGCTGACAGCTAGTGCGTCCTCTATTCCTTCGCGTGTACCTCTGTACATGTGGCAAATCATCTCGAGATAATACAGAAAGAGCGTGAGGTCGGCTGCATGACGAACAAGCTTACCATGAGTTTCTGATTCCTCAGTCAGTGTCGAGACAATTAGCAAACGCTCAATTTCATTTTGAACTGCGTCTATCTCAAGCGCTAGAGGATCATACCTTCCCTCACGGAAATCATCAAACATGTTCGGAATGCCTGCTTTGATATCTTCAAGGAAGTCTAGGACGAACAATGGCTGCCCCTTCGCCAATTGTTTGTCTAGCCCCTCTGCGGGTCTCTTTACGGCCCTGAGCACACGAAGCGCATGATCCTCAATGACCCGAATTCTAGTCACAGGATCATAAGACTCCTGCCTTGAAATACTATACCTGACTTCCTCAGAATAGATTCTGTCTCGAATTGGCGAGAGCGCTTTCTTCATTTCCTCGTTATCTGCAAGCTCCATCAGCTCGAGGACAAATGCAGAGCCAACAATCCCCTCTACTTCTACCTTGAGATCTTGAATAGTATTGAGCAGCTTCATATCGCTTGTTACAATCCTGGATCTCTTAGAGCGCATTGCTGCAAGAATTAGGGACATGTCATTAGGTTGAGGAAGCGAGCTTTCGGGGCGCTTTATGCTCTCCGTCAAAGCCTTGATGTCTTTGGATAGTGTCTCATCGATTTGGATCATCGTTTCGACCTCTCGTCGCAAGTACCAACGCAGTTCCTGGAATACCTGTCTTGTAATCCATAATTCGATACCGACTTTGTCTGCCGCTTTCTTGATTATTGCTACATCTTTTGGTCGGTCCGAAAAGCCACTGATAAAGAAGTTCGCATCAAGGTACACTCGCATTCATTCATGTCTCCATCTACTAGTACTGCATGACCAAGGTCTTGGAACTACAGTCCCGTTGCTCAAGCTTCTGTTTCACAGAACAGGTTCTCATAAAGGTCTTATGTTAAGCTCTTGGGCAAGACGACTGATATTAGCTAATGGAAAAAGGTTCCGATTTGCACCATTCGCATTGATGTTAGCGTGAACCACGTTGGTTCATTCTTAGTGCAAGTCATCTTGTCTGTGCTGACTACTCTGCCTAGATACGCTTCAGACGATGCATCTCCAATCCTTATGTTCATCTCAACATTCCTTTTAAGTAATATCACATCATATGATATCATATCCCTGTCAAAGGATTGCGTCAGTCGTCGACCAGGTGGCTGCTCCACCCATGCTGCCGAGCCAACGCAAACCGTAAGGGTTAACTGCAATTGCTCCCAAATCACTCCTGAACCAAGGGCATAGCAAATTCGGTGCGAGCCGTCATCACTAAGGCGTGCGGTGACGACTTGCAGCGACCTCAAAATAGGCTCGTTGGAATGCGGCGTACAAAATCATTAGGTGGTGGCGCGGCAATACGACGCGTTGCTCGCACGACGCTATGCCCACCTTCTTGTTCTATCGTTTTATCTTGTTAGTACAACAGCGCCCTAGATCAGGGACTATTCCTGCGGTGTTCTTTTGGTCTTCCAGCATAGACCCATCGGAACAACCAGACCCTCGCAGAATGCGTCAACAAGCGAGCTAATTAAGAGAGTATTGAAGATGAGCAGGATTATGATGGCTCAATACAGAAGAACCTCCCATGTCCTCACATTTCTTGTGCTGGCTGTTCTATTCTCGAGTCTCATCCTTTCCGTTGGCACAAAGGGAATACTGACTGTTTCTCAGACACAAGACCAACACGCTACTCATGTGGCAGATGTGAGTCCTTCAATCTACGACTGGGGCATTGCGGGAAGACCAAACATGAGTGAGCCATTCACAGTATGGGCGAATGTCACTGATGATGATCTCGACCTAGCTAATGTGAGTGTCTATGTCAATGGGCCGAATACAACCATCCGAGAGCTAATGACGTACAACGGGTCTCTCTACGTTGAGAACCTCGATGCTTTGCTGGAAGCTGGTACATATGATATCTACATTACTGCCACAGATCTCGCGAACAATACTCGCGTGAGTCGCCATGAATACGTCGAACTACAAACGGAAACGACGACCGTGGTTGACCCTAATATCACAATGCCATATGTCGTCGCATCAAGTCTTTGTATTGGTCTGATTGCTTGTATCGGCGCATACCTGTATCGACAACGCCAGTCAGCCGGTTCTGAATGAAACAATCGGAATTATAACAAGAAGCGAAGAAATATCATCAATGATATATCCATCCGGTTTATAAGACTTCATCAGTTGGGACACAGGAGGTCGCAGTTGTCATGTTCAAGTACGCCTTCAAGCGAGTGGTTCGCAGCTATCGCCTCTTTGTTGCCCTCACCATTGGCGTTCTGTTAGCTACGACTTTCTTTGCGTCCACCAATGTTGCGGCTGATATCATATCGAGGGATGCCCTCAATGCAACCATCGAGAGCATCCTGTATGACTTTGACGTGGATTCAGTAAACTCCAATTGGACGATTGCCGACCTGAATGAACTAGAGAACGAGCTGGATGCCGTGGACGGTATTGTAAACAGCACCCGTTCATCCAAGTTCTACTTTGATTACGATAGTACTGGCACGAATATGACAGTCGCAGCCATAGAGATGTCTTCAGACATTGCTTCAGGTATACAGGTACTTCAAGGAAGTTCATCACTGGGTGCGAACGAAACTTATGTTGTACGGGGCTCGAGGAATGAATCACTTTTTTCTCTGGGGCAAGTACTGGAGGTTCAGATTCGTGTTTCCAGATTGTTCATGCCTCCACTGACAATAGCCAGAAACCTCACGGTCGTCGGATACATTGACTTGCCTGAGAGAAACAGAGAGGCAATAATCCCGTCATTTGGTGCTGGAATCATGGCGATACTCGAAGGTCTGGGCGGTGGTGCGCGCGCCTTCACCTTCGATACTTCCTACAATCTTCTTCTCGCTGATTGGGACCTGGTCATGGACTCTATCTTGCGAGAGGCTGAGTTTATTAGTGGTCACACTCACCTTGGAATTACTACCTCAGTTCATCTCCAGATGGATAGAGCAAGGTACCTCAATCCCTATGATATTACAAATTCGCTCGAGAGAATCAGGGGACGAGCCGATGTGATCAGCGAGCTCTCTGATCCCTTTGGTGCAAAGGTATCCTCGAATCTTCAGGGTCGTCTTCTCGTCTATCAGATCACACAGCTCATAATGAGCGCACAGTTTCTTGCATTGTCTCTACCCATCTTTCTTCTGGCTTACTTCACAGGTACAATGGTCAGCGATGTGGGATATAACTTCAGAAGACGCGAGATAGGCCTCCTACTCACGAAGGGCTACGAAAGAGGGACTATTAGACGGATGTTCTTGGTGGAAGGAGCTCTCATTGGAGCGATTGCAGGAGCATTCTCCATCTTTCTTGGCACTGCGTCTGCTTACATCATCCTAGGTGTCGAGAATCTGAACATGTTCCAAGCGATTCTTGACAATCTAGTGTCAGTAGTCCTCTCTGTCATTTTAGGTATGTTTCTTGGTCTCCTCTCAGTGTGGCGTCCTTCTGGGCGGGCTTCCAAACTCGAAGTTCTGGACGCTCTCAAGCAGTACATCTTTGTTGAAGAAACCTCAGAGTACAAGAAACTGCTGCCTACCATCTGCTTGATCTTGGGAACCTACAAGCTACTTGTCTGGACTCTAGGGATTGACATGAATGGACTACTTGGCAGTATAAGCTTCGGGAATCTTTTCGTTTCAATTGCCATCCTTGCTTGGCTTGCGGTTGATAGTGTGCTGAATAGTATAGGTCCGCTCCTGTTTCTCTACGGCGCAACAAAGGTATTCATTCGAGGCTCGCAGAGGTTCCAGGAGGCAGTCATGACTGCAGGTCGTAGGTTCTTTGGTGCCTTCGGGAAGCTAGCTACAAGCAATATCAAACGCCACCCTGCTCGTAATGCAACACTTGTCTTCATAGCTGCTCTGATTGTTTCGTATGGCATCTTTGCTACAGGTAGTCTGTACTCACAATACGATTATACTGAGAGAACCGCTAGATACGATGTCGGTGCAGATGTGAGGCTCGAGCTCAATGCCGGTACGAATATGACTGAGATGCTCGGAGCTGTTTTGGAGTACGAACCAGTTCAGAATGTGACTCCAGAATACACACTGAGCCTCAGAGCTGGAACGAATACAATAGATGCACGAGGAATTCGACCGGATGAATGGAGAGATATTGCATTTTGGGAACCAGGGTGGTTCATTGGCGACGTCGAACAGATGTTCGACGACCTTACAGACGACAGTATTATCCTCTCGCTGGATGTAGCGCAGCGACTTGATCTCTCAGTTGGTGACATACTCAATGTTGCAGCCCCATTTTCCTCTGGAACACATGCGCTCACAATTGCGGGGCTTGTTGGCTATCTCTCACCAATTGAGCAAATTGCGGGAGGGTTTCAGTTCTCCATTGGTGGTGACTACACATCCTTTGTGTCAGAGGGCTTTCTCAACTCCAGTCTGCTGATCTATACATCCACTGCCAATGTGCTCATCGATACTGTGGACAACACGAACGGTACCCAACTGCAGGAACAGCTGGCTGATGAGCTCAGCGGGGTCTATGCTAGTTACTCGGTCACGACTGAGCTAACAGACTATCAAACTAGCGTCATCAGAAGCGGTACAACGAAGATACAGTGGCTGGCGATTTCATTTGCTGTCATTCTCGCAATGGTTGGTACTGCATTGGTTGTGATTCTCACTCTACAGGAGAAAGATGCTGAGATAGCTCTTCTCTCAGTGCGCGGCTTCAGCAAATGGCAATTGTTCAAGACGCTCCTAGCTGAGGTTATGGTGACTGTCTTCTTTGCACTTCTGCTTGGCATAGCAGTGGGATATATCGAGAACCTTGGGCAAATCGCCTCGCTGAATGAGAGTGCAACAGGTCTAATCCGGTACAGAATGGCACTAGGAGGGGCAGCAGGCTATACGATTCTCCTACTTCTCTCTGTGGTGCTCCTTGCCGCTATTATTCCTGTCTGGTGGTCCTCAAGGAGACCGGAATCGAAGATTGATCTACTAAGGGTTTAGGTGGAGAAGATGATGAATAATACAGCATACATACAGACTGATGACTTGGTGAAAGTGTTTCGCCTCGGAAACGTTGAGGTGCAGGCACTGCGTGGCCTATCGATGCAGGTCAATAAAGGTGAGATGGTGGCCATTGTTGGTGCCTCAGGCTCTGGAAAGACTACCTTGCTCAATATTCTAGGCGGCATAACGAGAGCCACTGCCGGAAGGACTGTCGTGGCGGGGTATGATGTCACGAATGCCAATCCTACGCAGCTAGTTGCCCTTCGCCGGGAAATCGTTGGCCATATCTTCCAAGAACTGAACCTTCTTAGTACTCTCACTGCCTATGAGAATATCGAGCTCCCGATGCTTGCCGCTAGAAAGGACGGAAGCACCAGAAAGAGGCGGGTTGAGGAACTGCTCTCGGTTGTTGGTCTCGAGGATAGAAAGGATCACAAACCCGATGAGCTCTCCGGGGGCGAACGTCAACGAGTCGCCATCGCCGCTGCAATTGCGAATGATCCAATGGTCTTGCTTTGCGATGAGCCTACCGGGGATCTCGACACGGAAACTGGTGGCGTTATTATCCAGTACTTGCACAAGGTGAACAAGGAATACGGCAAGACGATTATCATGGTGACACATGACCCCTCGATTGCAAGACAGTGCGACAGAATCTATAGGATTCGTGATGGCCAAATAATCTCGGTCCAGTCTCCTACCGCGGACCAAGAGATGGGCGCAGCATCCAGAGTCGATGTTGTCAGGGAACGCCTCAAGGAAATCAAAGATGAGATTGGCAGACTTGACGAAGCCGCAAGAAAAGGTACTATCGACCTTGGCGCGTTTGCAGGACAAAGAATGAGACTAGTCGATAGACAGAGGATATTCGAAGAGGAGCTCCATCGACTGGGTCTCTAGTGCGATACATTTTTGATGTACCTACTCTTCCTGGATTCAAGTGATGCAGATGACACTACCCATAATTATAGTACATGGCGGTGCAACGAGATTCCAGACCAAGTTCCATGGGGATATCTTGAACGCTGTTGAGAAAGCCGCACGTACGGGCATGTGTGTCTTCAATAGAGGAGGATCATCACTGGACGCTGCAGAGGCCGCCGTATATGTTCTTGAGGAAACGAGTATCTTCACTGCAGGTCGGGGTGCAAGTAAGAACCAAGACGGAGAGATTGAGCTAGACGCAATGATCATGGATGGCAATCGTCTTGAGAGTGGCGCAGTCATGGCCGTTCAAGACATAATCCATCCCATCTCTCTTGCCCGTTATGTGTTGGAGAGGACCTCGAACTATCAGATTGCAGGAAGAGGAGCAAACAAGCTCTATCAAAAGATGATAGATGAGGGATATCGCAAGGAGGTCGGAGCTAAAAGAACTGCCGTGCCTTTTATCGCAGAAGGATGTGACACAGTTGGAGCAGTCGCTGTTGATGCAGAGGGGCGAATGGCTGCTGCAGCTTCTACGAGTGGCTGGCCGGGCAAGCTCGTGGGAAGAATTGGAGACTCTCCAATCATCGGAGCAGGAGTCTATGCCAATGATGTTGCTGCAGCTTGCTGCACGGGAAAAGGCGAACAGATTTTGAGAATTACAATGGCAAGAATGGCGGTGTATCACGTTGAGAAGGGCTTGACTGTCGAAGAGGCTGCCGAGAGGATTATGGGTGAGTTGCGTCAGAAGACAAGTGGAGAAGCAGGCATTATTCTTGCCGACTGTAAGGGGAATACGACTGTACGATTTGATACTCCACATATGCCCACTGCAATACTATACTCAGATTCAGATGCACCCTATACATCAATGACTCCCAATTGGCCTTGATTCCTAGGCAAGGACCATCACTTATAGAGAACGGAAACAGTCACCAACAGCGGCGTGGCTATGCCCTCTGAGTCTGTTGTGAAGTAGTGCACCCAAATGTAGTTTCCTGGAGCAAGATTGAGGTCAAGAATCATTACAGAGGTCAACGATTCGCTACTAAGTCACTTTCTCTTTTCGCTATCTTCTATAATCTTGACGATCTCTTCCTCAATTGTCGGAGTCATTCTCTGACGTGTCTTAATACGACCTATCTCCTCTCCTGCCTTGTTAAAGATGAGAATCGTAGGACTGCTGGTTATTTTGAAAGTCTCCACTTCGGGTGGAGATGGAGGCACTGCCCACAATCTGTTTGAACCATAGGGTGGTTTTGTCATCCCGCCCAGCGCAGGCATTTTCTTTCCTGTCTGCTCCTCTATGAGTGCAAGTACTGGTAGTGCTTTTCTGGAATCTCCACACCAGTCAGCATAGAGCATAACACAGGTGTACTCCTTACATAGTGTTTTGAGTCGCTCTAATGCCTTTGCGTTAAGTGAGTACTCCTCTTTCTGTCTAAGAAAACCTCCACGATACATCTGGGGTATTGTCTCGATGCACTCCGATGCTCCTTTTGCATCCTTCTGAACATCTTTTAGAGTCGGCAATATTTGTAACCTCAGTAAGAAATCGATAGTCTAATCGGGGTCGCAGACGATGTCTGTACCCTTCTCCCCTTTCTTTGATTGCAGAGGGGATTGCTTGATCAGTCGGATAAGTTTCGTGAGACCCGAGTGATGGGTTTCCTCTTCATCTCGCATATGTTCAATTAAGAGCTGTGCAATGGGATCATCAATCTTCTTGAGAACTTTTCCAAGAAGCAAGACCATCTGGTTTTCATCGTCGACGAGTGTTTTGAGCTCTCGTTCAAGCTTCACTCTGCCAGCATAACGCCCCACTTTGGCGGACCACTCATCACAGGGAGTTGTAGTAATCACTTCTATCATTCCTTCAAGGAACTTGATGTGTTTCCATGTGTCCAAGCGAAGGTCCATGAATGCTAGTCTTACTGTCGCCTCGTTCGCTGATTCCTCTAGCTTGACAAGTTTCTCAAGTGTCTTTTTTTCAACATCTATCTGTTGTTTGAATATATTAATTACCTCAGTGCTGCTCACTTGTTTGTCGCCTTCTATATTAACTATTGTTATTGAATCCACCGGTTCTTCATGGCTAAGATTACTCTAGCCTGTTTATTCAATATTGCGGTTTGAGACATTCTGCTCACTACCCCATATGTAATGCTCTGCGATAATCAGGATGGTCAAACGCCTGTTCCTGCTCATGCTTGTTGCCTAGAAACTGATTCATCATCAATGCCGCATAATTCCCTGTACCTACTGCCATAGCTATCTGCTGCGTTATGGGTCTAACATCGCCTGCTGCCCAAATGCCTTCAACGTTGGTTTTCCCTCGATGGTCAGTGAGTATGTTTCCTTTTTCATCGACGTCTATCCCTATTTGTCGTGCGAGTTCTGACCTCGCGACTCCGACATGGGCAACAAAGAACACATTGGCCTTCAGTTTCCGATCGTCTGCAAGAGTCACTGACTGCATCACTCCAGGCCTCGGAAAACTAATCGACTTGATGATTCCTCTAGTCCAAGGAAATCGCGAACTATCCAACTTGGAGAGATCTTGACCCTCAATTGGAATATAGGCATCTTCAGTCATTAGAATCTGAATCTTATCTGTAAAGCGCGTGAGTGAGTTGGCTACATGGAGAGCGCTTCCTACGGTGCCCACATTCACGATCAGAACCTCCTTTCCTTTGCACAATGGCGCCTCGCAGTCGGGGCAATAGAATGCTCCGTTTCCGACATTAGCAACTGGTAGCCATCCTCGCCATTGCCCATTTACCTTTGGATGCTTTCTGGCTGTTCCAGTAGATATGAGAAGCAACTTCGCATGATACTCATTCTCATCCTTTGTCCGGTAGCTCGGTGATGTTCTAATCTTGAAGTCGGGATATCGACCTGATATCTCCACGACGTCTGCGGCAATGAACTCAGCTCCAGCAGCTCGGGTCTCTCCCTGCATGCTGCGCAAGAGGCTTCGACCTTCATGGTAGACCGAGCCAATGAAGTTCAAGATGGAGTTAGTATGAAATGCCATGGGGCTGGTTCCTCGATCCAGAACCAGCACAGAACGTTCATGGAAAGAAAGATGAAGTGCCGCTGAGCATCCGGCAGGACCACCGCCAACAATGATTGCGTCATAAATCTTAACCATAGTGCATTTCACTCATCCTAGAAGTCGTGATTATGGCATTATAAGCATGTGGTGTGAGGCAATTTATCATTCTTATCCACCGAGACAATCCGCGCAGATACTACAGCCAAGGTCAAAAGCCCTTGAGTTGGCTTCGATGGTCTTCGGAGGAACAAGGGCAAGAACTGCCTTTTTCACTTCCTCCTTCGGAATTGGGAAATCCGCGCATGCAACTGTCGCGCCGACCAGAACTGAGTTCTCAGTTCTTGGATTCCCTGCCTGCAATGCTAGATTGAGAGAATCAAGCACGACCACCTTACTTGTGACTTGCTTCATCCTTTCTACGATTCGTTCAACTGTCAGGTACTTAGTCTTCTTCTCCTTATCCAATGCGACCTTCTTGGTTTCCGTGACAGTTGGCATTATCCGGTTGCTCGTAATAATGACCCCGTCCTTCTTCAGGTACTCGATGTACCGAAGCGCCTCGGTCGCCTCCATGGATATCATCATGTCTGCTTTGCCATATGGAATAAGCGGCGAGAGTGGGTCTCCAATTCGAAAGTGAACATAAATCGAACCATGTCTCTGCGAGAGGCCGTGTTGCTCCCCTGTCATGATATTGAACCCGGAGTCAAGTCCTGCTTTACCAAGAATAGCTGATAAGAGCATCAGACCTTGACCTCCTACTCCGCAGAATAGGATGTTGTAGGTTTCTCCTTTCTTCATCGGCCTTCCACCTCCACATGCTTGGGCGCCTTCACGGGACATGTCTGCCCGCATTCAAGACATCCGTCGCACAGATCCTGTTGGATAATCATCTTGCCGTCCCGTTCATCAATAGCGATGGCTGGGCAGTAGAATTCCCTTATGCAAGCATAGATATTACGACAAGTGTCCTTGACATTCTCACTGGGAATGATCATCTCGCCAGCGTTTCTCTTGAGACGGTCGCCGTAGAGTGCACAGTCACGTCGGGAGATTATGACATTGAAACCATCGCTCTCGATTGCCTTCTTGATAGGAGCGACACAATCACGTGTTTCGTAGGGATCGATTATGGTGACAGAGTCTGCCCCGAGCGCCTCGAACATCTTTTCCATGTTGATCTTACGTGCTTCATGTCCGCCTGCATTATAGGGCGAGTTTGGATTATATTGCTGTCCTGTCATTGCAGTGACTGCGTTGTCAAGGACAAAGAGTGTCACGTTCGCATTGTGATGGATGAGGTTGACAACGCCAGGAAGAGCTGCATGGTACAGAGTGCTATCTCCCACCATGGCAATCACTTTGTCTTCTAGTGCCATCTCCATACCAGCAGAAACTCCCAACGAAGATCCCATCGCTAGCATTGAATCACTGAACTCATTCGGTGGAAGGAAAGCCATGGAGTAGCAGCCAATATCGTTGTTGAACACAATTTTGCTTTGAATCCGTAATTGCTGTAGGGCTTGTCGGAAGGCCCATAGCGTGCCCCTGTGTGGACAGCCAGGACAGAAGATTGGAGGTCTCTCTGGAAGGATGTCTTTGAGCTTTTCAGCTTTCTTCAGGATTGCATCATAGTCCATACTTGCTTTCTTTCCGAGGACATCAGCCAACACGGTTTCGACAATTGGCACGTTATACTCAAGCATCTCACTGAAGTGTCCACTTCTTTTGCCCACGATATTGAGACTCGGATTGTATCTATGTGCTAGTGCCATTACTCGTGTTTCAAGATAGGGTGTCAGTTCCTCCACGACTATGAGAGTAGATATAGTCTTCAGGAATTCTCCAAGTTTCTTCTCAGGAAGCGGGAAGAGAGTGCCAAGCTTGAATATCGGCAGCTTCACTCTAAGATTCCGCATTGCTTCTCTCGTATGAGCATAAGAAACGCCTGCATTCAGTATCCCCACAGCGCCGCTACCTGGTACAACGAAGTTGAAATCAGATTCCTCGAAATCCGCTTTAATCGCGTCAGTCTTCTGCAGAAGCTTCGCCTTTAGCGCTCTAGCTACAGCTCCGACGGTGTAGTAAGGTCCTTTGATGTCTTGCCATTTGTTCTTCTTGAATGGAGTCCTCTCAAGCTTGCCGAGCTTCACCATCCCACGCTGATGATTGACACGCGTCGTAGTTCTGAGGATGACCAGAGTCTTGTGCTTCTCCGAGACCTCGAAAGCCCATTTCGTCATATCAAGCGCCTCCTGAGCGGTTGATGGTTCAAGCATAGGTATGTAGGCAGCCTCTCCAAAGTATCGTCCATCCTGCTCAGATTGAGAGGAGTGTGCATGTGGGTCATCTGCAATGAGACACACACAACCCGCATTGAGTCCGGTATACGCTATGCTGAACATTGAGTCGCTTGCGACATTCATTCCGACGCTCTTCATAGATGTGAATGACCTCATTCCAGCCATCGAGGCTCCGGCAACGGTCTCAAGCGCAACTTTCTCGTTCGACGAGATATGCATCTTGTAGTCACCAAAATGATCAATGACTTCGCTGAACGTATCCAAGATCTCTGATGTGGGTGAACCGGGGTAGAATGCCACTACCTTCACATTTGCCTCTAAAGCTCCGCGTACCACGGCCTCGTTAGCAAGTAGGAGAGCGATTCCTGTATCGGTCCGCTTTACATCTTCAATTGTCATCTCTAGACCTCAGTATCTCTTAACTCAAAGCCGTTTATAGGAATGCAAGCACCAACATAAGCGTTAGCAATTGGCCTTTCTTGCATCCTTTCAAATTCGATTGTAGGCTTCTCTTTCACGACATGTGGAAGTATTGAGCTGCTTCGACACGAACTCAGGTGGCTCCATGAATGAGTGATTGTCATACAATGAGAAGGCTGATGGTGTTCTCAACTCACCCTACGCAACATGGTAGATCTTGGAGCGACTATCCGCCCGGAGTGCCATGCCATGGAGTGTCTTTCCAAATAGTGTCCCAAATCATATCTTCAGTGAGCGTTTCCGGTTCTATGACCGCTTTGTGAAGCTCCTTCAAAAGAGCATGATGCCGCAACTCATCTTCTCGAATCATGCTAGCAATGGTCCTAACCTGTTCACTCTTACTTTTCGCAATCAACTCAGCATATGTCTGCACGGCCTGCTCCTCCATCTTGATGTGTGCCTCTATGCCCTTAGCAATCTTGTTGCGCTCGGTCTCACTGATGAAGGGTGTTGGGCCCTCTACTGTTTTTCTTAGAGACTTCAGGAGCGCTGCGTGCTTTTGCGAGTCTGTTGAGATGGCTAGGAGCAAATCCTTGACAAAAACGTTACCAAGTTTCTCCACATTCTCTTTCACAATCTCAATGATCTTGTGTTCTAGAACAATCTGTTTGTCGATGAACTTCAGAGTTTCTTCTTTGTTCAATCTAGTACACTCCCGTATATGATAGGCAATAGAGCTCTCTGTTACTTAAGACTATTCACTAATGGGCATCCTGAGGAATTCCCGAATTGCTTCTTCACAATATATATCAACGATAACCGTAACTGGTTTTACACCTCATTTGGCATATTCAGGAGACGTCACATATGCCCAAGGCAATAGTCTACACAGCACCAGAGTGTCCTCATTCGCGAAAACTCATGGCTTTCCTCAAACAAAACAGAATCGATTTTGAGGAGAAGTGCATTCTTGCATCACCTGAAGCCCTAGAGGAACTAAAGAGAGTCAGTGGTCAACTTGCTGTACCTGTCACAGTAATCGGGGACAGCATCTTTCTAGGTTTCGACAGCCGTGTCGAGAGAAGAATTAAGCGACAGGTAGGAGTGTGATACAATGTACGACCTAGCAATCATTGGTTCTGGTGTGACTGGATACAGCGCAGCAATGTATGCAGCTAGGCTTGATCTGAGCGTGGCAGTCATTGGTAATGTCGATGGCGGCACGATAACTCTTACTGACGATGTGGCGAACTTCCCGGGCTTTATTCAGCTCACTGGAAAAGAACTCGCTGAGAAGGTTAAGGCCCATGCACTTGACTACCCTGTCTTCATGGAAGCAGGAACTGTGACGGACGTCTTCAGAAGCAAAGAGAAGATATTCTATGTTGTCACGGAGAACAAATCGTTTCTGGCGAAATCTCTCCTCTTTGCCACAGGAATGAAGGATCGAGAGTTGAAGGTACCCGGGCACAATGAGCTGAAGAACAAGGGTGTGAGTTATTGTGCTCTATGTGATGCACCACTTTACAAGGACAAGGTTGTCGCTGTTGTTGGTGGCAGCGATAGTGCAGTCAAGGAGGCACTTCTGCTTGCCAAGTACTGTCCTAAGGTCTACATCATCTATCGTAATGAAAAAATACATCCTGAACCCATCAATGGTGCACGGGCCATGAGAGAACCCAAGATTGAGGTCATCACGAAGACTAACGTCATCGAGATACTGGGCAGTAACAAAGTGACGGGCGTCAAACTTGACAATTCCCATAACGGTTCGAACACACTGAATCTTGATGGCGTCTTTGTGGCTATCGGGGGTATTCCATACTCAAACCTAGCGGCTAAGTTGGGGGTCAAGCTCAATGCGAAAGGGGAGATAATGATCGACCGATCAAGCAGGACTAACGTCGAAGGGATATTTGCCGCTGGTGATGTTGTAGATAGCGAATTCAAGCAGGCAATCACTGGTGTTGCTGAGGGCGTGAATGCTGCTTACCAAGCCTACAAGTATGTGAACGAGCATGAATTCATCTTAGCATGCAAGTAGCACACAGAAACTCATACTAATCGCACTAGCATTCTTTCAGGTCGCTTTCAGTGCAATCCTCCAGGGATACAGCTCTGCATGAAATACTCCCGATTTGACTGCCGGATCATTTCTCATGAAATCGAGAGCTTTGTCACGCGTAGCAACTTCGATCATAACGAGCCCAATCAGGACTTCTGACAATCTTCCGGCCATTGTGAGAATTCCTTTCTTCAGCAGTTCCTTTAGATACTCAAAATGCTCATTGACACGTTCATCAGTTCCCGGACTTCCATACTTGTCTGCAGGCCTAAGCACAATAACGTAAGATTGAGTTTCCATGATACGGCGAGCCACACCTCTCATCAATAAATCCTTTCAATTGAGCTACTCAATCGCTTCGTAGAGTTTCTCAACGAACATCTCCGGAGGTGTTAGCCCATCGACAGTCACGGTATCATTGAAGATTGTTTTGGGTACTCCAAATACCTCGAATTTGGCTGCATCTTCCTGCATTTCGAGTGACTCGTACATCTCAGAGTCGATGAGTGGATTAAGTATGGCTGCCTGATGAGCAAGCCTGGTCATGCCTGGACAATACGGGCACTGAGGAGTAACGAAGACGCGAATGTGAATTGGTTTGTCTATCGCACGAATATCCTCGATTATATCCGGTGGGAGAGGGACTGCTCCATTTGATACATCCAAGATACCTCCGATTAGCGCTCCGAATTCATGGCCTGCCGGAATTCCGTAGAATTTGACCTTGTACTCATCCTTCCCATGAAGTACTATGGCCGGATGTCGTTTGACTCCTAGTTTCTTGGCTAGACTGCTCTCAAGCGACCCCTGATGCTCCTCAACCTTGATCAAGTCTGATAATTCTGCGACTAACTGAACCAAATCACGAGTATCATTGCAGTACAGGCACTTCTCGCTTTCAGTGAACAAGTGAATAGTCACTTTGTTAACGAGGTTCTCGAACATCTCTCTGACTTGCTCTCGAGTAGCTTCGTCCATTTCAACGACCATGTTAGTCACATCCTAGCTAGGAGTCGTGTAGGTTTTAATATATTCCCTTTGCCTACCCAATCATAGCGTGAATGTTCGTTGACTCAATCGTCTTGCATGATAGAATTCTTGCAGAGCTCTCTTACTACATCCGGTACGAAGGTCCTAAATCCATTTGATCCTACGATCATGAACCAATTCTTCAAGCGCCGCAGGTATATCCTCAGAATCTTCAAGACTAGCCTTAGCATGAATCACCGTATCTTTGGCGATGCTGACATCTTCGAGTTGCTTACATTTGAAAAGCGGAGTAATGTTGATCTCTTTGAAATTGTTCTCTTGCGGATGGTCACTGTGAAGATAAAGCTCAGCTAGCTCTTTGCATTTTGACAATGATGTGAGGTCGATCGCGCTGAGCTGGTTGCCTGCAATATCAAGCGCTGTGAGCTTCTTAGCGTTGGCAAGTGGTGACAAGTCCAGCTGGTTGATCTTATTCATGGCGAGATCTAGACGGCGTAACTGAGTACAGGCTGCGAGTGGATTCAGGTCAATGATTCTGAGCCTGTTTCCGCCCAATCTAAGAATGCGGAGGTCATGACAATTCTCAAGAGGTTTTAGATCAATCGATTCCAATTCGTTATGGTGCAGATACAGGAATTTCATATTAGTACAGCTTGCCAGCGGACTAAGATCCACGCGCGATAGCGAGTTATACATCAGATTTAGCTGCTGCAATTCTATGCACCCTGCCAAGCCGGTGATATCAAGATCCCTGAACTGATTGTTCTCAATCTCAAGACTCGCGAGTGTTTTGCATGACACCAAAGGTGAGACGTCTAGGTGCGTAAGTCGATTCCCTAAGAGACGCAGTCTTGTGAGGTTCTTGCATTTGGATAGCGGTCTGAGGTCAATCTCTTCAAGGTTGTTTGAACCCAGATGGAGCTCCTTTAGATTTGCGACACTGGCAAGATGTGTCAGTTCTATCGAAGTGAGAGAGTTCTTGAAGAGACTCAAGGTCATAAGACTAGGCAATTTGGCAAGGGGACTGAGGTCTATGTCAGAAATTGCATTGTTCTCAAGCTGGAGATTGCGGAGATGATCTAGCCCTTTGAGAGACTCGAGATGAATGGTGGCAATACCTCGACGAGAGAGGTCAAGTGATGTAATTGCTACATCATCTACCTCGTATCTGCACTCTTTGTTCTCTTTATCTACATACTCAACAATGACCTCTTCCATATTCTCTTCTCCGTAAATCGGAGTTTGATTTGCAGTACGGTCGAACAATTCATGTATTCAATGTTGCTGAAATAGCTACGTGGTCCTTTGAGTGCTGGGTAAAGGCTTAATGGCCATGCTGATAATGAAGGCACAGCGACAAGAGATGAGTTCAGACTTGCATGAACAGACGAAGGCGGGTGACTATCTTATCTCATCAGTGGCGGGATTGCTCTTTCTCTTCCAACTCCTGCTCCTCTTCTTCTTTTTCAATGCAGGGCTTAATGTCATACTACTGGGAATAGGTTGGATTCTTCTCATCCCCAGTTTTCTTCTGCTTACGCTCCCGGCGAATATTCTGCGTAAATATGGAAATGCGCCCGAAGAGGAATCCTGGGTCCATACCATATCCCTTGTGAATCGCGGCGCCTATGCGATCATACGGCATCCTCTCTACTTAGGCTGGATTATGATGTCTCTTGCCCTAGTGTTAGTATCCCAGTACTGGCTAAGCGCTTTCTTGTCGGGGATCATCTTCCCATTGGTCCTGACAGAGATTCATCGAGAGGATGAATTCAACGAAATCAAATTCGGACAGGAGTATTCTCGGTACCAACAGGATGTTCCTATGTTGAATGTATTCGCTGGTTTGTGGAGATGCTATGCACGAAGAGAACCTCGTAAGCCCCTGCAAAGTTAGGCTGTTCGCTTCTCATATTGTCTGCAATGACGGTGTCCAAAATCGAAAGTGCATTCGCCAGACGAGTATGCTTTTTAACAGGTTTCTGATGAGAAGCAGCAGTGTACACAGGAGACTGGACTCTTGCCTAAGAAGACGCTTGGCATCTTGCTCATGACATCACCATACACCTTTCAAAATAGTCACACCTTCTACGACCTGTGCAAGGCGATGCTTGAGAAAGGCTATGGTGTAAAGGTCTTCCTTTTCGTGGACGGTGTTAATAATGCAAAACTGAATCAGGAGCCTGACCCCGACAGAGCAATGAGTGATAAGTTCTTGGAGCTAGCCAGCGCGGGAGTAGAATTCCAAGCATGCGGCCTCTGCACTTCGGCTCGTGGGTTTAGTCAAAGAGGCAGCGACTTTGTGCCAGGCGTGGAAGTGACCGGCCTAACCGAGTTTGCTGAACAGGTCGGTCAAGTCGATCGATTCATCACCTTCTCGCTATAGGAGTGATTAGCATGGATTTCGTAGAAAGAAAAGTGCTTGTTCTCGTCACTAGTAGGCCATTTGGAAAGATTATAGCGGCGGAAGGCTGGCGAGCAGCAGTGGGCATGTTCGGGATGGATCATCAGTCTCAGATGCTCTTCATTGGAGATGGGGTGTACGGTCTCGTGAAGGATCAGGATATTCAACCCATTAGAATGTTCAAGTCGACATTCGAGAGCTTTGACGGACATATCTATGCAAGCAAGAAATCGCTAGATGAACGGGACATCACTGCAAGCGAAGTCTTTGATGAAGTCGAGGTTCTTGATGAAGAAGGTGTTGCGAAGACATTCATTGAGAATGAAGTCATCATAACGTTCTGAGGAGGAAGTAGACATGAAGTACTTGCTTTTGCTCTCGAATGATTGCTCAAGTTTCAAAGAGGTCGTCACGGGTCTGAGAAGCAAGAATATCGAGGTTGAGATACTACTCCTCCAGGACGGAGTGTATCTTGCAGATAAGGGAAGTCCTGAATCCAAGGAGCTAAAGGAGCTTGGGTTGAGAGTTCATGCGCTCAAACACCATGTAGATGAGCGAGGAATTTCTGGTCGCTTAGCAGTTGATGTTGACCTTGTTGATTATCCTTCGGTCGTCGACCTTCTCATGGAGAAATCCGATAAGGTAATGTCCCTGTAATGAGGGATTTGTTGACCTCACCTCTGCGTATTGACTGGTTCTATGCTTTCTTCCCAGGAACAATGAGGACTTGGCCAAGTAGGTCACCCGGAAGAACAGAAGCTTTTATTCGAGAGTTGAACATCGACATATTCGCAGTCCTTTCCTCCGAGTACATCTTCATTTCAGTGCAACCGATACATGCCAAATCCCCCATGCCATTAGAGCCATAAAACGATTGAAAGACCATGTGGTATCCTGGAACCTTGATTGGCTTGATTGGCACTATCTTTGTCTCACCACCTTGATACGCCACCTTCTCTGACGCGACAACTGGTACCAGTCTTGTTCTCGACCAGTCAAGTGAAACTCTAGTTTCTTCTAGCCCTTCGACTGAAGTCCTCATCCTATCCATTCCAAGACTTCCAAGGTCTTGTCCGCAGCTAATGACATAGATTTTATCTGTCAATTCATGACACCCTGTATTCAAATGGCAATCTTGCTGATTCTTGATTTCTGGAAACACTTTGCCTCTTAAGTAGTTAACCAACCTGCCGCATTGTGTGATAGTCCGGCAACTTGTAGATTGCATAATCAAGAACATCATGAACACTATAATCAATTGATGCACATCGAAAGATATAGGGCAGCTTGTCCATTCGCCCATGAAACGTCACGAAGAGGGCGCTCTGCCCATTGTCAATATTTATTATGGTTTGATACGCGAAATATGTCAAGGCGATTCGCCTTATCATGAAACTAACGTTAACTCAATCCGAACTAAACTGGATGAATGCAGTCGGTCAAAGTGAACTTGACTCCGAGAGCGACTGTAGTTTGTTTTCAGCAATTTCCTCCGCACGTGTAGGTGGACTGTTTGCCTCCGCAGTGTCAGAAGGGACTACATCCTCAATGACATCTGTAACTGGCAAGGCGTTGATCGCTTTTGTATCACGTCCGGAGGTGATTTAGTGGGCAGACATAATCACTCTAGTAAACACGAACACGAAAGGAAGAGAGGACGACATAATAACTCGAATCATTCTAGAGATGACTCGAGTAGTAGTCGACTGAAGATCCTAGGCGACCAGCAAGGCCTTGGTTGGGCTGGAGCATAGTACATAGTCCAATTCGACTGAAAGGAACCAGTCTTTCTCCGAAATCCTATTCTTTGGGACTAGGAAAAAGACTGTGTTATCTTTTTTGCTAAAGGATGCATTGACTGCGAGTCAAGCAGTCCGTGCCTCCCTTTTTCTCCTGCGTTTTCTTTCTTGCTTCTTGGCATGCAGTCGTGTTCTGTGGAAGTCATCGTGCACTTGTCATTCTAGCTTCAGTTGTAGTAGAATAATCACTGGCCGCCACTTTCGTCAGAGGCCTCTAGAATAAGACGGGCGTAGATTCGATTCATCATCAGAAGCTATCACATGGTCGATGGTGGATAGAATCCTATCTTTGTCGTCAGGCAGCAGTCCCCCGAGTGCGAGATAGTTTGACGCGTGGTTTGTTCGAAAAACGCAGTCACTGAGGCTCAGGTTCTCAACGAGAAGCCGCAGCTCCTTCAGTATGTCCATGGGTTTCATTGGCACAAACGTGCCAGATTGAACCATCTCAAAGATGCGAGTACCTGGTGGTGCCATCAATGTCAAGGCGCCCACATAATCCGGGTCAATATCGTTGAGTACCTTAGCTGTCTTCTGTGCATGACTCAGAGACCCCCCTAGCCCGCCTAGTCCAAGAATTATTGTTAGCGAGAGCGGGATGGCCGCGTGTTTAATCTTCAAACATGCCTTGGTGTTTTCTTCGGAATCGATTCCTTTGCATGCCCATCGAAGCAATGCATCGTCGCCGGTTTCAAGACCAAGATACACAATTCCCAGACCCGCATTCCTGATCGATATCAAGTCCGCTATGCTCTTTGACCGAACATCTTTGGCGTACCCGTAGACACCGACTCGTTCTAGAGATGGTAGATGAGCCTTCAACACATCAAGAGTTTCGACTAGCTCTGTCGTTGGCATAGCCAGAGCGTTGCCATCGGCCAGAAAGACTCTCCGAACCGATTGCTTGTAGCGAGCAGGCAGTCTGTTTAGGTCAGAAAGAATTCCCTCAGCACCTCTGACGCGATAGGTCTTCTGTTTGTAAGACACGCAGAAGATACAGCCATTGTGTGAGCATCCTACTGTGGCCTGAAGTATCAGTGATCTTGCCTCGCTTGGAGGCCTCCAAATTGAACCGTCGTACTGAATCAGACAATCATCTCCTTCTGAACTACTGTGCCTGCATGGTTCTTACTCACGCCACCCGTGGGTGCACTGTTTGAATTTCCTATGTACATCTCCGTAAGCCACACTGTTTCCGCGCTAACATCCTGTTTTGGTTTTATCAATCTTTACTCTGACGTACACATTAGGCAAGTTGCAAGGTTAATAACCGCTCATGACAATCTCTAAGCATAGGTGTGTACGAACTGCTCCACATGAGAGGGTGGAGAGATTGTCGAACTGGGAGCTGATATCTTGATGCTTCAGTCAATTTGGGATCAACTAGACGAGATATTTGGGCCAATACTTCATCCAATTTTTGACCCCATTTTCGCAGCTCTACAGGACGCTGCCCTGAGATCAATGCTTCTATCTGCAGTCATTTGGTCATTCCTCGTTATTGGAGGACTAGTCTTCTTGGTCTACGAAGGCCGCGTTTTTGTGGGTTTTATCACCGGTTCTGCAAATGCGCCGCTTCCAGCAACAGTATCTTCAAAGGGCACTAGCAGAACAAGGCAGCAATCAGACTCAGCAAGACTCCGCAAGACGAGCGCTGAAAAATCCAAACAGGAGGGGCAGGAGCGTGAGAGCAAGGTTAAGGCGAGCGGTGTGAGAGTCAGTGCAAAGATGAAGAAGAGCCAAGAGTCCATCTTGCTAACAGTCACTGTTCATAATGGAAGTGACTCAAAGATCGATATGGTTGTGGTGGATGTCGACCTTCCAGCCGGAATAGATGCTGCTATTGGATCCTTCAGGATGCAGCGTCTCGGGTCTATTCTCGCGGGTCAATCTCAATCCAAGGAATTCCTCCTTAACGTTCGAGGGGGCGATCCGAGTCAGATTGGGGGTTATGTGGAGTTCCTTGGTGCATCATACGAAGTATCGAAAATCCCGCTTCCTGCAATCGAGGTGGAAACCTAATGAGCCGCCAGAATGATGACCGTGTCCAGGAAAACAACTTCATCCCAGCCATACTTGGTTTCATCAACTTTGCGAGTCTGCTTGCGATAGCAGTGCCGCTCATGAGCTATAGCACGGGACTCTGGGACTTCATTTTTGTGGCTGCTGGAGTGTATTTTGAGATGAAGTTCATTCGGTGTGTTAGCAAAGCGCATGAGCAACCTCTGACCCGAGTGAGTCCACGCAACCGTAGCTCAATTCCGAGAGAGGGCATCTACGCAAGAATCAGGCATCCCGTCGGCGCGGGTGCAATCTACCTGAACATTGCCTTCGTATTCTTCTTCAGATCTTTGTACTTGATTCCTATCGTACCCGTCTTCGGAGCCATGTGGTACATGTATGCAAAATACGATGAATCCGTCATGCTAGAACGATTCGGCGATGAGTACAGGGAGTATATGCGCGGCACGAGTATGTTTCGCGGGGCTGGCTTTGATCAGCAGCGTCTTGCGTCTTCGGGTTATGATATGTACTAGTGAGGAAGACTACGCCGACTCCAGCTAGACCTCAATGCATGCTTCATTGCATTCACTAGAACCCAAAGAGCTTCGAGTACTTGCTCTCCAAGTACTTTAGATACGGCGAAGCTGTCATCTCCTTACCAGCCACGTGCTTGATGAGCTCTGTCGGATCGTACAATGATGCATGGTGATGAACATTCTTGACTAGCCAATCGATTGTCGGTCTTAGATTTCCCTTTCCTATCTCAGAGAGCCATTGGGGTTCATCCTTGTTCATTCGCTCAAGCAACATACCATCGTAAATGTTTCCCAAGGCGTAACTCGGAAAATATCCGTAGTATCCATTCGCCCAGTGAGTGTCCTGCAAGACTCCCCTCGTATCATCGGGGACATTCATTCCGAGATACTCTTCATAGCGCTCATTCCAAACCTGAGGTAGTTCTGAAACCGTGATCTTGTCTGAGAACAGGTCTCTCTCAATTTCGAATCGAATGATGATGTGAAGCGAGTATGTCACTTCGTCAGCTTCTGTGCGTATCAGTGATGGTCGAACTATGTTCATCGCCTTGGCAAAGTCACTCAGAGATATTCCGGAGTAGATGCCATTGGCAAGTCTATTGAGTCTTGGAAGATAGAACTCAATGAACTCATAGGAACGCCCAACCATATTCTCTGTGAATCTGGATTGTGACTCGTGAATACCATACGAAGCAGCCTCACCAATCATCTGATACATCCATTCTTTGTTCAGATTCTGCTCATAGAGCGCGTGCCCGCTCTCGTGCAGGATTGCGTAGATCATCGAGGTGACATTATCCTCATGGTACTTGACAGTGATTCTAACATCATCATAGTATCCTGTGGTAAAAGGATGCTCTACCTCATCTATTCGACCGCCTGCACTCTCAGAAACTGTGTCATAGCCAATCACTTTGGTAAGGTCCGTAGCTATCTTGCGCTGAGTTTCCTTTGGAACAACTTTGTTCAGGAATGAAGTGTCAACATCGCGAGATGCATCAGCGCACTTCTTCACCAGAGGAACAAGTCGCTTTCGAAGGGTCGCAAAGAGCTGGGATGTCCTTGCGGATGTAATGCCTCTCTCAAACTCATCAAGCATTGAATCATAGAGTATGGGTATCCCACGTACCTCGCTGATGATCTCGGAGCGCTTTCTACTCAGGTCCACCATTTTCTGAAGTTCTGGCAGAAACATTCTCCAGTTATTCGATGCCTTTGCCTTCTTCCAGACCTCAACGCTAATGGCCCGTTGTTTTGCCAATTGACCAACTAGATCTTCAGGTATCTTTGTGAGCGCATCGTAGTTTCTACGAAATAGGTAAACGTTCCGATTCTGCACATTGCTAAGAGAACTCGCATTGCTCTCAGCCCTGTCGAGAAGCTTCCCTATTTTGGAATCGGTGGTCATTCTATGAATGACTTGACGCACTAGCCCAAGTTGCTCACTGCGAAGTATGAGGCCTCTCGGGGGCATATACGTTTCAAGGTCCCATGACACAATTGAGTAAACGGTATCAAGCAGTTTCAATTCTCTGCAAATCTCAGAGAGTTTCTCATAGGCTTCCATTTTAGACACCCTCGACCAGTACGAATTCTTCATACCCATATGAGTTATGATTCTTCCGCATTCTGTAACTCTGCTAATCCGACCCGCTTAACAGGGTAGTTTATGAGCATGATGCCGACCACGACTAGAATCAGGCCTACACCGAATGTCCAGTATATAACATCTTCAGGCATGATGAGGGCAGAAGCTATGATACCAAACACAGGCACTAGGTTAATGAAGCCTCCAGCTCTGGTCGCTCCTAGCTCTTTGATACTAACGAAATAAAAGAAAAAACCGACCACTGTGACAAAGATTCCCAGATAGATGATATTCACCCAAAAGGTTGGCTCAAGCATTGCTGGATGGACCCAGAATTGCTCATTGATAGCCCCTAGGCCGAAGAGCACAGACCCAATAATGGCTCCTCCAGTGGTTACCTCTAGGGGAGTCAGAGTCTTCATTGCCTCCTTTCCAATCGATGAATAGAGCCCCCAAGTGAACATAGCACAAAGGATGAATAGATTACCAATGAGGTGCTGCATGTTGAATTCTATCAGTGCTTGAATCCCTACAACGAACACTACTCCAACGAATGCCAGAATAAATCCTGAGTATTGCCACTTCTTGCTAAGCCGTTCATGATGGACAATATGTGCGACGAAGCTGACTGTCGCAGGATTGATGCCTGCAATGATCGAACCCTGTGCAGCTGTCGTGAAATTCATTCCAGTCAGGAAGAGGACACCATAACCGAAGATGCCCGTGAGTCCAACAAGAAAGAGAACTCTGAGATTCTCTCTCCGGAAGATGCGTATTGGTCTAGGCCCTGCAATAAGCAGTATAATCACGAAAAAAACGCTTGCAGTCAAGAATCTCAGAAAGCCAACTGTCATTGTCATTCCTGGAGCTAGAGTGACTATGATTTTCCCTGAGACCCAACTTCCTCCCCAGAAGACCATGGTGATGACGAGCATTGCATAGTATCTATAGGGGCTGGTTGTCATTTGGCATTCTCCGCCTTTGACTTCTCTCTCGGTTTTGCCGGGAATATAAACAGCTTCGATGAGGTAACGGCCAGGAGATTCCCTTACGACTCCTCCTACGAAATTGACCTTACCAAAAACTCATATGCGGTTGTGCAAAACTCTTACACAGCCGATGGGGTGATCTCATGCTTAGTGATGATGAGCTCGAAGAGATTCGCCGCAGAAAGATGCGGCTTATGATTGAGCATGCACAGAAACCGAAAGTAAATGAGCCCATGGCCAACGGGCTCGTGAATCAACTGTATGACCACAATTTCTGGCAGACAATCTCTCAGACCAAGACGGCCTTCGTTGAGTTTTTCGGAGAATGGTGCAGTCCGTGCAAGGTCTTAGCCCCGATTTTTGCTGAATTGGCAAAAGACTACAGAGGAAAGGTCTATTTTGCAAAAATCGATATCGACAGAAACCGCATGACGGTGACCCAATTCGGTGTGCAGTCTGTTCCAATGGTGATTGTCTTCCAGAATCAAAAGGTCATGGGAACGCTGCCAGGTCTGCGAAGTTACGTTGACTATGAGATGGCAATCAATCAGGTTCTGGGCACGGAACGGGACGAGAGCAGCTATGTATAGTGGGAACTATTGGGATAGTGGCCCAGAACAAGGCTATATATTGAATCTCGAGCTCTTGTACCGTGAGAGCCAGATGCAAGCACTGAACGAGAGAAAGCTAAGTGGATTGTGATCTTCAATGCAATATGATTCAGTAGCCTCGTTCTGGGTCCGGGTTAGTGACCTAACCACGCAAGTAATGAGACTCAATGATTGAATAAAAGGAGTCGCTTCGTAGCAACAAGGGCGGGTCTAACGAATCGCAACTACCTATTCTCTGAAACAATCTATTGTTATCATGCTCCGCAATTTGCCCTGTATGAATGCGACAGGCATTGCTTTTGCATTAGTGGCATACCCGATATTCCCTTCAGCATCAGCTACGATGATGCCAGCCTCGCTTCCTGTCTTCTTCTGCAACATCTCAATTCCTTTTCGCGCTGCATTCATTGGGTCTGTACCCTCTTCAACATACAGTGTCACCATCCTGCATAGCACAACTCGCATGATGTGTTCTCCATAGCCGGTTGCTGTCGCGCCGCATTGGCTGTTGGCATATGCACCCGAACCCATTACAGGTGAGTCGCCTATCCTTCCAGGTCTCTTCTTGCTTATGCCCCCAGTCGATGATGTTACTGCGATTCTTCCCTTGGGATCAACAACGATGCAGCCAACTGTGTCAGCGCCCTGCACAGTGCCGGGAGGTCTTATTGCCCCTCCTTCCTCTTCTCGTCTATAGCCCTGCGCAATCATCTCGTCATAGACTCTCTTGGCATTGGGTCCTGCAAAGAACTTGTACTCCGTCTTCTCCATGATGTATCGTGCAAGCGATATCGGATTTTGGATGCCAGTTATGGCGGCAACAGATCCGAAGTCAAGTCTACTTCCATCTATTATCATCGCATCAAGTTCAATGATGTCATCTTGATTCGGTCTTGCTCCTTTCCCTGCATTGAGTTCTCCGCAGCTTTCCATAAACAATGTACATGCTTCTGCGGCATCCAATACAGAGCTGCTCTTCTTAAGAACCCGAAAACCCACCCTCGCCGCTTCTGCGACATATTTCATGCCAAGTGGAATTCTCTCATCTTTCCAGTCCCCAGCGCCTCCATGCACAATGACAGTCGGCAATAACATAAACAGAACCTTCTGAAGTCAATCGGAGAGACAGAGAAATAACACTATCCCTTGGGCTTCAAAGAGAATAAAAAAAAGGAGATGCCGGGTCGTATCCTCGACCCGGATTACATACTAATCTTCGCACACACTGCCTATCTGAACCTGCTCTTAATGTCCTTCTGCTGCAGGTACAAGATGATAATCAGGTTGATGATTGCCGATAGCCAAGATTGAGATAGGACGTTCAAAATCAGGTTGATCAGGTTGATGATCAAGGCTGCCATCCATGCCCAAGACTTGAGAGACCAAAGTCCCCAACCTATTATCAGGGCGACAATTCCTAGGATTAGTGTGACTGCACCGATTGCCAGCCATAGCATTCCAAAGATTGGCTCTATCATAGCAAGCGTTACGAGACCGAAGCCTCCTACGATGCTAAGGAGTCCACCAAGGATTTCCAATATGGCCAGTATTGTGATACCCAGTGGTCTTCCAGCCGAAGACCCGGAATATCCAGTAGTTGGTGTTGGTATTTCTGCCATCTTTTCACCCTCCACGCTATAAGGAGTTGGTGCTTTCTTTTGCGAGTTTCACATATATGTCATGCTAATATGTGTCGTTTTGGCGCGAATATCGACTATTTTGATAGTTTTCTTGCCTCGAGAGGTTGAACTGACCTTGAGACCAGTCTGATTCATCCGCTGTATGATTGATACTCTGATTCAAGCTTTTCACTACCACCCAGCTCATTCCGTACAGACTGCAGGTTTAGAAGGTAGACTAATAGAACATTGGCTGCCAGATAAATGAGGACTGTAGGGTAAGCTATCAGGATGTTCTCATACGCCGAAATGAATGCGTCGATTCCGTAAAGAATAATCACTACTACGTCAATCCGTATTGCCCTACTAATTGTATCGGGAACCATCTTATACAATTTGTACCCCAGGTAAATCTGAAGAACAGCCATGATCGACAGTAGCGCCCAGACGACCAAGAATCCATAGTATGAACTCTGTGATACTATCCAAGGAAAAACACCTGACAAGAACGGGGCAAGAATGACGCTTGGCAATGCATAATAGAGAGCCAAGACTCCTCCTCCAATCTGCAGTATCAGTGCGAACAGAGTCGACGATTCGAGCTCAGTGATTGATGACCTTCGAACTGCCTTCGGTCCAGCAGGGAAATAGTTTGTGTCTTCTGGAAATGCCATTGAAAACACCTCAAGGCAATACAGCAACAGACATCGTCATTTAAGCTATGCGGCAGCTGATATCCATCTACGTTCTTTCTAGCTATCTGTATAGTTGTGCAAAACAATAAAAAGTTGTGAAACACGGTTCATGCAATACCAAGTTCGGGAATCTGTTCTGTGACAAAAGAAGCTTCTGAGGAACGCTCTCTCACAGGTTTGTCGTCCCGATTATACTGCCATCTGGACAATACGTCACATTTATAGCGCCTTTAAAAGGGACTCATGTATCATTCGATTCACTATAAAAGGGAGAGATTCATATTACACGCCCATTGCCCCATACCAGAATTGAGAACGTTGTTGCATCTGTTGTTGTGAACCAACCGTTTGACTTGGACGAAATAGCAGCCACAATGCCAAACGTTGAATTTGATCCAGAACAATTCCCTGGTCTTGTCTACCGGCTCAAGAAACCAAAGACCGCCACGCTTGTCTTTAGAACAGGCAAGATGGTCTGCACTGGTGCCAAGAGCGAAAAAGATGCAAAACGGGCAGTGCACCGAATTGTCCAGAACCTAAAGGATGCTGGAATCGCGGTCACGGGTAAGCCAATAATCACCGTGCAAAACATAGTGGCAAGTGCGAGCCTGGGTGCTGAACTGAATCTTGAACTGGCAGCCATGAAGCTCGAGAATACCATGTACGAGCCTGAGCAATTCCCAGGATTGATATACAGGATGAAGGACCCCAAGGTCGTTATACTTCTCTTTGGTTCAGGCAAGCTCGTCATCACAGGCGCAAAATTCGAGGACCAGATCGATGAAGCGGCGCTTAAGGCCAGAGATCGCCTCTTCGAGCTCGGAGTGATTAGGATTCCAGAAGGTGAAGATTGGGGTCAAGTCGAGGAAGAAGAAGAAGACAATTGGTAGACATCGGAGACCTTTCCATGCCCCGACCAACACCGACCACTAGAATTGAGAACGTTGTTGCATCTGTTGTTTTCAATCAGTCATTCGACCTGGACGAAATAGCGGCGACGATGCCAAATGTGGAGTTCGACCCAGAACGATTCCCGGGGCTCGTATACAGACTGAAGTCTCCGAAGACTGCGACCTTGGTATTCAACACAGGCAAGATGGTATGCACCGGCGCCAAGTCCGAAAAAGAGGCGAGGCGAGCAGTACACAAAATCGTGAAGCTTGTCAACGAAGCTGGAATCAACATGTCCCGAAAACCAATAATCACGGTTCAGAATATTGTTGCCAGTGCGAACCTCGGAGCAGAGTTGAACCTCGAACTTGCAACCATGAAGCTTGAAAACACTCTCTACGAACCAGAGCAATTCCCCGGACTGATCTACAGAATGCGGGATCCAAAGGTTGTCATTCTCCTCTTCGGGTCTGGTAAGCTTGTGATTACAGGCGCAAAGTTTGAGCCCCAGATTCAAGAGGCTGCTGAGAAAGCTTTTGATCGGCTCTTGGAATTAGGCGTCGTAAGAATTGCCGAAGGTGAGGACTGGGGACAAGCAGAAACTGGTGAAGATGAAAATTGGTAATGTACTCAATTTCTGAGTATGCAGAAACCCTTTCTCCATAGTTGACAATCCAGATTTCTTTGATTCAGAAAACGAGTATGTGACCTCTAGGGCCAATAGAATGGGTGGTTTCGAGATTGACCTCATCATACTGCTCAGGGCCAAATCACTCAAAATCGCATGGTTAGAAAGTTAACCCTGTATTTTCACGTTGTGCCCTATGTTTTCTATACAATCATCAGGATTACAATTCGTCACAAGCATCTTGACATTAGTCGGGATTCCGTTGAAGTTAAGTACTAGGGATTCGTGTGTGTTGCAGTGGTTCATCGTGAAGACCGGAAGCGAATATCTGCAGAAAATCTCTCAGATGAAACCGAATGTAATTATTGGCGGGAAAAATGTCAAACGTAGTGACCCGCGCCTTCAAGCAGTTGCTCATATTGTGGCACTAACATTAGATAAAGTCGAGGACCCGGAGTTCAAGGATCTTCTCAATGTAGAATCTCGGAAATTTGGAACAATCAATCGATTCACACATATCCATCAAAATGTTGATGACCTTCTAAAGAAACAAGAATTGACGAGGAAGTTATGTCGCGAATCCGGGGGCTGCATTTTTCGGTGTATGGGTATTGATGCAATGAATGCACTGTCAATCATCACTCATCGAGCTGAAGCAATGACTGGGCAACCCTATAATCAGAGATTCGTGAAGTATCTGGATTATTGGCAAGAGAACAACATTGTTGGCTGTTGCGCACAGACAGATCCCAAGGGAAACAGAAACCTGAGACCTCATGAACAAGCAGACCCTGATCTATACCTACGAGTCATTGAACATCGCGATGACGGTATTGTTGTTCGAGGGGCAAAGAACCACATAACAGCTGCAGCCGTGGCGGAGGAAATCATAGTTCTTCCTACACGAATGCTCACTCCTGAGGAAGACCAATATGCTGTTGCGTTTGCGGTTCCTGGCGATTGGGACGGTGTAAAACTTGTTACTCGTGCATCCAGCCACAAACGTGAGAAGTTCGCGTGTCCAATGGGTGAAATGGGAGATGTGGAGAATTTCGTCATCTTTGACGATGTCTTCATTCCAAACGACCGTGTCTTTCTAAGTGGAGGCAAAGGAGAACATGCGTTTGGAGGATATGCCGCACTGCTCTTCGCACTCTATCATCGACACAGCTATACTGGATGCAAGCCAGCAAGTTCGGAGATAATACTCGGCTTCAGTGCATTGGCAAGTGAGTACAATGGAGTGGAGGACAAAAAGCATGTGCAGGCAAAACTTGCTGATTTGATTAGCGTAAGCGAACTGGTCTACGCGGCTGGAATTGCTGCGGCATATAAGGCATCAAAAGATGAATCAGGGACGATGATTCCAGATGCTGTCTTCTGCAATGTTGGTAGAAAGCATGCTGGGAAGAGCTACTACCACGAGCTTGAGATTCTCGCTGATTTAGCAGGAGGACTACCTGCAACACTTCCTACCGAGGAGGACTTCTATGATAAGAAGATTGGGCCGCTCCTTCAGAAATACATCAAACGAAAAGAAGACGTGTCGTCTGAAGATGTCTACAGACTATACCGAGCTCTCTCAGATATGCTATGTTCCTCGATTGGAGGTGTAGCGGCAGTAGCTGGGCTTCATGGTGGAGGGAGCCCTCAGATGGAGGACGTCGCTATCCTGAAAGGGTATGATGTAGAACTGAGGAAGAAAATCGCAAAGAAACTTGCAGGAATCGCTGATAGCTAGTCTTTCAAAGTGAATGTCATCCAATAGTCCACATCCGAATGTTGAAACCTAGAGAAAACACATTCTCGCAAGAATCCCTACCGTCGAGTTGATTTCAAAGAGATGTGAGATAGGCATGAGTTCATCCAGAACAGGTAGTAGAGGAATATTGGTGTCTTTTGACGATCCGTATTCTACCAATGTCTACATCATATTCGGAAATGAACATGTGTTTGTGCTTGACACATTTCTTGGTAATGACCCAATGAAGATTGTACATCATCTGATAGAGGATGAGGGATGTGCAGGCATGCCCCTAGTCGTCTTCAATTCACATGCTGACTATGACCACTACTGGGGCAATGGTGCCTTCAAGGATGCGTCAATTGTAGGGCATGAACATTGTCGTCAGAGAATCCTTTCTGAGGGCGAGGCGTCTCTCGTGAAGTATGCAGACCATATGAGAGGCAAAGTCGAGTTGCTACCACCCACTCGTACATTTCAAGAAAGCTTGAGGTTTGAGGATGAAGAGGTGACGTTTTTCCATACTCCTGGGCATACTCTTGATTCATCATCCTGCTTTGATGATAGAGATAGAGTTCTCTTTGTGGGGGACAATGTGGAGAGCCCAATTCCTTACCTGAATCACGCTAGTTTTGAACAGTATATTCGAAGTCTGGAGTCGTATCTCGAGCTTGATTGGAGACTCATCATCGCTGGTCATGATCCCCCCATGAAAGAATCATACCTCATCAAACGAGACATTGACTACCTGCGTGAGTTCAAAGACTGGAGCATTGATCTTGCTTCATTGAGTAGTTCTGAACTTCATCGTCATATCTACGACAATCTAAAAACAATCAAAGATGAATTGATGAGAAGTGAGCATAAGCAAGCCGCACTAAGACATCTTGAGGAAGCCAGAGAATACGCCACTCTCAAGACGCAATGACCCTGAAGTGCTGAAGGCAAACCGTCAGTGGTTCTACCGTTTTGCCTTCATGGCTTCTTGCTCTTTCAGATCTCTTCGGAGCACCTTGCCCACGAGTGTTTCGGGAAGTTCCTTTCTAAACTCAACCGTCTTGGGAACTTTATAGGGTGAAACACTTTTTCGGCAAAACTCTCGAATTTCCTTTTCAAGCTCAGGGCTTGCCTTGAATCCTTCTTTCAAGACCACATACGCTTTGACGAGCTCACTCCCCTTCAGTTTTGGGTCTGGAACACCAATAACAGCCGCGTTCTCAACGGCTTCATGTTCAAACAGCACGTCTTCAACCTCTCGTGGATAGACCTTGAATCCACTAACATCGATCATGTCCTTCTTTCTATCCAGTATGAAGAAGTAGCCATCCTCGTCCATTTTCCCTATGTCGCCGGTCAGAAGCCATCCGTCTTTGATTTGGTCATTAGTAGCCTCTGGTTTGTTCCAATAGCCCATCATGACTTGAGGACCTCTAATCATTATCTCTCCCTGCTCTCCTATGGGCATGATTTTCCTGTAATCATCGGTGTCCACGATTCTTACCTCTGTGTCTGGAAGTGGTACACCAATTGACCCTATTTTCCGTGTTCCTTTGATAGGATTGCTGTGAGTGACTGGAGAGCATTCAGTAAGCCCGTATCCTTCAATTACGACGCAGCCAGTTCTCTTCTCAAACTCATGCAAGACTTCTGGAGGCATAGCTGCGGCACCAGTATTGCAGAATCGTATTGACCTCAGGTCCTTTGCATAGTCCTCGAGGTCATCGCGTTCTAGAAGTTTCATGTACATCGTGGGTACGCCGGGAAACATCGATGGTTTGGTCTCTCGAACAATCTCGAACAGTGATTTCTGATCTCTAGCATCAGGATTCAACGCAATCCGAGAAGCATTGTACATCCAAACATTCATGCACACTGTCATTCCGTAAATATGGAATAGGGGCAAGTTAGTAAGTCCCGTTTCCTTTCCTCGTTGCATTTGTGAAGAAACCAAGGTGTATACTGCAATACAGTTTGAAAGCAAGTTGCGATGTGTAAGCATGGCTCCTTTCGGGAGTCCTGAAGTCCCACCTGTATATTGGAGCACTGCGATTGTCTTCCTGGGATCGATTTTGAATTTAGGAGGACTAGGTTTTGTCTTGCCTATCAAGTTCAGAAACTGCATCGTTCCCGCAATTTCAGGGGGGTCTCTTGGAGCATTTGGAATAAAGTCCATAACACTAGTAATGATAATGTTCCTGAGTCGCGTACGGTCCTTGATATTGCTGATCTTCTCAAGCTGGGCATCCCAAGCTATGATGGTTTCAGCCCCGGAATCATTGAGCTGGAATGCCAGCTCAGGCTCGGTCAATAACACGCTGCATGCCGTTACAGTCCCGCCTGCTTTCAGAATCCCATAGAAACTGAATAGATATTGCGGAAAGTTCGGAATCATGATTGCAACTGTATCACCTTGCTTCACTCCCAGATTCCGAAGTGCAGTAGCAAGTCGGTCAGCTATGTCCTTGAACTCCTTATATGATATCTTTCTTTTCATGAACCAGATTGCGGTACTACCTCCGAATTCATTTGCAGAATTGTCCAATATCTCATATAGATTCATTTCAGGATAGTCTATGTGTTCAGGTACACCTTGGTCATAGTGTTTCAACCATGGTTTAGCCGCATATGGGTCTTCTCTCATCTTATTCGACTTGTCTTATTGCTCTCCACCTATTAAGTCAAGTGCTTCCTGAGCAGCCTCAGAAACATAGTCATACTCGTCACTGAGCAAATTCGTTAAAGCTGGAATAAGGTTAGCATTTGATGCTCCTACCTTTCCAAGAGCCTCTGATGCACGCCATCTAACATCAGGTTTCTTATCGCCCAATGCAACCACAAGGGCAGGAATTGAAGCAGAAGCAGATGCACCTAGTTTTCCAAGACTCAGTGCAGCTTCACGACGCACAATGCTCTCCTTGTCTGTCAGAGCATCCATCAATGCTTGGACGACCGAATCCTCTGGAACTCCGATTCTGCCCAATGCACTGGCGGCTTCTGCACGAATGTCAGTCCCAACGCCTTTCAAAATCGCGATTAGAGTTGGAATTGCATCTATAGCCTCCTTGCCAATGCCTCCAATCGTAGAGATGATTATGATCTTCATTTTGTTATTAGCCAAGGTATATGAGTTCACTAGTGAAGGAATCGCATCTCTTCCAATTGACCGGAGCGCATCAGCTGCTTTTCCACGAACACTCTCAACTTTGTCTTCCAGCAGTGAGGCTATTGAGCCAACTATCTTCTTGTCAGATACTTTCATCTCACCTAAAGCTTCTATTGCCCCCTGCCGGACAACGGGATTCGGGTGGTTAAGAACTTCTAGAATCGATGGGATAGCTGGCTCGCCAATTTGAACAAGGGTGTTCATAGACCTATATCGAACTCTCCAATCATCGTCCTCCAGAGTGTTGATTAGAGTTGGAATTGCCTCGCTTGAGCCTTTGCCAATTTTCTCTATAGCTTGAGCCGATGCTGTCCTTATGGTCCAACCCGGATCTCTCAGACTCTGTATCAATCTTGGGACCGCTTTGTGTGCACCATGTCCCATTTTTCCTAGGGTCTTTGCAGCTTCAGTTCGAACCTCTTCATCCTGATCATCAAGGGCTGCAATCAGTCTTGAAATAGCCTCATCTGAAGCAATTCCTATTTTGCCTAGCGAGATTGCTGCCTCTCTTCTAATTGATATTTCTTGATCAGTCAGTAGGAAAGATAATTTAGGGGTAGCATCAACTGCGGCCTCCCCGATTTTTCCAAGCGATTTTGTGGCTTCTCGACAGATACTCCAATCATTATCCTCTAGGCAGTCTACTAGTTCCGAAACACTGCTGGCGGCTTTTTCACCTAGTTCTCCTAGGGACAGTGCTGCATTGAATCGAATTGTTCGAATGTCGCTAGTTAGACATTTAACTATCTCACTTATGATGCTTGAATCCTTCTCTGCTCTTGCTACAACTAGCTCAACTTTCGCATCACGCAGAAGGTCTTCCAAAGATGCTGACATTATGATACCTCCTAGATCCCAAGGTATACTCTCTTGATTCGAGGCTCCCTTTCGAGTTCTTCTCTTGTTCCACTCATCTCAATCTTTCCATCTTCAAGGACATGAATGGTATCGGCGACTTCCATTGCCAATACTGCATCCTGTTCGACCAAGAGAGTCGTGGTCCCCTCTTCTTTTATCTGTTTTATGGCTTCAAAAATCCTGTCTTTCACCCTTGGCGCAAGGCCCAGTGAAGGTTCGTCCAGAAGCAGGAATTTCGGATTGGCCATCAGTGACCTGGCGATGGCCAGCATTTGTTGTTCACCGCCACTCAGAGTACCAGCTCTTTGTTTGATTCGTTCATGGAGTCTTGGAAAAATCTCAAACACAGAGTCCAAGAGCTTTGAATACTTTGCTTTGTCTTTCAAAGTGTATGCGCCAAGCTCAATATTCTCCATGACAGTCATATCATAGAACAATCGCCTACGTTCTGGACAATGAGCAATACCCCTTCGAGCAATCTCATGCGCCTTCAGTTCATCGATTCTCTCTCCCTCGAAGATGATTCTGCCGCGGTCTATCTCCTCAAGTCCCGAGATAGCTCGAAGTAGAGTGGATTTTCCAGCACCATTTGGACCAATTACGGCATCTAGTGTATTGGCTTCCACTGTGAGATTGATCTCTTCGAGAGCTTTTGCTTTTCCATAATAATGATAGACTTTCTTCAGCTCAAGCAAACTCTTCACCTCTGCCTAAGTATGCCTCAAGAACAATCCTGTTGTTTGCGACCTCCTTGGGTGGTCCTTCTGCAATCAACCTTCCTTGATGCATGGCAATGACTCTGGGTACTAGTGTCATTAACTCATGCAGAACATGTCCAGTCATGAGAATAGTAACACCTTCGTCAGTTAGCTGTTGAATCAGTTTAGTTATACCTGCTCTTTCTTCATGAGCAAGACCGCTAAATGGTTCATCAAGAAGAAGAAACTCTGGATTTGTACCAAGCGCCTTTCCTATTTCGAGTTTTCTCAAATCCCCATGAGGCAAGATTACTGGAGGAAGTCTGGCTTTGTCTACTAGGCCAACTGACGCTAGGATCGAACTCGCAGCCGCATCTATTCCGATTTCTCCAAATGCCTCCTTTCCGCGAGGTGAGAGGCAAGCAACTGATATATTGTCAAGAAGGCTCAGATAACGAAACGAGCGAACCAATTGAAAAGTTCGAGCCATCCCCAGATTGACAATCTGATAAGGCCTTTTTCCCGTTATGTCCACTCCGTTAAAACGGACGGAACCCGAGTTGGATTTTTCAAAGCCTGATATCAATTGAAAAAGCGTGGTCTTACCAGCTCCATTGGGTCCAATGAGGCCCAGAATCTCTCCACGGTGTACCTCGAAATTGACATCATTGACAGCAGTCAGTCCGCCGAATTTCTTCGTCAGATTCTTTACTTCTAAGATCAGACCCATCTTACCTTCCTCGTATCTTATCCCATAGATCCTGTACACGCCCTAGGACCGGATTCATAACACCTGATTCAGCAAAACGGATAATAAGAATCAGAATTGTGGCGAATATCAGCAACGAAGCTGCTGCTAGCGGTCTCAGGAACTCGCCCAGTAATGTAAACAGGAATGCTCCAACGATTGATCCATAGATTGTCGCAATCCCTCCAATAGAGGCCATTACAATTGCATAGAAGGAGTAGAGTGGCTGATAGAGAGCGGGATTCACCGCAGTTGTGTCCAAGACGAAAAGAGCGCCTGCTATTCCTGCGAATAGACCACTCACCATGAATGCGATAAGTTTGTAGACAGTCGTATTGATCCCCGTAGCGTCTGCTCCTACCTCATCATCTCTAATTGCTTTGAGGATTGTACCAAGTCTTGAATCGACAATGGCACGCATAATGACTAATGAAGCGACCATGAAAGCTGCTATGATATAGAAAACAACAAAGACATCTCCAATATTGGGCAACGCAGAGATGCCCTCTGTACCACCAAGCCAGGTCCCTGTCAAGAATAGATTGTAGAGAATCAGCGCAAATGCCAGAGTCCCGAGAGCCAAATACGGTCCCTTCAGTCTTAGACATGGAATCCCTATTAACAGACTGAATATCACTGCCCAACCGGCACCAATAAAAATCGCAACAAACCAAGGAACCCCAAAGAATTTCACGAATGCTGCCGTAAAGTATCCGGATATGCCAAAGAAGGCTGCATGCCCGAAGCTGGTCTGTCCTGCAAAACCTGCCAGAAGATCCCAGCTGGCAGCAAAGATTGCTAGTATCATTGCAGTGATAACGATTTTCGCTAGATACTCCCTTCCAGTAAGTGGAATCAGTAGTAATCCCACTAAGCAGAGCAGTGTTATGCCTCCTCGAAATGAGAACGCCCAGACTCTGAAACGACTCACGAGAGACCTGAAGCGATTCACGAGCGACTGCCCATCGAACTGAAGTCTCACCATTGGTTATTGCAGCCCCTTCTTTCCCAGCAGTCCTTGTGGTCTGACCAATAGCATTACTAGTATCACAATAAGCGGGACTATCTCAGAGAAACTCGGGCTTATGAGATAGTCAGTTAGCGTTGTCGCATATCCCATTACAAATGCACCAAGAATGCTCCCTGGAATACTGCCCATACCTCCAAAGATTGTTACTGAAAACGCAAGTAAAAGATATCCCCAACCGATTCTTGGGGCGATATAATTCCCTGGAGCGTATAAGATTGCAGCAAACCCAACAAGCAATGCTGATATCATTAGGCTAGTCATCATGACCTTATCGGTGTTAATTCCAACCAGTTTTGCCGCTTCAAGATCTTGAGATACTGCCCGAATTGACTTCCCTATCTTCGATTTACTGATGAATAGGGTCACCAACGTGACAAGTATCACAGATCCAAACACCAACGCCAGCAACTGAGCTGGAAATGCTACTCCAAGGAGTGTGACGGTTCCTGGAACAGGCGGCAGAATATAATGAGTCTTTGGATCTCCTACGAATCTAACAAACTGCTCAAAAAAAAAAGCCAATGCGAATGTTACTATTACGACGGCGATGTGCGACTTTTGTAGTGGCTTCATGAGACCGAGGTACGTGACTGCTCCAATCGCTACTACGCAGATCAAACTGATAGCTGCTGCTATCCCGAAAAGCAGGGGATAGTAGGATAGTCCAGGAATTACCGCCAAGAGGGGGATAGTCCAATAGAGTATGTAAGCTGTAATGAGGAAGAATGCTCCATGAGCTAGATTCAACAGTCCTCCCACGCCATATACCAAAGAGAATCCCAAGGCTAGGAGAGCCAGGAGTGCTCCTTGAATCGTGCCAAATATCAGTATTTCTTCGAACAATGTGTTCACCTTTCATTGCACCGGATGACTAGGAGTTGTTTCGAAACAAGAAAGGCCCCCCTCAAAAAAGGGGGGTGTTGTTATCAATTGGTGTCTATATTCGTATGACCTATGGATTTATGCCCCAAGACGGAAGTACCAATGGTGCTGTCACGATCGAGTCCGGATAGACCAAGCCTCCTGTTGACACACATTCCTTGTGGCCACCAGCCTGCCATTGACAGAACAATGTCACGCTGTAGATTTTGGGGCCGATGTATCCTTCAAACAGATCATGGCTTGGAGTGAAAGCAATGTTTCCACCCGCACCTATCCACGGAGTAGTGACATTCATAGCTTCCAGATAGGGAATAATCAATGTCGAGTTAAATGACTGAGCTCGGTCAATACCTTCTGCTAGTATATACATGGAGTCATAGCTCCCTACTGCAGTATAGAGGGGTTCTGAGCCATACTTCTCAACAAAGGCATCCCAGAATGGAATTGTCAGTGCTGTCTTGTTGGTCCGGAGCGTTGACTGTATTTGGACCTCATACTGACAAGCGCCACCAGTCTCATTCCAGTAGGTGTCAAGTTGGCTCATCACGTCAATACCAGCCATGATAGTCTTTGGCTGAACCGAGGCATACTGGGTGGTCATGAGTATTCCACCTTGTGCAGAGATGATGGGAATTGTTATTTGAGCCCCCGCAGCATCAATCTGCTGCCAGTATGTTGCAAAGTCAGCAGCCTCAGCCGTGATTGGGTAAGCAACCTCCTTTACGATAGACAGGCCGTACCCCGGCAGGTATCCGTTGAGGAAAGCACTCATACCCTCTGTCCAAGTGAGATCTTCGCGGATGATAGCGACTTTAGAGATATTCTGTGCCGTTACTGCGGTAAGATAGCCATCCAGATATAGTATGTACTTCAGTAGTGACCGTGCTAATGACGTGGAGTTTATTGGCATGGTACGGAAGAAGTACTTGTAAATGGAATAGTTAGCAAGCACATGTGAACAGAATATATCAGTAGAAGCACCCGTTCCAAAGAGGAGCATCTTCTCGGCCATAATGATTTCTTCATATGCCAGTAATGATTCCGTTCTGAATCCGCCTATTATGAATTGAGCACCATCTTCTGTGACTATCTTCGTTGCAGCTGCAGTCCCTTTAGATATATCAAGACTAGCCTCAGACTCATACGTGTCTTCTGCGACAAGCCCGAAGTAGTACGTTTCACCGCCAACGGTTACACCGCCAGCAGTGTTTATTTCATCGCACGCCAAATAAGCTCCCATCCATGCTCCTTCGCCTTGGATCTCAGTCATAGGATCTAGGATTCCTACGACGATGATCCGATTCTGAGGAGTGCCAGCAGGAGCGCCAGGTGTGACTAGCTGACCTATGACTATTGCACCATAGGGAGCTGCAGGTAGCATTAGATACAACCCAGCACCTACGCCTGCTATGATTATGACGATGAGAGCTATGGCAACGATCTTTTTAGTTTCCATAGATTTGTCTCCTTCATCTCCTCTCCAATTGAGATGTAATCTTTTCAACACCAGAGGCGCTATTTAAGCGTTGGTTAAATTCCGACTCTGTGTGAAAAGTCACCTCCCGTCACACTCCAAGAAGTTCAGGCATCCTATGTTGTGAAGAACCACTTTGATCAGCACCTCTCTTCTCTGCTCTTTGGACCTCCTTGACCTCAGGCTCCCGGTGAGTCTCACTTTCATCATGCTAAACACGGTCTCCACAAGGCTTCTCTTTCCATAGGTGTGTCTCCTCTTCCACTCCTCAGCATTGGAGCGATACTCTCGCATCAACTGTCCGTATGCTCGGTGGCCTCTGGAGTTCACTCCCAGATTCTTCTTTGGTTCGGAGGCAGGATACGCTCCGAGCTCATCTATGAACTGGACATTCCTCCTTGAGATGTAGGCCTTGTCACCATAGACAGTCTCAAGACTCTGGTGTGGTACTCGTCTCAGCAGCGGGACCAGTTCTTCTGCATCTCCTCCGGGTCGTGCCCGCACTCGGACAGACTGGACCATCAAGGTGTCAGTGTCGACCACTGCGTGAAGTGCAGTGAAACGCCGTTTCAAGGTCTTCTTGAACTGCAGCGACATCCACTCTCCCCCAGTGGAGTGAGAGAACCCGGTGGAGTCCACAGCAAGGTTCCTGGGAGGAGGTCTCTTCCGAGG
This sequence comes from uncultured archaeon, assembly GCA_964354495.1. Classification (GTDB taxonomy): domain Archaea; phylum Asgardarchaeota; class Thorarchaeia; order Thorarchaeales; family Thorarchaeaceae; genus SMTZ1-45. The sequence goes on along the minus strand of CAYHAA010000002.1, from coordinate 2,198 downwards.
ACGAAGCTGGTACATTCTGTGGGGGAGGTGGGTGTCCAGGCGCGTCAGTGCCTGGTGGAGGATGGAGTAGCTGGGAGCTCGTGCAAGACCGAGTTGTTCAAGGAGGTGCGGGGTGAAGGAGAGCTGAGCCACAAAGATCCTGTAGCTGAGTCCCGAGTCGACCTTGAGTCCGAGGAGAACAAAGAGAGCTGGGAGTGGGAAGTCTGAAGGTCTTCCGAAGGGGGAGGTTCCGGGTGGTACCATAGTGCTAAGCTTGATAAATTCATCAAGCAAGAACTGAGAGTGACGAGACTTGGCTGCGTCATATGCTGACTGGTAGGTCATGAGCCATGTGACCCAGTCAGTCTGGTCACATCACTTTGTATCACTTCAACGACTTTTCACACAGAGCCTTAAATTCCAGTGCCTAGATATCTGATTGATTTTTGGCGGAATTGTATTAGAAATCTCACGTCCGTTCAACCCCTTGGATTTGCGTCCATTCAATTTAGGATTAGTTGGTTGAAGAGGCGTAATCACGAGACACACCTTGTTCTGCACAAGTTCATTCTATGAAGAATCATGGATTGTCAGGTGCTAATGCCTTCTACACAGTACTCATAAGACACGAGAATTCACATCTACTTGGTACGATTATCATGACCGAGTCAGAGAAAATGAGTTGGGACCTCTCTCAGATGGTCGACTTTGATGATTCCGGTTACATTGAAGAGCGTCTTACTGCCGCTATCAAGGCAGCAGAGGAATTCCGAGACAGGCATCATGGGAGAATCGAGAACTACGATGCACAGCAAGTTCGCGAGCTCTATGACGCCATGAATGAAATGGAACTTCAATTTGATGGCCCGATAGCCTACGCTCGATTGATGTACACCGCTGACATGAGGAATGACACAGCGAAACTGCTCTATGACAGGTTCAGAAACGCTATCTCGCTCGTTATGCAGGCCATGGCTTTTCTTGAAATCGAACTGGGGAACTTGCTAACAGAGAATCCGAATCTCATAGATGATCCCCTCCTAGAAGAGTACAAGCACAGTCTCGAAAAGATTCGAAGAAACATCCCTCACATGTTGACAGAGGCAGAAGAACAAGTCGTCATTGCCAAGGACAAAAACGGGATTCGGGCATGGTCCATGTTGCAGGGAGACTGGCTAGCCACTCGCACATACAACATAGAGATTGATGGTGAGATGAAGGCTCTTCCTTATGGTGAGATCATCGGACTCTATGAACACTCAGACCGGGATTTACGAAAGAGAGCACATCAAATAGTCTATGAAGGCCTTGGCAAGGATGAAATAGTCTGGGCGTCAGCACTACGCTCGGTTTTTTCAGACCACCTCACTATGTGTGATATAAGGAAATGGCCTTCTCCAATGACGCAGAGCTACATCGCCAACGACGTCGATGAAGCAACCGTCACAGCTCTCATGAACACAATAGAGGGAAATGTGGATGTCTACCGCCGTTACCTGAAACTCAAGGCAAAAGCTATGGGCCTCAGGAAACTAGGAAATTGGGATATCGATGCGCCCCTGCCAAACGCTCCGAATAAGAAATACACTTGGGATGAGTCACGTCAAATCGTTCTTGCTGCCTACAAGGACTTTGATCAAGAAGTAGGTGCGTGGATTGATGAGATGTACGAGCGGCGTCACATCGACGGCCAAGTACGTGATGGAAAAAGGTCTGGCGCATTCTGTGCGACTTGGCATGGAGGAAAGAGTGCATACATACTTCAGAGCTTCAACGGAGTCATGGGAGATCTCTACACACAAGCCCATGAACTCGGACACGCAATGCACGCGTATCTCGGTACAAGAGCTCAGAAACCATCGAATTACGATATTGGCAGTTGCATTGCAGAGACTGGTTCAATATTCGGCGAACTGCTGTTGACAGAGAGACTTCTTGCTCAGGCTCACAAAAGAGAAGAGAAGCAGGCAATCTTATCTGCAGTCTTAGACGGATTCGGTGCCACGGCGTATCAGGTGTCAACAAGAGTATGGTTTGAAAGCAGGCTATATGATGCAATTGAGAAGGGCAAGTTCCTTGATGGCGAGAAAATATCGGAACTGTGGGTGAAGGCTCGTGATAAGATGTACGGAGGCTCCGTCGAATGGCTGCCTGAGATGAAGTGGTGGTGGACCATGAAACTTCACTTCTACATGGCCAACTACCGATACTACAACTAT
>CAYHAA010000001.1:555009-678935 GCA_964354495.1 uncultured archaeon | reverse complement strand
GAATAACCTCAAGGAGTTGTTGGGTAGTGACCATGCTAAGAGTGTACAATACGCTGACCAAGCAAAAGGAAGAATTCGTCCCACTTAATGGAAATAATGTGCGTATGTATGTCTGTGGTCCGACTGTCTATGATTACCCACACATCGGTAATGCAAGGTCCTTCGCAGTCTTTGATACGATTCGGAGGTATCTAGAGTACTTAGGCTATCATGTGCGATTCATCACAAACTTTACTGATATCGATGACAAGATGATCAACCGTGCAAAGGAAGAAGGAGTTGCTGTTGCAAATCTTGCAGCGAAATTCATCACTGAGTACAGAGTCATAGCCCAGCAATTGAACCTGAAACCAGCATCTGTCAATCCTCGTGCAACGGAACACATTGATGATATCATCGAGATGGTCGGCCTGATCATAAAGAATCGCAAGGCGTACGTTGTCGATGGTGACGTATACTTTGATATCAGCAAATGGAAGAAGTATGGAACTCTCTCAAAGCTAGACCTCACCGACGAATCAGCAGTGGCGAGAATCGAGGAGGACGACAAGAAGCAGGACCCCCGTGATTTCGCTCTCTGGAAGGCGGAGAAACCCGGAGAACCCTCCTGGCAGAGTCCCTGGGGAAAAGGAAGACCAGGATGGCATGCAGAATGCTCAGTCATGGGGAAGCACTACCTAGGGCTACCCTTTGATATTCATGGAGGCGGACAGGACCTAATCTTTCCTCATCATGAGAACGAGATTGCTCAGTCTTCTGTAGCCTATGGGATAGATACTCCAGTCAAGTACTGGCTTCACAACGGATTCTTGACCATCAACAACGAGAAGATGTCAAAGTCAGAACACAATTTCTTCACTGCCAGAGAGGTGCTTGACAACTACGACCACCAGGCTGTTCGACTCTACCTAGTTTCGGGTCAATATGGGCAACCACTTGACTACAATGATGGCGCCTTGAAACAGGCTATCCAGTCGCTTGATAGAATGAAGAATGCTGTCGACGCAATAAAGGGCCGCATCTCCATTCTGGAACGAACAGGAAGCCGCGAGTCGGAGGCAGACAAGAGACTCGCAGAGGCATCAAAGAAGGTGAGAGAGGGCTTCGAATCCGCCATGAATGACGACTTCAATACCCCAGGAGCTCTTGCCGAGATCTTCACGTTCATCCGTGAGATCAACACTCATTCAAAGAATGTAGGAGGAGCAGCCGTCCTGAGAGAGGCTCTGGCAATTCTGTCTGAACTCGTGGGAATTCTCGGAATCGACCTGCAAGCAAGCAGCACAGCGGACGAATCTGGCGCGTCTGAGAGAATCCTCAATGGCGTTGTGGAGTTTTTACTTGGACTCAGAGAGCAGGCTCGAAAATCAAAGGACTTTGCAGCAGCTGACCAGATTCGAGACCGTCTTGGTGAGCTCGGAATCGTTATTGCGGATACTAAGGACGGTCCGACCTGGAAGTTCCGCTAAGGTAGAAACAGTATCAGACCAGCGGTGGATGAACGCACAGGCGTAAAGTTGTGGCCGGTGCAAGACAGCCCCGCAAGGGTTAGCTGGTCCTTCTTCTTGAATTGACATGTCATGAGAGTCTGGTATGAATACCAGTACTCCCAGAAATATGACTGACTAATGAATTTGCGACTTGACATTGATTAGGAGACCTGGGTCATCAAGCACATACACTCTGGGATTAGGATGTTCCTTTAGGAATCTATCCATGAGCTCTCGCAGAATCCCCTGTACGTCATCAGGGCTATTAGGTCTGCATCCTTCCATGCGATACACATCGCGGAGCTCGGTTGAATCTAATCCACTCACAACCTTGATGTTTCCTTCTGCCACATCGAGTAGGATACGAAATAGGTCAGGTGGCTTTTGATTCCCAATCTTGAAAGTCTTCTCCGAACAGTACTTCTCAATAACGTACCGGAGAGCATCCCTGACTTCGAGATCCTTGGCAGACTGCATCGCATCAGCATACGGTGCGCTTCCGATTCCGTCAGCACAAGGAGCTAAGAGGACAATCCACCCCTTACGATCATGACGCACTGCATTCCATGCTGCATGGACTCCTTTGCCGGCTTGGTAGAGATTCACTCCCAGCTCCCCAACAGACACGAATACGATGTCGCCGGGCTTATCAACATCGATGACTCTGAGCTCACGCAAAGGCTCTCTAGCAGCCTTGTGGCACTCAATTATGTTTCCGGCCTGAAGATACACCATCTCATCGTGATTGACTATGACATCGACACAGAAGATAGGGATTCGCTCCATCATCTTTGTTGTTATTTCGATCATGTCTTCTATGACCGGATTTCCTTCGCAGTTGCCCAGTCGGCAGCCATCAACAAACCCCTTCTCTAAATCGAACATTCGTGGATGGTTGACCCTGATGGTTTCACGCCCTGCAACGCCGGGACAGAAGAGCTTGACCGTTCCCGCTTGTCCAGCGAAGTAATGATACTCGCTATCTGAGAGGGGAATCAACAGACTCGAGTCTAGAACCTTCTTATCTATGAGAATCGGCGTACCTCTGGAAGTTACTCCGACATGCTCGTTTCCGCTATCACAGTCATGAGCAAGCACATTGTCCTTCCAGACCTTGTAGAGAGCTGAGCCCAGGATTCTATCCTCTACTTCCTTAGGACTGGCAGGAGTATGTGAACCACTTGAGATGATGATGCCAATATCCTCTTTTCTCACACCAATCTTCAGCAGTCGGTCAGCTATGAGTGGCAGAAGTATCTTGGTATGCAGGTTTGGCCTGGTCTTATCATCTACCATGAAGAGAATCCGCTTGCCCTTGGAGTAGATACTCTTCACCAGCTCATTGAAGGGCTTTGTACCCAGTGGTGAATCGAGTACTTGCTTAAGCTTCTTCTTCAGGTCCGTGAAGTCAGGAGTGTATTGGTCGATGCGAAGGACCTTCACATCCTTGATCTTCTTAGGAATGAAGTCATCAATCTCTTGATCGCCGTATTTCAGTGGAGTGCTGTGATAGGCCATAGGATATCCCTGTTGCATCATTCTCAATTCCACATGTAACGATTGCGGTCTGTAATACTACGCACCTATGAAACTCTGACGTATACTGTTGACCAACGAATCGTTTTTCTGCATATGTTGTGATTAATAGAAACATAGAATCTATTTCATCCCGGAGTATTAAAGGAGGCGGCCATGTGAGCTCGAGACCTGATACCTACAGAATACTAGTTGCGGGAGATGAGGAGCTTGGCTTCAGTTTCTGTGAGAAACTACTAAACAAGAAGTTGGCAGACCCGAGAGAACTGGCCAAGAAGTCCCTTGAGAGGTCTTGGCCAAAAGACGAGTGGGTCAAGCACATTACTATTATGAGGAATGGCGTCATTCTTACGCTTGAATTTGACTTGGAGCTTCATGGTGCTTGGGTCTGGGAGCTCTATAACGCTCTTCAACCAAGGGACTATTTCCGTAGATTCACAGGTATCGTACTCTGTGCTGATCCAGCTCGAGTCAATCTGCCTTCTGAACTATCGAACTTTCTGGACTCCTTGAACATCCATGTGGGGCATCCACTGCCTACAATCATGATAGTCGACCGCTCAAGTAGGCTTCTGAGGGGTCAGACAGATGCATTGCGTGAGATCGCCAAGACGCTGTCGGTCCCAGTGTTCTTCGTCAAGTTGAGCACAGGAGAGAATATCGATGAATCATTCAAGAGCCTAGCCATGGAGATTAGCGAAGAAGCCGCGGTGTGAGCAAGAACTTGGCTGACCCCGGAGGTGCCTAGCTGGGTTTCTCGCAACATGTTTATTGGACATGGTTCTTCTGTAGAGGGAATTGATCTGATGTGCTGAGTGATACAGATGGTTGCCAAGAAAGTCATCATTGTACCACACACCCATTGGGATAGAGAGTGGTACCTTCCATTCCAGAGATTTCGATACATGCTCGTTCAGCTCGTTGATGAGCTTCTCAGGATATTGCAGGACCAGGACTATGTGTTCATGTTGGATGGGCAGACAGTCGTCCTCGAGGATTACCTGGAAATACGCCCTGAGAGAGCTCAGGAGCTGCTGCAGCGAATTCGCGAGGGCAAGATAGCAGTTGGGCCATGGTATCTTCTTCCCGATGAATGGCTGGTTGGAGGAGAGAGTCTCATTCGCAACCTCGAGTATAGTCGTGAATTGGCGGCAGACCTTGATATACCTCTAATGGATATTGCCTACTTGCCCGACCAGTTTGGGCACTCGAGCGGAATACCACAACTACTTGGTGATCTAACAAATCTCAAGACCGTTGTACTATGGCGTGGTGTTCCTCCAGGCATCATGACTGTCCCGTTCGTATGGAAGTCTCACGAGAGCTCAGACACCTCAGTCAATGGAATCTATCTCCCATTTGGCTATGGTAACGCATCTATGCTTCCAGCGGACTATGAGGAGTTCGTGAGAGTTGTCGATGAGAAGACAGCTGAACTGGAGCCATTCTCTCCGGTGCCTGTCTACCTTCTCATGAATGGGTCGGACCATCGTTTTCCACAGCCCTTTGCGAAGGAATACGCAGGAAGAATGACGAAGGAAGAGTGTGATGTCTCCGTATCTACTCTGAAGCACTATGTTGAGAAACTGGATTGCGCAATTGCAGAGTACGGTTACAATCGTCCAGTATATGCCGGCGAATTCAGATCTCCATCGAGAGCGCATCTTCTACAAAACACGTATTCAGTTCGAGTATGGATCAAGCAGTCGAACCAGAGAATCGAGGACCTGCTGACGCGGAGAACTGAGCCAATTTGGGCGTACTTGTCTTCTACTATGGGACTTCAATATCCCAGCGGCTTCCTGAAGACATCCTGGAAATGGCTGCTCCGCAATCAGCCTCATGACTCGATATGTGGCTGCTCAGTGGATCAGACGCATGAAGAGATGAAGACTCGATTCTCGTGGGCAGAGTCAATCTGTGAAGGCGCGTTGGCAGACGCAGAGAAGAGCATTCACAAGATTGCTGCGCAATCAAATGAATCAGCTGTTGTTGTTTATAATGCAGGTGGCAGCTCCTCAACACCAGTCTACGTTGAATTCGCTGGCCCAAGAGAGGAGGCCGTGAAAGGGCTCCGTACAGACGATGGGAGAACATACGATGTTCAGCTCCTCAAATCCAGAGAGGACGTCTTCATGGATACGACAATCGGCATGACTACGGCTAAGATGGGCATGAGACTACTCCCAGGAAGGAAGTTGATGGACTTCTACATAAATGGCGTGGAGTATTTTGAGGGAGATGAGCCAGGTCAGCTGGAGCTGAGGTTCATTGCGGATAGGCATCCTGTTGGCGACTTCGACGTGGAGAGCCTTAAGAGAGAGGCTGACAGAATTATAGGGAGTAAGAAATACAAGAGAATTCACCTTGTCGCTGCTCGCCCGACTCAGAGTGTATATGCTGCGGTCATACCATTAAGACCATGGGCATTCTCTAAGCTCGTGCCAGTCGGAGAGCACGCTGATATTGTATCCGAAGGCAAGCTTGAGGTCCGCGAGAACTATGTCGAAAACAAGTTTTATTCAGTATCCTTTAACAAAGACGGAAGCATCAGTCTCACGAATAAGAGCAGCGGAATACAGTATCAGAAGCTGCATGTGTTCGAGGACTACGGCGATCGCGGCGACGAATATTCCTTCGGGAATGTTGAACCAGAAAAAGCGCAGGTCAAAAGTGTCAAGCGAACTGCGGTCAGCACGGGGCCCATAGTGGCGGAGATTCGACAAACGCTAACACTAGATGTCTATGGCTCGGTCGATTCCTCTAGGGAGAAGAGGACTGGAAGGGCCGAGATCCCCGTTATCTCCGTGTTCAGGTTCTATCGAGATACTCCGAGGATTGAGGTGACTACCAGGCTCACGAACACTGCGAAGGACCATCGACTCAGAATATGTTTTGACCTTCCGTTCGAATCAGACACTACTTTGACTGCGACTCATTTTGGCTATGTGAAACGATCAGCGATGGCAGAACCAGTACCAAATGCCAGCGAACTGGACAGAACCAGAACACAGTATCCAGAGAAACCATCTGGCGTCCAGCCTCAGAAGGGATTCATACGGATTGAAGATGAGAGAGGCAAAGATGCAGTGACTGTCCTCAATAGAGGACTTCCAGAAGTGGAGCTCGCTGATGGTCATCGTATAGCGGTGACACTTCTTCGTTGCGTCGGTTGGCTCTCGCGTTCTGACTTCCTCGAGAGACCTATGCATGCAGGCCCAGCGGAAGAGACTCCGGGTGCTCAAGAGATGAACAAGGAGTATGAGTTTCACTATGGATTTCTTGTACACTCACGGGAAGATCCATTGGCCACTAGCGCAGAGCATGCAGACGTGTTTCAGAGCCAGCCAGTAGTAATCGCGCTAGATCGCGCCAAGCCTCCGCATGGTCTGTTCCACCCCATTGCGCAACTCAGCAATCCTGCGGTGAGGATATCCTCTATGAGAATGCTCGGTGACTCCATTCTGGTGACACTCTATAACCTTGAGAACAGAGACGCCAAAACAGATGTGAAACTAGCAGAGCATATTAGGGCAGCATCGGAGGTGAGAGTGGACGGCGCTGTCATCAGCGAACTCTCTGTCTCAGCTCACAGCATAACACTCGCATTCGGTGCAAGAGAGATCAAGATGTGCCGCTTCCGTTGGTAGTATCTCATGACCCATCGTGTTATGCTAATGGGTGCATTGCATAGCAGACTCATACTATGGATTGATTTCCAATCCAGAGGGGGGGGCTTCTGCTTTTATTTTTTCGAAATCCGGGTCAATATCCACTAGGAAGAGTACCAGCACAGCCAGGAGGATGAATAGAGCTGCTATTGGGCCCCAGATCAAATACCCCTGTGAAACAAAGGTAGCTTGACCGGGGACAGGAACAACTTCAGGTAGAGCAAAGATGAAACCCCAAAGAAAAGCCGAGAGAGCCTGCATCCCATTCAGCGGTATTGATGGAAAGCTCGTGTAGAATCCTGCTCGACCCTCGCCTGTCATTATCTCATTCTTGTGTGCGAAGTCTGCATAGACAATGTATGGGAATAGATAATATCCAGCCACGCCGGCACCGGCAAATGCCAGGAGCATAAAGGCAGCAGTGGATGTTGTGATTACCAGCGTAAATGGTAAAGAAATTACCGCCAACAGCATAGAGAGCTGCAATGTGAAACGTTTGCCTTTCATGCGGATAGTGAACTGGTAAACCACGAAAAACACAAAGACTACGGATAGGAGTTCGACGCCGAATATGATGAGCTCCGTCATACTGAACGTGAGATAGTCGTTGATGTACGGGAACGTAGTCCTTATGACAGTCGATATACCAACCGAGAGGAGGCCCTGAGCTGCAAGCCAACCAACATAATTCCTATCCTTCATAGCTACGCGAAGATCCTTCATGATGGAAGGATTCGGTATGAATTTCCCTTCCTTGTGGAGACCCATCAGTGATGGAGTGAATCCTAGAAGTTGAATGACAATAAAGCCCAAAATCATGTAGAGAATCTCGCTTGGAAGACCCCACCCAACCGCTAGTGCAGCTAGAAGAGTCGTACCGAATGTACCAATTACAAACCCAATGAAATTGGCAACATTCTGCCAAGAAGACACTGCAGGACGCTCTTCAGGCTCAGTGAGCTCAGGCATCCATGCCTGGAAGGGAGTCATTGTCATGCCATAGAAGACCTTGAACAGACTCATTGTGATTGTGGCATAGAAGAAGAGACCCAGGACATTCCCTTCTGCCAGGAACAGATGTGGGCTGAACACCAATAGGAATGATGCGGCCATGAGTGGAGCTCCGACCATGATGAATGGCTTTCGTCGCCCCCATCTCTTTGATCGCATTCTATCACTCAGATTTCCAAATGTCAACTCCGACACCATGATTGAGAGATAACTCAGGGCTATCGCAGAACCAGTATAGATAGCTGGCAGCAATTGGATTGAAAAATAGAACAATGCGCTTGCCAAATCTAGCATGTCAAGCATAATACTTGGACCCAGACGAGCCATGCCAAAGTAGATCTTCTGGACACGTGTGAGCAAACGACCTCCTCCATCTATTGCACCGGAAAGTGGGGGCTGAAGGGGCTATTAAGTGTCTTCATCCCAGGATTTTCCGACACAACACGCTTAAGGAGGCTAATGAAAGTCGAGTCTGACTCTCCACACAATGCTTTTCTGATTGTTTCGACAAGAATCGTGAGATGAGGGAACGGGCGTCATGACGATTGTGCTGACACTTGCCACGGTGGATGGGACTCAGGAACTGGCTGAGTTCGAGGATAATGTTACTATGATTAATCTCGAACTGAGGCGAATGATCGATATTGACCTTAGTCCTCTCGCTTCGTGCATTAACCTGCAGAGAGTTTCGCTACATGGGAATCAGCTTCAGTCCGTAGACCTGACCCCATTCGCCTCATGCTCTAATCTGCAAGAACTCGGGCTATCTGGCAACCACCTCAAGACTATTGACCTATCACCCCTTGCTACTTGCACCAGCCTGCGTGCGGTATCCTTGGACTACAACCAACTCTGGAGTATCGACCTCGCACCTCTGGCCGCCTGCGCTGGCTTGCAGGGACTTCGTCTGGGAAAGAATCAGCTCCAGAACATCGACCTGACGGCCCTTGAAACATGCACTAATCTACTGGAGCTCTCTTTGGATTACAATCAGCTACAGACCATAGATCTATCAGCCCTTAGCGCCTGTACCGGCTTGCGAAAACTCGAGCTTAATGGAAACCATCTCCAATCAATAGACCTGAATCCGCTCAGCTACTGCACAAGCTTCTGGGAACTCGAGCTGAGTGAGAATGTAATCCATAGTATCGACTTGGGCCCTCTTAGTTATTGCACGAGATTTGGGAGACTCTGGCTACATGCAAATCGACTACATTACATCGACTTGAATCCCCTTGCCTCTTGCACCAGCCTGCAAAAACTCGGGTTGAATGAGAACTATCTACATTCAATCGACCTGCGTCCTCTCGCCTCTTGCACCAGCCTGCAAACACTCTGGCTGAACGCGAACCGCCTGCAGTCTGTTGACCTAACTCCGCTTAGTCAATGCACCAACCTGGAAGAGCTCGCTCTGTTTAGAAATCCGTTCCACAGTGAAGCGCCATACTCTTGGCTGGAGAAAGATAAGGTATCCGAACGACCCAAAGATTCATACCCATGGTTCGTGGCACTTGGAGATTATAATATGGTATACGAACGACCCAAAGATTCATACTCATGGCATTTCTTGCATCAAGTGGCAAGGAAGAATCGGAACAACTGCCAGGTACAGCAGGACATCCTCTATGCTATGGGATTGAAGGACTATGGTTTCATCGATAGCAACCTATCGGGGCTCTTTCTCTCCTTCTCCTCGGACGCCTCTACCGAAATGGTTCATCAGCAGGTGAAAGAGAGACTGCTAGCGGAAATTGTACGGGCTGTAGACCAAGAGAGAACTTCAACAGGTTTGAGGATTGAGGAGCTGAGCAGTCAGCACAGCGCGATAGCAAAGATTGCTCATCGGATTATCAATCTGCGAGAGGCAGAGATGCACCTCGTTCGAGTTGGAGCAGAAGGTGATGAAGTAGACCTTAGAGAGGTCTGGCTGACGGCCTATGGTTACATGGTGCTGACCAGTCTAGGCATGGGGCTCACAACTGACTTGGAGGGTGTCGAGCAAGTCAGCACTGCCCTTACTGAGCTGGGATTCGACCTGAAGACAAGCACAACCTCAAGATCAGGGGTGAAGATGAGCAATGAACTAAGGCAAACCATCCTGTGGATTGCAAAATACAGTGGTAGGCCATGGTACAGGATTGAGATGGACAGGAACAAACCATGGAGTGAGATTGAGAAGCAGCGAGAATGACAAAGATCCCACGACCTGACAGGATGTAGCATGTACTAGCCGTGCGTGAGCCCGTCCACGAGGTTCTAGGAGGCGAGCACGTCACAGGTTGGCCCCCAAGCTAGGCATCGCAAGCCAAGTGCAAGGGAGAGGAAGTTCCTGTTGATTGTACCACCAGCGCCAGTATAGACCACAGCCTCCGACAACGAGGTGACTGTCTGCACAGTGTCGAGAAGACTATGAATAGAGGATCAGCAAAGAACCTGCAGGGGTAGAGGTATCACCGCCGGCCAGCCCTTTCGCAACGCTTATATCAAAAAAAATGCGTCGTATTGTCTGCGCCCCCGAAGCAATCCTTAGTGTACAAAAGGAACGAAAGCTTTATAAGCACTTCAGAGTATATCAGGGTATATAAAGGTAACGGCACTGAACGGGGATTGGACTGAATTCTTTACAACATCGACGCCACCTCGATGCAACGACTGTTTTACATGGCAACATCATGCGTACCGAATTGTCGATTCCCATAGCAGAGGAGCTGAATAACCATGTCATCGCGCAGTGAAAGAAAACAACCAGAACGGTCTTCTAGAGGAGATACTGGCTTCACTTGCCCCGAATGTGGAGGTAAGGAGGCAGTACAAGACCTTGAGAAGGGAGAACGAATCTGTGCATCGTGCGGTCTGGTCGTTTCAGAGCATCGGATAGACTCAGGACCTGAATGGAGAGCTTTCACGAGCGATGAGAAGGACGCTCGCTCACGAGCTGGCGCCCCAACGAACTACGCGATACACGACAAGGGTCTCAGCACCATGATCGACTGGCGCGACCATGACTCGCAGGGAAAGCGATTCTCGGCGAAGAAGCGCTCAGAGATCTATCGTCTTCGTAAATGGCAGATACGAACTAGAGTTCATAGCTCGGTCGACAGAAATCTTGCCCAGGCAATGTCTGAGCTTGACCGACTGTCCTCACAGCTGGGACTCAATAAGAGTATCAAGGAACTTGCTGCACTACTGTACAGAAAACTGATTGTTCGACGACTTGCTCGTAGCAGATCAATCGATGCAATGGTCGGAGCATCAATATACGCCGCATGCAGACTGAGAAATGCACCACGTTCTCTTGAGGAGATAGCGAGACACTCACGAGTGAGCCGAAAGAAGATTGGACAGCACTACAGACTACTAGTGGAAAAACTGAGTCTGAAGATGCCCATCTCAGATCCGGCGAACTATGTGCCACGCTTCGTCACAGAGCTCGATCTACCAGGTATCGTGCAACAGAAAGTCATCGAAATCCTAGAACAAGCCAAGGAAAACAGGACTCTCGTGACTGGGAGAGATCCACGAGGTCTAGCGGCTGCTGCCATCTACATAGCAAGCATTCTCACGGATCACCGTGTGACTCAGCGCGATATTGCCATGGCGGCAGGCGTGACTGAGGTCACCGTGAGGAATCGATACAAGGAACTCGTTCAGAAACTTAGCATCACAATGGCACCGTAACACAGACTGAGAGGAAGAATCGTAACTAAGATCGAGGGCTCCCGGACCCTCAGGTCAATCCGGGTAGTTGGAGGGAAAAGTGCAAGAATGGCAAGCAATTCATTAGATAAAAGAGAGGGACTAGGAGAAGTAGAAACCCTGAACGCCTCATGCCCCGAGTGTGGGGGAGTAGAGGTTGTCAGGGATAATGAGAAGGGAGAATTGATCTGTGCAAAGTGCGGGTTAGTGCTCAGCGACCACCGTATAGACTCAGGTCCTGAGTGGCGTGCATTCACGTCAGATGAACAAGACTCTCGCTCAAGGACTGGCGCGCCCGAGAGCGCTTCGATTCACGATAAAGGGCTAAGCACGACCATTGACTGGCGTGACAGAGATGGAAAGGGAGTGGCTTTCAGTGCAAAACAGAGAGCACAGATCTACCGGCTTCGCAAGTGGCAGATTCGAACCCGAGTACACAGCTCGCTTGATAGGAATTTGGCTCAGGCCATGACTGAGATTGATCGGTTATCATCGCAACTAGGTATGTCGCAGAGCTTGAAAGATGAGGCAGCACGTATGTATCGGAAACTCATTGCGGGAAGACTCTGGCGAAGCCGAAGCATTGATGCAACCGCTGCAGCAGCTGTTTATGCTGCCTGCAGGCATCGGGGCTCGCCCCGTTCGATTGAAGAGATAGCCGAGCATTCAAGGGAGTCGAAGAAAAAGATCTCTGCACACTATCGAATGCTTGTGACAAAGCTGAAGCTCAGGATGCCAATCTCGAGCCCGGCCATGTACGTTCCTAGGTTCATCTCAGAACTTGATCTACCCACAGAGGTGCAGCACACCACCATGGAAATCCTCGAGAAGGCAAAGGAAGTCCGCGGTCTTGTGACAGGTCGAGACCCAAGAGGCCTTGCAGCAGCTGCTATCTATGTGGCAGCAATCATGCATGATTGCAGGGTCACACAACATGATATCTCGCAAGTGAGTGGTGTCACTGAGGTCACGATTCGCAACAGGTACAAGGAACTCGTGGCGAAATTGCGTCTGACGATACTGCCTGAGGCTCTGGCACTGACTGCATAGAATCAGAGAGGGCTGCAGGAAGATGCAGCCATCTCATTCTGTTCTCAAGTTCATTATAATGGTGAATTGGTTCTCTCCTTCGTAGAGAACGCAAGCAGCCTGGCAAGTCAATTGTGGACATCCTCCCACTAGAACGAGTGCCAGTGTTTTTTTTTTCATCCAATCAATGAATATCTGCTATCATCTTCTAGATAGAAATATCTGAAAATATCTGTACACTCCTTTGCCTAATATACTCACCAATCTCCTGGAGGAATTGATGTGAGTTTTGACTTGTTTAGAAGCAAAAGACGAGTCTCAATGTGCGTATGATTTCCATAGGAATCTGAGGCGTAGGGTGCGTCATGGAATTTCGTGAACGCAATGATCAACAAACACAACTACCAAAGATACGCTGGTACACCCACAGACAAACCTCCAGAGCCTTGGAGCTATGTCGCAGTCACCTGCAATACACCGACCGACAAACCTCCAGAACCCTGGTAGAGAGAACAAGAGGGCCTGGGATCCGAAGATTTGTTTAGGATTCGCAAGGCCCTCAAATTCCCAGTTTCCCAGGTAGTATAGAAGTATCTCATTGCATCTTTCTCATTGTTATATGGACTATCAAGACGAGAACAAATACTACAAATACACTACCTATACTCCCTGAACACAGATGGATGCAGACCTCATGAGGCTTCCTGTTAGGGTATTCCTATCAAGCGGCAGAGTAATTCCGAGTAATCTATGTTACACGAGAGAAGGGCCGAAGCTACTGAATGCAGATAATTCCGAGATGGAGTTGTCCGACAGCAACATCGATTTCTCAATAACGGATGAAGCTCTGTGTCGGTCAATATCATTGACACCTGATGATCGAGTTGAGTTCGCTGCATCTATATTCAAGAGGAAGCACAGACGAGAATCAGTCGGTCAAGATGATCTCTATCCCCCAAGCACCAACAGATGGATAACATATCTATCGCCTGAGGGAATAGATGCAACTCTGGCAATTCAAAAAGTCAGGAAGGACTCACGGTATCTCCTGAGTGTCCTAGAGAATTCCACGGGCAATCTGGTCCGATTTCACCCAATAAACGGTTTTGAAGTCTCGATCCTCCAACAGGAATCTGATTGGGAGCTGTATAATAGGCTGTTCGCGAGCCAAAAACGGGCTTTGACAGATGTGTCATTAGCGGACCTATTGGACAAACCGGCACCATCTTGGTCAAGCCTGGGAAAGCTCGTGGAAGGTGTAGACATACCCGAACTCGAACGTAAGAGAACAATGGGTGAAACGGTGAATCAGCTGGTGCCAAAGGTCTTCTCTGAGAGAATCAGGCAGGAATTGATAGCGTTTCTTGCATGGACAACTAAACTGGAGCCTCCCACAGAAGACCCTCTAGACTTTCTGGCAAGAGTCAACCAAAGCTTTCCGTCAGGAGCAATCCTATCCAACCTTGTGTTTGGGCACACTCAATGTCTAATACAAGGAACACCACCGCCCCAGTATGTACGAATAATGGCACTTGTTAATCGAGGCGGGCCCGAGTCTGACCTTGGACCAAGGACAGAAGAGACCGAAAATGATCCTTGGAGTATTACATGGTATAGGATATCAGAAACATTTCCTGATCGCAAAGCAAGGGTAATTGGTCTGGCTCATTCTCTTAATCTGAGGCAAGAAGTACACACGGGTATCCCAATATCAAGAGAAGAGGCTAAGAAATCAAAGGAAGCATGGCTTGACCGTTTTTCGCTGATTAGAAGCAACCTCATCATGAGAGGGTATGTGCAAGATGAAAGACTTGGATTGGCCAAACTCGTTTACATTGGAGGAGCACACAGGTGGCCGCACAAGCACCTTCAGTATACAGCCAGACTTGGAAATCCTGGTCAGAAGCCTCCGCATATTCAGGTCCTTGTAATGCCAAAGACAGCTGTTGACAGAATCATGCGTACAAGACAGAATATTGCTTCAATTGACTGGAGCGCGTCAAGATTGAACTACGGATTGTATTCACCAAGACATGAAACTTGGAAGAACAACACTGTCCGCTTGCAGAGTTCGTTGAATGGTAGAAGAACATTCAAGCAAATGAACCGGCAATTTGACCTGACAAGCTGCGGAGAAATAAGTGTACTATCAGATGAAGATGCAAGGGTGCTGGATCTGATATCATGGGGAATATACAACCAGTCGCTGGAGCTCAGCGAATATGATGGCATTCTAAATATGAGCAAGGAGTCATTGAAAGAAAAGCTGGCTTCATTTATACAGGCAAAGATAGCGAACTTGCAGTACTTCCCTACTATCTATGGACTCGCTTCGATTTGCCTTGAAATAAGGGGTGAGATTCCTCAACTCTATTCAATTGCGAGATCCACATTGATGCACCTTCCAACCACGACAGCCATGGTTTCTGAAAGCAGCAATCTTTGTGTAGTCATGGCAAGGGTGCCGGAGAAGAGGGCGTATGATATTCTCGTTGACCTCCCTAGAAAGGCCAGTGAGCATGATGTCGTCATCAAGGGTTACAGAGTCTCTGCTTACGCAGGATATGTTAACAACCTCTATCAAAGGCTATTGCTACCTGATGGGACTTGGGATGATGATATAACTGGTTTTCTCAATCAAATCAGGTCCTGAGATTATTCTCTCCATTCTCCTGGCATCGACTCGAGCATGCTCTTCATTTTCTTCCTAATGACCAACCCCACAATAGCGAGGATGCCTAGCCCGCCAAACATTGGTGTGGTCTGTGGATCCAACTGCAGTGTTAGTGTCTCGCGCACTATCGCAATCGCCATCGGAAGAACCCTCTCTGCAATGATAGGCAAGCCTGTGATGGTGACATTCAGCGAATAGGCGCCTTCAGCGAGAGGCAGGAAATCGATGACAAAGAGCGAGTATGGACCTATCTCAATATTCCATGTGTCGACCCTAGAGCGAGCGGTGTCGAAGAGAACAGCTTCAAGAGATCCATTCCAGGCAGAGGACAGCCCAAGGATGCTCACCGAAACATCAACACTACAGTTGTGTCCCACAAAGAGGTCACCCCTTGAATCAAGCGCAATCACAAAAACAGGAACAACGACTACAGTCATATTTCCTATGCACGAAGCCTGCGTGGCAGAGCCCGAGAATGCCACTACGATAGCATGAGACCCTGCCAAGAGACCTACAAGATTGGTGCTTACGATGCCACGACTTCCTGTGACAAGAGATAGCTGCTGTTCGATTTCTCCCTCCATTGACACTGTCAGTATGACTGTGACTCCTGAGATACCTCCGAGGGCGCCCTGCAGTGTTAAGGATACAGGTATCATCTCGCCGAATTCGGACTGGGATGGTGCAGCCAGAGTTATCGAGCTCTCATGAAGTACCAGAACAATGACCTCTAGCGATGTTGCATCGAAGAAGTCATCACCCTCGAAGACAAGAACGAGGCGATACTCACCAATAAGAGTCGGAGTCCAAGAGACCTCAGTTCCCATGAGAGAGGAATGAAGCAGTGTTCGCGTCGAAAGTGGATGCCCATAGATCTCACGGCCGAGTGGATCATACAGACTCACCCAGACATCAACTGCGTCCACAACCTCCTCCAAAGAGTCCATCAAGACGAAAGTTAGAGAATGAGGTTTAGAAATCAGTCCAGGGAGGGTTTCTTCAGAAACAGCGAGACACGCAGTACTAGTGATGGCAAAATCGAATTGAGCGCTGCATCCTTGGCGCATGTCTGCTGCTAGCACGGTGACGCCGAGGACATAATCGCCGGTAGGGAGTCCATAGATGTAGAAGTCCACCCAAGACTCATTCCACACAAGGCGACCTGAGAGGTCAACCAGTCCATCCGGACCATGGAGCTCAATTGTGACATCAAGTTCGGCCGGAGGAATCGGCACGGAAACCTCATCCTCTATCACAATCCGAGTTGCATTCTCCGTTGATCTATCGATGCGCTCTGAAATTGGTGATACAGCATTGGTAGTGCCGAGAACCAGGAACTGAATCCCGGCGTTTGATGCGTGATAGTGATTCGTTCCACTGAAGGAAACAAGGATTGCATAGATGCCCATTTGCTCGATGGTAAGATTCAGAATAATCACATCAGTGTCAGTCTGAATTATGCTCCCTTGGACAACAAGCCCAAGATTCTCTTCATGGACCTCATAATGAACCGTGAAGCCCTCAAGTGGCGTTCCTCCTGAATCTGCCAACAGGATGGAAAACGATGCTATTGTTTCGCCTGCAACAATATCGCCAGAGGTCTCGAGCGAGAGGCTAATCACCGTCCCGTATCTGACATTGATCGCAGCATCAGTGCTTGCAGGAAGATACACACCCAACCCACCGAAAGACGCAGTCAAAACCCAGACTCCTTCATCATCAATCGTGACACTCCACGACACATAACCAGTCGAGTTCGTAGCCGGTACAATGGGACCTAAGGAACCAGTACCTAGACCATCAAGGTATAGGGTAATGTTTCTCCCCACAAGCGGCATACTATTGTGATCAAGAAGTCTTGCCATAACATCTAGTGTCTGTCCCACCTCGAGCTCGTATGCAGATGCAATCAGCACGAGCTGGGTCACAGAATAGACCGTGTGTTGAGTCGTACCGCTGAATCCATGAACTGTGGTTGAACCTGACGAGCTCGAAACTACAGTATATAGACCTGCCATTGTGGGTACGAAGTCCACAACAGCCAAGCCGTTCTCAATAGGGACTGTTTCAGAATTAGTCCAGAGGCCTAGCTTCACAATCTCTCCGTAGGGATTGTACAGACTTACAGTGACTGTTGGACCGTCGATAGTTCCGCCCAGGTCGTCTATTACATGAACTGTGATATTAGTGAGAGTGTTCACGCGCGGCGGTGTTGGCTGCAGAGATGCTGTGATGTTGCAGAACGTCTTGACAATGAGTTGCTCTCGGACGTCGCCGCCAATCAGGAACTCATCAGCGATAGGGCCTGCATTCACGTGAAGGACTCCATGCGTTTCTGTCGCGGTGTAGATAACTGATGCCATACCTGAAGCGTTTGTCAGACGATCAGCTGTCCACACAGGAACCAAGTCCATTCCAAGTACTTCAAAACGGATTATAACGCCGCTTCTCGGAATAGCGGTTTCGAGAATGTAAACAAGAACTGCTGAATCGAATATGTCAATCTCACATGGCAATAGAACGATAGAGCCGCTGACGAGTTCCATGATGGATACTGCTGTGTCCATCGATGTTGTGAGGTAGTACATATTCCCAAGATGGACTACTGTGATTGTAGCAATACCTCCCTGAGTCGGATACCAAGTGATTGTTGATGGACCCGCGCCCGACAGAAACTGGGCCTCGAAGACAATTGATCCTCCCTGTTCAATGCTCAGTTGCACTGTCCTTCCCATGATGTTGTTGCCAAGGGCATCGGTGAGATTGACAATGAACTCCATGGCTTCTCCAGAAATGCAGCTTGGTTCATGAGCTACATCAATCAATGGCGTGACGAACACACGCTGTGCAACAGCATGAGTAGCAGAAGAGTTTGAGCCATAGCCACTGTATGAACCACGAATGACAAAGTCTCCGACAGAATTGAAGGTTTGTGCAAGAGCACAATGGCCTGTGCTATCAGTCACACGAGTAACAGACCGAATGACTGTTCCGTTACCCCAGGCAATTTCAATCTGAATCATTGATGCGGCCAAGGGAGCACCTGAGAAGTCGCTAAGAGAAAATGATATTCCAACTGTCGAGCTTTGTTGCACGGGTTGGCCAGGGATTATGATCAGGAGAGTTGTGGCAGACGATACTACACTGTTCGAACTTGCAGTAGCCTCGAGGAACCATCCCTGAGGCAAGAGCGTAGTCTCGGCTTGAAGGAAACCTGGAATGTCAAGATTCACTGTGATACTGACAAGCCCGTTGCCATCTGTCACGAAATTGCCATCGACTATTGTCGTTGCATTCAGCTTAATCTGAACTCGAATAGTGACTCCTTGCACTGGTTGACTCTCATGGTCGAAGATGAAAATCTCGATTGTATCACTTGTTGGTGCAATGGCATCCAACGGAATCTCAACATCAATAGCAGGAGTCTCGTACACATTCACCGTGACTGAAGATGATGCTTCGTGATACCAAGTCTGTCGCGCCGAAACCACGGTGATTTCATTCACTCCTCTCTGGGATGGTGCCCACAGAAATGTGACAGAGCCACCCGTTGTGGAGGACTGATTCGTGTACAGAGTTGTGCCTCCGGGCCCACGCACAATCAATGAGATAGAGATGCCGGAGATAGGATTACCAAGATGATCAACTGTCACTACGAGTATTGATTCTTCAGAGCCTGTCTCAGATGATGTGGCAGTAGTGAGAGTGAGTGCAACAGGAATGAGAACTTGAAAATCAATGTTCTCGGTAGAGGAGGCTCTCGATATCGTTCCACTATAGATCGCCTCAAATCTATAGGTACCTGCTGAGCCTGCTGTCCATTCAACAAACACGTAGCCACCCGAGTCCGACGTGAGTGTCTGCTCCACAAGGACTGTGGATGGCAGGAACGTTATTCGCAGAAGAACGGGCTGTCCAGGCACAGGATTCAGTACAAGATCATCAAGCTGTGCCCGTAGCTGAAAAGTACCACCAATCGTCACCTCAGATTCGATTCCACCCAGTACTAGAGAGCTTGATGACCATGAGGTCAGAGATTCTGAGGCACTAGAGCCTTGGAGAAAACTGCTTGCAGGGTATTGAGCCTGGAGCAGATAGACACCATTCTGTGATAATGAAAACAGAATCGTAGCATATCCTGTTGAATTCGTGACACACCAACTATCTATAACAGTGACTGACGAAGGAGCTTGGACGAGTACTTGTATTGCCTGCCCACTGAGAGCCGCTCCTTGCGAGGTCTGCAGAAGGACTGAGAGGTTCACAGTTGAATACTGATTCATCGTGCCTCCACCCATCCAAGAAAGAACGGTTTCCTCATAGACACGAATACTCCCTTCCACTTGGCTACTATCCAAAGTGCCATTCCCATCAAAGAGCAGCTGGAACGTAAAGTCGCCCCTCACTTCTGGAATCCAGAGAAACACATTGCCGCTGGTACTGGAAATCAGCGCATCAGTGAATACAATTGAATTAGCATTGTCTCTGATGACCAAGCTCACCGCCTGGCTTCCAATCAGGGTGTTGTCCTCAACGCAATGTAATGACCATTCTATGCGGAGTTCGTTGCCCACCTGACCATCAGAGCTTGTCGGAGCGCTCATGTAGGTTGGATTCGGCTCTGCAATCACTACCTCTTCGCTGAGTATGAGGGATACACAGTATGGCACCTCCACCGTGACCGTGAGCGAATAGATACCAGCATCAAAGTCGGAAGTGGGCACTGAGAATACGAAGGGGGAAGGTGTATCATAGCTCCATTGGCGATACGTTGGTGGATTGCCTAGGCGAATTGTTGTATGAGCAGGACCAGCGTCTAAGCCGTTTGAGAGTGTCCACAGAATAGTTCCGTTTATGAATGCGCCCATTTTCACAGCTGGAGTCGTCAACGCTGCAGAACCCTGTAACGTTCCTTCGAGGACAATCTCTAATGCACCAAAGGCACGAGAAGAGCCCCAATCGGAAATCATCAACGAAATGCTCCAGGGACCAAGACATTCTCTGTTTGCAGGTATCGGTAGCTGCAGCGTGTCGTTGTTTCCTACATTATTGAACAATAGTGATATGTCGAGTGCTCTGACTATGACAGAGTGAGTTTCTGACGAGGAGGCTATACTTATGGAGATATCAAGCACAGTCCCAAGTTCTGCTGTCGGACTGGCGCTAGCAGTGAATGAAGAACCAGGAATGTCATCAAGAAGACATCGAAGCCCCAGAATGGACACCATCTTGAGCACACTCATTGTCAAGACAGGTTGCCAGAGTCTGGTTGCATTGAACCATCCATCAACAAAATGAGATGACTTCAGGGCATCAAGCACAAGTGATGTGTCCACGGACTCAAGCCCTGCGGAGAAGGCTGAAGTCTGCAAGAGAGACAACGTAGCAACATCCCAGCTCAATGCCAAGAGATCAGAGTACTGTAGACGAGCGTCTATGCAGGCTGCTATCTCAGCGGCCATGGCAGGAGTAACGATTCCCAATCGAATGGCAGCACATGTCGACAGATAGTCGATGGCGTGTTGAGAGCCAGCGAATGGTTTGAGAGTCCACCCAGCAGTATTCCACGAACCAGCGCTATACATCGAGAGAATGGCTGTTTCCAAGGCCTCTCTATAGAGGATTGTGTCAAGCTCATTTAAGATATAGAGAGTTTCTACAGCAGCCACTGAGTGCTGCATGTGAGCTGTGCCTGTGAGCGGCGTTGGTCGGTAATGTCCAGTGGCGTATTGAGTCTGGGAGAGATAGAGGACGATGTCTGAAGCAACACTCGGCGCAGGTTCTATGCCAAGAGAACGAGCTGCAGAAACTCCAAAGTACTGTATCCAGACACTCTTTGTTCTATACTGGTTCATGCCATACTCAGGTGAGCTCATGGTAGTGAGATTCTCCCAGAACGGATAGACAGTGAGCGTAGATGGTCCGTCATAACAGGAGATGTAGTTTCGGGCGAGGTCAAGGTCGACGCTCTGGGAAGCATGTATCAGCCTACCCGTCTCGAGAAGCCAGCTTGTCCACATAAGCGATGGCAGTGGGTCCATAGGCTCGAACCCAACATCAGTAGTGATTGAATAGACATAAGCTACGGCTCCAGTCACAAGAGGTCCTGAGGTTTCTCCGAGCATCTTAAGACAGGCTGCCACTCGAGAGGTTTCGCGCGTCTTGCCAACAAGGTCAGATGTGGCAGTCTTCAAACCGAAACCACCTGATGCAAGTTGATTATCAGTGAGCCAGCTTAGCCCAGAGGTCCTGTTCAGCCCATTCAGAGTACCGAGTATCTGCATGCTTGTCAAGGCCGAAGCCGTACCAGTGACGACCTCCTCATCAAGACCTATTGAGTTCCTGAATGAGCCGTCGCCATTTGAGGTTCTAGTCAGAATCCAGCTTGTCAACTTTGACGGGTCTGCGTGAGCTCTTCCGAGGAAGAACAGAGACCTCAGATACTCTGTTGCATAGTTGCTCAACGGTGAGGTACTAGTGGGATTCGAACCTATTGCACCCCAGAGATCAGGATTGGAGGTCTTTGCGCCATCAATGACCAGAGACCTTAACCAAATCTCCAGCTGGTTTGAATCGATGCTGGAAAGCCACCCTGAAGCCCAAAGTGATTCGGTGACGTGAAAGGTTGTGGTAACATAATTCTCGAATCCTCCATCAGAACTCTGTCGGGCACTTAGGTATGCAACAATCTCAGTAACAGGGAAAGAAACAGTAAGACTCATTTCACTTACAAGCCAGAGGCCCTGAGCAGTGCTTCTGCAGTCGACAACAGTATCTGTCTGCGATGTCATAAAGCCTGCTTCTGAGCCATAGTCTACAAGAAGACTCGTGAGTATGTCTTGAACCAGAGGTGCGTTTGTCAACACCCAGTTCTCCCACGAGGAACCCACTAGGAGGGACTCCATCGTATGCACTGCAAAATACGTAGACGAAATCGTGGGTTCATGCATGTACCTCATTCCTCCTGCAAGAAGAGCACTCTGCGTGGTTTGAAACCCTGATAGAATAGATGCAGTAGAAGACTCACGTATCGCAGTACAGAATGCGATGACGTTCACGAGAAGCCCCTCTCCAGTCGATGTCAGGAAACCAGGATTCTCAGGTGCGAACAGGAAGACATCTAGCGGCCAAGAATCATGTCTGAGAGGAGCTATAGTCGAGGAGTCTGTGCTCCGAGTGAGATTCACGAGTAGTGACATCTCAGTTTGAGCTTCATCGACTGGGAACACTAGACCATTCTCAGACGTCAGAGGCAGGCCAACAGTAAGAGATTCAGGCTGTGAGAGGAAGACCGCTCCAGAGTACGTTGACGAGCCGAGTAGCTTCGTCTCAGCTGGAGCGGTCAGAGAGGGTGAACCTCGGCCCGAGTATCTGTGCAATAACCAGGCCGAACGTCCAGTAAGTATCAGAGATGTATCTAGGCGGATGAGCAAATCAATCAGAGACTGCGAAACAAGATTTCCGCTGTAGGATCCAAGGCTTCCGTCAAGAAGAATCGCAGGCGTGTCCGATATCACCGAGGAATTCAATAGAACATCTTCAGTTCTCAGTAGTACGTTCGGGATTCCTTTGGAACTCAACAGCTGAGACCATGCATCTCCTCGGGCAGGCACATCACCTGAAGTGAGTTCTAGGACAATGTAAGGATTGCTGGGACGTGTGATGCCAGCGTCAGCAGCGCTCAAGTCAGTTTCTTCGACATTAAACTGCTCTTCTGCTGTATCGCCGATTGGAGCTATGACTGCAGTCATCGGAATAGCAAACAGAATGGTGCATACAAATAAGGTGCAGATGAGGGCTTGTTTCATCACAGGATATCCACTCCCGATTCTTCTAAGCTGATGAGAGGGTGTCCAACGGGTCGATCTTCTAGGAAAAGACGGATCAGGAATTGCATCAAGCTGCAGGTCCAGCATGGTAGAAAACGGTGTGGTTCGTCGGGGAACGGATCGACCCGGGACATGATTGATTGGTTGTCTTGTACAAGACTCATACTCCGACCCCCACAAATGAGTAGAAGACTGCGAGGACAATGACAGCAATAATGAACTCAGCAATGCCTTTTCCAGGGTGACCATGCAGCGCGGCTCCGAGCAGGGACACATCGCCTCCGCGAAGTGAGCTGTTGAAAAGCACTCCGAGTGCCAAGTACCAACAAAGCAGCTGCAGAGGAGCACCGGCAACGAAGACCACTGGAAGAACAAGTAGTGAGAACCCAATGAAGATGGATGCAACTGTGCTGACATAGAGGGCAGAAACGAGAACAGCCACACGTGGAGGAGAATCCACTTTCAGAAAGAGGTTGAGCTCAGCATATGTGCTTCCTGCGCCAACGCCGTTCAAGTCAATTCTGAAAAGCGAACAGACTACATAACGAACTGCAGTGTTCACAATGCTGCCCGGAAGAAACACGATGGTAATAGCTGATAGGAGAGCATTTCTAGTCCAAGACTTGAAAGCTCTCTTGTTCCCTGAGAAGAGAAGAAGGGAACGAATTAGGGTGGCAATCACTACCACCAATGGAGTAATCTTTACAGAGAAGAGTAGGTTTGCGGTCATCAGTGTAAGAAGATCAGTCTGCAAAGCAATTCCTCCTCTGCTCGACGAGCAATCGGCCATGCGTATCCAACGTGCTGTACATCATTCTCTCACGTTGTAACAAGGTGCCTTGGACTCAAAGCATTGTCCAAGTCTCAAGAAATCGAACATCAACTCGTATAACATGAAATAGACAATTTTGGCTTATTTCTGCAGCCAAAAAAGAAGAATGGTGCCTTTGAGTGCATCAAGAAGGACTATAGTGGTTTCTTGCTTCTTCTCAAGGTACCAAACTGCACTTCTGCGGCTTCAAATCTGTTTGTTTCATAGAGCTTCCCTGTGGTATCTTCGAGAGAGAATCCAAGTTCGTGACACACGGACTCAAGAACACGCAATGCCGTTGGCGTCCATCTGGATATGTCAAGTTCCCCAGGGGCCAGAACCGAGCGTAGGAGTCTCCTAAAGCCTTCACGTTGCGAAGATGTCAGAACACGAGCCAACACATTCAGGACTATTCTTCTGTCACTTGTCCCAGAATCCCCACACAGAATGAGAAGTCGTTGTGCAGCATCATATGTGTTCAGAGCCTCTAGTGCCTTGAGAGCAGAGAACCAACACTCCTGGTCCTCAGAATGAAGCAGGTTGTCACAAAAGGGAATGACGCCGGAATCCCTTCGATTAGCAAGTTCAATGAGGGCAGGCTCACGCAAGATAATGTTCAGCGTGTGATTCTTGGTGGTGTCCCATAGACTCTCAGTCAAGGTATCGGCGAGAGCAGATTCTGAGAAGTAAGCCATTGAATCCCGAGCGACAAGTGTAAGTTGATTCCGCTTCATGTCAATAAGTCTGAATTGACACTAATAAGCACGTAGAATTGCAGAAAGAAGCATTAGCCGCTATTTACAAAAGCGTACATACTTCTCAATAGCGGCACAGAGAACGAAAACGGATGATGTATGCAAGCTTGACTGAGAAAAAGCAGAGCTACTTGGAGTGGATGAAAAGAAGCAGGCGGACTTCTGATCTGAATATACTTAGGCACATAATCATGGACTCATCCTCTTGGAAAACAGACTCAGGCAGATTAGATGAAACGCTTTTCGAGAAGACCTTTCATCTGTCGCCTCTTCCTGATACCGCAGTTACGCCAGCGTCACTCAACAAGCCTCTCAATTATGAAAAGGTTATGGATGAGATAACAACTCGAATGAGGCCACTCAAGCCCACAGGAGGAACCCTCAGAGAACAAGTCAAATCACTGTTGCCCAAGAGCTTTGGAAAACAGGCTAAAGAAGAGATGGGAGAAGAGGAAACAGAAGAGGGAACAGGTGCGGAAGTGGCAGAGGAGAAAGAGGAGTCAGAAGAGGCTAACTCTTTCTCTTATGCTCTCAGCAGGATTGTCACAGAGCATGTTCCGAGTGCAGCAGATTGGTCAGCAGTGATGCCGGGCTTGGATTCCTTGTCAGCCGCAATTCTAAGCGTCTACTTCATCTCACGGATTGTTGACCAGAGCGTCCCATGGCTATACAGTCTATGGTCCTATATGATGGAAGAGGTCAAGATAGAAGTCCTCGACCGTGCACTAAGTGTCTATTCTGGCAAGTTTTCTTGGGATGACCTCGCTACAAGATTGAAACAAGCTGATGAGCTGATCAATGAAGCCCTTGGTCAAGATCCGAAACTGGATGTCTCTATAGCACAACCAAATCCTCTCTCTAGAAAGATAAGTGACTGGTATCGGAGAATTGAATCCAGAGACTCTGACAGCAAAAAACTGAGGACATCTCTCAGGAGAGAAATCTCTGATGAGCTGGCGATGCTGAAGGGATTTAGCGGTCATCTCCAAGAAGAAATCGATGTTCGTTCTGTATCAGCTACTCGTTTGGATGTCCTGGCGCTCAGACCTGATGGACCAGCAGCGAACGAATATGAGAAGCTCCTGCAACTATTCCGTCGAGAGATCAACTTGCTGAAATACGCTCCTCTTACAGGGCTTTGCATGAATCTTGCTAAACGGAATATCTCCAGAAGCCTAAACGCCAAGGATCTTGAGCAAGTATCTCAGTTCAGAGGGCGCACAGCTTACTATGCACTACAGAAGCTTGAACACCTACTGCACGAGCGTTATATTCCATCGCTTCGAAAACTTGGACTTCGTTATAGGTACATATTCACGCCTCTTCAGAGGTCAGAGATACTCAATGACGGACTTGTCGAGAGAATGATTTTGACCGAGCAGAAAATCCGTGGCTGCGCTGTATATATTGAACCGTTCCTGACCAACGGACCTGAGGTCATTTCTCTACCTAGAGGATCGCATGAAGCAGTCGTTGAGGATGAAATCATATCGATGAATTTGGACTACTTCAATGTGCAAACTGGAAAGTGGAATCTTGAGAATATTGGAGACATTGATTCACCCAAGAAGAAGAATAAGAAGAGAACCGTTCAATACTCCACATTGCATATAGATAGCAAACCGTTTTCGTTGACAGAGAGGCAGACGGAGCTTCTCAGTATTCTATGGAGATTCGAGGGTTCCAAAACGCAGAGGAAATGGTTGTTTGACCAGGTAGATTTCCCGATTCGGACAGCAAATAGATTGCTTCATCAGATGATAAGTGACCATGTGCTGAATCGAGTCTACTTCCCGGCATTAGAATTCTGTGGGCTTCCTGATGGACTGATGGCGGTGGCAAACTGCTACGATAGAAGGTCAAGAGACTCTCTCATCGATGATATGACCGGACGACTTCCCTTCGTCAGATTGTTGGTCGGAAACTCGAATGACGTAGTTGCGCACATACAGGTACCCGCGAAGAAGAATGATCATGTTGCCGGAATACTGCGTGACATTATGGAGGAAGCATCTGATCGCTCCTTCACCGCACGACTCAAGTCATCGCAGACATATAGAATGTCAGTCCTTCATCAGATAAGAAACAGGGATAGCCAGAGATGGAAAGACATCTGGTCAGCACAGAGGAGATTCTAGAGCCATTGCTCCAATGTTGACTGCCTGTTGTCAAAGCCGCGCCATAGGGTAACTATCCTGCTTGCGATTGTTTCTGCATGTTTCGAGGACATGATAATCTCAAGAGCTCCAACAAATTTGGACACAAGCGGAGGGTTCAGAGTCAGATACAGATCCTTGGCAGACATATAGGAAGCCTCATCAAACACTTCCCTCGCCTCGATGAACTCACTCCGCTCTGCATGGGAGTAGCCGTGAGCCTTGAGCAATCCTTCGAGACCTCCATATCGGCGAAGAAGGACCGTTCCACGTTTCACTCCAATACCCCTAACACCCTTCTTATGAAAATCACATCCTGAAACGACTGCAAGATCTCGGAGGAGCTCGATGTCGAGGCCAAGATGCTTCTCAAAATCATTCAATGCAACGGAGAGAATGCGATTCGATGAGAGCTGTATCTGTTTCGTGACATGAGGACTCCCAAAGAGAAGAGCATCTGCATCATTTGACACAACTGTCTTTACGGCACCGTCCCTACAGAGAACAGCTGCAAACATCTCTGCCTCAGAAGGTGCTGTAAGCGTTGGAACGCCCACGATACTTCCGAGGTCTTTCAAATGCGCGGCAGCAAAGTATGCTCTGAGCGCAGGACTTCTCCGAAGCTCAGCAGACATTTCTTCGTTGAAGGGGTCCCGCTCCTGTTGGAATCTCTTGTAGAGAGTTGAAGCCTTCTCCACTAGTCCAGGATTCGGGCTGCGTTTTCGTGATTCTGGGGGACCATCGAAGATGAAGACGGGAAGAACGTGAGCACCTAATGCAACTTTGAGGAGGCTGAGAAACATTCCAACATGATTCAAGGGTAACCTTCCTTCTCGCTCCCTCTTCTCACGCATCACGACAAGTCTTCGAGTGAGATAGTTTGGAACATCTATAGCGATTGCTCCAGGAGCGATTAAGGATGCTGACGTCCATTTCCACGGAATGACATCATCGCCCCAATTCTTCACGCCCATTGAATTCACCTGATACTCCGGATTCCCTTCGGTCCAGCCATGACTATGACGCCAGGAGCTGCTGATGGAGATGGGCTTCGTTCAATCAGGATACGGACGAGTTCCTCGCCTTGGCGCAGTCTATCGACGAGCACAACGCTGTCTACAGCATGTGACAGGACATTCCCGCCGATGGGAGTCGGCGCCCCAGATATCCAGTTTTGCGACGAGTGGTCAGTAATCATTACGTGGGAATTCAGGTCATTGTTTGCTCGTCGAATGACATCCAAAGTGCCAAAGAGAGTTCTCTGGCGACCAATGCAGCCTGGAGCTCCTGATAGGTTTAGGGCGCCAGTAATACTATCGAGAACGATCAGAGAAATGTTGCCCATATCATGGAGCAGCTGAACTTTCTCAATAACATCATCCAATCCGAAGACCTGCCCAACTACGATTCTCTTCAGGAGTTCTGTCGACTCTTTCTTTGAGTCGCAGAGTGTTCGAACCAGAGCTGGAATATAGTTCGTACCTGAATCCAAGAAAGCACAGCTTGCGTTTTCAATCCTGGCTGCCGAGACTCCCATTGCGTGAGCGAGTATGCTGAGCGGCGCACGTTCTCGTCCGTGAAAGAGACTAATCTGCTGAGGAAGAAACAGCTTCCCTATACTATCATTCAATATTCTAGGATGTATTCGAAACAATGGTTCGGTTGTTGCTTCAAGTGACTCAAGCGGTGCCCTCAATAGGTTCTTCGACCTCCTCAAGATGCGAGTGTTCTCGATTTAGTAGGATATCAGCTTCACATCCTCGTTTGAGGCGTTCTACATTCATTCCTAGAGCCTCCATGGCGGGAATTAGTACGCCAAGCCCGAGGGGTGAAGGAAAGACCGTCAGACGCGATGGCGCCTGAGCAAGCAAGCTGCAGATTGTCTTCTCATCACGAGCAAGCCGGTAGTCCTCGAACTTCAGGCCATTCCGAGAATCAAGTATAGGAACCATCTGCACAGCCTCTGCAAGCAATGGTGACGCAGGGCCCTTTACTCCGATACTCGAGTCCTTCAGAAGCTTCATGACATGTTCATATCGTACAGGATCGTTTTCATCAGCGATGAATATGACATCACAGTCTTCGTAGTGTGTGAACGAAACTGGCAAGAGCGGACGTTCTCGTAGCAATTGAACAATCTTCTCTCTGACGCCTTCCTCCAGAATCACTATGGTATGGAACGAATTCAGCTTGAAGGAAGTCCCATCGCCCACAGGGACTTGCCTATTGGCCAGTCCGTGAAGTCCGTTCTGTGAGTGACTGAGTGACTGTTTGACTTTCGTCCAGTATATGCCTAGCTTCTGTTTACGAAATGCCGATGATAACACACACACCGCTCCACTTGTCAGAATAGATATAATCAGACCGTAGGGAAAAGCTATCAGGAAGACAGTCAAAGCAAGGTAGCCAGTGATGGCATACGCTAGCGTCTTAATGACGATGAAACCTCGAGAATCATGGGAAGCATGATTGGTAACTATCTGTATGACAATTGTCAACACAGCTACAGCGAGAAGCGGTACGAAGTTACCAAATCGAAACGCTAGTACCACGGAAACCACCGATGCTAGTAACTCAGCTCCGGTAGCGAGAACTATCGCTCCACCCACGACTAGCACAATCATCTTCGTCAGAACATTACCAAACAAGTTCGTTCACCCCTCTTGATGCAGTCGGCAGAACCATCTGTGGTACGACTTCAATCACTCCTCGATTGTCTATCCGCATCGAAGCAAGTTCCTTCATTCCATCCTCTGAAAATCTTGATACCTGCGAATAGGGCTTGTCTGTGCTGCGGGTCATGCAGAGATCATGGTCAGCCCATCTTGATATCGAGTTGTGATGGACTGCATGATTAGTTGAGTCCTGCATCATGCGGCTTTCGCTAGTGATGATGATATCGATGTTGTTTTGAGTCACAATACCTGTCAGTGTCGGTAACACGTCCTCGATGATCTCACGACCCCACAAGACTGGATTATGCCGAGCCAGGTCAAGGACTCGTGTGATCGGATCAATAATAACCAGAGAAACATCAGCAATCGCACTCGGTAGTCCTTCGATGAGCGTACATAGCTCTGTATGGTCCTCCGTGAATGTGACTGCAATATTCTCCGTTTTGCCACCTGATGCAACAGCATTCTTCTTGAGATGAGAAATGAAACTCCTCTTCGCATCGGTATTGATCCATTCAACACGATGATTCCTTGAAACATCGCAGGCAAGCGCAACAGCGAAAAGTGTCTTGCCCGACCCTGCATCTCCCCACAGGTGAATCAGGCCTCTAAGACCGAGCGCGTCCATCAACGGTCCACTAGACGCCAGCAGATCCACGCTCCTCTTTTGCTTCACTGCTTGATTTCATACACTCAAAGTCCTCAATTAGGAGAAGCTGTGCTGGTTCGGCAGGTTCACTCTTCTGTTTCTTCATCCTCCCAGCAATAATGTCAGTAGCGACAATGGTCACTTCCTCAGTCGAGTCAGATATCTTAGTACCAGAATCAACCAAAGCAACTGGTTCATCATCTGGAGATACCTCTACAGAGGCTTGTCGAATCTGATCATGAAGTTCGTCATCCTCAGTGAGGCTGTCGAAACGCTTCAGATGCGCTGCTTCTTCCGGTTGCAGCTCGTCGCGAACGCCCTCTTCATCAGTTTTTGCCCTTGACGCAGGGGTGGGCTCCTCTGCACTCCTAATCTCCTTATCTATCTCATCCACCGTCTCTTTGAAACCTATCATGTTAAGGTGGTCGTCCAAAGCTTCTTTGATATTGGGTCTGAGTGCACCAATGTCATAAAGGGCGTTGTTCAGCTGCGTCAGGTGTGCAACTGCTTCACCTAATGTTATTCGTTTAGTCAGGTGTCCTGTGAGGCCAACATATGCGAGTGCAAGACTCGCCTCCTCGATGTTTCCTCCTAGATACTCGAATAACCCTATGAAATGGCGCAAGCCATCGTCTCCACGAATCACAGGAGATGACTCAGAGGGTCTGGGAGCCAATCTGACACATTCATCAAGAATAGAACAGGCAACACTGACTGTTGCATCAACGTCACCGTTGCTGATGGCCGTACCCACAGCTGCCATAAGAGGCGAAACTATGAAGTTGAGATCAGCAATGAGTTGAAGCCTGTCCTCGTTTTCCGCAATAGAGCGCGTTATTCGAGTTGTGTCGCCCAACTCACAAAGACGCTCACGTTCCTTGGCCAGTGTTTCCTGAAACGCTGAAACGCAGGTTCTCGACGAGCGTAGCAGCCACCCGCTCACAACACCAGATGCGAGACTTACTAGTACGGGTATGATGAGCGAACTCGAACCTGCCAAGAGTATAGTGAATGATGTCGACAGACCTATCATGAACGAGAGCAGGGCAAGGACACCGAACCATCCCTTTGTCAAGCCCATTTCAAGAAGCTGCCACTTTTCGCCCCCAACGCTCTTCCTCAGATCTGAGAGCTTCGACCGAGAATCACTCTGACTGATAAGAGCGAACTGGTCAGCAGCTACAATTCTGCCGGCCTCTGTAAGCCAGGTGAGGTCAAACGTAGGCTTTGCGTTCTCAACGATGACATACACGGTCCGAGTTTCATGCATCAGGGACAGAGACCCATGCGACGCACCCTGCAACAACGGCAATCGCATGTGACCCCATGGAGTCAGGACTGCACGTTCACGAAGAAGTTCGCCCAGTCCAACATCATTTAGGACCTTGTCGAGGTCTCGACTTATGGTCTCTAGCACTGCAGCTCGGATGGCAAGTCCGCCCTTTCCAAATGTAGCTCGTCGCAAATCCAAGGCATATACAACGTCGGCGTGCACGCCTCGAGTTCCTGGAACAGATTCGAGCTTGACCCCTAGTGTCAATCCATTTGGATAGTCTGTTGTGATATGACCGGTGAGTTTCAAGGTTTCTGATACGTCAGCTTCACTTGGACTCACGGTCGATCCTTTTTCCGTTATTTCTTCATCAATCTCATTCGCGTCAATCAGATGAGTATCCAAAATTGTTAGTCCTCCTCTACATTGTTTATCAGTCGTCGATCCAATGCCTCACGAAGACCCTGAGCTATCTCAGTGGCCTTCTCAAGGCATCCCAATTCAGCTAAAACAGAAATGGCGTGCAGAAGCCACCTAGAAGTGTCCAGCAAGCCACAGACATCGCCAATGCTTAATTCAAACTGCTGCGCCAAGTCCTCTATCGACATATCAGTGGTCACAAGATAGCTGATCAAATTGTCAAATCCGTCGTCGAGTGACATCCCAGTTTCAATTGAAACAGCGTGCCTCAAGAGCCATAAGAGCGACTTAACGTCCTCAGTCGAGGGGAGCATTGCAAGGGTCTCTCGAACCGTGGGAATGCGCAGATAGAGTCTACTCACGGCACGACCAAGACGTGTAGGTCTAATCTTTCCACTAATATCACCCTCGACGAGTCCAAGGCGTATCAACAGACCCAGAGGGCTCGATTCAGAGAGTGAGAGAGGAATGACGTAGTCAGCCAGATTGCCCAAGTTCCTGGCAGCAGCCATTCCTAGAGTCACCAGATGATAGCACAGAATGCCGCTCTCAGACAAGGGTGAGCCACACGAGCACATGGGACCTTCAACAACACCCGATGACGAAAGACGTACCGAGAAACGACATGTGAATTGCCCTCCATCAAGCGTCGTAACAATCCCGCCAATTACGGTTTCGTTCTTCTCACGAAGTGATGTCTTACCGAGCAAATCCTTACGCGCAGTCTGAATGGTCTCAGGGAGAGCATGCTGCTCCAAGACTGAAGCCGCCGAGATTTCGCCTAGCTGAAAGACCCTCATTGGAGCCTTTGAGTCTCGAATTGCGCAGAAGACCAAGAAGGATTCACCAAGCAAGCCATTCTCGATGTCTTCAATGGATGCCGAGGACATCATGTCGAGAGCAACAAGAAGCTGCTCAGCAAGAGTGTCAGGGTGGGCAAGTGCACTGTTGACACGATCATACTTGGGTGATAGAACTTCCTTTCCTGATGTTGCATCTTCGGTGACTTCGAAGTACCGGCGTTTTGCCTCCTCACTCTCACCTGTGCTGTTTCCAATGATTATTCCGAATCCTATCTTGTCACGAGTAGGACGACCCGCCCTCCCCAACATCTGGTGGACTGTGTTTGCTGACAGGAATTTTCTGTGGTCAGCAGGAGACCTGAAGTTGGAGAGTATCACGGTTCTAGCTGGCAGGTCCATTCCGGCTGCCAATGTTGTCGTTGCACATATGACGCGGACCATTCCTTTATCGAACAATCGCTCTACAATTCGACGACCATTGAAGCCAAGACCTGCATGATGAAATGCAATACCATTGTGTAGAAGGACTCTAAGATCTGAAGAGAGGGGCACATGCCAATTCTCAACAGAGTTCAGCTCGTGATCAAGGCGCGTCTTCTCATCAGAAGTGAACTGGCGCCCCACATCATCAGCGAGTCGTCTAGCTTCTGCTTCAGCTTCCCGACGAGTCCGGTGAAAGATGATTGCCTGCCCATTCCCTTGAACTGTGGTCATCACTAGATGCTTGATCGTGAGAATCTTGTCACTCGCTGTAACTATTCGATACACAAGAGGAACAGGTCGTTCGTCTGAGATCACAAGATGACATCCCAGCCACTCTGCAAGTTCCTCGGGAGCTCCTGTTGTTGCGGATAATGCCACAATCTGAAGGTCTTGGATGGTTCGCTTTGCCCGAATAATAAAGCTCTCTAGGCGAGCTCCACGGCCGACCTCAGAGAGCGTTTGAATTTCGTCGATGACAATCGTGCCGACCTCAGAGAGACAACTACTTTTGCTTCGTAAGAGTGAATCTGCACGTTCGTACGTCGTGATGATAATATCATTCTCAGCAAGTCCATCTCCATTGTTTTGAAAATCACCAGTGCTCAGCCCAATTGAGACGCCCAAGTGCTCGTATCTTTCTTTCACCGTTCTGAATACCTGAACTGCAAGAGCTCGTAGTGGTACGAGAAACAGCCCTTTCTTTCCGGAGGCAACTGCTCTC
Organism: uncultured archaeon; assembly: GCA_964354495.1. GTDB lineage: Archaea > Asgardarchaeota > Thorarchaeia > Thorarchaeales > Thorarchaeaceae > SMTZ1-45. The sequence continues at coordinate 645,253 of CAYHAA010000001.1, read as the reverse complement.
AGAAGCGCAATCTCGCCGCAGAATGTCTTGCCAGAGCCTGTCGGAGAGGAAACCATGATGCTCTCTCCCTCCAAGAGACCTCTGTTGATTGCCTCGGTTTGAACACCCCGGGGTTTCATCCCAGCCTGACTGAGTAGCTTTGTGACCAGTGATGTCACATCCGAAACTACGGTCATGCAATTGCACCCTCCGTACCCTCAGTCTGACGAAGGGCCATGCTTCCTTTCATTGTGATTCTGTAGTTTGTATACGATACTCCGCTATGGACCTCATGACCGCGTAGAATCATGCTAGCATGCTCAAGCCTCGCAAGGACAGCCTCTACGTCAGGATCATTCTCCGAACCACTAGCCACTATGAATCGACGTACAGCCTCCTGAGTCAACGGTTCGTATCTCTCAAGCAACTTCAGGACTCTGATGGCAAGAATAGTACAGCCCGCAGAAACTCTGTCAAGCAGAGACCCTTGATTTGGTGCACTGCTCGTGTCCTCTGATGATAGCAGTGTGCCAATCCGTTGGGACTCCTCCTCTGTGGCACTCTCCGGAGTCAATTCGGGAGCTGGATCGAGTCTGATAGGTTGACAGCTTTCAGTCCCATCATGCACGAGGAGTGCAGTGTCATCATCCATTACTCGAAGATATGAGGATTCTCTCGGAGAAATACGCGCTTTAGTATGCAAGGGAGTTGTAATCACATTCAGGCCCAATATATCGGAAGCCACCATGATGTCTGCTGCCTCACGCAGCCTCAGTGACACACATGAAGCCAAAGCACCGATAGCTCCCACAGCCATGTCTGCGGGATGCTCCAGTGCTACTACGACTGGACCTCTCTTCTTCATGTTTTCAACAAGACGCTCACTAAGCGAGTCATGCTTCATGAAGGTGCGATTTCTCACCCGCATGTTCTCTGGTCCATCAAGAATCACCACTAGATTGGGATCTGGACCCAGACCGGCCAGCTTTATTGAAATCACATTCCATGCAAAGTGTTCGAGAGAAGCAGACCCCAGAAGAACCCTTACAACAGTCAATGCAGATTCTGTGAGCCTAGAAGTTGGAGCTGTCTGAGTGCCATAGAATGCTTTAGCGGCAGAGCCTTGATGCAGTGAGCGAACTGCCTCCATTCCTGTCTTCGACTTGTTCGAAGGCATTGATTCAAGTGGTTTCGAGGTTTCAGGAGAAGATGAAATAGCCTCTTCAGAGCCATTGCTGAGTTGAACGTCAGCCAGTGTTGCATTTCCAAGAGTGACAGCACACGATATTGCCAGCTCAAGCTCCGCGGCACCCCTCAGATCTGTGGCTGCCACCACTTCAAGGGAAGAGATCAGAAGCGGTACATAGTCGCTTCTTGGAACACCTTCAGAGTCGACTGGATTGAGCACAAAGTCTCTTCCGAGCTCAAGATGCACTGTTCCTTCCAAGAGCCGAGCATAACCAATAGATGCTCTGTTATTTGTAAAGATGATAATGCGCTTGCCAGCATGCAAGAGCTCAGATGTCAGTAGAGCAATGATTCTCATTCTTGATTCAGCAGCGCCTCCGCATATCAACAGGCCATTCTCCAGTTCAAGGTGAGAGAGGCCTACTGGTGGTCCTGTCCGTAAGGTATCTGGATTGATAGTCACGCCCAAGCGATAGTCATCGGATCTCCCTCTGATTGGGGCGAGAAACTGACCGGGGATACTTCGTCCAACCTCGGAAGCCAGCTCTGATCGCAGCTGCACTAACCATTCAGAGAGCTCTGAGCCAACTGCATAGAACCACTTAGATTGGTCGTTAGCAGCAAGCTGCTCAGTTCCTTTTTGCAGAGTCCTAGACGGGATACGCTTCCATTTATCCATTGGAATCGATGCCTTTAGGGCACACTCGAAGATATCGCCATCAGCAGCGTTCCTGAAATGGCCCACAGCTGTCACCTGAGAAATCCACAGGCCCCCTCGCCGAAGAACATAAGCTTCAACCTCTCCTTTAGGAATCGCGTTGAGATAATCTTCAACCGGATCCGCAATGCGTTCCTCGTCCAGGGCACGTTGGACTTTCTCGGGCTGCATCGTCACAGTTAGGCAAAAACCGAATGGGCCATCAACCGCTCGCACGAACGAGCCGACGTCACCTAGAAGAATGGAGTTTGCAGCACCCAGCTGCATTCCCATTAGATGATGTGTACCTGTAGGTGTCCTGCAGTTCAGGCCCACAATGTCATCAACGATAGAGCAAAGCGTGTCTGATTGCTGTACCTCAATCCAAGAGTCTTCTCGCAAGACCATCTTGTCCCAGTTCGTTCGGATGAAAGGGATCAACAGGACCAACGCAACAACGGCGATTCCGACAGTGAACGGGATGAGGGGGTCATACAACCCAAGGGCAACACAGATGAGCGAGATGAACGCTGGTAGAGCAAGAGGACGACTCTGTGTCCTCTCATCCCATCGGATCTCAGTAGAAGAGGAAACGGAGTAGTCAGAATCGGAGAACTCTTTCAGAGGATCGGATTCAGGTCTAGTCCCAAGTATCAAGCGTTTAGGCATTCTCTCAACCCTCCTTTGTAAAAATCATTCGCTGTGATTGACGCTTCAACATCTCGAGTACGTGGCGTATTCTCTCGACGTATGCGGTGTCACCACCTGCAATAATCATAGATCTATTGCCAGCCAAGAGGATTTCAGGCATATTACCAGTGCCCAGTGCAGGTGCACCGTGAGCGACCAAGAGAGGCAGACGCGTAAGCACGGTCCAACGATAGTTGTGACCAACTTCCAAAAAGCTCATGATTGCCTCTGGACTTACACCTTCAGGGATTTCGATGCCAGAGCGTTGTTCAGACGACGACATGAGTTTCAAGACCTCCAGCTGCGGTTGTTATGATGTCGGCGAAGCTAGCATCGACCACGGGAAGATGAGGATAGGCAGCTCTCATCGACCGTTCCAGAATCATACAGTCAGCAGTGATCATCTTCCCAAGGTTGTTAACCGGACCTAAGCTGTTCCAAAGCCTCAATCTCCTTCTCCGAACTAGGTAGCCCACTCTTGTTGATTGGTTGCCCATCGGTCTAGTGATGAAGAAGACTAATGTTCCCCCGGGCTTGTCTAGGAATCGAGTGTACATAGACTGCAGTACCTTTCGACCAGAATGACTCAAGTCAATGCCAATAGGCACACTTGAGAGAATCTTTGCTGAGGCGACCTCGACTGTCCAAGAGCGAATGATAGCCACAGCGCCGAGCTTGGCATCCCAGAGGACCCGTGGTATGGATGACGATGACAGATGGATAACTAAGGCTGCAACATATGCGGCCAGACCAGCACCAGTCATAATAATCCCTACAGAGTCTCCAGGAGCAAGGTAGACCTTGAGCACAAAGATAACTGCCAGGATGGTCAGGCCAATCAGTTTCAATTCGTGAAAAGCGTGGAGTTGCATCATATCTATCCCAGCCTCACCTGGTTGAATTGTGTAATCGCCTCCTTCATTTCCATGGGGTCATTGTATGGCCAGACGTCCGATACAATTTCATCCCCAAAGACCGACAGATGCTGTAGAAACCTATTATCAAGAAGTACGACAACACCAGAATCACTTGGAGAGCGTCTCAGTCTCCCAACCAACTGTGCAACCTGTCTGATTGATGGTACGACAGATGCATAGTAGTAGCCCATGCCATGCCCGAACTTGCTATCATACCAGCTCTGAAGAGCTGTCTGATAGCTTGTCGGAGGACTGAATGGTATGCCTACGCCAATAATCAGGTCAATCATACTAGAACCAGCACTGACAAGATCGATTCCTTCCGAGAACTTGCCGCCATATACGCAAAACATAGCGCAAGGGCTGTGTGAAATCGCTTGAGCAACGGTTTCCAACAGGGCATCTCGCGTTTCTACTAATGCCTCCCGAAATCCGGTATCTATACTATAGCTCATTACCTCGCTCATCATCTTGTAGGAGGGAAACGCAACGAGCGCACTCTTGTTCGCAGGCATGGTACAGAGAGCAGCGGAAATCCTTGCTGCAACATCTCGCCATAACTCCGGGTTGCGTTCCTTGTATCGCGTGTTCAGCCTCTTGTCAATGAGTACAAGTCGTGTGCCTCGGGGGTAAGGGCTTGTGAGGTCATCCGAAATCGCGTTTGGCACGCCCAACAGACGCTCGTAATAGTCCAGCGGCCGGAGAGTCCCAGACATCAGTACAGCAGATCTAGCTCCTCTGAGAATTGGAGCAGTCAATCCTGCAGAGTTGAGTGGTTGAATCATGAGAGAAGATGTTGATCTTGGCAAGTCATCAGAGAATGAATGATCCACGTGCAGAGTAACGTGCCATCCATCACTTCGTGCAGCTCTTTGAGCGGTGTAGAGGAACTCAATGAGTCTATCAAGAGGAGTCTCAACAAGACTGGCATTTTCTGGGTCGCCAAGCTCTGGTCGGCCCACACGGTGAAGGATGTCGAGGTCCTCATCCTTGATGAACCTAGGCGCAACATCCCACTTGTCAAGAGGACACTCCGTCTGTTTCTGCATAGTGTCCAGGTGAAGCATCATGCTCTCCCAAAGAAAGTCAATCGCCTCGCGAATCCACGATACGCCTGTTTCTCGAACCACTAGCTGGCTATTCTCCCTCAACCATCGCAGATCATCGTTACTTAGAATTGATGTCTCAGCATCAAGAACGTGCCCTGACAGATTGTGGGCCTCATCGATGAGCAGGTCCACTTCATTGAGAGAGAGACCTAAGGATGAGAGGAGAGCCTCTCGGACTCGTGACTTGAACATGTAGGAATAGGGTCCGATGACGACCATGCTTCCACGAGCGCACCATCGCATAATCTCGTAGGGACAATAGCCATCCTGCGCCGCTCGTTCTTCAGCCCTCTCTCTCGTGACAACTCCAGTATCAAGCAGGTCCCCTATTGCCCTGCGCCCATCCTCATCGATGACTACTTTGCCATCAGTATTGCTTCGCTTGTAGAAATTCCAGTAGTAGATGCACTGCTCAGTCTTAATCATATTTACGCACGCTCGCATGAAACCTGTATGACTGAGCGATTCCATCTGATGACGAATTGGACAGACATGAACTCGAGATACCATGGTGGTAGCAGCCAGATGAGGCACTGCGCTTCTGAGCACCTCAAGCTCTGTCTCAAAGACCTTAGATTGGGAATGAGTACGCGTCAGAGCAAAAAGATGAGCAGCTGAATCCATAGCTCGACAAGCAAGATATCCGGAGAGCACTGCGATTGTCTTGCCAATCCCACAGTCTGCGTGAAGAAGCCCGACCGTATCCGAGGAGAAAGCCTTTGCAGCTAGGCTTACTGCTCTCTCCTGATATTGCCTCGGAGAATAGGGGAAATAGATCATAGGGTCGATTGTCGCGCTGCTCACTCTTAATCCTCCAATCTTAAGCATGACTCGCTCCGTTGAATAGTGAACCTCAACGAGAAGTACTTCTGGAGGAGTCGTTGAAACCGCCACATCAAATCATTAGAGTCGTAGTGCGCCTCCTTCTTCCCCATCTTCTCAACAATCTCGGGACTGAATCCCTTCTGGCGAGCAGCCTTCCAGAACCAAGATTCAACGTCTCCCATAGTTGAATACAGATGTTCGAGAGAGGTTTCTACAATGGACATCAGAAGATGAACTGCATTCTTGGGTTCATGAGGCAACTCGGAAACCTTCAAGCCACTGGGCAGGTAGACCACGACACCTTCTGTGCTGTCAAGATAGACCTCTCGAGGGACACCCTTGGAACCACGAAGAGTCTCGAGAAGAGAGAGTATCCTAGGTAGCTGTGAAAGAAATGGTTTCTTGACGTCAGGGTCTCTCCACTCAACGCGCGTCACGACAAATAACTGAGGGTCGGGGCCATCACATCGCTCTAAGACAGATACTCTATGCGGCGTTTTTCTAAGCATGAGATTGACTAGGCTAATCATCGACCACTGCGGAATGCAGGCCGCTGCCTTATTAGGCAACAAGGAATCTGAAAGGCTATCAGAGCTAGCCATCGGGCCATACCTCGCGTGTTATAGTAATATTCGCACCATCATTGACAATCAAGCCCTCCGACTCCAGAGTTTCCAAGAACTTCATTGCACGGCGAAGCTCTATCCCAGCCTCGCTGCATTCCCTCATCACTTCCTCAAGTGAGGTGGGTTTGCCTCGTTTGATGTCCACCAATGCCTCAATAATATTGTATACTCTCCTCTTCACGCCTAGTCCACGTGGAGGGCTTCGCTTTGAAGCAGCCCTTGAAGTATGTGATTCAAGAGCAAGTTCTCGTACTAACGTCTGGGCTTCGTGCTTCGTCACTGCGTAGACAGTTCCAGTTTCATGTAGAATGGGAGCGTGACATAGACCGCATCTGGTGAGATCCTCTTCACTCTCTACTTGGCTGTAACCAATGTTGTTGCATTTCGCACAATGGTAGACTCGGAACATGCCCCGGTCTCTGCTCACGTATCGTCGCCTGCCTGGGCTGACTCAGCCACTGCCACGAGCTCCTCTTCTTCTGAATCAGAGCCCAGTGCACCTGCCTCCTCCTGAACGTTGATACCTCGCTTCTCGAAGTACTCTAAGACATCAGGCTCATGCTCCTTCTTTGCCTTGGAGTCAGAATAGAATCCACCCCAACCTACGTACACATCAACATCGAACTCTGGCAGGCCGGCGTTGTCCTGTAGTTCAATCTTGCGAATATCAGCTTTGGTCCTGCGCGTGTAGAATCTGTAATCACTCGCATGCGAAATGATGTGTCCACCGACAGGCGCATTGGGATTGCCTCCGTAGTTTGAGATCTTTGCCATGACTTGGTTCGTATATGCAAAGATGGCTTCTGTTGCAGCAGCTGTACGTCGCATGTGGTTAAGGAGAGAATTCATGTCCTGTTGTCGGACACGCATAGACTCGAGCCCTGTGTACTCGGCACGAAAGAGACCAGTGAAACTGTCAATCACAACAAGCTTGTAGTTCTGTTCGGCGCAGAGCTGAGGGATGCTCTCAAAAATTTCAGCAATCTGGCCAGAAAGCACAATCTCAGCGCGCCCGATGTTGCCGAGTGCGATATCTGGATCCAGACCATGCCTGACCGCATTCGCTCTAATTATCCAAGGTTTGAAACTTGATTCAGTATCAAGCCAGAGAACCCTGCCTTCAAGCCCACCCTGCTTATACGGAAGTTGGGCCATCACTGCAAGCTGCGAAACCCACTGGGTCTTTCCACCTCGGGCAGGCCCAAATATCTCAACGATGGACCCGACTTCGATGCCGCCAAGAAGGCATTCGTCAATCTTCCCGACTCCAGTCTTCAGTCGAGGTTTGGTTGCCATTTCCTGCTCGATTTCAAGCCCGGACCGAAAGCCGAACTTGCCAATGAGCTGACGAGCATTCTTGATTATTTTGTCAGTTGTGCCTTCTCCTAACTTTGTACGCTTCAGAAGTTCCACAGGATTCTGCACTGCAAGAAGCTCAGCCGTGGTAACATAAGCCTCCCGAAGCTTCTTGGCCACTGCAGGGCCTACGCCAGGCACAGCTTCGAGTTCGGTCATGGAGTCACCTCATCTTCAAGCTGCTCAGCAACCGGTCCTTCCAGAGGAACAAGACGCGAGAAGGCTGGAAGATCGTATAGAGGAATGACGATTTCGCCTTGTGATCTGAAGAGTGTCAGGCCATTCAGCAAACGAGCTACGTCCTCCTGGCGAACTAAGGGCACACGAAAATAGAGCCCTTCGGGACATATTTCACCTACAATGCTGATATAGCCCCCAAGAGCGTCGAATGCACTTCCCACATGGCCATCGCCATAAGTAGGGGCAGTACCTGGCTCTGCAGGTACGACATCACCAATCATTCGTATCATATCATAGATATCACGGATGAAATCATTCCACAGCCACTCAGGGGTCCTCGGGCCCATGATCTGAAGACCTGCTGCTGCACCTGCCAACCAAGACGCTTGGGGCAGGCTGTATGTTTCACGGGGAATACTGTAAATTACATCATCAACCATCAAACTAGATTTCTACCTCCTCACCAACTTGCATGCTACTTGCGACCTGCGGAAGGGGTTTCAGTGATGTGAGCCAATCCTTCAGGCCAAATATCATCGGGTCCTTCAGTTGATTCGCGCTGAGTACCGATACGAGCAGAGCTTGAGATGCAGCAACGATTCTCTGGAGCCCGGTTTCACGGTCGGAATATGTCAAGGGTGTGAACCAAGCCATTGTCGCATACCCGCTTTCACCAGCCAACATCTCCCTCCAGTCGACGTCCCAATCGCCTACAATCGGATCTCGCTTCAGAGTACCTAGCAATACATCGGTCCAATCAGTCCACCGCTTCATGAAAGCAGTGAGAACCGATGCAAGTGCCTTCAAGCATCCACCCTTTCGCTCAGCTAAACCTTCAAAGACCAAGATGAATCGGGTTACCTCTTCGCGCGAAATTGCGCTAAGCATCACACCATTGTTTGCTGATAGTGCGAGCTGCGCGAGTCCTGGCACTAATCCAGGGATATCACAGGGTCGATAGCGGCCCCTCTGATCCAAACTAATCTTCTGGAATGGTGAGAGAATATCGCTCCTCAGTCCAACAACCATCACCAAGTTGGTGTCCCTGTCATGCCCATTGTACCGAAGCTTAGCAGTGATGATACTGCGATCGCTGCTGTTGAACATGACCTGAAGGACGAGGGTGACATCCACAGTGGTGTGTGCTTTCACACCTTTCACTGCTGCGGCCAGTTGTTCGTCCAGTTGCGTAATCATCTCATGCACCGTACGAGAACAACTGTCACTCAAAGATAGTTCAATCTGCCCAGAGGAGTAGAAGCTCGATATGAGAAGTTGGAGTTTGCCTATAGCGACTATGATGGTCATAGGCTGCTTAATCGCATTTCATAGAGCTCCATTGACCCTGAACAAAGCTCGTGTTAGACTTCTGGGTAGTGGAAGAGTACAGTTCTGCAAGTCCAACAGATCATTAATGGCACATTCAATCTCTTGTTGGAAGAAGAAGCAGTTCCTGTTGTATGAGGTCAAGTTTGAATCGACGCGTTGGTGAAGAAAAGGCGATGGAAGCCACATGCCGGCTCGAACCCAAGAAGAACGAGAGAAAACCCTCTGACTCTTGCAGTTTGGTACTAACACTGATAGTAGAAGTCTGGCAATAGCCTAGTCCAGAAGGAAAAGAGCCACAATAGCGCGAATTTGCTGGCAAGAATCTATGGAACCTGCTGTAGAGTCTTGGAGAGATAGCATAGAGGACTTCTATGAACAACGGAGCAGACAATAATCAGAATTGAGATGCACGTTCCAACAGGCAAGGCTACTTAGTCTTAGCTGTTGGAGGCAAGATGAGAGATGTCAATTATGAGTAAGATTGTTCCAATCCTCGCGAAGAGGAAGACAAAGGAGATTGAGAACATCCTGAACAATCCTGTAGGTTTGACTGAAAGCAAGCTCAAGTCAATTCTTGAAGCGCATAGGAATACTGCATTTGGCAAGGACCATGGGTATGAATCAATAAAGACACCTGAGCAATTCAGCGAAAGGGTGCCTCTCTATGACTATTATTCCATGCAACCCTATTTTGAACGCATCCATGAAACCCCGAATCTTCCTATTGTGACAGCTGATCCCGTGATATGGTACGTCCAATCAAGTGGTACGAGTGGAAAGCCCAAAGCTCTGCCAATCAGCAAGTCTGGATTGGCAGACTACTCGAGGGCCAGCATGCTCTTCATGATGTCATTCATCAATGCGGGAAAGGAGCACAAGAGAGTCTTCGAAGGTACGATGCTGACATTCGCTGCACCTGCACATCTTGGAGATATCAACGGCGTTCCTCTCGGGTATATGACCGGAATCTCACGGGAGTTGATAGCGAATGCACTGATGAGGAAGCTGATCAAGCCTGGAGAAGAGATATTCAATATGACCGACATCACCGAAAAACTCTGGGCGTATGCAAAGTATGCGGTGCGTGAGAATGTCACTGGCTTGGCAGGTATAACAACTCTGGCAATCTCGTTCATCAGAAAGATGCAGAATGAGTTTGGTCCTTCTCTCCTCAACCACTTCAAGGGTACCAAACACGAAAGAAGAATACGGGAGTCCTTGAGAGATGATGGCACTCTGGATCTTCAAACCCTGTGGCCACATCTCATCCTGATTGGAGCTACAGGCATTGATGCAGACCCCTACAAATCCTGGCTCTCAAAGACGCTGCCGCAGGCGGTTCTATGGGACAACTATGCTGGGTCAGAGGGAATCTATGGTACAACATTACTTCCTCATACCAATAATGGCATTCAGTTATTACCCCACATCAACTACTTTGAGTTCATTCCAGAGTCAGAAATTGAAAATGATGAACCCAATGTGATTCCTCTCTCTGAGGTGAAAAAGGGACGAAGATATGAGATTGTGCTAACGAACCTGATGGGATATACACGATATCGAATTGGCGATCTGGTCACATTCATTGACACCGAACCGTATTCTGTTCATAGAATCGGAAGAAAGGGCAGGGTGGTCAATCTAGCTGGCGAGAAACTGACTGATGCACATGTCACTCAAGGAGTGACTATGGCTTGCAGAAAGACAGGAGCAGAGCTATTGGACTTCACAGTCGTGGGAACAATTAGCGGGAGCAGGGCGCATTATACGATCTCTGCAATGTTCCAGAATCAAGTGGACCTTGCAGACTTCGCTGCGGCATTCGATGACGCGGTGATGGAGAGTAATGGAGAGTTTAAGCATTCGTTGGAGTTCGGGGCTCTGGACCCCACAGTTGTAGTCAGAATGGTATCGTCCTACACGGAGAGCATTTTGGCTACCACACATATTCAGGCAAAATCGAAACCGCTCACGACGGATGAATCCCTGTTGGCTTCAATCGAGACCTAGTTGTGAGTGAAGCCACCTCCAGATTAGCAGAGTGGAAATGTCCTACAATGGCGACTACCAACAGGAGATTGACCTCTCTGTCCCATCCTCCGAAGAACAATGGAGCCATCAATCATTGTCAAAGAGGGACTGCTTCATATCTGACACATCAGTCATCCGAGTGACAAGACCGCGAAGCTTCATTGCTAGTTTCCGATTTCCCAGCGAAATCGCACCTACGATGATATTGTTCTTAATGACTGCCTTGTAGTATGTTCCTCTCTTCTCATCAGCAGAAACTAATACTTCAAACTCAGGCGATTTTGGATTTATCACACCGATACTTGAGAGATCGATTCCTACGACCTGAAGCGTATTTGAAGAGATGATGCCTTCGAATTTCACGCTTCCATGCCTGAGCATGTTTCTCGCTGCTACTCTAGCGCTTGTAGTCGCCCAGGGAATGATTCCATTCCACTGGCCATTCCATTCCATACAATCACCTGCGGCATACACACCTGATGCTGATGTCTGCATGCAGTCATCAGCGACTATCCCACGGTTCACCTTGATGCCGGAATTCTTGGCAATCTGAGTATTCGAACGAACTCCAGTGGCAATAATGACAAGGTCCCCATCAATCTTTTCGCCCTTGTCGGAAACAATCCCGTCAGCTACATGCTCACCCGATATCTTCACGCAAGTGAATCCTCTCAGCACCTTCAGGCCCAATTTTTCTAAGTGACCGAGCAGTATTTGACTTCCTGTTTCGTCAAGTTGTTGTGGTAAGAGGGTTTCAATGTTCGTGACAGCAATGGGATCACCACCAACTGTCTTTATTGCTGCAGCCAGCTCAACGCCCAAGATACCACCTCCGATAATAACCTGCCTTCCAGAGCCTTTCATCGCCTCCTTGATATCGAGTGCATCATCAATTGTCCTGATGACGTACACGTTACGTTTGGAAAGACCCTCAAACGGAGGCACAAAGGGAACACATCCCACAGCTATGAGAAGTGAATCGTAGTTGCGATGAGTTGTTGAGGGAGTGATGACCGTCTTGGTTCCTGTTTCGATTTGAGTTACTGGTTTCGATGTCATCAGATTCGCAGACTGCTTCTCATACCAATCAACATCGTATAGGATAGTTTCCTTGATTGTCCGTCTTCCAGCAACCAAATCGATCAGATTGGGTCGGGGATAGTAGGGATAACGCTCATCGCTGAAAACATCTATCTCAACCTCGGAGTTGATACTTCTGATTTCTCGAAGAGCTGTTATTGCCGCTGCGCCATTTCCGATGATGCCAATTCTTGAAATCGTTCATAACCTCCGGTGCACTGGTGAGTGGACATGGCTGGAAACACTCCTTATTGAGTGTACCGAAATAGGTGCGCCTTGTAGCTCGCTGCACGAGCTGGTTTGCACCAATTCTGAATATATCCGCTTTCTTTTATAGAACCAGTTGACGTCCAGCACTTATGACAGAGTCTCAGTCTTTCCCAAAGCACGCATCAAGGATTAGGGCTATCTTCTTTGACATTCACCATACAATCACCAGAACAAGAGTGGGTTTTCCTGAACTTGCACGAGAAGCTGCCGAGGCAGCTGGTGTGGACTTTCATAAGATAACGAATCAACAGCTAAAAGATTCAATCTCAAGAATGAATGATTGGATCAAGAATTATCAGATTGAAAATGAGGTCGATATCCATTGGGGCACTAGGCCAGAGGATTGGGTAGATGCCAACAGGGAATTGCTTGAACACCTTGGCATCAACGATGTGAGCGATTCGACACTGATAGAAATGGAACGCGCATGGAAGAAGATAACACTGTCGAACTGGGAGAGTCTAGTAGATGATGCAAAGGAAGTCCTAGAGGAGTTAAGACGGAGGGGCTACATTCTTGGCGTCTGCACGCGTAGACATGACGATCCAGAGAGCCTTCTGAAGCGCTGGAAGATTCGCAAGCTGCTCTCAACAGTCCAATGGACTGCAGTATCGGGGTATGCAAAACCAAGTCCCTATACACTAATACAGGCGGCATACGAAACAGGCATCAATCCCAGATTGTGTGCCTATGTAGGCAACACTGTCGATGCAGATGTCAAGGCCTCGATGAGTGCAGAGATGCTTCCAATACTTACGACATGGGCTAATCCCTTGGAGAAGAACCTAGCCCCAGAAAACACCATAGTGATTCATTCTCTAAGTGAATTGCTCAATCTCTTCGCGGGTCCAGCTAGCTAGCCGAATCTGGCTCACTGTTGCTCTCAACAGATTCTTTGAGATTTCTGGGTCTTCCTCTCTCTTTCAGTTTGATAGTGATTCCCTTGAGTCTTCTTCGGGCAGATGCTCTGAACGATGAAAGAAGACGCGCAGGAAGAACAACTGAACTGAGGATAATCCTCATGAACTTGCTCGTAATTCTTGATTTCTCAGGATATCCAATATAGGCTAGAGAATGTTCCCGAAGTATATCATTCAATGCCGCAGCAAAGGCTTCTTGTACCAAAGAAGATAGATTGATATCTCTGAAGGCTTCACTCTTGCGAAAGCTCTCCTTATCAACGACACTTCTCCACTTCAGGTATTTTGACTTCTCTGTGATATCAGCTAGGGAGTAGGCAACTTCGCCTATAAATGGAATCAGTGTTCTCTGCGCTTCTGTTGGGCTCGGTTCTGACTGAAGCTCATTGTGGAACGTTTCGACAGCTCGCTGCTGTGAAAATGCTGGTTCAAACCAAAGAACGTGGATAAGACCCTCAGTTCTTCTTAATGTCTTTTTATCACGCTCTTCAACATCGTTCGGAATCCTATTTAGAACGCGCTCTTTTGTCCATTCAGCAGCGCCGCCAGATAGATGACGCCACATTCTGTCAAGCTCTATGACTGAATTGGCATACCTGTGAAACCTAAAGTCAAACGCGTTTTCGATATCTTCAGCAGTGAAGACGTCAATGTCCTCTGTGTGATAGGATCGTGAGCCACTAGCAATTTCCCAGAGACGCAGGGAGATCATGTTGAACAATCCTGTGGAGGTGGGCACCTCGAGTCTGAGCGCATGGTCCCCTGGCTGGGCGACGAGCTTGCAGGAGGTCAAGACATTCGTAAGAGATCGGTAGCGTGTCAGGTCTGTCGGGAAGACGTCCAATTCGCCATGACCTGTTGTTGACCAGCACTGAATACGTCCAGTTTCAGTGTCTCGTTCGATGATGATTCTTTCCTTGTCGCCAAGATGGTCAAACCGGCCGGTCAATCCTTTTGAGTACGCCATGACAGCATAGAGAACATAACGCTCCCTTTTGGGTCTGAGACCCGGCATGCGCAGAATAAGGCCTACTGTATCTAGGGGTTTGGCACCTTCCAGCCAAGCTCCTGTGGTCTGGTCAAACTCCCAACGGTCGCCAAGTTCGTAAAACACTCTTCGAAGGTCTCTAAGGTCAGCTGCATCCTTGGCCTTCCTTAACGTTTCGCGTTCCCACTGTTCATAGTTTTGTTTCATTTTTTCCATAATCTTGCTTTCAAGCTCAAGCCATTGACTCTCCACTCTAAGCTTGACCTTCATCGCATAAGGGCTCCAATTCGTGTGATTTCAAACTCAATCAGTTTCAAACACTCTTATCAATATCGATTGGTATATCGCAGTAAATCATTGTTCTACTTCAGAAAAGCCATCAATAGCAGATATTATAGAAGACAGAATAGCTTGCGGGGCTGCTGAATTCGTTTCAATATTAGATGGGCTCGTCACAAAGGAGCTCCTATCAGCAATGTTCAGCAGTGCCACAGGATTCAGAATCCTAACAGCATCTCCTGGCGGGGCTGTTACAGATTCAACAACCCATCCTGTTTCTATAACTGCTTCAAGAGCCCTGAGCTTATCGTAGACTGCATTAGTTGTTTCATTAGAAGACTTCACGATGAACTGCTCTTGAAGAGCAGAAGACAGGCCAATATGATATTCAATGGTGACATCCTTTGCTATGAACTCTGCCGCCATATCGATGATGATTGTCTTGCGTCCTCGGGCCGCTAGTTGAAGAATCAGCGCAGAACTCGCAGTGGGCAACACTGCATCAAGATTCCTCAATAGCGTGACTACATAGTACTCCAGATGATCCAGACTCTCTTCAAAGGAGGACCCACCTTTCGTCCAATATCCACTCTCGTAGGCTACAAGACAAGCAGCTAGTAAGACGAAGACTCCGAATATCCACAGTATTTGACCAAGGAAATTAGCATAACGAGCTCCTGCTGAGGTAATTGCCCATACGATGACTAGAAACCATGAGATATCCATTAGGTCATCAGACTTGCTTCTGTCGTATTTCTTGACCTGAGCTCCCATGACTTCGAACAGAAGCGGAATGTCTCCAATGTGCATCCTGAGGTCATGGATGTCCCCCTCTAGGCCATGCAAACTAGGGTTGTAGAATTGCAGTTTCTTTCTAGTTGTCAATCCAAAATCATGGTATGCACGTGTCACAGCGATACCTAGGCATATTTGCGTCACAACAAGAAGAAGAGCGCTTGATACAGAAGAGGAAAGGGAGCAGAGGAGCCAGAGGAAGATGGCATATGAGGTGAAAATCAGCAATGAAACGGCAATCACTAGGATGTGCCGATATTGGACGCTCCGGATGTCAACCAAGTAGTAGCGGCGTTTCAGAGCCTCCTCCAGATCTCCCATCGGCGAAACCTCATATTATTGTGGCACAGGAGTAACATAAAGCCTTGATGATTTCGACGATGAGTTAGAGTAATCACTTCAACTAATCAATGAAGAATATGTCAGCCTGATTCTCTTTTGCCACGACACGAATATGCATCCCGTTTTCAAGAACATGTGTCGCATCCTTGACACCGACAATGCCCATAGCCGAGTGTTCGGTAGCAGTTGTAGCAAATTGCCCAATCGATTCGCCAAATTCAGCGATGACAACTCGCACTTGGCTGAATAGATCTGCTAACACCTCTGGATTCTCATCGAAGAAGGTTTCTAGGTCATCTTCAAGTACAACAATAGCATCTTCGTCCCATTCCTGTTCTAGTTCTTCAGGACTACACACGACTGAGGCGGTCCCCGAGAATTCGCCGCTCTCACTAACAGATTCACCTCGCAGAATGGGAAAATGAGGCATATCTTTCTTCCTTGGCAATACTGTACTCCCTCTGCTTGATAGAGTGGCTAGGGTATCAGAGAGTCTCTTCAGGACTTTAACGTTTCGGGCCTAGACCTATTCTTCATTTCTGCTACCTGCAAGCTAATAAACGCTAAAAGAATCAGACAATTGAGGTTTTCCAATGGGTGTTTATGAGTTTGAAAACAGAATCCCTCAGATCGGAAAGAGCACGTATGTGAGCCACAATGCTTCCGTGATTGGTAAGGTGACTATTGGAGAGGAATGTTATGTCGCACCCGGAGCTGTGGTCAAGGGCGATTATGGAGAGATACGAATTGGGAATGGCACAAGCGTCCAAGACAATGTAATCATCCATGCAAGACCAGGAGAACTCACGGTCATTGGTGACAATGTGACATTGGGTCATGGCTGTATTATTCACAATGCAACTGTTCATGATGAGGCGGTCGTCGGCATGGCAGCGGTTGTATCCGACTATGCTGTCATCGGAGAATGGGCAATCGTTGGAGAAGGAGCTGTGGTGAAAGCGAGATTCGAAGTTCCTAATGGCAAAATCGCAGTCGGAATACCTGCGAAGATTATTGGTGATGTTCAGGACCATCACAAAGAGGAACTCACAAGATTCAAGACCATCTATAAGGATCTTGCAAGACGATATCCGAAGGGTCTGAAGAAACTGAGAAACTGAAGTGCCGCCAAAGAAGAAAGAGAGAGGGCTAGAAGCCCTCCTAGACTACATCGACACCATTCTGTCTCTGTTGAACCTCCCAATTGCCAGTGCCCATGTAATGAGTGCAAGCAATAGGCAGATCAAAAATGTGACGATATTGGACAACCAGACCAAGTTCATATCCACGTTTCCTGAAGCATCCATGGACACCATTGGAAGCATCATTGGGATTATGAAAATCAATACAGTCGCGCCCGATGTCTGGTAGGCTTCGTAAACGCGCTTGACTCTCCCACTGATCAGAATCATCACAGATATTATCGCCAAAATAAGCGTAGGACCTGCTGTGAGAAGAAGAAACAGGGAGGGAATACCCGGAATCAGAACGACCTCGGACCCGACATACAAGAGGATAAGGACAGTACTTATCTCGGTGATGAGTATCGACCCCAGCAATAGCGCTATGCTTGGAATGAGAGAGCTAAGAGCTTTTCCTACCAAGAGCTCGCGGTCTGTCAGGGGAGTACAGAGAAGAGGCTCAAGAGTGTTCTGCTCTCGCTCTCCAACAAGTGCATTTGCTGAGATGAGTGATGCCGGGATTATAGCGATAATTCCTAGCATGGGTGAGAGCAGTGGATCCATCATTCCTAGAGTAGCTGCGGCAATGGCAGGGTCAAGTAGGGCGATTGCGAGGACCAATCCAACCATCATGATAGGACCAAGTGCAGCGATCCCGATCAATCCATATTTCACATAGCTGACTTTCATTGCCATTTTGAGGTCAGCCCTTGCGACAAGCATTGATTTGTGTAGTGCCATCACTCAGCACCTCCCTTGATCACATCAAGATATAGATCCTCCAGAGTTGCCTCTTCTTCAGCGAATTCTATTATCTTGATACCCTTTGATAAGAGGGATTGCATGAGAACAGAGTTGCTACTATCAGGGTCCTCGATTGTGACGATAATGGAATCAACCTCTTTCTCAACCGATTTGACAAAGTTCATGGACTTGGCAACCAAGAGCGCGCCCTCCAAATCGTTCGCAACACGGATTTTGTAGTTCTGGCTTGCCTGTAACCTAGAACGAAGCTCCTGGGTATCACCGCTGAGTAGGATCTTGCCCTCATCTATTATTGCGATTCTATCACAAATTCTCTGAACTTCAGCAAGATTGTGCGAATTGATAAAGAACGTCTGCTTGTATTTCTCAGCCAGACTGAGAATAAGTTCTCTGACTTTTTTAGCGGCTACAGGATCAAGCGCAGAAGTGGGTTCGTCCAGTAGCAATACCTTTGGACGGTGTAGAAGCGCGCGGCAAAGGGCCAATCTCTGGCGGTTTCCCGTGCTCAAATCTCCAGCGGGATCATCCTTTCGTTCCCAGAGACCCATAAAGGACAGCAATTCCTCAATCCTCGGAGGTATTTCGTCTTCTGGAATACCATAGAGCTTGCCAAAGTACTCCAGGTTCTCATACGCAGACAATGTTTGGTAGAGGGTATGGTTCCCCTCCTCAGGCAGCACTCCTGTTATCTCTCGGACTTTGACTGGCGACTCGATGATATCAAAACCGCCCACGGAGGCAGTTCCTTCATCGGGGCGAAGCAAGGTGCAGAGGAGTCTAATCGTTGTCGATTTTCCTGCTCCATTAGGCCCCAGCAGCCCATAGATAGACCCTTCAGGGACATTCAGATCGATATGATTTACAGCAGTCAGATCATCAAACCTCTTGGTCAAACCAGAAACAATGACTTCGTCCAATTCTTCCACGTCCATTGTCGAGAGTGAGCAGAGATTATCCTATTCCGCTGGAATTTCCTAAACGTGGAAGCAGAAAAGCCTGATTGTTTGTACAGCAGATTCAGAAACCAATCAACCATGCTGTGAGTGATGTCATGCTATGCAGATATCATCTTCTCCACAACAGCTGTAGAAGTCTCTTTGATCCCTGAAATCTTGTGAATGTGATTCACTGTTATATCGTATAGTTCTTCCAAATCCTTGGTTTCTAGCAGCACGACAATGTCATATCCACCGGTTGTCACTGCAATCCGAGTTGCTTGTTCAATATGCCTAAGCTGGTCAACGACATGATCAGTCATGCCAATCTCGATCTCCATGAGGATATAGGACTGTATTAATTCGGTCACTTCATATTCTCTCCTTTTTTACCTGTATTCTCTTATTACCACCAGTGTTTCGATAGTATCAATTCCGGGTATCTTCTGCACTTTGTTGAGGATCATTGTCCCTGTCTTTGCCAAGTTTCTGCTCTTTATTGTCAATATATAATCAAGATCTCCAGCAAGCGCTGCTGCCTTCTCTACGCCCTTTATGTCATAGAGTTCGGGAAGAAGGTCGCGAGTCATTGGCTTGACTCTCACTAGGACTAATGAGCGGATATCTGTTGCTTGTAAAGCCACTATGCCAATCATCACGAGCATGATGCCCAATATCTTGAGCGTCCAAAGGAATGAATCAGAGCCAAGATCTCCAAAGCCCCCTGGAATGAAGAGGTTACCTATGAGCGTAGCAGGAATGCCCAGCACTACTGAGATTGCAGAGAGCGAGTTCACGACTGCCATGGACCCTTTGCCGAGAGCGCGTATATACATCACAATGGATAGGAATGCAGTGACTGATGAACCAACCATTATCCAGAATAGCGGAATGATGTTCTCAGCCATCATTTGCCAGGCAGTTGGTGGCATCATGGGCAGCATCAGGAGACTCATGACAGAGTTTAGAACAAGCAGGCTCCATACTCTCATGTTCAACGCATCGACACGAAGGCCTGGACGAATCTCATACCTCTTTGTCTTTCGCTGGTAATAGGTCAAGATTGCTGATGACATATTCATTGGGCCTAGGACAATGAGCAACGCCACCAGGTCAAACCCGATGGGCGTTGTTCCTATCAGCAAGACACCAAAAAGAATCGACATAAGGGATTGTATCTCGATAACCGTGGGCGAGTCTTTTTCTGCCGCCAGATCGCCCATGAGCAGATAGACTATGACAAGTTGGCCGTAAGGCAGCATTGATGAGGCATCTGTAGAGCCCACTAGGACGTAATAGGATAGTGTGGAAATACCCGCAAAGAATCCCGCAATTATGATGTACGTCATGGGCTTCCTCGGCAACAGCCTTAGCCTGTCAAAGTCAGGGTCCAGACTATACCCGATTGCTTGTCTTCGACCATTCGAAATCCTTCTGATACTGACAACTGCCACAATGATGATTGTGGTGAGAAAACTGACCCATTGAGACAAGAAACCGAAGACAAGAGTGTTTATGCTTACGACGTTGATGGCAAGGAAATCAAAGACAACGGATAGAGCTCTCATCACACCGGAGCCGATAGCCAGTGTGTAGAACACCGTTGTCGTAGGTGTACGGCCAACTGGTCTCTCGCTTACACTGCTCATGTTTTGACCCCTCTTCTCAGCGGCTTCTGCCTAGAGAACAGCCCAATTCACTGCTACTGATCGGTTTCATTGTCAGGCGAAGGTTCTGTATCAGGCTTAGACTCAGACTCTTCGAGTATTGACTCGAGTTCGTCATCGGGTTCAAAGTCAGGGGTAGCCTTGGATTCCGTCGTTGATGCAGCGACTTCATCTGCCTTCTCAGCATCATGTGCTTTCTTCTTGGACCGCTTCTTATCATCAGTTACCGTCCGTTGAGCGAGAATGAACTCATCGAATGTAAGCCTCTTGCCTGATTGAAGCTTCTCAACTGCGGACTCGACGCGCTCACGTTCTTGAGCCTTCTGATGTTGACGTTGCTCATCACGCTCCTCGTCGCGCTTCTCTACAGTCTGTTTGCGCAGCTTCGTTTGGATATCCTCGATTTGAGTTCTCTGTTCCTTGAGCCGTGCCTCGCCCTCTTTGACCTTCTTTAGCCACTCAACAAAGTTCTTGTGAGCTTTGTCTGCAGATTTCTTGTACTCCTCAAGTTGTGGTCGTATCCTTACAACTTCCTGATGATGAATCTGAGACTGCTCTGAAAGTGACAGCACCTTCTCATGCACTTCGGAAGCCTCTTCCTTTAGTTTTCTGGCTAACCTGCGTGCTTCGCTGATTCGATCTTGCTTCTCTTTTTCCTGGCCAATCTTGACGAGCTGAGCCTCAATTCGAGCAATTTCCTCAACAATGGAATACTCCTCATCTTTTGAGAGCTGCTCAGTTTGCTGTTTCCACTCAAGCTCTTCGACTTGACGCATCATACGGCGTTGATCTGTTGAAGGGCTACCGACAAGATTACTGCGGAGTTCACGAATCTCATCATAAATGCTGGCGAGTTGAGCGTGAATTGCCTGTCTTCTCTCCTTGGCCTCTGTAATCTCTTGGTTGATCCGGTCCCGTTCCTCACGTTCCGCTTTCACAGACTCGATGAGTGATTTTACCTCTTTGTTATGATCATCACGAATTTGCTTATACTCACGCATTTGATCCCTGTCATGGCGGAGTGCGTCAAGTTCATCTCTAGATTGTATTTTGAGTTCACGAAGTTTAGCACGCAAGAACTCAGTACTCTCTGGATTCGTTTCAGCGACTTCTGTCAAACCCTGTAGACCTCAGAACATCATTTTACTATCCCTGCACGCAGGGCGGATTCCGTTCACACTCAGGAGCTAACTCCGAGATGGTACGTAAACAAGTCCTTTCCGCCTGAAGCTGTCTTAAAAGCTTTATCATGGGAACAGCATTCTAGACGGTTTCTGCGCTGCTAACTCACACTCTTGAGAGTACATTGGCGACTCTCTCAGATATATCAAAGTCCGTGACTTGCTGGAGACCAGCCCAGCCAGGTGTTGCATTCGCTTCCAACACCCAGAGGTTGTCATCCTGATCTGGAATGATATCAACTCCCACAAGTGTACCTCTTACTGACCTGGCAGCTAGGAGAGACAAGTCAGTGACATCTATTGAGTTCTTGCGCGGAACCCCTCCCGAATGGATATTGTTGGTTATACCCTCACCCCCTACTCGTTGCATGCTGGCAATCACTTTATCATCTAATACCAAGGCTCGTATGTCATACCCCGGGCTTCTGATGTATTCTTGAAGAATGTAGGCGCCCTTACCAAACATTTGGCTATGAAATTTCAGATAATCATAGATGTTGTCGAGGTCGAATTCACGTTCAATGAGCTGCACGCCAAGGCCTCCGAATCCGGTAATCGGTTTGAGAACGCATGGGAAGTTCTCGCGAACGAATAATGCCGCATCATCGATGGACTCTGTAATTAGAGTCTTAGGGACTGGAAGACCTCCCGACACTAGTTTTCTCATGGTTTCAGCCTTGTTGCGCATAAGCAGTATTGATGATACGGAGTTCACAACTCTGACACCTAGTTCCGTAAGGGCAGACAAAAGCCCGACTCTGTTGAAGAATGCACCAATGTCATTTGCACCCAAGTCAAGAACAAGAAGAGCATCCAGTTGAGTGAGATCGTATCCATCGTGGAGAATCCTGTGCGTTTCAGTGCCACCCCATCTCGAAACCTTCCACGGCAGAATTCGATGTGTCCTCACGCCCAGGTTTTCAAATGCCACGGTAAGTGTTTCGGCTCGTTGAGAATAGGGGTCAGAGGAAAAGAGACCTATGCTGGATATGCGCTGCATTGTACTATGTCACCCACTTGAATTCCACTATTATCCCTTAACGCCGACCTTTTATGTTCTCTTGAATGTTGACATAGGTTGAATACCATGAAGCTTTTCTCCGATGATGAGACCAGAACAATAGCCAACAAGCTCAGGGGGAAGAGAGGCAGTTTCTTGATTGCCTTTCGCAACGAATATGGACCTACAAGACTAAAACATCTATGGACCGAAATGTTGCAGGAACTTGAACATCCGGTGAGCTGCCTTAGTTGGTGGTCGAGCGCAGGCAATGTTGGGCTCTTGGAATGTGAAACAGAAAGCGGTCTGCATGTTTATGGACAATGGGTCCTTAGTGACGAAAACGAGCTTTTGAGCGTCAAGGAAGTAAGTGAAGAGGAGATAATCAGTATCAGAACTGGCTTTGATGCCTGTGCAGTCACGTCCTCTGAAATGCGTGCCATACGAATTGGTGAATCTGGTGGCGAGAACGAGTAAAACTCATTCTCAATCCACTGTCAGCGTCTTCGATAGATTCCTCGGAAGGTCAGGATTAATGCCAAGGTCTACAGACAAGAAGTAGCTCAGTAGCTGCAATGGAATAACATCGAGTATAGGATTCAGGAGTAAATCTGATTTCGGTACAATAAGATAGTCATCTCTATGTGCGACATAGGGTGTGAGACTGGCTTCCTGCTCACCGACAATGATGGTACGTCCAGACCTAGCTTTCACCTCGTTAATATGATTGATGACCATCCAGCTGTCTTCTGTCGTCGTTACAAAGATGACTGGGTATTTCTTGGTCACAATACTCAGGGGACCGTGTTTGAACTCCGAGGAGTACATTCCCTCGCAATGATTATAGCAGATCTCCTTGATCTTCAGAGCTCCCTCTCTAGCCACTCCATCAGTGAAGCCATAGCCAAGGCAGTACAGATCCTTCACATCAATCAACGTTTTTGCTAGGTTCTTTGCAAGAATGCCTGTTCGGTCAATAGTTGTCTGGGTGAGCTTAGGAAGGTCAGTCAGGAGTCTTTTGACAAAGGACTTCGCCTCAGACGGGTCCAGATGCCCGTTCCGCTCACCAAGTTTGGCAGCCAAGAAAGCGAGGATGACTGACTGAGAATAGTAGGTCTTCGTAGCAGGCACAGAGATTTCATACCCGCAAGTCATAGGAACATAAGAATTCGCCTTGAACATGAGTGTACTACCAGTGACATTCACGATGCCTAGCGTCTTTCCATAGTCATTTTCATAGATCATATCGAGAACGTTGAGGATGTCTTTGGTTTCGCCACTTTGTGAAACCAAGATGCTGACGCTATCAGGGTTCAAAGTCCTTCCATACATGGGTTCAAACTGGCCGCCCAAAGCGTGAATTAGGGGAAGTCCTGCCAATCTGTTGAAATAGTAGGTCCCGACGATGCTTGCATTATACGAAGACCCACACGCGATAAGATAATGACGTGACGCATCTTCTAGCAGTCTAAGCCATCTCTCGTTCTGTTGTCCCTCCAAGACCCCCATGAGATCCTGCACAACTTTAGGTTGCTCGTTGATCTCTTTCAGCATGAAGTGAGGAAAGCCACCCTTCTCTGCTGCCCGTGCATCTACATGCGAAATCTCAGGCCTTCGCTCAAGCTGCTTTCCGTTATCTATCCTGAAGACTTTCACCTCATCGGGCGTGAGAGAGAGCATTTCGCCATCAGCCAAATAGATGACTCGGTTAGTGAGCGGCAGAATCGATGGCAAATCACTTGATACAATCGTGGCGTCACCAGCAACTCCCGCAACAAGAGTAGACCCCATCTTGACAGCATAGATCTCTTTCTGATCTGACCGGCCAACAACATAAGCAAAAGCACCTTTCAGGTCATTCGTGGAGAGTCGTACTGCCTCGAACATGTCTCCAGTCTTTTCGTAGTACTTGTCTACTGCATGGACACAAAGCTCACCATCATTCTCGGATCTTACAATATGACCAGTGTCTACTAGTTCACGTCGGTACTCAACATAGTTGTGAATATTCCCGTTGTGAGCTCCGTAAAAGGTTTCTTTACAGCCAAAATGAGGTTGGGCATTGATTTTGTTTGGAGCTCCATACGTCGCCCAGCGGAGCTGAGCAATACCGCGGTCGCCCTTCAATTTTGAGAGACCAAGAAGAGCATCCACTTCTTCAATCGTGCCAACGTCCTTTCTTAATTCCACAACGCCTCTGCGTACTGCTGCAACTCCAACTGAGTCGTAGCCGCGATAGGTGAGCTTGCTACTACATCGTACGAGTAGCTCACCAATGTTATCCAAATCGTGAGTGACGATTCCGGTTATCCCGCACAAGCTACAACCTACCTCAGTTGGCTTCAAGGTGGAATATAGGTGATAACTCTGAGTTCATGATAAAAGACTTGTGTAGTGTGAACATCTGCACGGAATAGCAATGAATAAACACCAATTCGAAGAACTTTTAATGTCGATGTAGAACAGTGTAGAATAACGAGTCGAGAGGCACCCGATGATGGGAAAACAGAAGAGAATGTCTTTGCTTCTGCATCCGTTTCGTCGAGAGTTGTATCAAGTATTATGTGAGAATCCGGGAACATACTTGCTCGAACTTGTCGATATTCTCTCATCACCGTTAGGAACCCTTACCTGGCACTTGCGCATTCTTGAGAGAGAAGGACTTGTAAAGTCAATCAAGTTCGCGGGAAAGAGACTGTACTATCCTAAGATGCTTCGCTCTCAAGAGGCAGAGATGGCATATCTGACAATGCGCAGTGACACCGCACAGAAGGTCTTTGCCTATGTAGTCAACAATCCAGGATGTCACCAAGAACAGATGGCTGGAACACTCCAGGTACACCATGACACAATACGCTGGCATATCTCCAGAATGGAAGAAGTCGGTCTCATCAAGGTGGTCAGAGAGGGACGCAAGAAACGTCACTTCCTCGCAGATCTAGGCGAGTCGCTCTTGAAGGGAAGCCTCAATATCATCACAGAGGCGTATGTGATTTTCTTGATGGAGAAGCTAGAGGACGGATGCTTGAATCCCCAGATAAGAGAGACTACACCCGACCATGTCACGGTTCGAATTGACTGCCCAGAGAGGGGAAAGGACTGCTTTGTCACCATAAAGCTTACAGAGTGGCAGTTCTCCTTCATCGAGGACGAAGGAAATGAAATAGCACCGGGACCAAACAAAAGCTGAAGGGATTCAAGAAGACTAGACAGAGCCATCGAGAACTAGTTGAACTCTTTGAACAAGCTCCTCTGGATTCGGCCCCCGACAAACAACCGCCAGGAGACGGGTTTCATCCACACATGTGATGGAAAGACGCACCCCTGGAGTGTCGATGGATATTGAGTGACTGACATTAGAATAGGTCAGGCCATTGGCAAAAAGAGAACCAAGAAGTCCTGCAAACTCTATCTCATCAGTGAATCCCACAGATCCCAGCGGAAGTCCCTCAATAGTCAAAAGGACTGCTTGAGTGATTTCAGGTATTTGCTCAACAATCTTGCCTAAGAGTGTCTGCTTGCCGAAGACTTTTGTAGAGCCCATAACAAGCTCCATCCTCGTTGCCAGAGATTGAAAAGTCGGGATAAGCTGATTAAGATCCAAGCCTGCATCATCAGCCCTAGACACCACCACAATTAGGAGATAATGCGGCTGCACAACGGTCAGAATTCTCTCTATGCTCGTCGTTTGTACAAGATGCGCGGGTCCTGACTTCCTGAGGTGTCCAAGAGCTGTCGAGCCGCCCCATACTAAGGCAGCCGACACAGTAGCAAGCACCCTCGAATCCGCATCTCCTTCTCGTGCAACTGCAGCCACAACAACGCCTTCCCTCGTGCATAGAACCACCTGCTTCACTGACCTATGAACCTTCAGAGTTTCTTCCAGAAGGCCAGCAACTTCATCAAGTGTGTCGCCAGGCATTATGACCACCAGTTCAGACTCTTCTTCACATTTCGAACTGTCAACCGCATTTATAACTAATGCCCCTCGATTTCAACACCTCCTTTTCGTCGTATATGGCTCGTGAAAGTATTTTCGCTGAGCAACAGATTTAAATCGACCGGCCCGAGCAACGAACTCAGGACCATGGAGGCATGATTTTGAGCTCACGGACAAGCACCATAGCATCTGTCATCATCGTTGTACTCGTATTCTCTGGAGTAGGAAGCTATGTCTTCCTGACCAACCAGTACGTCCCTCCTGATATCGCAGTGGTCGTTGTCCAACCGGGCTTCGGAGACCTTAGTATGGCCGACCAAGTCGATCTAGGTCTTCAGGAGCTATCTGGCGAGCTTGTTGTAAACTACTTCTATTTCACTGCTACTGATCAGGCAGATGCAGAGGTAATCTTGGAGCAATTAGCAGGTTCTGGAACATATGACTTGATCATTGTTATTGGAGAAGAGCTAGCTGATGAGATTCAAGCCGTTGCATCCGCACATGCTTCGCAGAAGTTTGCGTTTATTGGTGGTTCCGTTTCTGCCACCAACGTGATCTCAGCCACATTCACTCAGCAGGAGGCTGCTTTTCTTGCTGGATCTTTTGCTGCATACATGAGTGTAGGTAACGAAACGAGTAGCGGAATAGTTGGTATCATTGGTTCTGTCGAAACCAGCCTCACAGTGCAGAGCTTGATAGCTGGTTTCAAGCAAGGCCTCATCTATGCTAACACGACTGATAATCTGAATGTCACGCTTCTTCCCGAGCAGTATGTCGGTTCATACAACAATACTGAGGAGGCAAGGGACCTGGCAATAGCCATGTTCAATCCTTACTACCCAGACGGAAATGCAACAGTCATCTTTGCCCCAGTACGTGCAAGCATGATGGGCATCAGAGAAGCGATGGTATATGCGAACCATACTTGGTTCAATGATATCCCGGGCAGAGAGCCATTTGTGATTGCCGCAGAGGGTGACCAAGACTTCTTGGGGCTCCCTGATATCAACACAAGAGCGGGCTATTCATGGGTTCTTACAAGCGTTGTCCCAAGATCTGACATCGCCGTCTACCATATAATCAACGCGACGATGTGGGATGATTTCTCGACACTTCAGACAGAGTCGCCAATTGTGTACGACCTGGCTAATGGAGGTGTCAACATAACCAGTGGGTTTAGAAACGGCAATTGGATTCCATCGGACTTGCTTCATACTATTAATGACTACGCAACAATGATAATCAATGGGACAATAGTTGTGGAAGATACCTGGCCGTAGACGCAGGTCGAAGTTGGGGTGTGACGCCCCACATTCTCTTTTTAAGTCCGCATTTGGATTCCTTATTAATGGCAACACCTGAAGACATCATCGACCTTGTGCGAAACGCAGTAGCTCTCAAGAGAGTGAATAGGTCTGGTTGGGGCATTGCAGGCGTGGATAAGTTCAGACCCGAATCAGTTGCAGAGCATTCATACGGAACCATCATGTCGAGTATCTACATTTCTCAGTACTTGGCAAGGACCGGAGTTCAGCTGAATATAGAAAAGACTCTAATCATGGCAGCAATCCATGATCTTCCAGAGTCTCTGACATCTGATATTCCGCATAATGCTAGCCAACTTGGCAGATCTTCGAAAAAGACACTGAAGCACGATATGGAGAAAGACGCAATTCAGGCCATACTCCGGGGCAAGACAGGCTCCTCAAAGCAACTCATGTCAATCTGGGAGGAGTACGAAGACTGCACAACTATCGAAGCAAAAGTAGTGAGAGGTGCGGACATTATTGACATGCTGGTCCATGTGCTGGACTTGGAAGACTCAGGTGTATCACCAAGAATCCTACACCAGTTTTTCGCCTCGTCTCAGCACACTTTTGAAACACTCGGGATAGACATCCTCAATGCGATATACAGTATTCTCCTACAAAGGCACAAGAAAAATGCAGATGATTTAAACATTCATCTTGAAGAATGAGGTCACTACTAGAGCTCGCCTTCGATTGTGCTGTGAAACATGTCTCGATATAGACCGGCAGCCGCCAGACGTGCCACTCGGACGGGTTCAGGAATCCTCCCATCGAGGGTGAACCTATCCAAGAGCCGCTTTGCTCTTTCTATTCCGACTCCGGCAGTCGTAAGAAAGGCTGAATGACCTGTTTCCAGTTGTATAGGAGTCCGAGCGCCACCTTTAGCGAGAGTCGCGAGTCTCGATTGCCAATCATCCGGAAAGTACTCTTTCAGGTATTTCTCGATGCCTTCTGAAGGATGATAGGTCACACAGACAACAGGTACTCCGGTTGCCACATAGAGTTCAACGATGTCGACTACATTGAACCATGAGATCAGACTGCCGCCGAGCATCCATGCTCGAATGTCATGCCTCTTCAGTCTTCGAAAGAGTTGTAGCAATGACGCAGTGGAGTCAGTGCCTCCAATCGTGGGCTGGCAGATGCCGAATCCATCAATCCGAAAATCGCCTCGCATCACGACTCCTGCAACAAGGCTTGTGAGTTGGCTCTTCTTGAAGCTCTCAGCGATGCCAAGGATCCTGACTCCTGATTTCCACCCGATAGTAGAATCATCTCCTGATGTAGGCTCAATCTTGCGAATTAGACCCAATGAATGAATCACCTCTTTCAAGCAGCGAACCGAAGCAGAGTAGACCTCATTTCTGACATAATAGTTACAATAGTCATGCAAACTTTATTAATTGGCACTTCTAAGTCTCTCGTAGCTCATAGAGAGAGAGTAGAGTGGGCACTATGTTAGATTCCGGCTTGGAAGAGTTTCAGGAGAAACTCAGACTGATTATGGAAGAGTCTACTGCATTAGCCTCTGGAATTCGAGCTTGGATGTTGCTTTCCAGAGAAGGTCTTCCCATATCAAGCGCAGTGCCACATGGTCTTGAAGAAGCAGAGATTGCAGCAATGGCAGCATCCATTCTTGGTGTTGCAGACATGGCAGCTGAGAGACTGGACCAGGGAGCATTGGAAGAGATTTTAATGACCAATGAGAAAGGACTAGTGATCATGAAGAGCGCTGGAGAAAAAGCGATTCTAGTTCTCGCTGCGAGCAAGGGGGTCAAGACAGGACTTCTCGTATATGCTGCAACAACAGCTACAGAGAAAATAGCGCCACTCCTTTAGCGTCAGACTTCGTGAACCAGCCAGAGGAGAGCCTTCAGAACAAGTTCGTGGTTTTGACTTGAGAGATACAGGTCTCTAATTGCCCAGTTATCGAGGAAGAAGTTGCTTCCTGTGGCCAAGACACGCCCGCCTGCCAGCCCCTCGAGACCGGCAAGCACTGTCCGATTATCAATGTGTATTGTGTCGTTTTCATCCAACCATGACACTTCTGTCCATGCAATCTCGAAGACATCTCCCGTATGATTTAGAGAACATCCATTGTAGTCGAAGGAATCGACGGATTCGGTGATTGGATGGTCTATCATTTTCACGATTTCAGTTGTTGATACCACTCCATTGACGATGATTGTTATCACTGGAATTCTGTCATAGTTGAGTGTGACGTTGAATGCTGCAAAAAGACTATTCGCACTCTCAAGATCGATGCTCGAGTTCGAGAACCCCACCAGGAATAGACTGCCACCTTGTTCCCAGTATTGAACATACGAGTTGATTTTTGTGGGTGTATAGGAATATCGTGAAACCTTGGATGCAGAATTATTTTCGATGATATAGTCCCATGCGCATGGGTCAAAGACAAAGACTGCATCATATCGATTCAATGATGCAATATTGATTTCATCTAGACTTCGAAGTTCATCGATTGAGAAACCGATTGCACCTAGCTCCACAGCTAATTCTCTGAACTGTCCGTAGATGGAGTCAATTGCCCAAGGAGTCGTACTGAAATCGAATGCTATCTCTTTGTACGGAAGATCCACATCGAACTCTAGAGAAGTCTTTAGGTTCAAGTATCCTTCCGCAATGAATACAATAGAGGCTTCCAGGTCTTCTAGAGCACCAGACGAAATAACACAGAGCTCCAGTGTCATAGAGCCTGTCTGATTGATAGTGACCGATGATGGTCCATGAAGCCATTGCGAAGCATCTCCAGTGTAGGCTAGACTGAATGTTACGTTTCTGCTAGAGAACACAGACACAGGTATGAACACAGAGTGATTGACGAACCAATATTCAAAGGAAAAAGGACCTTCGATTGGGGTAACTGCCCCTATGAGTGGTAGACCATCATCCTTCTGTGCATTGTCAATATAGACCAATGCTGTCGCAAGATCAAATCTACCAACTCCCACTTCCCAATTCTCTGAAGTAAGCTCCGATGCACTTGCGAGGATTGCTGCTTTGATCATTCCAGGAGTCCATGTCCAATCATTTTGAAGGCAATGCTCGATCATGACAGCAGCCCCCGCACTTACAATCGGGGCGGCAAAACTTGTGCCGAACTTCGTGCCTCCATTTTCATTGTAGTAGCCCCTTGCTGCGATATCAGGTTTCATGATCCTGTCTCGAAGGGGGCCTCTCCCAGAGAACGAGTAGGGAACAAGAGAATCGTCGATGCCAGCAACAGCGATGACCTCAGGATACACAGCGGGCGATTCAATCGAGCTGCCACTGATACCTCCCTGTCCATTGTTTCCCGCAGCAGCGACCACACAGACCCCATGCCAAAACGCCCACTGCACCGCGTCTCCAACAATATCACCACTGATGACATCCATCCCAAGACTGAGGTTGATAACGCTGCAATTCTCTTCAAGAACTGACCATCTGATAGCTTCAACGATTCCAGACGCAGTTGCGTAATCATTTGAGCCAACAACCTTTGCATTCACGATACCGGCATTGGGCGCTTCCTGAGCTATGATTTTCGCAACATAGGTTCCATGAAGACTACCAGAGGGGTAACTATCGCTGGTTGAGTTGTCTGAACTTAAATAGCCAAAAGATGTATTGACAAAGCTCCGTTCAGCTAGGACTCGCGGTCGTAACTCGGTGTCTACATTGATTCCGGAATCAACGATGGCGACCCTTACATCCAGACCCGGTTCTGCATACATTCGAGGAATATATTGGATGACCAGCGAACTGGCAATAGTGATAATCGTGATGACTAGTATTGCAGTACCTCTCTGCCGGGTCGGTTCAACGCTGTCATCATCCATGCTAACAATCATCCAAATCGCCAGAAGGCTTGAAATCGGTTAACGCACTCAACACTCAATCAAATAAAGGCTACGCGGAATACGCAAGATGCCAGCTAGAGAATCCAAATACTTAATTCTACACCCAAAGTTGTCATGAGGAGGTTGCGTAATTGGTCATTGATGATCCAGATATTATTGAGGAAGAGGACAAAGAACAGGGGATAGGCATTTTCGAGCCAGGCGCATTTATTGAACGCAGCATAGAACCTTCCAGACTCACAAGCATCCTACTCGTTGTACTTGCTGGATGGCTCCTGATGTTCATTACTGAGATCATCATTATGATTCCAATGATTTTGATCATTGGATGGTATGGTGTCCTGACAGACCCGTGGGCGTTACTCATCCTTACTGCGGCAGAAATCGGATTCGTTGTTCCGCCTCTTTGGTATGTCAAGAAGCAGGGCATCAGCATCAAGTCGCTTGGTATCAAGAATATGACATCTATCCCAGATATAGGACTGGGTCTCATATTTGGCGTATTGATGCTTGGCGCAAACCTGCTCATCTCATGGATCATTGAGATAGTAGTACCCGGCTCAGGGGGCGACGTGAATATCTTCTTTCCGGCTAGCGGTATGAGTTTCTATATCTGGCTAGCATCTTGGGTTTTCGCAATGTTCGTGCTTGTTGGTTTCACAGAGGAACTCATGTTCAGAGGGTTCTTACAGAGACGATTGGAAATCATCTATCGAACCAAGCAGTCCAAGAATTTCAGGCCTATTGCGCTTGTCATCACCAGTTTCATCTTTGCAGTTGTTCATCTTGATCCTATTGGGTTACCAACAAGGTTCGTGCTTGGCCTGTTTCTTGGGTACCTTGCGCAGAGAAGAAACTACTCAATACTAGGACCAACCGTGGCTCATGGATTCAACAACTCCATAGTCATTATCCTTGCCCTATTGATGCCGTAGGGAATTGCAGTTTGAGCACTTCAGCCAGTCGGATACAAGTTCATAGGTCTATCAGAATGAATAACAAGCCGCAAATCGGTAATTTGGTTGTTTAGGGGCATCATAACTGCTATAGCCATCGAAATGGCATTAAGAGGCTGTAATGGAGATCAGCACAATGTACATTATAGATACTGCACACACTACAGTAGGAGTATAGACTACAATGGCATCGACAGCGATATGCGTTCAGTTCCCCCACGAGAAGAACCTAGTAGCAGACATGATTGCAGTTCTCATTGAGAAACTAAATGAAACCGAGCGAGAGAGAATGAGCGCTTGGATACCTCTTGTCGAGGAACATGCAGAACAGCTTGTACATGGGCTGAGAAGAAAGACGACCAGCAAGAGGATGCCAGAGATACTTACAGCAGCAGCACTATATGATGCGTTTCTTGAATACGAGAGCAGAACGCATGTGAGATGCCGGCTCTCACTGATGAGAGAAACCTTCCGACTATCAACATGCAGTATCAACGCCGCTTGGAATCAGCTTTTCAACAACAGAGCTACGCTAAGGAAGGGCTGTTTGAATTCGGTCTATGGCAACGAATACAGCGACTACAGAGAAGCAGTGGATGCAGTTCTTGCAAGTATCACACGGGCCGTAGTTGAGATGACCGAAGATGTGGAAACATATGTCAATCAGATTCGAGAACAGGTCTGTCAGCTATTCGGGAGAATGGACTCTACGAAGGCGGAGGAGTATGATCCCATCCTAGTAGCAGGTGCAGCTGTCTATTCAGCTATTTGTACTCTCGATGGCAAACGTCGAATTCAGATATCTCAACGAGACCTCTCGGATCTCTGCAACTGCAGTCCCTCGATGCTCAGCAATGTCTGGCTTGCATTGTTCGCCTCATTGGTTCAGGCAAATCAGCGGACCTCCATGTGGGAGAACGTAGACGAACTTGGCATCTCAGGCAAGACTTTGTCGTCTTCTGAAGATTAGCCAAGCAATGAGGATTAGTGCCAACGTCATCTCGAGAATAATATAAATCTGCGGCAGGAATTCAGTCAGAGAGATGTTCTTGAAACCGACATCAACCATCATTATCCTTCCCAGATTGAGAGGATAGTAGTCGTCGAGCAATCCTACATCCATGAAACCGGTTCCAATTATGACGCTTCCAAACAGCAGAAACAGAAAAGATTGGTTTGCCTGCAACCGTGTGGTCACGACTGTGGAAATCAAAACGCCGAGGGCTGAACCAGATATGGACATGAGGGCAAGAATGATGTTTAGATTGAGATACTGACCCCAGAGATCTATGCCAAAGAGACTGAGCCACAGGACTAGAAGGAACTGCGTCTGCACCATTCCTACCGTGAAATAGGCAAGCACCTTTGCGAGCACTGCTTCCATCTTAGTGGCAGGCGTAAGCAGCATTCGATTCAGTGGGACGTCCCCAACGATTGCCTGGGCGGCGGTTGCGGAAACTGCGATGAACACAGCGAACACGACCATGAAGACACCGAAAGTTGCGGAGAGGCCTGTTCCTCCGGGAGGTCGAAATTCCTGAAACATCTCAGTCGCGATTTCGCCCTTCACCCAACCGTGGTCGAATCTGAAGTCTTGCACTACGCCACTGAATGCCGAAAAGATTGTTGACTGGCTTTCAAAATCTGTACTGCTAATGTGAATGTCCACGAAAGCAGGGATGTCATTCGTTATATTGCCCTCAAAGCCATAGGGTAGGACAGCGTATGCATTCACCCTATCGAAGTACAGCGCATTCAATGCCTCCTCTTCTGTATCATAGACAATCACAATGAAATCACGACTGTTTGAGAGGTACCAAGTGAAGTTCACAGATAGGTCCTCACCTGGAAAGGTATCTGTTGTATCGATGTCGATGAGGCCCAGGGTGAGTGCATCTGCATTCTTCGTCGGATCAACAGCGGACGCGCCAATTGTGCTTCCTTGGTTCATCGCTATGTACATCGTACCCATTATCATTCCGGGCAGAACGAATACAAGAAGCAAGGCGAACCTGTCGTTAGAAATCATCCTCAGTTCCTTCAGGAACATGGACCAGACCCGCCACAACTTGGTGTTCTTCTTCTTGCCTAGTCGAGACACTGACCTTCACCCGGATTTTCGCGTTGCATCATTGCTGGAGGCCCTTTTATGCGTTTGCTGGCGACCCTCTTCTCCAAAGTAGCCCAAGACGTCCGCGCACATCAATAGGTACATGACAAGTGGCCAATCCTTACCCCAACTCAAAGCTATGTCCTCGACCTCATTTGCAGTCATCCTGTTTCTGCTCTTGTTGTACAGACGTCCCATGAGATTCCTGGCCCCGAGATCATCGATGGGAAAGACCGTGTAATCGCCAAGTCCAGCAATTGAGAGCATACGGACTGTCCACGGCCCTATACCTCGGAGAGCTACCAAGGTCTCCCGGATTTCGTCATGGCTCTTGCCCTTGAGTTCTTCCAGTTTGAGTGTACCCTCATGTAACAACTTGACGACTTCGTAAACATACTCACTCTTGTAACCCAAGCCGAGGGTTCGTAATCCGCTAAGACCAAAACTCAGGATTTCTTCAGGTCTAGGGAAGGAGTAGAGTGTTAGACCTTCATATTGTCTTTTCCTAGAGAGCTCAAGAACCATTCTTCTTGTGAGGGCATTTGCAGCTCTATAGGAGATTTGCTGCTGGATAATAGTCTTGATGAGACCTTCGTAGACGGAAGCAGAGATATAAGGTCGTATCCCCGACACCCGTGAGGCAATATGAGAAAGCTGAGGACTTCTCCGAATTATCCGTAGTGCGCCTGCCATCCTAGTATTAAGTCCAAGTACCTCATTCAACTTCGTTTCAATACATTCAACGGGCACTTTTTTCGAGGGGTATTTGACACGGACAGTGCTTCCAGGTCGAGATTGTTCGACAATAATGGGCACTAGCTGGTCATCAATGTCATATATGCGGGCAAAGTATGTTGCTCCTGTGGTTTCTGGAACAGGCTGGATATCGGGATAGATCCAAGAGTGTACTGATGCAAGTAGATTGTATTGTCTTGGTGTTTCCAGTTCGAAGAGCAATGAAAGACCTCACATGTTTTGAATTTGCCTCTCCGGATTCGCAGCTGCAGCAACTGGGCCAGTGAAACAGCCGAGTGCTATTGAGAAGATGCACTAGCTCCATTCCTTATTCTTGTATTGATTCTCTTCCTTGAAGAGATACTTGAGCTGGTTGAGTGACTCAATGAACATCATGGTTAAATCGAAGAGAATCCGAAGAAGGCCGCGGTGTCACAGTGTCAGTTTCAGGCATTCAACATGATGAAAATCCAGTTCGAATACTAGCTTTCATAGCTGTGGGTATCCTTTTGAATTTTGGACTGTTCTTCATTCTTTCCATTCTTGCGCCAGTGATTGCTGGTATTGTGAGTGGCTACTTCATCAATGAATACAGGATAGGAGCTCTCACCGGATTTCTCTCTGCCACTGTAGCATACTCAATCATCTTTGTAGTCACGGCCGCTACAGCAATGGATGTCCTTGTCATAACGTCAGCAGTGCTGATTATGGGAATACTGGGCGCTGCGGGTGGAGCTCTTGGTGTGCTCCTCCACTCTGTGAATCGGTCTAGGATGAATTAGGTGTCCACCAGGATCCTGCTAGGAGTATATCTAGCATTTGGCCCTACTGTGGTTTTGCGTAGTGGATTCCCGAATAGGACCCATTCGCAAACAGAAACAGCTTGATCCTCTGTTAGGGTATTCGATTTTCCATTTCGTACATTCTCGAGATCTTTGAGCACTTTCGGGGAGAGATTCTTGGTCATCTCTTTTTCGACACTCACCTTCGCCTCTCCAACCATCTCAAGAGAATCCAGCAAGTCTAGGAACCCGAATTTCACTCCATCGCTGTAAGCGCACGTTCTCCAGTCGTCAGAAGGTTCCAGATTATTCATGGTTTCCAGAGTTGAGCCAATGTACAATGCGCCTTGATTGAGAAATGCTTTCAGTAGTGGTCCCTCCTGAGCAGTGCTACAGGCCTCTGAGAAGACAACTGGATAACCCTCGAAATGAATCATTGCTGCCTGTTCGTGAGTTAGGATTGCAGAATTGCTTGTTGCCCACTCACGAGGAGTACCATGAATCCTATTGTTCAGCACGCCGTCAGAAAACTGCAGAATGAACTCGCTGACAGAAAGGAGTTTGCTTTCCTTTTCTGTGAATTTACTGAGTACCTCAACATCAAAACCCAGACTTGTCAGACCCTCGACATATCGCGATGATCTTCCGGGCTGACTATCAAAGACAATGGCAATGTTACTATCAATAATGGGGGGGTCCATGTGATACAAGACTGTCTGAGGGGGACCAAAGATACGACCAATCGGAAAGTCAGGAATTGAGTCACCGTCGAGGTCTTGGAGGAACCAGTCAGTGAATCCGAATACCTGATGATATGCAACCTGAGTGGCCGGAAGCTGTTTATTGTCCCCAATCAAGAGCACTCCTCGATGATAGCTCGGTTGATAGGTTCCGCGTATTGTCTTCTGCGTAAGAACCCATGATCTCCCTTTTTCGAGGATGAAATCGCATTCTATTTCCTTGGCTTTCTTTTCATACAGTTCAACATTGTCACTACCTACTTTCCCGCAGACCACGAGCATCTTCGACAGGACATCTCTCTGCATCTTCCCAACGTCGAAGATTAGTTCGCTCTCCGAACGTTCTCGTCTGACGAACTTCTTGGAAATCTCATTGACCGAGCCAGAACCGGACTTTCTGATTATGTTCATTGCGGTTCACCATGGAGCAAAACCGATAATTACCCTTGTGTATGTGGCCTTGCGCGACCACATAAAGCAATGGAGCCAGAAACATGAGAGAGAACATCAGGGTCATTTCCCTTGACCTGGACGGAGTCTTGTTCGACGGTCCTAGCGCTGCATTTCCCCTCGCACAACATCTCGGACTTGGAGAGAAATTCATGGCTGTATATGCCAAAGTCACAAAAGAGAGAAAGAGTTTCGAAGATTCGATTGCGGAGGGCTGCACGATTTGGAGAGGTGTGGCGACAAACGGGGCATATAGTAGTCTCATCCATGAGCTTCCTCTCAGGTTGGGTGCGAAAGAAACTGTCGAGATTCTCAAGGACAGGGGATACATTGTTGGCTGTATCTCCAGCGGCGTAAGTCAGTTCTTCATGGAACCTTTTTCTCAAAGGATAGATCTCGATTTTGCCTATTCGAATATCCTAGGAGAGGAAAACGGGGCTCACAATGGTGAAGTGGAATTCATCATGGGCGGCAAACAGAAGGCAGAAACAGCATTGAAACTACTGGGCGACAATGGTTTCGAAGGAAAGCACCTTGCAAGCATTGGCGATGGCAGCAATGATATCGACCTATTCAAAACCTCTGGCTTCAGCATTGCATTCAACCCGCAAAGCGAGGCTGTAAGTAAAGCAGCCAGTGTTACTGTCCACTCGAAGGATCTGAGAGCGGTCCTAGAGCATTTCTAGATACATCAAGAAAGAATGGTCTTGATTGCTTCTTGAATGGTTTCCTTTTCCTCTTTGGTCAGACTCGGATGAACAGGTATATCGAAATGTCGTGCGCCCAAATCCTCGGAGATTGGTAGACTTACCTTCGAATAGTCGGGATAGTCCACGAACTTCGCCCAACGCCATTTCTGAATATTCAGGTATGTGTCTTGTCTATGGCAAGGAAGAGCATACACAGCTCTTGCACCTACGCCTGCATTTCGAAGTGCGGATACCATCTCGTCACGTGACAACTTATCAGAATACAGTCTTGGGACATATAAGTGATATCCTGACTTGAAGCCAGGGTCCTGTGTCTGCGGCCGGACTGCTTCGAAATCAGCAAGGAATCGATCATATTCCTTTGCATTCTGTCTTCTTTTCCTGATGAGGCTAGACACACGTTTCATTTGCTCAACGCCAATGGCAGCAGCAATATCCATCATTCTGTTGTTATACCCAATTTGGAAATGACTATATCCGCCCTCCTTGCCGCGGCCATGATTCTTTATCATCAGCATCCGATTATAGAGCTCTTCATCGTCTGTCGTAATCATGCCGCCCTCCCCTGTCAGTATATTCTTCGTAGCATAGAATGAAAAGCATCCAACATGGCCTAGGCTGCCAGCTCGTTTTCCATCAACCTCAGCACCATGTGCCTGACATGCATCCTCGATGACCAAGAGATCGTGATCCTCTGCGATCTCCATAATTCGCTTCATGTCACATGGCATACCAAAGATATGTACTGGCATGATTGCTCTGGTCTTCTTTGTGATAGCTGCTTCCATGAGATCGGGATCTATGTTGTATGAATCGGGCTTGATATCCACAAAGACTGGAATACCACCAAGAATCGCGATCGAATTGGCGGAGGCGATAAAAGTGAAAGGAGTTGTTATCACCTCATCTCCCGGCTGAATGCCCATCGCTTCTAGGGCCGTTGTAAGCGCTGTTGTTCCGTTCGATGTCACTGTGGCGAATTTTGTGCCTATGTAGTCAGAGAATAACTTCTCAAACTCATGTGCAACCTTGCCCTCCGCGAGCATTCCAGATTCCAAGACGCGCTTGACGGCTTGAATTTCTTCGTCTTCAACTATTGGTTTGGTGAACGGAATCATCGTCAGTCACTGGGTAATCGCACCATGGCTAGTTTAAAACACTTTGGCATGAATCAATAGTGTACTGCTCAAATCGATTTGTTTTCATCATCATCAAGCAAATCCTCGACATCAATCTCTGCTCTCTGTGCTGCGAGGCTGGACGACCTTCTACGGTTCTCAATCAATCCCACCAGTCCAATTGAAACGCTCATTACTGCTAGTGCTACGAGCATATACAGTACGTTGCTGAGGTAGAAGATTATGGCAAGTCCTATTCCGGAACAAAAACCCGTCACAGCTCTAATGGTGTTAGTAGTCTTACGTGGAGTCAGTCTCTGACTCATCCAGTCAACCACGGTCGAAAAACCAAGGGCGACAGATATTAAGAACCATAACCATGACGGTGTGAGAACAGTATTGAACAAGAACAGAATCAGAAGGCCCAATGCAAGTCCGCCATATATCCCGGTACACCTTCCGCAAAGATATAGAGAATGGCCTCCTATCGAAACCCGGAGGCAATGACCATAGAGAGAGGGAGGATGGTGCGACAGCATCATGTGCAGACCCTCCTTGACATCGTCAGATCGTGCCCATTCCAAATCCTTTGGACTGAGCTCGTCTTCATGCGTGATGTTCTCTTGTCCCTCTGTCACAGTGATACACAGAATGTGAAACTTCCCTGCGTCTTAAAACTCATTGCTTTGTGGCGTGACGAATGTTATGCTAGGACTCGTACAGAGTTACCTCTCAATTGTTAAAGAGATGAAGATGAATCTTAAATTGCTTCTGACAAGCACGTTTCTACCGTTTTTCTTGGTCATACTGATACTCACTTGGAATGCGTCAAGGGAGTCTACGCGTCATTTCCATGGCATCACTGGTGCGCCGATATGTTTTAACGAACAGAACGGGAAGGGCAGGATTAAAATAGGCCCCGAAGATACTAAACATGCTTTAACAACTGGCCATTGGAAGGAAAAGATATGGAAAAACTGCTGCTTGTTGATATGGACAAATGCACGGGTTGTAAGCAGTGCAGCCTTGCATGTTCACTCATCAAAGAAGACCTCTTCGATCCAGCTCGAGGAAGGATCAAGATTCTGAAGAAGGAGGAAATCGCACTGGGTGTTCCTCTTCTTTGCGAACAATGTGAAGCGCATCCATGTATTAAGGCATGCCCAGATGGGGCACTCTCAAGAGATGCCAAAACAGGAATCATCACGGTTGACATGGAGATATGCACACAATGCGGATCCTGTGTCGAGGCCTGTCCATACCATGGCATTAGGTCCCATCCTGAAACTGGTGTACCCCTGATATGCAATCTCTGCGGAGGAGATCCTTACTGCGTCAAGCATTGCGTTCCTGGTGCTCTACAGTGGGTGAAAAGGACAGATGAGTTGTTCACTCAGAAGAAAAAACTTCGATCAGCCAGAATGGCTGCTTACAAAGATATCAAGAAGGAGGTTGCATGAAAGTTGTACGGTCATCAAGGAAAGATACTACACGTAGATATTGGCAAGAGAAAGAGCTGGGTAGAAGAACTCCCTGAAGAATGGCGCAAGTTGTACGTTGGTTCAAGAGGCATCAATGCAAGGATTCTATGGGACTACTGCAAGGACCCTGAAATCACTTGGGATGATCCGAGGAACATTATCATCTTTGCACCTGGAGCTGTAACAGGAACAACTGCTCCTGCATCAGGAAGAACATCAGTAACAACAGGTGGGTGCACCACTGGTCTCTATCTGAAGAGTAATACCGGAGGCCATTGGGGTGCAGAGCTAAAGTATGCTGGATATGACCATCTCGTTGTGCATGGCGTGGCAGAGGAGCCAGTTTACATTCATATTCAGGATGGGCTAGTAGAGGTCTTGGATGCAAAGAGACTCTGGCGCAAGGACATCATCGAAACCGACAAGCTACTGAAGAAATGGCATGGAGATGACTCCAGAGGTCTGTATATTGGGCCAGCGGGGGAGAATCTTGTTCGCGCAGCTTCTATTCAATGCTCGCTATTTCATGCAGCTGGGCGAGGCGGAGGAGCAGCAGTCATGGGCAAGAAGAAGCTCAAGGCTATCTGTGTGAAAGGGACACATCCAGTACGAGTCAAAGATCCTGCGAAATTCGCCAAGATTGCGGAGGAGATGCGAGAGAATCTAAGAGCTGACAGTGGCGCGCAGGGTCTTCATGAGTTTGGAACATCGGCATCCGTAGCTGGAGTGAATGAACTTCATGCCTTTCCGGGTAGGAACTGGCAGACTGGGTACACAGAGAATGTCTTTCCGCTTACTGGGCAGGCACTCAATACTGGAGGGTATCTGAAACGGAGAGTGGCATGTTTTGGTTGTACGATTGGATGCCACCGGTACTCTACAATAGATAAAGGGCCGAATGCAGGCATTGCTAGCGGCGGTCCCGAATACGAAACCTTCGGTGCTCTTGGCAACGGTCCTGGAATTGTAAACACAGAAGGCGTGCTGTTGGCAAATGAGATGTGCAATAGACTCGGCCTCGACACCATCACGGCGGGCGGTGTTGCGCAGTGGGCAATTGAGAGCTATTTGAGGGGCGTTCTAACTAAGAAGGACACGAATGGACTTGACTTAGACTGGGGCAAGCTGCCTGAGTTGCTTAAGTTGATAGATGCACTTGCCTTCAGGAAGGGCAAGCTTGGTAACTTGCTGGGCGATGGCCTCAAGATTGCGACAAAGAAGGTCGGTCAAGACTCATACAAATGGGCAATCATGAACGCAAAAGGGTTAGAACAATCCAACGTAGAGACGCGGTCTGCAAAAGCGTACTCCCTCGCTTTTGCTGTGAATCCACGGGGCAATGATCACTTGATGACAGAGACCTTCGCTGAGTTTGGCACAAGTCCAGAAGCGGTAGCTGTCATCGAGAAGATAACTGGAAACAAGAAGTGGGCATCTCCTCACTTCACAGAATATCGGGCAGAGATTGTCAGATGGCACGAGGACTGCTATGAAATCACTGAGGCACTGGGTTTCTGTGTGTTCACTTCAACAGCAGCATTCGGTGTGAATCCTGACAACATGGCAAGACTCTATGCGGCCGCAACGGGAATCGAACTAACAGAGGAGGAGATGATGCAGACTGGACGACGTGTATGTAACTTGGAGAAGGCATTCAACGTCACTAGAGGTGCGACGCGAGCCCACGATAATCTGCCTTGGCGTCTTATGCATGAAGGAGCAGCCTCAGGACCTTTGAAGGGTGCAATGAATTCCCCGGAAGAGCTTGATGGAATGCTCGACCGTTACTACGAACTTCACGAATGGGACAAAGAAACAAGCTGGCCAAAGAAGAGTACTTTAGTGAAGCTGGGCTTGAAAGACGTAGCGGACTATCTTGGAAAGATGAAGAAACTTCCTGAGGAATAGAGGAGATACTTCTCCTCTTCTTTCTCTTATATGGTGAGAATAGCGGAATATCCATAGATGCGGAGAACGATTTGAATGAAAGGTTTCAAAGAACTTGGACTGGCAATGACAGGAGTATTCCCTGTCAGAGAAGCAGTAGATATGGCTGTAGCAACAGAGAAAGCAGGTCTCAAATCGGTATGGTTTGCTGAAGACTATTTCTTTCGTGGCGGAGTTCCGTATCTAGCTGCTGCGGCTATGGCAACAGAGAAGGTAAGGATTGGCCTAGGCGTTGTGAACCCCTACTCACGTCATCCTGCCTTAACAGCGATGGAGTTTGGCACACTTGATGAGATGAGCAACAAGAGAATGGTCTTCGGACTCGGTTCTGGAGTGCCCTACTGGATGTCTCAGATGGGGTTTGATGTCAAGAAACCTCTTACGAGAACAAGGGAGTGCGTAGAGCTCATCAGGATGATTCTCACTGGTGAAAAGATCACATATACAGGGGACTTCTTTGCAGCAAAGGACATTCAACTCATCTTCAAGCCCGTGAGGAAGAATCCTCCAATCTATTTGGCATTTGAGGGCAAGATGGGTCTCCAACTCACGGGTGAGGTTGGTGACGGTGCAATCTTGTCTATCTTCAGCACTCCGGGTTACATCAAGTTCGCGTGGGATAGAGTGAAAGAGGGTGCTGACAAGGTGGGTAAGTCTCTGACCAAGTTCGAGATGGTCTCATACCTACCCATGGTCATCGATGATGACCATGACAAGGCACTCAATCTTGCACGGGGTCTCATGAAGCTTTACGTGCCTCACTCACAGCCAGGGGGACCGCTCATGCATTACGCAGACATCACAGAAGAGGATACTCACGCTTTCGAAGAAGCAGAGAAGGCAGGCAAAGATGT
The DNA here is from genome assembly GCA_964354495.1 of uncultured archaeon. Classification (GTDB taxonomy): domain Archaea; phylum Asgardarchaeota; class Thorarchaeia; order Thorarchaeales; family Thorarchaeaceae; genus SMTZ1-45. The sequence continues at coordinate 601,927 of CAYHAA010000001.1, read as the reverse complement.
TGGTGAGTTGCTCACCGACAAAATGGTACAGACACTAGGTGTAGTCGGAGATGTCGAATCATGTATCAAGCGATTGCAGGAGTTCATCGATGCCGGTGCGAACACCTTGGTAGCTTTCCCTGTGCCAGGTACTGACCCGGTGAAGACAGCAAGAATACTTGCCAAGGAAGTGACACCGCACCTCCATTGAACACGGATATTTGTAATTAGCGAGATGGAAATCATGGCCGATATTTCCGAGACAACAGAGATGTTCTGCCTAGACGTAGACGGGGAGCCTGACCTCCCTTCGATTGCCAAGAGAAAGAACCGTCTTGTCGGTTATGTGATAACATTCTTGGTGACACTTACTCTAGGGACAACAGAGATTTTTGCACCATGGTACACTGGGGAACTTGGGGGATCCGGATTCCTTGCGGGTCTTGCCATGGGGTCCTTTGGTCTTGTGTATATGCTCTCACCATCGATTGGTGGAAAAATCTCAGATCGAATAGGGAGAAAGACCTCTCTGTTGATCGCCAGCGTGGCCTATATCGGGGTTCTCATTCTGTATCCCCTAAGCAGTACGCCAATACACCTGATCATCATCCGTGCCCTAGAGGGAGTTGTCTATGGATTCATTGCACCATCCATTGAAGGAATGGTCGCAGAACTATCGCCTCAATCTCAGTCAGTGACACTAGGCAACTTCTCCACATCATGGAGTGCGGGCATGATAATCAGTCCATTCCTGATTGGATACGTTACAGGTGCGTATGGAGTCTTTTCAAGCATATACGTGATCATTGCTGTCGAGTTTGTGTCCTTGGGAATCATTGGAGCAATGATGCAAAACTACAGAATGAAGACAATCTTTCGAGAGAGACGGAAGACAGCGGACAGACCTAGACCAGTCCACTCAAAGACAAGTGCAAGATTCATCGCGTCATATCTATCAATAGCCCTATGGGGCGTAGTATCCACAGTAATCCTTGCACTCTTGCCCCGTTATGTTCAGGGACTGGGCTATCTTACAGAGGATTTTGGGAATCTTCTCATGATTTGGAATTTCGTAAGGACCCTAGCCTTCATAGTCTGCGCACGTCTGCCAGAGAGGTCGATGGGCAACGTGATAGTCGCAGGTGCAGCTCTCTCCGCTATTTCATCTGTAATGATATTCACGGTCAACAACATGTGGGTCTGGGGATTGGCTATGGCCATTTCGGGTATAGCTGTCGGATTCAGCTATCTAGGAGCTCTATACCTGATTGTATCAGCCACGGAGGATGAAAAGGGAGGACATGCCGGGCTTGTTGAGAGCATGGGAGGAGTAGGTCTCTTCCTTGGTCCGATGGTGGGAGGCTATATTTGGGATATCTCTCCGGTGTATCCGTTTGTCATGTGTGCTGTACTATCAGCCATAGTTCTTCTCTTTATGATCCCTCTGCTTCGCAGATCGAAGCGGCAGACAGGGGACTAATCATTTGACGAGATAACCATCGAATGCACCTTTGATTGAAGGGTCCTCGTTGACCTGTTTTAGAGGAGGAGAAGGATAGGCCACTTTACTATGCGAAAGTCCTGCTTCAACAAGCATGAAGGCAGTCTTCACTGCTACTACCCAAGGATCAATTACCGGTACCCCAAGCCTAGCCATTATTGGCTTCAAATCCACTTCATGAGACAGAGCCGTGCAACCAAGGATTATGACGTTGGCTCCATCCTCTTCTATGAGCTTCTTGCACATGGAGAGAAGCTCTTTCTGAGCTTCGTCAGGACGTTTGGCAATATCGAGAACTGGTATTTTCAGAAATCGAACACCAGCACAGAATGACTCTAGACCTTCACTTCTGACCCCAGACTCCATGCACCGTTTTAGTGAGTCTCCTTGCACTGTGACGATTCCAAACTTCGTTCCCAGTGTTAGTGCGAGATGAAGAGCCGTATTTCTTGGAGCCAGAACAGGAATCTTCGAAATCTCTCTTGCTGCATCTAGAATGGGATCACATGCGCAATCAATAACGATGACATCGTAGCCTTCTTTGTTCGCCCTCACAACCTGCTCGAGAATGAATGGAGCGTTGTAGGCTTCGTCAACGTGTGACTCAACACTGTGAGTACCATATCGAGGTGTGAAATTGCCAATCTCGCAGCCCTTGGGAGCAAAGGACAGAACGAAGGACTTCTTTTTTGGGTCGACCCACCAATCGGTACCTGTTGCACCAATTAATGCTAGTTTTGTCAAGTTGTATCTCTACTCCTATGGTGTCCCATGGCAGGACGTTAGGGCAACTCACAGAACTAGTGAAGCCGCCCAATAATGTCTTCCATGGGTCTATACTCGAGCTCGGGATGCCCATAGCGTTCAGGAGAGAATGCCTTCTTTCCAATTGGAGTGCTACCAGCATAACGAAGTCGCTCATGCGCTGGAACCGCTGTCACGACGACCTTGAGTCCTTTCTTCAGACTTGCACTCATCACACCGTGACCAGTCTTCGGGTCATGCATGCATATGAGGTCCGGGAACATCACGACAGGCTTGCCGTCGCAGAGAGCCATCATGTACTCGTTCTTGACTACGAGCTCAAAACTACCTCGGAGGTCCTCGGGCTTAATTCGCACCTGCACGTGCCAGTGACCTGCACGATCTTCACCCTTCACTTCTTCGATAATGCCATGAGTGAGAACTCGTCCACCCATTATATCCAAGAATGCATCGATTGGGTTACGCTTATTGTCATTTGCATCACGAATAGCACTTCCTAGTTCAATTGACTTGGAGATGCTATTAGGAATCACTGCCTTCTTCAGCTGCTTGCCAGATTGGTAGTAGTGGTTATTCGCTCCAACACCGCCATCTTGTACTACTGCGAAACGACCAATTTCATCAGCAAGTGCCGGAGATGTAGTCTTGTCAACAATGATGACACTTCCATTCTTTGAAACAACTGGCATCGGGCAGAGCTCAATACCGTAGCCAACAAAAGAGATCATTTGTGTTTCTGGAGCAGAACGACCAAGTCCATCGCCATCGACCGTTGTTATTCCCGCTCGAGCAGCTAGAGACAGCATCACAGTCGTATTTGTTCCTCCGAGCTCAAAGGGAACCAAGTGGTTCACTTTCTTCCCTGTGATTCGCTCAGAGATCTTCATTGCCTCATGGAGTTCAAATCTACTCTCCCAGCTCTGCAACATATCGCCGATTGACTTGAAGACATTGACAGAACCCATGTATCCTCCGCATACAATAAAGGCATCGTCCTTGATACGAGCAGGGTCAACAATCTCGTATGTTCTACCTCTTTGATAGTCCCAGTCAACGAGAGGCCTGCCAAATGACACTGGATCGCCCCCGCCGCCCGTGCCAAGTATCCCGACACCGATTAGCATATCATATGCATTCTCTCTTGTTAGCTTCATTTCAATACGCCTCGACATTCTATTCTGCGGACCGTGTTCCTTCCATCGAATGCACGAACTTATACCAGCGCTTCTTTGTGCCGACCGCTGCACGGTTCTTCCACGCCCGAGTCTTGGGCGTATCCTCTATCAGTTTTCGCATCTTCTGGGCACGCGCAATAACCAAGTCCTTCTGTTTTTGTGTGATCTCATTGATTGTTGGAACAAAGTCAATCAATTTCTTGATGTTCTCTGTAGCAGTGTAGTAGAAACCCCAATCATCCGAGAGCAGATCTGCAATATAGCGACCGTTTACGTGCGTGTCATCGAAGGTATCACTAATATCGTGCGCCAAGAAAGTGATCACCAAATCCTTCAGATCTTTGGCATTGATTTCTAGGATTTGCGTCTTCTCAAGGAACAACTCAGCCAAAGGAATGGTGGGCTTGTCGGCTTCGAGTCTCTTCTTCTTGGTAAAATCGATATTGTGGCTGAAATCCAAATGGTCGTAGAATACATCTATTTTCCTGTTGCGCTGTTGGTCGATGAAAAGGTCTCGTAGACTGCTTGCTCTGGCGAAACCTGGGGGCACCCAATAGTAACCAAGTCCATCTCTGAACAGTTTCACCAGCTTGCTCTGGTATTTGAAATACGAGATGAAATCGATATCTGTGACTTGCCGTCCCATCCTGATGTGAAGATCCGTGAATTCAGGGCTCTTCAGCCTGAATGCAAGACACCCTATTATACGGAGAGGGATGTCATTATCTGCGGCAGCTCTCTCAATTCTCAGTGCTTCTTGCATGAAGTCGTCGTTCATTGGTCCATATTTGCCTGTCAATAGCCATGTCACCTCAAATTGTGAGGACTCAGTTGCAATCACTCCGAAAACATATTGACATTAATATCTTGTGTCCTGACTGTGTTTTTTATAAACATGTTTAAAGTGCCAATTGTGTTGTACCATTAGGATTTTAAATCCGATTTACACGCAAAGAACAATCTGAGCAGGGAGTGTTTCAACTCCAGGCAGAGAGAACAAGTCGAGGTAACAAGATGAGAATTTTCTTAGCGGCTGACCCTCATGGCAGTCAACAGACATGGGAAAAAATGTGTCGTGCGCCGACTGTATTCAAGGCGGACGTTGCCATGATGTGCGGCGACCTAACTGGCAAGGCCATAGTACCAATAATCCAAGAGAAGGAGGATAGGTGGTATGCCTCACCTCAGGGAAAGAGAAAGGAATTCAAGAAGCAGAAGGACTTGGATCATTTCACTAAGTTCACTATGGATGAGGGGTACTATCCAAGAATCATGACTGCTGACGAATTCGCCAAGCTTCGCGAAACTCCTGGTTCAGTCACCAAGCTCTTCGAGGAGCTGATGATTGGACGAATGGAACTCTGGATGAAGATGGCTAACGAGAAGATTTCCAAAGACGTGATGGTTGTTGTGAACCCTGGAAACGATGATAGTTGGATGATTGATGATGTGATTAAGAAAGATCCTCAGGTCATATACCCTCTGAAGAGAGTGATAGATGTGAGAGGATATCCCATGATTAGCTGTGAATGGGTAAGTAAGACTCCTTGGAAGACGCCCAGAGAATGTCCTGATGAGGAGTTACTCGGAAAACTGGAAGAGGAATTCGCCCGCCTTGATACAAAGGACTACTCCAATGTCATATGCAACTTCCATGATCCTCCGTACAACTCCGGTCTTGATACCGCACCGACGCTTGATGAAGAGCACAAGGTGAAGAAATCTGGTGCACAGGAGATTATTGGTCCTGTCGGAAGCAAGTCAGTGCGAGCTGTGATTGAGAAGTATCAACCTTTGTTGGGCTTGCATGGGCATATACACGAAAGCGTTGGCTACCGAAGCATTGGCAAAACGCTATGTGTGAATCCAGGTTCTGAATACAGAGAAGGTATTCTGAAAGCATTCCTCATCACCATTGAGGATGGAAGGGTCCAGGCCGGTCGCGTCGAACTGTAATTCTCAAATCTGAGAGAGAAGAGCGAAGTTACCCTCTTCTCTCACTATGTTTTTTTTCGTAAGACGAATGACCAGCACGAGTGAAATGTTTATTTCGATACCATCCGCTGGAAATATATACTGGCGAGCTTAAACCGGATTTAACAAATCTGAAAGGGACTGCTTACAATGACGCTTATATTAAAGACAAAAACTGATGTGGAAGACCTCACAACGGGATGTACCTTCTTTGGAACTGGCGGCGGTGGGTCCAAACAACTTGGTCTCAATATGCTGTATCCTCATGTAGACAAAGGACAGACAATTGAGATCGTTGACGTGAATACAGTAAAAGAGAGTGACTGGGTTGCATGCCCATACTATTCTGGGACAATCGCACCTCCTACTCCCGAGATTGAAGCTCTAAGGAAGAGATACCCCTGGGACTATTTTGAGAAAGAGCTGTCAAGTGGTTTGGCGGCACTCGAGGATTTCATGAGCGTCAAATTCAAAGCAGTCGCTCCCTTTGAGCTAGGTGGAGTGAATACGCCAGCGCCAATCGATGCTGCTGTCAAACATGGCATTCCTTGTGTTGATGGAGACTATTCAGGGAGAGCGGTACCTGAGATATGCCAGAATACTGTTTGTATCAAGGGCTTCTCAATGGCGCCCATGGCTCTCATTGACTGGTTTGGAAATAAGAGCATCGTACAGAACGTCATCAACTACGAGATGGGCGAGCGAATCTCGAAGGCTTTGAGTGAAGTGGCATGGGGTCGTCTTGGCAATGTCGCCTTTCCAGTCAAGGGATCAGACTTTCATGATGCGATTATCAAAGGAACTCTCACAAAGAGCTACAAAGTGGGGAAGATGATTCGAAACTGTAGAGAGTCAGGAGATGATCCTGCTGAGAAGATTGTTGAGAGTGTTGGAGGATGGATACTTTTCAGAGGGGTAGTTACAGGCAGGACATGGGAGAATCGAGAGGGGTACATGTGGGGAGAAACTGAGATCACGGGTTCTGGAATCAAACCAGGTAAGAAATTCAAGGTGTGGTTCAAGAATGAGAACCATATGACATGGCTTGATGAAAAGCCCTGGATGACAAGTCCAGATATCATAGAGATAATAAATGCCAAGAGTGGCGAGCCCATCACTAACACGGACATCAAAAAAGGCGATAAGGTAAGCGTCATTGGAATGAAGGCAGAACCAATCTTCAGGGGCACTGAGGGCTTGAAGGTTTTAGGCCCGCGGCATTTCGGATTCGATCTCGAGTACAGACCCATAGAGAAGATAGTCTAGTGGGTGAGAACCCACTACGGCCTTCTCAGCCATGGAAAAGATAAATGGAAGGAGTAGGCTCGGACTACATAGTCAGTTTGAGTTTCACAACATAGTTCTTCCTTATTCCAGCAGGCTCTTTGAGTACTTCTATCCCCACATAGTCGTCGTTGAAGAACTTGATCAAATTCTTATTAGGATCGATTCCGCTCTTTCTCATCACTCTTGCTGTGTGATGGATGAGACTCTGAACCCATTTTTTGAGAATGGCTCGTTCTTTGGCAACCAAATTCGGATTATCCTCTAGGTAGTAGTATATCGCCCACGCAACCTTTCGATTATACCATGATGATAATAGGAAATTCACAAGCATTAGACCCACAGCAAGCAGCGCCAAGGGCATTGCAATATCCTGAAGCGCTGCCCATCGAAACACCCACGTAAGAAGGAGCACTGGAGCCGCTATGGTGATCACTGCTAGAGATAGAAAGGCAAAGTATTGCTTCCGATTCAGCCAAGACTCCACACCGGGCACCTTAGGACCGATGGCAGCTAGCTTGTGCAGAAGTCCTCTGATGGTCCCCCACTGACGGATGAATGACTTTGGCATTTCACCCTTGTTTATTGCTTTGTCTACAAACCTGAGGTCATATGTTCTCTGGATTCGATAACCATCAAGGACCGTCAATAGATTCTTGCTTTGCTTCAAATCCAGCTCGGTTGGATCAAACTCGAAGTCATCGAGAGACGCTTTAGAGTCGCGTTCTCGGTTTGAACTTTGGCTCATCGTGAGAAATCCTCTTCAGGGAGGCACAAGGTCTCGCACCTTTAACCCTTTTGATTTCTTATAGAGGTATTAACCAACTCGTTTAAGTACGTGTGAAGCTGACCAGCCAAACCGTTTCCAGAATATCCGAGAGCGACTTCACAACGGTGATGATATCATGTCCGATGAAGAAACACTGCCTGACGTAGAATACATTGGAAATTGCCCATTCAGCAAGGCACGACAAGAAATACAGATAAATCCCTCAGAAGCGAGGTTTATTCTTCCACGCCAGCAGAAGAGAAAGGAGTATCAGGCAATCTTTGATGCACAATGGGATGAAGTGGTTTCCTTCGAAGTAAGTGAGGTCCATTATTGTAAGAATGGAGACACTTGGCCAGTCAACGAGGAACTGCTTGAAGGCCTGAAACCGATAGGAACAGCTGGAATCGTATTTCTACACACAGTCCCTTTTGGGAGAGCGGTTTTCCCAATCTGGACGACGATTCCTACTGAAGACATCCAAACTGTCCGGGAGTTGATTGAGAAGCGACTCGATCGACCCTCACTTCCTGGACTAGCACACCATGGAACAGCTGCAGCTGTGAAATACATACTTGACCGTTGTGAGATCTACAGTAGAGTAAGAGGAGAGTTCTATGACTGGGTTAGAAAGGGTCGTATGGCCAAACCAAACAAGAAATTCGGAGAACGCGGTCCTGACTACGTCTATTGCAGAGAGGGAATGTCAGTTGACTTCTATGGTGCCGGAGAACAACTTGAACAGATGTCCACATTTTGGCCCTGGAGACTTGTGCATCGCATAGTTGAAGACAATGACGAAATCCAGGTCAAATACATATGGAAAGAGGATGCCTATATGTTTGAGCAACAGGTCTTAGATGATGACCAGCGGCATGTTTTCACTCGAGAGGCAAAGAAGGCTCTAGATGAGTACAGCTCTTCAGAGAATGTTCGTGAATATCTTGTCATTCGGCCTTGGTCGTTTCCGTCGAGATTTCACAGGACATGGGATAAGCTGGAGCCCTTCGCAAGTAAGGCCAGCAGAAATAGGTTCCCACCCATCACAGACTTTCCAGAAGAAGAACAGTAGATAATCTCCGGGCCTGAAGAGTTCTAGTGAGCTGCAGACTGAAAAAGAAAAGGGAAGAAGAGAGCTTGCGGCTCTCTTCATACGATCTAGATTCTACTCTGGTGGGAGTTGACCAAAGATGGCGGACATCTCAATGCCCTTAGCCTTGTTCTTTGCTCCATAGTACATGTAGGCGATCTGACCAATCAGATACACAGCAATCGTGAACGCAACCTCAAAGGGTAGCGATGGCACGTATGCAATGATTGCCCAGAAGAACGCGGCACCAGACACGATACCACCTAGAGAAACCAATGGAATGCCGAGGACTTTCCAGCCTCCACTCCGTTCCCATAGGGTCGGTCTGTAGTATGGCAACGAAATTGCTGCCAAAGCCATCTGCCATCTGATGAAGACGTATGTATACGCCACTCCAATCAGCGAGGCAAGAGCTGTACCAAAGAAGTACTGCAGAGTTGTTGCATATGCGACGGTACCAACCGAAAGAATCAACCAGAAGTACAGTGTGATGTGTGGTACGTGGTATTTCGGATGGACACGAGCAAATGCTTCAGGACAGAATCTGTCCATGGCCATGCTGTGCATTGGTCGAGTGACCCACAGTGCGTTGCTAGGTGAGTCGCCCAAACTTGCAAAGATGGGACATAATATCACAAACCAAGCAAGTGGGTTGGCACCAAGAATGACTGCGGCATAGTTACCGAAACCAGGGAACACACCACCAACCATGTTGACACCGTACAGATATCCACCCATGCATGATTCAACTGCGAAACCAGAGAGCAAGAAGAAGACGGCAATACCTGCCCACCCACCAACATTGCTCAGTGGAATATTCCTGCTCGGCTGTGAGACCTCACCAGCTACAGGCATGATGAGATATGGCCACATACCACCAACAGTAATTAGAAGTGCTCCGCCGACTGCGCCAAAGTTGAAGTTCACATAGGCTGAGTTGTCGAAAGCAGCTATGGGAGCCCAAGTTCCAGCGCCCATCGAGCTCTCCCAGACCGCCTGACTCATTGGTGTTCCAAGCATGACAAGATCAGCTACTAGCAGAGCCAAAATGTTGACGAGTCCAATGATGATTACGTACCAGCCTAACCATTTGACACTAAGGTAGGCGAAGACGAATCCTACTAGAATCATCAACACAGCAGCTGTGAAGAGCCAGATGATGTCTGTGCTGAGGGTCGCTGCAAAGCTGACTAAGCCAGCATTGCCCGTTGCGGCGCCAATGACAGCAAGACCACCAGCAAAGATCTGTACTGCGAAAAAGCTTCCAGTTCCCCTGAAGACAGGGTTCGTGATTACACTTCTCCAACCTTCCATGACACCAAAAATGGGGCTCAGACCTCTTCCAGTGAAGTGGTAAGATGCTCCAGATCTTGGCATGGCGAGCATCAGACACATGAGTGCAAGGGCTTCAAAGAAGACAATTCCTGCACCCAGTGCATACATCGGAACAAGATGCGCACCAGGATACCAAGTTGATACCTGTGGACCAAAATAGTGGAACCACGGGCCCAAGGTTAGTGCAATTGGGAGGAGGAGAGCAAAGCCCGTGCCTACTTCCTTAACTAGGCCGGACGACTCTCTAACAAAGAGGAGTTTGTCCTCACTCAATTTTGTTGTTCTCCTTTATTTTCTCTCTCACGACAAGAAAGAATCGTATCGTGATGCACTTGCCAGTGTATACCCTGATATTTAAGTTGAGGGGTTTACTTTTTTTCATATTAAACTTGGATATTTAACCAGAAGAACGTGATTGATGGATGGGTGTATCCCTGAAGTCAGAAAACCCCTGAGAATGAGAGTCGAAACGAGGCAACTCACAACATCACGGACACTGACGGTCCATTCATTCCTCAGGCATCAATGCCTTGAAGAAATCTGTGTCGAGGAGGAATATTTCGACCTTGCTAGACTTGACACCGGTCCTGCTTTCAAACAATACATTCATGATTATTTCCTTATCCATGATATGAATAGGTGGCACTATGAGATTCGGCTGAACTGCTTCATGGGTTGCATCAGATGTGCAGATGCCATTTGAGATCAGAACACCCTGATTCGCTCCATAGACCGGAAGCGCTCCTCGTATCTCCAGAATCGTTTCTCTGCCAATTGGTTCATCAAGGCCACACTTCTTCGCATAGAACACAACTGGAGCTCTGCCACCATCATCAAGCCAGCTGCCTGTAAACACGATAGTGTTGTTATAGCGTTCACGTTCTTGGACATCATCTCGGTTCACTCGAATGTTTATGAGGATGATAGCGGCAAGTTCTCTGAACCCATCCAAATCCAAGTTGGCGATTGCCTGATTCATCTCTGCACGTGTTGCCAATTTGCTGGCTCGCGCTTTCTCCCTGAGATCCTCATCTATCTGCTGTTCTGTGATTGCTCCCTCGCAGAGGTCATTAAACCTATAGAGACCTGGTGCAACTCTTTGGAAATATGCAGGGCGTCCATCAACTTGAGCCTGTGCCTTTTCAATAGATAGCGATGCAGAAACAGAAGCAGGATCCCTATCCAGCGCCTCAGCAATCTCCCTATAGTGGACGGGATTTTCGCGTGCGTTTTCCATTAACCATTCTCTAAGAGTCCTACGCTCTTTCGCATTTGACAAGTCAATCGCACCCATCGTTGATGTTCTTGGACTCAATCATTGCCCTTTGCTGCCCAACTTAAGGACACATATGCTTTTTGGCTAATAGCAGAAGAGGTCTCTTCAACACACTTCTGCGACTGCCCGCCCTAAGTCGCATCAGATGCATGGGTGGGCTTAATCCAATGACTACCATTCCGACAAACTTAATTTAAAGTTAATCTATTTGAATATTGAGTGGTGAACTCAAGAAGTGACCGAAGTCTTTGTGAAGCTGATGAATAAAGGACTAAAGAACTCAGAGCATAACAAATTCCTATTCGACACAAGAGAAGGCTCAACGATAGAGGATCTGATTAAAGAGCTTCACGAAGAATATGGCAGTCGCTTTGAGGTCTATCTTGATGACAAACAAGAGAGGATTCTAAGAAGAGACACTATTGTGTTCGTAAATGGCATGAACATGGTTGCTCGTGAAGGTATCAACACGAAGGTTTCAAAGGGCGACCTTATTGTCTTTATGATTGCTGCGGTCGGGGGATAAGGAGAAAGTGAATCCCCAAGACTCAGTAGACTATCGAGCCATCCGTCTAATCCTCGGGGAAATAGTCTGTTTCTAGAATCTCTCTGTCCACGATTCCTGCAGCCACTGCCATCAGCTCTGCGACATCCAGGACACGAGCTTGTACGTCTGCAGCATATATGCCATGGGTGAGATTCATCTCACAGGCTGGACAGACCGTACTCATGACCTCAGCTCCACTACGGACGAAGTCCCGAATCCGCTCCTCTGCCACAGTATTGGAGTGGTGCTCATACGTGATCTTTACAGCACCTCCACCGCCACAGCAGAATGCATCTGCTCTGTTTCTCTCCATCTCAACAAAATCGACACCGGGCAGTGCTTTGATGACTCTTCGGGCAGGTTCGTAGATACCCCTGTAACGACCGATCTCGCAGGGATCATGATAGGTAACACGCTTATCGATGGACACCTTGAACTTCAGCTTCTTCTTCTCCACAATCTCCTCAAGTATCTCACTTGTATGCCGGACCCGAATTGGGAACTTCTCCATACCGAGCAAGTGAGGATATTCCTCGTCAAACGCTCTAAAGCAGCTCGGACAAGGAGTGATTATCTCTTTGACACCATGCTTCTTCAATTTCCTGAGGTAGCCTTGGGCCCACTTCTTGGCATCCGTTGTCTGCCCCGTTATCCAGAGCGGAGTTCCACAACATGTCTGATCATCGCCCAAGAAGTCAAGGGCGTAGCCAGCGGCCTGCAACAATCGAACAAGTATGTTCGTCTTCTCTTTGAATCTGTGGCTTGCAAGGCAGCCTGGAAAGAAGAGAGTCCCAGAACCTTTGACAAACTCAAGGCCATCCGCCCATTTCGCATGAGCTGCAGGTGAGTCTGCAAAGATATTACCACTCGAAAGAGCAGTACTGACCATGCTTGAACCGCCTTCAGGTATTTTCACCCTTTGCTCAATAAAATCAGCTCTCATGGCTTTCGTAATTGCTATGATATCAATCTTAGCGGCCTTCTTGCATTCCTCCCTGCAGCGGCCGCACATAAAACAGCCAAAGATTCGCTCTGCCAGCTCCTCTGAGTAGTCGAGCTTTCCCTCAAGAATTCCACGAGCGATTGCCATCCTTCCCCGACCCGTAGAGGACTCCCAAATCTGAGTGAAAATCTCAGGGCATCGTTCGTTGAAGTCTTGTCCTCTGCAGTAGTTGCAGCGTCCACAGGCATAGATCATGTCCTGGAATTCCTTGATTCTCATTGCAAATCCTCCTCAGGTATGAATATTCCCCGTTGCAGAATGTTCTTGGGATCTAGCGTTCGTTTTAGGGTCTTCAAGAGTCGGTAGTAGCCTGTATCATGAGAAGCAACAATATCACGAAGGCCATCGCGTCCACCAATGCCATATGGTATGACCGGCCCTGCAAGAATAATCTCATCAATCTCATGAGTCATTTTGACAAGTTCATTCCACTCTGCAGGCTCGTTATAGTTGGTCACCATGAAGGCAAGCCAACGTCGTGGGAGGACTTGTCCACCAAAACCTGCCTTGCGATAGCCTCGCTTTTCGAGCAGCTCAGTCTTCCAAACATCATACGCGAACTTGATATCATCAATTCTGAGGGTCCCAGCACCAAAGAAGTGCCAGACCCCTGTAACAAAGAGGTCAGTCAGTCCAGTGAGAATATGGCCAAAATAGTCATTAGCGGGTGCGCTGTCACCAAGCTTCCCACCCAGATTCCTGACTTTCTCGATCAACATCTTTTTTCTATGTTCAATTATCTCAGCTTCATAGCCAAAGATATCCATCATGAGAGTAAAGACATCTGGAGCGTTCGGGTCAACCCACAGGTAAATGCCCTGAAGATATTCGTCGCCGATATTACGATTGATGAAGTGACCGAACTCTATCACACTATCAAGTGATGGCATCACAGCCAGCAGTCGTTCCTTAAGATCTGTTGCTGGGCGGATTCTCATAGTGAGCTCAGTGCATATTCCCAAGATTCCCTCCGCACCAATGAACATCCCAGCGAGGTCAGGCCCGAGACATTGCCTCTCGAACTTTCCAGCACCTGGCCATGCTGCAGAGCCGGTCTGCATGATATCACCATTAGGCAGCACCATCTCAAGTGTGATTACATCTTGATCTCCATGACATCCGAACTTCGCGGTGGAATGCGGTCCAGCACCAGCCTTCATAACTGACCCTCCAACTGTCATAGCAGGACCACCGGCCTCGCTGCAGAGATAGGTCAAGCCCTGTTTTCGAAGTTCTCTATCCAGTTTCGCCCATGTGCAGTTTGGCTGAACTGTGACGACGAGATCGCGCTCGTTAATATTGATGATCTTGTTCATCCTGCTCATATCCAGCATAATGCCAGGTTCTTGAGCAAGGTATGCATCCCAGTGTGAAGTGCCACCACCCCTGACATACACTGGCACATTCTCCTCATTGGCAATCTTCAAGATGCCCTGTATCTCTTCTCTGCTCTCCGGCAAGATCACATGTGTGGGTAGCTTCTGCCTTGCGGGGCTCAGGTCCCTACTATAGGGGATGAGGTCAAAATCCCGGTCACTGACTCTCTCTGAACACACTATCTCGGTCAAAAGGCGAGTAATCTTTGCTACATCTACCATCTGTTATCACACCATTATGCTATGCTGACTTCATCGATAGCTTCATCTGAATAGCGACGTGTTCCGGCACAATTGAGGGCCCCGCTATTAACCTTTCTTAAAGTTGACCTTATAGAGTGTTTTTAATATTGGAGTGTATAAGATTATACTGCCATGAAATCGCGAGAAAGAGTCCTGACTGCATTAGAACACGAGGAACCTGACAGAGTGCCTCTAGACTATTGGACCACTCCAGCAGCATATGAGAAACTGCGTGATCATCTTGGAATCACATCTCCCGAAACTCAAGAGTGGGGTATCATGTCGAGCTGGAAAACCTCGGAAGAACTCCTGCGTCGACTTCACGTCGACTTTCGTAGGGTCTACATGAACACAGCATCGAGCTTCCAGATGAAGACCTATCCCGACGGAACGACTGATTCAGAGTATGGATACAGGGGGAAATGGTTTGGACCATATTGGGAAATCACTTACTATCCGTGGGGTCAGTTCACGGAGGTCGAAGAGGTAGAGAGTTATGAAATGCCCGATGCGGATGACCCCTCAAGAATGAAGGGAGTTGTTGAGTGGGCAAGACACCTCCACGATGAAGCTGAATATGCTGTGGTTGGAATGGTCGGAGGGCCATGGGGCGTCTTCGAGATCTGCGAGCACTACATGAGAGGATTCGACAAGTTCCTAATCGACTTGGCCACGAATCGGAAACTTGCTGAGGCCATGATGGACAAGTGCATGAAGTATGCGCTTGATATGAACAGGGTTCTCATGGATGAAGTTGGAGAGTATCTTGACATAGTTCAAGTTGGAGATGACCTTGGACATCAAAACGGTCTCATCATCAGTCCCAAGATGTATCGCGAGCTCATCAAGCCGCGACATAAGAAGATCTATGGGGAGTTACACAGACGTTCACCCCACGTAAAGGTATTCTATCATAGCTGTGGCGCTGTGGAGCCTCTAATCAATGATCTAATCGAGGTAGGCGTGGACATCCTAAACCCAATCCAGCCGCTTGCCTTCGGAATGGAATCGAGTGCACTTAAGGCCAAGTATGGAAACCGCCTCTCATTCCACGGTGGAATTGACCTTCAGCGTGCCATGGCAGAACTCGGTACTATGGAGGATCTCAGAGAAGAGATAGATACAAGGCTTGCTGCACTCGCCCACGATGGAGGCTACATTCTTGCCCCTGCCCATAACATCCAACCTGACTCAACACCCGAGAAGATAATCGAGATGTACGACTACGCGGCAAAGAAAGGTGTATACAAGAAGAAGGCAAGAGCTAAGAAGGCTCACAAATGAGTCCATCAAGATGCGGTGTTAGCCACAACAGAGATATTCAGTAGGTCCCCTAATACGGGCACTTCACCTGAATTCCTCAATCTGGGAGTAGTTGGTCTTCATCGTGATGTGATTCAGCGACTTGGAACGGTCTTTCTCTCGCTATGTTCCCTGATATTCATCTTGCCGGAATGTACAGCACAGCTGATACAGTAGTATGATGTTACTCTGTGCACAGGAATGTATGAACCCTGTTGCCGAAGTTCTCGTGCAATCTGTGGCTCAACAGCGCTGACAGCTTTGGTGAATTTCTTCGCCTTATCGGATGGGACTAGACGACCACATCTCGAGCACTGGACTGCACCCTTATGGCCGGATCCTCCCTTTGCGCGACCTGATGATTTACGTTTCTTCGCCAATGGACCTGTTATTCCACCTTGGTTTATGGCCACCCCAGCTCAATATCTGCGAGCTTAAAGCCTTGTGGTTTGGTCTCCATGCTCCTGACCGGAAAAAGGCTAAGGTATTGGTCTTTCTTTATGCAGCTCGTGTGGGTCCCTTCCTTCATCGAGTCTTTCTGCCCACCATTTATCGGTTGACACAACATTCTCAGCATGAACCAGAATGTCTTCGATATGGTCCGCAGGAATCACTACAACGCCATCACTGTCTCCAAAGATTAGGTCACCAGGATGCACAGTGACACCTCCGCATACAATGGGCTCCTGCACAGACTCCATATCCATTCGCCCACGCATAGTCCCAGGATGGCGACCTCGCGCAAAGACAGTGAAGTTCATTCTATCAATATCATCAATATCCCGGGAGGTTCCATCTATAATGGCACCACGGACTCCCAACGGTTTGCCGATGCGAGTGAGAACCTGTCCCCAGGCTGAACAATCGGTGCCCCCGGACATATCGATAGTAATAAGGTCTCCATCGACTGCTCGCGTGACCAGACTCATGAATGTGTCCAACTGAGCTTCGTCGTATGGACGATTCACTGGAGATCTCACCATCTTTCCAGTCCTTGCAAAACCAGCCATCCTCTTATTTTCTGTAAGCGGAACTATCCCGCGGTCCATACAGACCTGATTCAAGCCAATTTCATCCGCAGCATCGGACAAAGCGGCAACATACAGTTTAAGGGTTCTCTGGAGTATGATATTTCTCTTGTTCGTCAATTCATCCACTTCTATTGCTTTTCATATCTATAGATGCAGTAGTCGTCGCCCCGCATCATACACTTGGGAATCGTCATATTGACTTCGGGGTCAACTGCCTGACCAATTCCCTCGTCGATCCGGGTGACCCATGTGCAGATGTCCTTACCAGCACCTAGAGCTCTGAAGGAATCGATCCAGGGACATGACGTGACCTTGAGATCGAGTTTCTTATCGGTGAGAGCGTTCACTTCCAGCTCGAATCCGAAATAGGGATGAGCAGCACGAAAGAAGTCAAATATCGAGTGTAAATCCCCTTTCTTCAATCCTCCAGACTGAATGGCCGATTTGCCTAGAGTCAGCCCATGCAATCTATTGGCTTCACCAATGGCCCTGAGACCCTCTTTGCCCATGTTCTGACGTGTCGCTTCCACATATACAGCATGAGCGTGTGCAAGAGTAGCCATGCAGGACTTTCTCACTTCATCCGCACTAGGTTTCGTCATCTTCTGCATCACTGGATAGACTTTGATTCCGCTATAGCTGTCTGCCTTAAAACTCCTCTGAGCCTTGTTCAAGTCTTCTTTCATAGACATGGTACATTCGAGAGGTTATATAAACAACAGACTATTCTCACAGTGCTGACCAGGTGATTTCTATGTTGGCTGACAGAAATGCATATGTCCCCGGAAGCGAAATTCGAAAGATCTACAATATGGTCATTGGAAGAAAAGATGTCTTTGACATGACTGTCGGACTTCCAGACTTTGACACGCCTCAACACATCAAAGAAGCAGCCAAGAAGGCCATTGATGATGGATATACGAAATACACGCACAATGCAGGATTGATCGAAGTCCGTGAGGCATGGGCGCAAAAGATTAAGCGTGATAACGGAATTGACGCGGACCCGGTTTTTGAATTCATGTGCACGGCTGGTGGAATGGGGGGTCTTATGCTTGCAAACATGGCGATTGTTAATCCGGGGGATGAGGTAATCTATCCAGACCCGGGTTTCGTGAGTCATTATGCGCATGTCAAGTTGGCTCAGGGTATCCCTGTGCCAATCCAATTGAGGAAGGCAAACAAATTCAGTTCTACCGCCGAGGAACTCGAACGAACAATCACAGACAAGACGAAGATGCTTGTTATCAACTCTCCAAACAATCCCACTGGAGGAATAATCCCGAGCAAGGAGATGAAGAAAATCGCTGATGTCTGCATAGAGCACGACATCTACGTCATAGCAGATGAAGCATATGAGAGCTTCAGGTATGGCACTGAAAAGCCGCTCTTCATTGGTTCCCTCCCAGGCATGAAGGAGCGTACTGTTTCTATCTTCTCTCTCAGCAAGACCTATGCGATGACCGGATGGCGTATCGCCGCATGCGTTGGCCCTCGGGAAATCATTGGTGCAATGACAAAGCTGCAAGAGCATGTTATTGCGATGCCCACAACCATTTCACAGAAAGCCGCAGAGGCAGCAGTTAGTGGACCGCAGAGCTGTGTCAATGACATGCTTAAGACATTCAAAAAACGACGAGACCTCATCACCAAAGGATTGAATGCCATTGAAGGAGTGGAAATGGATCCGCCTGGTGGTGCATTCTACGCCTTTCCAGATGTGTCAGCTTACGGTATGAAGTCCTATGACCTTGTGCTCAAGCTTCTCAAGGAAACAAGCGTCGTGACTGTCCACGGATCTGCATTTGGCAAGTCTGGAGAGGGATTCCTAAGACTGTGCTACGCTGTTTCGACTGAGAGAATTGAAGAAGCTCTCAGCAGACTGGATACCTTCCTTCCGACTCTGCTCCGAAATGCCGTATGAGAAAGGTAATCAATGTATGGAGCGGTAGGACTTGAGATGACAGCTCGAACCTTAAGAATGAAACAGAGGATGCTTGAAGCTAAGCCAACAATATCCTCTGAGAGAGCAGTGCTTTTCACAGAATACGTAAAGGGCCATATGTCTGAACCCACAATCATCCGTCTTGCCGGAGCGTTCGCTCACGTGCTTGATAAGATGACTGTCAGGATTGAACCAGAGGAACTCATTGTCGGCAACATGGGTCCGACTCCAAGATCATGCCAAGTATTTCCAGAATATAGCTGGGGCTGGATGAACCAGGAACTTGATAGGTTCAACAAGAGGAGAACCGAAAGATTCTCCATTGATGAGAATGACAAGGAGAGACTACGCAAGGTCTTCGAATTCTGGAAAGACAAAAGCACTTCTGAGATTGCGGGAAGACTCCTGCCAGAGGAGTCGGTAAAGGCATCCAAAGCAGGATTATTCACTATCGGAGCTCCCGGCACAGGAATAGGGCATGTCATCGTTGATTATCCATTAGTGATCAATAAAGGGCTGAACCATATTCTTTCAGAAGTAAGAGCCCTCGAAGACAAGAATACGCACGATGAGAAGAAGCGTGAGTTCTACCAGGCTACAGGAATACAACTAGAGGCGGTTCTTCGATTTGCTGAGAGATTCTCCAGTTTAGCCAAGGTGATGGCCGCTAAGGAGAATGACAAAGCGAGAAGAGAGGAACTTCTTGAAATCTCAAGAATATGCGCAAGAGTTCCAGCACATGCTGCTGAATCCTTCCATGAGGCGCTGCAATCGTTTTGGTTCATTCACCTTCTTGTCCAGACAGAATCTAATGGACACTCTATGTCTACTGGTAGATTCGATCAATATCTGCATCCGTATCTTCAAAGAGATCTCAAGAATGGGAGAATAGACGGGACTCATGCTCTTGAACTTCTTGAAATGCTATGGGTGAAGTTTACCTCACTCATCAAGTTGCGCGATGAATACTATAGTGTAGCATTTGCGGGACATCCTATGTTCCAGAACCTCACCATCGGAGGGCAGGATGCTCATGGGAATGATGCAAGCAACGAGCTGACAGAGTTAGTCCTTGAGGCCACGGCGAATATTAGAGTGACACAGCCAACTGTTTCCTTCAGATGGCACAAGAAAGCACCAAAGCAACTAAGGCTCAAGGTAGTCGATGTGATCTCGAAAGGCCTTGGTATGCCAGGGCTCTTCAATGATGAAGTGATTATCCCACTGATGGCCGATAAGGGAACAGATAAGCCAGAAGCATATAACTACTCAATACTTGGCTGCGTAGAGCCCATTATTGGCGGAAAGACCGACCCTCGACCGAATATTGGGTATGTGAACCTTCCCAAAATTCTCGAGATAACTCTCAACAATGGACGAAATCCAAAGAACGGAGAATTGGTCGGAAAGGAAACTGGAGACCCACGCAAGTTCAGAGACTTCGAGCAGCTCTGGAGAGCATACGAAGAGCAGATTGATTATGCTATCGAATTGCTGGCTCGGGCGGATAGAATAGCCGCGGGGGTCTTAGCCGAACATAAGCCGACGCCATTCATCTCAGCATTACTTGAGGGTTGTATTGAATCAGGCCTTACAATGCAAGAGGGCGGAACCATCTATAACAGCGGCGGGATCATGGGAGTCGGAGTTGCAATCGTAGCAGACTCTCTTGAGGTACTTCAAAAATACATATTCGAACGCAAGGAACTCACAATGGATGAATTACTCAGGGCGATTGAAGGTAATTTCGAGAACCAAGAAGAGCTGCGTGTGCGACTGGAAAATGATCCAGATAAATACGGGAATGATATCGAGAGAGTCGATTTTCTAGCTCGTGACACGGGTAGAGCACTCTGCAAATCCATTCAAAGCAGGATGACTACAAGAAATGGCCCATATCATGGTGCTCTCTTTTCAGTATCAATGTATATACCTCAGGGAGAGGCTCTTGGAGCGACTCCTGATGGACGAAAGGCAGGCCATATGCTGTCCGATGGGGTTTCGCCTACTCAGAATCGCGATACGCACGGTCCGACTGCAGCAATGAAATCAGTTGCTCGTCTTGATCATTCACTCTGTTACAATGGGACCCTCTATAACATGAAGTTCACTCCTGACTTCTTTGACACAAAAGCAAGACGAGAGAAATTCCTAGGAATGGTCGACGCGTACTTCCAGATGGGAGGATTCCACGTTCAGTTCAATGTTGTATCGAGGGAAATGCTTGAGGATGCAAAGGTGAATCCACTGCAGCATCGAGACCTGATAGTGAGAGTTGCTGGATATAGTGCCTACTTCATCGAACTAGATCCATTCGTGCAAGACGAGGTCATTGCCAGAACCGAGTTTTCAAGTCACAGTGTTTGAGAAGCCAGTGACTTAACAACAGATTTAACACGCGGTTCGTCATCGTAACCACATTTGACAACTTGGAGCTGAAAACGATGACTTATGATGTGGTCACTTTCGGCGAGGTGATGCTCCGACTTTCACCTCCAGATTTCATGCGCTTTGAACAGACTCATAGCTTCGATGCTCATGCAGGTGGAGCCGAGATGAACGTTGCAGTTGCGTGCTCCAGACTTGGTCTGAAGACTGCGTATGTGACAAGACTGGGAGACAACTCAATTGGTCACTTCATCCGCAATAAGGCTCGAGAACACGGAGTCGACACCTCACACATACTTTGGGGTCCCGAAGATCGTTGTGGTGTCTATTACGTGGAATTCGGTGCTGCACCCAGGGCGAACAGAGTCATCTACGACAGAAAGGAGTCTGCAATCAGTAAGATCAGACCCGGAAACGTAGACTGGGCAAGCATCCTGAAGGGAACGAAGCTCTTTCATACTAGTGGGATAACACCTGCACTAAGCAGCAACTGCGCTGAAGCAACAACTGAGGCATTGAAGATTGCCAAAAAGCAGGGCTGCAAGGTCTCGTATGATGTGAACTATCGAGGAAAGCTCTGGACTCCAAAAGAGGCACAGGCATTCACGGAACCAGCCTCTGAGAATATTGACATCCTAATTACGACAGAGGAAGACACGAAGGTAGTCTATGGAATTGAAGGCAAGGACTACGAAGACGTGGCAAGAGAGCTTCAGGACAAATTCGGATTCGAGGTCGTAGTCATTACTCTGCGGGAAACACCGTCAGTGTGGCTAAACAAGTGGTCCGTGTTTGCCTATTCAGACGGCAAGATCTTCAAGAGTCCTGTCTACGATGTAGAGATAGTAGATAGATTGGGAGCTGGAGACTCTTGCAGTGCAGGATTCATTTATGGCTATCTTATGTTGAAGGACCTTCAGAAGGCAGTAGACTTCGGATCAGCGTTCTCAGCACTGAAGCACTCAGTCCCAGGAGACCTTGCCTTTGTCTACAAGGATGAGGTGGAGAAGTTACTTAAGGGTGGCGAGAGAGGACTCCGAATCCAGAGGTGAAAGAAAATTGTGGGACAAGAAAAAAGCGTTGAAGCATATTCATGACACAGGATTGATTCCCATCATTCGTGTGGAATCTGCAGAGGTCGCGTTCAAAGTCGCTGATGCATTTCTTGCCGGCGGCATAAACATCGTTGAGGTCACCATGAGTGTTCCTGGAGCAATTGATGTCGTAAAACAACTCGTGGAGCAATTTGGGAACAAAGTCCTGATTGGCACGGGTACCGTGGTCAATGGCAAGATGGCTATTGAGGCTATAAAGGCAGGAAGTGACTTTATCGTAAGCCCCAATTACTCGCGGGATCTCATCGAGACAGTAATCGGGCGTTCGAAACCAGTCATCCCAGGCGCACTGACGCCAACTGAGATTTACGAAGCATATACAATGGGAGCAGATGCTGTGAAGGTCTTTCCGTGTGGAAATGTCGGTGGTGCCGAGTACCTGAAAGCCATCAGAGGACCGCTGCCTCAAATTCCTCTCGTTCCAACTGGAGGTGTGGAGCTGGATACAGCTGGACCTATGATCGATGCAGGAGCTTTTGCGCTCGGGGTGGGCAGTGCAATCACTGACAGGAAGGCGATTAAGGAAGGCAGATATGAAATAATAACCGACAATGTACGGAAGTTCCTTGATGTGGTAAAAGCTCATCGGAAATAGCTATTCGACAGAGTTCGTGTTGTGTCGAAGACCTCTCCTAGAGGAGGAAAACAGTTTAATCTCGCGCTGAACTGCGGCATGAATCTGAAGTGATTTACATGACAGATGATTTGCTTGAACTAATACGAGTGAAAATCGCGGACGGGCTCCAACGAGAGAAGACGAAGGAGGCCATCAATGGATGGGAACGAACAGCACTCTTGACACTCAAGGAAGGCA
The DNA here is from genome assembly GCA_964354495.1 of uncultured archaeon. GTDB lineage: Archaea > Asgardarchaeota > Thorarchaeia > Thorarchaeales > Thorarchaeaceae > SMTZ1-45. The sequence goes on along the minus strand of CAYHAA010000001.1, from coordinate 579,015 downwards.
AAGAGTATAACTTCCTGGTCAAAGACAACAATATCGTCGTGAACTCGGGAAGTATCGATAGTCCGGATATGAAGATTGAGAGCGATGAAGATACAATCCGAAAGCTCTTCTTAGAAGAAACGAGTGCAGCATCAGCGCTCCTGAAGCGAAAGCTCAAGGTCAAGGGTTCAGCATCAGACCTTATGAAGATTAGACATATCTTCTAAGAACCGGTTTCCTCGGAGGCCGGGAATTGAAAAAGGAAGTCGTGCAGAAGCTTGTCGCCATCGTAGGTGACGAATTTGTCAGCACGAAGAAGGATGTACTACTGACTTATTCAGTGTCGGCCTCTACCAGCTACGAACCAGTTCTACCAGCAGTAGTAGTGAGACCAGCAGATACGCATCAAGTTTCACAGGTCATCAAGGTCGCAAATGAGTACAGGATACCTGTGACTCCTCGCTCAGGAGGATCCAGCTTGCAGGGAGAGGTCATTCCCAAGAAGGGGGGTCTCGTTATCGACCTATTGAGGCTGGACGACATCCACATCTATCAAGACTTGCGTTCTGTCAAAGTTGGCGCTGGCATCAACTTTGGAAGACTAGACAAGTTCCTCAACAAGTATGACCTATGGCTACCTATCTATCCCGGTTCCTCGCTGACTGCGACAATTGCTGGGAATGTAGCAGTCAACGGAGCAGGTTTTGGTTCAAGTAGATTTGGATGCATTGCTGAGCTTGTTTTGGGTCTTGAGGTGGTTCTTCCCAATGGCGATATTATCCAAACGGGCTCTGAGGCCAACCCCAACGCTCCAGGGCCATACCTCCGATATGCCTTTGGACCGGATTTGACAGGATTGTTCATCGGATCACTAGGAGCCTTTGGAATCATCACGAAAGTATCTCTAAAGACCTTCAAGAGAATGCACTACTTCGATTACAACACCTACGGCTTTCAAAGCGCCCAGGACGCTGAGAGATTCGTGTTTGAAGTGAAACAGAATGACCTGAGCACGGTCTGGATTGCGATATATGAAGGTAGAATTCTGGACTTCTTTCTTGAGATGGTAGGAGAGGAGTACGGAGTCCCAAAGCACGAATGGCCACCTGTTACCGTATCTATGGTGATAGGAAGGGTAAGAGAGGATCAGTTGGAAGGTGACGTCATAGCTGCCAGAGAGGCCTGCGAAGGAGTTGGGGGACACGTTATTGGTATCCGCGAACTCCCACAGGGAGAATGGAATGACCGCATGCGAGAACTCGCAAGGTCATCCTATGTCCACGGTTGGCATTGGCGAATCCTTTACCACCACCAACCTCCGTCGCAGTGGCATCGTACTATCGAAGAGATGTGGCCCCTCTTTGACGAGTTCGGCGTGCTTGGTCACACTGCCGGATTCCAGTCTGGGCATGGATCATACAACTATTATCCTCAGATTTTCTATGACCCGCAAGACAAGGATGAAGAAATCAAAGCACGTGCAGCTCATAAGGAGCTCTCAAAACGCCTCTTTAAGACAGGTGCGGTTCCGTTCAAACTTGCACCTTATTGGGTTGATGGCATAACAGAGATGGAGACCTACTTGGAGTTCCTTCGTGGCTTAAAGGAAGCAATCGACCCCAACAACATCATGAATCCAGGGGTTATTCCGGGGATTGAGCACGTGAGTGAAAAGCAATGAAGAAGGATCGTAATCCCAATGGAATCTTGTCGGTATGGACATTAGGAGGGCTCTGACAACGACTGACGTTCATATTGATGAATTGATGGAGAACCTCGCGCAGTGCCGCAGGTGTGGCATATGTCGAAATGCAGTCTATGAAGACAGGGGTTTTGATGGAGTATGCCCTGTCTGGAAGAACTCCTCTGGTTTTGAAACTAGCTTCATGAGAGGCAGAATACAAGTCGTCATTGCCCTGTTGGAAGGAAGACTTGAGAAGACGACAGAGAACGCAGAAGCCCTCTACACATGTACACTCTGTGGCAATTGCACTGCCATTTGCGCTGCTGAGTTCGATCCTGCGAAGTGCCTTGAGACCGTGCGAGAGGTCCTCAATGAGATACCAAACAAGTCACGTGATGCGATTGCGGATAAGATTCTGAAATACAATAATCCATACACCGAAACGAATCAGACGCGGAGAAACTGGGCGGCTGAGATAGGCTTTGACATTCCAAGCACAGGCGACGTCCTGTATTTCGCAGGATGTACAGCAGGTTTCAAACTGACAGAAATAGCGAAATCGACAGCCCGGGTCTTGAAAGCTGCTGGGTACAGTTTTGCAGTTCTGGAAGATGAGCCATGTTGCGGAAGTGTCATGATAAGGACAGGACGCATTCACAGTGCAAGAGAGAATGCAGAAAGACTGGTGCAGAGGATCAATGAGTCGGGTGCAAAGACAATCATCGTAACATGTGCGGGATGCCTAAAGACGCTCCGCGAGGATTATTCAGAACGCTTTGGTCTCGATATGCCCAAAGTGATGCACGCAGTTGAATTCCTCCAATCTGCTATCAATGATGGAAAATTGAGACTCAAGGGTGGTGACAGGCAAAGAAGAATAACATGGCATGACCCTTGTCATTTGGGGAGAGCGCTAGGAGTTTACGAAGAGCCTAGAGAAATCATGAAGGCAATCTCTGGCGTAGAGCTTGTGGAGATGACCCCCAATAGAGAGGCAGCAATGTGTTGTGGGGCAGGAGGAGGTTTGCGTTCGTTTGATGCATCTCTTGCCAGAAGAATCGCCGCTGACAGAGTGAAGACTGCAGAGGAGGTCAGGGCGGATATACTGGCAACAGCCTGCCCATTCTGCGTACACAATCTGAAAGAAGGAGCGGAGAGCATCAATAGTAGAATCAGAGTCCTAGATATCATGGAGCTCCTGTCGGAGCAACTTGAGGAGAATCAGTCAGAACAATAAGTGGACGAAGGCCAACCCCCTTTTTGGTGCCCATTTTTGGGGCTCGAGGTCCACCCTCTTTTCTCTTTGATCATGAGTGGTGCTCGCTAAACACACTATTCGGGTATCTCCCTGAACCTTTTCGGTGAGAGGCGAATCTCCCATGACGGGACATTCGCATAGACCACTACAGCGTATCTGCGTCGTTCCCACGACTACCGACGACGCATGGAGCAACATGGTGTCGGCCAATCGTCCACTGAAATAATACGTAGAATTCCAACATAAACTCTTCCTCCCCAACAATGATTGTCTAACTATTCTATATCAATAGAATAGTATATAAGACACTGACAAGAGAAGTCCGAAAAGAACCAGAGGTGGCAACATTGGATGGAATCAAAGTAGCAATTGTTGGAGTCGGAAATGTAGCAAGCGCTCTAGTCCAAGGAGTAGAGTATTACAAGGATGTAAAGGCTGAGGGAGATGTACCCGGTCTAGCTCATCCAGACTTCGCAGGATTCCATGTGAGGGATGTCGAGTTTGTAGCAGCTTTCGATGTTGCCGACACAAAGGTCGGTTTTGACCTCTCCGAGGCAGTCTTTGCGAAACCCAACAATGTGATGCGGTTCTCTAAGGTTCCCAAGACTGGTGTCATTGTCGCTAAGGGTCCATTGTTGGATGGAGTGGATGAAATGCTTGAGACGCTCGTGAGTCTTTCCAAGGCACCCGATGCGAATGTTGTCAAGGTACTCAAGGATGCAGGTGCAGAGATCCTGGTCAATCTCCTGCCTGGTTCAGCAGAGGAGGCCACCAAGTACTATGCGAAGGCCGCGCTCGACGCAGGGTGTGCATACATCAACGGAACGCCAATATCGATCGCTTCAGATCTGGAGTGGAATAAGAAGTTCGAGAAGAAGGGACTCCCGCTCATTGGTGACGACATTCAGGATCAACTGGGCTCCACGGTCTTGCATCGCAGTATTCTGCAGCTTCTGGTCGCAAGAGGAGTGAAGGTAGACAAGAGCTATCAGCTTGATGTTGGTGGCGGTGCGGAATCGCTTGACTCTCACTACAGAGGCAGAATGAGAAAGAGAGGAGTAAAGAGCGAAGCAATAAGCCAAGACTTGCCCTATGATGCTCCACTTGTTGCAGGGTCATCAGACTATGTTGATTTCATGGATAATGGGCGCGATTCATTCTTCTACATCAATGGGCGTCAATTCGGTGGTGCTCCAATCAAGATAGATATCAGAATGGAAGTGACAGACGGGCCGAATGCTGGACCTATCCTGCTAGATGCCATTAGGGGAACGAAGCTGGCTCTGAAAAGAGGCATCGGAGGTTCACTTGAGTCCATCTCTGCATACGGTTTCAAGATGCCGCCCACGCCTACAACGATGTATAGAGCAGAACGCTGGGTTGAGGAATTCCTCTTAGGCAAGAGAAGACTCTAGTCTATTTGTGGGTCTTTTCGTACTCATCAAGAAGAGGCTTGAGCTCATCAAGAGAAGAGAATATGGAAAACTCTGTTTCCGCTCCAATCTCCTTTAGAATCTCATTGAAGGCAATGATACTGTTGTATTCGCTCTGAAGACTCTCTTTGGCTTCTTGAGATGTAGCGTTCGGATCATATACAACAATTCGATTCTCTGGTTCAAAGTTCACCACAATACTCCGGTCCAAGTACATCACTTTCTTGCATTTCGGACACTGAGCCCGATTAGCCTTGCCAACCTTCAGCGCCTTGATAATCTCGCGATCTTCAGACAGATCGATGTGCTCAATCACTTGTGTCTCGAAGACTATCTTGCACTTCTCGCATTCTATCTCAGCTATGCTTGTTCCGGTCAATCCTGTCACCTAGAATTGGCGTGAGAGTGTATGCTTAGTCACTTAAGATTACCGAAGTAGGTGCGCTAGCGGAGTCATCGCGAATCTTCCTGAGAATTATCCGGCTCTTCCACCTTTTCTTCTGACGTGTCATCATCGTCTTGTATCTCCGCTTTAAGAATGGTCTGAAGCATGTCAGATGACTCGCCCTCAGTCTTTCTCTTACACAGAAATCCCGTAATCAGTACTGTCAGGGCAATTGAAGCCAACACAATGGGCATGGACTCAAAATAGCCACCAACACCATATCCTATCAATGCACCCAGGATTGTCACGACCACCTTTCCAGTAAAATAACTGAATAGGAACTTAACAGAGCTATACTTGGTGAGCCCAACATATACAATGAGTGGATCGTCAGGTACTGGAGAAGCCGCAGCAATGAATAGAGCAAGAGGGCCCCATTTCTGAACTCTCTGTTTTTCTGAGTCAAGAGATGCTAGACGTTCTTGCGACAGGACCAGACGAGACCCACGAACGACATAGAAATGAATCAATTTTGCAGATGTAGCTGAGATTGCCACCACAAAGCCAACAATGAAGGGATTGAAGCTCGGGAGTAATAGTACCGCTGCCCCTGCAAGAACCATGTTACTGGGACTCAGGAAGGGAATCATGTTGATCATGAAACATATGATGAGAAGTCCCAAATACCCCTGACTAATCATATCGGTTATGAAGAGAATGATGTCTTGCAAGAGGAATACACCTCGAGCCAAAACGAAGGAAGACGAAAGCCTTCCTGATCCTATGCTTCTACCTTCTGAATCAGAACTCTCTGAACTCCATCAAGAACTTTCAGAGAACTCTCAAGCTCATCCATATCGGAACTGAGTTGGCTCGGATTGAAGTAGCATTCGTAGAAACACCGCGTTCCTCGAAGGCAGACCCCAGTTGAGAATAGGAGATCGACAAGTCCAGCTCTCTTGAAGATTTGGGACAGTTTTGTGAGAAAGTCATTACTGAGTTTCCCAATCTCGAGACTCAAGAAGAGCACCTCGTGACTATCTAGAGGGAAAATCTTGATGAGTCGGTCTTTATGCACGAGCACCATCAAGCCGCGATCCGTTCCCATAGCATTCTTGAAAGCAATTGGGAATTTTACGGAACCGCTACTACCAAACACGAGTACTCTTCCAGCTGTTGCTCCTTCGTAGGAATCCTCTGACATTTAATCACCACTCACCCTTTTTCTCCAGAGTGAAATCCTGTTTGTGAATTCATCCAAAACTCGAATATAAAAGCATCTAGTGTTTGGTTCGGAACTTGCGCCTCTGCGTGTGTGCCCCTTTTCAAGGGTCGTACGAGACTATCGACCGAATCAAGTTGCGGCTTACAGAAGATGAACGAACGTCCTTCTCAAGATTTAGAGAAGTCTCTGAACTTAGAACTCAATTTCAATGTGAGTACAGACTGCACCTAGTACAAAGGTGGGGTAAGGCAGTCACCAAAGCTAGCATGGATGGCACAATGCTCCATAATCTAGTGTCCACAATTAGGACTCATGAGCCAGAAGGCACTCAATGGATGACAATCCTTGTAATAGTTGCAGTAGTCGTCCTTGGTATCATTTGGATAGTATGGTGGTGAAATGGAATAGTTGCTGAGCATTTTGGCATTCACGCTCCTCATCGTGATTGTTTCCATATTATCGCTCAGGAGATCCATCTTCAGTCTAGGTCCAGCGTGGCCATCTATCAAGAGGGCAAAGAAAGCTCCCTGGAGCCTTACCGAGTTTCTCTCACTGCAGCCAAGTCAACCCAATAGAGGTCAGTATTACCTGTTCAACAAAGAGCAGGTGAGATCATTTGCTCATCGGTTCATTGGCAGGTTCGATAGTGCAGTTCTGCACTGGGAAGACGCACCGATTCTGGACGCTCTGATTGAGCACAAGTTCCCTATCAAATATCTGCCGAGCAAGATGAAGCCGGAGGATCTTTTCCAAGCAGGATTGTATTCACTTGCTTTGGCGGAGAGTGGAGTCTCCTGTAGGTCAGCTAGACTCGTCATTGTGTATTGCCTTCAGGACACTGCGAAACAGTGCCTTCAAGATAGACCAGGAAGAAACTGCTGGAACTGTGGAGATGCAAGAGTCTTCAAGAGAAAATTCTGTCCTGATGAGATTCGAATGCATCTGAAAAGGCTTGATGAGGTCTGGTACGACAAACGGCTCCCTAGAGCATCACCTAGTGAAACTAAGTGCACAGCATGTCCGTTTTCTACAAGTGGAGAATGCAACTACTCAGCCGTTTGAAGGCAGCTGAAAAAACATAGACCTTAAAACGTTCGAGGATGGAATGAAGGCATCATGGCTCACGAATTATTGAAGCTCCTCTCCAGTGTAGTTGCTGCGAAGAGAGATCTAAAGCAAGTCTACTATACCAGCAGAGATAAGGAATCCAAGATAGATGCCAAGGGGCTAGTAGCAGCAACCATTGGTGTTCAAAGGTTGTTGGAAGAGCTTGTTGACCTTAGTCGAAAGAAGAAAATCGCCAAGAAGGTCCTCAGTGATAGAAAGGCAGAACTGATGATAAGTAGATGGTCAATAGGATTGCCAAAACGGATTAAGGAATTCAATGAGAAGGCCAAGAGTCTTGAACAGCAGCATCTGACTAAGTACGCTGAATCATTGCTGCAGTACATTGAATCGATTGGTCAAGAACTGGCGAAATGGATTGAGGATATTATCACCTTGACTGAAATACCAAAGCCGCCACGCGAGTAGTGAACCTGCACGGACTAGTATCGAAGCCGCGCAGCTATTCCGCCGAAGCCCTTCAACTGAGCTCCGGACTCCGTCTGGTTCGAGAAGACGAGGAGCTCTGAGCCATATTGGGTAACATCATCGTATAGCGTGTCCATTTGGTTAGCAAGATCCTCTGTGATTAGAAGAGTCTGCACGCGCCCCATCTTGAGAGCCTCGAGAACCTCTTTCTTCCCATAGGCTATTGTATTCAACCCCTTCATGAGATCCTCCAAGAAGCCATCCCAAGCTTGACGCTCCGCGTATATCTCGGTCTCCTTCAGAATCCTGGAGGCTTCCTTCATCGCTTGAAAGAGGCCGGTCTCATCAATCACACTTACAGGTATTATTGTATCTACAATCTTGTTTCGTATTCTGTAGTCAAGGTCCCCTTTTTCCAGGAATTCTAGACATCTGATTGTGTTGCCACCAAGCACTATGGCATCCACATTGGCAATATTGTCAATCAGAAGCTCTCCCAGCATCCGACCTACATGCTTAAAGAACTCCTGCAGTTTCTCCTCACGAATTCTGAGGTATCGGTTTGCACTCTGTCCACCAGCTCTAGTCTTGCCAATGATGTAAAAGTCCTCATCCCGTACAAGTTCCATATGCTTGCCGCGAAGATAACCAATTGTGACTTTGCCACCTTCAAGGAGTACAATGACGATAAGACTTCTTGGCTGAGTCATACTCTCGAGCTCGGAAGTAATGAATTCACGTCCGCATGTATAGACGAATTGAGAGATCGGTGTCGGTGGAACCATTATCTCGCGGATTGGTCTACCAATCCCACCCACTTCTTCAATACCGTAGAAGAAAACCAATCCTGTGGGAGGTATGGTGCGCATCTTGGTGAGCTCACTCAGAACCGCAGTCAAATTGTCTGCAACATTCTTGCGATTTGTCTTGCTCTTGATGTTGTCAGCGCCAGCTAATTCAGTCTTCACGAAAGTGATTACATCTGTTAGGCTCTTCGTGGGAGGAACATAGAGAGTGGTGAAAGAACTGTGTCTTCCCTTAAAGGCCCTGAGCTGCTCCACCTTGCGTCTGAGTTTCTGACGTTCCGCAGACATGTTCTTCTCCTTCAATGACTCATTACTGACTATTTCCTAAAGAACCCAGGTGGCAATTTGCGCCTGGTGAGGCGCACAAATGACCCTATTTTAACATTGCGTCGTGCGACAGACGAAGAGAGACGACAGATTAAAAAGGAGGACTCAATAGGTCAAGTAAAGCAGGTGAAGGACGGATGGATAACCGCCAATTTACGATGCTCCAGTGAAAGGAGCCCTCAATCATCATTCTATAGTGAGTGCGGTCTATCAGTCCCGAGTACTGAACTCAGGAGTTTTGCGTACCAATGAGTGAGCAGTTGACGACAGGAGAGAGGACAATTCTCAAGGGTTTGATCAAATTAGGAAGAAAAGCCTCGGCAAACGAGATAGCCAAAATCACGGAACAAAACACTGAGAGAGTAATCTCCATCTTGAACTCTCTTGCCGGACGAGCAATTGTAAGACTGGAAACTCACGAGAAGACATCATATACCCTCACAGATGAAGGCAAGGAATATGCAAGAGATGGGCTCCCGGAAATTCGGTTGGTGAAGGCGTTAGAGGAATCGGGAGGAACAGCTCCGTTTGATGTTGCAGTCGAAAAATCTGGCATATCGCCCAAAACAAAAGGTATCGCAATGAACTGGGCAAGAACCAATGGATGGGTCGATGTCTCAAAGCAGGGGGATGTAACGATTCTATCTGCTGTTGGAAGGCATTTTGAGTCGCCAGTTGTAGGAGCACTTGACTCAATTGCCAAAGGAAATGGTGCAAGCCTTCAGATTGATGATCCGGTCCTCAAACAGCTGCTTGAGAGAAAGCTAGTCAGTGAAGTCATCACGAAGATCGTTGAGTCCGAGATTTCTGAAGAATACTTGGGTCGTGCGCAGGATGTTCTTGCAGATTCAACTGAAGACATCGGAGACCTCGCGCCTGAGATGCTTTCTAGTGGTGCTTGGAGGGGAAGAAAATTCAGACCTTACAATGTTGGCATCGAGCCGGAATATATCAACTACGGGAAGAAACACCCGTATGCAGAGTTCAACGATTGGCTAAGGGAGATTATGGTGGGACTTGGATTCACAGAATGGTTCGGCCCTTATGTTGAAACTGAATTCTGGGGGCATGATGCTCTTTTCGTCCCGCAAGACCATGTAGCTCGCGAAGTTCAAGATCAATTCAGAGTCGCAGCTCCGTACGACCATGGCCACATTATCGACCAGAAGTACTATGAAGCCGTGAAGAAGGTTCATGAGAATGGCGGTGGTACAGGATCAAAGGGATGGGATTGGCCATACAGCAAGGAAGTCGCAACAAGACTCTGTTTGCGTCCCCACACCACACCTGTTTCAATGAGGTATCTATACCATCATAGAGAGAGCCCTCAAAAGATGTTCATAATTGATCGTAACTTCAGGTCAGAATCACTCAGTGCAACTCATGCTCAGGAGTTTGACCAGTGCGAGGGCATTATCATGGACAGAGGACTAAACTTGAGAGACCTACTTGGTTATCTGACAGCGATATGCAAGGCAGTAGGGATTGAGAAGATAAAGTTCAAACCAGGCCAGTTTCCTTTCACAGAACCCAGTGTCGAAACGTTTGTAAAACATGACAAACTGGGATGGATAGAGCTTGGAGGGTCAGGCATTTTCAGACCAGAAGTCACGCATCCTTTAGGGATTAAGGACTCCGTCCTTGCATGGGGAATAGGAGCAGGAAGACTCTACATGGCATCGATGGGCATCAATGACATCAGGGACCTTTTCTCGCAGGACCTCAATTGGCTTAGAAGGAGTTGTTTTGTCAGGTAGGTGGTAACATGATTGTAGAATGTAGAATCAATGATCTTTTGTCACTGATTGGCAAGAAACTTACCTTGGAGAAACTCCAGGAATTCTTGTTCCTCTTAAAGGCTGAAGTCGAAAAAATCGAGGGGAATGTCATTGAGATAGAGGTGAACCCAGACCGTCAAGACATGCTTTCTACTGAAGGCATAGCACATGCTGTCAGATCATTTCTAGAGATCGAGCCGGGACTCAAGGAGTACAAGGTGAAGAAATCGGGAAAGCAAATCATTGTTCAAGCAGGTCTCGAAAAAATCAGGCCGTTCATATGCTGTTCAATACTGAAGGGCGTAAGAGCTAGCGATGAACTGATCAAGGAGTACATGCACCTTCAGGAAGCGCTTACTTCGACGCACGGAAGGAACAGGAAAAAGGCAAGCATAGGCCTCTATGTCTATGATGAACTGGAATTTCCGATAATCTACGGAACGAAAAAACCTGAGAGGATAAAGTTCGTACCGTTGGGATATGAAGTCGAAATGGACGGGCCAAGAATCTTGGCTCAACATGAGAAGGGAATCGAGTTTGGACCAATCATCGAATCTCACAAGAAATGGCCGCTCCTCTACGACTCCAAAGGACAAGTATTGAGTCTTCCACCGATAATCAATAGTAATAATCTTGGACGTATAACAACTGAAACAAAGAATCTCTTTGTGGAAGTCACAGGGACACATCTTTTGACAGTGCAACAGGCGTTGAACATAATCACTGCCTCGCTAGCCGAACGGGGAGCACAGATTGAATCTGTGACGAGCGTTTACCCAGACGGCACAGTCGAAGAAACTCCCAATTTCATTCCGGAACAGATGACAATCAGTATTGAGGATATCAATAAGCTTCTAGGCCTCGATCTCGATGGCGAAAGGATAACCAGAGCTCTCGAAAGAATGGGCTATGGCGCAGAGCTGACCAAAGGAGAAAAGGTTCGTGTGCAGATTCCGAAATACCGCATGGACATTCTTCATCCCGTCGATATCATGGAGGACATCGCCATAGGATTCGGGTTCGATAAGATACAACCTGCGATGCCGCAGACGATGACCACAGGTAGTGTAGGCCCAGTCACCAGGCTCAAGAATAAGGTCAGGGATCTCATGGTTGGTATGGAATATCTCGAGGTCATGAACTTCATAATGACGTCACCCGAGGTACTCAATGAGAATATGGGTCGCAGTAGGCAAGTCGTGACCACGAGCAATCCCAAGAGCAGAAGCTATTCCGTACTCAGAAACTCGCTCCTGCCTGTTCTTCTTGATTTTGCCTCAAAGAATCAGCATTCAGACTACCCTCAGAAAATCTTCGAAGTTGGCGACATCATTATACCTGATGAATCCAAGGAGACCTGTACAGACCAAGTACCATCGGTATGCGGTTTAATGACTGATGCCAAAGTCAACGTCACAAGTCTCATGACTGAAATCGGATTCCTGCTCAGGAACCTAGGACTTGACCATCAGTTCGAGTTCGAAGCAGTGACAAATTCTGATTTCATCCCGGGCAGATCAGCAAGTATCAAGGTCAGAGGCAGACTCAGCGGGTTCTTTGGAGAGATATCACCTGACATACTCAACAACTTCGGTCTTGGCCATCCAGTGGTAGCTTTCGAGCTGCTCCTCCCAAGTAGCTTGAACGGGACACAGTGATATTCTGGCGAAGTTACTAGAGACTCTCCGCAGAAAACATATAAGTGGCGGACAGGAATGACACCCACAGACATAGTTCTGATTACTGATTGGAGTTCTCCCAAATGGCTCAGAGAATAGAAAGAACGAGCTCTATAAGAGACCCCGATGCGGCAAATGGCTTTCAGGGGTACAAGTTCCGAATTGTTCTTCTAGGCGAAGCCATGGTGGGAAAGACTTCGCTACTGAGGCGATACACCGAGAACACATTCAATGAGGAATACAAACAGACAATTGGGACAACATTCGCCACAAAGGATGTTGAAACTAAAGACACTCAAGGAAGTGTCAGACAGGTCCGTTTGAGCATTTGGGATATGGGTGGCCAATCTACGTACCGGGAACTGAGGCGTCAGTATATGAAGGGGGCATCAGCCGCCATAATCGTGTATGACGTGACAAAACCGGAAACCTTCATGGCTATGAACAATTGGTTTGAATCCTTCCGTGAAGTATGTCCGGAAGCGCCAGTTCTAATCTGTGCAAACAAGATAGACTTGATCGACAAACGGATGGTTCCTCAAGAACCAGGTTTGATGCTGCGAAGCTGGTTCCAGGCAGAGTATTACGAAACATCCGCCAAGACCGGTACAGCAGTCACAGATGTGTTTTCAAAATGTGCTGAGAAGCTTCTTCATAATGCTCTAAAGGGTGGCAAGAACCCTCTAACGTAGTATGGGGTGTAGAAAAATGGCTCAGCTAACAGTAAGAGATTTCATGACCTCTCTGATACTGACTGCTGAGGTGGATACACCTCTTGTCAATGCTGCGAAGCTTATGGCTGCTGAAGAGGTGGGCAGTCTCATCGTGACGAGCTCTGAGGTCATGGCAGGGCTTGTGACGAGAAAGGAGGTCATTGCTGCACAGCTTCTGTCAGAAGAGTTGTTCCATACTCTAACATTGGAGGACATCATGACAACTCCAGTAGTCACAATTGGCCCAGAGGCAGATCTCGGACAGGTCATCGCACTCATGAACCAGGCGGACATATTGCATATACCTGTGATTGAAGGCAATGACATCATTGGAGTTGTCACAGCAACAGACGTGATTCGAGTATTGGCCACAATGAAGATGATTGCCGACGGAGCACCACCGATGGAAGAAGATGACTAAGCAAGACTGTATCTCTGAATCTCCTCTTTCAATTCTTTCTTCATCTTGACCACGTCTCGTGCTTGCAGTTGATTTCGCCGTGGATAGTTACTAACAAGCCCAACCCACTTGTCAATCTTGACCATGATTGGATCACTTGGAACTGTACTCATGATGGAATCCTTTGCCAAAGTCATCGCGTCCAATACATCACCTGAAACGCAACCCATCTTCAAGGAACTCAGTATTCCGGTCAGTTCATCCCCAATCTTCATGGATCGGTCAGCAGGGAGTGAAGATGAAACTTGATTCTCACTTTCCACATACTCAGGGGCGGGTGCGCGTCGTGTAGCTGCCGGAGCAGATGGCTTCGATGGCGCAGAAGGAGCGGTGATCTGCACTCTCTCTACATTAGCAATCATCACTTGAAGTAACTCAACCATATCGTTCTTCAGTGATTCCATGGATTGCTGCACAAAGACCCTAACATCTCCAACTTCCTGAACAACCATTTTCGCAAGCTCATCGGTATGATCATGTTCTATTGGCGCGGCAGCAGGCTTGCTTGCCAACGCTCGAATGATCTCCTCCTTCGCTCCACGCACTTCAGATTTAATCTCAGTTACTGTGCCGAGAATGGTAATCATTCGTTTTAGGGTCTCTCCAAGTTGGCGGATGCTCTCCTCCAACTTGTTCAATCGGTTCAGGAATTGCTCTGCCATAGAGTATCACCAGTTTGAATTACAGCAACTGTGTGGAAAGCATTGACTTAATCCTTATGGTGATAAATACCCCCAAAAGCGACGAGTTTTGCTACAGGAGTGTCCTCTACATAGCTGGCATACATTCCGAGAATAGTTAAATGCCTAAGACTGGCAGTTCACCCGCAGAGTGAGTAACAGGATAGAGCGTCAATTGTCAAGAGAGAGTATCTCGCATATGTTCAAGCTGGTTGCTCTGGGTGATGGAGCAGTAGGCAAGACCAGCTGCATCCGTAGATACACTGAAGGAAGTTTCAGTGAGCGATATATTGCCACAATTGGCACGACCTTCGCCCTCAAGACCCTTGAAGTTGACTTACCTACCGGAAGCAGGGTAACAGCACGTGTTGTTCTCTGGGATCTTGCTGGGCAACCGACCTACAATGAACTCCGTCGCAGGTATATGGCAGGAGCATCAATGGCAATCATTGTGTATGACGTTACTCGACCACAGACATTTCTGGACATTGGCGAATGGTATACAAAACTAATCACAGTCTGCCCGAATGCAGTGGTTGCTATTGTGGCCAATAAGATTGACAGGCCGGATCGTTTGGTGCCACCAGAAGCCGGGAGGATGGTGGAAGACTGGCTTGATGTTCTGCACTACCAGACAAGTGCTAAGACTGGGGAAAACGTCGATACACTTTTTACCGACTTGGTCACGAGAGCCATCGCAAAACAGCATGAGCTGGGACCATTGGACCCAACATCTACTGGAATGCAGCCTCAAAAACCGTTTAAGCTTGGGGTATAGGTACGTCTGGATGGATCACGATGGCGACTTGGCAGAGTATCTTCAAGGGTGCTATAGGTCACATCTTGTTATTTATCGTGAATTTCTCGGTTCTTGTTGGAATCATACAGAGCCTGCAGTTGTTTTTTGACCCATCAAATCCGCTGCCCGTCTTGAATGTCCTGGTTCTGGGCTATATGCTAGTTCACACAGGTCTATTGCTATCAATACAACTCGGAATTCAGGTCTTGGAAATCATCAAGGCTCGTTTTCCGACACTCTTAATCTGGTACTACTTCAAGTTCAATGACAACGAATCTATTCCATTGCCACTTTTGGATCCCACAAAGAGTAAGCTCGCGGTCTTGATACTAGTCTTGGTCATAAGCGGTGGACCAATTCTCTTTCCCATCTTTGCACTCTACGGAGGCCTTGTTGTATGGGGACACTTGGCAGTCATCGCCTTGGATCCGTCAACGCTGTTACTGCTATTCGGGCGTTTTCTGAACTGGGTGCCGCCTCTTCTAGCAATCGCCGTTCTCATTATCGTGGTGTCCGTTGTTATGATAAAATTCAGGCAGGGGTAGAGCTAACTGGGAATATTTTCCGAGAAACAATGGTCTCTGCTCTATCTGGGCCCAACGAGACGATTGCAACCTTGGATTTGGTCCAAGCTTCAATCTTCCGTAGAAAGAGATGCATCGTATCAGGCAGTTGCTTGAACAAGTCAGGACTCTTTGTGATCTTGGGTAACTCCGACCAGCCTTCCATCTCTTCATAGATTGGCACTGCTCTTGCAAACACTGAGGAGGATGCCGGTATGGTCTTCATTTCAGCACCATCGACCTCGTAAGCGACACAAACCTTCAAGGGGTCGATACCAGTGAGAACATCAGCCTTAGTGATTGCCAAATAACGCGCCCCATTAAGCTTCACACTGTATCTGAGAGCGACCAAATCAAGCCAGCCACATCTTCGCGGTCTTCCTGTGACTGTTCCAAATTCCGCG
Organism: uncultured archaeon; assembly: GCA_964354495.1. GTDB lineage: Archaea > Asgardarchaeota > Thorarchaeia > Thorarchaeales > Thorarchaeaceae > SMTZ1-45. The sequence continues at coordinate 563,309 of CAYHAA010000001.1, read as the reverse complement.
CCTTTCTCCCGAATCTTGTGTCCAGTTTCATCTTCCAGTTCGGTAGGAAACGGACCGGAGCCCACCCGGGTCATGTAGGCTTTTGCAATTCCAAGTATCGAGTCCAACTTGGTTGGCGGCACTCCAGTACCTGTTGAAGCAGCGGCGGATACACAATTGGAACTGGTCACAAAGGGATAGGTGCCATGGTCAATATCAAGCAGGGCACCTTGAGCGCCTTCAAACAGTACTCTTTTTCCGGAGTCAATTGCATCATTGAGGAAGTCGCTGCTGTCGCCTACAAATGGGAGGATCTTCTGCAGTACATGAGAAAACTCATCCAGTTGGTCCTTAGTTGTTGAGTCAATTTCCGAATGATAGAGGTCGTGAATCTTGGACTCCGATAACTCCTTGAGCATGCGCCACTCACCAGAATTCTCTAATGTGGCGATATCGGCTCCTCGAATTCCATTCCTTGATATCTTGTCTGCATACGTAGGACCGATCCCACGTTTGGTCGTTCCAACTTTCGAACTCCCCCTTGATAGCTCTTGGAGTCCGTCAATTAGAATCTGATAGGGTGTTGTGAGATGAGCTCTATCGCTCAGAACCAAGTCGATTCTGAGACCAGCCTTCTTCAACTGGTCGATCTCTTGCGCAAGAACGAAGGGGTCTACAACGACGCCATTTCCGATTACTGTCTTCTTGCCACGCACTGCTCCCGCAGGCATCAACCTGAATTTGAAAACACTCTTGCCAGTTTTGACAGTATGGCCGGCATTGCTACCACCTTGAAAGCGAACGACTATGTCGAAATCCTCTGAGAGGACATCAACAATCTTGCCCTTCCCTTCATCTCCCCATTGGAGACCGACAACAACGAGATTCTGCATTTGCCTCACATGCGCCTGACCCGTCATTGATGCAAATAATGGTTGTGTCAAGAGCCTTTTGTTTCGTTTGATGAGGAAAAACAACGTGTGTGTCATGCAGGTATTTAAATCCCCAGAGTGATTCTAAACAACGACTGACATTGAAGAGGCTAGACGTTGTTGTTGTTGGGGCAGGTACTGCTGGCTGTGTTACAGCTCGACGGTGCGCAGAACTTGGCCTTCAGACACTTCTCTTGGACAGGAAGCCTCGAAATGAAGTCGGACAGAAAGTGTGTGGCGACGAGATAAGCAAATCGCATTTTGAGGCTACAGGTATCAACAGCCCCTACGACAAAGAGATCTCCTCAGTGATTGATGGTGCAGACGTATACCCACCAAGCATGAAGAATGAGCTGAAAGTCCGTGGTTGGTCAGACTTCGATGGTTGGACAGTTGACAGACTGACTTTCGGACAGAGACTGCTCAATGAGGCAGTGAAGGCTGGAGTTAAATTCATCCCCAATATACACGTAGGACCGCCCATTACTACCGGAGACCAAGTTACAGGGATACACTACCGAAACGCATCCACTCGGGAGGAAACCACGATAGGGAGCAAAATTGTCATCGATGCGAGCGGATTTGCAGCTGTAATCAGGAATCAACTGGATAGTCCCCTAATTGAAAACAACATCGACAAAGCGGATGTGGCTCTCTGCTATAGAGAGATACTGAGCCTAAAGGTTCCTCTGGCTGAACCGGAGGTTGCGCGAGTCTTTCTTGGTGGTCAGATTGCCCCTCGTGGCTACGCATGGATATTTCCCAAGGGAATACAGGAAGTCAACGCTGGCGTGGGAATAACAGGTGGAAATGGCAGAGGTTCGCCAAAGGCTCTTTTTGAGTCATTTAAGAGCAAGTATCCGCTCCTCTTCAAGAGCAATGTCATCGATGGGAAAGGCGGCGCAGTTCCTGTCAGAAGACCACTGAAAAGCCTAGTCGGCAATGGCGTAGCTTTCGTAGGCGACGCAGCTCTGCAGGTGAATCCAATTCATGGTGGTGGCATCGGTGCAGGCATGAGGGCGGGCATCATTCTCGGAGAAGTGGCTCGAGAAGCGATTGCGAAACGGGATTTGTCTGCCAAAGGATTATGGTCATATAATACGCGATACTTGCCGGATTTTGGAAAGAAACTGGCATCCCTCCAGATTTTCAGGAAACTGTTGCAAGACGTCACGGATGAGGACTTGAATTTTAGCTTTGAGAGAAGACTTCTTGAGGCAGATGACCTCATTGCCGCCAATAAGAGTGGTGGGATCTCCATTGGGATTGTTGATAAGATGAAGAGGGCGAAGAGAGGAGCGGGACGCATATCCCTTCTTCTCAAGATTCAAAGAGCTGCCTCTCTAATGAAGAAGCTAGGCAAAGTATACGCAGCATATCCATCTAATCCCACTGGTCTAGAAGCTTGGGAGAAGAATGTACTCAGTATTATTGAAGATGCAAACTTTGAATGAGAGGTAGGATGGTCGGAGACCATCCATCTCTACGTCAAATCGACCTACACGTCACGAATGCCATCTTTAACGACCGTGAATACAGCCTCGCCTTCGGGGAGATTCGGAGAGTCTACCAGCCTGCATATCCTACGTTCGCCCTTGGATTTTCGCAAGTAGCATCTTGTCTGCGGAACATGAGCTAGAACATGACCGCCTACAGGAGTTGTGGGATCGCCAAAGAATGCATCAGGTCGTGCCATGACTTGGTTGGTTATGTAGACAGCCATGTTATTGATCTCAGCACCTCTCTGCAGATGGTGGAGATGCTTGTTCAATTTCTGCTGCCTTGCAGCCAAGGTACCTCGCCCCGTATATTCCGCACGAAAGTGACTCGTGACAGAGTCAATGACTAGGAGCTTGGCATTTGTATCGGGCGCCATCTCCATTGCTTGATCACATAGCAGAATCTGATGGTCCGAGTTATAGGCACGAGCCCAGACGACGCCCTTCAGTGTCTTGGCTACGTCCATTCCCAGCGCTTGAGCCATATCGACAAGACGTTCTGGTCGGAATGTTCCCTCCGTATCAACATAGATAGCGGTAGCGCTGAGACCACCAGAGCTAGGTGGTCGCTGAACCATTACAGCAAGTTGGTGAGCAATCTGGGTCTTCCCGGACCTGAAAGAACCGTACATTTCCGTGATTGATTGAGTCTCAAGACCTCCGCCGAACATGTCATCCAGAGCCTTTGAACCAGTCGAGATTCGACCTGCAATCCTACGCCTCTCAAGTAGCAAATCTGCGGTTTCAAAACCGATATCGAGCATCTCGCGTGCAGCCTTGATGATTTTGGTCGCTGTTGTTTCGCCAATCGACCCGGCCGCCGCTAACTCGTTTGGAGAAGCCACAGCTATTGCTTCAACACTCTTGTACCCAGACTCAGCAAGCCGCTTGCCTATCGCAGGACCGACACCAGGCAAATCGGTGACATTTACCCCTACGACGGACTCGCTCCCTGCCTCTGCGGCTTCGCCAGGTTCACTGACTTCATCTTCGAATTCTTCGTAATCTTCTGTATCCTCTGCATCTTCGACATTTGTCTTCTTTGGTGACACTATGAAGGCCTCCCTCAGATGCTCAACTTTGCATCTGCTCGTGGACATGCAGTAATCGATTCACAGAGTATAAAAATAGCACTAGTGGACTTTCCGAGTGATATGAATCTGCTTTCCGACTGAAAGCCCGCTTATGTCTTGGTCAGAGTGACTAGAATGAACTCCTCTTGAGGTGCGATTCTTATGCCGCCCAAATTCGTTTGAATCTGGATGAAGGACAGCAGACCCCCTTCCTTGACTCCCTTGACGATCTCCAACGTCTTACCAATCAAGGAGCTAAGTAGCGCTGAGATTTCCTCAGCTCGTTCTAATGAAACACCCCAAGTATTGATAGGAAAACCCTCAGGGCTGATGAATAGTGCTGCGTAAACGTCAGGGAACTTGCTCGTGATGTTTTGGATGATTCTCTCGAATATCTCTCGCTTTGGCATTGCTGGCATTATGTCGCACATCCTAGCGGATTCTATGGTTCTCTTGGAAGAAAACGTGGCAGATGACAAAGAAAAGGTTTGTTGTCATATGTTCCGCCCATCAGTGACCAGTTGAGGGAAAATGGAATGCTCAATGCAGGCGAGATTTCAGGGGAAAAGATGAAAAGTCTGATGCTTTTTGTGCACTTTCATCCGGAGAAATGAATCCTTGAAATATGGAGACGAATTGATTGAACTTCATGGAAGAAGGATTACCGCAGCTCGCATCGTATCAAGATTGACCCCCGCGCCACTCATCAACCTTTATGTCGGCGTCATCTTTTCTTGGTATTCTCCGATAGGTCTTGGATCAACTCTAACTCCAGTGACATCACTTCTGCTATGTATCATCTTGATGGTCGTTTTGCCTATCTCACCAATCATTCTTGAGGCAGCAAGAGGCAATGTCGATCTCGATGTATCTCAGAGGGAGAGCAGAACCAAGTTCTTTCTTTTTTCACTGCTCTGCTATGCACTGGCCTTCACAGTATATTATCTCTACAGCTGTACTGTCATGAGTTCTTTGGCTGCAGCCTACTTCACGGTGACTCTGGGCGTGACGATTGTCAGCCTGAGGACCAAGGTCTCTGTGCATTGCGCTGGAGTGGGGGGACCTGGAACTGCACTGATATACGTCTTCGGAACTATAGCCACGCCGGTGATAATTCTCTGGATAGTAGTCATCTGGGCTAGAACTGTCTTGCAGCAGCATTCCATGATTCAATCAATCAGTGGCGTTTTCTTGGGAGCCATCATAACTATGTTGACCTATCCATTTGTCTACATCAGCTGATATGTGATTCCTCGATGCCGTACGAAAAGCGTTCATATGGAAACCCGAGAGAATTACAATATCTTTCCCAATGTGTTAGCGCTAAAACAGAGTAGAACTTGAAGTGGTTCAACTAATGTCAGAACACATAAAATGCCCTAAATGTGGTGCAACACTGAGAAGAGGTTCAACCTTCTGCCTAAAATGCGGGAACAAGATTCCAGGAAATCTCCTCCCTGAGCAGACGTCGGAGGCGCAAGTCTTGGATAAAGTAGACGATGTTCTGCCGGATGTCGAAGAATCAGGATTAGAGGATATTGCAGAATTGGAGCCTATTGTTGGACAACCTACGCCTGAGACCACCAAATTAAGCTCTGCGGATAAGATCAGTTGGGATGAGGAACTACCAGAGCTGCCTACTGACGAGAAACTCCCGGAAGCTGAAGGGGAACTGGGCCCTGTCGCTACGCCGGAGCCTACATTTGAAGTCGAGAGCAGCAAAGCATCAAGTGAACTCTCATGGGAAGAAGGTGTCGAAGAGATAAAAGAAGGCATGCCCTTCAAGGAGATTGAGCCCCCAAGAGTATTCGCAGAAGCTCATGATATCGCGGTCACAACTGATGAGGCCTTAGTTCATCTCTTTCCCGAAGTAAGGGATGACGCTACGAGGGATGCAGTTGCGCACTTGTTCCCTGAAGGAAGAGGCAGCACAAGTCCAAGTTTCATTGACGTGGTTGTCGGAAAGCCAGAACGAGTTTCGCTGAAAAAGCCTCTGAGTGAACTTGGAACTCCGGTTTGCCTTACCTGCGGAAATATACCAACATCTGATGGCTTTGAATACCCACAATACGTCTTCGATGCACTGGGAAAAGCAAGGGTAGAGAATGGAGATCGACTCCTTCAAGAAAACGAGCATGAAGCAGCAATTGAAAACTTCGAAATGGCAAAGTTGCTGTTTGAGAAATCAGGAAATGAGAAGAACCTTGCAGAAGCCACTAAGAGAATCGATTTTGGTTACGACGATATGGCAAGGTTTCATTACGAGCAGGCAGAAAATCACCTTAGGGAAGGTGAGTTTGAGTGGGCAGTGGTTCAGTTCAAAAAGGCACGAGAGCTCTATATGTTTACTACTGATGCAAAGAAACGAGCTCGATGCGCTGAACGAGCTCGTGATGCCTATTTAGCTTGGGGAAAGTCTCTTGAGGATGAGGGAGACCGTCTTGCAAAAGCAGGTGAAACAAGAGATGCGCTTGCGAAGTACCAGGAGTCAGCAGCAAAGTACCGTGAGGGCGAGGATACAAAGCGATTGAAGATTCTGGATAGAAAAATCCGAAAGGCGTGAATGACGGTCGTGTTTCCTGATAAGTGAAATGCTAAATCTCAGAAATGGAAGAGAACAGAAAGATGATCATGTCAAATACGGTCTATATGCCCTCAGCTATGTCCTAGTGAGAGTTACGTTGACTCCATCATTCATAGGAGTATTTTGAGGCTAGCCGGATTCAAACCACGGTAATGCGCGGCAATAGGAACTAGCCTATTGCCACTGTTAGATCCAGTCACCAGTGTCGAGTTTCCTAGGCAGATACTCATCAGTCAGGTATTCGAACGAATGGCTGGCGAACGCTTGTATCTCAGCCTTCTCCTTTATCCTGAGCATCAACTGAAGATCTTCAACCCAAGGTTTGTTGCGCTGGACAAATGGTTCCTTCAACATGTCTTTTACACGTTTGACATCGGCAGGTTGCATTGGAATTCTGACTGATTTAGGAATCTTGTACTCGTCTAGATCTCTGCTGAGGACTCCCAGCAATTTGAGTTCTGGCGTGGCAATGAAGGGAGACTCATAGCTGAGTCGCTTGCTTCCTCTGAGGAAGACGGAATAGATATAGTGCCCATAGGGATCAGAGTCCACCAGAGAGAACGCAGGTATCTCTAGTTCTTTCACGAGCATTTTCAGAAAAGCTCTCGTGGCAATATCACCAGATCCTTTTCCTGTAATCACTATGCAGGGTTGACGATTCCAATACTTGGCTTCTGCCAACCGCATGACAGCTGCATCCTTCTCTGACAGGAGTATGAACTCTGCGTCACTCTCGACTATTTCCAGTTGGTCAAGGAATGGTGTCACAGCCCAACCGCCAGTTCCCATCTTGGTCAGATCGATAATGTCACCGCCATCGCGTATAGTGACTCTGCCCATTGCTGAGCCACGAGCTGATGCAACTATGTGTACGCTGTCACGAGTTGTCTGCAGCATTGACGCCACATCCTCAATGATCTTGTCGCTGTATTTTTGATCTCTGAAGAGATTGACATCACTGTAATAGACCTCTCTTTTCGTTGCATGCAGATTAGCTTTCAGGAGATTAAAGACAATCTCCATGACTCTGGCTGTACGTGTGGCGTCGACGACTGATGCGAGAGAGTGATACGGACGTGAAATCGTACGCATTCCTAGCAGGAGCAAGTCACGAACCTCATCCCACACGATGTTGTCTCCGCTCCTACTGGGTATTTCAAATGCTGGTCGACCCGTCATCATTGTTTCATTGAGGATATCGATAGCAGCATCCACCAACCGGTCAGTTGTGTCTTCAGCTGCCAGATTAATAACCTCGACAGTCTCAGCTAGTGCATCTTCTCCTTCTGGCTTGGGCTCCATTGCCTTCCTCTCCGCTTCAGCCCAACTTCGTTTCATCTCTGCAGCGAGTTTAGTGATGGCAGGGGAGACCTTCAAGTTAGATTTCTTCTTGATGGGTTTTGGTTTCTTCTTGGGTGGAGTAGGGGCTTTCTTGGCTCTCTTCTTGATAGTGACTTCTACTGGCTTTTCCTTCTTCTTGGGAGCTTTTTCTTTTGGTTTCTTGGTTTGCTCCATGGGCTTTTCCACAGGTGTTTCTACCTCTTTCTTAGCTATCGTTGTGTCTTCCTTTCCTGCGACAATAATCGGAGCCGGTTCGCCAATGATTCTCTCGATCTCTTCACCGTGCTCAAGTTCTTTCGCGGATGCGACTAGTTTTGTTGCGCTCGCTATGCTAAGGCCATCCACTTTGGCTGCAACAGCATCAGGGCGAGAGCGTGAAAGTCTGGCTACCGAAGTATAACCTGCCCTCTCAAGAGATAGCGCTAGTTTTGTTCCGACCCCTGGTATATCTGTGAGCTTCAGCTTCGATTCAGGGATATCAGCGGCTCCAGCTTCATCCAGAGAGGTCTCTTCCATTGGCTGACTCTTCGTGTCCATCTTACGCAGAAGGTCTTTCGCGGCGGAGGTTAGACTGTTGGCTCCAGCAGTACTCAGACCAACAACCTTCTTTGAGATCGAGTCTGGACGAGCTCTTGAGAGATGCTCTACTGAACCATAACCAGCTGCTGTGAGACGCTCCGCGAGCTTCGGTCCGACCCCGGGTAGCATCTGCAAAGATATCTCGGAGGTGTCTTTCTCGGTTGCAGGAGTTCCTTTCTTCTGCTCGTCTTTCTCTTTCGTTTGTTTCTTCGGAGCTTTGGCGCTTTTCGTAGAGGTGGGTTTTGCCTTCATAGGAGATGGTTTCGTTTCTCTCTGAGGCTTTGGTTCTGATTTCTTCTTTGATGCGGCTTTC
>CAYHAA010000001.1:397048-554909 GCA_964354495.1 uncultured archaeon | reverse complement strand
TTCTGAGGCTTTGGTTCTGATTTCTTCTTTGATGCGGCTTTCTTCTGAGGCTTTGGTTCTGATTTCTTCTTTGATGCGGCTTTCTTCTGAGGCTTTGCCTCAACGAGGTCACCAAGAGTTGACTGCACTATTTCAGGTTCTTTCTTCGTCTTCTTTTTTCCGCTCAAGAATCTCAACTCCCTATATCATCGAAGTCCAAATCATCAGTGGTCGGATCTGCGATAAGTTCAGACTCCTCAACTCCCACTTCAGACTCATCTTCTTCTTCTTCGGTTTCAAAGCCTGAGATGGAGTCGCGGATTCGACCTGCAATTGTTTCGGCGTCAAAGAGCGGCTTCTTCCTTCCATCATTGGCAATGTAAACCAGACTCTCCGCGAACTGGTCGGCATACATGGCAAGAATACCTGCACGCTTTGCCTTTCTCCGATCTGTTTCTCTTCTCGTGATGAATCTGCGGAACTTACGAGCTGCATCTTCAAGAGCCAGTTTTATCTCTCGAATAAGCACCTCATCCTCTGCCAGAGCCTGCTTCGATTGACCCTTGAACATCACATGCACATAGGCTCCGCAGACATGGATGAAGACCATTATTGGCCCACGTGGTATCCCATTATCAAAGGTCTGAACCTTGTAGTTCCTCCAGTTGACCTGTGCTGATGCCTTCCAAGTCGCGCAATCGCTGTTATCCCTCAGTTTCGGTACTCTATTGACAAACCTCCAGAGTACCATCGGAGCAGATGATGCGGGTTTTATCTCGCCACCATAACCAATACAGACCTCAACTGCGAACGACAGACCTTTTCCCGATGTGGGTTTTCTGGTCACTGCAGCTGCGAAATCTGGTTTGTATGCTTCCAGAATCGTCTGTTCAAAGACCTCCTCGCCTACTGTGACAACAGTATCGGTAGGTGGGGCGATGTATTCCTCATTGGAGAAAGCTCGATAGAGGAGTTCTACTTCGGTCTTCGATAGTGAGTCTGCAGGTGTTTGGAGAGTAATGGGTTCAAGATGTCGCTTACGTAGCTCCTTGCTTGCTTCATCGACTATATTCTTCGCTTTGTTCGGGCTCAGACGACAGAAGGCTTTTGTAAGAAAGCCTCTGAGATCGGATTCTGGAGTCTCTCTAAGAAGGTCCTGAAACTCACCAATTCTGATACTTGCAGGGTGAGGCTGTGCGTACTTTGGTTCCTCGGGGAATTTGCCAACTCTTCTTGGAAAGATACGGACCTCACCATAGGGATCAATGAGGATGATTGTAACATGTGAGTTCAGGAGGGATGCCATCTCTACATAGACATCAGAATAGCCCCTTCGGTATTGGATATTCAAATAGTACAGTCTAATGTACGTGCCATGATTGAATGGCAAATCCATGTCAATTGGTCCACCAACATAGTCCTTAGTATTCGCTGTCGTGGTATAGAAACTGCTTGCAGTTGCATTCTCAGCGGTGTAGCTTTTGGTTATAGCAAATATCGGTTTTCCAGTGGTGTTCTGGGCATCGCTGAAGGCAGAAGGAGCACCAAAGCCTTGACTTCCTCTTGTCTGTCGCAGTTTTTCGGACTTGCTCGATGCCAGATACATTCCGAACTTCCCTAGGTCAGCTGGGACCATTCCCACACCTGTATCAAAGCAGGTGAATTCATAGACCTTGAAACCCTCTTCGTCATCAATAGGAATGAGGTCGGGCATCTGTACTTCCGTTATCTGCATGACGACCAGAGGTTCGCGCTTGGTGATGAGAGTTCTAAGGGGTGTAACGAACTTTCTGAATTCAGTGATGCGTTCTTCAAGGGTTTCCTTTTTCCTGGGAGGAAGCTGAACTTCTTTTCCTGCTCGAACGTCTTTCTCAAGTTGCTTGCTGAGTGCAATTGTGTCGATCAAGCCCTCTGAGAGCTTCTTTTTCACCTCTTCAATGATTTCAGGCTCCAGTTTGTCTGCGAGGCGAGGACGTTTCTTTGACTTCCACCACCATGACTCCAGTGCATCGATGGCATTGTCCAGAAACTCAATGGAGTACTGAGTGTGCTTATTCAATCCTGTTTCAAAGCCAACCAGTTGAGTCCTCTTACGCATGAACTTTGCAATTGTTCCCTCTTTGATATCACCTGCACTTGCTGTTGGGCTTGTCATCGGTGTTGCCTTTGGTTTGGGTTCTTTGTTTGAACTTGTATCTTCATCGGGACTCAATTCGTGTCACTCCTCAAGAAACCGCCATCATTGATTCAATACTTGAATTGTTATTCGGTTGATAATCTTTCCCTACTTCAATATGCTTTGCGCGTCTTGCCAGTGTGTTCGGAGTGATTTCTATTGCATATTATTCTTTTCCGTCGCTAATCCCCTCAAATCCATCTTCTCTGCGTTGTCGGACCTGTCAGAGCATATTATCTCTATGCTCGCAATCCAAAGCAATTCTCCTTATCACATAGAGGAACAGCTGTAACCGACATGACTCGCCACACTATTAGGAGAAGTTGTTTCCATTCTTGTTGAAGAAAGATGTTTATGAGCAGGAACTCTGAGAAGGTGGAACTATGTCGCATCAAGGAGTTCAAGCAATTGGCATACCCGATATACCGAGCATCAGGAGCGACGATGATCTTTCCAGACAAATCCTTCTAGCTCTTGGGGCTCTGGAACTCAGACTCGAAGATGGCGATATCATTGTAGTAGCATCGAAGATTGTATCAAAGGCTGAGGGGAGAGTGATCATCGGAGACTCTGTGAGGATTTCTGCTCGGGCAAGAGAGATTGCCAACGACAATGGCTTTGACCCGATTCAGGTGGAACTTGCCCTCAGGGAAAGCAACGAGGTCATCAGAAGCAAGGGTGTTTTAATCACTGAAACACATTCAGGGATGGTATGCAACTTCAGCGGGGTTGACAAGTCCAACGCGCCCCAAGGAACCTATATTCTCCTACCAGCATACCCCGATGCATCAGCGAAGAAGATACTAGGGAATATAGAAAGAGAATCAGGAAAACGCCTAGCGGTCATCATTTCGGATACGCAGGGAAGACCTTGGCGAAGAGGCTCTGTCAATATCGCTGTTGGCTGTGCGGGTATTTCTCCGTTCAAGTATAACAAGGGGAGAAGTGACCTCTATAACAGAATCCTGCAACGTTCCACTGTCTGTCAGGTGGATGAGATAGCATCACTTGCAGAGCCATTGATGGGACAAGCTGGGCAAGGAATTCCTGTAGTCATCGTAAGAGGCTATGCCTTCCTAGAAGATGATGATTCTGCGAAGGATATTGTCAGACCTAAGAATGAAGACATGTTCAGATGAAAAAGAGGAAGGAAAGGTTCCTCAGTAGAGGAACCATTTCAAGAAAACTGAATCAACTAAGCTTCTGCCCGCAAGCATTGCAGAACTTGGCACCGACTGGATAGGGCTGCCCGCAATTGGGACAGTATCCTCCACCGCCTTTGCCACTGCTTTCCTTGTCGCCCGAGTAGTCTATATCGACTGATTTAGGTTCGCCATTCTCATCATTATCGACTGAGTAGGTAATGCGCATTGATCCAGAGCCGCCTCTGCCTCCAGCAGGGCTGATATCTATATGAGCAGGCCCACCAGAACCACGACCAGTGGAAACATGCGCCGCTCCTGCTTCGTCGCTACTGGGTTGCCCGCTTCCTCCAAGTGCAGCTCCACAGCGGGGGCAAGCTGATGCATTGCCAGCTCCAGCTCCGCAGTATGGACACTTGCCTTGGTCTTGGGCTGTGTCAACATTGGCGACAATCGAAGGAATCACCTTGTTCTCCTTGAACTCGAATTGCATGTTGCCGCCGGCCTTTAGCTCTACAATGAGCTTATTGCCACTCTGTGTTGCCTGGGCAATTGCCACGAGGGGCACCGCGATGCTCTCAGTATTCCCCTTGGCATCTTTATTATAGAATGAATCAGTTGTCCAGCGAGATACAGCAGTGCCGACTGCTGCATATCCTATCCCACGACCTACGCCACGCACGAGGCTCCCGCCAATGCCTCCTATTTGCCTGCCAGCACCTTCAAGGAGCGCGGCTCCAGCCACAGCACCAGCAATTGCTCCAAACTTCTTCAGGCCGCTCTGTTTCTTCGGTCCTTTATACCAAACGAGGCGTACATCAGTCAGCTCGAGAGACCCGTCCTCTCCAGCAAATTTCACATCCTTCGCAAGGACCATTTTCCTCTCATAGTCCATTGTCTGAAGGCCCGATCCCGATTGGGAAACCACAAGAAATCCTGGCCTATCACTCAAATTAGAACACCTAACGGAATTCTACGCAGGCGTGTATTAACTTTACTCTGTTCAGATGATTCCAATAAGAGAAGATGGGGTCATCTGAACGTTGGTTCTGCCCACTCTAATCTTTAGGGGGCATATCATCAAGCGACTCTTTCGTGATTTCAGGTGCCTGGGATTCAACAACTGCTTCATCCTGATTTGCGGCACCTGTTGATTGGTCTAGTGCCGGGCCTTTATCCGACCACGTAGATTCCTCGCGTACCGGAGGCTCATGTCTAAAACCATGTACTATCATGATGACGCCCGCAAGAGATACCACACCGCAACTAGCCAGAGTCAATGGAAAACCAATGATCGTGATTAGCCATCCAAAGAGAGCAATTTGAGGAATGGCAAAGAGCGTGGCAATGGTTGGTGAGAGCGAATACATGCTATTCCGAATGCGATTTGGAATCACGTCTAGGAGCACTCTCTGGGTCAGAACATCTGCGAAGCCTCCGAAGAAACTCGTAGCGACGAAGGTACTGAAGATCAGAACGATTGGTAGGAGATTCTCAATAGGAAGGGTCAACAGCTGAATCCCTGTGAATGGCCAGTAGATTGAGATGATGTTGGCAGATTCACTAGCAACAGGTGGGAAGAGATACATGATTGTAGCGAACAACCAGAAGAAGACAAATCCACACGTCTCCATCAACCGGAAACGTGGAATCCATTTCTTTGGCTGAAATCTTCGAGACCAAATACCAGAACGCTCCTGTGCAACGACGTGTGGCATAAAGAGGAGCGTTCTGAAGCTGGCAACTGCAACATCTGTGATAAGGTACAGATAATACATCGGAAAGAGGATTAGGTTGCCCCAGACCATAATACTACTTGTAGCGAGCATTCCTCCCATAATGATGTACCGCACAAAGGGATGCCTGAAGAGAAAACTCACACCACCCTTTAGTATTGCAAAGTATTCACCCATATCTGGTCGCTCAACTCGTTGTGCTTCGACCTCTGGAAAATCTCTAATGAGGCGGAATGAAATCAAAGCGAAGACTAATGCAAGAATCCCCTGAAACTGGAACACCCAGGGTCTCGAGAATATGACAGCAAGGAGACTCCCAGGAATCAGAGACGCTGTCGCCACCAATTGCATCATCATGCCCATACGACCCAAGAATACGCCATACTGCTTCCGATCAGAGTCACCAGGCATCGCCACGCGGTAGTTGTTGTCGAACCAGGCGCTGAAAGCGCCGCTCTGCTGAGACATCGCAATACCGGCTAGAAGATAGACTACGACCAAATACAGGAAGGGTGTAGAAGTGGTGACAAAGGAAAGCATGATGAATGATACGGCAAAGCAAATGGATGATGAGGCTATGATCCATCTCTGACCAATCCAGTCTCCGATTGCGCCTGTCGGATAGTCCAGCATAGTCTGGATAACCATCTGAACAACTACGAGAGCACCGACAAGGCCCATGCCTTGAAGGTACATACCCGGACCACCTCCCAGGGCTTCTGCAACAAAAATCACATAGAACGTCGTGGAGAGCACAAAGGTGGACTGTGCGAGCGGTCCGAGGATAGCCATAATCTTTGCCAGGTGCAAGACCTTGTCTGTTGCCTCTGGCAAGCCGAGAAATGATTTCAGTAGAGTCATGATTCTTTCACTCCCCTAAGTATGTGTGCTCTTGAGAAGAAGTAACGTCAATGTGAATTCTAGCCTCTGTGGTTTGCTTAATCGAGTTCTGCCATTGGTTGGTGATATTGAATTTCATCTTTGTCAGCAATCCATTTTGAGGCAGCGGCCCCTAGATTACACGGCTGGGACCGCTGCGGAGATAGGAGATTTTTCCGGTGTAGCCATTGGTAGGAACATTAGGACTTATCGGAGGCCCCTACTGCGCCATCAACATTTACAGCAGCTGCTGTGACCAGGGCGCATATAAGGTTTGTTGGACAAACCAAATTCCATAATCGGTTTATTATAAACATATTCCAGTGCGCAAATATTTGTTTCGTGGACTATTGAGAGTGTTGGGTGTTTTGCATAGACCATTCTAAAGCCGCATCTGAGAGAAGTGGAGTCGTAGCCTGTCACGGTGGACTACCTTCTGAAGTGCATAGTAGTAATTGCGAGGGTGGAGGTTGCGTATGAATTTCTCTTTGACATCCTAGTACAAACCATTCACCTACCTCCTATAGGCATAGGCATGGGCTAAGGCGTCAGCAGTCTGGACGTACCTGTGATATCCGTGTTTCAGATTTCGATTGCGTGTTTGATTGTCCGTAGTCATAATGATTCACGACCCATCATGGGGTGGTCACATGATATGCCCCTTCTGAGCTGGACTGACCATGGATCTGACCACATGGTGACCACTCATCGCAAGAGTGATATCCGCGAGAAACATGCAAGTATCCCAAACTCCTTTAGCAACCGCAAAGAAGACGGAGTACGATGACCGAGGAATCTCAATCTCAGCAACTCATTGGTTATTTTTCTGATCTGGCAGGAAAGGAGTTCATCAGACTCTTTGGCCAGCAGAAAGGAGATGCCCTGCATAAGCTGTATGAGAGGCAGTTCAGGATTCACTACAACAACTACAGCCAGATGATGCCTAATCCACTGGCAAAGAGGCATGGCATAAACACGCTCTTTGTAATGGCCGTTGATGATGTGCTCAGAGAAGTCAAAGCATCGTATTCGCAACTGAGGAAGTCAATTCTGGCCATCTATAGAGAGATGTTGCTGGGGTTCTTTGAAACAGAAACAGCCAGTTTCAAGCAGAGCAAAGACTCATGGAATGCTTTCATGGAATGGGTACAAAGGGGGAACAAGGCAAACTATGAGAACGAGTTCTTCAAGCTAATTGAGGTCCACAAAAACGACAAGAAATTCGGATTTGACATTCAGAGATGCTTCTACTTTGATATCCTGCGAGAAGCAGGGAGACCTGAATTGGGGCCAATCCTCTGCGAGTATGATGGCATTCTTGCTAGCATTGTCGATACCTGGATAAGATTCACCCGCAACGAAACCATTGCATCAGGGGACAAACGTTGCACATTCAGGTATGAGAGAATATGAACATCCATTGCACTCTCATGAGTTCACTTTTTGAAAGATTCGAGCCTTGAATCAATAGACATATTTAGTGGCAGCATCGAACGAGTGGCGTTTCGTATTCATGCTATGAGGCGATATCATGGAAATCAAAAAGATTGCAGTGTTAGGCGCCGGACAGATGGGAAATGGAATAGCCCATGTCTGCGCACAGGCTGGCTATGAAGTCAAAATGCGAGATATTGAACAGAAATTCGTAGATAATGGAATAGCAACCATCAAGAAGAATCTTGGTCGTGGAGTTTCCAAGGGCAAGATGAGTCAAGACGAAGCAGATGCAATCTTGGGACGAGTAAAAGGTGTTCTCGATTTGAAGATCGCAGTGAAGGATGCTGATCTGGTTATTGAAGCAATTCCTGAGGTTGTCAAGCTGAAACTAGACACCTGGAAGGAAGTCGATGGAGCAGCACCCGAACGTGCCATACTCGCTTCGAATACTTCCAGTATCAGTATCACCCAAATGGCAGCGGTCACGAAGAGACCTGAGAAATTCATAGGAATGCACTTCTTCAATCCAGTTCCAGTCATGGGTCTCGTGGAGATCATAAAGGGGCAGGCAACTGCGGATGCCACTGTGAAAGTAATCGAGGATGTTTCGCACAAGGTCGGAAAGAAGACTGTGATAGTCAACGAGGCACCGGGTTTTGCTGTCAACAGGGTACTGGTACCAGCACTCAATGAAGCAATCTTTGCCATTCAAGAGGGTGTGGCAACTGTCGAGGACATGGATTTGGGGATTAAACTGGGTCTTAACTGGCCTATGGGTCCATTGACATTGCTCGACTTCGTTGGTCTCGATACAGCACTCTACATCAGTGACTACTTTGTCGATGAGTTCAAAGACAGTAAGTATAGGGCACCGGCGCTGCTACGGAAGATGGTCAGAGCAGGATGGCTAGGTCGAAAGTCTGGAAGAGGCTTCTATGACTATTCAGGCGATGAGCCAAAACCGATGAGATTCTAGGCTTACTACCGAGATGACCGTTCATTGTAAGTTTTACAAAGTTGGACACCTGAGTCTTGTACACCCAGGAGAACGGCACTGGGTCACTCTGCGAGGTCGAGTGTGTGTCCGGTCAACCTCAGAGTCCTGTCTTTGGACCCGGATATATAAACGCCTACGCGATCGCTCGAACATTCATCTAAGAAGTGTCCAACTTTGTCAAAGTCTGGTGCAGCAGCTGCATACCCTCAGGATCATCCCTCTCCCCTCATTGCACTAAGATAAATAGTAGATACTCGCTACTAGCGTGCAGTGGCAGTCATGCAGTATGAGGAAACAAAGTACATCGGATATGACGGAACAAGTATGTTTCTGGCAGTATGGCGCCCTGATAATAACAACCCGAGGGCTCTTCTGATAGTCATCCACGGTCTTGGTAGCCATGCTGGCGACTTCAAGAACATAGGACAGTATTTTGCGGAACAGGGACTGGCCGTCTTCATACCGGACATGCGTGGTTTTGGGCACTACTCCGCCCTGAAAGGACATGTCATGAGCTTCGATGAATATATCGAGGATATTCAGAATCTGATTATGCAGGCAAAGGATCGATACCTCAACAAGACTACATTCCTGTTCGGGTCATCGCTTGGAGGAGTTAACGCAGTCAGGTATGCAGCCAAGTATCCTCGAGACATCGATGGCCTGATACTTCAAGTGCCAGCAGTCAGTCAAACACTTAATATTGGTACTGGCAAACGCCTTGCAGGGCATCTTCTCTCCATCCTGAATATCAAAAGATACTTCGACAGCGACCTGAACTACAGCGATTTGAGCAGGAGCCCCAGTGTGATAAAAGACCATGAAACTGACCCCTTGAGATTCGAGAGAGTCACAGCGAGGTTTGGCATTGAAGGTTTCAGAGCATCAGAAGATGCATTCAATTCTGCATCACTAATCACACTCCCCGTCCTGCTTCAGCAAGCAGGTCTTGACAAAGCGACTGATCCGAATAAGAACAAGGTATTCTTCGATAGGCTGTCCTCGAAGGATAAGACATGGAAACTCTATGAGGGCCTCTATCACGAACTTCATGTTGAGCCTGAGAAGGATCAAGTCATGGCTGATTTGGTAGCGTGGTTGGAGAAGAGGTTGCCCTCATAGTGCCTCTGACCAACTCCTATCAGCTCAGTGTTGTTCCAGTGCTCACGAATCGATTGTCATCATCGTATTGAGTCTGTTTGTGCTGCTATTGCTCTTCCTGCGAGTTATTATCTTCAATCCCTCAATAGCCAGGAGTGATATCAGGCAAGCGCCAATGATTATCTCAATACCCATGAGACTCAATGGGCCGATGCCAAAGGCTTCTGCCGCACCAGGGACGAAGCCAAAGAGGACTACGGTCAGGACCACATTGAAGACGATAGAACCTACCAGCAGTCTATGAGGTCGCGTCTCCAAGATTGTGTATTTCAGCGACCTACATGTCAGAGCCAGAGTCAGCTCGCAGAACACGAACAGGTAAAATAGGACTGTACGGGCTTCTACCATTCCGAGGGGAGCCATGGTTAAGAAGACATACAGGAACAAGGGAACCTGAACAAGTATTGTGATGAGAAAGAACTGCTTGACATCCTTAGAGAATATGCTCTCATTCGGGTTTCTGGGCGGTCTCTTCATGATGTCCACATCAGGGGGGCTCAGTCCGAGTGCAATAGCGGGAAGTCCATCTGTCACAAGGTTGATGTAAAGCACCTGAACCGGAAGCAATGGCAGTGGATAACCAATGAGGACAACAGCGGACAATACTATGATCTCGATGAGATTAGCTCTCAGCAGATAGGCAAGATACTTCTTGATATTGTCATATATCCAGCGACCGAGTTCGATTGCATTCTTGATTGTCGCGAAATTGTCATCAGCCAACACAAGGTCAGCAGCCTCCTTCGTGACATCAGTGCCAGTGATACCCATAGCGACACCTATGTCAGCCTGCTTTAACGCAGGAGCATCGTTGACTCCGTCGCCAGTCATTGCCACTACTTCGTTGCGTCGTTTCCAAGCCTGAACTATTTTGAGTTTGCTCGATGGCGACACACGTGCATAGACAGTGACCTTGTCAACGAGATTCACGTAGTCCGAATCAGAAATCTCCTGCAATTCCTGGTCTGTCAGGACCAAGTCATTAGGCTGACGAATTCCAACCTCATTTGCAATCGCAACTGCTGTCAGTTTGTGGTCACCAGTTATCATGATTGGGCGGATGCCCACAGATTTACAGATCTGAATCGCGTCAATTGCATCTTTCCGGGCCGGATCAATCATTCCTACAAGACCAAGGAAGGTTAGGTTGTACTCTACAGCATCCTCATCAGTCATATCAAGAAGCCCAGTTTCACAGTAGCCAAGAGCGAGAACTCGAAGAGCTCGAACCGCCATATCGGACGTCTTCTCAAGTATGGCGTCATGAATAGTAGGCGTCATCGGCTCGCGACTCCCATCAACAGCAACGTGGCTGCATCTCTCCACAACAACTTCAGCAGCGCCCTTGGTGAACACCAGAGTGGTCCCAATCGCAGTTGAGTGCAAGGTACTCATCCGTTTTCTATCTGAACTGAATGGAACCTCACCAATACGGGGATGCTGAGACCTAAGGAGTTCTGAACTAATACCGGCCTTCTCTGCTAGAACGATCAAGGCGCCCTCAGTCGGGTCACCCAGCACCTTCCAGCGGCCCTCAGCCTGCTCGAGCCGTGCATCATTGCAGAGAACACATGCCTCCATCAACATGCGAAACCGATCCTGCTTTAGAATCGATTCGTCTGAGTCAAATGGAACAATCTTACCCACAGGGGCATACCCTTCACCTTCAATGCCTAGAGTTGCGCCGCTGAGGTATACCTCTCTGACTGTCATCTCCCCATGCGTTATCGTGCCAGTCTTATCCGAGCAGATGATGCTAGTGCAACCCAATGTTTCTACTGCTGACATTCTTCTGACCAGGGCATTCTGACGAGCCATGCGTTGCATTCCAATTGTGAGGCTTCCGGTGACAACCCCGGGTAATGCTTCCGGGACTGCTGCCACGGCAAGTGCGATTCCGAACAGTAGCATCTGGACAGCAAAATTAGGATCAATGAAACCGCTAATGAAAAACTCCCTTAGGAGGCCAATGGCTATGACGATGCCACACACTGACAGTGAAATGGTCCCCAACCAAAAGCCGATCTCCCTAGTTCGCTTCTCAAGGGGAGTGCTTTCCTTTGTCACAGTGGCGACCTGACTTGCAATCTTGCCGAACTCGGTGTTCGAGCCGGTTGACACAATAACGGCGGTTCCTTTCCCGTAGATGATTTCAGTGCCGGAGAGCACAATGTTGCGTCTGTCACCGAGCGGGGTATCATCAGGAAGAACTGGTGTGCTCTTTTGTACAGGAACAGACTCTCCGGTAATTGCCGCCTCACTTATTTTCAAGTTGAAAGACTCTAACACGCGACCGTCGGCAGGAAGTCGATCTCCTTCCTTCAGAGTTAAGATGTCCCCTGGTACAATCTCCTTGCTTGCTACCGCCATAGGTCGTCCATCTCTGACCACAATCGAGGTGGGAGTGAGCATCCCCCGTAGAGCATCTAGGGCCTTCTCAGCGCGATATTCTTGAGAAAAGCCAAGCAATGCCGAAATGAGCACAATAACCAGAATGAGAGCAGCATCTACTGCTTCTCCTACGACAAAAGAAACTACAACAGCCACAAGAAGAATAATAGTGAGAATGTTTGAGAACTGTCTAATGAACATCCGAATTGCGGAGCCTCTCTTTGCAATCGCAATCTCGTTAAGCCCATATTGCTCAAGGCGAACTGTCGCTTCATCCTGGGTCAGACCCTCAGGGGAGCTATCCAGCATATCAAGGACCATTTCAGTTTCCAGAGCGTGCCATGACTCGGCCATCTTCAGTAGCCTCCGCTGTTCCGCAAAGCCTTGGCTCGTGCGTCTTGCGCTGCCATGACTGCAATCATGGAGCGCATGACCTTCGGGCCGTATTGAACCAATCTGGCTTTGACATCCTTCTTGGGTAGATTCCCAGAAGAGCTACCGAGCGCTATCAGGACGTGCTTGATATCATTGTCGTAGTAAGAGTTCTGAGCCATTTTGAGTACTCCGAATCAAGACAGATGTTATCTTTGAAGCGAGCATCACCCGCCTTCTGGCTGCACAAAAACCTGCCGACAGAGGAAAGAGTCGAAGATGCTTTAGCTATTTCGAAAACATTAAAGTCTGTATGATAACGCCAAGAACAGGATATTGAGTTTCGGTGATGAAGATGTCTGAGAAATCTAAGTACAACTTCAAATGCCTCGAACAGAAATGTACGACAAGAGCCTGCCATATCCGATCCCACGTGTATATCACACTAGGAGATCTGGGCAGATGGAACACGCAGGGTTATCTCATGAGTATCCTACCAGGCGTATCACTGAGATTGCCTGAGAGTGAGGAAGATTCTATATCCTTGGAAACAGCGCGAAAACCCCTAGAGGGAGAGGCTGAAAGCACATGTTGCATCTTCTTCAATGAGAAAGCCAATGGCTGCGAGGTCAGATACTCAAGACCCATCTCATGCCGCACCTATCCGCTTGAGTATAATGGAGAAAAATACTATCTAAGCAGCAAGGACTGCCCTGGCGTTGGGCAGGGAGAGATCAACAAACAGGTTCTCCAAGAGGCGAGAGAACTTGCTGAACAGGAGTTCAGAGAGAGGACCGATACAGATGCCGCACTTCCAGCCGTCTACTCCGTGATTATGACTGAACTCATTAGACAATCTGCTGAAGCAATGAAGAAACGTTCAGAAGAAGAAGAGAAGGTAACTGAAGAAAGCACTTCACAGGATGCCGAGGACGATGAGTCTCCATCTGATAGCGAAGCCCACGACTAGTCATCAGAGGTCCATTATTATCAAGTCCTTTGGAGAATAGGTTATGACCTCAAGCCCATCTTGTCGGATGCAGACAAGGTCTTCTACTCGCATGCCGAACTTGCCCTCGAAATAGACACCAGGTTCGATGCTATGGCACATTCCCGGTCCAAGCTCTGCCGAACTGCCGCGGACAAGATAGGGGGGTTCATGGACTTCAAGTCCAATGCCATGACCTAGACGATGAGTGAAGTAGTCACCGTATCCTGCCGCCTCTATGACACGCCTAGCAATTCCATCTGCAATGCCACAGACCATTCTGGAAGAGATACTCTCAATCGCAGTTTCTTCGGCTTTCCGCACAACAGAGTAGACTAGCTCCATCTCAGGTGACGGCTTTCCTGCAACTCCAACACGAGTCATGTCAGTATTGTATCCATCGACTGAGCAGCCGCAGTCCATCAGGACAACATCTCCTCGCTTCAGCTCTCTCATACTCGAATCCGCGTGAGGTAGTGCACTATTCCTCCCAAATTGAATGGCACCAAAACTGGGAGCAGCACCCTGCCGAAGAATTTCTTGTTGCACTATCTGACCAACCTGCACCTCAGTCATCCCAATCTGCGCATCTCTGAAGGCTTTCATCATGGCCTCGTCAATGATGTGGCCTGCCTTCCGCATCAAAGCAATCTCATCCTCGGATTTTGAGATTCGCAAAGCGTCAATCGCAGGTGTAATCGACACTGCCTTCTTGAAGCCGTCAAAGGCCTTTTCGAGTGACCAATAAACACCCAGAGGAAGACTGTCATCAAGCATGACTGTGAAGTCATTGCCGCCTTTTCCAACTGCATCTGCTATCATCAGGTATGGATTTTCATCCTCCGTCCAGGATCTTATTCCCTTGACCCAAGTGTGCGAGGAGTGATCAGATGCCTCAAAAGCTGGAACAATGAGCTCAGGTTCCGCACCTCTCGGAATCACAAGAGCCACAAGACGCTCTCTCATATTGTAGGTGTATCCAGCTATGTATTGAAAACTAGGAGCGGGAGTTAGAAGCGCAAAATCCGCACCGGCTGTGTCCAACTGCTTCTGGATTTGTTCCAATCTCGACCTATATACTGACTCTCCCAGCATCTTTCAACACTCAGAAGTTGAGCTTGATGCAATAATAGTCTGACGGTTATTGACGTTTCAAGCATTGGAAACCAGAATTACAGTTAATAGGGGGACAGAGCGCCAACGTGTTTCAAGGAGAACATCCTTTGACCGAAGAAACCTGTGAAGCAATTGAGGAACAAAAGCTCCCCACGAGAGCGATCGCTGTGGGAGCCCTGACTCAATTTGCTCTAGGTCTTCATGCACCTTTCCTGCAGACATATCTTGTTGATATGCAGACAAACCTGTATGGCGAACTGAATTTCGCACAGCTTGGCATATTCAGGAGTGTGGGAGATTTCGCGCCTACTATTCTACAACCAGCATGGGGGGCAGCATCAGACAGAGCCGGACACGCAAAAGCATTCGTTGCATTTGGAATAATGTCGGGGCTTGCATGCGTTTACCTATTCCTGTGGGCAGCAACTCCACTTGACATGATAATCATGTATGCGATTCAGTCCATTCTGTTTAGTGTTCAGATTCCAACCTGGTTATCACTAATCGGGTGTCTCATGGGCGAGAAAAACAGAGGAGACGAACTAGGAAAATTAGGACTGATAACAAATATTGCCTCGCTTCTCGCTACCCTAGTTTCCGGATTCCTTGCCGGTATGCCCGGCATCCTTTCCTTCTTGAGGTCATCATTTGGCTGCATAGGCACTGTCCTGTTTCCATCCGTAGATGCTTGGCGGGAAGCATACTACATTCCGTTCTTTCTCACAGCTGTCATTGGAATCTCAACATCAGTACTCTCTCTAGGAATTCGTGAGAAAGCTCGAAAGCGTGACGGACCAAAACGATTCCCTCCAATATTCAAGCTACTTTCAAGGCCAGGGGATTTCCGTCGTTTCTGTTTTGTTGCTGTCTTCTTCTCATTTGCGATGTCCATGGCATGGCCGTATTTCATCATTGTCCAACGAGACTGGCTGCAGAATTCAATATTGGAGATTGCCCTCGCTTCAGCCATTATGACGGCCTCAACAGTCATATTCACTGTGCCCTTCGGTAGGCTAAGCGACAGAATTGGCAGAAAACCCTTGATACTGGTGGGTCGTGGACTCCTATTTGTAGTCCCAGTTCTGTATGCCCTAGCATGGAATGTCTGGATCGTTTACATCGCCAATGTGGTTGCAGGATTCTGCACTGCCTCAGCATTCAATGCCATCACTGCATACCTTTATGACGTCGCTCCAGCCTCAGAGAGGGGCGCACACATTGCAGTATTCAATACATTCACTGGCATCGTATACCTCCTGGGATCATTTCTTGCAGGTCTTCTCGGACAGTCAATCCTGCTCATTATCCACGATTCTAGGCAGACAGTATTCATAATGCTCATGCTAAGCTGTGTTCTAAGGTTCGTCGCCTCATTCTTCTACTTACTGATAAGAGAGCCAAGGCAGTACTCCTCGACGCTCTGGAGGGAGTTTAGGGCTCTTATCCATGTGAGACGCCATGACACGAATGTCGTCTGAAATAGACAACCTTAAGGCATATACAGAAACACGTTCTCAGGATCTGAGAGGACTGCATCCATTGCAACGAGGACCCAGCTTTGAGGACACATGGAGAGTAGAATTCAGAAGAGGTGTCCTTCAATATGCGATCCTGGCAATTGTGAAAAATCACGAGTCAGGGATTCATGGATATGGCATTGCCCGTGAGTTGCAGGAGAAGACAGACGGACTGCTTCAAGTAAAGGAAGGAACCCTGTATCCTATTCTCCATAGACTTCGCAAGGAGCGGCTCCTCAATGTGTACGATGAGAAGTCTGATTCAGGGCCGAGCAGAAAGGTGTACGTCCTGACCGGAGAGGGAGACCGAGTCTATAGACAACTGACCGTGCTTGTCAGAGATATCTTTCGAAAACTGGAGGTTCTAGGACATGATTAGTGGCGAAACTGAGAGAATGATTGAGGATTTCATCAAGAAGACGTCCCGTCTTCTTCCTGACAACTTTGCCGCTGAAGATCTGATGGCAGATCTCCGATCTCATATTTACGAGGCATTGAACAACAAGATTAGGAGCAATCCAGATGAAAGCCAGTCTAGTCTGATTCAAGAGGTCCTTGATGACGTTGGCACACCCGAGGAAATAGCTGAAGAATATGCAATCGAGCAGGTCCACGAACCTGAGCAAGCAGGCAATTCTGGTCGAATCCGGTATTATGCGATTCGTTTGGTAGCAGCTCTTATTGTTGTCGTCCTAGCAGCATGGATCGTCTCAACTATCACAGATGGAGCAGTCGATTTCTCTCTTGCAGTTGTTGTATTGATGGTGTTCGCGGTCATCGAGTGGTTTGTACGAGCCAGGCAGATTGGAAAACCCTAGAAGGAAGCCTCAAGTAGAGGCAGGTGCACCAATAGTATCATGAGAGTCCAGACCTACTATTTTGATGAGCTATCGCAGGCAAACACACAGAAAGTCCTCTCAGTCGTGAATGAATTCCTCATGGACAATCTATCTGTTGAGCACATCGTTGTGGCATCGACCGGAGGAGCAACGGGGCTAGAGGCAGCGCAGAGGTTCAAAAACAAGACTGTCATTGTTGTGTCACACCAAGCAGGCTTCGCTGCTCCGAATGAGAATGAATTGAAGGATGACCAGCGAGAGAGAATCATCAATGAAGGAGCACGTATTCTCACAGCAACTCACGCATTTGCAGGGGTTGCCAGAGGAATCAGAGTGGAACTGGGGGGGTGGCAGCCCACCGAGATTATCGCAGTAGCATTTCGCACGTTTGGTCAGGGAACAAAGGTCTGCGCTGAGATTGCAATGATGGCCGCAGATGCTGGACTCATTCCCACAGACCGTGATGTGGTGTGCATCGCTGGAACAGGAAAAGGGGCAGATACCGCATGGATCGTACAACCAGCAAACACTCATGCGTTTCCCAAACTCAGAATGAAGGCCTGCCTCTGCAAGCCTCTGAAGTTCTAATCAAAGACCTCTGAGAACCTGCTGAGATACTCCTTCTGTTCCTTCGAGAGCTTCCGAGGAATCTGAATCTTGACTCGGACGAGCTGGTCACCTCGACGACCATCTTCCGCATGAACGCCCTTGTCCTTCATTCGGAACAATGTTCCACCCTCAGTGCCCGGGGAGACTTTCATCTTACTCAGTCCCCTCATCGTGGGTACCTCTACTTCACCACCCAGCACTGCAAGAGAGAATGGTATCTCGTGCTCCATGTAGACGTGTAGCCCTCGTCGAACAAATTTCTCATGAGGCGCAACACTGAACATGACAATGAGATCGCCATAGGGTCCTCTTCGAGCACCTGCATTTCCGCCGCCTGGAATTCTTATACCCTGCCCATCTTCAACGCCGGGAGGAACTGGCAGCGTAGTCTTCCGGCGCTCACTCCGAAGACCCTGACCTCTACAATCAGGGCAAGGCGTATCAACAGTCTCGCCAATTCCACCACATGTAGGACATGTCTGGGCGACGCTCAGGAATCCCATCGACCGAGCGATTTGGCCTTGACCACGACACGTTGGACAGGTCTTGGCTGCACTACCTTTCGCGGCTCCCGATCCCTTGCAGGTCTCACAATGTATCTTCCTGTTGAATGCAATTTCCTTCTCAATGCCAAAGAAGGCTTCATCAAAGGTAAGATCGATTGAAATCCGAAGTGTCTGCCCCGGCTCGGGTCCCGAAGGTCCACCTCGGCCTCCGAACCCACCAAAACCACCAAACCCGCGGAAGATTGAGCTGAACATGTCACCAAAGTTGTCCATGTCAATACCTTGCTCATCTGCTGTTCCCCACCGGTCGTATTTAGTGCGCTTCTCAGGATCTCCAAGGACACTGTAAGCCTCGTTGATAGCTTTCAGTTTCGACTCCGCTGCTTTGTCATTGGGGTTACGATCAGGATGATACTTCTTGGCAAGCGTTCGATATGCTTTCTTGATTTCATCTTGGGTTGCATTCCTTCCAACGCCAAGCATATCATAGTAATCATCCTCAGCCAAGAAGCTCACCTCACTATGAAGGACTAATCTAGATCTTCAAAGTCCACGTCAACTACATCCTCGTCAGAGGAATCGTCAGGCTTTGGTCCTTTCTTGCTCTTTGTGCCACTCCTCTTAGAAGAATCGAAACCGCCCATTTTCGAGGGATCAAAGCCAGCTCCGCCAGCTTGAGCTCCAGGGCCTGCAGAACCATAGACCTTCTCCGATATCTTGAAGATTATCTGCTGAAGTTCGTCAGTCCCGGACTTCATCTTTTCATAATCATTGGCTTCAATCGACTTTCGGACATCCTCAGACTTGGCTTCTAGTTCCTTCTTGAGATCAGCTGGAACTTTGTCACCCATGTCCTTGACAAGTTTTTCTCCTTGGTATATCATCTGGTCAGCATTGTTCCTGGTTTCAATCTGAGCGAATCGCTTTGCGTCCTCCTCAGCATTCTTCTCTGCGTCCTTAACCATTCTCTTCACATCTGCGTCTGACAGATTGGTGCTTGCTGTGATAGTTATGGACTGCTCGTTGCCTGTGGCAAGGTCCTTTGCCTTTACATTGACGATGCCGTTAGCATCGATGTCGAAGGACACTTCTATCTTTGGCACGCCGCGAGGCGCTGGTGGAATTCCCACAAGCTGGAATCGGCCGAGAGTCATATTATCACCAGCCATCTTGCGCTCACCCTGAGTCACATGGATGTCGACGGCTGTCTGATGGTCAGCCGCTGTTGAGAAGATCTTGCTCTTGGAAATCGGAATTGTTGTATTGCGTTCAATCAGTGGAGTCGATATGCCTCCCAGAGTCTCGATACCGAGTGTCAGAGAAGTGACATCAAGAAGCACGACCTCCTTGGTTTCACCAGTAAGAACTCCTGCTTGAGCAGCGGCTCCGAGAGCAACGACCTCATCAGGATTGATACTCTTGTCACCTTCCTTTCCGAACATCGCTCTAACAGAATTCTGAATCATCGGCATTCTTGTTGCACCACCGACAAGCAGAATCTTGTCGAGGCGCTCGGGCTCCAACTTCGCATCGCTGAGAGCTTGCCTAATAGGGCCCATTGTCGCTTGAACTAGATCGTCGGTCATCTTCTCCAATTGAGAACGGGTGAGTTCAAGGTTGATATGTTTCGGACCACTTTGGTCTGCTGTGATGTAGGGCAGGTTGATTGTTGTCTTCAGGACTGTAGAGAGTTCAATCTTAGCCTGTTCAGATGCATCACGGATACGCTGCATTGCAGAGAGATCTTTTGTTACATCCATTCCTGTCGACTTCCTGAACTCTCTAACAACCCAATCAATGATTCGTTTATCCCAATCATCTCCACCGAGCTGCGTATTTCCGCTGGTTGCAAGAACCTCATAGACATCCTCACCAATATCGAGAATTGACACATCAAAAGTACCACCCCCGAGATCATAGACAAGAATCTTGACCTCCTCCTTCCTATCCAGACCATAGGCAAGTGCCGACGCTGTTGGCTCATTCACGATACGCAAGACCTCCAGGCCAGCAATCTTTCCAGCATCTTTTGTTGCCTGTCGCTGACTGTCATTGAAATAGGCAGGAACTGTAATCACAGCCTGTTTGATTGGTTCACCCAGGAATGCCTCAGCATCACGCTTCAACTTGGTAAGAATCATGGCCGAGATTTCCTGAGGAGCATAATCCTTGTCACCTATCTTGACTTTGTAGTCTTGTCCCATCTTGCGTTTGATTGAACGCACTGTTCTTTCAGGCATTGACACAGCTTGTCGCTTTGCAAGCTCGCCAACAACAACTTCACCCTTGGGTGTGATTCCAACAACGGACGGGGTAATTCGCTGTCCTTCAGCATTTGGAATCATAGTTGGCTTTCCAGCCAGCATATATGCAATGCCACTATATGTTGTTCCAAGATCGATACCTACAACCTTCGCCATTATACTTCACTATCCTTGTGTGTCTTCTCACTCTTACTCTTAGTCGCATCATTGTCAGGAACTCTGTGTCTATTCACGCATACTATAGCCGGTCGTAACACCTTCTCTTTTAACATATACCCAACTTGATATTCTTCAGCAACAATTCCATCGGGTACCTTCGGGTCCTGATGGATGCCAACAGAATGTTGATAGTAGGGGTCGAAGGGCAGACCAACTGACTTGATTGGTCTAACATCTTCGGCGGTGAGTATCTTCTCCATCTGCTGTCGTATTGCCTTGATGCCGTCCTCAGCACTCTTTGTGTTCTTGCCAAAGTCAATCTCAAGAGCACGAAGCAAATTGTCGTAGACATCCAGCATCTTGAGGAGTATGCCTTCGCTGACAAATTTTGTTGCTTCTGAAAACCGCGCGTCCATTCGCTTTCTGTAGTTATCAAACTCAGCTTGGAGCCTCTGGAGTCTGTCAAACAGATCCCTTGAACGCTGTCGTTCCCTCTCAAGATCCTTCACATCAGGGTTTTCAGGTGTGATTTCAATCATTTCTTCAGAGTCAAGACCGTCATCAGACATGTCAATCTCCATCTCATGATTCTCATTTTCTTTTTCAGACATGTTAAGTCCACTCTGCCTATTTTTGCGTGAAGATGACTAGCAGGACTATATAGAAAGGAAACCGACACTAAGGCCGGTCGGGGACTGGCTCCTTGTCCACTGTTCCCCTTGATGACTCACGTCACACCTTGGCCAAGCAAAGAAAAACCTTTCGACAGCGGAAGGACAATGAAGATAAGTAGCCAAAGATTGAAAACCTCTTCTAGTTGGAATGAACATGTGTTAGGTGAAATGACTATCAATATCGATATCGAGAGGGCAAAGGAACTCATCTCCAAATCCAATAGAATCTCTGCTCTCACTGGAGCAGGAATAAGTGTGGATTCGGGAATCCCAGATTTCAGATCTGAGGGAGGTCTCTGGAAAAGATACGATCCTCATGAATACGCCACCTTGGACAGTTTCAAGAGAGACCCTACTAGGTTCTGGACAATGGGGCGTGAATTAGCAGCGACCATCATTAAGGCGGTTCCTAATGCCGCGCATCGGGCTCTTGCCAAGCTAGAAGCAGATGGAAAACTCCAGGGCATAATTACTCAGAATATTGACAACCTGCATCAACTTGCTGGAAACAAGAAAGTCATTGAACTACATGGCAACTATCTCAGGACATACTGTACTCGATGCAAGGCAGAGTATGTAGGGAAGAAGGTACATCAGAGAGTAGCCAAAGGTGAGATACCGCCTAAGTGTGATAAATGCGGAGGTGTTCTCAAGTCGGAGGCAATCCTCTTCGGAGAGCCTCTCCCAGAAATCCCGATGGAAAACGCTGTAGCTCTCTGTCGAAATGCAGACCTGATGCTGGTAATTGGAACAAGCCTCTCAATATACCCCGCTGCAATTCTTCCACGGATCGCCAAGAAATCAGGAGCGAAAGTGATTCTTGTCAATTTGAGGGGCTTGAATAGAGAAGGCATTGCAGACATTATTCTGACGGGGAGAGCGACTGAGCTAGTTCCTCTAATCACTAAATACTAACCGACCGTGAATCCGAACCAACTGTACGTGCCCAGCCCCCCAGGGATGACGATTACAGAAAGGATTATTGTAATCGCCCCTAAGATGTAGTAGTCACTGTCCATCATCCAGAGACCTAGGTATGTGAACGCATATGAAACAACACAGGCTGTAAGGCCCAAAACGATCACAGGCGGCAAGGGCAGTATGATGGCCAACCACCCGCCGAATTGAGTCCATAGTAGACCAAAATTGATCATTGCGAAGATTCCCCTTACTGCAATGTAGACAATGATGGACACTAGAATGCCAATTTGCGCAAATGAGATACGGGCAGGGAGGCTCATTATACAACCATGCGGATTTGCTGTAATCTTCTATTTACACTTATTCCATATGGGGGCCACCGAGAATCTTAAACGGAGTATGATATTATGCCACCCCAATGAGCGACATCACTTGGAGATTGGCAGAACTCGGTCAGCTTTCGTTGCTCCTTGAAGCAAGTGCCCCAAAACCTGGAAATGTGAATCGAAGTGCACGCTTCTCAGATACTGAATACAGGCACTTTCTTGCTAGTGCTTCAATGATGTCCAGAGGACTCCATATGTGCGCCTCAAGGGGTGTCAGAATCGGAAAACACAAGTTGACTCCAGAGGAAGCTGGTCTGGGCGGACTCATTGAAACCTGCGTATCGGAATCATTGACCGGTCTCAATGAGAGGAATACAATCCTTGGCTCTATTCTTCTGTACGTGCCTCTGACAGTGGCTATGGCTGCAAGCCTGATTGAGGACAAACACTTCTCAACAGGAAATGTGCGGAATTGGCTTCGAAGAGTCATCGAGGGAACGACAGTAGAAGATACTATTGGACTGTACCGAGCCTTCGCCCGCTCTACACCAGGTGGTCGCAGGATAAAGGAGGATCCTGAATGGTCTGACATCCATAGGAGATACGATTTTGACAATCCTGCTGCAATTGATAATGTCATGATGGATGGCCTCAAGCTTGTGGACCTCTTCAGCCTGTCCTCAGACATTGACGAGATAAGTCGAGAGTGGACCAGCAATTTCGGATTAGTTCTGGGAGAGGCCTATCCATTCATTACTGAAATATCTCAATCTCTGGATGACTTGGAAGAAGCTATTGTTCGTTCCTTTGTCTGGCTCCTATCAAAGCGACCCGATGGACTGATTATCAAGAAAGCTGGAAGAGCACGAGCAGAAGAGGTCCGAAGTCTGGCTGAGAAGACAATGCAGAATTGGTCTGATGTGAGCGAACCTGTGGAGCTAATGGTCAGGCTAGATGACACCCTGCGGGAAGAGGGGAACTTGCTTAATCCTGGAACAACAGCAGACATCGTATCTGCTGCTGTCTTCTGTAAACTTGTCAGTCTTGCGTATCCATAGAACTAGCCCAGCACGCCACTGAATACAATAATTGCGAGGGCAAACATGATCAGCGCGGAGGGGACGAGCATGATTCTCCCCTCATTTCGCTTAACAAGCCTTGTTTCTCTGTTCGGTCCAAGATAGAATCCCAACAGGAGGAGCATGCCCAGGGCAATCATGAACAGGACGAGTCCCTCGTGTGCCATCAGTAGTCACTCGCGACTGCGCTTGAAGCGTCGGAATATTAACCTAGTCATCACTTGTCAGTTCTACTTTGAATATGTTGATAGAAGGCTTTGAAAGGAGGTGTCCTTGCGGGAAAAAGCCCTGTACTGCTCATACCAGCACTTGCCTGAAGACGTGCTCGAATCTTGCCCTGAGTTCTCTCGCGCGCTCCATATCAGCGGCATAGAGGGGTTGTCTCATGTCATTGAGATTGGGTATCTTCCTGCAGAGTCTCTGACCCATGAGTTTCCTGAGCGCAAAACTAACTGTCCGAGGAGCCAGATCCACCATGCTGCTGATGGCTTTTGGAGTCATTGGTCCTTGTGAGGTCAGACGGTCCAAAACAATGATTGCACTACGAGGAAGTTCAATAGACATCTGCTCTGTACCATCCCTAAACTAATCGGGTCTTTCTGTCCCCGTGTTGCATTTGCGTTGATAGCAATATAAGAGATAAGGTCACAGCATTATGGCCCACTTTTGAGTGCTTACTCAATATTGCATAATATCCTTTTCGGAAGTACAGATCATTATCTGTTGAATGTGCTTCCCTGATGACTGCCCTGGCGTATCTCGGTCTGTAAACGGGTCACGCGGTCGACCTTGAAGGCGAGTTGCAGCTCCCTGATCCGCTCAGTATCGACGTGATAGTAGGGTTGGCGCATGTCAAACAAGTTGGGCACTCTTCGAACTATCTTCTCTTCAAGGAGTACATGAAGAGCAAACGTTATTGTGCGGGCTGGCAGATCAATGCGACTTATGATTGTCTTGGGAGTCATGGGGCCGTCGGAGGTAAGACTGCTTAGAACCATCAGTGCGCTGTTTGGTAGTTCGGCGGGCATTGCAGACTCACAACCACATGGGGGCATCAACAACCTTTGAATATAAGATGCAGGGTCCAAGCATTCTTGTCAGTATCTTCAGAGAGTTCCTCGTTTACACAGCAGCATTAAAGAAGCAGAACAGTATAATGATAAATCGCTCAACAGGAGTCGGTGCAGCAATTGAAGAAACGCGTCTTCGTGACCAGAAGGATACCGAATGATGGACTGAAGATAATCAGACGAGATTACGATGCTTCAGTATGGCAAGGTGAGATGCCTCCATCAAAGGAACAGATAATCGAGAATGGAAAAGGGTGTGATGGTATGGTGACCCTCCTGTCGGACCCGATCAGTGCAGATGTCATTGAGCGGCTACCGGATTTGCGGGTGATAGCACAGTATGCTGTGGGCTACGATAATATCGACCTCAAGTTTGCCACAAAGAGAGGAATCATCGTGACCAACACACCCGGAGTTCTAACCGAAACGACAGCGGACTTGACTTGGGCATTGATCATGGCAGCATCAAGAAGAATCGTTGAAGCAGATAGGTACGTCCGGAGGGGCGACTGGAGGGTTGCTTGGGGTCCAGAACTCCTACTTGGTTCGGACATCCATGGAGCCACTCTAGGCATCATAGGACTTGGCAGAATTGGAACCGCTGTTGCCAGACGCGCATGCGGATTTGACATGAAGATTCTATATTCATCACTTCCCACGGAGGCAGACAAGGGCTTGCAGGAGAACCTAGGTGCACACAGTGTTGACATGGACACTCTTCTTCGAAACTCAGACATTGTGACTCTTCATGTGCCCCTTACGCCCGAAACGAAACATCTCATTGGCAAGACTGAACTCGCAAAAATGAAGCCAAATGCAATCCTAGTGAATACATCAAGAGGCCCGGTGGTAGATGAAGAGGCGCTATACCAAGCACTTCGTTCAAAACGTCTTGCAGCAGCAGGTCTCGATGTCTTTGCCGAAGAGCCAATCAGGATGGATAGTCCACTGCTTGAGCTGGAGAATGTTGTTCTGCTTCCACACATTGGAAGCGCAAGCACTCGGACAAGGTCCACCATGGCAAAGATGTGTGCAGAGAATCTTCGAGCTGCCCTATCGGGTGCGCGGCCTCCAAACATCGTTAATCCAGAGGTGCTATGAATGAGTGACAGTTGTTTGAAGAGAATTCAGGAGAGGCGGTCAATCAGGAGATATTCAAATGAGCCACTCCCAGATGCAGACATTGAAGAGATTCTCATGGCTGGCTTCAGCGCTCCAAGTGCTGGAAATAGACAGCCATGGAGAGTAATACTAGTGAAGCGTCAAGAGATGAAAGAACAGCTAGCGGCAGCAGCCGGCGGTCAGACTTTCCTTGCACAGGCGCCAATTGTCCTCGTTGTATGCGCTGTTCCACAGGAGTCAGCTGAGAGATATGGTGAGAGAGGACGCGAGCTATACGCAATCCAAGATACTGCTGCACTGGTAGAGAACCTGCTCTTGGCGGCGCATCTTCTGGGCTATAGCACTTGCTGGATTGGTGCCTTTAACGAGGAGCTAGTTGTGAGTGCACTAAGCATTCCTATGGCAATGCGTCCAGTAGCTATCATTCCAGTAGGAAGGGCGATGGGAAAGATACCACTCAAGCCTGTTCGAAGGGCAATGAAAGAAGTCGTCATCCACGAGTCATTCTAGATTGCAGCCACATTCCTAATAGACTCAGTCAGACCGAGCCCAGTTCAAGTGCGAGCTGTTTCCTAGTATATTCATTGACCTGTTCCTCACTCACTGGTATTGAAACAAAAAAGAAGGGGGAGGGGGCAGTAGCCCCCTTTATACTAAGGCTATGTCAGTCGACCTACTTCTTCCTGATCAGGAAGAGGATGAGGATGATGACAACACCTACTCCAATACCGCCAACTAAGCCAATCAACAATGGGTCAATGCCGCCGGATGGCGGTGTGGTTGTTGTGGTTGTGGTTGTGGTCGTTGTTGTAGTCGTTGGTGTGGTCACTGGTGGGACATCTCCTGCATCGAATGAAGCAGAGAAGCCATCAGCAAAGTCACCGGGCCAGTAGCTCGTGGGTGGGTTGTCCACTCCACACAAGACTCCATCGTCAAAGCCTAAGGCTGTGAAGTTCGTGAAGTCGAGGCTATAGGCACGGACCTTGACCTTGTAGGTGTCCTCGGCCCAACCAGACGCATTCCACAAGTAGAATGGCTGGGTACCATTCTGCTGTATCAGTTGGTACGACTCACCGTTATCGTTGCTCAAGAAGAGCGCGTAGTAGTTCACGTCATCCGCATTCCTGTCATAGGAGGACCATGTGATGTTGAAGTAGTTGGTGCTGATCTCATCAGGCACATCAACAGTCACCACTGGCGCGAAGAAGTTACCGATGAAGATATCGGGTATCTCCAGCATGTAGTGTATATTCGTACCAGTATCACTGTCAATGAGGACTGAGTAGGTAGCGTTCGCCATGAGGTAGTAGGTATCGATCTCGATTGTGTCAGTATCCACACGATCTGGTTCGAGACCAAGTCGGGTGTCAACTGTCAATCGGTATGTACCTGCTGCGTTGTCGTAGTTAAAGATACCAAACTCCACATTGCCTGTCTGAGTCACAGTGAAGGAGCCAACTTCAGGATGAGCTCCTGTGGCCATCTGAGCGCCCAAGAGGTTGTTGGCATATGTCCTGGAACCCATATCTGTTGTCGAGTACCAAGCCATGATGTCACAGTCACCGTTCGTGAAGTCGACGACAACTCGTGCAACATCACCTATACCAACTGGGACGGTCTCCCAAGCGAATGCATCAGGGTTGATTGTACCGCTGAATGGATTGGTTCCCAAGTTGTTCGTAAGTGGCTGATCACCAGAATCAAATAGCGCACCATATAGTACTTTGATCTCTGTGGTAGTCACTATGAACTCCGGGATACCACCGACCGCAGGATAGGTCCAAGTTGCGTTCAGTATGACGTGGTCACCAGCAGCAGTGCCGCCACCAGAGATAGGTGTCTTTGTTGGCACGTCTCTCGAGTAGTAGGTCAGCTGCAGCTCAGGCGAGGGTAGGTTCTCGTCGTAGCCATAGATGGTCACAACATAGTTCTCAGGCAATGGTCCTTCAAGCCAGTTCACAATGGTGTAGATGATTAACCGCATTGGTTCAGTTACTGCAACTATAGCCACGGATGAAGTTTCAGTAGCCTTGTCTGCACCTGCGGTGCTACCAAAGCTGAGTCCTGAGATATCAAAGAGGGCTACGTCAATATCTGTACTTGGGTTAGTCCATTCTACTCTGACAACAACATTCCTCACTGCAACATCGGTTATGTCGACTATGTATGAACCATAGTCACATGACTCGTAGTAGGTGTCCCAACCTGCGTTGACGCGAGCGGGATCGTATGGAGTCCACACATCACCTGCTCCGTTAGCAAGCTCCACACCTGAACCATCGTGTGTTGCTAGTTCAGCAACGACGTCGAAGGTGTATGGAATACTGTCCACAAACTCAGGACCTTCGTACACGACAATGTATCCTTGGTGGATACCATAGTCTGTCGTGGCAGCGACTGTCAGGTTCGCAAAGATGCCGCCAGCAGGATTAATGCCGAGTGCTATCTGAGCGTCAGGCACCTCGGTCCATAGGACTATTTTCACATCAAGGAGGTTGCCGCCAGTGTAGGGCCAACTCCAGATGTTGTCATCATGGACCATGACGATACCCGTGTTCGGGAAGAGGTTTCCAATGCCATCGGGATGGCATAGATCCATCTTGATGTTCTGTGCTGTACCACCGCCATACTGCCATCTGGTGAGTTCATCACCCTGCCCAGTGGTCGGGTTGTAGTAGTCGGGTACGCCATTTGTCACGTTGGTGTCATCCCAGTCGAAGACGAAGGCCCACATGCTATCGTCATAGAAGACCGCCTCCTCGCCAGAGATGTGGATTGTGACATATTTCGCGTTCATGAAATCGCTCAGTTGAGAGGAGTCCATAACATCAGCAAACTCGAACCATCCAGCTTTAGTTGAAGGCGAACCCGTAGAGGTCGACTCGTTGTAGATGGATGTTTGGTATGTGAACTGAATGAGCTGATCGAACTCGAAGTATGTCGGAGCCCAAGTGTATTCGGCAAATGTAACTGGAGAACCGTCGGCATGCGTTCCGTGGAAGGTCATACTGACCGTGCCACCAGGCGCAACAGTGCCGAAGTAGAGGTTCATGTCAGCATAGTTTGCCGGTACTGTGTCATTGATGAATGCGTCACCGTCGTATGGGTTCATCTGGTATGCCCAAGCATCGCCGTACTCGATACCCCAATTGGCGTTCGAGTCTGTGTTGTGCCATCTCACACCATCGTTGCCTAGGATGTAATCGACAGCAGCCGCAACATCCAGGCGACCGTTACCTTGAGCCAGAGGATCCATTCCAAGATCCACCGCAGTGCTCTGCATTACCGTCTTGATGTAGTCAGGACGTGGCATTACTCCGTTGGTAACATTGTATGCCTCTATCATCAGTGCCGCTGCACCAGCAGCAAGAGGACAGGCCATTGATGTACCACCGTAGATAGCCGTATCGTCATTGATGCCTAGGAATATCCTGTCATAGTGAAGGAATAGTCCGAAGACGTTGTTCCCTGGAGCAACGATGTCAGGCTTGGGATAGCCAAGAATCATAGGTCCTCGCGATGAGAAGCTGGCCAACTGGTCAAAGCCTTGGTCGGGCCCATACGAGCTCTCGAAGGTATGGTAGCTGGTTGTTGCACCAACGTGGATGAGTTGAGCAGCTCCAGGAGCACCGACTGTTGCATAGCCCGGACCTGAGTTGCCGGACGAGAAGCATTGGACCATACCAGGATAGTCTTCATCGAAGTATCCAGGTGTGGCAATAGCTGCATAGATGAGCGAATAGATAGCCCATAGCTCGTTGTCCTGGTTGCCAGACCAGCCCCAAGAGTTGCTTGTGATCTGCATCTGGTGAGCGCTCTCATTGTTCCACGAGAAGTAACTTCCGTCGAAGTCGAATCCAGCTGCGTAGAACATGGAGTTGAACTCATTGGAAATGCCAATTGCCATGACTCCCATGAGAGTCGCTTGCGGAGCAACACCAACTAGTCTCTGGAGTGTTCCGTTCAAGCCAACTGGGTAGTCTGTTAAGCCTCGGCTTGCAATCTGACCTGCAACGAATGTGCCGTGTGCGTTGCCGTCATACATGATACCAATTGCACGACCACTGAGGCCAATGCCATTGATCATGCCAAGTCCGAAGATGTTCATTTCCCAGCAGTGTGCCAGTACACCCAATCCGAACCGGCCATCTGGCCAGTCATTATACATAACCGAGTGTTCTGTAGTACCATCTTTCTTGTAGTACTTGCCAGCCTCAAGGTCATCGACGAAGCTCCAGTCACCCATTGCCTCGTAGTAGTCCCATGCGGCTGTGTCATTGAAGTCCCAGACACCATAGTTGATGTTCAGGTTCCAGAAGTCAGTGTGAGCACGAGTTGTGTTCCAGTCCACGACGATCGTTGTGCCGTTAAGCACGATTGCTGTCGCAAAGATCTTCATGTATGGATTGCTGCGCTGCTGCATAATGTACCCAATGGTGTAGTAGCGAGCGCCACCAGAGAGTGGGCTGCTCATAGTCGTGTTCGGGTTTGGCAACTCTTGGTCTTGTCTCATGACTGTTTCATAGAAGTCAGTCAGGTTTGCCTGGTTCTGGTATGCATTGCCCCACCATGCGGCGAGGTAACCATAGGTCCACCAGTCCAAGTTCACAAGACCACCTTGGTTGTTGACACGAGGACCACCACCATTGACGTAGTTTGCTGCTGCGCCCATGCTTGACCAGTCAACATAGTACTTGCCATCCTTCAGGTAGCTCAGCAGGTTCCATGATGAAGCGCCTAGCCAAGTCGTAGCATTCACAGCTGTGGCGTTCACTCTGTAGAGCAGACAACCGAAGCCATAGCCTGTTGGGTCATAGCTTGTTGGCATGCCATCAGCCCCGATGTCGACTGCGTCTACAAGGTCGGGAATACTGAAGTCCGAACCAGTGTCGATGACTCCAACTCTCATTCCTTCGCCCTCGTATCCCAAAAGATTCACTGTAGTTGCACCGATCCAGTCGTCTACTACATAGGCATCTGGTACCTCATCGTGTGGTGTATCTGCAGTTGTCACTGGTCTGGGTTCTATGCCAGTTGTGACTTCAGTCTTAAGACTGTCCGCATATGCAGCCACAACACCATCGAAGTCTGCTAGAGCTAGTACATTATCTGTGCTGCCTACAAATGCGCTTACAAGTTTCATAGCGCCAAGGTCAACCTTCCAGTTGACATCGATTATCTCTTCGAGACCGGCCATGTCAGTGTCAGATTCAACTGTAACGATAATTCCCATCGCTCCAGCATTGTTCTTTGGGACACTGCTCGGGAAAGTGCCTGTCTCAAGATAGGCAGATAGAACTGAGTCCAGCGGGCCTGTCAAACTCCTCTCCTGGATATATTTATCCAGATCTTGCATGACCTGCTCAGGAGTTGACACCTGCGGTGTTGCAACCTGCGGATTTACTTGTGTCGTTGGTGTGAATGGCACCATCACCATACTAAGGGTCATGATGACAATCAACAACAACACCGAATTTTTCTTCAGGTTGTTCATGTTTCGTTTTCTCCTCACGCATTAGTAGAGAACAACGCGAACAGAGACATACCATCAAAAAAAGATGGCATCCTCTGTACGCAAAAAAACTTCCAAGCTAGTCACAGTAGGACTAGCTATCTCCTCTTCAGCGTTCTCCACGGGTAGTGTGATTAGCTTCGACCAGCGATTAGCGTGCTATTAAGCATTGTGCAAGAATTGTACTAGCGAGAGTGCCTAAGGATTCTTGAACACAGCGAGTGGTACGCCACCTTAATCTACTAACGAATCACTTTCTTGACAGCATCTACTATTTCGTTGGTCGTAATAATGGCACCAATCAGCTCAATCTTCGGTTCGTCAGTCCGAACATCTCCGACTTCTCGGGAAACTCTAGTCATGGACCTTCCAAGACCCTCGATGAGCGTGATCAGTGTCTGTTTTGTTGGCTCGTCTTTCTTGCTGGCCTTGACCTGTGAAATCAGCTCGACCAAGTCAGAGATGACACTGTCAGAAACCTGCGAAGCAGTTTCAGCACGACGGGTCAAGTCAATCCATCTAGCTTGACTATTCTGCAGGCTTTTCTCAAGCTCCGCCAACTTGCGGTCATCTCGTGCGGGTGGGAGCTTGACCTTGGTGCTCTCGAGCTTGAGGCCTAGGTCTGCGATTTCGGACTGGAGAGAGACGATGGTCGCATCCCTTTGCTGAATTTGAGTCTGAAGCGAACCTTCAATTCCTGAAGGCCCTGCTTTTGCTTTGAGTTGTTCTTCCATCAGAGATATCGACCCTTCACGTTCGCTTATCTCTGCCTTAATTGTTTCAAGCTCCCCCTCAAGAGATGTTAGTGATGTCTCTTTCTCGGAGAGGAATTCATTGAGTCGCTTGTTGTCCACCTCAAGTCGCTGAAGAGCTTCCTTGCTAAGTTTGGCTTCTTCCTTGGCCGCCTTCATCTCTGTTCTCAGACTGACCAGATCTGGTTCTGGAGCCGCAATGATAAAGTGAGCCAGAAGTGCAAAGAAGACCACGCATCCGAGAAGGTACAGGAGAGAAAACAGAACTGATCCGAAGAATAGATCTACAAGCAGTTGCAGCCCTCGTGAGAATGTTTCCCGAGACCCAAAACCCCCCCAGGGAAGTCCACTGGAAGCCGCAAAGAGGACGCCCAGAGAAGTTGCTGCTAGGCAGATGATACCAGATACCACCATGAGATTGCGTTTGAGCTCATTCTGTGGAAGGTGTCGCTGATAGATCAGAAGAATGATTCCTAGAGCAGCAAGTGGTAGCGCGAAAATACCGATAGCGAGAATATCATCCATCGGTGTGCCAAGAGCAACTAGTGATTGAAAGCCTGATACAACAGCCGAAACAGTCATTGGAGGGCCTCCCAACTCATATCGATAGGATAGGCATATGCTAGGTTAAAACTATTCTGGCAAAACTGTGAGAGCACAAAGAGGGAAGAAGAGATTGTTTCCCATTAAGAACCAGATACAAGGGCTTCAGCTGTGACTACTCTCTCCAAAGTTTGACTTTCTCAGCTTCGTGATCTTCAATTGCCATATCGAGGCTCTTGACCAATCTGACTGCCTCATCAACGGACAGAAGGAACGAACCTTTTACATCACGGTCCTCACCGATTGATAGTCGGACCTTTCCATCATTGATCCATCCTTCTGTAGTCTTCTCAGGCATGGCAAGCTGAATCTCAAGCCACGTTCTTCTCGTCTGACCCGATCCACGGTCGTCAAAGAAATGCTTGAGTTGAAGTCGACGTTCGTATGTGTATGTTTTTGTTGCCATTCTCATGCGCTCCGATTTCTGATTGTGATGTCCTAATGCAGCCTCATCGATAAGTGGACCTGAAAGGATTTGTTCTTCCTTCTCGGCATTCCCGAGCTTCGAAGCAGCAGCTTGCCAAAGCTGACTAGCATGGAAGAAAAGCCTTATCTTTGTACTGATGGCTGACGACATGGAAGGACACGCAGCAATGCCAGCGATTCGTAGACCCGCCATCGTTCTCTTAATTCTCTTGACATTGATGTTCTCACCAGTGTCTGTATGGAAATCTAGTGCCGCAGATTCAACTCTGGACACCTTCATGAGCGCAAGTTTGATTGCTGCCTTAGCAGGGTCTCAATCAGATGATGTAATGCCACTTGTCGCGTTGTTTCCTGAAGGAAGCACTCCAGAAGAGATGACTGCCTCAATTCTCATGTCAAAGGCTAGCAGCATTCAGATAAGACATGCATTCCATATCATGCCAATGGTCTCGCTATATGTGAGGAGCGATGAAATCACCAAGCTTACTCATGTCTCCAAGATGATAGCGCTGACACTAGACATGAACAGACAGATTACCTCTCAAGCAGCAGACCTGCGGTTTGTGCTGGCTGCAAATGGAAATGAGTATGTACACTTCACTGAAATCATGGACACCAATGGCTTGTGGGAGCAGGGATTCAATGGAAGCGGTATTGTTGTCGCTGTGTTGGACAGCGGAGTGGACGGAAATCATCCAGATCTAGAGAACCGGCTGATTGGATTCAAGGACCTCATCAATGGACAAGATGATATGACACCTGCCAACGGCATCGATGCCTACGACGACAATGGTCACGGTACTGCATGCACGTGGAATGTGGCAGGGGATGGCACAGCAAGCGGTGGCAATCTCACAGGTATGGCTCCTGGTGCGAGCATTCTTTCCATCAAGGTTCTCGATAATGAGGGTTCTGGTGATGACTCAGTCATTGCACAGGGCATCGAGTTTGCTATTGATAGCGACGCAGATGTAATAAGCCTAAGTCTAGGTGGCGAATGGGCAGACGGTAGTTTCGTTGTCGAACCTTCCGTAGTAGCCTGTCGAAACGCCGTTGATGCGGGCATTTCTGTAGTAGTCGCCGCTGGAAATTCAGGACCACAGGCGTTCTCCATCAACTCGCCAGGAATCACAGAAGAGGTCATTACGGTCGGAGCATCATCGGGAACTGAGGGAGTCATTGCATTCAGTAGTGTAGGTCCAGTCTGGAGAACTGTTTCACAACCCAAAGGATACATGGCTAAGCCAGATGTCGTCGCACCTGGGTACTATGTTGTTTCGGGAAGGGGCGAGGATGCGATTGCT
The DNA here is from genome assembly GCA_964354495.1 of uncultured archaeon. Taxonomy (GTDB): domain Archaea; phylum Asgardarchaeota; class Thorarchaeia; order Thorarchaeales; family Thorarchaeaceae; genus SMTZ1-45. The sequence goes on along the minus strand of CAYHAA010000001.1, from coordinate 520,852 downwards.
AGTGAGTATCTCAGTTACAACTTCACACAATACGGCGACAACTACACAGTCTGGTCAGGAACATCAGCGTCAGCTCCCATGGTCGCAGGCGCTGTTGCGCTGTTGGCACAGAAACATCTTGTGCTGACTCCGGAAGAGGCAAAGACAGCACTGATGTTGTCATCCACGGACCTAGGCCTTGATCCAATGCTTCAGGGGTGGGGTCTGGTCAATGTTACTCGAGCTTCTCAGACCCTGAATGACTCTGCACGTGACATAACCATCATGACGCCAAGACGGTTCCCTACCCTCCCTTGGAGCTCACAGGTATTGATTGTAGGAGACGACAGACCACCTCAGAATATCACTGTCATTTCCACTGTGCAAGCTGGAACAGCCAGCATCACGATTTCGGGAAATGCAAGCCAATATGTGGAAACGAATATCGGACAGGTCTCAGTGATCTCTGGCTATTCGCACTTCGGCATTTACCTGAATATTCCTGATGACCTGCCTCTTACGAATGCAGGGCTCTACACTGGAGCGTTGAATTTGAGTGTGGAGAGCACGACAATCGCTACAATCGATATTGAGTTCAGAATTACTCTCTTTGGTGGGAGACTGATGGTTGATATGGAGCACCACTCAACTGGGCTGACTGGAGACATCGATGACCCGTCCTACTTTGGGTACTTCACTGAATACCTAAGAGAGCGAGGCATGCTGCTCACAGAATTCGGAAGTCCTAGTGATCTCATAAGGAGCTACATTGACCTTGGCACAATCTCCAGCTCAGATGTCTTCATGATCATGGATACTGAAACAGCATATTCTGATTCTGAGATTGCAGCATTGCATGGGTTTGTTGAAAATGGTGGAACTCTCTTAGTACTATCAGAGTTCTGGAATGATACAACACATATTGCGACATTTGGAATAGAATCCTATAACCTCATACTTGAACCCTTTGGCATACAGTGCGAACAAAACGGGATAGGTGATGGTCCCGGAGGCTCTGGACTGCTATACGATGCTGATCTCGGAAGCGCAGTAGAAAATGTTTCACTAATGGAGGGAGTGACGAGTCTTTACATTGTCCAAGGAAGCACACTCCACGTTGAACCAAGCATCTCAAATGCAAAGGGGTTGTTCTGGGCGGACTCATCTAAGAATCATGCGATTGTGGCCACTGCAGAGTATGGAAACGGCCATGTATTTGTCATCTCGGATGGTTCGACGCTCTATGATGATATATTGGCCGACGCAATTCGTTTTGGAGCAGATAACCTAGGACTACTCAGAAACCTCGCCGAGGCAATTCTCCCTGACGCCCCCAGAATCTATGATGTTGAAATGAACATGGGGGAGTTCGGCGAACCTGCGAACATTACTGCATATGTCTTTGATGATGATCTAGAGAGTGTATCGATTGACATCATCGGACCCGGAAACACAAACCTCACAGGCGTAGTAACAGAGAACCAAGGCTACAAGTTCTCAACGACATTTGCATTCAGTAGTGGAGGATTCTACTCAATCCAAGTGGAGGCATCTGATACAGGGGGCAATATCAAGATATTCCAAAAGACGATTCTTGTGCCTGTGAATGCAGCAGATGATGTGTTCATTCAGGCTGTTGTCTACACGTTGCTTGGTGTGGTGGGCATCGGGCTGACATATGTCGGATGGCTCAAATACGGCTCCGGGAGAAAACCCAAGCCCAAAGTGGAAGAACCTCAGGATGAGTGGGAGGTACCCCCACCGTCTATTGAATAGGGCCGAAAGTGGATTCAAGAAAATCGCGAAGCCGTTCATGACGCGGCTTAAGAAGCGGATGAGTCTTGAGTTTGGCTTTGCTTTCAACACGTTCCAAAATCTCATATCCAAGCCGAGCACCTTGTCTAGGGGCTATCACCTGTCCGCCAATCAGTTGACCCCTTGGTCCGATAACGAGCGCGGCCTTGCTAAACTCACTAGGATCCTCAACATACTGGACTTTCGTCTTGACACCCAAGTCCTTAGCGCTAGTCGAGGAATGACCGACACAGACAACATCATTTCCAAAGATTCTGTCGTATTGAAGTCGCATTGATGTGTCTCCGTATATCTTGGTGCCTCCCACTGCCGCAACGCCAGCTTGTTTTCCCGCTCTCGCTGCGACACTGCCAACCGGAAGAAGAAGATTGAATCCGGTATACGAGTCCTTCATCTCTACGCAATCCCCCACAGCGAAGATGCCCTTGACAGAGGTCTGCATCTGCTCATCAACGAGAATTCCGCCAAGACTACCAATATTGGTACCAAGTTGTTGAGCAAGAGCTGTATTGGGTCTGACGCCAGTCATGAAAAGAACAGCATCCGCATCAATCTGTTCGTCTCCAAGAAGAATACCCTGAACGCGTTTGTCGCCGCAAACCGCTGTTGGAGAATTACCAAAGTGCATCCTGAGGCTCTCGGGCAGCCTTGATTGGAGTTCATCACTCATCGAATCCTCCAGTTGCCTTCTCATGAGACGTGAACGGACAATCATGTGCACATCTTTGCCAAGAGCAATCAGTCTCTCTGCAGCTTCAAGACCACTGAATCCAGCACCGACAATGACAACCTTGTTCATTTGTGAGAGTTGTCTGCCAATCTCGCTTGTGTCAGCCATGTTCTGAATCGTGAATATGCCAAGCAGATTAGTTCCTGGTATCTCTGGGACATTCGGAATGCCTCCAGTGGCTAAGATGAGACAATCATACTTCACTGTCGATTTGCCCTGCTCGTTCTTTGCCTTGAGCGTTCTTGACTTCGGATTTCCGCCAATGACGCTCGTACCAGTGACAACATCGATGCGTTTCTTTTCAAGTGAGCTTATGGACCAGTCGTTGATTGATAGATCCTTTGTATCTGGGAACTCCAAAGCAAGCGAGGCACCTGGTTTCTTGTGGGCGTCAATAACCTCCTCAGTCAGGATTCTTACGTCGGCTTCGGGATCGAACATCCTTGCTGCAATTGCTGCAGCTGCTCCACCAGGACCGTAGCCAACTATTACTACTCTCATGATTCAAAACCTCTTCTATCTCTCATTTTTCTCATGACCAAGATAACTGCAATGGCAATAACCACCAGTCCGATTCCCATAATGATTGCTGTATTATCCTCAATGATCGACAGTGTAGCGAAGTTCAGCTCGGTCGTATACGCTGCAGCACCTCTGGCGATAGCATAGACATCATAATTACCTGCAGGAAACCCTGCGGGAGTAATGAGAAACTCATAGAGACCCTCGATACCTGGAAGCGTGAAATTAAACCACAGACCAGAGGAATAACGGAAGCCTATCAAGACATCAGTTGCGAGCGCAAATCCTTCTAGCGTGAATTGACCGGATATCTGCTCATTATGGAGAAGGCCGACACGGACTATTGAGGTATCCAATGATGCGCTCGTGATTCTCATGAATCCGCCAGCCGACCCTGAGAGCATGACTAGTGGTGAGAAGAGTGATTCTGATTCGGATGTTAGATTGAAGAGGAGGCTGTTGATGTACGGTGTCACGAGAGTATCGGACTCTATGACTAGTTCGATAGATACATTTCCATTCACGATCGAGGATTGGAGCACCTCATATGAACCGTCTACGACACTTACGCCAATGGTCATCATGTCCACCGACGAGTCTCGGTCATCAGCCTTTATCACGACAGAGAGAGAAGTGTCAACAGGTGTCATCAATAGGCTGTCAATCAGTGGACGCCATTGGTCAGAAAGGACTCCGACTCCAGTCTGGTCAAGGTAGGATTTTGCTGAATTGTGAGTGGCACAGATGATGCTTCCCCGCTCCACATCTTGGAGACCCTCGATCCTCATCGCGGTCATTACTCCATCCTGCCACCACGAACCAAGTAGTGCTGATGATTCATATGATGACCCGGACCACTCAAAGATAGATAGCGTGTTTCCAGTCAAGTTGAACAGTACATTTGCTCCATTGACTCCAGTAGATACATTTGAGTCAGAGTCCCACTCTATACTCAGCATATCAGTCCCACTGAAATCACTGGCAGACCTTGTCGTTGCTGCAAAGCCTATAGACCTGATTTGTTGCATTACCTTGACCGAGAGAATGTCCAGCTCTCCCGAAATTGCTGAATCCACAGGGTCGCTCACCAAATCCTCAACGAGTGCCCAATCTGATTGTGAAGAGCCACTCTCAAGGGTTTCATTGAGAACGTGCATGACGGAGAAAGCCGCGTCGCAGAGTCCATGGCCCCAATACACGGAGGGCCGTTCATAGTGTGACAATCTGCCTCCAGCACCATTGACTAAGGCAGTGTAGTCGGTCCATTTGCTTGACGTACCTTCAGCCTGACGAATCAAAGCAAGGACTCCAGCAATATGCGGAGAAGCCATGCTAGTACCTCCCTTTGAAATCCAGAGTGAAGATACACTATTACTTGCGGCGGTTATTCCCACGCCAGGAGCTGAAATGTCTGGCTTAGGTGCACCATCAATGCGGGGTCCTCTGCTTGATGAAGAACTTATACTTCCAGAGCCCTCATCAAATGATGCCACAGCAATGGCAAAGTCTGAAGTGGCAGGGCCACTGATAGTCTGCAAATCTTCAATATGGTCACTGAAGGTCATGTAGGAAGTTCCCCAGTCGCCATCCCATGCATAGCCATCAACATAGACTGTATCTCCTTCGGGGTTTTCGACTCGGATAGTCCAATGTCCATCAAGCCAATCATGTTCAGCGGTCGAAACTTGGATGATGATGTTATTCATCCCGCGTGGACTGATCTCGCAGAACACATATGCAGAGAGATTCTCCGTGTCCAGGAAGAAAGAACGTCCTGCTATGTCTGAGTACTTCCCAAGATCAATCGGTTCACTCGAGGAGTAACTCAAGATCACATGCTCATCGCGATCTATAGACTGCCATAGTAGACTCAAGAAAGAAAAATCAGGTTCACTGTAGACATCCAGACCGACAGTATTGTACGAACCGGAGGATACGCTGATACGTGCATGTTTATCGTGGGTGGCCAGATTGCCCGCCGCTGCCGTTGACAAGACCCCATGACTGAGAAAGGCCTCTGTGATTGCAAGATCTTCAGGATCAGTTCCGTCAAGAAAACCGAGATACGAGGAGAATGACATGTTAATGATGTCTGCGCCGTTCTCTACTGCAAAACTAATCCCATCGATGATGTCTGCTGACTGGAGAGGGCTGCGAACGATAATCAGGTCAGCTCCAGGAGCTACGCCCACATAGGATGTAAGACCGGGCTGACCCCCCGCAATTGTTGATGCAACATGCGTGCCGTGACCGTTCGTGTCTCCCAAAGCGGGAGCTAGAGTCAGATTGACTCCACGTGCATAGACAAGTGATTCCTCCTGATCATAGAACAAGGTAACCTTTGAAATGTTCAGAATCACTGCTTTCTCAGAGGATAGGTCGATTGAACTATCTAAGTTCGCATCAATCCCTCCAATCCATCTGTCCCCAGCTGCGTAGTTGAAACCAGTTGCACCGTCATTATTGGCATACATGTAATCCAATGCATAACTTATCATAGGTCCTGACTGCGAGTTGACAGTTCGAATTGGACCTTCGCCTGGGCCAGCAACTGAATCGTTATTAAGGTCGATAAAGTAATCGGGTCCTGATAGGAGGAAGTCAAACTGGTCAGGATACTGCCGCCAAAAGGACGGATGTGTCCACATTGCTCCAGTATCTATTACTGCCACAGTGACGCCAGAGCCATTCACAGTCTGACCATCAGTCTGCAGGTTATTCCACACATCATCAGCGTGAATCTCCGATACAGAGCTTTGAAGGGATGGAACATACTGTTTTGTGCCAGAAGTAGCCCGGACAAGTCCGAGAGGGGAGAGACGCTCTAGGACGTCAATCGAGGTGACTCTGGCTGAATAGATGCGACCAACATTGATCACTGTGGATCCGCGCCTTGCAAACTCAAGCCCGAGCGACTCTGCTTGTGCAACCTCCATCGATGAGAGAGGCTTCCTGAACTCAAGGATTGCGCTCGCGCCACTCTCTTGTGCCGTAGCAATCTCCATCTGGAGCCTTGCCTCAATCAGGTAGCCATCCGCGATAGGACTATAGTACGTACTGTGCTGCACTACTGAGTTTCCGGATAAAGGTAGGATTGATACTATGAGTATGGCAACTATGAGGTGGCTTCGATACATCGGTGTTCCTCGAGGATGGTTGTCTTTCCTGCTCCCAGTCTGTGACTGATATGCTTTTGTCCTTGGCGCTATGGGAGAGTATGAACAGACGGGGGATCTTCGCATGTCTTTGACTCATTCTTTGGCAGTAATATCGACACTGCTGACGACAAACTCAGGCGCTATCCAAGAGGTCAATTTGATAGGCTTCTCTGCAACCTCAACTATCTTCTTGAGAACTTCGAATATGCTGCCGGATACCATGAGACCATCAACAGCGCCAGTGAATTTGCCATTCTCAATGAGGAACGCAGGATTTCCAACGATGCTGAAATCGCCAGATTCAGGATTCGAGCTGTGAGCACCCTGAACATCAAGGACATAGTAACCATAGTCCAGGCCCGCAATGATTTCTTCGATATCTCGTGTTCCTGGTGTGATTACTAGCGTAGTCTTTCCGATTTCTACGAGACCTTGTCGCATACCCCGCTTCGCATTGCCAGTGCTTTGCACGCCCATCTTATTGGCCCAGTACGTATCCCAGAGGAATGAACGGAGAATACCCTTCTCGATAATTGGCGTTCTCTGCCGAGGCACACCCTCATCATCAGCAATAGATGTCGCTGCGCCGCCAGGTATCAAACCATCGTCGATAAGCGTGAAGAGATGGGATGCAATTACATCACCAATCTTGTCCGCGATTTTGGACTTACCCCGGGCAACATTGTCGCCGCGGACACTTTCCATCAGGGTATAATTCAAGAGCTGTGAATACGCACCAGGATGAAAGACAACGGGGTATTTACCGGTCTTTCCCTTTGCTTTTGTTTTGCAGATCCGAATCTTTTCGGCTACTGTCTTTACTGTGCCTTCCAGGTCGAGAGAGAGGTCTCTTCGGACATCATATGCTTGTACCAAGGGAGTGGCTCCAGATTCAATCTGGGCTATGGCAGCTTCAGCCAAGTATGCCACGGTTCCACTCTCAGCACATTTGACACCGTTGCTGTTAGCGTATGCGCTTGTAAAGGATGCAGTACCAGAACCGCCGGCTATGACAACAAGGCCGGATTCGCTTGCAGTGGCAGCAGCTATCAACCTGCCAGTCAGATCTACGATTTTGCCTGGCTTGGTCTTGACCACATCATCATGCCAAAGACCTTCGATTGTGGGATACTTCTGCGGTTGCGGGAAAGAGATCCAGTCTTCATCTTCCGTTGTCACCCTAGCTGCCGCTAGCGCCAGCTGAACAGCATCCTTCACACTCTCCTTCGAAGGTATGTTTGTGAAGGCCGAACCCATTCGCTTCCCGATGAACAGACGAATTGCCATGTCAGTTCCAGTTCTCTGATTTACACTATTGATCTGAGAGAGCTCAATGTTTGTTTCCAATTCGTTTTGCGACTGAGCAAGAGACTCGACTGCGGTGGCTCCCAACTTTACTCCGGTCGATACTGCATAGCTGCAGAGTCCTAGAAGTTCTTTTTCTTTTGTCATCATTGATGCCTCCTAGCTCTTGCCTCCAAAAGTGATTCCTCCAGCGCCGAATCGAATGTCAGGACCTCCAGAGGAAACAAAAGCTTCTTGTCCCTTTCCACATCTGCCAACCTCGTATGCGAAGGGTTCCTTCGAAATCGCTTCAATCTTGAATAGAGAGTCTGTTGCGATACCTGATATTGAGAGATCTGTCACTGGACGTCCGACTTCTCCATTCACTATCTCATATGCTTCCTGAATCCCTACCTGGAAACTCGCATTCGTCTGGGCCTGCCCGCCTCTAAAGTCAGAACAGTAGTATCCAAACTTGATGCCCTCAAAGACCTCTTCCTGCGAATGCTCACCAAGTTCGAAATACGTGCTTCGCATCCTGATTATGGGGGGATACAGGTAGCTCTCGGCACGAGCATTGCCTGTTGTCCTTCGACCGATTTTGGCTGCATATTCTCTATTTGTCATTAGCTCTGTAAGAACGGAGTCTTTGATTATCTCGACACGACTGGCACGCACGCCTTCATCATCGTATTTTGACACGCCAGTCTGACCTCGATTCTTGCCATTATCGGTCATACTTACGCCCTCAGATGCTACAACTTCCCCAAGCTTGCCTGCAAATGAGCTGTTCACTGTCAGATCAGCTTCTGCCAGATGGCCCAACGCCTCATGCGCAAGAGTACCTATCACGCGAGGACCACATACACATGGAAAGGCTCCACTCTTGGCAGCGACACCATCAAGTTGTTGCTTCACACGTTTGGCTACTGCAGTACCAATGACCTCAGGAGTAGCAATATTCTCAAGGAACTCCCAGCCTTGATGTGTCGAAGCATCTTCGTATCGCGCCGCACTTAGACGTATGCCGTCTTTGCCGCTGACCCATGGGTATGTCCAGACAAGAAGAGAGGGAGCTTGAATTCTAGTCCCCTCAGAAGTCACAAGGTACTTCTGACCTGAAGCAGTTCGAATCTTGACAGTGACAGCAGTGATTCGTGAGTCATAGTCTCGTATCACCTTTGTCGTGTCATTCATGTATCCAATCTTCTCTTCGATGGGCACATGAAGTGGATCCCGCTTCGGTTTTTCCTTAATCACGTCTTCGTATACCTTGACTTCGGCTTGTTCAATCGGCTCTCTCCTAGTGCGGGCTGCCGCCTTTGCCATTCCGATGGCATTCGAAACGGCTTTGTCAAGCAAGTCGAGGTTGCCCGTAGACACGAAACCCCAGGCCCCATCTACCAGCGCTCTTACAGCCACTCCGCGTTCAAGACGCTGAGTCAGAGCCGCGATACGAGAATCATCCATCTGGATGTATTCAATGAAGCCGGATTCTCCACGCAGCTCAACATAGGTGGCACCTAGGTCACGTCCCTTTTCAGCAGCAGATTCCAATATATCAAACAATGAAATCGCAACTCCATTCGTCAAGATTGTGATTCCTGCTAAATTGGAAACCTCTAATAAGATTGCTATCTACGCTGAAAGCGTTGTGAGCCTACAACAAAAGATAGTGCGGTAGTACTTATAACTCATTGATAGAACCAATTGCATGTATCGGAGAGCGCTTGATGACATCTCATGATGATATTCTGCAAATACTCAAGAGTGGGGAGGACCATCATACCGAATTCAAGAGAAGACTAACAAAAGCGGACCTTAAGAAAGACAGACGAGAGAAGCTCGTCACTAGAATAAAGTACTTGACATGTGAGAATCCATTTGAAGGTCTCTTCCTCCTGGGGATTGATGATATTGCAGGAAAGGAGTGGAAGATCTTTGGTATCTCTGCGCCTGCTCTCAAGATTGCTGAGGAGGTATTGAAGGATCTCTGTGAAGAAGCAGCAGTGGAGATAGTGGAAGAGGAGCAAGTAGAGACCCCAAAGGGACTTGTGGGAATCTACCTGTTGAAGAAACTGGCAGCACCTGAGATCAAGGAAACATGCTCTGTGAATATAGCAGGAAGGGTGAACTCAGGAAAGTCCAGTCTGGTCGGAGCACTTGTTACTGGAAAACCGGATGACGGAAAGGGAAGATCCAGGTCATTTCTACTCACACACCCACAGGAGATTACGCGAGGGCAGACAGCAGATATTCACCTTTCATTTCTAGGATTCGATGAGAAAGGATGTCCAATTCATCCTGTGAATCCTCTCAACAAGGAGGAGTCTGCCAGGATTCTTGACCAGTCTACGAAGATAGTGACATTCTTCGACGCGCCGGGTCATCGAGAATTCAGTAAGACCATGATAAGAAGCATTCTGAGTGCTGATGCTCAATACGGCCTCATCCTCGTCCCGGGGCCCGAAGAGGCACGCCTGATACGCCAAGAGGAAGACCGCACGAGAATCCCCAGACTGGATGAGATCACAAGAGAACATCTGATCCTCATGTCCAGCCAGCAGGCTCCATTCTTTGTTGTAATATCCAAGATAGACAAGACACGTGCTGAGGATTTTGAGCTCGTATACAACATCCTGAGGTCAAGCCTCAAGGACATTGGTAAGATACCTCTGACACTCCGGTCTCCGGACGAGATACCGCTCCTCGCAAAAGAGATTCAGCACGGAGTGATTGTACCAGTCGTTCCTTTTTCTGCACTGGATTCCACATCAATAGCGCTGCTCACAGATCTTCTCAGAAGTGTTCCTTCTAATACAAAGTATGCCAGTCCTACGGATACCGCGTGTGCCTACATTGACAAAGTGTACCGAGGGATCAAAGGAACTAATGTCGTTGTGACGGGCACCGTAAAATCGGGAATCTTCAAGACAGGACAGACTGTAAAGGTCGGTCCCGAAAAGAACAATCAGTTTCAGGAAGGCAGACTATTCAGTATCGAGATGTTCAAGAAACGAATCAATGCTGCAAGAGCCGGCGATCTCTTTGGATTCGACATCAAAGATGTCGCCAAACATTCGATTCGACGAGGACAGATGATAACTGATCCTGAAGAACAGGTTCAGAGCTGCTGGGAATTTGAAGCCAACATAGTGGTCACAAGACATCCGACAAGAATCGCTGTGGGCTACACACCCGTATTGCAGTGTCACACAATCCAGCAGACAGTCGTTCTCGATAGGATATACGATGCCGATTATTTGTCTGTGGGAGACTTCGCAAGAGTCCGGCTGAGATTCATGGTGACACCAGAGGCAGTCGGAGTCGATGACAGAATCGTTCTAAGGGAAGAGAATACAAGGGCGATAGGGACCATCATCGCAATCATCAGGTAGAGTCCGCCGTCCAAGCATGAGGACCATCACCAGTGGGGAATGATACCTCATCACGAATGAGTCGTCGTGATGATTTCGCCGAGAGGATTGGCCAGAGTGACACTTTCTCCCTTGCGATAGACTCAACGAGATTAGCCCTCCAACTTGTCGGGGCAGATAGAATCGCGTTGGCGCGATCTCCCGAGTCGAATATCGTGGCTTCTGGTGCTAAGCGGGCTAGTCCTTTGACTCTCTCGGCCTGACCCTCAATCAAGAATTCGGGTTGTATGCCTAGATGACTGAAAGATGGTACAAGGACAATGGCTCGCTTCTCTACCAGATTTCTAACAATCAGAGGCGAGCCTACTAGAGTGTTCGATAGAATGGCCAACTCACCAAGCACGAGTCGCTCAAGAACTGCAGCTTCCTTTTGCTCCAGCTGTGGTCTCTCCTTCATTTCTAGTGTGGCTTCGAACGTCGCCTTCACTGGTTCCTTGAGACCAGCCTTCTCCAAGGCATGCCTGACGACAGACAAACCGTGTGAAATGGGACCGCCAGTCAAAGGGAAGATGTCTTCTAAGTTAAGCCAGTACTCAATCGAGTCAATGACATGCTTGCTGCCTTCAACTACATCGAGCGATCTCACAGTTGCACCATCAATATACGAAATCGACACCCATGGATTCCCAGCCGCTTGTTCACTCTCTTCGAGCGAAAGCTGGAATCCTAGAGATGTGGGATCACACAGGGCCCGAGGGGAGAGATGAATCAAATCCAGCAAATAGCGCTGCTTTGTCAACTGCTGAGGATTTGCAAGGGTCTTGCAGAAACCATCTATGATGTGGTATTCCTCTGTGCCGAGGGAAACCGATAATGAGTCGTGAACAGCCTGAACTGAAGTTACCCATTCGGAAAAATCAATGTTTGTGGGCAGTTCGCGCAGGACAGAGGTTAGCCAGAGATAACCCTTCGGTGAATACGTCAAAGCATGATTATTGAAGTGGTTGACGATGGGCTCCCAAATACTCCCCTTGCTCCGCTTCTTCCATTCACTATGCCACGCAGCCTTGGCTTCATCCTTGAGAAGAGAGTAAGCTATGCTATTCCCCACGGAACTTGCAAAATCACTCTTCCATTGTGACTTGTCAAAGTGCAATAGATATGCAACTCGAAGCAAGAGACCCTCATGCCAGATCTTGGCGATTATGGATTCTTCAAACAGTAGTTCACCGCCGTCAGTCACCTGAATTCCGAAGGTCTGGCTTCCTCTCTCAGTTTCTGACCGAGTGACAAAGATGTCCGGGAATTCCGGTTCCTTCAGAGAGAGCAAACGTGACACCCTTCGAATGGCCTTCCCTAGAGCATCGCGCAGGTCTTGAGTAGCCTCAATGCGAAGCTCCTCGGGGGTCAGGGGTCTGGGCTTCTCATACTTCGCCAAGAGCTTTGAACTCTTTCTTATATCGTCATAGACAGACAGGTCTAGATTCTCGCCAATGACCATCACACCGGCGGCATTGAAGAAGTAGACTCTTACTCGATCGGTGGATACGACAGCCACAAGGTATAGAATTCCCCTGAGCTCTCGGAAGTGCTTCCTCAGTACGGCTTCCTTCACCCTGAGGACTTCAACAGCAGCAGCCCCAGTTTCATTGAACTGCTTCTCTCCGAAAGCTGCAATTGCCTTGGGAACATCTCTAGAAATCTTGGACAATCAACTTTCTCCTCGAATCAGTATATCGAATCCCTAGATAAAAATGAAGTTGAACGATGCCATATGCAACAGCCTTAATTCCTTTCGCCAAGCAGCACCATGGACCAAGAATGCTTCAGTATGATCTCACGATTCTCTTCATCTGGTACGCAATACCTATTTCACTCCTTGGCTTGAGAGCTGCTCTTGCGGGGTATAGAGCATGGAAGAAAAGGAGTGAACTGCGTCAACTTGAGAAGAAGACAACGCCTTTTGCAAGAGAGATTTGACACTAGCTCTCTAGAGGTGTGGTTTCACTGTCTGGATACATCGGCAGCAGGATATCACGAGTCGGAGTCGTATTCATGACAACATCTAATGTTTCTTCATTCCTCAGAAGGATACAACCCAGAAACTCGTATTCAAATTTGTCAAGACGAATATTGACTCCTCGCCTCGGTATCTGTGTTAGAAGAAGAATTATTGAAAAGTTGCCACGAGGAAGCTGATTCAGAATGCCTCTTTTCATATCAGGCTCAAGCTGGCCCTCAAGCTGTCTGGTCATGACTCCGCGTTCAATGAAATTGTACCGAATCCGTTCAAAGTCGCCACTTGAGCTCTTCTTGGGACGAATGAATGAGATAGAGTAGCCAATGCGCTTCAGAGAGTTATATCCAATCAGAGTTCTGAATAGAGGAGGACTTAGTGTGTCAAGTTCAACCTTGCGAAGTTCGACAATCTCGCCATCTCTTCGTACTTTCAGGTTCATTAGACTCACTCATCCAGTTCTATCTAGTCCCGTTGACACAGAGACACAACCACATGTAAAGGATTCTGAGAAATCAATCCGCGAAAGCCCTCCGGAATAGAAGAGGGGCTTTGTGTCAAGCCCTATTTATGAATCCCACAATATATCTATGTTGCACCTTCATGATGTTGTATGACTCGAGGATTCACCTTGCTAGCAACCACAGACCGATTGAGCCTCGACTCTCTTGGCATGAGGGAATCTTTGGGTGTCCAACACATCTATTCCACCATCACCTTGTCACGTGACGACCTTGCCCTTTTGAACTCGAGCACCAATTTCGAACTCAATTCGGGATCACTTTTCTTCGCCCCAAGAGGGATCCATCCGCCATCGGTGTTTTGGGTCTGAATGATTAGTTCGAGCCCTCTCTTGAGAATCTCTTTTTCAAGATCGGACTTTGGTTTACCAATCGCTGTAAGATCTACAACATCAAAAATGGACTTGGCTTCGATGCTATTCTTCATATGCTGAAGTAGGGCAGCCCTTCCATCTTCGAACACCTTGTTGTCAGAATTGATACCCACGGCTTGTAGACCAAGGAGTATGTTGCCTGTCCCAAGCGGGTCAGAGAGTTTTTGGCCTTTGAAATCAGGCCAATGTCCGTCTTCATATTGGGTATACAACAAGAAGTCCCTCGCTCGACGCAGACGGTGCTGATCGTCATATCCAGCTGAACAAAGCGCTTCTAGTGCCTTGCCTGTCAACCATGTTATGCTTGTGCCCACTGGATACCACTCCCTTCCAACTTCACTCCATGTGTCTTCAATATATGGATCGATCTTTAGCGACTCCGCAAAACCTCCATCATTCTTCTGTCTTGAAATGATGAAGCCCATCATCGTCTCTACAAGTTTCTTTTCCTTCACCTTGAATCTCGAGATGAGCGTCAGAAGTTCAGATGTCAGTTTGACAGAACTAGGGGCGCCCAGCTTGAATTCAAAGGGGATTCCACCATCACTATTCTGAAGGGTCTTCAGGTCAGTTATGACACTGTCCTGAATACCTGCTGGTATCTTATTGCCAGCAGCAACTAGTCTCGCCTTGTCAGCGATGCTTCCGTTCGACAATAAAAAGCTCTGAAAATCATAGTGGAGTTCGCTTTCCATCTTTGTTAAGTCCTCCATTGAATGAGTGTGCAACCCTAAAAAGCGGGGATTGGAAAATGAGCTTGAATCAAAGCCAGGATAGTTTCATGGTTTTTACTCTTACTATGCATAGTACTACGACAACTCAATATTAAAGATATCAGTAGGTCATTCTTCTTCGCCCTCAGCCTCGTAAAACTCAAGAACTTCCTTCCAGCGCTCACGACGCTCATCCTCAGACAGTTCATCAGTATTATTAGACTCTTTTTCAACGACAACGATCTTCTCACGAGGAGAGTGTTTTATTCTGTACTCGACCTTGTAGGCAGGATTAGTCTTTACCGACTTCTCATACCCACATTCTCGGCACTTCAGAATTGACAGCTTTCGACCTTCCTCTTTCTTAGGAAGCATCAATGCACCACATTTCTCGCAGAATTCCACCTTTGACTCGCCCCTGATGGCTGAATTTCTCGCTGACGGCCTCAACCTTCATTTAAGGTTGACGCTTGGATTCACGTAGCATATGCATGAGCCTAGATAAACTTGTAGACGAAAAGAAAGACTTATGAAAAAGAAGATATGGGCCCGTTATCAGGCAGACCTTCAGTACAGACACTGAACAGAGCAAGGAAGTAATCACTATGGTCAATGTAAAGCCATTCAAAGCGTACAGATTTGATGAGAACAAAGCGGGGAAGCTGGCAAACCTCGTAGCACCGCCTTATGATATCATCAAGGGCGATATGATTGACAAACTACAATCATTATCAGAATACAACATGGCTTGGATCACCAAGAACAAATCAGAAGAGGGTGATACGCCAGCCCGTAATCAATATACCCGGGCCAAGGACCATCTCGACAAATGGATTCGGCAAGGCGTCTTGAAACAGGATGATGCTGATTCATTCTACGTCTATGGTCAAGACTTTGAGATTGATGGAAAGCAGCTGTCTAGATTCGGTTTCATTGGATTGATTGAACTCGAGGAGTTCGCCAAGAAGGCTCCAACTACCGGAGCTTTTACTGGGATTCTCCAGCACGAAGAAACGCTCCCAAAGGACATCGAGGACAGGCTCAATCTATGTAGAACCTGTATGACCAACTTCGGACAGATTTTCGTAATCTATCCTGATCATGAGAGGAGGGTGGATACAATCTTGGAGAGACATATGAAGAGCTCTCCAATCGGAGATGTGACTGACGTGGATGGAATACGACATAGGCTCTGGAGAATAACGAAGAAGCAGGATTTGCAGGAAATCACCAAGCTGATGAAAGAGAAGTATGTAATCATCGCAGACGGGCATCACAGGTACAAGACTGCACTTGCTCTCTCCAAGGAAAATCCGAAACTTCAGAGCGCAAAGTTCAGGATGATGACCTTTGTGAACATATTAAACCCGGGTCTTGCTGTATTGCCAACGCATAGACTCATCCAGAATTTGGAGGGTTTCTCAAAGGACAAGCTGCTCAAGGGCATCAAGGAGCACTTCGACCTAGAGGCTTTTGCTGCCAAGGAGAAGATGTTCGAAGTCATGAATAGGAGGTTCAAGGAGAGCAAGAACGCCTTTGGACTATTCATCAACGATGGAAAATACTATGCCCTAACATTGCAGAGCCGAACAGTAATGGACTCACTACTCCCCGACAAGTCTCCGGAGCTGAGAAAGCTCGACGTAGCGGTTTTACACACCCTCATATTGGACAAGATGCTTGGCATCGGCAAAGAGAAACTTGCTCAGGGCACTATGAAAGGCGAAGGGTACGTCATCTACATCAAAGGAATCGGAGATGCGGTAGATGAGTCAATACAGAGCGTGAAGAAAGGTGCACAAGCCGTCTTCTTTATGAACCCGACACGAGTACAAGAAGTCGAGGCTGTTTCGAGGAATTTCGAGGTCATGCCTCAGAAGAGTACGTTCTTCCAGCCCAAGGTGTGGACTGGGTTCACGTTGAACAAGCTTCTGTGAGCGAAAGGAAAAGATTGCGAAGGTGAGTAATATGGCAAAGAGAGTATTCAATTTCTATGCAGGTCCAGCAACTCTCCCTCTTCCTGTTCTTGAAAAGGCTAGGGATGAATTCTTGGATTTTGCGGGGACTGGAATGTCTGTGATTGAAATATCACACCGTTCAAAGCAATGGGAAAAGGCCATGACCGACGTTGATGGTCTTGTAAGAGAGGTCATGGGCGTGCCTTCAGACTATAAAGTGATTTGGTTAGGCGGCGGAGCATCAACACAATTCTTTATGGCTCCTCTCAATCTTCAAGTCGCAGGCAAGCCAATGGAGTATGTGTCCACTGGTTCATGGTCACAAAAGGCAATAAATGAGGCCGAGCTCTACGGAAACGTCAAGGTTATCGCTTCCTCGGAGGACAAGAAATTCTCATATATCCCCAAGAATGTCAGCTTTAGTGACAAGGCTGCATTTGGGCACATTACCAGCAACAACACAATCTACGGGACAGAATGGCAGTATTGGCCAAAGGTGCCAAAGGATGTTCCCCTCGTTTGTGATATGTCCTCAGACTTGATGGCAAGAGCAGTCAACGTGAAAGACTTCGGGCTCATTTACGGCGGCGCTCAAAAGAATCTTGGCCCAGCTGGCGTAACACTTGTGATTGTGAGAGAAGACTTGCTCGGGCGAGTGCCAGAAAAGACACCGACCATGCTGAAATACGGTACTCATGCCAAGGATGTAATGTACAACACGCCACCTGTATTTGCTATATACATAGCCAAGCTCGCCTTGGAGTACATGAAAGGCATCGGTGGAATCAAGGAGATTGAAAAGCGCAACCGAGCGAAAGCAAAGGTGATTTATGATGTGATCGATGGTTCCAAGGGTTTCTACAAGGGTCATGCTGTACCAGACTCACGCTCCTTGATGAATATCACATTCACGTTGGCAACACCTGAGCTTGAGCAGAAATGCGTCGATGAAGCAACCAAATTGGACCTGATCGGTCTGAAGGGCCATCGTTCCGTTGGAGGCATGAGAGCCTCAACATACAACGCCATGTCCTTGGAAGGAGTGAAAAAGCTCGCTGAGTTCATGAAAGACTTCCAAGCAAAGAACCAGTAGTCTATAGTGGAGGGACTATTCCCTCCCCCTATCTCTTTTTTGGCTCAGTCATTCTTCTTACGAGCATATTTCGAAACAGCTTCTTGTAGGAGTTGAGTCAGCTCTTCTAGCCGGTCGCTCTTGATGAGGCCTTTGTAGGTTCGCCGCATAACCGACCCACTTACATGAACGTCAAGATTCCGCATCTCGCTGGCCCTAAAAAAGGTCTTGAGGGCTGAAGCGATTGGAATTAGAACGCCGCCCGGCAGTCGGCTTGAGAGAAAGTCTTCGCAGCAATGGCAGTCAATTAGGATAATTGTGTTCTCTTGGTCAGTCAGAACTTCAACTGGCATTTCTTTCTTTGAATCCAACTTGAGCGTGAAATTGCCCACGTGCTTCATGCTGGCAACCCTTTGATTTGTGTAGTAGCTGCTTCCGCATGGCTTGACATCCATATAAGACCTGCTCCATTTGTGTTTCGTTTGGCCACATCGCCTCCCCAGCAAATGTGGCTGTTTCCATCAGACTTATCACTTTCTGGTGTCATCCAAAAACGGCGACTGCCCCTTGAGCAAGAAGAAAACCGTCGATGATGCAGATTCCGGTCAGTCAGCGAGTCTCACGATCGAAGAGGTGCAGAATCGACTAGATGAGATCTCCATGAGACTGGCAAGACTGGAGGAACTCATCGAGAGAGTTGGCCCGGGTATTGAAGAGGTTCGTACCTCAGCCAAGGTCATCAGGGAAGGGTTCGACTTCTACGATGGAATGGTCAGGTTAATGTCCAAATTCACCAAGACGGAGAGACTTGAATCAAGATTTGGCGACCTCAAGAAAGATGATATCAGTTGGCGAATCATTCAGACATTGGATGCCACATCTCGGCCACTGAACATAAGTCAGATAACAGCTGCTGTCAGAGCAGAGAGGGGGACCGCCTCAAGAAGAATCATTCGTGAGCGTGTCAATGAACTCGTAGGTCGCGGAATTATTAAGGTCATCGAAGATGAAGATAACAGAGCCAGATGCTTTTCCCTTCGGGCAGAGTTGATGGACTAGTTTGTTATTCTGCTTGTACTTCCATTGTGACTGACTTCTGCAACATCCGTTGATTCCTGTCTACCTAGAATGCGAATTCCGATGATATCGCTGATTCCTTTGCTCTTGCATCCGGTCTAGTGAATGGACTCCGAGAAAGCAGTTTGTGAGAGGATAAGAGGCAAGACAAAGGAAGTGGCAGACTCGCCTGATTTCCGACACAATCCCAAAGCAGCTCGCTTCTCTGAATCGTTACTACAGATGTCTGAAATATGCGTATGAAGAATATTACCTACTATGGTAGAGCACGGTATACAGATATCATCCGATAAATGCCAGATTTCGAAGTAAATACGTCGAGAATAATAATAAATTCGCCGTGTTTATTTACTTGTTTTTTAGCGCTACTTAGTCATGACTACATTGTGGCTCACTGAAAACTCGGGGTGATGGAAACGACAGACAAGAAGCACTATCCAATTGATCTCTATATTTTGATTTTTTCGTCGGTTTTTGTCTTCTTAGGTGTTGAAACAACACGTCCAATCATCCCACTCTATCTTACAGAGATAGGAGCCAGTTTCTTTGATTTGGGACTTATAATTGGTGTATTATCATTTTCATTGATGGCGTTGAAAATTCCACTAGGCGTATTATCAGAACGATTCAGTGCAGCATATGTCATACTGCTGGCGGCTGTTGGTCAAAGCTTGACACAATTCTTTTACTCAATTGCAGGACTACTTTATTTCTATCCAATCCAGGTTCTTCATGCCATTTCAATTGCCGCGTTGGTTCCCATGGCTATTTCAGTTTCACAGAACCTGGCAACGCCAGACAAAACTGGTGAAATAATGGGCTTGTTTCTTACATCGTATGGACTATCACACAGTCTTGGCTCATACCTGTGTTCATATTTGCTGGCGTTCTTGTCATACAGAGAACTATTTCAGGCAGCCGCCGTCATTCCGCTGTTCGGGTTACTACCGCTACTAGCCATAAAAAAGGCGAAAGCACTACAAGTTCGGGTAAATGCCCACAGAAGTAGCCCGATTGCCTCACTGAACAACATATTCCACTCAAGAGACCTTATGATTCTGACATTCTCGAGGTTCTCTTATGCAATTACTTACTCCTTTTATATAACATTCTTTGTTGTCTATGCAGCGAATACGCTTCTACTTGCACCGGCACTCATTGCATTTCTCATTGGTACCAGGGGTCTTGCTGACGCGATTTTGAGAATTCCAGCAGGACGACTTGTTGACAAAGTTGACTATAAGTGGTGCATTCTTGCAGCAAGCGGACTTCTTACATTTGTATATTTACTACTCGTCGAAATATCTGATTTCTACCTTCTGACTCTATTGATGGTAATCTTTGGGTTTGGAGTTGGACTTCGAGTTGTTTCAGAATGGACAATGCTTGCTGATCGATGTGATACAACCGCAAGAAATGTAGCCGCTGCGTACCTTTCAACTATGTTTGATGTCGGTTCGACAATCGGTGCGGTTCTCGCTGGGGTATTGGTTACAGTATGGGATATCTCTCTCATATTCAAATTGGCAGCATTGCTGACTTTGACTGCACTTGCTAGTGCGTTGTTCATTAGAAAGAAACCCCATAGTAATGTCATTGCATCAGTGTAGCAGTATCTTTAGTATCGAAAATGAAATATGTAGGAAGAAAAACACACTAGATTGGTGTTCCTTTGGACGAATATAAGAAAATAGCCAGTCTTATTGAAAAAAAACAAGCGAAATATCTTAATGATTTACAGAAGCTTGTTAGACAACCAAGTGTATCTGTTGAACAGCATGGTACAAAGGAATCTGCAGAGTTAATTGCAGAATGGATGACTCAACTCCGATTTACTGATGTAAGAGTCTACCCTGGAGATGGAAATCCAATTGTCTATGGATTCTACGAGAGTGAGATTGATAGAGAGAAGACCCTTCTCCTTTTCGGTGCTTATGACAGCAATCCTGTGGAAGAAGAAAAATGGACTATTCCTCCTTATGAAGGCCGAATCATTACGCACCCAGAAAAGGGTAGGCTTCTGGTCGGACGAGGTGTGAATAACAAAATCAAGATTGCTGGTATTTTGAATGCTATTGAATCTGTGAAGGCAGCGGTAGGGAGCATCAACTGTAATCTCATTACGGTATTTGATGGTGAAGAAGAGATGTTCAGTCCCACGCTGCCCAGATTCATCAAGGAGTATAGGCCACTTCTTGAAAAAGCAAATTCGCTCTATATGCCATTTCCTTCTCAGAATTCTCAAGGAATTGCAAAAGTCCAACTAGGTTACAAAGGAGTCTTATATCTCGAGCTGAAGGCATCTGGCAAGTCATGGCAAAAAGGACCATCAGAGCACGAAATTCATAGTATGCATCGTCCTGTAGTGGATAACCCAGTCTGGCGATTGATTATGGCCTTAAAATCAATGGTATCTGATGATAGCAATAAAGTACTTGTTGAGGGATTCATGGAGGATATTGTTGGACCTGATGATGAGTTTCGCGGACTTCTTGAAGAACTTGCATTGGACTTCAGCGTAGACTCATACAAATCCTCTCTAGGAGTTCGGAATCTAATCAATGAGGAAGACAACGCTCTTGACCTGCTAAAACAGCTCTTCTTCACGTGCCGAATCAATATTGACGGTATTTGGGCTGGATATACTGGTACAGGACCGGAAGCTGTCATTCCTGAAGAAGCAACGGCAAAGATTGACATAAGATTAGTGCCAAATCAAAAAACAGAAACCATTCAGGATAGAATTATTCATCATCTTGATAATCATAACTTCTCGGATATTACAGTTTCAAAGCTTGCGAGTGTTGAATCATGTAGGACAAGAGCCAATCAAGAGATTGTTAAAGCACTGATTCGCGCATACAACATTTCGAACACGAGATTCCAAGTGTGGCCTACATCATTAGCTACAATCCCCATATCTCTATTCAATAATGATCCATTGAAACTTCCATTCGCTACGGGATGTGTAGGTGCTGGAGGTGAGAGTCACGGGAGCGACGAATACCTGTTAATCGATGGCACTGACAAAGTTGATGGCATAGGTGGATTTGTAAAACTCATCTCCTATGTTATCTGGGAATATGGACAGAATGAAGGTTAGATCCTGATGACTATGGATAGACTCCTTTCATCAGGATCGTAACCAATCGGCCAGTTCCACTCAATACTCTTTGTGTATGGGGGATGTTCTTCGGAATGAAGACTGTCACTGGTGCCTCCACATTATAGACCTCATCTTCAAGAATAACTTCTATTTTCAGAGTATCATGATTTCCCGGGTCACTCAGAAAGATGAAAATCTGGTCAACATCATGTGTATGTAATTCAACATATGCAGGAGCCTTATCCGGGACATTTCGGATGTATCTAGTTGTGACCCTTATATTTGCATCAGGATAGTGGATATTATCGAGAAGCACATACGACATTCCAGTTTGCTTTATGATTGAACTGTCATGATGGGGAATGTCTTCACTTTCTCGAGGTTTCAAAAAGCTGCTCTCGTACTTCAACTCTCTCACTCTCACATTTCGAGTTCTTTACTCAGGTTTGGCGTGAAGCACTCAGTCCCATCAGAAGTCACTCTGACAACATCCTCTGCATTGAATCCGCCAACCCCTACCCAGTAGTAAGGTACTTCAACACACAGAACCATGTCCTCTTGAATAAGCGCATCATTTGTGGGTCCTATGATAGGCTCTTCTTCAGTAATTAGCCCAAGACCATGACCAAAGTGCTTTCTAACGAATTCTGGATACCCACTTCCCTGCACTGTCTTCAGGCCAACTTTGAACAAATCAGAGAATTTCGCACCGGGTTTTATCATGCTGATGATTTTCTCTTCAGCCAAAACAAGTGCATTATAGACGTTCTTTACCTTATCTTCGGCTCTTCCCAAAACACGAGTTCTGGCAAAGTCACAACGGTATCCCAAGTATATAGAACCACCGTCAAATCTCATTACGTCGCCCTTCTTCAATTTGTGATCAAATGGTTCACCTCTTCTGACTGTTGCTGAATGAATACCAGTGGTGAAGTTTTGATGTAATATTCCTTTGGGAATGAAGCCACATTGGTCCAGCACCGAACGCTGGAATGCACCTAGGATTTCTCCCTCAGTTGCACCCTCTTGAGCCACAGAAAAAGCGGCATCGAATGCAATCTCTGATACCTCACAGGCTTTCTTTATTCTGGAAATCTCTTCAGGAATTTTGACAGATCTGATATCAAGAAAGGTCTTTGAAGAATCAACAAAATTGGCTTTTGACAAGCTCTTGGCAATTTGCCTAAAATCAGCAATAGCAAGCGTTTTTTCCTCAATGCCAATTGCACCATTCGCTAATCCTCTTTCTTTCAAGATTTCGGTCAGGGATTCGACTGGGTTCTCATAGACCTCAACTTCCTTTCCCTTATCTCTCCTAAAGTATGCCCACGTTCGTGTGTATCGCTGATCCTTAATGGGTGATGTTATCTTTGCCAAATCCTGATCAAGAGCCGTTGTTGAGAGTATCATGTTGCCCTCTCTAGGAATAAGGACAAAGGATCCAAATCCGCTAAGAAACCCGCGGAATCTGTCGACGAATGGAATATATAGGTCACTGGCATAGAAGAAATTCTCGGGGGATGATGCTAGTATTGCATCAAGCCCCTTCTCGGTCATAATGGATTTTGCTCTTTCAAGATTGATTGGCATGAATTCATCTCCATTCTATCTAGACGACATACTGATCGTTAGGATACTCGTCAAGGTATCTGTCACGTCGATCAACAATGACAGTAACGACGTTCTGACCCCGTTTCATTTTCTTAGCAACTTTTAGAGCTGCGTAGACATTCGCACCTGAGGACATACCACAATAGATGCCCTCTTCTTCGCATAGTCGATTCGCCATCGCTCTGGCATCATTAGGACTCACTTCGAACCATTCGTGGGGGTATCCGGCTTTATAGATAGTTTCCACAATCGAGTCTTCAGTGATCCATTTTTCCAAACCGAGCATCTTTACTATTCTCATTCGTAGCTCAGGTCTACCCATGGTAACACTCTTTGCTATGTCCGCACTGATATCAACTAGGCTTGTTCCACCTTCAGGTACAACTCCAAAGGTGTATGGTTCCACGCCTTTTTCTTTGAGTGCTCTTGCCACACCGAGGAATGTAGCACCTGAACCTATGGATGCGCCCCATGCATCTATTTTTCCTTCTAATTGACGATAGATTTCATATCCCATAGCTAACTGGCCATTGACGTTTGCTTCATTATAGATTTGGTCGACCCAGACAGTATTCGGGTCATCACGCTCCAGTTGATTCATGTGAACCTTGCCGTTGATTATTGATGCATATCTGCGTTCTTTGTCGGTTTTGAGTTTTTGAAGCACGTCATCGCACGGCAATGGACAGGGATATATTTTTGCTCCATAGGCAGATGAAATCTTCATTCTCACACTCTGATTCTTATCTGTTGAATGTAAGAAATGAGCATAGGAACACAGTTTGACAGTGTATCCTTTCAGAGCACATATGAATGCAAGTGCTGGAGCTGTGTTTCCAGCCGAAGCATCGCAGACAGTACCTCCAGGAGGGAGTTTCTTACCGTTCCAAGTTTCCCCTCGTTCTGCCGCCTCTACCATTGAGAGCGCCATTCTATCCTTATAGCTCCCGCTTGGATTGAGATGTTCAAGCTTAACAAAAACATTGGCTTTGACATCCTTACCGACTCGGTTCAATTTCAGCAACTTCGTATTGCCGATAACTTCTAGCATGCTGTTAACATAATCCACATTAATCACCTAACTTCAATTCATCTTTGCGTATCTTGATATTACTTCAAGCGTTTTGACAAGACCCCTCACTGCAACCTCGGCTCTATCAACAATCAACTCATCATTGTCATTCAGAGTACCCTGTCCCAATACAATGGGGATGTTTCCATCATAACAAAGGGGTGGGCGGATGCCTGCATTTGCCAATCCACTCTGGATTAGATTCGTACCAGAATACATGTCCTCAATGCTGAATATCGGGATATTCGCCGTATCCTCTTTCCATGTATCCACATAGTTTACCTCAACCGCTGCGCCATTGTAAGATTTCGTTATATGCACTCCATCCTGCGATAGCAGCTCCGATTTCTTGAATTCGTCGGCTACCACCTTATTCATTGTGTCCACGTTCTTGAAGATACGCCGCGGATTATCACGAAGTTTCTTCAGAGCTACAACCAGACCAGACAATGCTTCTTTCCCAGGATCGAAAGTAACATATCCTGCTTTTCCATAGGATGATGAAGTTCCTTCACGAGATCCATGAATACCCATGGCTTTCCGTATCGGAACCATTGAGTCTTCTTTGCCTATTAGTAGCCCACATGTAGGACCGCCTGCAGCTTTGTCCATACTATACAGAATGACGTCTGACAGATTCTTTCTTGGATCTGTCCCTGCAAGAGGCAGACCACGTGCATTATCACATACATATGGTATATCATACTCTTGAGATGTCTTGCCTATCAATTTCTGTAATCTCGGTGTTCCATCCTTATCTTTGACATCATATCCATATCCGATGGTATCGTATCCGAGAGAAGCAAATCCTGCAAGTACATCAGAATGACGTTCAGCGACAGATCTTATCCTTTCAATTGATTTGTCCGGGTCTACAGAGGTCAGAATAGGAATGGCATGGTAGTTTATACCATGAACCTCATATTTCGCTCCTTCTAGAGGTACAATGATGGTGTCAAGATTTGATAGCCGTTTGCCTTGTACTCCAAGGTCGCCTGCTGTGACGCCACGATTGGAGAACAAGTCCTTGTATTTTGGCGGAAATGGTCTTCCGTATCCACCCTGATGATGAAGATGACGTTCATAGGGCGCAATGTAAGCGGACCTATAATTCTCGCCTCTTCCTGAGAGGGGCGGGGTGAACAGCGACTCGTATGACACCCATAATGCTGCTTCGGCCGTACATGTTACAGCAGCGTCATATCCGTCACCGTAGACATCTTTCACGATATCTCGGATTTCATCTGCATATTTAGTCAGGTTCACAACTTCTCGACTGGCTTTCTGCATTGCGTCAAATACATCGAGTGGTAACATTGGCGGGGTTCCTGAACCACCACCAAGACCTATGTTTCCTTTCAGTTCCTTGGTCAGTCCAATATTCTCAAATTCCTTTTTAATATCCGTGAAAATATTCGATTTATTTTGCTGCAATTTCTGATACATGTGGAATTTATACTGCTTCGTCATGAATAAATGATTGGCAAAAATCACCTTTATATATTCTGTGTAACGCTCAATATTGTAGGGAAAATGATAATGATAATCACAGATATTTCTCAGATGTTGAAGAAGAGCGGAGAGAGAAACTCTGCATGGCTGCAAGTTTCGACGCGATCGGATGGAACTCCGCTAGGAATTCCGGTGATAGTTCTCAATGGCAAGAAAGCCGGACCCACGCTTCTTCTTGAAGCATGTTGCCATGGTGATGAAACAGAAGGCACATTGGCAATAGTGAAACTACTGAACAATATCGATCCAAATGATGTCGCAGGTACTGTAATCGGTGTCCCGGTGCTGAACATTAGAGCATATGAGGAAGGGACTCGTGGAAATCCCGATGAGAGATATAACTACGATATGAATCGACTGTTTCCAGGAAATGCAAAGGGCTCAATATCAGAGGTGTTCGTTCACACATACTTCACAAAAATAGTGAAGCGTTCCAATTACGTTGTTTCACTACATGGCGGAGGTGCTCTTTTTTATCTTCTTAATCGAATAATGATTAGTGATGATCCAAAGTCAATTGAGCTTGGAAAAGCAATAGGTCCTGATTGGCCATATCTACACGAGAGCCATCATCCGAATACACTTTTGAATTCTTGTGCTGTGGAAGGAATTCCAGCAGTAATATTGGAGCGCGGAGGATCCAATAATCGTATGCCCGATGAACTAGCGTCTAGTGTTGATACATTCATCGCAGCAATCATGAATGTGATGAGATACATCAAAATGCTTGAAGGAAAGCACAAGTCAGCAAAAGAATGGGGCGTTCTAAAAGGGACAAATATCAAATGCGGACATGGTGGCCTTCTTCTTCTTGGTGAGAGATGCAGGATCAATCAGGAGGTCAAATCAGGAGATCAGCTAGCAACAATCGTCGATCTCCTGGGAAATGAACTCGAAGTCATTAATGCCCCACAAGATGGTTTCATTCTAGGTGTCCCAGCATCACCAGTTGCATATCCAGGGAATAACATCATTACAGTTGTCAGAGTCGATAAGAAAGTGAGTTAATCGGATTGGGGTCATCTATTATGAAATTGCAGCTCACACTTACTGTTCCTGAAGCAAAAATGGTGATTGCAAAAGCTGTTGTCGCTAGAAATGACGTGCAGACTGCCCTTAGAGATGGAAAAGTCGTTCTCAAAGGAGGAACTACGGTTTCCGCGATATGTGAGGAATTGCTACGGTATAAACTTAGAATCGGAGGCCGAATCTCACCAAGGGGAACCATGAACACCCTAAAGAAGCAGGAACAGCCACATTGTGTCCTTATAGAGAACCGTGAATCGAGAAATATCGATGCAGATATTGATGAGGTGGTAGCGAATCTTGCAAAGGGAGATATAATCATTGCAAGTGCAAATGCGATTGATGTGGACGGAGATGCCGCCATGTTAGCCGCAGCACCACTCGGACACATCCCGGGCAAGGCGATTGCAGGGTTTATGTCACAAGGCGCGAAAGTGATAATTGCGGTGGGACTAGAGAAACTAATACCAGGCACAATACACGAAGCCGTCCTTGCTTCAGGTAGAGTAACCATAGACAAATCTTTCGGATCTGCTGTGGGACTAATACCAATAGTAGGAGAAGTATTCACTGAACGTGAAGCAATCATGAGCATGGCATCTGTAAAAGCTGTCGTGATTGCTGCAGGCGGCATCCAAGGTGCTGAGGGTTCGACAACCATGGTGGTTGAGGGTGAAGACTCTGAGGTTGAAAGAATCTACAATCTTGTCGCAAGTATTAAGGGCGCACAGACAAGCGGAAATGTAGAGAGCCTGATTGAATGTGAGAGAGGATGCCCTCAGTGTAAAAGACACATTGCATGCGTCTACAAACTGGGGATATTAGAGAGAGGTGGTTTTCAATAAGATAATGCCAGCGGAAGCCTCCAACGGTTTTCGTTTTGGCCTTTTTCCTTAGTTGCAGGAGGCAAGATAATGGCAAAAAAAGAAAAACCTTGGTATAAAACATATGATGTTGAAGCAGAAGTGAAATCAGTCCACGGATTGAGAGGAGAAGATACAGCAGGCAAAGGCCCCTGTCGATACTACAAACCTGGTGATAAGCTAATCTTCAAGGAGGGCAGAATCGAGGGGACTATATGCTATAGCGCATTAGCCACGATGATGCACAAAGTCCTACCGATGCGGACTGGATTTGATTATCCTTGGGCTAGAGATGGCGTTGTTGAACACGCCTGCCCTGACGCTGCTCGCCCAGTCGTTTTTAGAATTCGGCGTGTTACTCCTGAAGAATGAGTGCGGACCAGGTGAAATGAATGGCGACAATTAGTGAAATTCTTGCTGATTGGGTATATGAATTGGAATTTAACGAAATCCCGAAACAGCTTGTTCAGGCTGCAAAGGATGATATCCTTGATATGCTAGGGTGTGGTCTCTTTGGCTCCAAGTGTTCTTGGGTATCCACAGTCACAGAATTGATCAAGGAATGGGGTGGAAAGAAGGAAGCATCAATATGGGGTCATAACAAGAAAGTGCCCTGTGTGAATGCAGTCCTTGCTAATGCCAACGCAGTAAACGCTTTTGAATTCGATGACTCATATGTACCAACTGGCATTCATCCGGGAGCTCTAGTTATAACCTCTGTTCTGGCCACTGCTGAGAAACTAGAATCAATCACTGGCCAAGATATGATAACGGCAGTCGTAGCGGGTCATGAAATCTCAGCTAGAGTACGCAGTGGTCTGGGTTGGTCTGTTTTTCATGGATGGAATGGAACCGCGATTTGTTCTACCTTTGGAGCTGCTGTAGCCACAGCGAAATCATTGGGCTTAGATAAGGAAGGAATCGTCAATGCAATGGGTATTTGTGGGCCCTATGTTGGGGGTCTGCTGACTTACGGATTCAAAGCCATGGCTAAGCGCCTTGTGAATGCGAGGTCTGCTCAAGGAGGGTTGATGGCAGCCTTTCTTGCAGAACGCGGATTCACGGGATTTCGAGATATCTTTGAATCCAAACAAGGTGGTTTTTGCTCTGCACATTCATCAGATCCGACAATTGATCAAATTGCAAAGGATTTAGGATCTGTTTATCTCATGAGTGGCCTCGTTCTGAAGAAGTACCCAATGTGTACGAGTTTTCATGCAGTTGCAGATGCAATTGCAGGTGTGCTGGCGGAAAACGATGTCAATCCGGCAAGTATTGATTCAGTCATTATCAATACAACAAGTGGCGCATTGAAAAACAATGTTGGCGAGACCTATGATAACATATCATCTGCTCAGATGAGCATGAACTATGCTGCAGCTGCTTTTCTACTCGATGGAGAATTGGGCGTCGATGAGTACTCTGAGGAAAGAGTAGAATCTTCAGATATTAGAAAAATGGTTGAGAAAGTGCATATAAACATCGATCCGCAATTGGACAAAATGGGGCTTGATCATCGAATGGCGGCAAAGGTTGACATTCAGCTCAAAGATGGATCGAAAATAGAAAGCGACTATATCAAACGCCCACGTGATATGTCCTCAACAGAGCTTGATAGAAAATTCATGAGTCTTTCAACCAAGGCAATCTCCCAAAGGAAGGCAGAGAAGTTGAAGAATATAACGAAATCCTTGGAGAACTGCAATAATGTTGCTATACTAGCTGATTTCCTGAAGCCCTCATAACTGAAAGAAATCAATCGCGACCACCATAATCATTCGATTCCAAATCATTCCTATATCACTCATCATGATTTCGAAGTCACTCAAGAGATGAATCAAATTGGTGTCGTGATTAATACTACTCAGTTATCGCGCAGGTGTTTTCTTGACCCATTTGGAACTACACAGATTTCAGTATTGTCTAGAATCCTGAGCACATACAGTATAATCATCATGGGTGTGCTGGATTCCTAGATTGGTGGCATACTTGCAGCCTCGCGATGGGAGTTTATGAAATCCTTAATCGCTAGTTCTGTGTCAAACTCCTGCTTAAATCCAAGCTCCCTATACATTCTGGCGCAATCTACATACCCTTCGAATTTGCCCAGATTCTTCGACGCTTCAGCGGAATCAGATGATCCTTGAGTCGAAGCAATCTTAGCATTAGGAACAAGTCTTCTTAGGATTTTCAATACGTCACCAAATGAGTATGGTGGACTAACACCCATGCAATAAATCCTACGAGCGGGAGATTCAACATAACAGGACTGAACCAACCATTTGGCTGCGTTTTTCCCGTAGACCCAAGTCAAGTTGCCTCTTCCCATGAGTGTTGGGGGCACTTCAACGGCTTTTTCGAGACCAACATCTCGAATGAACTCATTCATCAAGCCAACTGTTCCTTTCCCTCCGTACCTTCCATGGCCCCATACGCCAGTGATTCTGAATCCTAAGGTGTCAAGTCCATGTCGGATGCGGTAAGTATGAGCCATGGCTTCATTCACCCACTTAGTAACGCCATAAGGCTGTAGGGATGTTGAGGGATCATTTTCATCTACGATGATAGGTTCTTTCTTCCAATAATAAGTATCTGCAGTTCCGTATATATTGCCGCTACTCATGTAGATTACTCTTCTTGCTTTGACCTGCAATGCGGCATCAAAGACATTGTTAGTTCCAATGCAATTGATTTTGATGCATTCCGTCGGATTCTCGTAACATGCATCATATCGCAGAGCTCCTCCATGTAGTATGTATTCCGGCCTGTACTTCTCAACTACGGATACGAGCTTCGTCTTGTCAAGAATATCGCCGCGCACAATCGTTATCCTATCGGCGATGTCCTTGATTAGTTCCATATTTGGATAGAGGTCATAGGCAATGATTTTATTCTTCTCGTCTTCATTAAGAAGCTCACGAATTATATAATGTCCAATCAGGCCAGTTGCACCGGTTATCAGGAACGACATTCAATCACCTTCCCGTTCAGGGGGAGAAAGCGATTCATCCGCAATTTATTAAAATCTCCGTTTTTTAGACCTAATTATCGGATATATATGTATCACGATGCTATTTTTGAGTCCATCTATCTTATATACACGTATCACTGTGATATTAATGGTAATAATCTTGATAGCACTGAAGGCGAAATATCTTCTTGATGGGACGGGCTCTAAGCCTATTAGAGATCCTATCGTGACTATCGAAAACGGAAAGATAATAGAGGTTAGCAGTGGACTTTCTGAAATCCCCCCCCAGGGCGCTCAGAAGGTCGAGTTTTCTGATGGGACTATTCTCCCAGGCATGATCAATTTGCATGCGCATCTCACGGGCACACCAGACGGGCGCTTCATTGAACATATGAGGGATGACTCTGACAACATCTTGACACTAAAGGCGGAAAACAATGCAAGAACGGCACTCCGTGCTGGAGTCACAACTATCAGAGACTGTGGTGGTCGCAATCGCACAACTTTAGACCTCAAGAAGGCAATGGATGATGGGGTATGGAGTGGACCTCGGCTGTTCGTTTGTGGCAGACCTTTGACAACAACAGGAGGTCATGGAAGGGACATGGCTATAGAATGCGACGGAACAACTGAACTGAGAAAAGCTGTAAGGGGCCTTGTACAGAGGGAAGGTGTGGATTTCATTAAGGTTATCGCGACTGGTGGCGGTACTCCAGGGACAGATGGTATGTATCCTTCATTCTCTGTGGAAGAGCTTAAAGCGATTGTAGACGAGGCACATAACCTAGGAAGGAGAGTCGTGGCACATGCTGCCGGACGACAGGGGGTCTTGAATGCCGTAGAATCAGGCATAGATGAATTAGCCCATGTGGGACTCAAGCACCCAAGCGATCGCGATGGGAAGTACCACCCTGAAATCGGAAAAAGAATCGCAGATTCGAGAATAATAGTGCACTTCACTATGAGAGCAACCTATACCCGCTTTGCGCACCTAGCAGAGGATTCGAACGACTATCGCAAGTATTGGCCCTACTTCCAAAATAAACTCGAAACTCTTGGGCATTTGAAAAACTTGGGAGTTAGGATTGGTGCTGGAGACGATGCAGGCTGGTCTTATGTGACCTTTGATGGATTCGTTGAGGAACTTCAGCTTATGACTAGAGGCGGTATGACACCGCTCGAAGCCATAGCAGCAGCTACCGGAGTTGCATCACAGGCATTGGGAATGGAGAACAAAATAGGAACCATCGAAGTCGGGAAAATTGCGGATTTAATAGTCGTAAGGGGCGAACCCTTCTTGGATCTTCAGCATCTACGAAATGTTCAATTGGTCATGAAAGAAGGAAGTGTAGTACACCAAATGTAGTGCCTAGCGGCTTTCTTGATTAATCATGATGTTGTGTAAGCAAATGCTTCATAGTGCTCAAAACCAAACAAGTACTCAATGAATATGAAAATCCTCAAGGCCAAAGCAGTTCTTGAAATGTGCGCAGTTGTGTAGACAAATCATGTGGCTCCGTGTAGTGCACGGAATGCACTAAAGTGCAAACCGAAAGCCGACTGGAAGAACTCAGCTATATTTCACGGTATGGGTTCTTCGCTAAGTAATGCTACAGCGGATTGTTGCGGATATTGAGTTCTAAAGAGCAATCTGTTTTTGATTACAGTAGCATAGACTAGCGTTGATTCACGTGTTTTCTTCGATTTCATACAGCTAGTTTAGAATAAGCACCGAAAGCTTTGGAAATGGAATATTACTCGAATATAAGAAATATCAAAAACGAAAGAAAAAAAAGTATCTGGAAGCAGTTTTGCTTCCAGATGGCTAAGTGCCTTTGAATTCAGGTTATCAGGTTTTTATAACATCGTGAAGATGGTAGACGTAGAACGTAGGGCCATAGACCAGATTTTGAATATTGCTTCTAGCAAACCGATACGTGACTTCTCTCCAAATCCAAATGTTAGGCAACCATTCAGCCCACAATTCCTGAAGCTCGACGCAGATCTCACTATATCGGGTAGAGTTTGTGGTTCCTGTCGCTTCAGTTATTAGGTCATCAACATACGGGTAGAGGACTGCCATATCACCACCAAGAGCCTCTGAGTATCCAGGACCCCATGTGTTCGATCTCATAAACATATCGAACCATACTATTTCTGGATTCGCCGCCCAAGACCATAGACACATTTCCTGTTCACTAGTTTTCTGATACCGTGTCTTGAAGGAAGTATATTCCTCCTGCACAATGCTCACATCGAATCCAGCAGGCAGAGCGCGTTCTTTTATGAGAGCAGCAATGTTAACCTCGGAAACGCCATAGTGCGTAGGAGTGATATGAAGAGTGACCGCTACTGGAGGAGTGAATCCCCCTTCTGCAATGAGCTCAAGTGCCTTAGTTGTGTTATATTCGTATTTCTCTCCGACTGGCATATAATTCGGGTGTTCTGGTGCCAATAAGCTATACTGTCTCTGACCGTATCCTGAAAGACCAACTTCGATTATCTCATCATACGGAATGGCGTAGGCGAATGCCTGTCTCATGGTCTTGTTGGGGAAGACATCCCACACTGTATCATTCATGGTGAATGTCAGCCAGCGACGAGAACTCGAAGAGCTAATATCGTATCGTACGAGATTGGGATTCGCTGAGAGAAGGTGATAGTCTTCATTGTTCAATCTTCCATCCATAAGATCAACTTCGCCATTTTGGAGAGCTATGGCTAGCGTTGCTGCGTCAGCAACCTGAGTCCAAATGACTTCGTCCACCGTGATTACCTCACCATGGTTCAGTTGCCACCAGTCTCTGTTTGCCTCAACAACTACCTCTTGGTCAGGGACTCTGCTTACGAACTTGAATGGTCCTGTTCCAACTGGGTGATCGTTGATGTTATCTATTCCGTATGTTTCTATTGCTGTGGGACTCGGTATATATCCAGCTATGTTGCCAAGGTGCCAAGTGAAAGATGTGCTTGGATAGTTTAATTTGAATTTGACAGTGTAGTCGTCGATGACATAAGTGCTATTGAGCAAAGTGGCAGTGTAGTAGTATGTCATTCCAGCTCCATATGTAAACATTGAATCGAAGTGGGCTTTTACACAAGAAGCATTGAATGGTGTCCCATCATGGAAACGTATCCCTTGACGTAATGTAAAGGTATACTCTAGACCATCTGCAGATACGTTTCCCCAGTCGGTAGCGAGGAGCGGCTCAACTGCCATTACATCATTTCGTATCTGAAATAGTCCTTCAAACACATTGAGGACGGGTGCATCGTCTCCACCGTTGACTGTTAGCGGATGAAGGAATCTACCAATTGCCAGGTGTATGCCTACGACAAGAGTCGTCTTCGATGTTGAAGCTGGAGGAAGAAGTAGATATCCCACACCTGAGACAACTATAATAGCAATCAGGACTGCCCCAATTGCTAGGTTTTTTTTTCCGGTCATTCTTATTTAACCTCTTAGAAGATGCTTATGTGGTTCTTCTTCTATAAAGGTATTATTAAATATTATGCATTTATAAAATAAGATGAATAATATAGTTGATTTAGACAGAACTGACTCTAATGCAACTATTTCAAATCCAAATTGAATAAGCACTTGTATGAAATTAGAGATATCTATTAGTTTCTAGAAGTACGAGTTCAGTTTCCTTAATTGCAAGCCTCTTTAGGGGATAAGAGCCAGATAAGACCATATTTAAAGCGAGGCTTTTGCTCAATAATACGACGATCTATTGCATCAAGATATCGATTCAGTGAAAGCACTATTCAGCCCGGATAAATTCTCCCTTTCTACCTCTCGTGAAAAATCATGCTCAAACACAATTAGCGATTTGTAATGAGTTCTCGTTTCTGGCTTCTTTTAATGTGGAATATAATGAATAATCATTAAAATCTTGCGGGGAGTTCCTAGCTAATTGCATGAGTGCTATCACTAATAGAAATAATGGTATTATTTCATATATATGGTAGGTTAAACCTCTTTTCGTCTTTTTTTACGAATATTATATAAGTGGGTATGAGAGAGGACTAATGCATGAGAGAAATCATAGCTAAAAAGAGGATATTACCTCCAGCTAACGAAGAAGCTAGGAAAATAATAGATACAATCCTCAAGTATGAAGCCCCTCAAAGCACGGGTTTTCAAGCGGCTTCTAAAGACAAGTGGCCTGTGATTTACGACAAAGGCGACGGAGCAGTAATTGAAGACGTTGATGGAAATAAGTACATCGACCTCTCCGCGGGATACGCAGTTGCAAACGTAGGCTATTGCCATCCAAAAGTTGTGGCTGCAATTACAGAACAATGTAGGAAAATGATTCACATAGCGTCTCGAGCTCCTCATGCTCCCAGAGCGCAGTTACTGCAAATGCTCGTTGAAAGAGCTGGCATTGGTCTGAATAGAGTTGTTT
Source organism: uncultured archaeon (assembly GCA_964354495.1). Taxonomy (GTDB): domain Archaea; phylum Asgardarchaeota; class Thorarchaeia; order Thorarchaeales; family Thorarchaeaceae; genus SMTZ1-45. Next base: position 485,679 of record CAYHAA010000001.1, on the reverse strand, counting down.
TTCGAAGAGGCGGATCAGAAGCAGTGGAAACAGCGATGAAATTCGCCAAACACTTTACTAAGAATACTGATTTCATCGCCTTCCAGGGAGGATTTCATGGATTATCTCATGCAACTTTAGCAGTGTCTGCTAATAGCTCGGACAAGAAAAAGGGGTATCAGCCATTGATGGCTGGGAATGTGACCTTCATGCCTTTTCCATACTGCTACAGATGTATGTTTGGTATGGAATATCCTGATTGTGGTCTACAGTGCTTTAGGTACGTTGAAAGTATGATGAACGATTCCTATTCTGGTCTAGCAGAGATTGCAGCAATGTTAGTAGAACCGATTCAAGCAGCGGGCGGAATAACCATCCCACCGAAAGAGTACTTTCCAGCTCTCCGAAAACTCTGTGTTGAGAATCAAATCCCTCTGATAGTCGATGAAATTCAGGTAGGATTGGGTAGAACTGGCAGCTTTTTCGCGTCCGAGCAGATGGGACTTACTCCTGATTTCATAACTCTCGGAAAGGGACTTGCCGGAGGACTAGCTGGTCTATCAGTTGTCATCGGTAGGGGAGACATTCTGGATCATGAAGATGGTTATGAGTCAGGTACCTTTGCAGCTAATCCCGTCTGTTGCGCAGCAGCTATAGCATGCCTCAAAGCAATAGATGAAGAAAAGATGATGGAGAACTCCAAGAAACTCGGGCAGTACGCTCTTGACTGGATGAGTGAATTGATGGCAAAGCACGATATCATTGGAGATGTTAGAGGAAAAGGTCTTCTACTCGGGATGGAGCTGGTCAAGGACCGTAAGACAAAAGCACCTGCTCCAGACAAGGCAAGAGAAGTAGCCTCAGCAATGCTGAAGAAAGGCATTATAGTCGATAGAGCCGGTCATTTTTCAAATGTCATTAAGATGACCCCACCCCTAGTAATAGACAAAGAGCAACTGGAGTTCTCTCTACAGCAACTAGATGATGTTTTCAGCAGCATATAGTGTTTTCAGATTTGATACTACTAAAGTACAGACAAAGAAGCAACGTGGTGTGAATATGAAACCTATTGTCCAAATGAATGAACTTGTTGTGCTAGCACATACTGACTATTTGATAGATGTTTCTGAACGGAGGAGTAATGGTGAAACCCATGTATTAGAGAAGTACCATCTTCCCACTCTCCGAAAAGGCGGTGTTAATATCATATGTGATCATGTTGGCGGAGAAACGAGGATGTTCACAACATTCCCAATCAAGAAAATCCTATCCAATGCAGATTATCTAGAGAGAGGATTAGATGGTGTTGACTACATGATACAGGAGGCTAATGAGAACAGCAATGACATTCTCATTGTTACAAGCATGAAGGAAATTGAACGTGTGAGAAAGGAAAACAAGCTTGGCATCGTTCTCGCTCTCCAAGGCGGCAATCCAATAAGGGAGGACCTTTCTCTCCTTCGCACGTTTCACAGACTTGGGATTCGCTTGATGAATTTGACAGCTAATCTCAGAAACCAAATCTCTGATAGTTGTATGGATAGAACGAATGGAGGGCTTTCCGAATTTGGCGTCTCTGTCGTTGAGGAGATGAACCGTCTGGGGATGGTGATAGATATCGCTCAGCTTTCACGACAGGGAACCCGAGACGTTCTAGAATTGTCCAATCAGCCCATAATCGCATCCAACTCAAATGCGGCTGCTCTATGCAATCATCCACGCAACTTGGATGATGAAATACTGAAGCTCATGGGCGAGAACGGGGGAGTAATTGGAATTCACTGTCTACCAGCGTTCCTTAGGAAGGACTCACAAGCAAATCTTGATGACATGGTCAAACATATGGGTTATATAGTAGACTTAATCGGGGTTGATCATGTAGGTCTCGGACCGGATTTGATGGAGAACTGGCCAGAAGAGAAACACAACTACATCTGGGGTAAGGGCCAGAAATTAGGCGACCAGAAAATATCATTTGACTATCCAAAGGGATTCGAGAGTATCGCTAACGTTCCGGACCTGCGAACGGCACTCCTAGATGCAGGGCATTCAAAACAGGATGTTGGAAAGATGCTGGGCGGCAATCTCTTACGAGTCTTTGATCGTGTCTGGAAATGACCAAGTTATCAAGAACTGAATCTTCAGAGTCTGAAGCGAGTATAGTTCCCACCGCAGGGAGTACCAGGATAAATCCAGAACTCCCTGTCTTTGGGAACAGATATTAGACTGGTCATGGTTTCGTTGTTTTCACCGTGTCTGCAGATAGACTTCTCACCTTCTGGAGGAACATCGCCGTATCTATGATCTCTCATTATTCTCATAGTGACATCCCTATCTATTCTCCCATAGTTCTCCTTAAGCAACTCTATCATTCGATCATACCTGGCGTAGGAAGATGGATATGCTTCTCTATTTGGAGGACCGAAGTGTTGCATCTCACTAGTATGGTAGTGGTTAGCTGACCCTAGGAAATGGTCTTTTGTCTGCACTATCATTATGCGCTTAGTCGAAAAGCTGATGCGAGCCATTTTTCCTTCAGCATCAACAACATCCACATTTTCTCCTGCATGTGACCACTTAGGAATACTCCAAACTAGATCAATGAATTCGCCTACTGTGCTGCATCGTTCCAGACCTACTCTCGTGATATTCAGGGGTTGAAATCCAAATTCCCCTCCTTGAACCTGACGAATCCCTGATCCAACGAAACTAAGTCCTCTCTCGTTGAAACCTATTACAGATGTTCTGCCCAGATTCCCAGCCAAGCCTCTTCCAATGAATTTGTAACGATTCTTTACCTCAACGTGAAAGACCTGACCGATGTTCTTGTTTCGCATTTGAATAGGCCAGTCAGAGTTCTGTGCAGCAATTGGATTGCCCTTGATTGTAGCATCACCTGCTGCAACGAAGGAAGTGCATTCACGAGCGCCTTGAGCTGCAATATCGCGAATCTCCCAAAACAGCAACAGGAGCAGAGCAGTCTGGTATTCAATCTCCGCCCCTTCTGCAATTCCCCTGGTTTCCTCAAGCACCTCAGGAAAGAGGTTTCCATAAATGACCTCATACTTCTTCGAGATTCTTTCGCCCTCAGCGTCTGTTATTCCCTTGTCTATCATCTCTTTCCGGACATACGGAATCACTGAGTTCCTTATGGTGCCAGACAGTATTTGTCCATGCTGGAAACCAATGTCATAATGAGTCCCTGATAATGATATCATTTTCAGTTGCATTTCTAGTCTATTTCTCCTTTCTTACTAGTCGACAACCACACTCCTCTCTGAATGTCACTTCTCTCTACCGAACGTAATTATGTCTTCAACATTGAACTTTGTCTTCACAATCGTTGAGTCTGTAGAAGATTCTATGTGCTCTGTGACAAAGTCCCTAGTCCCTTTGACAATGATGTTCAAATGATTAGGGCAGTGCACATCGCTGAATCCCGCCACGGTGCCGATTATCTTCCCCTGTATTTTGACAGGGTCTCCATCAACAACTATGCCTCCCCGGGTGACCTCCAAGAATCCTACATACATAACAGAATTAACCAGAGCTCCTGGTCCTATGCCCTCTTCATCGGTGACAGTTAGTTCTGCAATGCTGAATTTGGGAAAGGCTCGAGTGCGAGGGTGCATTAGCAAAGTGCCTCTATTCGTCAGCCTTAGTCCAGACAGAGCTATAATGTCACCAACGACCTGTTTCTTGGGTGATGATTCCCAGTGGTCAGGAATCTTCTTATCTTTATATGGTTCTGACACTTCTATCTCTTCCCTTGTTGATTATACTTCTCCGGGTTTACCCAGCTGCCTAGCGCATGGCATGCAACTTTTCTCTCCCCTACTTCGATAAGGCCAGGCACCTCTTCACTACAAATGTCCTTTGCGTATATGCATCTTGGATGAAAGCTACATCCTTTTGGGATATCCACGGGGTTCGCAACCTCTCCCGTTGTCGGAAGTTCATTCTGATGGTGCTTTTTCCTTGGATCAAGAGTAGGCAATGCTGCCTTCAGCAGCATTGTATATGGATGGAATGGTTCCCTCAGTATCTCACAGCCTGGCCCTTGCTCCACTATTTTCCCAAGATACATAATGGCAATTCTGTTGCACATATACTGTGCACTCGCCAAGTCATGCGTGATAAGCAAGACAGTCAGGCCATACTCCTCTTTCAGTCCTTTGATCAGATTGAGAATCCCAGCTCGAACAGAAAGATCAAGCATGGATACAGGTTCATCAGCCACGATGAACTTTGGTCTTAATGCTATAGATCTTGCGATACTTAGTCTCTGTCGTTGTCCCCCACTTAATGCATTTGGTAACTTCTCCAAGAAAACATCAACTGGCACAAGCCCAACTTTTTCTAGTAATTCAGTTGCCTTTTCTTTGGCCTCGTCATCGTTTGACACCAATTTGTGAATCTTGAATGGCTCCGAGAGAATTTTTATAGCTTTGTATCTTGCTGGAAGACTAGAGAAGGGATCTTGGTAGACTATCTGCATCTCTTTTCTTAAATCTCTCATCTTCTTCATAGGACGATGAGTAATATCCTGTCCTCTGAACTTCAGAATACCATCGGTTGGCTCCAAAAGCCTAATGAGCATCTTACCCAAAGTAGTCTTTCCACATCCGCTTTCTCCTACAATTCCAAATACCTCGCCGTCTCTAATATCAAGATCCACGCCATTCACAGCATTTACACGGATTTCTTCAGCACCGACTCCTAAGGACATACTTAATCCTTTCCTTAAGGAGAACCATTTTTTCAAGCCGGTAGCTTCTATAATCAGTGGGGATTGATTGGCGGCAATCATACTTTGATGTCCCTCCAGTGATGACACTCAATCCGTGAATTTTCCCTTCCCGTAATCTCCTCGTTTGGGGGTCTCTCTTTCATGCAAATATCTGTTTTATATTCACAGCGTGGATGAAACGGACATCCTGGTGGGGGACTGATTAAGTTAGGAGGAGCACCTGGTATTGATTTCAATTTCTTATTCAAATCATCTAAGGTAGGAAAAGAAGAAAGAAGACCTTTCGTATATGGATGTTTTGGATCAAGAATAAGATCGAGTGAATTCCCAATTTCCATGAATCGACCTGCGTACATTATTCCAATCCGATCGCATATTTCTGAGAGAACTGCTAAGTCATGAGTTATCCAAATCACAGATAGACCGAGTCTGTTCTTGATATCATCGAAGAGTCTTAGAATCATGTGTTGGACCACAACATCAAGAGCTGTGGTTGGTTCATCTAGGATGACTATCTCAGGATTTGATATCAGAGACATGGCGATTAGAACCCGCTGTTTCATACCCCCACTAAACTCGTGCGGATAGTTATCTAATCGATTGGACTCGATGCCTACGAGTTCGAGCAAGTCTCTTGCGCGCTTCTTCGCATTTTCTCTATTGTCCTTTTTCTTTATCAAGATAGGCTCAATCATCTGCTCGCCTATTCGAAGCATTGGATTCAAAGCATACATGGATGCCTGTGGCACAAGCGACATCACATCCCATCGATATTCCTTAAACTCCTTTTCAGACAAAGCAAGAAGATCCGTTCCCTTGTAGATTACGGAACCCTCCAAAACCCTATGAGGGGGCTGAAGAAGTCTTAGAATTGACATGGCAAGAGTTGTTTTTCCGCAACCTGTTTCCCCAGCGAGCCCAAGCGTTTCACCTTTGTTCAATATCAGGTCACAACCATCAACAGCTCGAACAGCACCAGAGGGAGTGAAGTAGTGTGTATGGATGTTCTTGACTGAAAGCAGTTCCGTCAATATTCTATATCTCCTCCAATGCCGCGCCGAGCATTTTGTTCAGACCATCTCCAATTAGGTTGAATCCAAGTACAGTGATGAAGATGAAGACAGCCGGAATCATGGTTGTCCACCAGATACCTGAGAGAATATAGGGTCGTCCTTGGTTAAGATCTGTACCCCACTCTGGAATTGGAGTAGGCACACCAAGGCCAAGGAATCCAAGACCAGCTATGGTCAGGATCGCAGTCGCAACGCTTACTGTGAACATAACTAGGAGAACAGAAAAGCAGAGAGGATAGACATGTTTGAATACAATATACAAATCACTAGCGCCAAGAGACAACTCTGCTTCAACAAATTCTTCCTCTTTTAGCGTTATCGACACGCTTCTCAGAGACCGATAGAATCTAGGCGTCATTCCAAAACCCACAGCAAGAGCCATGAAAACTATGCCTCCACCCATAGTTGTCACAATTAGAAGAGCTATAAGAAACGCAGGGAAGGAGTAAAGTGCATCCATTACTAGTGTAAGCAAACGGTCAACACCTCCCCTAAAATACCCCATAAGTACGCCCAGGGTACCACCGACAGCTGTGGCAAAGAGAACAGCTGATAGTCCTATGAGGAGCGATGTCTGAGCTCCGTGCATCATTCTGCTGAGAAGATCTCTTCCCAAAGAGTCGGTCCCAAGGATATAGGGATAGCTACCCGGCGGAAGTAGCGCTGCACCTGTATTGATGGCATAGGGAGAAAAAGGCGCAAGCAGACTCGCAAAAGCACCAAGCAAAATAATTATGGAAATACCAAAAAAACCGATTAAGAATGCGGTTCGCTCGCTTCTTGGCAGTTTTTGAACCCTACTTTCATTATATCGAGTTCTAAGAAAATTGAAGGTAGTCCTTACACGTTCCATGGTATCACACTCTAGTATCTAAGTCTTGGATCGAGGTAGTAGTATAGGATATCTATTATCGTCCCCATGACTGCAGTAATAATCACATAATAGCTGATGACTCCCTGAAGTAGAATGTAGTCTCTTCCGGAGGCAGCGACATACAAGAGGTCTCCAAGCCCTTTCATAGAGAACACCGTCTCAACCAAGACAGATCCTGTGAGAAGATGGGCGACTTGAAATCCAATGAGCGTAATAACTGGGAGAATGGCATTTTTGAAAGCATGTTTGTCTACTATTTCTTTTCTGTCTAGACCCTTGGCTTGAGCCAATAAACAGAAGGTTCTCTTCATAGATTTGATTGTTTCAGATCTAGTCATTCTTAGAGTTACTGCAATGTAGAAAAGGGACATACATCCGACCGGCAAAATGAAGTGAGAAACTGCATCGAGAAATCCCATTAGATCACCTGCAAGAAGTGTGTCAATCAATATCATTCCTGTGATTGTCGGAGGGTTAACAGAAGGGCTTTTTGTCCCGAAGACAGGGAGTATGCCTAGCCATGCACCGAATATTACTTGAGCGAGTATGCCAAGCACATATACTGGAACGCCATAAAGGAAGACAGTGATTCCTCGTAGAATATGATCTTGGGATTTTCCCGCTTTCTGGGTAGAATACTTCCCCAAATAAACCCCAATGAAAGAGGAAATGACTCCCGATAAAACCGCTAATTGGATGGTAACACCAGCACGTGCTACAATCAATTCAGTGATGTCTCTGCCGAGAATGTATGATCTACCCAGATTCCCAGAAAAGATTCCGAAAATGTAGTCGATATACTGGATATATATCGGTCTGTCGAGTCCAAGTCTTCGACGAAGGTCGTCAATATACTCCTGAGATGCTCCCTCACCAACCATGGATGATACAACATCTCCAGGTAAAATATGAATTGCGAAGAATATGAATGTCATCAGGACAAAAACGACACATACCATTGTAATTAACCGGAGGACAATATACTTCCTGAGCTTCATTTATCTCAACGTCGTCGAAAATCAAGTGGCAGTTATAAGTATTATGTTATATATTAGCGTCGCAGAAACTGCCAGAAGTTATTAAACACACCTTTGCAGTTCTATTATCTGAATTACGCCGAGATTCGTGCAGTCCCGGTCAATATCACTGTTGATTTGGACCATCATGATTATTGACTAGAGAATTATTGCATAGAAAAAACATGATTATGTGAATTACGACGTCCAAGCGTTCTTGTTTCCAGAATCACAAGGCGGTGAGGCGACTCTAAGCGCAAGCGTGCACATTCTACGGAAGGGAACATTTCGATTCGTCTGACAGTCCTCCGAGCTGGTTGAGTTATGAAGGGCACTTTGAACTAGCTCCATCAGAGAGGAAGTAATCAATGAAGCAATATGCACTTCAGAACTTGATAGCATTAGGTGGTCAAACAGCATTAATCCACAAAAATAAAAATATCTGATTTTACTCATGCTTTAATTGGACCATATATGAAATCAGGCTCTGTAGAATAATTCACATCAATGTGTCGGATTAGGTCTTGTCCTTATCTAGAATGTCCGGATGTGAGCATCATGCTGGCGACCTGATGAGGGCTACGGTCCTCGCGGCCCTAGTCCCGCTGACTTTTTCTACAGAACCATGAAATCAAATAGAATTATATATTGGTCGTAAAGTGAATCGGAAGAAGATGTATATTTATCAATATTGAGGTTATTCAAAACATGAATTTTGGAGTGATGAATAATATTGACAAAACGGATTGGCCTTATCGGATTCGGTAGAATTGGAACCTTCATCTATGAACAGAGTGCAGCAAGAAAGGAATTTCAAGTTGAATGGGTATACGATTCAGATTCATCAAAAACATCGATACTGCCAAAGTCAGTGCTGTTGAAGGATGCCAGTGAGATGGTGAAATGTCCTCTCGATTTAGTTGTTGAAGCTGCTGATTATCGAGCTGTTACAGTCCATGCACCTCAAGTGCTAAAGAAAACAGACATGATGATACTCTCTGCCACCGCTCTTGCAGACGAAAAGGTGAGTACCGATATCAATAGAGTGGCTGAAAGACATGGGACTAGATACTATATACCACACGGTGCACTCCTAGGAATGGATGGGTTGTATGATGCAAGGGAAACACTGGAGGAGGTAGAAATACTAACAGTGAAGCATCCGAGGAATATCGACTTCTCATTTACTGAACAATGGTCAGAGAGTGATATTAAAGAAAGAACTGTTCTCTACGAAGGCTCCGCTCGCGGCGTCTGTTCATTATTCCCTCGTAACGTGAATGCACATGCAGTTGTAGCGATTTCTTGTCTAGGTTTTGACAAGACACAATCGAAATTCATTGCGGATCCTTATTCTAATGATGCATTACAATATATCGTAGCCAAGGGGGGAGGAGCATCTATCGAGGTAAAACGGTCGTCCGTAATCAAGGGCGTGACTGGTGATTATACACTAGCATCCATTTACGGTTCTATACTAAGAGCCTTAGGAGGTTCATCTGGTTTACGGGTGGTTTGATTTCAGAATGAAAGATATCAAGAAAGAGAGAGGTTAGAACAATGACGATTCTTCAAGAACTATCGGAGTTTGTGTCGAATTTAGACACTAAGCAGATACCAAAGGACATTAAAAAATGTGCAAAGACACTGATTTTGCATCATCTGTATACTGGTTTCTCAGGCATAAACGAATATGAATCGCGAATGGCTCTACGTATCGTTGGAAATCATTTTGGGGATGGTGGCAAGTGTACTATCTTAGGACATAAGAAAAAGACATCTGTGATTGGGGCAGCCTTTGCGAATTGCGTCCTCATGCATAGCATCCAGCAAGAAGACACATACAAAGGTCTGCATCCAGGGCCTCACACAATCCCTGTTGCCTTCTCGTTGAGCGAAGAACTATCAATTGATGGCAGCGATATTCTGTCTTCCATTGTTGCAGGCTATGAAATTAATAACCAAATTGGGGACTTGTGCATGAAATTCACAAGTGCGAAAGGATGGCGTGGCACCACTATCTTCGGAGTGCTTGGAGCTGCAGCTACTGGTGCACGTGTGCTTGAACTGAATCAGGAAAAAACGATGAATGCCATCGCCAACTCAGTTAATATGGCCTCAGGGTTGATGGAATGCTGGTTGAGCGGAACATCTGAATGGCTCTATGCAAGTGGAGTGGCTGCTCAAAATGGTGTCTTATCAGCGTTACTAGCAAAAGAAGGAGCAGATGGATCCAGCACCTCGTTCGAAGGCAACAAAGGTTTCTTCAATGCATACTGTGGTGTTCAGCCAGAGAATGTTTCTGCTCTTGTCGGAGAACTTGGAAAGAGATATACGATTCCTGAGGTTACCCTCAAATCATACTCAGTGATAACTTCGATTTTGCCAGTCATCCACAATGTCGTCGGACTTGTAAATGAAAACAGCATCTCTGCTGATCAAGTAAAAAGTGTGCATATCACTGCTGGTTCTCGTGTGACTGAAGGGCCTTTACAAGCAAGCATACTTGATTTTGGACCATACACAAACAAAACTCAGGCATTCAAATCTCTGCCCTGTGCAACAGGTATTGTTCTCAAATTCCGGAATGTTACTGCTCAGACGGTAGAACATTATCAAGATGCAGATGTGTCACGGCTAGCCAAATTGGTCAAGGTGTCCACCGACAAGTCCTATGAAGGATACTATAGCTCCGTTGAGATTTCAACTGCTGACGGGTCGAACTTTGAAACTAGTGGCGATGAATTTCCTACACTGACAGACAAACAAGTAGTGACAAACCTAAAAAATGCCGCATCGAAATATTTGCCATTGGAGAAAATTGAAACTCTAATCAATCTAATCAATAATATTGAACGTGTTTCTATGTCAGATATTTCCGATTGTTTGAGCTAGTTCCTTAAAGAGAAATAGGCAAGATTCAAATATGAACAAATTCTCCAATATACTAACTAGGTGGGATTGCATAGTTGTTATCTGATTCAGCACAAAAATTAGAAAGACTCCTCCCTCAAACACTTGAGTATATTGCAGACAGTCAGTTAAGGGAATCTAGTGGCCTTGCTGACGTTCAATACTGCAGTGCAAAAAAAGAACTTGTGGATTGTGGAGTCGCCATAGTTGGACGCGGTAGGGGAGGCCCTATTCGCAGAGCTGGAACAAAGAAACAGCAGATTCTGGCGAGATTGCCTCAAGATGGATTTTTTATTTCCAATAATAAGATCTACGAACCCCTTGGAATGAATCCAGAAGAATACGCTCAAATACTTCAAGAATTAGTTTCTGATGGTGCAGTGGTTGTAGGGCGAGGTAGATACGGCAGAACAGCCAGAGTCATTGACAAAAATGGATATGAAGGGCACGCTGGAACAGAAAATGGAGTTTCAGACGAAGCTTCACTGTATGAACCAGTGAAGGAGTATTTCGATAGAAAATGGAAACCCAATTATGAACCATCTCCTCCTAATTTGTATATTTCAGAGATTACGGCGAACCAGCATCCTAGAATTGGTATAACAAAAATACCTGATATTTCAATTCTGACAATTATGAATTATGATTTTGTACCTGGTAATCATCTGGAGGTAATTACGATTGAAGTCAGAAAATACAACAACCTTCATCTTTCATCGGTCTATGAAACAGCATCTATGAATTTGATTAGTCATCGCTCGTACTTGGTTTTTGAATGGTTAGAAGAAGATGACTATATCACCAGTGATCCTAATGCGGAGTTTCTCTTGGATGAAGCAAAACGATTCGGCATTGGTTTGATGCAGATGAAGCCAATCGATAATGGAAATTGGAAATTCAAAATCCTAGTTGAACCCAAACATTCTACACCTGAACCGGGAGAACTGAACTCATTTATTGAAGTCAGGTTCAAGAACGACCATGCAAGAATCAGAGGAACCCTAAGCTGAATCACACCATTTGAGAATATGATGCATTAGACTAAGGGCTATTTGTATGGATAGACCGAATATCATAGAGAGCAAGCGTCCGTTACAGGGAGCGTTTCATTTTGAGAATCCATGAGATGTTAATACAGCTGCAACAGTCCTATTTGAAACATCCTTCTCCCTGCTCATTCTTTCCAATGCTTGATAGACAACGGCAGAGGATGACTCTAGATAGTATCCTGCCTTGCCAAATCTAGATATGTCTTCTTGAGAGCGTCTAGGAGATACCGTTAATGCAAATCCGCCGGATTTCTGCAATGCATAGACGGATTGATATGTGAGAGTACGACCGCCAATCGATAACGTTTCGGAATAATCTCCAGAAAATTTCGAACGATAGTCTTGTCCGTCCTCTGTCACTTTGGACAGTCTATCTATCGGTTCAATTGCGACCATCTTGGGTATCCTTGAGATCTCATTCATTGAAAGCAAATCAGTGAATCCTTCAAAGATTCCATACAGCAAATCACCACGTGATGCTGGTGCAAGTACATAATCTGGTGTTTTGGGAATCTGGGAATGGATCTCATAAGAAATTTCTTTGTACCCTTGAATCCCAAAGGGATTGCTTCCTACTGGTGGATCAGTATAGTTCGTGACGGAAAATGCGCCAGCTTCTGTATCATCCTTTGCCCTCGCCCAACGATCCATTTCTGTGGGAGTTAGTACTAACTCAGCTCCGAGTTTTTCCAGCGCATTTCGGTATGCTGTGCTCATGTTATGAGTGCTATAAATCCGGCAGCCAATGTCAAAGCAATTGGCATAGAGTGCTAGTGAAATTGCAGCATTCCCACTTGACGACCCTACCACTACCGAATAGCCCCTCTCCTTTGCCCTAGCAACTGCGTATTTGCTCATTCTGTCTTTGTGTGAACCCGACGGATTTTGAAATTCATATTTGAAATAGAGTTCATCAATATTAACCGCTTCACTTACTCTCTCTGATTTTGAAATTGGGGTATTCCCTTCTCCTAGCAGTGAGGCGGGAGAGAAATGATAAGGGAGATAACTGGATGAATCATTTTCATATAGCAAAGTCAAGCTCGAAGGATAGTTTTCACTAAGACACTTCGGACAACCTTCGAAGAAATCATCAATCGGATATTCTTCTTTGCATCTGAAACAGAACAATCCCAGGATTCCTGAGTTGGGGGTTATTATCATATTGATTTTCGAGAATATTTGCATTATCTTTAAACATCACGCAAGTAACTCTAGGTCAGTATTGGAAATTCGGATGTTCTCGTTCGAGTGCTGAGAATAAGGTCGAATCAACACGCTCTTTGACCTCAACGGGTTCCGTTTCATTCGACCATATCGTATCAATCACTTCATGCTGTTGTTGTTACCAAAGTGGTCACTTTTGCTCACAATTCCTATATTGAGTGACCATTCGATATCATACTCGGTGAACAATAATATGAGTGACGAATACTCAAATGATGGACACGAGAAGAGAAAGAAGAGCAGGTCTAGTGACGCTGACGAACTGCGAGAAGTTGCAGAGGTACTTCCAGAATTGCTCGGTGCTCTGAATGAATCAATACCAAAGCTGATCTCTGGCTTAATCAACAGTGTCTATAGCCCGGATTCTGCTGGCAATTTGGCTGCAGGCATTGGCAAATTCTATAACAACTTGATTAAAGAGGGCATCCCTCAGGACGTCGCGCTAGACATGACAAAGAAGTTCGTTGGAGCGCTAGACTTTGGCAAATTAGTGAGTATGGTCAGTGACGAAGCATCTCACGAAACAGGCATGAAGATGAAACGACACAAGATCAAGGTCGACCTCGATAACGATGATGAAGAATCTGACGAGGAGCATGAATAATAGTGGGAACTGCAAGAGCCATCGGATCTATAGTACTCACAGGCATAGGGGGCGGATCAAGACTCCTAACTAGGACATGGTGGGCACTGCGAAAGGGCCGCGCTGAAGTTAGGAAGTCAGCACGAACATTCTACAAGACTCTGAGAGAAGCAGGGATTCCCGATGAAGATGCTAGGGCAATTGCAGTAGCCTATGCTCAGCCAGCTTATGATATTCTCAGACTCCGAAGCCTAATCAGGATGGCAATGGAGATGAGCGAGTCGGATTCATCTCCCTCCTTTTCTACCTAATCACGAGAACAGCACAGGGTGCTTTTCGGACGACTCGCTCTGTTGCGCTCCCAAGTCCGCCTCGGGACTCAGAGGTCATTCCTTGAGAGCCCATGATGATGACATCCACCTTCTTTTCTTTGGCAATAGTGATGATCTTGTCAGAGGGCAGACCCTGTTCAAGGATGGGTTCGATTTCAAGTTTGAACTCAGACGCGGCCTTCTTGTACCCTTCGAGAAGACGTTCGCCATTGACTATGTACCGTGTGAGTAATTCGAGAGAATCGGTGTCGGACATTGTTGCTATTTGTTGCACCATTCCAGTATTGACGACATGGAGAAGAAATATCCTACCCTTTGTGATCTCAGCTAGTTCATAGGCTACGGTCGCAGCTCTGGCTGCCGCACTACTACCGTCGACCGGAAGAAGAATCCGTTTTGTTCGCCAGAAAAACCGATCTGGCGATTTATACATGATTTCTTCCATACGTATACTAATACAAATTCTCTGAAAAAGCCTCGGAATTCTGGTTATTTGACAACAAGCACAGGACAATCAGTTCCAAACGTTACTCGTTCAGCTGAACTTCCCAGGCCTGTGCGTCCACCGCCTGTAGCACCTCTAGAGCCGATAACTACGAGATCCACCTTCTTTTCCTTTGACAGGAGGATAATTCTATCATGAGGAGAACCTCTGTCCAATATGACTTCAGTCTCTATCTTGTACTTGGCTGATGCCTTTCTTACACCTTCAAGGAGTTTTTCGCCTTTGACCCTATACCTGATTAGTATCTCTTCAGCGTCAGCCTCAGACATCAGGGCAATCTGCTTGATAATAGGCGTTGGAATTACGTGAACAATGAAGAGCTTAGACTTTGTCATCTCTGCAACTTCGAAAGCAACGGTGGCGGCTCGTGATGAACCTTCACTGCCATCAACTGCGAGCATGATTCTCCTAGCATTGCAGAAGATGTGCCCTTCAGCGCAGTAACGAATTTCTTCCATGAACACGAATAGTCATTTTTCTCTCAAATAGCTTGTCATAATGGCCAATTTTCTTGTTCAGTGCCAACGTTAATATTCAGGTACGTCAGAATAGACAGAGATTGTTGACGCGTTTGAAGGAGGAGCAATCACTTGACAAGTGTTGATCTTATTGACTATCAAGAGGATAAGAAGTACCCGAGTCACAAGGGTGCAATTGCCGGACTACTGATTGTGTTCGGAGCATTCATTGGGTTGGGTATGTACGCACTCTGGAATCTATGGCTTGCGTACGAAACTGACATTACGACCATTATTCAGAGCATTTCACCCTACTTGGCTGATAACCTCTGGCTATTAGCAGTGGGGCTCGGAGCCATAGTAGTCCTAAGCATTGGCTTGGCTCTCGGGGCATCAAAGGCTGCAAGGCGATTGGGAGGAACTCTCATTTACATCGGTGCAGGTGTTATGAATCTCTTGACTTGGGGACTCGTCATATTCTTGGTCATTACCGGAGCAATCCCCCTAGCATTGGGCGCACTACTGCCTATCATGATACCAGGCATCTTTACACTGCTCATCACTATTCTTCTATTCACAGTGTTTAGGGACAGAGTTCGAAGAGCGGGTGAGATCATCAAATTGACTGGTCAAGTCACACTTGATGAGAAAGGAACCTTTGTGCCGCCACTGCTCACCATGATCTTCACCTTGGTTTCAGCAGTGCTCTTTGCAGGCATCATTGTCTTCTTCATGCCGCAGGTCTTGGCGCCGGACTATGAATTCATCCTGGAAAGGGATTGGGGTTATATTGTAGGCATTGTGGTCTATCTCTTCGTGACCATATTCTTCTACAATTTTGCCTATTCAACAACCTCTGCGATCACATACATCTACATGCGAGGACAGGACCCAAGCCTTGGGGATGGCTTTAAGGCATCGCTTGGCGTCGTTGGAGGTCTCATTATCCTGAGCATCATGAGCGTCATGATAGCGCTCATCAGGCTAGTCATTTCGGCCGTCGCCAGAAGGTCATCCAATGTATTCGCTAGAGGAGCTGGAGCGGCTGCCTCAGGAATAATTGCTTGGGTCTGGATGCTCGTGAACTACTTCACTATACCAGCAATGGTGGCAGAAGAACTCAGTGCAACGAAAGCTATCAAGAGAAGTGCTGGATTAGTGCGAAAGAATTTTGTCGACGTCATGATCAAGGAAACTGCAGTTCGCTGGGGATTCAGTGTGTTGGCATTCATGATGTTCATCGGCTTTGCAGCATTTGGGGGGCTCTTTGGTTGGATCTATTCTGGAGGAGACATCTTCATGACATTGCTGATAATGATCGTGTTCACGGTCTTTGCAGCGATTCCAAGTGCACTCGTGCTAAGAACTTTCGACATCGTTTATGTCACGCTCCTGTACGTCTTCATTAGACGGAAAGAGGGCGACATAACTGGCAAGACTGCCATCCCGAGTGCAATGACCCAAGAGCTCGATCGCGCCTACGACAGAGCACAGAGAAGTGGTCAGAGCTGATGACATGGCGTGATGGTCGGTTGGCCATCACACTTCATCTATTCCCGTTCAAGTGAAGGAAAAAAAGTTCTCCACTTCGATTCCGGTAATAGTCTTCTTCAAGACCTAATTCAGCCAATCAAAGGCTTGGTTCCAGGTCACACTGGAACCGGAGTACGGATTAAGATACAGTGTCTTGAAGAACCTTGCAAGCTCGCCCTCTCCTGCAGCCTTATTAAAGACAGGAAGCACAAAATCCGTTTTGCCAAAGTAGTAGGTGAAGACGTACGGAGCCCAGAAGTTTTGACCGCCAGTGGATGTCCTAGGACTTATGAAGCCTATTGCAGACCTGGCGGACTCAGGCGTCCTAAATCCACATTCAATCATGTAGTCCACAGTTTCATCTACCGTCTTCCCCTTGTCATTGAGCATGATAGCTGCATTGATGGTCGTCATCCTCCGAAGAGTGTTCAGAGCTTCAGCAATCTCAACATAGGGATTATCCTCGACAACACCCAGAAACTCCCTTGCAGAATCAGCATTTCCCTCAGAGATAACGCACCTTCCCGTGTGGAGAGGCACAACTGAAAGTTCAAGATCACCCGACTCCCGATAGTACTTCTCGCGCCAGAGGTTTGAAACATGGTGTTCGTATTCGTGATAGATGACTCCATACAGTGTGTCAATATTGAAAGTAACATCAAGATTGAACTGATTTATTGATTTGAAACCGGGTTGATACCAATTGTACCCGCTCCAGGGAGCTCCCCTGACAGTCTGATATTCAACGCCATTGTCAGTGACATCTGTTCCCATCACAGAATGGATTCGTTTCTTGAACATCTCACCAACTTGTGCTGCCTTCGCTTGAAGCTCGTCTTCGATGAGATGCTGAAGCTGAGCACCCGTAATCTCGCCTCGTTTGACAAAACGAGTAACACGTTCTCGCAGGTCCGAACCGGGAAAACCCTTGAGTACATCGTCGAGAACCGCGATTCTCTCTCTGATGACCCTATCAGAGAATTTCTTCATAGGAATGTGAAAAATGTCATGCACTAGGTCTGCATAACGAATCTTCCTCCCCGCAAGCCATTCCACTACAACACAGATCGACTCGCACTCACCAATCAAATGGTCTGCTCTCAGCTGGGAGTCAATCTCATCACGTATCCCATCAATGAGGGATTTGACTTCATTGACTAGCTCCTCTGGTGATTTCTCTTTTCTCTGATTAAGAGGGTCTAATGTCTCTGGACCAAAATAGGCATCAACAAGACTAGTCCCTGTTTTTTCCTTTGTGAAGTGGGATACCTCACCACAGAGCCTTACATAGGTCGCGGGTATATCCATGGTTACCAACAACCAGCCGAGGGCCTTCGCCTCTTTAGCGTTTGTCCTTCAACTCAAGATGGTTTTTTATGCCTGGCTGCAATGGCAATGACAGTGATTCATATGACAAAGAAGAAGGGAAAGTCTGCTGTCAAGATTCTTCTTGGCATCGTGGTGATAGCTGTCATCGCTGTGGGCGTAATCGCATGGCATGATGGCTTGTTTGGACTTACCAGTATCAATGATATCAATGATGGCCTAGTACCATTTGGCACTGCGGTCGCTGTGAAAGGAGAAATCACTGGGCGAATTGGGAACATCATAACCATAGCTGATGGAAGCAACTTCGTGCTGATAAATTGGGCAGGAGCATCGACCCTCAACTCAATAGTCGTAGTGAGAGGAGCTGTAAGTTTGCCTGCCATCTTGGCAAATGTGACCTCTGTGGATGTTGTGTGGTTCTTCAATCAGCTGTAGTAGGAGAGTGAAGCCCTCATTACGCTCTGAGTGGTGCTCTTGCAAAGACTCGCTCAGTAGCATCTTTGTAACATAGACTAATGATGGCTTCTTCCTTCGTTAGTTCGAGTCGACTGTATAGTTGAGTTGTCGCGCCCCGCACTCTTCTTGAAAGAAGAGTTCCGGTATTGCAGATGACCATCTCGCCGAGTCTCCATATCCATGGAACATGGCGATGGCCACTTAGAACCATAGAGCAATTTGCAGTGTCAAGAACCGCTAGTACATCACCGGCGTCCTCAACAACGTTCTGTTCTCTCCCTGTGTGCGGTACAGGAACCAAGTGGTGATGAAGCGCAAATATCCGCACCTTCTCTTTGGAACTATTGAAGAAATCACGCATTTCATTGTACTTGACACGGCCAACATGCCCTGCGTCGTTGTCAGGCTCTGCACTGTCTGCAGCGTAGATTGCGATGTTTTCAGTCTGATAGGTCTTGAACCGACCTCCAAAGAACTCCTCGAAGACTGCTGAGCCGTAGTTTCGCTCATCGTGATTTCCGGGAATGATAACGTGGGGCACCGAGAATCCTTCCAGCGCAGAAGAGAACCCTTCGAACTCCTCGCGTAGACCCTCAGTTGTGAGGTCACCTGTTACGACAAGCAAGGGTGACGACACATTCGCTGCTTTTTTCTCAATGCGGTCGAGAATCATTCTCAGATCGTCGAGCGTGACTCCAACTTCGCCAACATGGACATCACTGACATGGAAGATCGTTGTATGAGGTCTTGGCATCTACCTGAAGCCTCCAGACACACACGCACTGTGACATGCGCTGTGGCAGGCGCTATGACAGACGCAGGCACTGTGACAAGCGCTGTGACATGCACTATGACAGGCGTCATGGGAAACACAAGCACTGTGGCAGGCATCGTGGGAAACACATCTACTTGTCCCTTCAATCAGTGGCTTGAGAGGCTCAGTGATGATATTGCCCACACTCTGCAAGACACTACCTATTGTGTTGGTCACGTTGGTCATAATCTGACCTGTAGTCGTGGCTACATCCCCTACTACTCGCCCAACACTTGAAACGGCATTGCCTGTTGCCTCTGACAGATCAGAGAACCAGTCAGGAATTTGCTGCGGAGCGATTGCAGTCCCGGGGCTGCTGAAGACCCTTCCTATGTCAGTGTCATGGCGTGGGTGCATGTACAGCCAGTACCAAGCCCACCCACGGTCATGGTATTGCTGATTGAAGTAGTAATCAGTACGTCCATCGAGCGTGGGCTCATCCTCCAGTTCTCTCCAAGCACCCTCGACCATCTCATCATGGTGTTCCTTTGTGGCTTCAAAATCAGCCTTCCAAGCCTTCTCTTGGACTTTGTCCGCGAGCTCGTCGAGCATTGCATCAGTTTTCCCTGGGTCTAGCTCGTCATCGTCAATGGCGGCTATGAACTTCTCCTCGTAGTAAGTCAGTTCTTGGAACTGGAGGCCAGTCACAGAAACCTTCAAGGGATCCGTTGACAGAACCCTGATCGCACCTTTTCGAACGCACGACATCATGATCATGGATACAAGTTTTTGTCGAGTTGTGTTCACGAAGAATGCCGACTCGATTGGATCAAGATCAGCTACGGCGCCTGGCTCTCCGAACGTCTGTATTGCAATTTCAGGGGTGGAATATGTGTAGGTTGTATCATCAACCTCCCACTTTGCACCATATGATCCTGTCACTTTTCTATATCCGTAGTAGACGATGCCTAAAGCAAACGCACCGCCTATGATGAATATCCAGTAAGAAGGTGGAATGAGGGGCGGAATGTACTCCTGAACATAGATGTATACCGAGAATGATTGCCAGTCAGTTGAGTTCAATGATGAAGAAGTGACTAGAAAGTTGATTGTAAGCACAGCAGCCACATTGGCAGGAACCAACGAATAGACTTGATACCGCACTTCGCCACCAGTCAGAACACCGACAGAGGTTGAAACTGACCCCGACACAAGCGTCAGATTCTCAGGGAGTGTCATCAGGATTGTGACATCCTCAAGTAGCAAGTCACCATAATTGAAGACATTGAGCTGCAGGTCGAATTGAGTGTTCGCTTGCGTTTCTGCATAGCGACTAACTGTGTGGCCGAGCGCTCCGGATTCATTGAGCGCAGAATAGAATGTCCAATTTGTGTAATGGAAGACTCTAAAGTGATCATAGGCACTTAGACCGTTGAAGGCCATACTGACTGTAAAAAAGCGAGGGCTTGCTGCAATGTCATAGGGATATGCAAGCAAGTCAATGCTATCGAATCCGTATTTCGAAGAATCCCTCCAGAGACCCTGAGTCTCATCTTGAATATACCCTGCATACTCTGAACCCTCAGGAGTCACTCCATGAGAGGGCTCAATCCAGGAAGAATTGAGCTCAATGGGATATATCACCTGAACTTGCTCATAGTCAACTGCAATTGACCATTGAACAGGCGCCCAATTGAGAACTCCGAGGTCTCCGTAGATTGGTGATGTTGTCAGCGCAACTACTCGACTAAGGCCAAAGTAGCCAAATACGACGAGTACCTGCTGCCCTTCGGGTGTTCTGGGAGTCCAATCAAGGGTGTAGCCTTTCGAGATTTCTCCGACAATGAGGTCGTAGCGATTCCCTCCCCATTCTACATATGCGCGCGCGGTGTCAGCAAGGGTTGTTTCTTCAATGCCTTTAAGATCAAATCCGCCCAGCCCTCCACTCGCCGCGGTGAAGGTCATCCAGTACGTGACATTGATTCGTCCATTGGGCATGACAATGACATCAACATATACACTGTCCAAATTAGGATCAGCACCTGGAATATGTGCCACTACTGTTATCGGGGCAAGTCCTAAGGCAAGCACCAAGACAAGGAGAATCGCTCCTAGACTCTTCCTCACGTTTCACCCTCGCAGTGATAGTCCATATTGTAACTCAAACTTCTCCACTAGGCGTGTTGATTCTTTCAATCCTCTTTCCTTGCTCTAGTGATCTCAGCCTGTGCAAGCGTCAAATTAGAGAGGTCAGCCTTGGCTGTCGCCCACTCCTCAATGTCAGGGAACATCGCAATCATTCCGCCCCAGACTAAGTGGTAGACACGCTTGAGGACCAGGTTCGCATCTCCATCTTCACCAACATATTCGAAGAAACACTTCACTAAAGCTGGTGACTGCTCAGACATACTCTCGGGGATGTCGGTTCCAAACCCAGCAAACTCTACTCCCAGCTCGCGGAAGACATCCATTCTCTCACGGATGCCTGCAGCGATGATAGGGAGGTCAATATCGTATGCGCTGAAATGCATGATCAACTTCTTTTGACTGATTTTACCAAATGGAAGCTTAATTTCATTTGTGCTCATTGAACACACTCCTCGACAACGCTGATTCTAACAGAAGACTGGGAATACTTAAGCCTTTCAGATTCTTGGGCGTGCACTTCATCAGAACCGAATGCTTAAGATGATAGGAACTCAACGAGAGCGAGATAGAAGTGTTTCAACAGATTCCGCACTATGACTACGCCATTGAGGACCTCGCTTGGATTCCTGAGTTCATACTAGAAGTCAAGGACTACTTCTATCCGCGGCCCGAGGACAATCTTTTGATCCTGCGACCGAATAAGGTTATGAACCTGAACGAGACAGCCATGCGGATGCTGAGGCTTCTCTTCGAGGGTAAGAGCATCGAGGAGCTCGTCAGCCATTTTGTCGACCTAGGCGCTGATAGACAGGTAGTTCTGAATGACCTGGCCTCATTTGTAGATGACCTGAGAAACATGGTCTCAGGAAATCAGAATATCTACTCATACAAGACTGCCAAAATCGTACCATTCGGGACGCATGAAATCAAGTACCCCGTCCTGAGTGAGATTGCTCTCACCTATCGCTGCAACAATGCCTGCAGGTTCTGCTATGCGTTCTCGCCCTATAGAAAAACAAACGAGATGACAACAGAGGAAGTAAAGAGAGTCATCGATATTATAGCAGATGACGCTAAGGCGCCCAGTCTCTCCTTCACGGGAGGAGAGCCCACCCTCCGCGATGATCTGTTCGAGTTGATCGCGTATGGGAGGACGAAAGGGCTCCGAGTCAATCTAATTACAAATGGCCGGCGATGCAGCGACAAGGAGTTTGTGAAAAAGCTCGTTAAAGCGGG
This sequence comes from uncultured archaeon, assembly GCA_964354495.1. Classification (GTDB taxonomy): domain Archaea; phylum Asgardarchaeota; class Thorarchaeia; order Thorarchaeales; family Thorarchaeaceae; genus SMTZ1-45. Next base: position 463,464 of record CAYHAA010000001.1, on the reverse strand, counting down.
TCTGAACAGTGCACAGGTCTCAATTGAAGGTCCAGATGCAAAGACACACGATCATATCGTCAGTGTTCCCGGCGCATTCGAACAGACGATTCAGGGAGTCAAGAACCTGCGAGAAACAGACATCTATACTCACTGCAACTCAACCATCTGCCGTCCGAATCTTGACAGACTAGAGGACCTTGTCGATTTTTTGGCTGATGAATTGAACCTCTCATACTTCAGCATGAATATGGTGATCTACACGGGCACTGCCGCATTGTTGCGCGAGGAGTTGCAGATCAAATATTCCGAAATCGGGGAGATTGTGAAACGCGTGAAGCACAGGGCAAGCAAGAAGGGAATTCAATTCGTATGGTACGCGCCTACTCCAGTCTGTCTCTTCAACCCAATCGCAAGTGGACTGGGAGCCAAGAGCTGTGCGTGTTGTGATGGTCTCATCTCAGTGGATGCCGAAGGCGGCCTACTGCCGTGTTCAAGTTTCAGCGAACCTGTTGGAAACCTCCTGAATGAAGGATTTGAGAAGGTATGGTACAATAGGGCGAGCAGGTTCTGGAGAGGCAAGGATTTCACGCCTCAGGGGTGCAAGGAGTGCGAACACTTCGCGTATTGCTACGGAGCATGCCCGCTCTATTGGGATGTTCATGGCTTCGATGAGATTAGGGAGTTCTGGCCGAAGAAGAGCCGAGCAGCAGAGAGGATCGCGGAAGTCAGGTTGAATCTAAGTCGTCGAATACGAGGGGACCAACATGGCATAACCTAGTTAGACCTACTTGCTTTCGGACATGCCATAATAGGTCCACATACTCACTGGAGCTCCAGCCATCTTGAGATACATCCAGAGCTGCATTTTATGCATCGCGATATGTGTGGTGATTTCAGGGATGCACTGAGCCCAGCTCTTCTTAGGGCCCTGTTCGTAAAATGCTTTCAAGTCTTTCTTCAGGACGCTCTCATCTGACAGACGTTTCAGATGTTTTACGATTGCCGCAACGCCCTCATCGAACACTATAAGCAGGTCTCCAATTGCTGAACGCCTGAGCTCTTTCTCGAAGGTATGGACCTGTTCGAACGAACTGAATTCCTTAGTAGTATAGAACTTGTAATCAATGATTGGGATTTGAGCAAGGTGATTTGCCAAATCCTCTAGAGGTCTTATGCTACTGCAAGGGACGTAGTGAGGATCTATACCTTCGGCTGCAGAGAGAACTGATCGAGCCTGAGCACTCTCATGTTCAAGCATTTGAATGAGAATTTTCGGAATCGTATCCAATTAGAACACCGTTTCTTAAGAAAAGCCGAGGAGACTAAAATGGTTTCCCACGTCCAGCGTGAGAGTTATTAGTTCCACCCTTTGAGAAACACGATGGTGACTTAAATGTCAATGGAGCAATTCTCACGTCTGATGACACCAGTTGCTCTCTTGGACTACAGGAGGCTCAAAACAAATATCGATGGGATGGCAGAGATTGCCAGAGACAACAATGTCAATCTGCGCCCGCACATTAAGACGCATAAGTGCGTAGAGATTGGCAAGATGCAGATCGACAAGGGTGCCAAGGGGATTACTGTTTCCACTCTATGGGAAGCCGAGGTCTTTGCTGATTCCGGGTTTGAAGATATCACATATGCAGTCCCTATATCGAGGAACAAGATTCCAAAGGCTCTTGAGCTTGCATCAAGAATATCTCTGAAGGTCATAGTCGATGATCCACGTATAGTCGATGACCTAGAAGCATCTAGCCAAGTAGCTCAGACTGAGCTAGATGTCATGGTGAAAGTCGACTGTGGCCTTCACCGGTGTGGCGTAGATCCCGCCAGCAATACTGCAGTGAGTCTTGTGAAGAAGATCAATGAAAACTCCAATCTAAGATTCAAGGGCATTTTGACTCATGCAGGGCATTCCTACAACGCGAAGAGCGTTGATGAGATAAAGAGGATTGCACAGCAGGAGCAAGAGGTGATGGCGAGGTTCGCCAAGACCTTGAGGAGAGAGGGGTTCCCTCCAGAAATTGTGAGTATTGGATCAACACCTACTGTCGTAGTTGCTGATACATTCGATGAAGAGATAACTGAGATTCGTCCTGGCAATTACGTATTTTTCGACTACACACAAGTGGCGCTTGGCACGTGTAAAGTGAGTGATTGTGCATTCACCGTCCTAGCAAGTATAATTGGCACTTACCCAGATAGAGTTGTGATAGATGCAGGAGCTACTGCTCTCTCAAAAGATGTTGGCCCGGTTCATATCAATCCGAAATGTGGTTTTGGTCAGGTTTTCACTGATTACGATGAGAACAGATTGGCGAGCGGGATTATCCTCGATTCGCTTTCACAGGAGCATGGGAGGATTGCCCTAACTAGACAGGCAGACATCAGCTTTTCTCCAAAGATGCTTGTGCGAATACTGCCGAATCACTCATGCCTCTCTGCAAGCTTGTTCAGCGAATATGTTGTTGTAAGAGGGGACAACTGTTCAGAGATATGGAGAATGATGTGAATCTAACCTGTCATTCGTTGACGTCTGCCGAGTATCTGGGTTCAGGCTACTCTGCATTATTCGTGATCATGTGGCCGCAGTACGGGCAAGTCTCTTCTTCACCGGGTAGGACCGGCGCCTCTAGCTTTCCAGAGCAATTGGGACATGACGTCACTGCCTTTCGAAGCTGTGAGACAGCCTCCTGCGTATAGATTACGCGCGAATTGCGGTCAATCGTCCCTCTGAACTTCCCACGCTGTGTCAGCTTGGCGACTGCTTCAATGATCTGCGCATCAGTTGAATTCGTCACTTTGGACACTTGGTCGAAGGTCATTCTCCGCTGTGCATAGAGCAGGTGGAGAAGGCTCTCTTCCAATGATACAGAGCCTGGACTGACTATCTCCGAAGACTGTCGGGCGAGGTATACAAGAGGGAGTCGCCGTCGAGAGAGCTTCTCTGCAGCATCGGCCACAGCCTCGGGGTCAGCACCAAGTTCTCGTGCGGCTGCTGCAACACCGATTCGTCCCTCTCGCTGAACAAGTGGAATGAGGTCACCTGAAACATCGCCAATCCGTGCCTCACGAGTTCCCCTTAAAGTCAGCCAGAGTCCAATTATTAGTTCTGGCAAAGCAAAGATACCCCAAGCGATTAATCCAGAGGCAACGAGCATCGGTAGATCCTGAGGCACAGCAAGTACTCCCTGATAGACTATCAGAGTCATTGCACCACTGGTGATTACAAGAATGATACCCAAGAGCTGGGACAGACGAGGATTCAAGTACTCTCACTCCTGAGATGCCAGATTGCATTGATGCCAATTATAGATTCCGACTCGTGATATCGATGTGGAGGGGTCGTTTTTCGGGGGAAAATGCAGAATATCAGCCCCAAAGTGGACTGAAATCTGCGATGACCTTTCAACAGATAAGTTATATATACACAGAACACATCAAAGCGATGTAACCACCAAGAAGGACGTGTTGTATCTTTGGTATTGGATAAGGAAGGCGCGACATCTGCCATTATTTTGAGATTGACTGCTGGGAAACCAGTGGAGTTTCCAGCCGAATTCGTAGCTGACATCGGGGAGAAAGCCGCATTGATGGTGCTACATCACAAGGACAAGGTCGTAAAGCTATTCCCTGTCGCTAGCGAGGATATCTATTTGCTGAGGATCGAGATCAGTGATCTTTCTCGAAACTTCTTGAAGCAGTTGAACTTCGCGTTCAACGATGCCAAACTAAGCGACATAATCTTCACGACTGGAGTTTGCCTACGTGGTGAGCGCTGCTACTACGAATGTTACTTCATCCCAGATCAGCTGGTTGTAACGCTCAACGAACTCGAAGAGAGTCTGAAGAAGATCCCTGGAGTATCTAGGGTCGTCTTGCGGAAGGTACAGTAAGCTCAGGCATTCTGAGAAATTCGGCGCCTTGGATAACAAATAAAGCCGAGCAACCATCCGCAATTGAAATTCGAGAGCCTCAGGCACCTGAGGCTCACTACCTTATTTTGTGAGGCTGGTGACCATGAGGGCCAAATTGCACAATATCCGGATCGCCGCAGCAAGGCTCCAATGGTCTGTCGCGGCTGTATCGGGACAAGACTCCAGAGAGTAATACCGAGTAGCAGAGCTCCCTGACTATAGAAAATCTATGCCTTCATTTCGCAATTCTCTATAGTTTCTCAAATTATCAGGGATGTATGCCTTTAGAAACACATCGAGTATCTGCTCAGAATCTCTTTCAATTCCATAGCTCTCGAAATAGTTGAGGACATTCGCTATATCTCTACGAAGCAACAACTCAATTCTGTTCATGTCCGAATGAACCCCGACGGGCTCTCCCTGCGGCACATCAATAAACCAAGGTAGGTTGCTCCACCAGAGAATATTGAACGCACTCAAGTCACCATGAACATAGTGCACATCCCGATACATGATGAGGTATTGGTCAAGAACCTGATTCAGTACCGATTCGGGATTCTCTAGTTGCACTTCTCGGAGTTGTGGAGCTGGAGTTTCTTCGTCACCTATGAAGCGCATTGTGAGGTAGTTCGCAACTCTTCCGATTGGAGTTGGTACTCGGATACCCGCCTTGAAACAAGACTGGAGGATATCGTATTCCTTCACTACGATGTCCTCTATCAGGCCGAGTATAAAGCGTGTCTTCTTTCCGCTTGCTTCTCGAATATGCCCTTTACCCATTGACAACTTGTGGGGAGTGGCCCAGATTCTGTAAGACTTCAGGACTATTGGGTGGCTGTTCCACTTCGCCAAGAAGATAGTCGCTTCCTTCCCCGCGCTCATGGGGCATACAACATCTGTGACAAGCCCATAGCTGATGGCATCACTCCGAATAGCAGCGTATTTTGGTTCTTGCATGAGAGCCTTGCCGCTAGTGCCTCCTCGAAGAGCGTCACGCTTCTGGTCTATCGCTGTCCCCTTTGCCAGTGGATTGAACTTGTCAACTCTACTCATCGATCTCACCTTCCTCAACTATGGAGGCAATTTCCTCTGAGTAGTTCCTGAGGTTGTCCGGAACATATTCGGATAGGAACACCCGAACAATGTAATCGAGGTCTCTCGATATTCCATATCTCTTGAAGTAGTTGAGAACATTGCTGATATCTCGACGAAGCAGACTCTCGACCTGTTTCATATCAGACCAAGGGTCGACAGAGCAAGCTTGGGGCATATCAATAATCCAAGGTGTGTTTCTCCACCAGAGAATGTTGAACGCGCTCAAATCTCCATGGACATAGTGGACATCTCGATACATCACAAGATAATCATCTAGGATTCGATCTAGCACGCTCTCGGGATCTTCAAGATCAACAGCTCTGAGTTGAGGAGCCGGCTCCAAGTTGTCGCCAATGAATCTCTGGGTCAAGTAGTTGCCGACACGTCCTATTGGAGTGGGAACATGCATTCCTGCCTTGAAGCACGACAACAGAAGGTCATATTCCTTTGCTGCTAGGACCTGCATTCTGCCCGGAGCAAAGAATCCCTTGGACTTCTTCGCCTGAGAGGTCTGCCAGAATCTGAATGCCTTCAGAATTATCGGATGCTCTCTATGATACGCGACATAGATGGATGCCTCCTTTCCAGCGTTTATTTGATAGGCGACATCGGTTGCCAGTGCGAAACGAATCGCGTCTTCCTTGACCTCGCTCAAAGTGAGTTCCTTAATCTCAACGGTCCATCCACGTTGGTCACCTCGTTGAGTGTCCCTCTTAACGGAGAGTGCGCTGGGCTTCTTGGGATTCAGCTTCTCCACTACGCCAGCCACTTAGATCACCCTCGAATAGCAAGGAGAATAGATCTCTCTGATTTGTTGGGCGTTAGGCTGATAGGTCCGTCTGTGCCTAGATGTGCCCTCCATCCGACTGGTGTCTTCCTCTGCGTTCGCACTCAATGTAGTGCGAACATTTAGGCAATTATCGTTGCCGAGTCTGTGTTTTTGCATCGCTTCTTATTCATCTCATTGACGAGTTACACGCATCGTTTGTTAGTGGCTCATGGCAACCAGAAAAGCAGAAACCCACAGGATGCGTTGCGCTCCAAAGTATCCTCACACATGATGCGTGAAACGAATGAAGGCACACAGAAGCAGTAGATGTCGCTCAGACACCATCAACGTTGGTGCAGGTATCCGCTCTAATAAGAACAGTAGCAATCATTGATACACGTACACCTCCGTTTTCATTGAACTAATATGTTTGCCCTCTCCTGAAGTATATAGGCGTTGCGGTCAAAGCGGCTCTGTAGAAAAAGTCGGTGGGATTGGTGTCGAGAAGACCGGAGGAGTCATCGATTCACCGATCAAATGCTCGGATTCTGACATTCCAAGGTAAGGGTACGACTCACTCTGACATCTTGGGTGACTTATTCTACAGAGCCGGTCAAAGCGAGAGTTGAGAGCCTCTATGTGGAGTCTGTAGGGCCTTCTTGATCTTCTGCCCCGACCATCTCTATTGGTTTAGTTTCATCAAGATACCTCCAGAGCAGAAAGACTCCAATCATTCCCAAGCTCGACGCCAGCCAAAATGGAATAACGACACCGTCAATCAACAATGATCCAATTGGAATGAGAGTCAATGAGAAATACGCAAACAATGAGCCGCCCACAAGAGGTCCAACGGTGGCACCAGCATTGAGGAAGGCTTGGATTGTTCCGAAGAACTTGCCCCGAAGGTTCCATGGCACAATATCAGCTTGGATTGCAGCCATTGCAGGTTGGGAGGCAGCCATCGCGGCGTTCTGCCCAATCCATACCGCACTTGTCTGTACCAAGTTGGTAGCAAGAGGCAGAGCAGCAAGACTCATTCTGGCCCCGACTGCGCCCCAGATAGCTAGCCCCTTCCTTCCACGGCGATCTGAATACCGTCCTGCAGGGATAGAAACCAAGAAACCCACAGCTCCTGCTCCTGAGAGGACAAGTCCTATGAGGCCAATATCTGTGGTGATACGACTCATGAGAAAGAGCTGTAATACCGGTTGACCCAGACCCATGGCGAGTCCATCGAGAGCGGACATCAAGAAAAGCACGTATATCATCTTCTGCCTTCTTGGAGTCATTCTTCCGCTGTCTAAAAGAGTTGGGGGAGGAGTCACTTCTTCATCATCCGTGGTCAGGCCGTGTTTCTCATCTCTTCTTAGAGAGGCGGCCTCAAGTTTCCGGGGCGCGGTTTCTCTGAGAACCACCGCAGTCGCAATAACAGAGGGCAGTATGATGAGAGCTCCAACATAGTATGGTACTCTGAAAACATCGGGCACGGGCAATGCTAGGAAGTCGCGACTATAGTTGTAGAGTAATCCTCCAACTCCAGGACCAAGAACAAAGCCAATGTTTGAAAGGGTCATGTATATGCCCATCCCTTCACCCCTCCTAATTGGACCAACGATGTCCATCAATGCAGCTTGAGCAGTCGGCCAGACCATTGCAGATACTACGCCCTGCAATGCTCGTACTGCAAGCATTTGAATCCAATCCTGCACCAGGCCGAAGAAAAGCAGAAGGAAAAAATAACCTACTAATCCTAGAAGGATTATTGGCTTTCTCCCATAGGTATCGGAAAGACCGCCCCAATACCTTGCTAATAGCGTTCTTGTCCCCATGAAAGCTGCCATCATTACTCCAAGGATTAGGGAGAATTCTGCTACAACTTCAGCGGGCACAATATAGCTGGGTCCCGGAGGCTCTGTGAGACCCCCCTCGAGCGCGATGAGATAGTACGCCATTGATGGGGCCACGATGCCAAAACCTAGCATCACTAGCAATGCATTGATGCCCAAGACTAGCACCCGAGGGTCGCGATAGAGACTCTGCGAGCTTACCGTCTCGGCAGTACATGACATGTTTTCGGCCTCGTAAGCACCTTGTCGCCTACATGCTGCTAATATAACTACAGGTCAGGACACAAAACAAAGGCCAGAGGGAAGGATTTATCACGTTTGAAATTCGCTGTTCTTCGATTTCTGCCTAGTTCGAAACCACTAGCAGGCAGATAGCAAAGTCTGGAAGTCGAGCAGTCATGGCAAAGACAAGCAATCCGCTAATAGTCCAGTCAGATAAATCAGTGCTGCTGGAAGTAGACAATCCTCTCTACGCGGATGCAAGGGACTCTCTAGCACGTTTTGCTGAACTAGTGAAAAGCCCGGAATACGTCCACACGTACAAGATATCTCCCCTGAGTCTATGGAATGCTGCGGCTATGGGAATGACACCTGATGAGGTCATAGCAGCCCTAGAGCAGTTCGCGAAGTACCCAATTCCGGCAAACATCTCCAGAGAAATCGTCGACTACATGTCAAGGTATGGACAACTCTCACTCTACAAGGAGGGCTCCGACCTTCTGCTTCTGTGCGAGAACCAGGATCTGGCAGAAGAGATCTGGGCAAACACGAAGATTACGCAGTATATACTCGATAGAGTGAATGAGCTCACATTCAAAGTAGATGAAACACAGAGAGGATTTGTCAAACAAGCTCTGATTGAGATTGGTCATCCTGTAGAAGATATAGCAGGTTACATTGAGGGCGAGCAACTCACCTTTGAACTTCGCACCAACACTCTTAGTGGTAGGCCTTGGAGGCTTAGAACCTATCAAGAAGATTCAGTGGCCACATTCTATGCTGGAGGAGGCGAACGAGGGGGATCCGGTGTTGTCGTCCTACCTTGCGGTGCTGGGAAGACCATGGTGGGAATTGGCGCCATGCAAAGACTTCAGACATCGACACTGATCCTCTGTCCGAATGTTGTCGCTGTAAGGCAGTGGATTCAGGAACTCTTGGATAAGACGACGCTCAGACCCGAGGATATAGGCGAATACACTGGTGATATCAAAGAGGTTCGTCCTGTCACAGTTGCAACATATCAAATCTTGACCTGGCGCAGATCCCGGGATTTGGAGTTCGAACACTTCAAGATCTTCGAGGCAAGGAATTGGGGTCTCTTGATCTATGATGAAGTACACTTACTTCCAGCACCTGTGTTCAGAGCGACAGCCTCGATCCAGGCAACCAGAAGGTTGGGTCTCACGGCGACGCTGGTACGAGAGGACGGAAAGGAAGAGGATGTCTTTAGCCTCATTGGACCAAAACGATTTGACATGCCTTGGAAATTGTTGGAAGACCAGGGATGGATCGCCACAGCCATCTGTTACGAGATAAGACTGGACCTTCCAGATAGTATGAGAAGACAATACGCGATTGCAGAAGACCGGAAGAAGTACAGGATTGCTGCAGAGAATCCAGAGAAGCTGGATATAATCCAGAAGATACTTGCACATCACAGGAATGACAATGTCCTTGTCATTGGTATGTATCTCGATCAGCTTGGTATCATTGCCAAAGACGTTGAAGCTCCTTTGATCACGGGTAAGACTAGTAATGAAGAAAGAGAGCGACTCTATGCCGACTTCCGCAGGGGAGTTGAGAAGATACTCATTGTATCAAAGGTTGCCAACTTCGCAATCGACTTGCCAGATGCGAATGTCGCAATCCAAGTTTCAGGAACGTTCGGGTCGCGGCAGGAGGAAGCACAACGTCTGGGGAGAATCCTCCGACCGAAGACGGATGGCAGCTTTGCCAGATTCTACTCGCTTGTTACGAAGGATACTAGAGACATGGATTTCGCAGCAAAGCGTCAGTTGTTTCTCACTGAGCAGGGCTATCAGTACGTAATCGCTTCAGCCGATGAAAACGTGTGGGAAAAGCCACCTGAGAGTTTCTTTGTTTAGCTCAAGTGGAAACCAGACGGGAGAGTTTAGTACGTACATAACCGATGATGTCAGCCCTGATCGCAGTAGAGTTGAAACATGGCTCAGCGAAACCTGCGTCCATGAAGAGAAGCCTGTCTAATGACCAACTGATGACAGACATCAGTGCAACATCTCTCAGTGGATTCACACGCTCAATAGTATCACCATAGAGAAGAAGCGGTGGTTCTTTCAGAGGCAGATTGTCTGATGCTTCTAACAGATAGGCCAAATCAAAGATTGGATCACCATAGGAGCAAGACTCCATGTCAAGCAGTATTGCTCTTCGCTCTTGAAGTAGGATGTTTGGCTCCCAGAGATCGCCATGCATTGTTGTTCCAGACCACTCATCAAGAGTCTCGACTCTAGGGCAAAGCCGAGCATATTGCTTCGAGAAAGCACTCAATAGGTTCGGTACTTTTGGCCGACTGACTGAGAGGGTTTCATGATATGCAATTCTGTCATGCAGTTCCATCAAGTAGTCAAGTGGCGTCTTATATTGTCGTAGACCAGGCGGTCTCTGTAGTGACAGTCTGTGAAGAGTGTCTTTGAGAGACAGCAGTTCGTCTGCAGAGAAATCGCTAATGGAGGAACGCGCTTTGCCCCTCGAGTACTTGAGAAGCATGAACGGAGTTTCATTCTTGTCGTTCAGCCGCCCAACAGCTAAAGGTGATGTTGTGATAGCGGACTTGTGTAGAAAGGTGAGTAGGTTGTGTAGGCGTGAGTATGGATTGTCGGCGAATTGCCTTATTGACCATGGCAACTTGATAACAAATTCACATTCATGAGAAACGCCACGTATATTGATGTTCGACCAGCCACCGATTATTGTTGAGTCGAGAACGACGTCCGCCCCAATGAGTGGACAGGAGTTGTATAGCAGATGCTGTAATTGCTCTGTAGTATGCCCATGAATCAATCCAATGGGATGCCTCATCATCTCAGTTTCACATCTCACAATAACTACTAAAAGGATGTCGACACATGCCAAATTTGTGAACGGGAGAGACATGCTTTTGGTCTTGGCACACCTTTTCAGAATGAGGGGCAGTCCTGTGTCAGTTATCGATGCTGTTGACTTCCTGTCTTTCAAATGCAGGTATGGTGCTCCCACAGATGTACGAAAGATGCTTACTGCAGCTGTCAAGAACGGAATGGTATCTCTCAAAGAGGATAGCATTCTTGCGCAGTTCTTATATGATAAACAGTCTCTTCCTCTGAATCTGTTGTGCGCGCTGGAGGACAAAGTTCAGTTCAAAAATGATATTGAACCAATCCGCTAGGCAATTTCCGCCACATATGCTCGTAGGGACGCAAGAAGGGCTTCCAGGTGGATGAACGAGTTCTTGCCTTGTGTCATACGGTAATCAATTTCAGCCACCCTTGCTAAAACCTTGCTGAGCATTTTCTGATCAAAAGGACGTTTCACAAGGTCGCGTTGAATCTCGAGAAGAACGTCCTGCGGTGAGTAGCCATCAAGGGCAAGGAGGTTTCTCATCTTCTTGCGTGCAGGCTCGAAGGAGCCTTCAATGGTCAGTGTGACTACTTCGCGGATGCTAAGACTGAGATGTGTCTGAGAGTGTGCATATACCGTGTCCTCAGTTATGGTATCACTGGCTGCCGCGGCAATCTGCAGTATGTTGAGTGCACGTCGCAGGTCGCCCGAACATTCCCGGGCAATTGCTGACGCCGCGTCCATATCAATCGTGACGCCCTCCTTCTTCGCTATGCTGCGTACATAGTCTGCAATGACATCATTGTCGGGCACTGAAAAGTTAAGCACTGAGCATCTCGAGATGACTGCCGGACTCCAACCTGAAAGTGTCGGAGTCAGTAGAATGAAACGACACGCGTCACTGTAGAGCTCCATCGTGCGGCGAAGCGCTTGTTGCATGCTATTACTCAGAGCATCAGCCTCGTCCAGAACAAGAATCTTGACCTTTTCATCGGCCACTGTACTTGTGGAGGCAAAGAATCTTATGGCCTCTTGGAGAAGCTGGCTTCGGTTTGGCGGACTTGTTTCCCCTCTCAGCTTCAAGGCAGACTGAGCCTCTCTGTAGACTATGGACATGTATTCGTCGAGCTCAGAACGTCTGTCACGATCGAGTTTTGCAATGTCTTGCACTGTTCTCTTTGCATCTGTCATTGAGGTGTCCCAGACGTCCCGTATATTCAGAGACTTGAAGTTAGCGTCAAAGCTGGAACCTAGAATTGCCCTCGAAAACACTTCGGCCGCAGATGTCTTACCTGTTCCAGTTGGGCCATAGAATATCATGTTCGGCAATGTCCCGGACTTGGATAAGTTCTTGAGATGATTGATGGTCGATGTCTGCCCCACGAACTCGTCCCACGATTTAGGCCGGTATTTGATACACCACAAGAGCGGCTCCAAGTTGACACCCGGTAGAGCGTTTCAATGAAACAAGATAAGCTTGTTTCTCCAAGGGAACGAGTCCCTTGCTTGAATGGAACTAGATGCATGGGATAAGAATCATCAACACCAAAAGCTCCTTAAATGATAAGAAGTTCGGAGCTTGCCTCATATTGGGCACTACTGGTTCGGGTTGTAAGAATGCCAAGAGAATCGCTAGAAAAGGAATTGGAGCATGTCTTTAGAGAAGATTTGCTTTCTGCATGTCAATTATGGGGAATCGATGTCACTGGCAAGGACACAGGTTCTTCTTTGATTGAGATGCTCGCGGCAAGGATGAAAGATCGTAGTCAGAGAAATCGCGTCTTTGCTACATTCACAGATTTGGAGAAGGACCTCCTAGGTATACTGACTCTTAGCGGAGGTGCGATGAGCTACGACAGACTTAAGCCCTTCAGAAAGATTTACAGCTACGGTCAACTCAACCAGACTGAGAGAGACCTTCGCAAGAAGGCTGTGATCGTCAGACGCACGATGAGCAGACTGACAGAGTACGGCAGAGAAGTGGCAGAGTTCAAGGTTCTTGACTTCTTCATCCCACACCTGAAGGAGTGTTTTGAGGACAAACCAGTTCCTCAGACTGAGAAGACCATCAAAGCAAAGAACATCGTAGACGAGAGAGATGCTCTGATTGTCGATATGCTCCTTCTCATTGCTTATGTCGCAAAGAACGAGGTTCATATGACATCTGCATGGGAGTTTCCGAAGAGGGACGTGGACCGGGTCAGGGAGTCAATGACTAAACAGACCGATGAGAGGTTCGACCTGGTTCAGAAACTGGCTCGCAAGCTAGGGGCCTACTCGATTGTTGATGAAGACAAGGTGCTAGCCTCAAGAATCGACCTCCTATTCAGTGGAGAGCAGCATCATGTTGCGAGGCGACTTCTCCAGTCAATCCTGGGTAGGACAAGAGCAATCTGGGCAACACCCGATCAACCAACGGAATACACGCTGAATCTCGCGATATGCCGGCTCAGAGAGAACGCAAAAGAGGACTGGGTCACTATTGAGGAACTACGTGATTGGATCAGAAGCGAGTTGTTCATAGAGAATCAGCCACTGAAATGGATTCAAGTGGACAATGATAGGGTGCAGATGGCTCTGGAAACACTATTGCTTCTTGGTCTAGTTGAAGCGGCCTATAAGGGAAAGAAGATCATCGGGATTAAACTCACTGATGTAGGGCTCCGAGTCCTCAAGGATTACTCTTCGCCATCAGTCTTAAAGAACCGAGAAACTTTCTTTGTACAGCCGAATTTTGAGATTACAGTATTCACAAGCGAGATGGAATATCAGAAACTCTACCGTCTCATGCTTCTGACAGAACCAGTTCGAACTGATGTGGTGAGCACCTTCAGAATCACTGACAAATCGATCTTCGAAGCAATTGAAATAGGTGCTCGAGAGGAAGACCTGATTGGTTTCCTTGAAAAGGAGAGTAGCAAGCCACTCCCGAAAAACGTCAAGAGGTCAATCATCGACTGGACCTCTCAGACAACATTCACCAGTATCAGTGAAGTGCAGTTATTTGAGACTCACAGTGCAAGAGACCTTGAGAAACTAATGCTGTTGCCAGAATTCAACACCTACATCGTCCGAAAAGTGGGGCCAGCAGGGGTAGTCGTCACTGGGGACATGAATCAATTCAGTGAATACCTTCGAAGGCAGAAGTGCATGGTCAAGAGGGAATCACCAGCGAAAGAGCCCGCAATATCTCCAGGAACTGAGATTGCAGAGCAGGTCTTGCTGTCTGGGGGAGGTGAACAGGCAATTGAAGACGTTCCTGATCTGTGCGAGGGCTGCCCAGCCACCCAGTCCTGCAACAAAGTCATTCATCGAAAGGCCCGGGAAACCAGAGGTGCATAGCGCTGACCAGTATCTTGCCTGAAGCACTTGCAGGTCACTTCTTCGGTGTTGGCAGCCTAGGCGAAGTGGACCATGATTCGCCAATGCAGTACATGAAGAAGCTAGTACTCCCCTACGCATTTCAACTGCCTGCGTTTCGCGAGGAAGACATGATTCGGCAGTTCGGCGCTATTGTCGAGGGGTACGAGGAGGAGGGAGCGTACGTTCTTGACGTTGATATCAACACCTACAGGGATATCACCAATGAGGATGAGCCTCTCGCGCCAGATGACATATGCATGCCCAGCCTATACTCGTTGATGAATGGGACGCAGTATCGATACTTCAAGACACAACAGACAGCGCCTGCCACTATGTGCTTCAGTATCAGGGGTTCAGATGGGAAGCAGCTGCTCAATAGAAGTATGTTCCACTTTTTTGTGCGCCTGATGTCGAGAATAGCACTGGGTCAATTGAGGCACCTCGAAAAGTCCTGCACAACGATTATTCTGTGCCAAGATGATCCGAGCCTCGGGTTCGTCAGAAATATGATAGAAACAGGTCAGGCAAGCGATGTCTCTCTTGAACAGGTTTTCGGAAAGACGGATACCATCTACCCCTCTGGAGTAGTGCCTGCATTCCATTATTGCGGTGACTGGCGTGAGCTGAGAAAGGACGATTGGTTTCTCCTGTGGAACAGTTCGCCAAAGTTGGCACACATTGATGTGCTGAGATATCCCCCAGACATAGACGAGGAGCAGGCAGAGAAAGTGAACGACTTCATGAAAAGAGGAGGCGGACTCGCCCTGGGACTGCTTCCAAATGTAGATGAGGGGTACACATGCTCAGTGTTAGAAACGCTGAGAGTCAGCCTTGCCACAACCTTGGGCAAGATGATTAGAAGCGGCATCGATATTGACCTTGTGGAGAGGAATACAATGCTCTCAACACAATGCGGTCTGTCAGGAGCAAGCGTTTCCTTGACGCGGGAAATACATGAGCAGAGCGCCTACTTCAGATCAGAATTCACAGACGTTCTTGAGAGACTAACTCGTTAATTGCCGATGTGATGGAGATACGCTTAAGAGAAAGAGTCTAGAGCCGACAGTTGCCCTGGATTGTGATGGAATGAACGAAACTAAGAAAGAACCTGGATTGGTAATGAAGTTCGTTCAGGACTACAGATTGAAGATGCTCATTCCGGAGCTGCTCGTTGTCTTTGGCGTATGGTATTTCATGCCAACATTGGGAGTCACTTTCTACGCTGGAAATGCCTATGAGATCTTTGGGGTCTGGATGTATCTATTTCAACCGCTGTTCTTTGTGCCAAGCGGGCTACTGCTCTTGGCTGTAGCAATCATGCTCCATGGCATTTATCCGCTAGATAACTACAACGAGGGGAAAATCCCTGAGCTTCCGAAAGCTGCCACAATCATGATTATCATCTCATTCCTCTTGTTGCCGATTCTTGTCGCCATGCAAATGCTTGGATACTTCATGACCGAGGCTACCGAGTTCTTCTCAAGGAATCCCTTCTGGGAGCGTGTCGAGAGCGTTGGAGACCTTCTCTTCTATGCCGGTCCAATGTTCTTTGTCGGCCTCCAGTGGTGGCTCCTCCTGCCCGTATTCTTCCTCGCGCAGGGCGTGGACGGGATACACAAGGTCGCACATCACGAAACATCAAGTGCGAAGATAACCACTCTCTTCTACTTTCTATGGCCAATCACCATACCTTTGTTCTTCGACCCTATCGAGATTATGGCGATGGCCGCATTATCAATCCCAGCTTTTTCGTTCTACAGCTACATTCGTCCGTACTACACATACGTCACAGCAATTCATACCCTGACGTTTTCTCTTCTTGTGCTTTCCATAGTCTTCATTGGTCCGATGTTGCCACTACTGAATGTCTGGTATCCAGGAGCAATCCCGGATCATACGCCGGTGAGCCTTTGGCCAGCTCTCGTCTTGGATTCAACGATTGTGCTCATCATTATGAGCATTATTGGCATTGGCGTCGTCATTGCATCCTACCTAGCATACCGCAAATAAAAAGCGATTAGAAACAAGATTCTGTTTCGAATATCTCCAATGCTCCGTTGAAGCGGAGCTGCATCTAGCTCTTCACTTCAGAAGGTGGGCTTACGGCTCGCGAGATCCTCGTCTTCTTCCCGAAGCTTGTGCTGAAACGGCCGACCTTGACCGTAGATTGCTGCGTTTTCTTCACGAGTCTTTCCCATGATGACAAAGAATCCTATCAGTTGTATCGCCACAGAACCGACTCCTATGATGAAAACCTCGTTGAAGAAAGGATGCGAGAAATGCTCGAAAAACCAAACCAAGGGATAGACAGTCGCCTGTATCACTATGCCTGCCAGAAGCATCATGATCCACTTGTTAAGCCAGTTCGCGCCAGTCACTTTGATACACCCACGTTCGACGGTTTCTCTCCAAAAACATGCAATAATTAAAGATGTCTGTCATATCATTGAGCATTGCCGGCGTCGTAGTTCTCTTTGAGTTTGGCCGCCAAGAATGCCGCCAGTTTTCTGAAATCGCTTGTTGAGATGTTCGGCACATTGCTCGACCTCTCAGGGACATCAAAACGAGCAACAATCACCACAACATCATCATCCATCGAGTATTCGAGAAGCGCCGGGTACTTTGTACGAATCCTGTGATTCTCAGTCGTTGCTGCGACGGGATATCCCTTGTAGATTGTTCCCACAAGGTAGGGATAGGCAAATCCGGAATGAGATACCTGGACTTTCACTTGAACTGTATCGGGAAGTCCTTGGACGTACGACTTCACATCGGCACCAAGGATTGTCTGCACTCCTGCCCGAACGCCCATTTCTACACTCATCCCAGCACGAATTCCTGGAACCCCCTCGAGTTCGCTGGCAAACTTGTATGTATCCCCTCTTATTGGAGCCTTGAAGAATTCTTCAGCATCAATCAGGGGGATTCTAAAACCAACTACAAAGCCAGCAACAGATACAATACTGTACAAGATTCCGACGAGGAGAATTGAATCGACGAACGAGTTGATCAATTCAGATCCAAAGCTCTGAAAGAGGAAGATCAGCCCGCCAATCGCCACCGTAATAGGAAGTATGCAGCAGCAAGAGATAGTATCATTGGGATGAGCATAGAGATCGCCATAGGCATCTTCATACTCATCAGACATTACATCATATTCGGAGAAACTCACCCAAGTCTTGCGTTTTTCCCATTCGCCCGGGATGTAGTCAATAGCCTTCTTTGAGCCATAGCCAAGGCCTAGCGATATCAGGAGTAGTAGGGTCGGAAGCCCAATGTCAACAATGAGCAGCATTAATTCTCCAGCGTAGAAATTGTAGATTAGGATGCCACCGATAGCAGAGAGTACGACTACCAGCGCGAACACCTTGTTCACTTTCCCCTGACGGCTATAGTCTATAATCTTACCTTCGCTCATGTTCTCTCCTCCGCTTGAGGACCTTTGTCACCAGAGGAAATAAGACCATCGTTTGAAATCCTCCGAGCCTCCAGCAAACTCATCCCTTCAAGGAATCTATCTACTTCCTGCAGCACTTCGTCCAGTATGTCTTCGCCTCCCCTTGATTCAATGTAGACTTCGAGCGTCTTTCTGATTAGTCGCGCTGCATTCATGGCTGTCAAGGGAGCATCTACCTTTCCGACGATCACAGGAGAATCAGATTCCTCAGACTCGAGAAGAGATGCCATGCTTGATATTCTACCAGAATCATCGACTACACATTCGATTCTTGCAACTCCCTCAATACCCTCAATTCGTGCCACAGGGCAAGGATCTCTCAGGGTATAGAATCCGCCAGATTCGCCAATGGTGACTCTCACTCCAGACCAGTAGATACCTGGCATATGCGACAGAAACTTGATAGACGATTGGAACACCCGCGGCCTATGAGTAGGGAATTCATGGCTAGCCGAATTCGGTACTAGCTTGAAGACTAGGTAGGCATAGAATGAACCGAACATCACAAGCAAGAGCGCAATGATGACAGGAGTCATCAGTATTACCAGTAGACTCGTTCTCATGAGCAGAAGCGGGAGGAATAGAGCGCCAAAATAGAACACTGGCAACAGCGGTAGTATTCTGGTATCGAGAGCCGCTATCATGTACCGATATCTCTTATTGTAGTCTTTGACCATTCGGGTGAATTCGCTCAATCCAACCTCTCTAGTTCGGCAGTCCCAGCGAATTGTACCCAGTTGAACCCGGTCTTTCAGCTTCCATGAGATGAGGCTTGTAGCTGGTACTACCGTAAGAAAGAGGAGAGAGGCCCAGCCAATCCATTCAAGAGGGGTCTCGTACAGTGTCACCATTTGGTATTGAGCCACATCATAGATCATGATGGCCCAAATCTGCAGAACTATGAAGAGCAGCACTTGGTAGAAGCCTGTGGACCTGGTAGTGACTGGTGCTGAACCCATGTTGTTCCTCTCTGGACAGGTC
Organism: uncultured archaeon; assembly: GCA_964354495.1. Classification (GTDB taxonomy): domain Archaea; phylum Asgardarchaeota; class Thorarchaeia; order Thorarchaeales; family Thorarchaeaceae; genus SMTZ1-45. The sequence goes on along the minus strand of CAYHAA010000001.1, from coordinate 444,972 downwards.
TAGACGAAGTCAACCATGCACTAATGGTTTTCTACGTTCAGTTGTTGCAGGAGCAATCGAAGTCCTGCAGATTCTCCGCGTGTCCGAAGATACTCCTTGACAATCAAGGCAACCGCATTTTCCGTGACTAGAGCAACATCTTGGACTCCCGGGCTGCGCATATTCGTCCTTACGGGATTCTTTACATAATATCCTTCATCGTCGGGACGGACGAATTTGCGGAAGTTCCGATCCGTTGAGATCCACCACCAGACGACCTGAGGATTGCCATCCTTCTCAAACAAGCGGCAGAGAACTTTGGTCACCGCTTTGAGATCATCAGACCAAGACTCTACATAGGCTTCGGACTCAAGCTCTTTGATTCTAATGAGGACCCGAGGATTATCGTATACTTCAAGATCATCATCTCCAGCCTTATCAAGCACGACTCGAATCTGACAGACACCAGCAACCCTTCCCTGTAAGTCGGCTAATCTCACAGCCTCTCGGACCAATGGGAGTGTAAAATCAGTAGATGCGGAATTCGATGTAGCTCTAAAGGCTCCGACTAGGGTGACCGAAAAGAGAACGACCAAAAGAACTGCATTCAGAAGAGGAATGTACCCAGACAGACCATCGCCTTCATAGAAGGAGTAGAGCGGCAAAGCCATAATCAGTACGATGAGGAGAATTGGGATGAAGAATGACCAGAAATTGCTGTTCGCAACTAGGCGTGAGTACTTGCGGTTGTACTTGCGTGGCAGACTCCTTGCGTCTTCAATTGTCATTTGAACAGGCTTCAAATCCCAGTCAGGAGCATTGTATTTAACAATACCCTTCTTCTGGCGCCATCCGATGTAGAAGGAGATGAAGGCTACGACGACTGGTAAGCCAAGGAATACTCCGAGGAAGGATAGCCAATCGAGCTGGGTGGTCGGTTGAAACAACATCGCCAGATAATAGCCAACCAATAGACTGAGACCTGTTCCTATCATACAGGCAGCGTAGAATGTCGTCAGAGATCTGTAGGCAATCACTTGTGTCATCATAGCCCCGCCCTTAGTTGTTACTCGCATTCCTGCACTCTCTTTAAGGATTGCTGAGGGACCGACGATTGGCATTATCACTAGGCTTATAATCAGCGACTGAGGTGTTTCATTATAGTTAATCAAACAAGGAGATTTCTTTGTGCTAAAAGTAGGTGACAAGGCACCCGATTTCGGGACTTCGACAGAAAGTGGAGAGAAGTTCAAGTTAAGCACCCTTAGAGGGAAGAAGGTCTTCCTCTATTTCTATCCAAAGGATGACACACCCGGATGTCAACAGGAGGCATGCTCAATCCGTGACAATTACAGTGTCTTTGAGAGAGCCAGCATTCCCGTATTTGGTATATCAGGTGGCAATGCGAAGTCGCATCAGAACTTCAAGAGCAAGAACAGCCTCCCATTTCCCCTCCTTATGGATGAGGACTTTCGAATCGCGAGACTCTATGATGTCTACCAAAAGAAGTCAATGTATGGAAAGGAGTACATGGGTATCGAGCGGACAACATTTCTCATTGATGAAAAGGGGAAGGTAGAGGGCATCTTTGGAGGACTGGAAGGCATCGAGAAGGTCAATACAGCGGAACATGCCAATCAAGTAATCAAGTTTTGGAACTTGAAGATATGAGGGAAAGAGTATGCTTGCAGTAGGAGAGATGGCACCCAACTTTGAGACAACTGATGAATCTGGCAGATCATTCACACTCATTGGGCACAGGGGACACAAGGTAGTGCTCTATTTCTATCCCAAGGATTTCACACCGGGATGTACAGCAGAGGCATGCTCTATTCGCGATAGCTATACATTGTTTGAGAATTCAGGAATTCCAGTATTCGGGATCTCTGGAGGAGACGCTGTAATGCACAGGAAGTTCAAAGAGAAACACACATTGCCGTTCTCAATCCTGATGGACGAGGACTATGCCATTGCCAGGTCGTTTGGAGTATACAAGCCAATGAGGCTGCTAGGGAAGGAGCTTCTTGGTGTTCAAAGAATCACTTTTCTCATAGATGAGGACGGAAAGATAGAAGGTATCTTTGGTGGTTCTGAAGGAATCGATAAGGTTCATTCATCGAGGCACGCAGAGCAGATAGTGAACTTCTGGGGTTTGAAACTCTAGACGTGCTCTACAGGGCTCTTCTGGGTCTCGCCAAAGTGCTCAGGTAAATGACACTTTCATTGACTCCATCAAGACCAAGGAGAGCGTTTAGTTCATCATCATAGATGGCACCTATCTGGCAGCTTCCATAGTCCAGTGCTTGAGCGGCAAGGGCAAGGTTTTGAGCGATGTGGCCTGCTTCCATGAAGACATAGCGATATGCTCGTTGTAAGTACTTCCACTTCGACCGCTCAAAGACTGCGCTCCAAATGAAGACGACTGCTGCTTGTTTTGCAATTTGCTGATCTAGGGCGCCAGCTCGGAGATCATTTCCATAGTCGCCTTTCTTGATGAATTCAAGTGCATGCTTGTCTACCACATAATGATAGATTCCTCTCTCTAATCCCTCAAGCCTGTTTGAATACAGGTAGGTTTCTATAGGGTATTGTGCTCCAGCGGACGGAGCAATGCGGAGCTTAAAGTCACGATTGGGTCCCGAAACGACCTCCCGTACTCCTTGAGTAGCCCAGAGTACTTGAGATAGGTCCTTGAGGGACATTTCGTCTTGCGTATAGGCTCTGACACTTCTGCGTGACCTGATAACATCCCAAATCGGGGGACCTCCGTGAATCGCGGGATCAGGGAGTGAAATACGAGGTGCATCATCATATGCCTTGTACTGCAGGGGCATACAGGCCCAGTCAAGACAAGGCCAGGGGAACAGACCGCGTTCGTACTTCGTATCTCTGAGAAAATCATCGCCAGTAGTGGTCTTCATGCCAAACGCTGATGGCAACTCCGGTTTTGGCTCTATCGATGCCTAGTGTCGAGGTGGATAGATGGGACTCAACTACTGTGACAGGCTACTACTGAATCGGACAACCACAAACCGAAATCGCTCACACGTAGCTGTGCAGAGAGTATCTTATATTGCGCGGTAGATCTCTTCAGGAGGCTCAGTCAGAAGTATTGTTGTATTATCAGTGCTCCATGAATCAATTCTACCAGCCCAGCCCGGTTCCACGTAGCCGCGATGCCGTAAGTATACCTGAACCCAATCATAGGGCGGAATCATGACATGCCATGAAACTTCCAGTTCCCATAGGTCGGACATGAAGAGATAGTGGCCAACCACTAGAATGCCTGCACAGTTGTAGATGGGAGTCCACGAAACAGTTTCATTAATGCCGAAATCTGGAATACTGTCCGCCAGATAGTCAACGAATACGTCTCTTTTTTCAATGACCTCTGCTAGTTCGGAGCCTTCCCAGTTTAGCACGTATAATAATGCGGTATCATGTGCGACTGAAAATCCTGAGGCAAATGTGATTTCGACTTGAATACACGTATCCACATGAGTGGAATTCGGATAGAGGAACACCTCCAGAAGCGGTGCTTGGGGCCAGTAGACATAATCTGTGTCTATCGAAGTATTGGTCAGAATTTGAACGTCGTAATCGTCTATCTGCTGACCACTGATGATTTCAACCAGAAACCACCCCATCTGTCCGGGAATAGTATTAACGTGCTCGGGAATGAAGTGGACACTGATAAGACTCGGCCTAATGTAAAACATATACAAACCAAACACACTGAAAACCACAATCGCTGAAAGTCCGATGCCTAGAAGAAAACGCTTTGATCTCTTCATCCTGCTCACTACACAAAAATAGTCATTTGTATGTTTAAATAGTATAGGAACTGCGTAATATACGGAGAAGGATACCCGAAATGATCTGTGGTTTCTGCTAAACCAACAAGATTGATTCTATGGTCTTGGCAGTCTCATCGCTCTTAAAGAGTGCCACCTCAGCAACTGACTGTTCACAATCTCGGAGGCAACTCCTGATAGCAGTGTTCGATTCTTGTCCTAAGAACATACATTTTAATAAAGGCACAGAGGTCTGCAACCCGGAGAGACGGGTTATGTAGCCTGTCCTGCAAATCAATGTAACAGGAGCATTCTGATTATGCCTGAAAGAAAGTCCACTGTCAAAGAGTCGAAGAAGAAGGCAAAAGTGACCAAGAAAGAAGTGACAAAGAAGGCAGTTGAGAAGAAGGAAGTGAATCTCACTGCTGAAGAGCTGAAGGCAAAGGCTGAGAAGCCAGGAAAGGATGCGATGATTCTGCATCCCTTCTATAAGGGTAAGATTCAATGTATTGGAAAAGTGCCAGTTCGGGACTTTTCAGATTTCGCGATCTGGTACACGCCGGGTGTAGCCAAACCATGTCTGGATATTAAGGACCACCCGGAGAAGGCCTATGACCACCTGAACAAGGGAAACATGGTTGCAGTCGTTAGCGATGGCACAAGAGTTCTCGGACTGGGTGACATCGGTCCACTGGCAGCCGGACCTGTCATGGAAGGAAAGGCAATCCTGTTCAAGTATCTTGGTGGTGTCGATGCCTGGCCCATATGCGTTGACACAAAGGACGCTGACAGAATCATCGATTTTGTCAAACTCCTACAGCCCTCTTTTGGAGGAATCAACCTTGAGGACATTTCGAAGCCTAAGTGCTACAAGGTCCTTGAGAAGCTCAGGAATGACCCAGACGTCAAGATTCCAGTATGGCATGATGATGCGCAGGGTACAGCCACTGTCGTGCTTGCAGGAGTACTTGGCGGCCTGAATGTTGTCAAGAAGGATATTCATAGTATCAGAGTTGCCCTCCTAGGAGTTGGCGCGGCAAATACACGTACGGCATACCTGCTCATTTCTGCCGGTGTGAATCCCAAGAACATCATCATGGTAGATAGCTCAGGAGCAATCTTTGCAGACCGTGAGGATATCGTTGCAGAGAAGGACTATGACACCTTCAAATATGATCTTGCCCAGAAGACCAATCCGGAAAGAGTGACTGGAGACCTTGGCGAAGTCATTGGCGGGGTGGATGTTCTAATATCTGCATCGACGCCTGTTCCTGGTACTATTAAGAAAGAATGGGTCGGCAAAATGGCCAAGGACTCGATCGTCTTCGCCTGTGCCAATCCATTGCCTGAAATCTGGCCATGGGACGCCGTAGAGGCAGGTGCAAAGATAGTCGGTACTGGCCGCAGCGATTTTGATAACCAGATCAACAATTCACTCGGATTTCCAGGTATCTTCCGAGGGACGCTTGACGTGAGAGCACGCACTATCACTGATGAGATGTGCATTGCAGCCGCTCAGGCGCTTGCGGATCTGGGAGCCAAGAAGGCCAATGTGCGGAAGATCATCCCAACCATGGACCAATGGGAGCTATATCCTGCAGAGGCGACCGCAGTAGGTATGAAGGCTATTGAGCAGGGCATCGCTGGGAAGCAATGGGAGGAGAAAGAACTCTACAAGCATGCAGAGGAGATAATCCGTGTGGCGCGTGCTTCTTCCGAACTGCTCTACAAGCAAGGTTTCATTCCAAAGGCACCCAAGACATAGAGTGTCTGGTGATGACGTAACATGGCGGTGGTAGTCCGCCGCTATTTGTCTTCTTTCTGAATTGGAAAGAGGACTAGAGCTTCAGAGGACATCAAACAGAATCTATTGGCTAGACACCAAATTCATGCTATCTATCTATATCTTATTAAGTTCTGAAAACAAGTTTCGATGAGTATGGTCACAAACAAGCCTTTGCGGAGGAAAGCATGGTATGTCCTACGATAAGTGTGTCCGTTGCGGCTCCTGTCTACAGTTTTGTCCAATGTTTGATGCAACAGGAGAAGAGCAGTTCTCGCCCAGAGGAAAGGCATACCTTTTGCAGGTAATGGACCAAATCGAGGACGATGAAGAATTAGGGAAGGAGTTTCGAAAGCTACTCTTTCAATGCACACTCTGTGGTCGCTGCGAGGAAACTTGTTCGTCTGGTGTGGACCTTCTAAGAGTCTGGCATGAACAGAGGGCCAAAGCAATGGAAACCCACCCAGAGGAGTTTGCATATTTGGAATCCCTTAGGGATGCACTTGCCAATGTCAAGAATATCTATGGGCTAGCAGCAGAGGATCGGGCAATCTATTGGCTCGATGAGCTGGAGGACGATATTCCAGGGCTTGGGGATAGAGTCTACGAGAAAGGAAAGACTGCAGAGAACATCATCTTTCTGGGATGCCTTATGTCATTCAGAGGAAGCCAGATTGATGTGTTGAGATCCCTATTCAAGACTCTGGAGAAACTAGAAGTGGACTACTTGGTGATGGGTGCTGAGGAGAATTGTTGTGGTCATCCGCTTTATCTCATAGGTAATGAAAAGGGTGCTCAGAAGTTGAGAGAACACAACAGGAAGGTCATCACTGCTGCTGGTGCAAAACATGTCATCAGTTGCTGTCCAGGCTGTGTGATTCAACTAAGAGAACATCACAACCTCAAAGGAGTTGAAGTGCTTCATCACACTCAGTTCCTTGACAGGCTTCTGACTGAAACAAAGAAATACGGGCAGAAAGAGAAGTTCTCGTATCATGACCCATGCGAACTTCATAGAATTCTTGGAATAAAGACCGAACCAAGGTCGTTGATCAAGAAGATGGGTATAGACTTCAAAGAGATGGATCTAAGCTGCTGCGGAGGCGGGGGTCTTCTTAGGATGACAGACCCGAACTTGAGCGATAAAATCATGCAACTTAGGGTTGCACGGGAGGGCGTCAAAAACACTACTGTGATCACTGCCTGTCCTGCATGTAGGGAGCAACTTCTCGGTCAAGAACTGAAGACCAAAGATATCGTTGAGCTACTTGCAGAAACCCTTGACGGAGGCGTTGATTAGATGAAGCTTAGAGATATCGCGATTGGTGCGAACGCTTCTATTTACTACAAACTCAATTTCAAGAACATCAAGGGAGTTTACTACCCAAGGACAGAACAAGACGTCTTCGCAGCAATTGCACACGCTCAACAGAATGGCTTCACCATAACTCCTAAGGGGGGCGGGTCGGGTCTCAGTGGAGCCTGCACTGGCGGGAACGATGAAAGAGTGATGATAAGCACTCTTCAGATGAAGGAAGTTCTCTCGGTCTCGAAAGCGAAGAAGTATATCGATGTGCAGCCCGGAATTACACCGGACAAGATCAACGAGTTCCTGGCTCCAAAAGGCCTACGATTCTTTGTGACACCAAGTAGTAAAGATGTCGCCACTGTCGCAGGGATTCTCTCAACCGACGGAGGGGGAAATGACACCTGGATAAATGGAACCATGAGAGATAACACACTACGCGTGAAAATGGTCCTGTATGATGGGACAACACTCATTGTTGATTCCAAGGGAGTCAAGAGCAATGATTCAGAATTGGAGGAGCAACTGAATAGAATGGGCATGACAATACATGACGTTGCTAATTCCCACGGGACTCTCGGACTAATTACGGAGATGAGGCTTCTTATCAGGCCGGCTGTCAAGGAAGAGCTGATGGGAGGTCTCGCGGAGTTTCCAGAATGCAACAGCCTTGGCCAGGCCCTTCATGAGATGATCAGGACTAGAATCAGAATCAACTACGGCGAGGTCATAACAGAAGCACATGGCGATATTCGAGGAGATCTTAGACCACCCCTACATATCGTTGAGTTTCCTACAGAGGTGGAAACTGAGGTGAGAGAGATCATGGACTTCAGAAAGCTGGACTCCAAGGAACTGGCACAGATGAAAGATATCCGAGTGAAACTTCCAAAGCGTAATCCAAAGGTGGGGATTCAGGTTGCTCTGTTTGAGGACTATGGGTTCTACGATAAGAGCCTCGTAGAATTGCAGGATAACATCGATGTAATCAATGCGCTCCTAACCGACCATGGAATGACGCCATTCGCAAAGTATGGTCACGGACCTAGCAAGTGGTACAGCGGAGACAACTCGCCAACCTATGGGCTTATCCTTCACTCGAGAGAGATCAAACCGGAAGGAAAAGCTGGTCAGGATGTATTTGATGTAGTTCTTGCAATCGTGGAGAAATGCGCCGAACTTGGAGTGACGCCCAAACCCGAGCACAAATGGCCGTTCTCTGACGAAGTCAAGAAGAAAAGACTCGAAGAAGTCAGAGCAGTGATAGGGCGAAGTTTCAACCCATTCGTTCTTTCTCTAGAGTGCAATGACATTCTGGAATCAATGGTCTGAAGACTATCTAACAATGCAGAACTGAGACGGACAGTGGAATTCTGAAAGTACTTTCGGATATCTCAGACAGGTGTTTATATACACACGAAGAGACGAGGGTCTGATTGGAATGGTCCGTACACATCGTAGTCCCAAGGGTCTATTCGACCCCTATTACGTTCCTGACAAACTCCTCTATAGAGACAGGGAGATGGACACTGTCAACGGTGTTTACAAGGACTCATTCGAAGAGGAGTACGGTGTCAACTGTCTTGTACATGGAATAACCGGAGTGGGAATGACCGTCTTCTCAAGATACTTCCTGACGAAACTTGTGCCACAGCAGTTCAATGCTCACACGGTCTATGTGGATGCAAAACACAAAGACATACTGGAGATCGTATCAGAGCTGAACGACAAGATCCATCAGGAAACAAACAAGCCTATCACGGTCGCCTTTGATCTCGACGTGCTATGGATGCAATTTAAGAGAACAGCCACGACGACAGATAGGAGAACAGTATTTGTTCTGGATAACATTGACGAAACCAACGAAGAGGTCTACAAGAGACTCGCGAGGATGTCAAAGGAGATTAATGCAAGCACTATTGGTGTTCTCAACAGCCATGATTACAGATTGCTGACAAAGGGTCCTGCAACTCAAATGGCATACGATTTCGAGATTCCACTTGACACCTACACACAGTCACAGCTCTATGAAATCGTGAGAACGCGTGTGGAGGATACTTTTCCTCTTGGCCTTACTGAGGAAGTAATACGGTACATCACAGATCTTGTCGTGGAGTTCGATGCTTCAAAGCCAAAGACGTCAATTGAAGCTCTGAAGGCATTATGGCCGCTCGCCGCTCAAGGTCAAGAGATAGATTCCGATGCTGTGAGAAGTGCAACATCGAGCATCACTACCTTTGCTCACGACGGTGACTACATGGATCTCATTGATACCATCAGCATGAATGACTTCATGACGCTCTTGGTTCTCGAGGCGCTCTGTGAGCACTTAATGCATTACAAGACAGAAACCTACATTGATAGGGCCACACTCAACGAACTGATTGTCATCAAGTGTGAGGAACTGGGCGTCAAGTATGTGGCAGAGGACGTCGATAGGAGCCTCCAGACACTGATTTTTCAGAGCATAATCTTCGAGTCGGGATACTCTAGAAACCTTCTCTATGTTCTTGCGCCTCCAGACATACTCTATGAGGCAGCAGTCAGTCTAAGACGCGAGCTAGCCAAAGGAAAATAAGAATAGAATGAAGGAAGGCCGGAACGACCGGCCATTCTCTTATTAATCCGCTATCTATTTGGGGCGCTTCTCAGCAAATTCCTTCTTGATCCAAGTATCTAATCCAGCAGCACCTTGGAGTTTGCCAATTTCTGCGGCGAGGTTTGATGGCTTGAGAACTGCAACCCACCCCTTGCCATATGGGTCTTGGTTTAGAAGGCCGGGATTATCCTTCAGTGCTTCGTTCACTTCTGTGATGGTGCCGCTCACGGGAGCCTTGACAGGACCGGTCCACTTGCCACTCTCTAACGTACCAATACTACGTCCAGCCTCAATGTCCTTGCCAGCTGGGCGAAGCCTTACAAACTTAATCTTGCCAGCGAGGTCCATTCCAAACGTAGTGAAGCCGATGCGAACCTTGTCGCCCTCCTTCTTAGTCCAGATCTGGTCTGTGGTGTAGAACAGATTATCAGGAAAATCGAAACCGTCGTGTTTTACCATGGTATAGTCACCAAATAGCCAATCGTATGATGTACTACTTAAGGCCTTTGCTCTGTGGTGAATGCCGCTCTTGCCGTCATCAATTATTAGCGGAAGACTTGCCATTCATTACCCGCCTGAGAGTCTCAACCTCTTCAGCATCGACCTCTATAAGACCGGGTCCAGAGTAACCACAACCCGATTCTCCACAGTAGTAGGTTGTCGGAACCAACCAGCCGTTGACAGAAGTCTTGTTCTCTTTGATATTAGGTGAGCCACACCTCGGGCAGACCCTGACCTTCCTTGCACCCAACTTGTATTCTCCCGGCGTTATGCTATTACTTTCTGTAAGCCGCTTAAAACCATTGCTTGCGGGGAGAAGGGGATTCCTGCCGTATTCTGTGGTCTTCTTATAACCTCGACCGGAATATTGTGTGAGATGGAAGCACGAATCAGACCAGAATTCTTCACCGCAGATGCGGTCAGACGAGTGAAGACATCATTGGGTACCACTGCATTGGACAGTCTGCTGGAAGGAGGCGCCGAAGCAGGTCTTACCCATTTATACTACGGAGATCACTGTCCCCACGATGACCTTCTCAGGTGTGCAGTGACAGTGCAGATGTCTCAGGAGAGGGGTGGAACAGGAGCCCCGGTAATAATCATCGATAGTGCAAACATAATCAGAATAGAGCGGCTGACTGAGATCTCTTATGAGCTGGAGCTGGATCCCGAGGATGTGATGGATCGAATATACATATCGAGAGCATTCAACTCGTCACAGACCTATGACCTCGTCATGAATCAGCTTGACAGCTTCTTCAAGAGAATACCCGCAAGGACCCTCATGGTGACCGGTTTGCCCAACCTCTACATTGAGGAGGGTCTCAATAACGAGGGACTTCAGCAGATGTCCCACATGGCCTCGCGGCTTATGACCTTCACACTCCAGAGAGACCTCTTCACATTCATCTCAGCTCCAGCCTCACAGAGAAGCAAGAATTCACCTGCAGGGGGAAGGTCTCTTGCTAGCAGTTGCCAAGTGCATATCTATGTTAAAGGAACCAAGTCGTATGTGAGGTACACCCTCACTAAGCATCCCCAGTTCCCAGTCAGGAGCGCCTCGCGAGCCGTACCGAGGAGCAGGAGTGGTACTCTTCCTCTCTCCTGTTTTCTAGGAGGGAGTGGTGATGAGTCCTGGACTTAGTACTTTGCGGCTCAGTCCCTCGTGATGCTACTTATAAGTTCCTCAACCAAATCACGCGGTAGCTCTTTTGCTTGCTGGATGATCGTATCGATCTCAGTGCGGGGTACTCCTTTTGCTATCAAGTTCTTCTTCAGCTCATCAATCTCGAACGAACTGAGACGATCACTCGGGAACTCGAAGTCTCCCCCTTTGACGGATTGAGGCTCTTCAAAGAGGATGTGTGGCTTGGTGGCAATCGGAGGTTCCTCAGATCCGAGAATGACCCTCTCGACTTCCGGCTCCTCAGCTTCTGCTGCTTCTACCTCAGTGACTGCTTCACCGGCAACTCGTTTAGAGGCTTGAGCATGGAGATCTGCAAGAACTTGCTCGATGGTCTTGTTGTCCCTTCGTGCGGCTCGAATAGCCTCTTGCATGATCACTTCTTTGACGAATGCAGCCTGTTCACTCATCTTCATCTTCGAGATGTCCGCCTTGAAGTCATCAAGTTCTTTTGCATTCAGCTTTGTCAGAATTGCGAGTTGTATGAGCAATTCACCGAGCTCAGGCACTGCGACAGGAACCGATTCTTCAGGCATCTCGTCCGATGTACGAACGATACCAGTTTCACTAAAGGTATCGTTGAAGAGGGTCAGCAGCAGTTCCTGTCTACTCTTCACATCTGCGACTGGTTTGGGTACCTTTCCCTTGTGGACAGTCTTGATTTGGCGACTAATCTGACGGATTCGTTTGGGAACGCTCCAGACTTTGACATAAGCGCCAAGAAGCAACATCACAATGAAGATAGATGGAACCCCAAAGGTTACGACCATCTCCACTGTTTCATCGATTCCATTCTGCTTTACATTCAACACCATTAGCTGAACACCAAAGTCGCAATACTCTTGGTCAATACGAACAGACAGTGCTCCAGAACTTGGGCCGAGCATGATGCCACGAGAGCCGATACTAATGAAGTATTGACCAAGAACTGACCCTTCATAAATCGTTGCTGTAAATGAAGCACCAGCGCTCACATTTGCACTTACGGTCGCACCATTGATTCCAATCTCATGCCATGTATCAAAGTAGAGGAGTTCGATTACATAGGCTTCTCCATTAGTCACATTCCCATTACTGGGCAAACTGACAATTGTGAGTGAGGTTCTGACGTTGATCACTACAATTCTGAAGAGGATGAACGTGGAACTTCTGTTGCCCAGACTCATCTCGATATACAGGCGATATGGCTCAGCACTGATGAATGCAGCTAGAAACGAATCTGCTGTATCGAAGACAACTCTATAGAGTCCGTTGCCCAGATGGATGGCTGTCACGTTCAGGTAGCTCACAATTGAGGGCCCCCGCAGATAGCTGTTAGCGGAAGCTATGGCGCCAGGCAATCCTCCCACGAATCCGTCTGAGTTGTCTGTATCATTGTAGAAGAAATCAATAGCCATTAGGTCACCGAATGGTATCTCGAAATCGTATGAGTCCTTTGTTTGTGCTATCTCAAGGTCACCTGCATAACTCGGTGTATAAACAACACCATCTACATAGATGTCTGTGGGGACCTCCAAGACCCTGATATTGATAGTGGAGCTGGAAGGCAGGTAATTAGCTTTGCTAAATGACACAGGAAGCGGAATGTAAGAACTACCCGCCCGAAGGAGTGAGGTATTGAAGAAGACAAGATAGGTTCCGTTTCCTATGTCAACAACCACACTCTCCAGTCCGGGTAGCTCAATTTCCACGTTTGCACCAGCAATCCCGACATCGAAGGTCTCATCCCAGTAGATGAACTCAAGATTCCCAGCCCAGCCCCATTTGAAGTCACGAGTCGCTGGCGGAATAGAACTTGTTTGAATACGTCGTATGGCAAACGAGACTGCTGTCTGTGAACTGGCATATACAGAGGCATTCTCAAACGGTGTAGCCCTGAAGACGATTGTCCATATGCCAAATCCGACAGTAATTGTCCTGATGGTTGCGGAGAAATTACCATTCGTGAGGTGAGTGAAACTACCACGAATGCTAGTGTCTACAACAATCCATTCGACAGTTGCGTTCTCGAAGGGCGTGTTACCCTCAGTTGGAAGAACCAGTTGCACATAGACAGTCACATTCTCAGTGTACGTCCGGGTGATATCTGAGGTCGTCCCACCCGTGAGAAGAACTGCGGTAGAGGTCTGCAGGACCTGTATCTTGAATGAATATGCAGCAGGATCGTAGTTTCGCATGCTCGCCGTGACAATGATGGTGTAAGGACCTGGAGCTTTCTTCGTAGCATCTTCACTATTCTCCGGCAGCGTGACTGAATACTGACCGGGAGTACCGGTGTATGAGAAGAAGAAGGTGGCTCCCTCAATGGTAGCTCTCACTTCGTACACATAGACATTGGATATGGGACTACCAGCTCCATCCTCAAGCATAATTGTGATAGGTAAAGCTGCTCCTCTGTTGATGAGGACTACTGGGTCAGTAGGATTAATCGGAACGATGTCACTGTCGACCGCTCTAACAACAAGAGTGACGTAAGCAAATGCAACCTTGTATGCTACAAGTCCAGATGCTCTGAATGTGATAATGTAGGTTCCAGCATCGGCAAGACTCGTATCAATGTTCGCGGTATACACACCATCGCCCATCACATCGCCAGTGGGACCTAATTCAATCCCAGCTGCCGGCCATGCCCAAGTGACATTAGCACCCGTTGTCAGGTTTCCGAATACTAGATTCGTGTAGTTCACCTGAATAGCTATCTGCTCCCCCCATATTGCTTCCTCGGGATCGGAGCCCATATGTAAGAGGAGGGTATCGATCTTCAGTATGACTCCAGTCATCTCTAGAGGGCTAACTGGTGTGAGACTCAAGTAGTAAGGCTGGGTGGCAGGATTCCAATTCACGTATAGATTGAACAGATAGGTGTTTGGCAGACCGACAGAGATAGTATCGATTGTAACTGTGTACCGACCTAGGGATGCCTGTGAGAAGTCGATCCAGAAGTCAACACCTTCCACTAAAATCACAGTCTTCCCATTGAAGAGGATATTTCCAGGTATCAATACAACTGCCTTGTCAGAGTCAGCGTCTTTAATGCTGAACGAAAGGTTCAACAACTCACCGTATGCAGCCTCTTCTGCTGGAAGAACAGCATAGGACATTCGTCTATTGGTCGTTGTGACCCTCACAATAGTTGAGTCATCAATATAATATGGTGCAAGACCATCGTTCCAGTCAACACGAACAGTGACATTGAAGCTCGTCACCAACGTCGAACTCAGGGTAGACGAGTTCACGCTGACCGTAAGACTCGACCCTAATTGGGTAATAGCATACTGCGATGGCGCCAGCAACAGACCACCAGCCCATATGGCAACATTCGCAGAGCTTATTGTCCCAATTGCAATGCCGCTTCGAAGATCCCTGTAAACGAAAGTGAACACAACATCATCCAGGAACTTGGTCTGAACCGGAGGAATGGTAATCTCCACATTTGCCTCTCTTCTGGTTACATATACACTAACTTCAACGGAGGCACTATCATGATAGGGAGACGTTGCAGGATTCCATATTGCCTGCACAGTGAGGGATGTCAGCCCAAGCCCATCTAGTTTGGTTGAGTTTACTGATATCAGATAGTATCCACTCCCTTGATAGGTCAGAACGTAGTCAGTGCCTTGAACCAAGGGAATGATACCTTTGAGCACATTTAGGCTGGTTGCAGTGATTCCTGTCGAGCTGTCGACATCGATATAGTACACTCTGAAGACAGCGCTCTCCAGATAGGCGACTGGATCCGGAGAGTCATCCACGACAAGATTTGAACGCCTCGATCTCAGTTCGAATGTGATGTATGCATCATCTGAACCATAGAATGGGGACTGATAGGCAAAGCTCGCTTGTATGTGTAGAGAGTATTTTACACCTTTGAGAAGTTCAGGATGGTTGTAGGTCTCTATTGTAAGAACATAGTGTTGGAATGCTGGTACCCACACAACATTGTAGATCCATCCTGCATCCAACACTGTAATTGACACCTCGTCACTATTGCTGGAGATGGTCTCGAGGGTATCGAGGTCTTGGAAGTTGAGCGTGTAGACGAGTGTTGAGTTGTAGGGTACAAGCCCTATCGGCTCAGCAGACAAGAGAGTGAGCCTGTATCGTACACTGAAGGATCGTGTTGCAGAGACGTCGGGAATGTAGAACTCGGGAGTGGATAGGTAGACCCTCAGGCTGTATGTACTCGGAGCCGAGTAATAGCTGGTGTTGAACACTACCTCATACTGACCTCCCGATATCCATTGAACAGTATAATAGGCACCTGGAATGAATGCGGCACCTGTAACATCATAGAGCTGAAGTGTTGCACCCGATATACCGGTTGTAGGATTGCTCGTTACATCAGTCCACTCTAGGGTAATAGTCACAGTATCCAAGTACGATGTCGGTGCGGGAGATTGAAAATCTAGGACTGTCTGTCTCGCAGTCACTGTTATGAAGATGACTCGGCCCGTCTGATTGGCGTAGAAAGGCGCTCCGGACCAAGTCACACCAAGCGTGAAGGACTTCTGACCAAGAGGTGCTCCAAATTGGCTCGTGTTGAATGATACTGTGAATAAATGCGTGACTCCGTTGTAGGTCAGCGAGTAGTCAGCAAGGTTCAGACTTACTGAAAGGGCAGGGTCGTCACCGACAGGGATACTGCTCCCACCTGTGACATCATCAAAGGAAAAGGTGAAAGTGGCATTTTCTCCATAGGAAGTCGTCGATGGGGGCAACACTGCGAGTAGAGTGTCCCTAGCTAGAACCCGTACAGATATCACATCGAACCTGTTCATGTAGAATGGAGCTACTCCAGAGGTCCAATTGATGAACACATTCATGTAGATGAGCCCGGTCTTGCCGAAGATCGTTGTGTTGAATGAAACGGTATACCGGCCAGGCTGAAGCACAGGATTGACCTCAGCGATTGTCACTTGTGCAAGGTTCACCGACGCACCCTCGAAGCTTACGGAGATGTGGACATCTCCAGTCGAGTTTGTGATTCCAATTCCGCTCAACTCGCTATAGAGGAAGGTATAGCTCATTACACCAAGGTAGGGTGTTGGTTCTGAGGCAAGAAGCAGCGCAAGCTGCGAATATACTCCTATGATGTTGACGGATGCAGCGATGGATTTGTTCTCAAACTGCTGTACTGGACCAATCCAATTGAAGAAGATGTCGAAATACTGGATTCCCTTACCAAAGAGGCTAGCATCGATTCGAAGTGTGTAATATCCACTTCCCCCATTTACGAGTAAGGTCGAAATCCAACTAGTCTGGTTCCAAACAAGTACCTCTATGTTCGTATCATCTGTAATGCCTGCCTTATTGTCCCAGTCATAGTACCTTAAGGAAATGTTCACGATTCCATTGAAGGGAGTCGGTTCCGCAGCACTGACAAGGCTGAATATTGTGACATGTGTTCGTACATCGACCTCTATCTCACAGACGGCATTATAGTAATTCGCACCAGGGGCAAAAGTGAAAGCAATGGTATAGAAACCTAGCGTATCAGAGCCGGTAGTTGTAAAAGTGACCTCGTATCTTGTACCGGTCCAAATCACAGAGATAGGGACAGATCCAAGCCAATCATTCGTAGGAATCACACTTGCTATCGGTTTGCCGTTATCAAGATCCGTGAGGTCAATATAGAACACCTTTGTGTTTCCGACTGGCATGTCAAGTGAGATGACACTTGGTTCCGCGTCTGTATGGATTTTCGTCACAATGACGGTAATCAGTACACTCTTTGTTTCATAGTTGGGTTCCTGAGCTGTTAGATTGATTACATGTGTTCCTACGGAGAAACCATGGAGGCCGATGATAACTGAATAGACTCCGTTGCCAGTATGACTGGAACTAGTCCAAGTGCTGGGTGAGAATATGTCACCAGTGACTATTCCCATAGCTCTGTCGAGGTCATAGTACGTGAGCGTTACGGTCACATTGTGGTTGTATGGTGTTGAAACAGTGTACAGGTTTGCGGTCAAGTCACTTCTCGCAGCGCGATAGCTGAAAGTCAGCAACATACTTGTCCGAGCATAAATCGGGTTTGAAGGTGATACCGTGATTATGATTGTATATGTCCCGCTTTCAAAATAGATCGACGAAATTGTCAAGCGGTACAGGCCATTTCCGAGACCAACAACTGTCTTTGGATATACAAATGGGGTCGCATTCGTCACATAAAAGGCCGAATCGAGAACACCGGTTATGGCTTCGCCATAGTGAGATCCGGGTTCGCTGACATTAAACTGGAGAAGAACAATCAAATCATCGCCATTCGGGAAGACAAGGTCATTTGGTGCGTTGTATAGAACTGTATTCAAGCTTCTGACTATAATCGAGAATACGTAGTTTGATGGATTGTAGTAGTTCGACGTTCCCTTCATTGCCAACTGAAGGGTCACTGCATGGGTTCCGACAAGCCAGGTTCCAGTTGGCAGTTCGACGAAGAGGTCTGAGATAGGATCGCTCTCAGAATAGGGAGCATAGCTGGAAGTGAATTGGAAGGCATTGACTGCGCTCGCACTGAGGAGTGTTCCCGTGTCAAGATCGGTTATGACAATAGTGATAGGCGTAACATTTCCGTATGGAGTCACCAACCCCCCTGTCACACTGATAGCAGTGTAATGTTTCCGGATATTAATCTGGTATTGGTAAGGATCAGGAGTATAGTAGTTCGAGCTTGCCATAACTGCTGAGAGTGTGACGTCCGTAGATCCAATTGCCCATGCACTTGTGGAAAGAACAACGCTATAGCTATCTCTGATTTGAGTGCCATATGATGAAGTGAAACTCAGAGAAGTCACATAAGCAATGTTCACCATTGTGCCCGTATCCAAATCGATGAGCCGGACCGTAAGTGATGTGTCGCTGCCAGAGGGAGTAACAAGACTACCTGAAACAGAGAGTGCAGTATAGTGCGGCCTGATAGTGAATGTGATGGTCGCGGTGGCCATCACATAGAGCGAGCCCGGCTTTGTTGCATTGATGATATACGAGTATTGTCCTTGTCCCAATGAAGATGTATCTACTGATATTTCATAGACACCATTAGCCTGGGAAATGACAGTCACTGGATTACCGTTGGCGAACTTGAGTGTGGCACCAGATATTGGACTATAATTGTATTCATCACGGAAAGTGAGAGTTGCATTTGAGTCAAGGCCGACTGGGGTTGTAGTCACATCTGAGTAATCCAGTCGTGTTTCATGATATAGGTCCAGATAGAAGTAGGTCGAAGATGATCGATGATATGGATGGGTTGCCAAGAGGTTAATGCGCCATCGGATATTTGATCCTAGGTCCGATGTATTGACTGCTATGCCGTATACTCCTCCATTCATATCATTGAGATAGATAGGAGAACTCACTCCGGATACCGTCCAATTCATCGTGACTGTGGCCCCTGTGATTCCGCCAGTCAGGGAGTCAACGAGGTCGACCTCGGTGTATAGAATATCACCTACAACTAATGACACAATTCCATTGCCGACGCCCGCCATTGGAGCTGAAACTGTCAATGATGATGAACGTAGTATTGTGAATGTGCGCTCGTATATGCCAACTCGATAGTTTACAGAGCTGCCGGAATCGTTGTAAAATGCTGAGATCCTCCAGATCCCTGCAATCGCGGTGTTATCGGCAATCTTTTTTATACTGAGCTCAGGAGAGGCTCTCTGCTGCTCAGAACCTACAGTGTAGAAATTGGATGGATTCTGTTGATTTGAGTATGAGCCAGCTCGCCAAGCAGCTGAGCGACCAGCTGGTTGTGCTGAAACACTTACCTCATCAATCACTCCATCGAACCAAGCTGAGTAGCTGGCGACCTGTTCAATGGACCCACCGCCAATACCCCAATCACCATTGTAGGTCATATGAGCAGACGCTAGTTCTCCAACATATCCTGCTGCTGTATCCGGAGCATTATTGATATAGATTCGATTATTGGCGGGAGTTCCTGAATCCATGGTACAGGAGAAATGGTACCACGTTCCACCCGTCCAACTCGTCCTCGTTGTCCATTTGTATTTCTGACCTGAGGCATCATTCTCCACTTTAAAGACAAGGCTACCCTTAGGAACCCCGGATATTGTGTAGTCAGTCCCAGCCAGTGCAATGTGCATATCATTGTCGACATTGAGCCACTTGCTAACGATTAGACGAGTCGTGGGCGAAGTGCTTGAGAAGCTGTCATCAAGCCTGAACCAGCCAGATATCTGTACATCGCCGGAGGGATTAAGCGACATGGACGATGAAACTACAATCTGATCATTCGAGCCATCGAATCTCTGACCGATACCAATCGCTCCGGTGGCCTCTTCATTGCCACTCTGAGTTCCGTCACGGTCATCTGCTGTGGAGTCATAGTGGATGGTTGAAGAGCCACCTGCTGTGGCGTCCTCATTCAGATGCCAGACAGCGGAGAAACTCTCAGTCCATACCTCCTCAGGACGCTCCTGAGACCCAATCAGCGGATTTCCATAGTACATTTGAATAACAGTATTCACAGAACCTGTAAGATTCACCTTCAACCAAGCAATGAGACGAGCTTGAGTCGGACTATAGTCCTTGTCGAACAGCTCAATCTCATGAGGTACTATCGTTCCACCAGCATAGAATACGATATCATCGCCATCTGCCTGCACCTTAGTATGGAGGTCTGTATCAACAAGGCTCACCAAGACGGGAAAGTTGGCAAGGTCAGTGCTCAGATGACGTGCTCTGTCGACAGTGATGGTCTTAATGTAGGCAAACGACTGAAGCATATGACTTGTGGCTGTAGATGTTGTGTTAGTGGAACTATACCAAGTCGAGCCTGTCGGATCAGTCAAGATGTACTCAGTCGTCGAACCGGTAATCCAAGTGCTCGTTGAGCGGAATAGCATCTCATCGTTTATGTCAAAAGCAGCAGTTGATGAGAACAGTCCACTACTCTCGCCAAGTTGAAGATTCGTCAGTTGATTGAGTCCCAGAAACTGAAGTTTCCAGACACCATAGGTGGTCACTGCAGATGTGCTGACATAGACAGTATCAGCATCATACCACCATTGACTTGGATAGGACATTGAAACTCCGACGGGATTTGTGAGAGAGGTCGGACCCCATTCAGTCCTAGGATAGGCTACAGAGAAACTCAGACTCTCAACCTCTGGAGGTGGCGAAACAAGGACATAGGCAGTCCAGGCGACAACACTTGAGTTTGTGACAGAGAATGATGTGCCAGGCTGGAACTCCGAGGAGAGCGTTGAACTTGTCTGCGTCCATGTTGAGGCGTTAATGAAAGTGCCCGTGAATGTAACTGTCAATGCAGATCCAGTTCCGACGTAACTTGATCCGTCAGCAATGAGGCTCTGACCGGATGAAGTCTCGTCGTCAATCAACGTGTTTGCTGCAGGACTATCTCCAGAGACATCTGCAAGTGAGAGAATAAACAATGTAATCAATACGAGAGTGAGAGTTTTGACGGTCCTCATTGTTGCATCACCGAATCTTGTTGCCTGTTACATTCTCAGTAACAATCTGTAACAATGCGAGACTTTGGAACCTGATGCATAATAATTCATGTCGTTCAGACTGTGCCACCAAAAATCGAAAAGCTACCTTATCTTCCACGAGCAAGTCTTCTACCGACTTGTGGATGAAAAGAGAGGCAGCAGAGGCCAAATCTGCTACTTCTTGTTCTCTTCGAGGCTCTTTACAAGCTCTTCCACCAGTTCTCTTGGTAGTGCACGAGCCTGTTCAAGGATGGTATCAATCTCGTAGGGGGGAACACCTCGTCTTTCAAGATCCCTGCGCAACTCCTCGATCTCACTCGTGCTCATTCGTTCCGGTTTTACCTCAGCCTCTTCCTCGACGGGACCCTTCTTGGACACTGGCTTCTTCTTGACCGGTACCACGGGTTCTACTGGTTCTTCATCCGGAGGCAGCAGCCTAGGCTCTTCTGCAGCCTTCTTGACAGGAGCAGCTGTTTCGATGGCTTCTTCGCCACTGAGACGCTTGCTTGCCTCTCTCTTGACTGTCTTGAGGGTGTCCTCGATTGTCTTGCCATCGCGTCGGGCAGCCCGAGTGGCTTCCTGCATGATGACCTCTTTGACGAAGGCAGCCTGTTCGCTCATCTTCATCTTTGAGATGTCTGTTTTGAAGTCCTCCAGTTCATCAGCACTGAGGTTCGTGAGAATTGCCAGCTGCATGAGCAATCCTCCCATCTCAGGCACATCAATCGGAATGGACTCCTCCGGCATATCTGCAGCAGTGCGAGTGATCTTGAGTTCTGAGAGAGTATCATTGAACAAGTCCGCGATGAGCTGCTTTCTCTCTTTCACATCGGAGATTGGCCTTGGAACCTTGTTCTTCCTGATTGATTTTATCTGCCTGTTTATCTGACGTATTCTCTTTGGCACGCTCCACACTCTTACGTAGAGTCCTAAGAGAGTGATGACTAGAAGGCTGATTGGCAGGCCGATACGAGTGATCTGGCCAATCAAGACGTCTGTATCATTGGGAGCAGAATAAGCGGATATACGGATTGGTGCCATCGAATGGTACTCAAGTACGATTGAGATGTCAATAAACCCGCTTGCACCAGCTGCACTTGCCAAGAGGTCCACGTAGTACCGACCAGGCGCATCTGTTCCATTGCCTGTCACTACGACTGCAGGATTCCAATCCGCTGTTATAGAGGCACCAACAACGGGTCTATTGTGCCATGTATCATTCACATAGATGCGATACCTGAGCGTGTCTCCATGAACGAAGTCCAAATCTAGTGGATATTCAAAGATGTACTCTGTTGGGACATCGATCACAGTGATGACCACTTCTACTTCCTGGGACTTCCGGTTCTCAAACTCAAGGCTGATGGTGAAGAAGAATCTCTCACCAGTCTGAGGAACTCCCTCAGAGAAGAGGTAGAGACTCGTGTCTGTGGTATCGAAGAAGAAGCGATAGTACCCTCCACCCAGATTCTGAAGAGTGAAATTGCGCTGGCCTCCAAATGCAGTGCTTCCGAAGAGGGTGTTATCACCGATAGTCGCACTGGCTATGCCGCCGCTCAGACCACCTATGGGGCTTGTATCGTTATAGAAGAAGGCAACATAGAATGAGTCGCCCATCGGAATCTGGAGGTTGGCTGAATCACCTCCAATCTGACTCTGCTCGTCTGAGATGACAACTAGAACTGTCGGACGCAACTCCACATTGATATTGATGCCGGTGGTTCGTTCCTCATAGTTCTCCTTTGCGAGGTTCACAATGATTCTATGTCGGGCATTCGACTCCAGATATGTCGTGTCAATCTGAACAAGATACGTTCCGTTGCCAAGGTCGAATGCAGGAATGTTATTGAACGGACCATAGTCGAAGGTCACAGTGGCGTTATCTACACCCGCGTTGAACCAAGTATCATTGTAGAAGAAGCTGATGTTTCCGACCCAGCCCCAAGGATAGGACTCTGGTGTCAAGGGCCCAATAACCGCGGTGGTAATCTTCTTGATGGTGAGGGTGAGACTTACCTCATCTGCCGCATAAATCGGATTATCCGGAATTCCTGTGAATGTGATACCCCAAGTACCATATCTGCCTTGGGACGTGTCGAATGTGAGCTCCCAGATTCCTCCGCCCGTATGTACGAAACTCAGATTGAGCGCCCACCGCACTTCATACCAATAAACAAAGGCATCAGTTATCGGAGTGTCGTTAATCGCAGGAACAGTGAAGTTGAGTCTGAAAGTAATGATTTCCGAATACACTGCCTCTATACGCGGGCTCTCGGGATCGAAAAATGGATCTGCAGGATATAGGGGACTCACTTCTGTTGTGGTCTGTTCGATGAGTATCTTGAACTGGCTCACTGCAGGATTGTAATTATCGATGACTGCAGTGATTCTGACATCGTATGAAGCCGGGTCTAATATTGTAGGTCCTCCAGCTGGAATGGTCCCCGTCCAAATCGAAGTAAAGTCAATTCGGACAAGGTAGTATCGTTGACCTCTGAAAGTGATGTAAACTTCTTCTGTTACTAGATTCACAGGAATCGGAACACCGTTAGCATCTGTCAGAGTGATATTGACAGTCACGGGGTCTCCTCGTGGCACGGGTAATACTTCTTCAGTTGGCGCGATGATGGTCATCTCACTGGGCAGAGTCAGAATGATGAGTGTAACCGTTGTTGTGGCGGGGAAGTGCTGATCCTTGGTAGCCTGGATAATGACCACTCGCGTACCTGCACCAATGAAAGACGTATCGATGTACGCCTCATAGTAGCCCGGTGTGCCATTCAGTGTCATGCCGGTCACTGGCAGGCCGAAGACTGAATATGTGACTGTTGCGCCTATTGCACCAGAACCAGTGAGCAGACTCTTGAAGAAGACAACCACGTGCGCTTGAATACTCCAGTTGACTGTAATGGACGAGAGTACCGGTGTCAGTGTTGTACTGATGAGAGTCACACTGAAAGAGGGCGTTGTCTGTGACGTAGCATAGTTGCTCTTTGTCGCTGTTATTCGAAGTGTATAGCTTCCGGTGGCAGGTAGATTGGATGTGCTGAAGCTGATGTTGTACTGACCAGGCTGCCCTGCAACGGGAGTAAATATGAAACCGACAACGGGACTGGTATTTGGAACGTACTCGGCCGTGATAAATGCGCCTAGTATTCCGGCCTGCCCGTGGTCAAGATCGCTATAGGTCACTATGAGCGATACACTTCCGGTTATCTGTACCGTGGATGGAACAGGCGAACCAGCCTGAAGTGATGCTCTGATGGTATCTATCAGACCATTGAGCGTGCCAGTTGTTCTGTTGCCATAGAACGGCGAGACAAGTGGATTCCAACGAACCTCCACGTCGAACAGGAACACGCCAATACCGGGGAAGGTGCCAGTGTATACACTGATTGTGTACGTTCCGGTCAGCTCAGATATGCCATAGTTGACTCCCTGCACAAGACTCTCGTTCTGGGAACTGAAGAGGATGATGGCTCCTGTGACAGGATTGCCATTGTCGAGGTCCGCGAGGGTCAGGACGATTGAAAGCGTGTCACCCTTAGGAGTTCGGTCTATCTGTCCTGTCTCAACAAGGATGCTGCGCCCGACTATTGTTATCTTGAGGGTCGTCGTGTCGTCCGCGTAGAATGGCGCTAGAGAGCCTGGCCAGTCAACACCAACGATGAGTGAAAGACCAGTGACCGGTATGTTCGACACTCTCGTCGACGAGATCACCACTTCGAAGGATGAGCCCACAGGAGTTATCGTGTAGCCACCAATAATCTCCGTGCCATTGGCGAACCTCAGGTGGATATACGATGCCATGATTGCTGCTATAGGAGCGGCAGCATCTAGGTCGGTGTAGACAAAAGCAAATGTGACGTCATCGAGATACTTCACCTGAGAGGGAGGTATGGTCACATCGAGACTTGTCTCTCTCGCGCGTACAAGGATACTGACAACTCGAGTCGCATTGCTATGGTAGGGAGAACCCGCAATCCAATTCGCTTTCACCGTGAGTGAGCGGGTTCCCAGACCTCCTAGGAACTCTGAGTCGACTGTGAGGATATACTCCCCAGCAATACCCTGTGAGAGTGTGTAATGCGTATTCAGCGTCAAGGGCACTGAGTTGTTGAGAACCACGATTTGAGCGTTCGCTATGCCAGCACCTGCTGCATCAGCGTCTGCAAAGAAGACTCTGAACTGAGCATTGTCGCCGTAGGGCGTGGTCTCAGGTTCAGAGGTCAGGGTTAGGCTAGAGTAGCGTATTCGCAGCGTGAACTGCATGATGAGGTCATCCGATGCATAGAAGGGAGCTTGAATGTCATAGCTCATCCTCAGCGTCACGGTCACAGGTGCGCCGATGACGAATCCCTGATTGTAGGTTTGTATAGATAGTTCATAGTGTTTGAAGACAGGATTCCAGACGACTGAATAGATCCAATTGCTGCCTGTGAGGAACTGCAGGTTCACAGGATACGAGCCAGCTGATGTGTTCGCGATAAGACTGGCAGTGTACAGGTCTTGGTAATAGAGAATGACTTGGGCGGGCGAGTTGTAGGGCACCGCTGCGACTGGCTCCGCGGAGAGCAATGTAATCCTGTATCTGATACTGAATTCGCGAATGACGTAGGCTGGAGTGATGTACGAGACTCCAGCATTGAGTCCGACGCGGAGCTGATATGTTCCTGGGGAGGGAGCATAGGTGGTGTTGAGAGTGATCCTGTATATGCCCGATGCCACCTCAACATAGCTGTACTTGGCTACATTGATCGGAGTCAGACCATCATAGAGAGTGAGAGTTGACCCGGAGATCGGGTCTGAAGCGCCACCAGTGATATCGGTCCATGTGACATTGAACACAACCGTGTCCATGTATTGTGTGGGAGCAGGGGTGAGATACTCCATGAATGTTTCACGGGCAATCACTGTCACTGATACCAATTTTCCGGTGCGACTTGCATAGAACGGGACGCCGCTCCATATGACATCGAGGGTGAATGAGTGTGAACCCAGTGTTGTGCCAAACTGGTCGGTATTGAAGGACACTGTGAATATGTGTGATATGGCATTGTACGATACTGAATAGTCAGCAAGACTCAACTGAACTGTTAATGTGGGACCATCGTTGATAGGGATGCTGAGTTCTCCGGTTATGTCCTCAAAAGTGAAGGTGAAGGTTGCATTCTCACCATAACTTGTAGGAGATGGAGGCGTGGTCTGCAGCAAGGTGTCTCGTTGTAGCACCCTTAGGGAAACAACATCAGTGCGGTTTGCATAGTAGGGCGAAACACCCTTCGCCCACTCCATGGAGATGTCCATAAAGAACAGGCCAGTTCTGCTAAGGACAGACGTATTGAACTGAATCGAATAGTTGCCAGGTTGTGTTGCAGACCGGTCGATTATGGTTATGTCTGAGGGTTCGATGATTTCGCCCTGGAAACTGACAAAGATGAAGACATGGCCGGTCAGATTGTCAATTCCAATGCCGCTGAAGATGTCACTGAAGAAGAAGGTGTAGCTCATCGTACCGAGGTAGGGTGTTGGTTCAGAGGAGAGCAGAAGAGTCAATGCAGACTCACGGCCCACAACGCTCGCAGTCGTGACAAGAGACTTGTCCTGATACTTCGGATACGTGCCCGTCCAGTCAGCATACACTGTGAATGTCTGCAGACCGAGGCCAAATTGTGAGGCAGGCACCTGGATTCTGTAGAAACCATCACCAAGCACTAGGTCATAACTGTAGCTCGAGGAAACGAGTCCGGATGCATTGTAGACGGAGAAGATGACAAGAGTCGACTTGATGCCGACTGCATCATCGAGGTCTCCATAGTATACTGAGATGTTGAATATTCCAATCGTGCTAGTTGGTTCAACAGAACTAACAAGTCGGAAGTCAGTATTGTGCGTGCGAATTGTGACTGTGATATTGAAGCCTGCAACCTGATAGTTTGCTCCCTTTGAGAAAGTGAAGGTTCGGACGACATTTGAGGAAACACCATCTGAGTCTATAGTCTGGAACACAATCCTGTATCTCTGCATCGCTATTACATACTCGACCGTGAACCTGCCCCAGGAGGAAACAACATCAGTGTCACCGGTATTGTTGTCAATTGGCAGCAGCCTATCGAGGTCCGTGTAGTCGACGTAGAAGGTCACAGAACTGCCAAGAGGTATCACGAGTGACCCGACTGAGGGAATGACGGAGGTGTAGGCAGCTCTGACAATGATTCTGAACTGCAGCGTCTTTGCATCAATGCCCGCTTTGGTAGCAGTGAGGCTGATGTAATGTGTGCCTTGAGTCAATCCCTCCACATCAATCCAGACTGTGTAGACACCTTCACCGAGATCAACTTGTCCATAGACCCAAGCCGGGTGGTCGGGAGATGATATCATCGCACCCTCGATACCTGTTCCATAGTCAGCATCTGTGTAGTTGAGCGTGATTTGAACATCCATGCCGTAGGGAGTTGTTACCTGCGGATAGTTCGGTGAAGTCAGATAGCTTTGGATTTGTCGGTAGGTGAATCGGATAAGCACAGACGCGTCCGCGTAGCGGCTATCTGCAGAAACGAAGTAGACGCGAATCTCATATGAACCCCCCACGAAGTAGGATGCACTGATTGTTAGTTTGTATCTGCCAACGGCATTATCAGCAGTATTAAGCGTGAACGTGTAAGGTGGAACTGAGAACTCGCCTGCAGTCCTTCCTGTGATTGGATCACCATAGTACTGTCCGGGTTCACTCACATTGAGACGAAGATTGACTTCGAAATCAGTGCCAAGTGGAAAGGTGAAACTTGAAGGATCATAGTACAAGACTGTTGCCATCTTGCGGATAGTGACTGTGAACTGGTAGTTGGAGGGTGCGTCATATGTCGCACCTGCAACCATAGTAGTAATCACTTGGACAATCCTTGTCCCCACCGGCCATGCGCTAGTGGCCAAGGACACGGTGTAACTCCCAGACAGTGTCTGGGATCCACCAATCCATTGGAACAGTATTTGTTGCACAGCACCAATAGGCACAGGAGTGCCAGTATCAAGGTCTGTGAGGATTGCCGTGAGTGGAGTCAGATTTCCATAGGGCTGTGTCACGACTCCAGCTATGGTCAGTGAAGTCCTGTGGCGCCTGATTGTAATATCAAACTGAAATTGGTCAGGAGCCAGGAAATTCGTGCTGGACATCGTGACCGTGAGAGTCACGGTTTCTGTGCCTATCAACCAGTCATTTGTTGTCAGTGTCTGTGTGAAGCTTGAGAGTGAACCGAAGTTATCAGCTGCATAAGAGTCGGTAGTGAAGGAGAATGTAGAAACACTTCCAATCGTTACCGGCAGTCCGGTGTCTAGGTCAATCAAGACCACTGTGACCTGTGTGTTACTTCCGTACGGTGTCACAAAGTCCCCTTGAACTGAAACTGATGTATAGTGTGCCCTCAAGGTGAATGTCACTGTGACAGTTGCTGTCTTCAGATAGGCATTACTGGAAGTGGCTTTGAGAGTATATACGTGGTCACCGAGGCTCAGAGCCGCGGAGTCGACAGTCACACTATAGACACCGCCTCCCTCGTCAACATAAGATTGCACAGGTGAGTTGTCTGAAAAGGTAATAGCTGCTCCCTGAATGGGCGTTCCTGTGTATGAGTCCATGAATGTGAGCGTCGCGGTGAAGTCCTCTCCAACGGGAGTAGTCGATACACCTGAAGAGTCGAGTCCAGTATTATGATAGAGGTCAATATCGAAGTACTCGTTCGCATTGTTGTAGTACGGATGAGTTGATTGCACATTGATTCGCCATCTCTTCGCACTGGCAAGGCCATTTGTGTCAAGCACCTTACCATACTTCCCTCCTCCATAGGAGTCAAGAGTCACCGTGCTCGGAGAAGTCCAGTTGATGGTGACAGTTGCACCGTTGACGAGCTGAGCATTCAGTGTGTCCTTCAGTTCAAACTCAACAATCACTGCGTCCCCAGCGGTCTTGACGGACAGGCGATCACCGACAGCATCTGTTGGTTTGGCGAGCGTGAGGTATGTGTTGCGCTTCACTGTGAAGGTGCGTTCAAAGAGGCCAGTTCGAGTTGACACTGATGCACCAGTATCGTTGTAGTAGACAGAGGCGGTCCAGATGCCTGCAGGAGCAGTTGAGGCCAGAGTCTGGGTGAAGGTATGGTTGGGTGATGTCCGCGCCTGTTCGGTTCCTTTCGAGGCGAATGTCGTGGGCGATGCCTGGTTATCCCACTCAGTCTTGAGCCACCCCTCAGAACGGTACACAGTGGCAATCCGGAATTCATCTATATTGCCTGTGAACCAACCCGTCTTGGGAGTGGCAATGTCATAATCGCTGCCGCCAAGTCGCCATTCCTCAACATAGCTCATATTTACCTGAGTTCCTGACCCAACCTGGCCGACTGCTGTATCATAGGCGGCGGTTGAGAATCCCACAAAGATCTTGTTCTTTGATGGGTCCGACTCATTGGCATAACAACCAATATAGTACCAACCTGCATTCCAAGTAGTCCTAGTCGTCCATTTGTACATGGCCTGGCCCGACGCGCTCTCAACTTTGAAGACAAGGGTTCCATTCGGGACTGTTCCTTGCCCGTAATCTTGTCCAACAAGCGCAATGACCATATTGTGGTCGCCATCAAGGTACTTCTCCATGATCACCTTCGTGGTTGCGGTCGTGGGACTGTGTGTGGAGGATATCCGGAACCAACCGGTAATCATTACATTGCCGGGAGGGGCAAGAGTGTCGGAGAATTCGATGTAGTCGTTGCCGTCAAAGGTCTGAGCGTAGCCTACGCGTGATGTAAGAGTCTCGACGTTCCCGTGCTGCACGCCATTGTAGCCATTTCCGGTCGCGTCGTAGTGCACGCCTGTGGAGCCTTCATCAACTACATCCTCTCCTAGGTGCCAGACTGCTTCCATGTTTGGACCCCAGACACCTTCAGGGTCTTCGAGATTATCGACAATTGGACTTCCATAGTACATTGAGAACGTATTCGTGACCGTAGAGGAGAGATTGGCACAGACCCACACTACCAGACGAGCGTCTGTTGGAGTGTAGTCCTGCTTGAAGTACTCTATCTGGTGAGGGAGAATGGTGCTGCCCATGGCAAACATAATGTCCGAACCATCAGCTCGAACCTTGTTTGTGCTGTGAAGATCAGTGTCTGTGAAATCAAGAGCAATCGGGAAGTCAACTACATTTTCGTACACATTGTTGGTAGGGACTATTGTGAAGTCCTTCCTATAGTTAAATGACGGAAACTTGTGTGATGGATTAGTGACTGTCGAATTATAAAGAGAATACCGTACGGAGCCAGTCGGATCAGTCAGCACAAGCCCGACAGTTGCTCCCTGGACGGTGGGAGTGGTTGCCAAGTACTTCATGGAGTCGCCAATGTTGAAAGTCGCTGTGGTCGAGAGCGCTTCTCCAGTTCTTCCTAAGACCAAGTCTTGGGCAAAGTTCCAGCTGATGAATTTGAGCGTCCAGATACCCCAGAAATCGATAGCCGAGGAATTGATGGACAGAGTTCCTGCCTGATACCACCAGTCCTGCGGGTAACTCTTGGCATTGTTGAACGGATTGAGCGCTGCTGTCGGTTTCCACTCCGCCATCGGGTATTCCACGCTGAAACCGAAAGACGTGGCACCAGCAGGGGGTGAGACCATGACCCTTGCGGTCCAATTGACAATGCTGCTTCCACTCTCAATGAAGAAGCTTGTACCAGGGTCAAGGTCCTCATCGAGGGTCTGACCATTTCCGCTGATATCGAATGTGAGGTTGACATCCAATGTGACTGGTGCCGTAGAATCTGTCGTGAAGAGCACACTCGTTTCTCCGGCATCGGTCCAGACATCAGGATTCCCTGACTCTGTTCCTACAGAGTAGAATGTTGATGGACTATTCTGATTTCTCCATTCTGTGAGAATCCAATCGCCTGAGAGAAGTGCGGGCAGCATTCTGA
Source organism: uncultured archaeon (assembly GCA_964354495.1). Taxonomy (GTDB): domain Archaea; phylum Asgardarchaeota; class Thorarchaeia; order Thorarchaeales; family Thorarchaeaceae; genus SMTZ1-45. The sequence goes on along the minus strand of CAYHAA010000001.1, from coordinate 414,389 downwards.
TTTCGTCAATCTTGCCGTCCCAATGCCTAGAATCGCTCGTGCCGGTTTCCCAATTGGCTACAATGAACATCAGATCGGAATTCTTCACTGATGTGCCAGTCCTAGCTAGAGAGCGATCCAGACTTCCGTCTATGTATAGATACACTGTTCCGGCTGAGCTCCAGGTCCAAGTGAGAAGGTGCCAATTCAGGTTCGATGGAATCGTCAGACTATCATAGTTGCCCGACGCAGATTCATCTGTTGACAGTCGGGCTCTCATATTGCCTGAGCCAGTGATGCCAAGATGCATGATGCAGTCGGGGGGGGTCGTGCTAGGAGCTTTTGAGAAGATACGGTCATCAGAGGTCAAATCATGATAGACCCAAGCACTCACAGTGAGTTGTGACCACTGATCCGTGTATATCTGACCCACTGAGATGACATCGTCGATGCCATCGAACTCAATGGCACTCCCAATCCTGCCAGCTAGGAGATCATCAGTCGTCATAGCCCCATATGATGTACCATGGTGATCGTTTGCAGAGCTATCATGTTGTGTTCCCGTAGGATTGTCGTTGAGGTGCTGGACTATCTCATAGCTGTCCCACACACCAGTGGAGTAGCTCGATGGTACGTCTTCACATCCATAGTGCATGGTAATCGCCGTATCAATGGTGCTAGACAAACTAGGAACTTTGACCCATGCCACGAGATGAGCATGCGTGGTATTATAGTTCTGATCAAAAAGCTCAATCTCATAATCAAGAGGCTGGCCATTCAGAGTGAAAGCAACGTCATTGCCACCTGACAGAACATGATTCTTCAAATCGGTATCGATGATGTCGATGAGGACAGGGAAGTTCGTGAGCGTAGCAGCAACACGTGTGTGGTCTATTGTGATAGTCTTCTGGAAATTGTAGAAGACCGCGTGATCTTCATCTTCCGGTATGACATACTCGACATAGAGTCTTGCGAGATCCTCCGGGCCCCAACCTGTGCTTCCCTTTATGTTGCTATATCTCTGGAAGTAGTCGGAGTCCATGTAGTCAATCATAAGACACATGTAGTTGTCCTGGGACCATCCAGGTCGGCTGACAACTTTCTGAATAAGTGGCCCTATCTCGGGGGACTTGTATCGAGTATCAGGAAACGTTATCCATGAGTTGAAGGTCCAGTCTATACTTGTTGGCACCCAACTGTATCTGTCCTCCAGATGGGGCAGTCCTGTTGTAAAAGCACCTACATTATCAGCGTCTGCAATATAGACTCGTGCACCGTACAGATTAGGGCTTGATGACGAGACTGCTTCCATCTCCACCCATGCTGAAGTGATGATTACACCCCTGGGGATAGATACAGGAAACTGGAGGCCAATCTGGAAATCGGCATCTACAGTCCAATCACTGCCATAAATGCCAAATTCAATATTACCGTCATCGTTGTAGCCATCAAGGTCAATACCGCTTGAGTAGTCCCAGCAATCACGATCGGCATCGTCAGGGACATATGGGTAGGTGCTTCCAGAGGTAGAACCCCATACAATAGTTCCATTTGCCTTGAGGTCAATCTGCTCGGGGAAGGGACGGACCACAAAACTCAGCTGCACGTCATCAATGTAGGCATATGCATTGGCTGCTAGAGACTGCGTGCCGCTCAAGTCAGTGGCAAGACCGATGTCGAGCTGCAGCACACGGTTTGCAAGTCCTTGCAGAGAAGCCGCCTGGACCACCACTGATGCAGTCAGCCAAGTATTCGTCGTGTCACCAGATTCGAACACATGATACTTGGTGACATAACCGCCCAACCTCGTGAACAAGTGGAGCTTGTCTGTCATCGTAGAGCTTGAAGTAATGTAATACTTGAACGAGATTTGAGCAGTATAGACAGCTCGCCATGGAGTGGAAATCATCTGGCTGATGAAGACTTCATCATTTGGATTGTGGCTGAAACTAGTTCCATATTGGGACTCTAGAAAGAGACCATATGTTCCACCATAACCACTGGGACTTGCCTCGATTTCATATACGCCATGATTTGGATGTTTCTCGTCATTTGCGACGCTCTTGTACATTGTCCAGCTATTAGGCACAGGATGGGCTTCACCGTTGTATGCGGCGGTGGAACTGACAAGGAACCTCTCCGAATGGTAGTTGTTCAGGTTACTGTTGCGCAGGACATTGTCTGTCGTCATAGATAGTGACTCAATCTGAGCGGCAAGATTGGTACCTGTCCAACCATCGGTAAGTGTGACAGTACTTGTTCCAGGACTTGCAGAGGTGATTTGCATGGCACCAGAGCCAACGTTTGACACGATGCCGCTAATCGAAACAGGAAGAGATGTACCTGTGCCAGAGTTCAGCTCACCACTCTGAGATACGGTCGATCCTCCAACGAGCGGACTCAGCTTCGTGAGTTCATCCAGATTCATTTCAGATTGAACCAATGGGCTTGATACAGGCAATAAGAAGACCACTATTAGCAGAATACCGATTAGACCGCATCTCCTCATGAGGCGTAGACCTCCTCTCGAATGGTTCGGTGTGTGAGCGAGTGTTCTTCAGGTGCGCGTACGGAACACCCACTCGTACCTAGCTACGCATGAAATCACAGGTATAAGAAGGATTCTTCTGTGGATGGATTCCGTTTCAGGTCAGTCCGGACCATTTTTCGATATGTAACAACGGACATTAGATATCAGTGAGTAGACTTCATGAAGTCGCGGTACCCGAGAAAACGATAGCCCTGGCGGTCCTTCAGATCGACAAGCAATTCAAAGAGGTTGTTCATCCTATAATCGAAGGGGTGTACAGCTATCTGCAGAGCTCCACCCAGCTCGATCTCAAACATGGCAGCCTCCGTATTGAGAGCCCTCTGACCCTGGCTGATTATTCGTGCCCCAGTACCATGGATTTTGGAATCTGCTGAAGTGTATAGCCTATCCTCAATGACACAATAATCAAGACCAACCTCTCGGACCGCCTTCGCAATACGCTGGGGAGCCTCCCACATAGGAGGGACAAATCCGACGGGTCTTTTCCCGAATCCTTGTTTAATGAGTGTGATTCCATCCTTCAGGCGCGTAAGCGCTCTCTCTCGCGTCAGATTGCAGAACTCGCATGGTGCTCCAGATTTGGTGATGTGAGAATATCCATGGAGTGAAATCTCAAGGCCAAGCGAGAGAAGAAATTCAGTGAAGGGTGAATCCTTGGCAAAGCAATTGGTTTTCTTCATCCCATAGAATGGCGTGACGAGCAACGTCAGACTCTCCACGCCAAGCCCCGTAAGGAGATCATAGGTATGGATGGTATCATCTTCATGTGCGGGCGTAATATCGTGCAGGGAGAGGAGTGCTATCGTATCCGCCACGGGTTCGACTGCCTCTCTCACACTACATCACCGGAACTGGATTCTCCACAATCATATGGAGCTATTACCCTTGAAAACCATCACGGAAGAAGCCTACTCTCAGGTTGGCTTGCCCCATTGCTTGTAGGCAAGCTCTATGTCCTTATCAGTGATTGTCTTCCGTCCTGTGTGGGCAGTTATTTGGAAGGCTCTTGTTGCTAGGTACTCACCAACTTCCTCAAGAATATGAGCTAACCGCTCAGCTCCTTTGTCACTCACGCGTCCCGCCCCCGCTCTACGGATGAGTTTATCGATTGGTGCTACTGGGATGATTCTGTCTTTCTTTGATCTAGGCAAGACCTCTCTCACTCCTCTAGGATAAACAGGTCTTATACACGCGTTCTTCACGCGAATTAGTTTAAGAACTTTGTATTACCGGAAAGGGTTGGTGCAATACCTTTTAGCTTGACTTGAAGGGCACTATCAGTTCAAATAGGCAAGAAGAGGCATGATAGGGGAGTTTTCCTTAGGACTTCCCCCTAAGAATCAGCACCCTCGCCTTTTCGAACTCCGACTTCAATATACTAGGGTCCATAGTCTTTTCGCCCTCAATGGCTTTCTGGACCGTTGAGGAAATAGCAGGATACTTGGGAGCAAGGTCACAACATTGAAGGCCCGCCTCAGCAAAGGTATAGGTTCCTATTTCCTGAGCGATTCTTTCGATGTCAACCTTGTCATCACCCGCCAGTGGCCGTAGAATCGGAAAGTCCGGTACAGCTTCATTGATGACCCTGAGATTCGCTGTCGTCTGTGATGCCTGTTCGCCAATGATCTCTCCTGTCACAATTGCATCTGCTCCCTCGGCAACTGCAATCTCACGGGCAATCCGCATCATATTCCTCTTACAGAAGAGACATGTCATCTTTTCAGGACCATGCCTTATCGCATCCTCAAGGTCAGGCCAGTGAGGGACTATGTACATCTTGACAGTGTGACCATAGATGTAATTTGCCAGCAGCTGTGCTTGTTGTACTGCAAGCTCGGTGCAGTTCTTATCGCAGTGAGGAGAATTGTCAAAGTACACGAAGATTGGAATGGCGCCTCGTTTGATGACTTTGAAAGCAGCTATCGGAGAATCTAGCCCTGTGGATATTGTGCACACGACCTTGCCTTGTGATCCGGTTGGCATACCGCCCACGCCCTTCACGGTCTCAGTAAAGATGTGAGAGGCTGTATCCCGCACTTCAACATAGATTGACTGCTCTGGATTCTTCAAATCCACTCTGAGTTGTAGGTCGGAGTTGCCCTCAAGCAGACGCTCACCCAAGCGGTTTCTCAACTCTTGACTGGAATACGCATGTTCGCCAATTCTGCGGGCGCCGACTGCAAACGAAAGGCCTCTCCTGAAATTTGCGCGGGCAAGCGCTTCAGCTGTCTCCAGTATGTCATCTAGACTTGAAGAGGTGACTACGACGGGAGATGTTGAAACGACGCCGAAGATTCTGGCTGCAATCTCTGCTGCTCTTTTCGCTTCATTGGTGTCGACGAAGATACGACTGAATTCATTGCGAACGGCAGAATAGGAGACTCCCTTCTCATCGAGTGCTGAGAGTATGTGGTCTGCTAGCATTTTCGTCATCCGGCGACGAGTCTGTTTTGACTTGATTCCTATCTCTCCGAAACGGACAAGCACAGACGAGTACTCGATTGGCAATAGATGAACACCTAGTGGAAATCAACGCGTGTAGGATGTCTTATGAACTTAGCCAAGTGGCCTATCCAAATAGCCGATTGTAGGTTCTTGACAAACGAATCTCAAGAATCAAACTCGCTCATGGAGCACTTGAGGACCACAACTGATTACCTACGTCGGATGATGATCAGTACAACCACAACTACCACTGCTGCGCCAACTGCCGCGATAAGAAGCATGTTGGTATCAAACGGTGTTCCGGTTGGTGTCGTGGCCTCAGAAGTCGTGGTAGTATTCGTATAGCCCGTTATTGTAGTGGTCGTAGTAGTGGTTGTCGGCGTTGATGTCGTCGTGGTCGTTGTGGTGGTTGTGATCGTCGTCGTGGTTGTCGGTATCTCGACAGGTGTCACGTTGAGTGGATTCCCCAAGAAGTAGTCTTTCATGAGAGCGAAGGTGTTTGTGTTGTCAATTGTAACATTCAGTGGGAGTCCAGAGAAGGCAGATCCATAGCAGAAAATCGGAACATGCCAAGCTGTATGGTATGTCGCTGTCCAATCAACCGTTACATTGTTGACTCGTTCTATTCTCAGGGTCTCGTTCTGCTCTTGTGTGAGTAGATTTGAGGGAAGCTCAGAATTCAGATTGTGATTGGTGACGATTAGACCCTCAGTCTCGTGGTCAGCTGTCACTATGAGGATTGTATTCGAATGAATCTTGACATAGTCCAAGGCAACCTTTACGGCCTTGTCAAACGCTATTGTTTCTAGGGCATTTCTCGTTTTATTCTCATCGTGAGCGGCAAGGTCAATCAACCCGCCCTCAACCATCAGGAAGAATCCATCGGGGTCTTGCGAAAGCAGTTCGATAGACTTGTTCGTCATCTCAGCGATCGAGGGCGTGGTTGAATAGTCACGGTCAGCCTCGTATTTCATATGATCAGGAGAAACACCAGTTCCGAAGAAACCAAGAATCCTGCCCGTTGTGACAGCCATCATTGATGTGCGGTCATAGACAACCGAATATCCATTTGATATCATTGTATTGATTTGGGCCGATGAGAAGTACGATGAGCCTCCTCCCAGGAGCACATCGACATTGGCGTTCTCGACCAATTGACTGACCATATCTGGTCTATCATTCCTATCAGAAACATGGGTCGTGAAGGTAGCTGGCGTTGCATCAACGATTCGACAAGTAGACACAACACCCGAGGATTTGTTGAGGCTCTCTGCAAATTCAAGTATGTTCTCTACAACAGTTCCATTAGGCAGCATTCCAACCATGTAGTTGTTCGTTTTGTATCCAGTCGCAATTGCGGTGCCGCCAGCCGCAGAATCTGTGATTGCAGCATTGGCGCTATGTGTTGTGACTGAGGCATTCCATGTAAGTTGCTGCATGGCCAGAGAACCGTTCTCACCCACTTCGACCAGCTGAGCGAGTCTGACATGTTCAAAGCCCATTCCATCACCTATCATCAGAATAATACTGAGAGGCCCTTCATCCGCGGGTACTGTTTGATTGGTTGGTTCATTGCCAATCAAGGCCGCGGTCGGGAGCAAGAAAACCATGAGAAGTGATGAAACTAATAGGACTCGGGTTAGTGAGGTGGTGTCTGTCATAAGATGGTTCCTCGATTCGAGAATAGATGGATAATATAAGCATTAAGGAATCAACACTTCACGTTCGTCACTGTTCCCGAAGACACAATCATTAGAATAGAAACCCCAGGCGGGGGCGGATGGGGCATGCCTCCGCCTGATAGGTGAAACTTCCACTATACTTGAACCGAGACCTTTCCGTTTATGGCATTGATCTTCATTGTCTTCGACTTCTTGCCTGAAGTTACCTTGACGTAATAGGTGGGAACATAGAATCCATTCAGTTCCTTGAAGTTCAGTTCCTGAAGAACAACACGCTTTGCGTCAGAAGGTCGTGAGGCAGCTATGCTGCTAACGGCCTTGACTACCTTGTCCACGCTAGCAAACGGACCAGCAGAAATAGAATTCTTCTTCACCCACGCGGGAGTTGTTGTTTTCTTGCCTGGACCTTTCAGCAGTGGTTCGACTTCTCTTGCAGGACCACCTGTCAGTCCATCGACTGTCATGCCATCCTTTTGTGTGATCTCAAAGAGCTCGATTACATTGAGTTTGACAGAGTTTCCAGGAACATCATCGCCCTTCCCAGGCGTGACTACCTCGTTACCAACGAGAACCCCCTTCACTTGATCATTGACGCCCAATTCCTGTTTTCGAACTCTCAGGAATTTGCGTTCGAGGGTTGCATCGTATGTGCAATAGAAATCATACTTCAACGCCGGCTTTGCTGCAGTCGCATTTGCTACGGATTCTCCGAGGACATCAGCACCTTCTGTCGTCGCAACCTTTCTCGCCTTTTCTGCATCTATCTTTGCTGTGAAATAGTACAGCTTCTGGCTCTTATCGCTCACCTTCAGCGGTGAGTCTACACCTGTGACTTTGAACATTGTAGGTGAGAGTTTTGGAGCTTTTGCTGCGGTCTTCTTTTTCTTATTGGCCATTGTGAAACCTCCTGTGCCCCAAAGGCATACAACTATATGTTTCCTTTGGCGGCGCAGTTCGACCTACTTGTGTGCAAATGAGACCTGAATTGGGACACCTGCTTTTGTAATCTGAGCGAAGCCCACGCGCTCGAACTGAACGAAGGTACCTGCTTTCATCTTCGCAACTCCAGGTTCAGCAAGGCCCGTGACAGTACTGCCATCAACGAGGGTCATCTCTACTGGTACTGACCCCTCTTTTGGTATCCAATGTATGATGGCACCATCTGCCTTGCGCACCTCCTCTACATCGATACTATGAAAACGAACAAGTGGAGGCTTCACCTTCCTCAGAGTGAAATTGGCCATATCTTTAAGCCGAAAGAGAACGCCAGTTTTGAGCCTCTCCAAATCAGATTTCTGTATGCCAAAGGTCGATTTGCCATCAACTGAATGAATAGGGATTCTCCTTACGCCTCGTTTAGGAAAATCAGGATGAACAGGAACCCGAGCCTCAGTCATATCTTGCCCCAGACCTTCAGCAGTAATCCATACTGGGTCTTGCACGAAGAATGCTCGTCGTGTTTCTGCATCGCGAAGCTTACGGTTCTCGGAGTACACTGACTTCATCGAAATCGAGATATCAACTATGCTTAGACCCAAGTCCAGCATTACCTTCCGGAGTGCTTGCGCACTGATACCCCTGCGCTCAAGGGATTGAAGGCTCCAGGTGCGCGGGTCATCCCAGCCTGTGAATACTCCGTCTTTAACCTCCTTCCGAGACTTGCTCTTGCTCAGTGTAGCGTCTTCGAATTTGAGTCGCCCGTAGTACATCAATTCCGGATGAGGCCAGTTGTAAATGTTCCAGATGTGCTGCTCGACCTTCCCTTCTTTTACTAGGTCCTTCCCTCGAATGATGTGCGACACACCAAGCTCGTGGTCATCGATTCCCCATGAATATTCGAGCAGCGGCCACACACGATACTTGGTTCCCACACGTGGATGATCGGTCTCAGATATTCGAAGAATCACATGATCGCGCATCGCTGGGTCGGGATCTTTCATCCCTGTTTTCAAACGGACTGCAGCTGCTTTCTCGGAGTAAGTGCCATCCAGCATCTTCTCCCACCTGGCAAGATTATCTTCAGGACTTAGTTCACGACATGCACAAGGGATTCCCTTGATCTTGTGTTCATCTCTCCAGAGGGCAGCGCTGCAATCACAGACATAGGCTTCTCCGCGAGTAATGAGGTCTACTGCGTACCGATAGAAGAGATCAATCCTATCAGACTTGTAGACAGTCTTGTGGCTCTTGACACCAAGATAATCGAGTCCCTCAGGAATGAGATCATATGCGTCTGGCTCGATTACTTTCTCCGTAGATCCGATGGTGTCATCAAAGACCAGAATCAGCTCACCATTGTACCTCTTGACATAGTAATCATTGAGAATGACCATTCGTGAGTTCCCAATATGAAGCGGACCAGATGGGAAAGGTGCGAGGCGCATGATTACCTTTGGCCACCTGTCCAGGTTGGGAAGATCAGGGAGCTCTCTCCTTTCCTCCGTCTTAACAACATCGGGCGTTGCCAGGAGTTCAGGAGCAATCTTCTTCAATTCGGAGACCTGCTCCTCGATTGACATCTTTTCGACATCAGTAACAATCCTCTCAGCAATCGACCTGACTTCGCCTGCGCGGGAACGAAGGTCTGCCCTTGAACCTAGGAGGAATCCCATTACAGATTTGACGTTGGGTTTTCCATTATACTTGACAGCATTATCCAACACTGCCTTTCTTATCTCAGTTTCAAGGTCGTCCACGGGCAGCAGCTCCGGTACAGTGGTCAGTGAATATCATTTAACCTTGATTGAGAACCAGCAAATCCCTATCAATGACAAAACAATACCTCAGCGAGACGCTTATTTAGTAATTTTTGGGATTTCTATATGTCAAAACTCTACTCCGGGGTTATATCGTGTCTGAACTGAAATGCTGCAAGAGGTGTGGTGCATTCCTAACCTGTGACCATAAGGGCGAATGCTGTGTAGAGTGTGAGCATCTCGATCCTGTCGACATGGTATGTATGGCGGGTCCAGAGAAGAAGGCAAAGCCAAAGAGGGAAGAAGTCCAGGTGGAAGTTGATCCTGAAACCTTCTTGTTCGAGGAAGACGAAGAGGAAGAAGACCTGACTGACCTGCCTCCTGAGCTTGAAGCCGTTGAAGATGGTGACGATGAGGTTGAAGAGGAGGAGGAAGAGGACCTCGATGTTGAAGAAGAGGATGATGAGTGGTAATACTGCAGCTTTGATGTTTTTGGATCATGAGAGAATATTGTAGAAGTATAGAGCAAATAGCGCAAGGGCGATTCCTACGAGGAATGTTGCATTGCCCACAAGCCATCTGCGTGCATTCTTCTGGCTTATCCTAATCGGACCAAGAGGCTTCAGACTCGATGGCGCCTTATGTTCGGGATCAACTGCGGTCCATAAAATCTCAAGTGGGTTGGCGTCACTCTCAAAGACATCAAGATAGAGATGAGACGCATAGCCGAGAAGAAAAAGTGCAGTTATGTAGTACTCTACCTCTGCACCGACAGCTAGACTTGTAGAAGAGAGTATCCTTGAAGTGACATTCACTAGGGTTCCCAGTACAATCAAGAGAGGGAGCAAAAGAGAGTGAAATATAATATTTCGATGGCGTGACATTCCTAGGAGAGGAATATCCCAGTCAGGCATTAGCGCGCCGGTCATAGTTATGAGAGCACCTATGAAGATAGAGATGTTGCCAATGATAGTAATGCCAGTATTCCACTGATACACGATTGTGCCGATTAGAGACCCCATGCAGAAAGTGACAAACACAATGGCTGACACAGACCCACGATTACTTGTAGTACGAGCCATCATATCGTTATGAGGTGCCTTGTAATAGAGAATCGGTACAGAAAAGATTGAGAGTGCAATACCGCCCGCGATATAGTAGAAGAGAAGATCGCGGAGAGTCCCCAAGTCTGACTGCCAGACACTAAAGGCATAGATCAGAGAGTATAGGCCTACAAACATCGCCAACGGAAATAGCATATGAGCGACTCGATTCATTCTTCAGTCCCCAATTCCCAGCAAGTATAGTCTAAACAAAGCTAAGAATTGGACTTATTTCTTTCCCCTCGCAGTCCAGGGAAGAAATACTGTGTGCTCTTTGAATAACTACGCTGCTCTTTTGCTGCTCCGTTTCCAATCAAGAGGCTTAGAGCATTTCTGACGCGTTCTTCATTCCAACCAAGGTCTACAACAGCAGCCTCAATCGTCAGTTTTCCTTCACTACGCGCAGCCAAGTCAAGAATCATTTGGGGATCATTGGTCAGAGCTACAGGAACAAATTCGATGAGGAGAGCTCCGCTATCGAGAGGGGAGAGACCTCTGATGAGGCCTTCTTTGGACATATCGTTGATTATTCCTTCAATCTCATCAGAATTAGTGCTCCAGCCAAGGTTGTCTAGACGTACGAGTAACTCTGAAAAGAGCATTATGCCCCCGAATGCCTTCGACTCCTCAGCCATCCTCAGAATGTCCCGGCGAAGTCCATCTATTCTATTGTCTCTCTTGAGAAGACGCTTCACCATCCCCGTCTTCTGTTTTGCTTCTGCTATCCATGCCTCTGGTTCATAACCAAGCTCTGACAGTAATTCAATCAGAGCAGATCGATAAGCTGGAATCCCAAGGAGAGTTGGTCCCTGCTTCTCAAATGCATCCCACAGTCGGTCACGGATTATATCCAGACGTCTTGCACGTTCAACGAGCTCGTCGAGTCGTAGGGCGAGCTGTTCTTCATGAGCCAGTGGTACGATGACTACTGGTATCACTACATCGCCAGAGGTCGTTATTGAGAAATCAATAGTCTTCTCAAGATAACTAGGAGCTCGAACAAGCCCTTCATAGTGACTTCGAGGCAGAGAGGTCCTTGCTATGCCATTATCGTCCGAGGTGATTAGCAATGCTCCGAATTCGAGTTCTGCACCTTCAACGGGTTTTCCCGCCTCATTCTGAACGTGGAATTTGACATTGCATAGAGAGCCATCTGATATGGTGGGAGTCATGACGCGCCTCTTCTTTCTGTGAACCTTCGTTTCCGGGATTCCTAGAAGCAAGTCATTCAACTCATCGGCCAGAGGTCTCTTGACCAGAGCATCTCCCAAGAGTGACTCGGTTCCAGTCTTGATTAGTTCTCTCGCCTTCGCATCAGCCACCAAATTGTGGTCTATTGACGAGTCCCGGATGAATTTCCTGAATGCAACATCGTTGTTGGCTCTATCCTCAAGGAGTGCTGAGAGTGCATCAATAGCTCGGGACGGCGACAAGAAGGTATCGACAAAATCGTGACGTCTGCTCACTCGCAGTCCGTTGCCTTGGAAATAAGATAGGGGGTAGACTTCAATATGGAGCTGGTCTTTTCTTGAAAAACCAGCTATGAAGAAGGGTATCATTATGATGGATTTCTTCTTTCCGCCGCTATCGTCGAATCTCGCAGAAACAAGCATATCCTGGAGGGCCGCGAACTGCCCATGAACCTGATCAATCACTCTCCGAGATTCTGCAGTCAGTTCATCTCGACCCACAATGAGCTCATGAGCAGAACTCTCAAGACTTGCGACAATATCTGACTGGCGATTTCTATCACGTTCAAGCGCCGCTCTCCGTGCGCTCAACAGAGAATCAAGCTCCGTCAGCTTTGTACTTCTATCACGAGATGCAATAGCCGCAGTCTTTGTCCGTTGAGACTCAAGCGACTCTATCTGTTGTTCCAATGATTCTACTCGAAGAGCAAGGCGTGAGAGAACTGGCGATGCTTCAGCTCGGTGAGTGCCAAGAAGTGCATCAATCCTTGGCACTGCCGCATCAAGAAATCCTGTGAGAATGGTTTCGACGGAAGCAAGCGATTCTGCTGTTTCCTGAAGTACTCCAATGGACTTATCAAACTCTGAAGTGTCAATAATCCCTGTGAGTGTGACTGCATAGTCTTCAGTGCTCTGCCCTGATGGGCGGTCCAGAATTTGGGAAACTCCACGGGCAATCAGCCCTGCAAGGAGACCAACAATCGTCGACGGTGTGGATTCGAGCACATTCCTGATTTCATCTCGAGCAGTCTGTATGCATTTGGACAGCTCTTCAGACGTACTTGCTTTGTCTACTTTTTCCTGAATCTTCTGCAAGGCAGGTCTGCGGATTTGCAAGACGGATTCTGATGTGAGTCCAAGCAGTTCCACTAGGAAAAAGCGATTAGGTTGCGGTGAGCTGACGATTGCAGCCGGTAGATAGCTCTTCAGTATGAACTCGAGCGAACGGCCCTCTCGCCTCTCCATCGCGCGAAGGATCATTGCGGCTAAGACGTAGTCCTCAGGGACTGCCTGCTCCATAGGTTGGCCGCCTGCTAGCTGCAACCTTCTCGTGGCCGTTGCAGGTATGATGAGGTTCTGGCGGTCAATATCCATGTTCAGCTCACACCTTGTTCAAACCATCGGAACGCTTTTCACACTTTCTTATGGAGAGAATATGAGCGCGCTCTGGACACTGGTGCACAAGTATGCCTAGAAACTCTCCAAACATTCTCCCCTTTTGTCAGTACTGCGGAGAATACAAAGGATTGGGACCATGCAGGAATGCTGACTGCAATGCTGGTATCGTGCACGATGCGAATCTAAAGGACCAACGGAGAAGATGCATTATCTGTGGAGAAATGGTTCTAGCAGTCTGCTGCAGGTGCGGTAAAGGGTATTGCGATACACATTCACAGAGTATGAATGAAACAAGTCTCGCGGACTTGAATCAGCGTCTTGGAACATGCGTCATTTGTGGAGAGATTGTCTGTGAACACTGCTGGATTTTCAACAAGAAGGGACAAATCACCTGCCAAATCCATTATTCAGACTCAAGACATGACGAGTAGAATTAAATGGAGCGCATTTTGAACATTTTAACTACATGAGAGTCAAAGATTTATGGAGTAAATGCGATTCCTGAGCGGGTCGTTACATGCCAGAGGCAACGTTCGTAGTCCACTTGGACGACTTTCAGGGGTTCGTAGTCACTCAGAGATATCCTTCAAAATTCTCGCTTAATGAGAAAGTGCTCAACCTCATCTTCTACGAGCAGGAAAAGGAAAAGAAGGAGTTAAGCTACTCTGAAATCGAAGGAATGAAGATTGCAACTTATGCCTCTGCGCTCTATCCAGGTTGGATGGTCTGCAGCGTTCTTCGTCCTGATGAGAATATCGAACTCCTGCGTGGCGAACTTGCGGGCTCAGGTAGACTGATACTGGCTCTAATCAGTGAAGACCCCAAAGCATTCTCCCTAGAGGAGATCTTGGAGAGTCGGAGTGTTCTCAAAGACCTTACTGAGGAACAGCAGTTCGCAGAGATTTTCCTTACTCCATCTTCAGCACTCCTACTGGAGCGGATGCAGGCAGAGGGAATTGAGAAAGCTGCAAAACTGTCGCTCTGGCTAAAGAACGAGATTCAAGATGAAGTAGATTTGCGAGAGGCAATGGCACCCCTCATCAAGTCGGGTGTTGTGACAGTGGAACTTCTTGGTAAGACTTCCGAAATTGTCTTTCTTGTGAAAGATGTCGTTGGTTATCGAGAACCACCAGTGGATGCAATGAAGAAGGCGAAGGAAACGACGCCGCAGATTGCACAGAGATACATGGACTATGTGGCAGAGTTCTTCTCGCCAGCTCCCCCGAGCAAGGGCTACAATCCGATAGTGGTTGAAAATGATCCCAACTCACCTATGCTTGAGGACAGAGAGAAGATCTCCAAAATACTATCAGAGAGGCTTCAGTATAGAGTACTTGCCTCGCTAAGAAACCAAGTACTCTCTCCTGCGGATATTGCCCGAAGTACTGCTCTTCCACTATCAGTCGTCATGAAAGTTCTACGGACCCTAGAAACAGAGAAAGTTGCACTGCATTTTGGCCAAGAGGATTTATGGGGATTGTTGACAAATCCCAGAATTCAATCATTCATGCCAGAATATGTGCTGCCCGTTATCGATAAGAAGCTATCATCGAAAGAGATAACTCCAGAGGCTGCACGCAGGCATCTCGAACTGCTCATGAAGACCTGGGGTGAAGCAAAATGATCCGCGGTGTCTATGTACTTGGCGAACAGGAAAACATGATTTACTCAAAGGAGTACACAAAGAGTGAAACAAGAGCGAATCTTGTTGAGTTCCTAGTCAATCTAACACATTTTCTAAAGACCATGGAACTGGAGAACAAAACGGAATTCATGAATGTTGCAGGCTCAAGAATTTTCTACTCCCAGAGAGAACCCTTCACCTTCATATTCGTTGGTGACAAGGCAGATGATGCTACACAGATAGAGGAGAAGATGGGGCAGCTTGTAGATTCATTCATGAGAGAGTATTCGAATCTGGCCCTAGCAAATCAGTCCTTAACAGGATTCGATGAGAAGGTTGATGAAATCGCTGTCACAATGGTGAAAGTAGCAATCTTGGGATTTGCAGGGGTTGGAAAGACCACAACACTTCATCTCTTGAGAGGTGAAACACTACCCCTAGTCCATGATCCGACTATTGGTGTCAGCATCAAGAAACTGCCAGAAGAGATTAGCAATGCAAACATTGTACTCTGGGATCTAGCAGGACAATCAAGATTCAGCATCCTATGGGCAAAGATGATTGCGAACGCACAGGTTGTTGTGATAGTCACAGACAGCACATTGGAGAACGTGCTTAGAAGCAAGAAACTTGTATCTCTGGTGAAGGACGAAGTTCCTGATGCCAAGGTAATCGGCATAGCCAATAAGCAGGACCTTCCAACGGCTCTGACTCCTGAACGAGTTGGGCAGATACTTGGCGTAGCAACCTATGAACTCGTGGCCATCGATATCTCATACAGAGACCGCCTGATTTCGATCATCAGGAGAGCAATTCTCGAAGGTAAAGCAGAGGTCAAGAATGCTTAGTGCAGTCCAAGCTCGATGGCTGATGCAATCTGGAAGCCAGCACTTATGTGTTGTCAGAGCACGCTAGTCTTCAAAGAACATTCTTGCGTGCAGGGAAATCGAGGGAGAGGTTTGGCAACACAGGCTGAAAAGAAGAGTGAGGTTAAGTGTATCTTCTGTCATAAGGAGTTGAGCGGAGAGCAGATTGTTCGATATCGTGGTGCAATATCATGCAGGGAGTGTGCCCTATCTCAAGAGCAGACTCCCCGCCTAAGGGCGAGACCTGTCTTTCTCTTGGCGAGTATTGGGTGCATTATTGGCCTGTTGACAGTTGAGTTCAATATGCTCTACGACCTCATGTATCGTCAGGTACTCCTGTCCTCGTATATTCCTCCATTACCCGCATACCTTGCCGGTCTTTCAATCGCAGTGATTCTCCAGTCCTTCGGATTCTACGCATTCAATAAACCATTCAACAAGCGAGTGGGAATCATGGTTGCCAGTGTCGGTTTCATAACAGCTTTACTGCAGATCTTCTCAGTGATGGAAATCATCGTCAACGGACCATTCATAGTGACGGAGGAAACTCTCTATCCCAAGGACTTTACCAACTACTTTTCAACAACACATCTAGTATACTCCCTCTTTGTACTGGTGGCGGGCTTATCAATTGTTGTTGAAATTGGGCGCACGAAGATCCAGAACATTGCAATTGCAGCTGGAGTACTCTATATTGCCTCCGGCGTGATGGGTGCATCTGCATACATTTGGCTCCCGGTCGGTCTTCTGCATATCCTCATGTATGCAACGGCCTTTGTGTTCTTCATCACTCGGAAAGAGGCACCTGAAGAACAACCAATCACTACGTTGGAGTACGAATGACAGAGAAGCTACTCGTTTTTCGGTATAGATGCATCAAGGCAAAGGTTAAGAATCAAACAAGCGAACTATCGGTAACAGGCGACCATATTTGAGCAAGAAAATGTCATTTGACTTATCCGCCATCATGGAGAAGTTGAAGGAAATCGAAGACTTTGCCGAGAACGTGGCTGAGACAAAGAAGCTCGCGGATACGTTGGCTGAGAACTTCGCAAGGATGAAGATGAACATTAATCAGACGATTAATGACAGCTTCGCAGAAATAGCAGATCAGATTGAAGCTCTGAGGCAGAATATGGAAAGGATGGAGAGTGTCAAGACGGATGCCCCAAAAATTGTCACTCCGGTCCCGGCACCTAGATCAAGACCGGAGCCTGCGCCGGAGGTTAAACCAACCCCAGCTCCAAAGCCTCAACCAACGCCTCAAGCTGTACAGAAACCGGCTCCAAAACCAGTTCCAGCACCAGAGCGGATTTACGAACCTGAAGTGGTAACGGCTTCAGCCGCAGAAGGCAGCGATCAACTTGATTTTCTCCTCCAACAGAAGGACCGCCTCAAGGCTCAATTGACGGACCTTCGATTCGACTACATGCGTGGATACATTCCAGAGGATGAGTACAAATCAAAAGAAGCAGATCTTGATTCTCAACTCGAAGACTTGGACAAGCAAATCACCGCGGCCAAGTAGTTGAAGTTGCATTATCAGGCCAGGACCAAAGTAATGGCTCATACTTGGCACTTTCTGGTCATATCCAGAAATCAAGTCATGAGCCACAAACTATCTTTTTTTTCCAATATTATGTGGATAGATGAGTGCTCAGTGTCACTACGAGGGCACTAGTGCACCTTGGATTACTCAGACTTCTTCTTTGGAACTTCCTTCTTAGGCTGCTCTTCCTTCTTTGCAGCTGCCTTCTTTGGAACTTCCTTCTTAGGCTGCTCTTCCTTCTTTGCAGCTGCCTTCTTT
>CAYHAA010000001.1:188074-396826 GCA_964354495.1 uncultured archaeon | reverse complement strand
GAACTTCCTTCTTGGGCTGCTCTTCCTTCTTTGCAGCTGCCTTCTTTGGAACTTCTACGGGAGCTGTTTCGCTTGCTGCAATACTCTTGGTGGGCTCGATTACATGTTCAGGACCGCGCACAAGAGCAATGTCAAGAGGTTCCACAATCACTTCAGGCCTGGTGTCTTTGCGAACTTTCTTCTCGCCAGCCTCTCTTCTTTTTCTGGCAAGCATACTAGGCTTGACAGCTCCAGGAGTACCTGCAGCCAAGAAAGCCAGTTCCATTTCCTCAGTGATCACTGGTTCTGCAGTCACCGAAGATGCAACTTCTGCAAGTGCGTCAGAAATCATAATCGGGACGCCGCCCGCTCTCTTCTGGATTTCTGCTGGCGTCGTGTAAACAACAAAACCACTCTCCCGCACATAAGGAATGACTTCGCCCTTAGCTTCCTTCTCTCTAAGGATTCGCCGAGCGACACTCATCCTGATGTTGAAACGATTGGCAAGATCGTAGGGGGTGACAGACCTAGCCTTGGCCAAATACTCGTTGATTCCCGTTAGAGCCTCGGGCCTAGGAATTGCGTCACGTATTGTCTTCTCGGTCTTGACTGTTGATTTGCCCCACTTCTTTCTGCTAATGATAATTACTCTCCTAGATAGCGCTGACTAGGTCGGCGCGAAAAACCGGAGTTTCACTTTTAAATATGCTCATTAGTCAGTCTTTCAGCGTCAGAATGACGAAGATATGGACAGACATCGAGATCTGCAAGAGCTAATCCGCCTGCTTGTAGAGGAAGCATACCCTGAACTAAGAGGTAGTGATATTGATGTCCGATGGAGAAGAACATCATTCTTCGGCACAGTGAGCTGGATTTCGCTTCCGGGAACTATCAGAATCGTATGCAATACTCAGACGAGGAAGTGGCACGAAGCAGCTCTTCTAGGATTGCTTTCTCATGAACTTAGCCATCCAGCTCAGAGCAACCATTCCACTACAGAGAGAAGCACAGATATGGATGTCATTGAACGAGGTCTAGGACTTTACCTTGCTGCTGAACGTGCGACTACTGGGAAATACGAGGACTACATAATCAATCGAGGAAAAGACAGGTATCTAGGCTATAGAACGATCCGGGGACATCTCCTTGGACTTGAATTAACCCAGTCGGATGCACTCCTGCGTGAGATGCGACTTGTCCCTAGCAGGAAAGCGCGGGGTGAACTGCCGAATCATGACTTGACCATTCACCATTCAAAGAAACAGACTGACATTTCTATCGATGGAAACATGTTCACTGTGATTGGTGATACCAAAGATCCCAAGATAGAGCTGATTGTTCGAGAAGGAATCACCTGTGTTTACGTGGATGGTCGGGAAATCGGAAGCTATGGCAACTCGAAGACCTAATCACACCTTTTAATATTCTTACGGCTTGAGATTTTCAACTTTTGTTGCATTGTGACTTCACTGTTGGGAGGAATATCATCTTCGATTACGCATCCGGCCGAGATAATGCTATTTTCGCCAATTCGAGTGGCAGGATATACGGATGCATTTACTCCGATAACGACGTTATCCCCAATAATCGCTCCGAACTTCCTAGAAGGCACTTGGACACGCTCATCTCCGCTCTCTAGAAAGAGCGGTTCGCCTCCTGGTCTCCAATTCCAGAGTTGCGCTCCAGCCTCAATGCAGGTGTCAGCACCGACTATTGAATCTGCAAGATAGGTCATGCGGCCAACATTCACACGCTCAAAGACCATACTATTCCGCACCTCGACGGCATAGCCGATTCGTACGCCATCACAGAGGCTACAATAGTCGCGAATCAGTGAGTTGTTTCCAATATAGACTCTCTTTCCCAAATAGATTGGACCAACCAGAGTTGTGTTAGGTCTGACGATGACACCCTCATCAATGAAGATTGAACCTTCAATCACAACGCTCGGATGAATCTCTGCAGACTCTGCGATGAAGCTCCCCTTCCCTCGAATCTGCCGGTCCATCACGATTCTATTTGCATTCAATATGTCCCAAGGCCACGTGAATTCAGCCCATTCCTTTTCCCACACAGCAGCAGAGACCTGTTCCCCCTTGCCAATCAATTCTTCAAAGGCCGTTTCCATCTTGCCATGTTTCTCTAGAAGCTTGAGAGTTTCTTTACTAAAGACAGATACTCCTGCTACTGCGTAATTGCTAAGATAGCGATCTGGACCTCCCTTCTCAACCAATTTCTGAACGATACCATTGGAGCCTATCTTGACTGTCCCGAATTGCTCAGGATTGGATACTAGTGTGACCAACATTGTCACATTAGAGCCAGTCGTTTCGTGATTAGTGAGGGTTCTGGTCACCATCTCGGGCTCAACTAGAACATCACCATTTATCAGCAAGAATTCCTCTTCGGACTTGAGCTCTTCCTTTGCAGTTAGAATGGCGTTCTCAGCACCTTCCTGTTTATGCTGAATGACGTATGAGATTTTGACATCTTCATCGCCACCCATTTGGAAATGATCGACTAATTCCTCACGTCCATGTCCAACGACCATGACAATATCATGGATATCATTTGCGACCAGACTGTCAATGATGTATTGCAGGACCGGTCTTCCTGCGATCATCAACATCGATTTTGAACGGTTGGATGTTAGGGGTCTCAACCGTTGCCCTTCTCCGGCAGTAAGCACGAGTGCCTTCATTATGCTCACACTACCTTTGCTCACTCTATTTATGCATAAAACTGTTAGTCCTGTAGTGAAATTGTACCAATTAGGGAGAAAGCATCTGAAAATATATGCGTCGCTTGCCCGCTCCTACATTCTTGGACTTGGCAATTTGGATTCCGCCAATCTCTTTTGTGTTGGCAACATGAGTTCCAGCACACGATGCGGCGTCGTAGTCCCCGATGAGCAACACACGAAACTCTTTCACGGACTTGGGTACCATTTCCAGATATCGGGCTTGATATCCTCTCTGCTCCAGGTAGGAGATAGCTTCATCGCGTGGCATGAACCTAACCTCAACATCCAAGTTCCGTCGAATGAGGCCGTTCACACCAGCTTCAACGTTTCTCTTCATCTCGTCTTCAAATGAATCTAGGGGCGAATAGTCGGCTCTACTCTCGTTAGGCGAGATACTGTTACCAACCGTTTCAACTCCATAATTCAATTGAAGATAACGAGAGAGAATATGTTGAGCAGTGTGAAAACGCATACACATGTATCGAGTGTTCCAGTCGATTTCGCCATGCACGGATGTGTCTCTTGCAAAGGGAGGTCCATCTATTCTATGAACGACTTCTCCCTCAACTTTTCGTACTTCCTTTACGTGAACAGTACGCGTACCATCTGAGAGCTCACCAACATCGCTGGACTGACCGCCACCGTCGGGATAGAATGCAGTACGATTAAGAATGACATAGTCGTCGCCGGATGAGACAACTCTAGCATCAAATGATCTTTGATAGTTGTCTCTCATGTGCAAGAGCTCAGTCAATCTGCGATTGCCCTCCTAGGCTTTCCCAGACGCACGAAGATTCTTCCATTCTTCCACCGCGAGATCCTTCGCCTTGTCTAATTCATTACCAACGAGATTAATCTCTGGCGAATCGGCTGCGGCGTCAATGATGGCTCGCACTTCGATTTCCTGCTCCTCTTCCATGAGACCTGCGAGAATTGCATTGATAGTATCGTCCGGCACACCGCGTTCCTTCAGGAATCTTGCTAGAGGTGTAGAGGATACAGGAATATAGCCGCCATCCTTGGATGGTTCCATACCGATTGCATCCATCTTTGATTCAAACATTTGTGTGATTATCTCTTGCCTCGTTCTCACAGCGGGCACAGTGAGTTTTTTGCCCTTCTCTGTTTCACCCATCATTTTGCCAATCTGTTTCATCAGAGGCCCTTTGACTTTGGCCACTTTGGTCACCTTGGCCACTTTGGGTACCTCGGCAACTTTGGCTCTTGGTCGGCGCACCCAGATTGCTGCAGCAACAGCTGCGAGTATCCAAACTATAACAATCAGGAATAGCGGGTGTGTGAAGAGTACGGTGATTTGCATCAAAGATTGCCCCACTGCTCAGTTGCAACAACGCAGCAGGCTCATTCAACACAACGCCAACTTTAAAGCTTCCCCTGATGGAGACTGCGGTTTCATAGTTAGGACGTTTCTTGATCGATATGAGAGAACCACTAAAGGATACGGGTCGAGCGCAGATGTCATCAGATGAAGTTGAGGAATAGCACATCATCCATGCTTTCATCTTCTTCAGAGAATCCTGATGTCGTGAATGTTATTTGTAGACTAGGAGCTACATCGAATATCAGCTGAGCGTCAGGATCGATTACATGGAGAATCAATTCAATGGTCAAATCTTCGAGCTATTCCTAGATAGGCATCAACAGCCTTGTACAGCTGATTCAGACTGATATACTCATTAGGCTGGTGTGCCTGCTCTATCGACCCAGGTCCACAAATGATGTTGAGGATTCCAGACTTCGATTGCAGGACGGAGCAGTCAGTGCCATATGTAGCTGCTCCCAGGGTGGGACGAACTCCGGTCACTCTCTCTACCTCCTCAACCGCAACCTGTACAATAACCGAGTCATGAGGTGTCATGACTGCTGGTTTTCCATGCATGTATTCCACTTTTACTAGATCAGATAGACCTGCAGAGTGAAGTCGCTCGTTCATCAACTTCAAGAGAGATTCAGGAGTCTGCCCCTTAACAGTCCGAAAGTCCAGATGTGCTTCGCAGCTATCCGGAACAATATTGGCCATGATACCACCACGGATTAGTCCGAGGTTAATAGTGGGTTTACCTAGCAGTCGATCTTTTTCATAGGGGTATTCATCAGAAAGCAGGACATCAATTGCTTCAATGCATGCGTTGATCGCATTTACTCCCTCCTCTGGGCGCGAACCATGAGCGGATTTTCCAGTCGCCACCACCCTTGACCAGAACAGGCCCTTCTCCCCAGCAAGGACCTGCAAATTAGTGGGTTCTGCACAGACTCCGTATCTTACCCCAGCGAGTTCCCCGCTCTTGACTACCTTTTCTGCACCTGAAAAGCCTATCTCCTCATCTGATGTGTTGAGCACAAGAAGAGGCTGATTATGATGTTCTTGAGCATAGATGATGAGGGTCTCTGCTAGTGCCGCGACTGGACCCTTCATATCACAAGCTCCTCTTCCGTAGAGAAGGCCATCAACAATCTCCGATCCAAAGGGATCGTGAGACCAAGCCTCTGGTTTGCCAATAGGCACAGTATCCATATGGCCATGCATGACCAAGTTGCCGCGGCAACCATCATGACTCGAGAATATCAGATTTGGGCGCCTGCTCGGACCCACTGACACACAACCTATTCCATGCGATTCCATATGGTCACGCAGCACCTTGGCGACTTTGTCCTCACGGCCAGGAGGGTTTTCTGAGCTTGTCGCCACCAAATCCTTCAGAAGTGAGAGCACTCGAAACTCTAGCACGGATTCAACACCAAGATGGGCAGAGTAACTTCATCGCTAAGAAGATTCTGATTCATCTTTGAACACTTTCATAAGGCTGGATGTTGCTAGTAAAGATGGCAATCGATGAGGCAGTTACCCCTGTCCGAGCATTAGCGATGACGAGCCAAGAGCAGGCTGAGATTTGCCACTTTTTCTTTGAAAAGAGAGGGAAGGAATTAGGCTGAGACCCACATTTCAACGACTGGACAGATATTTAGGGGAGAGATTCGAGAGCAAATCGCGACTATTTCTGGACTGATCAGAGTTCGTCAGACTTCATGACAAGCTGATTCTTTTCGAGCACTACGTCGAATATCTGTCCATCATTGACTACAACAGCGACATCTTCATCCTCCAAGAACCCGCGAACACTCTTGCGAATTTTCCGAGAGGGAATATCGCCAATGCGAATGATGTAGTTCTCAACCATTCCTGTTTTACTCCGACGGATGTGGTGATGACGCGACAGTCTAAGAGGGATGCAAGACTTGTACAACATACAACGCTGAAGTATATATAGAGGATTCAAACAGAATGGTGCCATAGAACGCTCTCAAAGGAGGTGCAGAGGCAATTCTGGGGGAGCACCCGTTTTGGAACTCCAAGGATGTATGTAGGAGTCCTGATTAGTGTAATGTCAGTTTTTGCAGACTTAACAAATGGCCAATGATGCTTTAGGATAGACGGAGGCCACTGTCAAGCGTATGACCATGTCACACTTCATTGAGAGCGGACCTATGGGTTATAGGCAAATGGATGCCTAGCAGAATCCTTACGCGCGATTATCTCATCAACACTCTGACGGCCTTCAATTGCACGTCGGATGGCATGACGAACAGCAATGAAGTTATTGATGTGAACTCGCCTTGGATTCACAGCGCTCGGGTGAACAAAGACATTCACAGCAATCACAAGGTCAGGAATCAGCTCTTCTGGGATGATCATATCCGTAATGGTACGCTTGACAGCATCTTTGACCGCCTTCTGGGCGACATCGTAGACGAGCTTCTTGTGCTTCTCAGATGTGATAGTCACTGTCGGAGCAAACACAGTTGTGAGCTCAAGATCCTTTATCACATTGGCTGGATGCCGATCATCAGCCATCTTTCCTGCATCGGCAAGAGCCTCCTTCATTGGGCCGTCTCTAATTCCAAGGATGAGGTCGACATGAGCCACTTCAGTGTTTGAACCGAATAACGACTCTCCATGAAGGAGAGTCAAATCCTGAACAGTATCAGGTACTTGCCCCACAGCCTTGGGGTAGTTCTCTGCAACTATTGACTGGCCTCTCATCTTGAATGTGACCGGCCCTCTGGGAATCATTTGCAGATCCTCAAGGCAAGCCCTCAGTTCATCGAGATCAGCATAGCTGAGAGAGTCACCAATCTGGAGAGGCGGTCTAGCCTTTCCGACAGGGATACCCATCATATTCAGGGCAGCCTTTACAGCCATTCCTCCACCACGGTTTACTAAGATGCGAACTGTGTTCTGGATGCTTCGTTGGATGATCATGGCTTCCTTGAGGTAGCCACTAGCCAAAGCAGTCTGCATCTTGATGTACCTGTCAGGAAAAATGTTGGCACTTGCAAGTATTGCCCCATCACAACCCGAGGCGAGTCCAGGAAGTGCTACCTCATCATGACCGATAACCACTTGGAAACTCTCGGGTCTGCGAACAAGGATTGTTGTCAGATTGACCAGGTCACCGCTTGAATCCTTCATTCCTGCAATTCCATCAATCTCCCTTAGACCATCAACAAGAGTCCAGTGGATGGGAACACCAGTTACCTGAGGAATATTGTAGATGAAGATGGGAATGTCGCTATTATTCGCAATCTTCTCAAAATGCTCGAATATCTCTTTGTGTGAAGGTTTCAGGAAGTATGGAGAGACCACCAGAGCCGCTGAAGCTCCGAGCTCGGCAGCTCGTCGCGTCAGCTTGATAGCATCGCCAGTGTATGCAGCGCCAGTCCCTGCAAGAACGGGAACTCTGCCCTTTGCCGCTTCACAGGCAATTCTGATAGCTTCAACTTTTTCATCGAACCTCATGCTGGTAAATTCACCGGTTGTTCCGCAGGGAACAATACCTGTGGCTCCGGCTTTAATCGTATAATCAATGAGACCTCTGTACTGCTTCTCATTCACACCGTTCTCGTCAAAGGGTGTGACCAATGCTGGATAGACGCCTTGAAAACGATAGCTACCATTGTACACGAATGATTACCTCCATATGCCAGCGAGGGCTTTTTCAACAGCCTCTTGTGTTGCTGAAACGACCTGTCGGCGGTCCTTGGAATTCAGGTCAACATCCAATGCCATGATCATCACATCATCTTCTATTGATTTGTTTGGAATCTTGCCTTTCTCAAGATAGGAAGCCATGGCTCGCGCAGCTCCAGATTGAACTGGGCCATAGAATAGGGATGCCTGTCGCATCGATTCGATTTTCCTGATTGGAAACATGAGGCTACTGGGGCGAACCGCCAAGTTCGGCTCGAGAATGACCGTGAGGGCTTCGTGACCGATTTTTGGCATTGTGAGAAGCTTGACGAAGGTTTCGCCCATAGGGCTATTCTTGCTCCCTGTGGCAATGCCCACAGACACAGTATCATTTGAAGCGGAGCTCTGTTTGACATTCGACAAGTCACTGATACTGAATCCTTGCTGCAGCAGCGCATCAAATATCTGGATGTTTCGCTGGATTGAAGCATGCTCGAGTTCTTCTAAGACTCCAAGTTTCTCAAGCTCAATACGGATTTCTTCTTTGGTTTCAGGAGTCATGGTCCCTCCAGTATCAAGTGGCATCCTACTCTTGCCTGCATTGATGCCCATCATTCGTAGACCTGCCTTAATAGGCGGTGCTGCACCATTCTTCAGGATAAGACGTGCTAATGTCTGCGCCGAGTTCTGCAGCTTCGCAGCCTCTTCGATCTTTCCCTTCTGGACTTTATGCATGATCTCAAGCCAAATATGCGGAATGAGATTCGCTGTAGCAAGAATCGCCGCCTTGACTCCAGCAGCCACTGCAGAAAGGAAGCACTCATCAGCTCCAACTATGACTTCTATTCTTCCATTTACTTTCTGGAGCAATTCCAGGAGATATGGCATATTACCGCTGCTGTCCTTTATGCCCACAACATTGTCTATCTCAGCGAGATCTTCTACTACATTGGAATTGAGAACTCCAAGGGTGCATTGGGGGAGATTGTACAGAACCAGTGGCAGGTCACCTTGACGTGCCACTGTTGCATAGTGCTCATAGTATCCCTTGTCATCAGGTCTGAGATAGTAGGGTGAAATCACGATAGCTGCATCACATCCGATGTCTGCAGCGTATTTGGTCAAGAGCACGGTCGCTCTTGTGCTATTCTGGCCAGTGCCGGCGATAATTGGAACACGGCCGTCAACGTACTCTACCGTGAGCTTCAGGAGTTTCTTACGCTCCTCCGTACGCATATAAGAGAATTCTCCAGTCGTTCCAGCTGGTACAACTCCAGTTGCACCTTTACTGATAGTGTAGTCAATTACCTGTTTGAAGCCTTCTTCATTGATGTCACCATCTCTGGTGAATGGTGTTACGAGCGCTGGCATAACTCCTTTCGGCACAAACTTAGTCATGAAATCACCGATGCCTGTCCGAGCAGGTCGATATAAATGGGCTTCGTTAGCGGACTAATTCACATGGGACTTTGTGCACTCAGAATTCAGGCACAAAACCAAGAATTAGGCGACATCTGCTCGACGGGCTGCATAGACAAGAGACTCGTTGAAGTACTTGCCAATGATTTCACAAATTGCAGGACCGATCACATAATTGATCTCTCCAGGGAGAAGCTCCTTAAGATTGGTCTTTGAGGTCAACTTGCCATTTCGCTTCAGGATGCCAATTTCGCGCTCGATGCTTGATTTTGCCTTGTCCCAAGGCATCTGTTCGGCACTCCTCCCAATAAGACCATCCTTAATCTCATAGTTTGCTCTCATCATGAATATCGCTAGATTATCCATATCATTTGCCCTCTTCATGAAGGATGTGCCGTGCTGCGGGCATTTATTCTCCCTTGAAACAGTGCCACATGCAGAACAGATGAGTCTTCCACGACCAGTCTTGATGTAGTACGCCAATAGGTTAGAACACTTCGAGGTATCGCTCTGGGACCATTCCAGACCTTTGGTTCCGACACGACCTATGGCACGAAATACAGTCTGAGCCTTATTATGCAAGTACGTCAGAACATCGATAGATTCCCGCTTTGACTCGAGGAAGATTTGCTCTTTCTGCTTAGTTTCGAAAGCGTATTCCTCCTTGGCAAGCTTTTCGAGCCGTTCCTGTTTCAAGAAACGCTGCATTATGTCAAAAGCAATAGCATAGTTGTCATACTCGAGTCCACTCATCTCAAGTGGCTTGTCGGCTATACCCTCGAAGGCAGGACTTGGAGTAGCATCTAGGTCCTTTCGTGCAGCAACCATATCTTTACTCGAAAGACGCGCATGCATCCACGTGCAGATGCTTGCTGCATCAAATTCAGGGTGAACTACCTTAAACTCATGGATACGAATCGCAGCCAAATCGACCAGAATCTCTTCTCTTAGAAACTGCAGACTTGTATCAGTGTCTTCGTATATACTCTTCAATAGTGCCTTGATACGAAGCAAATCTTGCTTCGACCGAATATAAGACTCAACTATCCTAGTGAGGTTTGTTAAGATGCTAGTGGTGAAGTGCCAGACGATGTCAAGCTTGATTGACCTGACTGTCTCTTCCTCGACGCGTTGTTTGCTAAAATCACGGGCTGAAGATATGCCGAGCGTACTCAGGGCTCCGCTTTTTACTTGGCTCCGTATATCAACAAGCCTCTTGACCTCTTCCGGAGGTGGAACTCGCATCTTCTTAGCCAACTCGTCAAGAACCTCAACCTCAATCCCCACCAAGCTCTTCCGATCCTTGACAAGGAGATCCACGGAGATCTTGTCAAGTTCTGAAGCTCGAATGCCTCGAGCCTTCAACAGCCCTTTCACAGGGTGTTCGAGAGTGTGCTCAAGTTTCTCCAGAGTTTTCAGAGAACGCTCTAACAGCTCCATCTCTTGCTTGCTGATCTGCGGACCTGATGGGGCATCTTCAACAACATCAGCGAGCGCTCTTAGCCCTTCTCCGATGACTGACATATCGTCAATACCCTTGCGGCGAAGTTGTGCCTTCATATCATCTGAATCAATAGTGAGAAGATTGGACAATGTGCCTAATACCAGAGAAGAATCAGAGGACAGGATATCAGCAATTGGACCCGCGACTACAGATCCTAGCCTTTGCTCATAGTCCTCGATGGTAGTAGGAGCATCGTACTTTTCCTCAATTGCCTCAAGCAGGGCAAGTCTAATCTCGTGTGCTTGCTTCACACACTTGAGTTTATCCCCACTCCTGCAGAAACGCTCAATAATGGCATCTGCAATACCATCCCAATTACGAGCAGGAATCAGGGCATCAGATAAACGCCCCCTTGCAAACTCAACTCGACCATGGATGTGTTCAAGTCCCATTCTTAGGACGGTTGTTTCAGGCACTTCGGAAGGATGGTCTCTCAACAACTCCTCCCTCAGCGACAGTGCACTCTCTTTCAATCCTGACGCTTTCGTGTAGAGCTCGTCACGCCATTGCGTACCCCAGCCCGTGACTTCAACAACGAAGTCAATGTCGTGATTAGGAGAGTACTCTGATGGAATTCTCTGAAGATACTCATTTAGGAGAGAAAGCACCTTCTCACGCAGATCTGGAGAGGAAGACACCTTGCCTCCTAATTCATCACAGAAACGTATCGCAAGTTCACTCATAATACGCGCTGTGTGAATCTCCTCACGCTGTTTATCGCCAAAGAGCTGACGCACTTCAAGTTCCAATTGATGGCGTTCCTCTTGAGCAAGGTCATCTTTACCATCAGCAGTAAGTTCAGGAGATTCTGATGCCTTTACTAATCTTATTCCCTGATAGCTATGTAGATAGAAAGAGGCAAAGAACGAAAACACATCCTTCAGCGGCCGAAACTCAGTCAGTGTCTCGGTGAAGAGCTGTCTGTCTCTCGTACTTCGCATATGAGCGACAAGAGCCTCCCGTAACAGTATCTCTTTGCCAGCCTCACTTGCCTGTCGTGTCTTAAGTACCCAAGAACTTGCCATCAAATCACCTCAAAAACGTGCTCCCAATTGACACAGTCAAACCGTCGCCATAGTACTCGTATGATACAAGATAGAGGAGGCCAGGTATCTTCGGGTTCCTCAAGAGAACGCGAGAGATACGAGGAAGTAGCTTGCCCAGAGTACGAATCCCTGAGTCCATCAGATGCTGCAGAAAATCATCACCAATATTGATGTCAATCTCTCCGATGGCTCCCATGCCCTCTGCCTGGAGCCGCAAGACTCTCCGAGCAAATGTTTCCTCCATGCTCTTTTCACGTTCTTTCATTTCAGTCAGTTTGTCATATAGAAGGTCTCGCAACTCGGTGTAGTAATGGAGTGTTGGTTCAGGTTGCGGTTCAGGTGGGAGGGACTTCTCAAGCTCAATTGGATTGTTTCTTCTTATTTTGTCAACTCGTGATTCTAGAGGAGAAGGACGAACTGGTTCCGTAGGAAGTGCTGGCAGTGAAATATCTGCTCCAGCTGCACTTGCTGCCAAAGCGTTTCTCTGTTCTGCCTTTTCTTGATATTCGCGGACTTGTCGCTCAAATGCAGACATCTCTGTTTCGAACTGTCTGGTGGCTTCTGCGATGAGCTCCTCACGTCTGTTGTTTCGTTGTTGAATTGACTCGTTCTCATGTTCGATTTCTTTGCAGACGGTTTGCCACTCATTGACTCTGGCTTGGTAGAGATCTTCTTTCGCATCAGCTTCTGCCTTCACTCGATCGGCCATTGCACTCGGTGATGCAACTTGGTCCAACAGCTCATGGATATACTGTAGTAGCGCAAGCAAACTCACAGGCGTGGATTGTGTGGGGTCCACACTATCTCGAAAGCCTTCAACCCACGCTACAGCCTCTCTCTTCCACTCCTCAGACTTCTCACCAACACTTTCAATTGCTACTGCCAATTCATTACCTAGACCTGTGCCATCGGACCTAATCTTCTCAATCATCTTTCGAATAAGAGGTTTTGATAGAATAGTGTCGGCCACATCCGGGATAATATCAGATACAGTGTTCTGAAACACGTTCAATAGGCTCATGAGCGCATTGCCGTCCGAGGTAAGAGCTCCGTCACCTGACCGATCTGTATGTTCCTTTTGTATCTCAGACCGAGCAATGTCCGCAACATCGGAGAAATCAATCAGGTTCCATACATCGATATGCCTGAAGGTCTCGATTATTTCCCGCGTTATTGTATCCATCAACTGAATGAAATCATGATACTGCACACCTTGGTATGATTTTCTTGAGAAGGATGCATTGAGCTGAGATTGAACCTCAGCATAGAATTTCTCGAAGAGCATCAGGTCAGTTGGATCCATTCCAACTTGCACGGTTTCTTGGCGAAAATCACGAAGCGCGGTAAAGAATGCCTTTCGTGCGGCAGAAGCAATCAGATAGTGATCGAGTTCCTCGGCGAAGTACTGTGCAACTCTCTTCGCATATGCAATGGCATAGCTTAGAGCGCTTCGTAGTTGCCATGCACGAATATCCTCCACTCCAAATGATTCGCGCTCTAAGGACTTCATGATTTGAACAACTAGCATGTGAGCAAGTGTGCGATTGATACCATCGAATCGTTCGTGGTTTGCATCAATATCTGCAAGAAGAGCGTTTCTATGCCCCGTAATACTCAGAGCCTTCCCAGAGTTCGAGTGTTGATCAACAATGGACTCAAGCGAGTCGACGGTATCATTGAGATGACCGACAAACTCACCTGTTGCTTTCTTGATGGACTGGAGGTCTGAGATCTTTACGGTGTCTCTCTTGAGATACTCCTTCAACACTGAGACTGTCCCCTCAGCGACATCAGCCTCCTCCCTCGCATATGCATAGGTATTCAGCTCGCTAAGTATGGCCTGTCCTAGTTCAGGGACTGTCTTTGTCAGCATCTCTATTGCGCTGGGAGTCAATACCCGATGCTGAAAGTGGTCCAAGAAATCTTCCTTAGACGATGTTGGCAGCCTGAATTCAAGGCTATTACGCCGAGCAATCCTCAGGCCTGGGGGAACAAGCGTAAAATCATCATACGTTGACATTTTTGCGATAGCTTCGATAGCCATGTGTTCATCTTTGACTTGAAGTGAATCCCATGTGCCCTGAAAACGCCTGTCAAGCATGTCTACGAACAAGACGCTGTTTAGGCGGTCAGCAAAACGTCGGATGACAGATAGACCATCCAGGTCGTAGTTGAGATCATTGCTGATGACAGCGGCCTCTATATCGCCAAGTTTCTTGGCGATGACCTTCACATACTGATCTATCCTGAACGGGTCTACGACACCCTTCTCCCAGCAGAGGACACAGACATGAGACCCGACGCCACCTTCAGATCCGCCTACAACGACTAGCTGTTCAGGCAAGACTCCGGGTCCCGGAGTTCTCTCCAGATTCCACTCAATAGAGAGCAATTCCAATCCCTCAGAGGAGTTCAAGGTATCCCGTACGTTGAAGATGAGAGGTGCAATACTCATGGAGACTGTTTCGGAATGT
This sequence comes from uncultured archaeon, assembly GCA_964354495.1. Taxonomy (GTDB): domain Archaea; phylum Asgardarchaeota; class Thorarchaeia; order Thorarchaeales; family Thorarchaeaceae; genus SMTZ1-45. The sequence goes on along the minus strand of CAYHAA010000001.1, from coordinate 382,671 downwards.
TGCTCAAGCATGCTTCCAGCGCCTCTAGCACTTCCAACTGGATAGCCTAAGCCAGTTGTCGTGCTCAACACTGAAGCAGAGGCCATTCTTATGGCTTCAACAGTACTCTGCGCTTGTACATCTTTTCTGTTCTTCCTGCTCACATTTGCCATCTCCCGAATACTGCCAAGGCATTGACAATCTTGAGGACTAGACGTCGTATGAGAACCTGTGTTCCTTCATTTGAATCTAGCTTGCGCGTAGCTCCTTGGCTATACCTTGGTCCAAACGCCCTTGCCAAGAGGCTTGACCAGTCCAGCCTCCGCGAGCCCTTGGAGAGTCACTTGAATCGTTGTCTGTATTAGTGAATCAAGGCTCTCTGGAATAGGCACACTTCTAGACTGCTTCAGATCAAAAACAAGTTGCTCAACGTCAGCCTCACCCCTGGCTCCGAGGTGCGTTAAGACTGTATCCTGAAGATGCATAATGCCGTCTTTGGCAGCTTCGAATTGCAGACGAGCTTCGCCGAACAAATACGGGACATCATGCGAGGGAAGAAGATGCTCTATGCCCATCTTTGACAGTTTCTCAAGAGCAGCTATTCTGGAAACGAGACTTCCAGTTAGGTCGACGTAGAATTTTCGTGGGTCATTAGGGAAGTTGTTCACCTCATCTCCTGCAAAGAGGAGTTTTCTGATGCCATCATACAAAACACAGTGTCCAGCTGAGTGGCCTCCAGTTAGAATGACTTGGAATGATGTGCTCCCTATCTGTATATTTTGACCATCAGTGAGTAGACTGTCAGGTTCGCACCCTCGATAATTGACACGAAGAGGGCTCTTGTCGAGCTTCATCGAGAGGCGTGTTGCACGATCCATGAGCAAACGCTCTTCGAAGAAGGTTTGGGGATTTCTAAGCAACTCAGCATCCTTCTCATGAATCATGATTGGTGCACCAGTGGCTCTTCTCAGTCTATTAGCACCACCAACATGGTCAGGATGCCCATGCGTGCAGACAATGCCGATAAGGTCACTTCTGTAATTCAGACTGAATGATTTCAGCGCCTTCTCTATTCGTTCGCCCGGGTCTCCGGCTGTGCCTGGATCAATGAGGAGGGCTTCCCCTTCATCAATTACGAGATAACTAGCGATGAATCCGAACTCTCCCGCGAACTTGCCTCGAATAGCATAAACACCAGGGATAATCTCTGTGGCAGTCATAGTCCCACATGACTGAACATTCTTGCCCTTATGACCATATCGACAATGGGTGATACTTATGAGGGACATATCAAAGAGTGAATCAATGAAACCAGAACTGATTTCGTCCCTCGTTCAAGACATCAGAAATGAGCTTGGATTGGACCGCGGAGTGAGTCCAATAATCAGGCAGGTGTTTGCTCATCCTGATGGCAGTCTCCATATTGTCACGTCAGATAGGTCAGAAAAGAGTCTTCTGCTCGGTCCTGGAGGAAGGGTGTCAGCCGAGCTAGCCAAACGTGTGATGCAACCTGTCACAATCTATGGAGAAGATGATCTTCTTCTAAGGAAGCACAGACTCCAATTGACTCTCAGTCATATCAATGAGCTGACATCTTCAACTAGTGCAGAAACACACTGGTCTGTTTTGCAGGGACTCCAGAAGCTGATTGCTCAAGAACTCAAGTTCCCAGAGGAGAACATTGCCTTCGACAAGTCGATAGGTCGTGGAGCGAGGGTGGCAGTGGCATTCTCGGGCGGAATCGACAGTAGTGCAGCACTCGTCATTCTCAAAGAATGTGGTTTTGAGCCGGAGGCCATTGTTGTTGATCTTCGGCATGTATTCCTCGACCAAAACGAGATGGCTGAGATGGTTGAATGGTGTTCTCATCTAGAGGTCAAGCTCACACGCATTCCCCAAGACGAACGCACTTCGGAAGTGGTTCGACGAGCAAGAGAAGGTAAGATTCACCCCTGCGGAGAATGTCATGCTTTGATTCTTGCGAGCCTTCAAAGATACGCAACAGAAAACAATCACTCAGTCCTCGTCACGGGAGAACTGCTACCCGGAGGAAGGCAGGCCATCATTGAGAATGGCGAAATATTGACCATTCATCTTCCTGCAGCACTGTCACTGACAAAGCACAGAACAGAACATATTTCGAAGGTCTACGGAAGAAGTATCTCTCGGAAGCTGTTTGGATGTCGCCTTGTTGCTGACACTCATGTGAAAGGATGGAAGAATGTTGGTCCGTCAATCAACAGGGTTCTCAGAGAATTGCAGGCAGGGATTCTGACGGACGGTCAAGCGCTGGAGTATATCAAGAGCATTGTCAAGCGCAGTCCAGATGTGGGGAGTGGCGAGGAAGAATGAAGGGAGCATATGTTCTGATACTACGACTCCCGCTTGATTCGTCAATCACTATAGGATCACTAGGAACTCATGTATTCGCAAAGGGGACATGGCTCTACGTGGGTTCAGCAATGGGTAACGGATCAACAAGCCTCGAGAAGAGAGTGAGAAGACACTTTCAATCGCGAAAGAACATCCACTGGCACATCGATTACCTACTATCTGAAAAAGCATCTTTGCAGGCTGCCATCATCGTTGAAAGCTCAAGTCCGGCAGAGTGCAAGATTGCAGAGGCTCTCGAAAAGGACAAGGAGTGCATTCCAGGCCCAAAGGGCTTTGGCTCAACGGACTGCACACACCGCTGCATCTCCCATGTTTTTCGCTGCTTGAGTATGGAGAAGCCTCAAGAAGCGCTGATGAAGGTACTAGGGGACCTTGGATTCGAACCTAGAATCACATACGATGGCACAATTCCACTGCGGCGTCTTTAGCAGCAAGTATTAAATGTCAAAGACTATGTTATTCCAGATTAGGAGGAAATCCAAGCTTGCCTGATTGGCGCAACATTTTCCAGGATCTGAAGACGACTGGACAGACTTTCACTGTCTATCTGAGATATATGCAGAAGGATACACTGGCAAAAATCCCAAATGTAAGAGTCGAGGATGTACATGATGACTACGTCAGACTTGTAAACCCAAGCGGGCATGGAATTCTAGGCTTCGAAGACGTCTTGTACATATCGATACCTAGGGAGTTACAGCAATAGACTATCCTTGAACATTCTAGCCACGTACAGCCAAGGTTTTAATTCTGATGAGTTGCCTTCATAGTCAGTTCAATGTAGTAGGTGTAATCTACAATGTCACTTGTGACCTACATCCCAATTGAGAATGAACGAGTTCTTGCTCAACATCAGGAGTATATCGTAACGAACTATAGACTAATCCAGTTCTGTCGTGGATCAAAGACATGCGTCACTCTTCCTCTTCATATTATCAAAGAGTACAAGCTCACTCCAAACTCAGCCATGTTCAAGGTAACCAATGGAATTGTGAACCTTGTTGGAGCTCTGCCAAAGAAAGAGGAAATGCGGGCTGCCCTTGGTCTAAGGGAGTTTGAACGGCTCAATGTGGGAGGTCAGAGGAAGCTATGCGAAGTAAGTGGTGTGCCCTTCGTGCATCCCGATCATCCGTACAATCGGTGGATATCCGTTGGATATCATGAGCCATTCTCGATGCATTTCTACCAGACCTTTGCTTGGCTGAAGGGTGAAGAGGTATTCACATACTATCCAGGCGGCTTCATTCTCACGACTTACAGGCTCTATCAGAGTGATGCAAAGACCAAGAAGTTGTTCATCTTCCCACTCCACATGGTTGAAACCTTTGAGTCGAGAGGAGACAAGATCAAGATAAAGGCCACAAATGGCAAGTTCGAATTAAGAGGGCGTGTGCCAAGACAAGACCATATGGTAAGAGTCTGGCAGACTCGTGCATGGAGCGGCACTCCAGCAGAGTGGCTTGACTGGTTGATTAGACCCTTCAGCTACATAGTGCCCCATCATCCACTCAGTCAGTATGAAACAAGTGACTCCGCCAGTGTCAGGCCGACTTATACAGCGACTGAAACGACTCAGGAAATGGAAGCGAGCTCGAGTAGTGCAGGAGCTGGTACAGTCTTTGTTAGGCCCGTAATCAAAGACAACTGTACGAACTGCAACGCTCCGATGTCTTGGGAAAAGATTAGTTGGACCGGACCAGATCAATACGCATGTCCATCCTGTGGAGCAACACATAGAGTGGATTACATCAGAATGTGACCATCGCGACCAACTAGGAGTGGGCTCTCGTCCACTCCAGTGATAGTCGTTCTATCGTCTCATCCGTTGGTAGACCTGTTTCAACATCCCATCCTCTGAGAGTGTAGTAGTCATTGAGCATCGGTTCAAGATTGACTGTTTGTCCCTTCCCAGGCCCTTCTGGCATAGGTTCCTTTGTGAACCTATCCGGGAGTTGGTCATCCTTTCTTGTGATTCCTTCTCTGGCATTGAACAGGCGCTTAAGGGTGACTTGACGTTCCGCAATCGTTGTCAGGTTTTTCACTTGACCAAAGTACTGCTCACCAGTAGCCAAAGGCAGCATCTTAGCAAAGTCCTCCATCCAGAAAATTGGAGGCCATGAAACTGAGTACCAGCATACAATCAAGGCGTCACGAATGCAATAAGCATTCTCAGATTCGAATACAGCATTGGCTTTGTACTTCTCATTGTAGGGATCGATGATCTCTGGAAGCTTATCGGCGCCCCATCTTCTTGCTGCTACGTCTTTGTAGCCCAATTGATCAACCACAACCAGACTTCTTAGATGATCGGCACCACGGGCACCTGTTGCATGTCCTAGGGCGATACTCCTATGGGTACGCCCGTCTTGCCCGGACACTTCCATACCTTTGACATGAATAGCATACTTGCTCGTACCACGACCGATGGTTTCTGCAGCCCTCTTACTTCCTTCCGCAAGGAGGTCTCCAAAGCCATCTCTGTTGGCAATCATCTGAAGCAGTTTGATTATCTGTTCCCTGTCACCCCATTGAAGCCTAAGACCACCTGTGTCTTTTTCTGTGATTGCACCCTTGACAAAGGACTCTATCGCGAAGCCTATTGTAGCGCCTGCAGAGATTATGTCCAGTCCATATCTATTGCAAATCTGATTAGCTTTCAGGGCTGTGGCGTAGTCATCAATGCCCAGAGAACTTCCAAATGCCATGAGTCCCTCATATTCAGGACCCTCCTCGAGAGTACCTGCAAAAGGGCCGTCGCGGATATAGTTGAGCTTCTTGCAGCCAAGACTGCAGCCGAAGCAGGCTCTGTCTCTGACTGTGTACTTTGGGCGTATGTAGTCACCGCTCAACTTCTCCCAGCCATCAAAGACTCCAGTCTGATGGTTATAGGTTGGCAACTCACCAATCTCTTGTTTCACCGCAGTCAGTATCCAAGTTCCATACTTACCCATTTCTTTAGCCTGAGGATTGCTGCGTACTCTGGAGTGAGCTTCTTTGGCTAGGTCCACAAAGGCTTCATGGTCGTGTACCTCAACAGCGCCATGCCCCCTGATTGCGATCGCCTTGACCTTCTTGCTACCGAGGACAGCGCCCATGCCTGTTCTGCCCGCAGCTCGTGCATGATTGACTAGCACTGAGGCATATCGGACAAGTCGCTCCCCTGCAGGACCTATTGCTGCAACTTGAATGTCAGGATCATGGTGCGCCTTTTTGATAGCACTGGTAAGTGTGTCGGTCGTCAGTCCCCAGAGCTGTTGTGCATTCCTGATTTGCAGGTCTGAGTCCTCAATACTGATGTAGACAGGTTTCTCAGACATCCCCTCTATGACAAGCACATCATAGCCCGCATACTTAAGCTCAGGACCTAGGAATCCTCCCACATGACTTTCACCCCAGATTCCCGTCAGTGGTGCCTTCGAGATGAATACAGTTCTACCGCTCATCGGCCACAGAGTCCCTGTGATGGGGCCTGTAGCGATAATCAACTTGTTCTTCTCACTCAACGGATCGATTCGTGCGGGCACTTCTTCGAAGAGTATCTTCGCCCCGAAACCATCTCCTCCGATGAACTCCTTCTTCCAGCGCTTGGGTAAGGGATCTGTGGTGAACTCTCCTTCTGTCAGATTGACACGCAGTATCTTACCCATATGGCCGCTTGCCATTGTCAATCAGCTCCACGCGTTTCTTGGGTCGCACTCACGCGATCAATCTCTTTCAAGTACCTCACGATCTTCCCATGGCGATCAGCAGGAGCTAGAGATGTCGCAGTGCTGTAGGTTATAGCACCAGTTGGACAGATTCTCGCACACTCAGGCACGCCATCACAGTGGTTGCACTTGATGATTCTCATTCTGACAGTATCAAGCAGGATAACCCCATTCACACAAGCACCGACACAGGACTTACAGAGAATACATTTGTCTTCGTCAAGAAAGGTCATCTTGGTGATAGGGTCTCGCCGCATCGCATACACTGGACAGATGTCGACGCAAGGCGCAGTCTCACAGGGACCACAGACATTAGGAATATCTAGACCCAAATCGTCATAACGCACAATCTTCAGTCGAGCAAGACCAGGCTGGAATTTGCCCTCATGCTTCGCAGAGCAAGCAAGCTCACATAGACGGCACCCAGTGCATCGATTCATATCAACGACCAGTTGCGATGGCAGATGAACCACCTCGAGAGCAGGTGATGAACGTCAATCTCTCTAAAATGCTTCGGCAAGTCCAATATTCCGAGTATGCCTACACGATTTATTAAGGCTGAAGGTATAACGCATTTCGGGTCGAAAAGATGTCGGAGGACGATTCAAAGGACAAGAAAGGCAAGAAATCGGACTACGCTGAAGTCGAATTTGGAATAGGAAATATCGAGTTCGAAGCCAAAGGGCGTAGTCTGGTTGTGGAGAAACTGTTTCGATTGCTCCTCGAGAGAATCGAAGAAGGCAAACTCGTCAAAGAGTTCAGGCTGGCCGAGCCCGAGGAGGAAGTGGGCGAAGAGGAAGAAGTGGAACAGTCCCCCGAAATCGTAGAGCAGAACGAAATACCCACGGACGATGTGGATACTTCATTGGAGCCTCCTCCAGACTGGGACAAACTTGATTCAGAAGAGCCAGACGTTTCAGATGCTGAGCGAGAAAAACTATAGATGTAGACAACTACTGTTCTAGTTCAACGACCCAGCCATAGGGGTCCTCTCGTTCCCCAGACTGGATTCCAGTCAGCTCATCAAAGAGGTCGCGCGTCAACCTTCCAGTCTTGCCATCAGCTATTGTGTACGATCTACCCTTGTACCAGAGAGATCCGACCGGAGCTATGATTGCTGCTGTGCCACAACCAAACATCTCGATCACTTTTCCTGAGGTGATTCCATCTATCACCTCGTCGATAGAAATCTGACGCTCACTGACTTTCAGCCCCATATCCTTTGTGAGGGTTAGAACGGAATCACGAGTTATTCCTGCAAGAATCGAGCCCGTTAGAGGAGGGGTGACAAGTTCGTCATCGAATTTGACAAAGATGTTCATCGTGCCTACTTCCTCGAGGTACTTCCGCTCTAGCGCATCCAGCCATAGGACCTGAGAATAACCTAGTTCCGCAGCCTTTGTTCCCGCTAGCAGACTAGCAGCATAGTTGGCCATGGTCTTGGCGGCACCAGTCCCGCCACGAGCAGCACGCACATAATCAGTGCTCAGATAGATGTGGACCGGACTGAATCCTTCTTTGAAGTACGGCCCGACCGGACTCAATATGATATAGAAGAGGTACTCATCAGAGGGTTTCACACCAAGCTTCTCCTGAGTGCCTATCATTGTTGGGCGAATATAGAGAGAGCTTCCTGCAACCTCAGGTATCCAACAACGTTCAACGTGTAGCAGCTCGTTGAGTGCTTCGAGGGCGAAATCAACATTCACCTCTGGCATCACCATTCGAATCGCAGACTGATTCAGTCGCGCGAAGTTCTTCTCTGGACGAAAGAGGAGTATGCGTTGCCCACGTCTGTGTGCTTTCATGCCTTCGAAAACGCCCTGCCCATAGTGCAGACAGAGTGCTGCTGGGCTAAGTGATAGTGGAGCGTAACGATGGATTCGAGCATCATGCCACTTCCTCGCTGAGAATCGCATGGAAAACATATGGTCCGTAAACACGGTTCCAAAAGGCACTTTTAGAACATCAGATGGTTTTTCTTTCAGCTCTTCGGAGGGGGCAAGATCCATCTCAATCTTCATTCCGCTCACAGTAGATTCAATGGACAGCGCCGCCTCTTAAGATGACGGGTTGACGGCACTCCCATTCTTAGGAAAAAACCTGTAGAAAGAGGTTCAAGGAAATGCCTTAAATGAGTACTTGCTCATGGAACGCTAACGAAGGAATGGAGTCAGTTCCAACATGAGTCATCGTGAAGGCGCATCACTTGAAGATTCAGTTTTCATGAATCCAAAAGAGGTCTTGAGCCAGTACAGTGTCGAATGGGTTTCCCTCAAGAAATCCTACGACGAGCTGCAGCAACAACTCACCAATGTTCAGAGAGAACTGAGCGAGTTGGACATGAAGCTCAAGGCAGGAAGGATAACGGAATCAGAACATATCGTGCAGTACCGCGAGAAGTGGGCGATGTCTACTCAGATGATTCAGGTGAAGAGAGAAGTAGAAGCTCGACTCTACGAGATTCAGAAGGAGATCAGAGCTGCAAACAACCAACTCAAACAGATGGAGATTGAAAGGCAGCGCCGGGAGAGAATGGAAGAAGAAAGGAGCCATGCGATGATTGAATGGATGAGCCTGAAACAAGGTTTTGAGTTGACTGAAGCTAGAAGAAATGAGATAAACGCAGAATCGGATAGAATGGAACGCGAGAGAAGAAACAGAAAGGTCTCTGAGGCAGAATACAGAAGGGGAAGAATTGACCAGATTCGGCAGCTTGCGGAGTTGCGCACTGTAGAATCTGACATAAAACGAAGACTGGCAGAGCTACTTGAAATCATACGGAGTTGAACTTCGTTTTCTCTGAAGAATAGAAGGCATCGGACTTTGGCCGAGTTCTGCACGGAGTCATCGTCTTAGCTTACTGTGCCTCATCAAATGATGTATCAGCTACTTCAGAGAAACCAGCAGTGTCTGTTCCCATGGCATAGATGCCATTTGCACCTGCGTGAATGTTCCCTTGATCTGATGCACCTTGTCATCAACCTCTTAGCGATTCCAGAGTGTGCTACGAGAGAAGCGAGTCTGTAACACGAACAGTCATTAAAGGGCTCGTCATTCAAGGATATGGTGCAAGCGCTATGCCAACGTTTGAACAGGAATGGATTTCACCAGTCCTTGAGGTATACAAGAAGCAGAAGATAACTGAAACGTACTCTGTCATCCTGGGTCTTAATCCGATGGGACAAGCATTGTGTAGGCAGCTGTACGAGAAGAATGACTTTGAAACTCTCTTGATCTTCAATTCCCCAGCGTTCTCTCCTTGGAATCGATACCCCGTGGATGTCAAGGCTCCGGTCGTACCCGTCCATGCAATGGCAGCTGATGACTTGATGATTGTTTTTGGAGATGTCATGTTCAAGGAGTACGATTGGATGACGGATGTGCTCTTCTACCTTAGAGGAAATGTTCCAACACGGTTTGTCGTTTCGATGATGACTCATGATGGGCCCACATGCGGACAGGTGCTCTCTTCTAAGGGAAACCGGTTGCTGAAGAGAATGGATGTTCCTCTCGGGCGAGCTGATTTCTATGACGGAATCACAGCACCACTGATTAGCGCAGGTACTGTCGCAGGTCTTGATCCGGTCGTTTTGTTCTTGGAGGAGTCGAGTGACCAAGAGCTGGTACTCCAAGTAGATGACATATCTGTATTCCAATCTGAGATTGACGTCGCCCTCGAGCTTCTTTTGAGAGGTCTCAATCTGAATCTATCTGTCTAATACGGAAACACTACTCAGCTGTGAATCCGTATCCATTGCGATCTCTCTCTCCCAGTTTTCCAAACCGCTCCTCGATACTATGGGCGGAGGATATCTTCTTGTCGCATTCTAGACACATAAGAGCGTGGGTCTCTCTTGCCTCAACAATATTGCCACATGAGATGCATGTCCATAGTCCACCTTGGAGGAGTTTTGTCTTTCTGAAGACTGCACGAGCGATCTCTCGAAGTGCCTCAGGACACCCATCAGAGATTCCAATAATCCCCTGTTCAGACCACTCACAGAGCAAGGATACGAGAGTTGTCATCAGTTCGATTATGCGGGTTGCACGTTCTTCAATCTCTGTTGACGATTCAGAGCATGTATCATGTGGTGCATCGGCTACCGTCGACAGTATCTCAATGAAGGCAAAGAATGCAGGAGGAGGAAAGCGCTTCTTTCCTCGGGCCTCAACCATTTGCCCAAGAACAGCAGAAATCATCAGGGTCTGAGTATAGTCCTCACGGAGTATCTTCTCAACCTCAGCGACTATCTTCACAGGATCGATGCTGTACTTCGCAAGATTGAGTCTGTTTTCTTCTGCAATCTCTTGAACAGCCTCGAGGAAACCCATGCATTTCTCCATCCTGCGATTGACGCGTTTTGCTATGGTATCATAGGGGAGACTCGTATCATTTGCAAGCCTCTGTAGGAGTTCTCTCGCAGTCAGACTCAATCAAAGCACGGACCTATGGTGACAAAGTAATTCTACATGACCATCATTTTAGGTTATTCCTTCATCGCGCGCGAAACAGATTCGGGTGAAACAGGTACAAGCTGCCCAATCGCTCGTATCCCTCTAAGGGACAAACCTCTTTAGGACGTGGACTTCGGCCACATTCGGTGGTCCATAGTATGAAAGGCTATGATGTTGTCCTAGCAAGTGGAGCTGAGCACCTTCGAAACCGATTTGAAGAGCTGGGATACCGAGTCTATACATTGGACCTCAATTACGATAGCAAACGTATGTTTCCAAATGCAGACATCTACGTCAAGATAGGAAAAATAGCTCAACTCTCCGGGAGGAGGGTTATCGTGATTCAGAGCTGTACCGGCTCAGGTCCAGCTGAGAATGAACAATATAGTACATCAGACCGCGTCGTTGAAGTTCTCCTATTGCTAGAGATGCTCTCAAGGCCTCTTGAAGTGGAGAAGAGCGGCCACAAGCAGTATCTCTGTACACCAGTTGAACCCGCGAAGACCGTTGAAGTCGTGCTCACTTTCCAGCCCTTTGCGCTGCAGGACAAGTGCTTTGAAACAGGCGAGGTCTCCTCGGCAAGATGGGCTATAGAAACGATTGCGAAGGCATGCAATAAGGTTCATGTCGTGAGCCCTCATGCACCAGACAGTCTGGACTGGGTCCGGAGTCTCAAGGAGAAGGGACTCTACAGAATAATCGATGTAGTACCGGATCTTGTCGAATTCGCAAAGAAGGTGTTCAAACTTGGAAAATGCGTTGTTGTCGCACCCGATGAAGGAGCACAAGAACGATACAAAATCGACGGCTATGGGAAGAGTAGAACGAATTCCTTCAGAGTCGAATTGCACGGAGACCTTGACGTCAAGGGTCTGAACGTCGTTGTTATAGATGATCTCACAAAAAGCGGCAGCACGCTTCTGAAAGCCAGAGACCGCCTACTTGACCAAGGCGCAAAGGAAGTTGTCTTGGCAGTCGCTCATGTGCTTCCACTCATGGAGAGGGGAGAAGAGCTTCTTGAGAGGCTGATTGAGATGTGCAATGGAAAGATCGTGGCATCTAACACCGTATTCACCGAGGTCTTCTCCAAGGAGCATCCAAATCTCTGCTACAACATCGTGGATACACTTGTGCAATCAATGTGATGTTACCCATCAATATGGTCAGGAATTGTTGAAGCGATCCTTTGTACGGGCCAGACATTTGGAGTATATTACGAAACCCTTTTCTCACACCCAGTATCCCTCGCTTATGGTCTTGTCATGGAATCTGAGAAGGAGTATCACATTGGGATTGCCCGAGGAGAGATTCCAGAACTAGTCCTGCTACCTGGAGACCCTGATCGTGCAAAAAAGATAGCCGAGGAGTTCTTTGATAATCCATCTCAGATTGCTAAGCGACGTGAATACTGGAGCTCTAGGGGAACATGGAAAGGCATTCCGGTTGGCGTCTGTTCAACCGGCATAGGTTGCCCCTCTGCGGCCATAGCACTTGAAGAGCTAGTCAGAGTCGGCTGCAAGACTTTCATTCGAGTTGGTACATCTGGAGCAATTAGCAATGAGGTCATGTCAGGAGACATAGTGATCTTCACTGGCTCTGTTCGGGATGACGGAACCTCGCGTCAATATGCACCTATTGAATTCCCTGCAATTGCGCATCCAGAAGTAGTGAGAGCGCTCGAAAATGCAGCCAAGAAGAGAGAAGTGAAATATCACGTCGGTATTGGACATAGCAAGGATGCTTTCTACAGTGAGCATCCATCTTTCGTCGCAGAGGATGATAAGATGCGTCAGAGATGGGCCACATTAAGAAAGGTGGGAGTATTGGCGACGGAGATGGAGTCAGCTGCGCTCTTTGTGATTGGTCATCTTCGGGGAGTCAGAGTAGGCTGTGCTTGTGTTGTGATTGGCGAGAATGTTGCAAAGGAAGCGTTAATCGTAGGAAAACCTTCCATCGATAATCTTGTGACAGTTGCTCTTGATGCGTTGGTATCTCTGGAGCCATCACGTATCTAAATATCACTGAACCAGAGCCGCTTCTGTACCGATATCAGAAGGTTCTCGGCTGCGTGTCTGTCAAGTCCAGAGAGGTTTGAGAGTTGGTCATGGCCTGTAGCAGCAAGGTCAGTAATGGTTCCAATTCCCGAATTGAGAATGAGATTGATCACGGGGTCCGTTGTGCCCAACTCGATCAAGACTTCTCTGAGGGCTGCTACGCTATCGGCAGTGGTCGTTGGGGGAGTTACATCTGGCATCTCGGCTTCAATCGAGTCCTCTTCCAATCCCACGGCTGTTTCTTTCAGTGCAGTAAGTTCTGGCAGTTCCACAGGACCGGTGTGTTTTGCTACAAAGGAGGGGTTAAGAAAGACAACTCCAAGAATCACGGACAGAATGAGAAACGGCACTAGAAACACATTGCTAATACCAATCCCGACAATCGTGCTACTTGGCCCGAAACCTATCAGTCCGGAAGTGATTCCCTTCAGCAAGAGATCCGTCCAAGAGTCACCTGAAATCTCTGTTGCAAAGAACAGCCAGAGTGGGGAGAAGAAGAAGAAGCCCCCCGCCATGAAAATCAGGACCTCCGTGAAGAGATCCTTTCTTGCAAAGCGTATCATAATCAGGAAACTAATCGGAAAAATGATGCTTATGAGGAACCATACTACATAGACATTCCAAAGAGCTTCTATTATGGCTGCGTCTGCACCAATGCCAGCGATTTTGATAACAGCGGCCCCCAAGAAAATGATGCCCGGAATTATCGCACCAAAGATGATTCCATGTGAATACCTCATGCTTCAATCTCACCTTGACACTAAAGCTCTAGAGTTGATTTGACGACTGTGTCTTTTAGATGTTTTGAGAAACCTATTATCAGAATCACAAAGGAGAGATAGGTCAAGCGGCGGTATTTCAACGGTCTTCAAAAGAGGCTGTTGAAGGAGAAATCAGTCGGATACTATCGTTGTTTCGGGAACCGAATGAGAGATATCGGAATCTGTTTGTTGCACACTAATTGCACTGACTGTTGAAGATGCGCAAATCCGTCAAAACAGCCAAAAGGCGCCCAATAATTGCCTTCTCTGTAAAGCCTTATATACGACTTAGGGGCCATTTAGGGCACTCTACGGAGGAAACATACAAAATGAGTTTTGTCGTTAAGAAAGCAATTCAAGACTATGCTAAGAAAAAGAATCTTCAAGTGAGCGGTGATTTCTACGAGGCTCTCGATAAAAAAATCGGTGAGATCCTTGGTGCCGCCGCTGTCAGAACAAGTGAGAACAAGCGCAAGACGCTCAAGCCCTACGACTTGTAGAGAGAAACTCTCTGGTGCCGGGAGTGAGAGCAGTTGTGCTCTCACAGCCCTCTCTTTTTCATATCATTATTCTTATCAATAGGGCATAGTACAATCAGTTGATTCCAAAACTGGAGTAATGCTGATTGCCAAGAGTGTGCCTAACAAACGATGATGGACCCCGCAGTGAAGGACTACTGAAACTCGCTGAAGTGCTGAGCAGAGAGGTCGAGCTTTTCGTCATGGTTCCCGATGTCCAGAAGAGTGCCTCTGGAAAAGCGCTCACATTGACAAGGCCGATTCGAATCACCGAGCAGCATACCATAAATGGATACAGTTTTGTAACTCATGATGGAACCCCTGCAGACTCTATCATACTTGCGGAGTCATTCTACGAAGACATAGGTCTACTTGTATCAGGTCCAAACACAGGCGCGAATGTCGGGTATCAGAGTATGCTAACGAGTGGAACAGTGGGAGCCGCCTTCGAGGCAGCATTGCGTGGAATTCCAGCCATTGCAGTATCACGCCAGGCAACGCCCGAAGAGTGGTTCGACTCAACAGGCACCACACAGGACTGCAGCAAAATCTGCAAAATCACACGGGACCTTGTGATGAGAGTGTTGGACAGAGGAATGCCTGAAGGTGTTGATCTTCTTAATCTGAACTTTCCCGCTGAATTGTCAGATAAGAGCAAGTTGGTAATCACAAAGCCGACAAAGGTTCGGATGCATAATGAAGTGGAGCGCAGGCTTGATCCAAATGGCCGGCCGTATTATTGGTATCTAGGCATTGAACAAGAGGCACCTAGGGGAACTGATGCCTACGAAGTTTCGGTCAACAACAATATCGCTCTTTCGCCAGTGAAAATCGAATTCATCCATGATGAGGAAATCGACCGATTGAAGAGATTCATGAAGGATTGACTTTCTTGAGAGCATTCCATAGCGCATCGCTCTTGGGTCGAGGCAGGTCAGCTAATGAACCACCAGTATGAATCTTGCGATGATCTAGGTCGCTAACTATTGTTCCTATACGTGTCGCTGCTATCCCTTCCGATTCAAGCGCATGGATCACTTCATTCGCATTCTCAGCAGAACAGCTCATGATCATGGACCCACTACATATCAACTCAAGCGGATTGATTCCGAGGGTCTCACAGATTCGTTTCGTTGGACTGCTGATGGGAATGTCATCGCTTCTGATCTCGAAACCAACCTGGCTGGCATCACACAGTTCATGAATTCCGCCTGCGAGGCCGCCCTCAGTGGGATCGTGCATTGCATGAACATGCCCGGTCGCAAAAGCAACAACGCCATCTTTAACCACACTGATCTGCCCTCTCAGTTTGCGACCTTTTCTTATGACATCAACACCGATGCTCTTAGAGAGTGTTGCATATCCTTCAGTTGCAAGAATAGCAGTACCTTCAATGGCCACAGTCTTGGTCATGAGTATTGCATCCCCAGTTCGCGCACCACTAGCTGTGACATAATGATCCTTCTCAGTGACACCCATCATGAAACCAACGATGATTGGTTGATCTAGTCGCTCTGTTATTTCTGAGTGACCACCCACGACTGCAATACCCAGCTCTCTCGAGGCCTCATCTATTTGCTTCATTATTTTTGCCAGTGCTAGCGGTCTATAACCGCTGGGCAGCATGATTGAGACCAACAACCATCTCGGAGCAACGCCAAAGGTGGCAATATCATTCGCGTTGACGTGGACCACAAGCCATCCAATATCCTCTACGGACCCAGTGATAGGATCAGTTGAAACAACAATTACCTTGTCTCCAATCTGAATGAGGGATGCATCCTCTCCAAGACGCGGTCCAAGTAGAACTCTAGGATCCAGGACACCAAGGTGAGAGAATACTATCTTCTTGAGAATATCTGGTGGGACTTTGCCTGGAAGCATTTATTGAACTCCTCTTTTTTGAAAGGTGCGCACGACTTGTGTCTGGTGCATGAAAAGCAAATTCATAGAAACCCATTCGGGGCTCTCCTCGCTCACTATGACAGAAGACATCTATCAGCCATGCGCGTATGTCAAGGACACTGCCCCTGTTAATAATCTAATTGCGAGTGCAAAACCGAGGAATCATTTTGGAAGATACGCTTCAATCTCTCTCAAGTCTTCCTCACGAAATCGCGACCTAGTTCTACCAGTAAGCAAGAGTGTCCGAAGTATGGATTTCTCCTTCATGAGGTCTCGCGAAAGGTGTGCTCGACCGCCCCCGGCCTTAGCTACAAGATAAGCGCCAAAAGATCTCCTAAACTCGTCTACTGAAAGAACTGCTTCAATCGGATCATCAAGACCGTCTTTCCTAGCTCTAAGCATCGCTGCTAGTTCGAGCGCTTCATGATAGGGACGTTCAAGGAATCTTGGCCATTTGCTCTGTTCTGGGTCAACATTGATAGCGGCCATTCGAATCTTCGCCTTTCGCAACATTCGAGAAGTCCTGATGAGGTCTTGCACGGGGGTATATTGACTGTCACCGGGCCCAACGGACTGAGCTAGCGGGATGTTCGGAGAGAAGTCTGAAATAACTATGACAAAAGGCTCAATGTCAGGATTCCTCATTCGCTCTCTCTGAATGGTTTCAAACGCCTTTCGGAGAGCATCTGCAAGCGGTGTCAGACCAGATATCCTTAGACGGCCTAGAACTCTGTAGATCTTATTCCAATTGGTTGTAGGAGCCTGAACTTCCACGGCTCCACTATCCTTGAACGCTATTATCCCAGTTCGATCCTTGGAACCACGGGTTTCGCCCTCAATGCGTTCGAGTAGTTGCCTGACTTCCTCCATGCTGCCCTTCATTGATAGACTTACATCGATGACAAGAATTATCGTAAGAGGGCTCTTGCCAGCAAACATGTTCTCACGAAGGTCATCACGCGTGATTCTAATCGGCAAATGCTGTGCATGACCGGTCCTGACAATTGCTGCCATTACCGTTGAAGGCACATGTATGCTCTCGATTTCGCGGGCAGGCATTCGGGATCGGATAGGTCTTCCATGTTTCACTGCACCAGTAGACTTCAGAGACCCGAATGCTCGTGAGCTCACTCGTTTGTTTATCCAGTTCCCAGTTGTGACGCGAGAGCGAATCATGGCCCTCATCCGGAGCTTTTCACCATCGAAGATCTCTTCTCCTGTGTCGATATCAGGCATCTTGACAAAGAAACTATCGTCCAGTCCAAAAGGAGATTCTCTAATGTCGGATTTTGGCCCTGTAATTATGCTTGGCTTTTCTGGAACATAGGGTCTTGTCGCTAGTCCCCACTCATCACCAGATTCAGGCATGGCGCGACCTGGTTCCACTGTGTCGATTCCGGCTGTTGGTCCGCTCTTTCGCCGAGTCATGACTTCAAGCCATTTCCTAACGAGTCGCCAGATAAGAGGGATATAGATGATAGTGTCAATAATGATGACATGGAGAGGAGGAAACTCAAGAATCCAGGAACCAAACAGCCAATTCACAGGGCTTGCATAGATCCAGAGAAAATAGCTAAAACTAACAACCATCATCACTGCACATATTGTGCCCTTGATGGGATTGCCCTCTGGCCTTCTTATTTTACCGGGAGTTTTTTTTTTGCCCTCCTGTCTTCCAAATTGAGCAAAACCTGATTGCCTGCCAAAGCGACCTCCGCTTCGTCGCTCTCCCTGCTCAGCGGTCTCTTCGTCCTCCTTGGGAATTTCAGTTGGCGATTTCCTGCGGTCGTTTTTCTTTGCAACGTCCACTGCTTTTGTTATTGCTCGATCAATATCGCCAGAAGAGGGCGGCTCCAAGAGACCGCCTCTACGGGTTCTATGACTTAGAGCAAGTTGCGAAGCAAGCTTCATGTCTTCAAGAGTGACCTTTGTGCGGCCTTGAAATGCAGCGTGTGTAATTGCTGTCTTGCTAATCACGATATCCGGCCGAACACCATCGACTTCTAGTGCATCACAAGCCATCGCTATGGCGCGCAAGTTCGTATCATCTAGCTCTACGTTTTCCAGTGAGTCTTTGGCACGTACGATTCTTTCTCGTATCTCTTGCTGAACATCCGACCAGTCTTCGCGAAATCCGTCAGGGTCTCTCTCAAACTCAAGATTCCTTCTTACAAGCTCCATCCGTTCTTCGATAGAGTGATTCGAACCAATTGCAACATGGAGAGCGAATCGATCCAATAGTTGCGGTCGGAGCTCACCTTCTTCTGGGTTCATTGTGCCTATAAGGACAAAGTCCGAGGGGTGTGAGATGGAGATTCCTTCGCGTTCAATCGTGTTGACTTTTGTCGCAGCGGCATCAAGGAGATCATCGACGAGGTGGTCTGGCAATAGATTCACTTCATCTACATACAGAACGTTTTGATGTGCATCTGCAAGTAT
Source organism: uncultured archaeon (assembly GCA_964354495.1). Lineage (GTDB taxonomy): Archaea > Asgardarchaeota > Thorarchaeia > Thorarchaeales > Thorarchaeaceae > SMTZ1-45. The sequence continues at coordinate 364,456 of CAYHAA010000001.1, read as the reverse complement.
CCCTGGTTTAAGTGCACGGATACCCTCCCGAAGAACTTGCTCGATGTCTAACGCACCAATGAGGCGGTCCTCAGTGGTCGAAAGAGGCAGATTCACAACTCGCATCTTCCGTCTTGTGGATTCAAGCGCTGCACCACCTGACACACGAGATCTACATTCTTCACAAAAGAAATCAGGATTGCTGGGATTACACCCAAAACGACAATCTTTCACCACATCGACTTCAGGGAGCAGATCTGCAAGTGCTCGAACAACAGTCGTCTTCCCTGTGCCTTTCGGACCTGAGATGAGCACGCCTCCAATAGAAGGATTCACACCGTTTAGAAGAAGGGCTAGCTTTAGCTGTTCGAGGCCAACGATGGCCGTGAAGGGCAACGTTATGCGCTTGAGCTCGCCCAAATGTATCCCGTCCGAATACTCTCAGAACAGAAGAACGCCGATACAACAAATAAGGGTGTTCATTCAATCAATCCTACACGCTTATGTACAACTGCGCGGAGTATCATATGGTCTAAGTTCAGGTGAACTCATTGATCTCTCATATTTCGCACCTTAGATGCCCGCAATGCAGAAGAGAACACTCTGCTGATCACCTCAGCACATATTGCGTCTGTGGATCACCCCTGTTTGCAGTATATGATACGGGCAGCGTCCAAGAGGAGATTGATTCCGGAGAGTTCCCTTCAAACCTTAACTCGATGTGGAGATATTCACAGCTCCTCCCTGTGAAGTCCCCATCTTACGTCATTAGTCTTGGCGAAGGATGGACACCACTTCTGCTGTCAAGGCAGCTGGGTAAGCACTTGGGCCTCAGGATGTTGAGAATCAAGGACGAAGCCCAAAACCCAACAGGGAGCTTCAAGGATAGAGGTCTCTGCACAGCCATATCCAAGAGTCTTGAGCTTGGGGCAAAGAGTTTCGCACTGCCATCAGCTGGTAATGCCGGTGTTTCTGCAAGTGCATACAGTGCAGCAGCTGGAGTGTCAGCGCACATCTTCATGCCGGATGATACTCCTGAACCTTTCTTTGCACAGTGTGAGCTGTTCGGTGCCGAAGCAGTTCGAGTGCGTGGTACAATATCAGACGCAGGACAAGAAATGAGGAAAAGAAACGGTGATTGGACAGACCTTTCAACAGCAAAGGAGCCCTATAGAGTAGAAGGTAAAAAGACTCTTGGTTTTGAAATCTCTGAGCAGATGGGTTGGTCAGTCCCCGACGCAATAATCTGTCCTACTGGTGGTGGAACAGCAATCATCGGCATTTGGAAAGCATTTGAGGAGCTTGAAACTCTGGGCCTTGTAGGAAGTGAACGTCCAAGAATATATGCTGCCCAAAGTGGTGGATGTGCCCCTGTTGTGCGAGCAATAGAGAAGGGAACAGACAATCTAGAACCCTGGGTGAACGGAAAGACCATGGCACTCGGTCTTCGTGTGCCCAGTCCTTTCGCTGGAAGGCAGATTCTCAACGCGATAAGAAACTCAGGCGGCGGAGCTGTAGCAGTAGCGGAACATGACATCGAACCAACTCAGCGCTTGGTTGCGAGGCTAGAAGGATTGGATATCTGTCCTGAAAGCGCAGTCGGGGTTGTAGGACTAAGGAATCTCATTGATGCGGGTACGATTGATTTCGACGAAGATGTCATTCTTCTCAATACTGGAGGCGGAGCTCGATATACAAATCTTGAATGACAGCAGTAAGGATAATCACCATCAGTATTAGCCGGTATGGATTTGAGAAACGAAGGTCCTGAATGAAGGCTCATGGGGGAACCATAAATCATCGAACCAGCAGGCAATGATCATACTCCTTCAGGTCTATGTGTTCATGCTTCTCATCGCTGGTACCCCGATATGATATGAGGGAGAATAGCTCGAAGATCGCGTTCCTTCACAGCGACTGTTGCTGCGTCTGCGACCTCTTGATCTGCGGGATTGAAGGCAATCGAAAAGCCTACCACTGCAAAGACACTCATATCATTCCTACCATCGCCAACAAAGGCGGTCTGTTCACGCTCGACACCAAAGTGGTCAAGAACCTTTTGAATATGACTTGCTTTCTCAGCCCATCCGATGACATTCTCAACAGTACCTGTCAGGTAACCATTCTTATGGACAAGCCTGTTCGTCAGGACGAATTCAATTCCCACCCTACGCGCGATGTCATTAGCCATTATGTCAAGTCCGCCAGATAGAATTGCTGTATGGATGTTGTGGTCTCGTAGAATCTGAATGGTCTCTTTGGCTCCCTCAACGAGCCGCGTATCCTGTACGACTTTCAACACACGGTCGACTGGTTGTCCTTTCCAAAGAGCAACATCATAGTCAGCCCATTGTTGATAGCTGATATCTCCAGCAAAGTACTGGTCGAAGTAGACCCGACCCTCTTTGGTGGTGCCAAAGAGCTCGTGAAGTCTCCACCACACACTGCTATGCTGGGTAAGCGTCCCATCAACATCAAAAACAACGAGTTCTATCTTCAACTTCGTATGCACCTGTAGAATGAGTTCAGACGGCTAGGATTCGACTATACCTCAGCTTCTCGCTCTCTTTCTTCACGAGCCTCTTTCTCTAGATCTGCAAGGAGGGCATCGATTCGTTTTTCTCCTGCCTTTTCAGCGGTCGCGTCCTTGGGCCTTTTTCCTCCTTCGACCTCGAGCGGCGGAAGAACTCCCTCCTTCTCAAGAAGAACCTCTGCTTCCATAGCATCAAGTTCGCGGTCAACTCGCTCCTCCATTTCAACAGTGGAGTCAGCTCCACTGAGATCCTCCGAGAGCAGCTCACCTGCTATGGAAATATGTTCGAAAGATTCAGAGAGCCTATCGAGCTGCGCCTGGATTTCCTCAGGTTTCAAGAGAGTCCGTGCCTCTGTCAAGGCGTCATTGGCAATACTGAACGCCCTAAGGACCTCAGACTGAGTCTTTGCTTCTTCGAGGTTGAGAAGTGCTGTTTCTAGCGTAAGATACTGTTGTTGATATCGGCCTTTCCTATTTTCCAGGTCAACAACGATACTGAGATGAGACCGAGCAATGGACCGGTTGCCTCGTGACATGGCCTCCTTTGCAGACTGTTGTTCTTCAGCCATTCTGGTCTCTAGTCTTCTGACTCTGAGGGTCAATGCATTCATTGTACCCTTCATCTCTAGGATTCCACGTTCTGTATCGACTTTCTTTTTACCACTCAAGAAACCCATGAGAACCACCGTGTCGTGCCTTACGTTTTTATTTCGTGCCCTCAACCATTTAAGGTATTGTCTAACCCACTCAATCCTTCACAGGAATGCTAACACAGTGAGAATTCGCATTAACACTCCTGCATTGTGCGTGTCGGCACTCCGACCGCTTAAGTGAAATAGAGAAGGAAGGCCAATGCCTACGAGGAGATACTATGACCGTGCTCAAAACCATCAAAGCAGCCGCTGACTCAGCAAAGAAGATCATCCTGGAGAATATGGATCGTGCCAATGAGTACACAGGTACAATCAATCCCTATGGTGACCAGACACTTGTCTTGGACTTATGCGCAGAGGACGAGATAATCTCAGTCCTTCAAAGCTCGGGCGTGGAGTTTACCATACTGACGGAAGAAAAAGGATTCCTGACTGCGGGAAGACGACCGGAGTATCTGGCCCTTGTCGATCCTGTTGATGGTTCTGCAAACCTGAGGAGAGGCATTCCACTTGCTTCCATTGGTATATCGATAGCTCCTTTCAATCCTAGAATGACTTCGGATGACGTAGATATCAGTGTCATAGAATCAGTGTTTTCTAACGAAACCTATGTTGCGATAAGAAACAAAGGTGTCACTCGAAATGGAAAGAAACTAACCGTAGCAGCTCCAGTCAGTCCGGCAGATGCCATCATATCCTATGATACCAAGAAAGCATGGGATTCTGATTTTCTTGAGAGCTCCATGAGAGTAATGAGAGCAGCGCATGACATTCGGAGAACCGGAAGCAACCTACTCGACCTCTGCTGGACAGCCGGAGGCCTGCTTGATGGAATGGTCGATATGAGGAACAAGCTGCCAATTATCCATATCTGCGGAATACATATGGTATTCGAAGCAGGAGGATTTGTACTTGATCAAGGGGGAGAGAGATTCTGCAGCCCTCTCCAACAAGGAATTATGATGAATTTCGTTGCTGCTTCGAATGAAGAGCTAGCTCGATTGATTCTAGACGCATTCAAGGGTCTTCAAGAGGGCCCTTGATTCTCAAACGTATGCAAAGTCTTTTTAGAACTCGCAAGGCGCACCAATGCGATTGTCATGACTAAATCACCTGTACTTCCAGAAGTCGCAGAGAATATGAAGGGAATAAAGCACAAGATTGTCGTATTGTCCGGAAAAGGAGGAGTCGGAAAGACAACAGTCGCCGCTAACCTTGCAGTTTCATTTGCAAACAAAGGAAAGGCAGCAGGAGTTCTTGATGTCGACATCTATGGGCCAAACATTCCAAAACTGCTCGGCCTAGAAGGCAAACATCCAACTACAGAGGGCGATTTCATCAATCCTATCCTCGGACCACTTGGTGTCAAGGTCATGAGTATGGCTTTCCTCTTGAGAAAGAATGATGATGCAGTTGCGTGGCGAGGGCCTCTGGTCGCCAAGGCAATCAGCCAGTTCCTATCCAATGTTAATTGGGGAGCCCTTGATGTCCTTGTTGTAGACCTTCCCCCAGGAACTGGAGATGAGATACTTAGCATCCTACAATCAATACCTGATATCGATGGTGTGGTCATTGTAGTAACGCCTCAGGAAGTAGCAGTACTCGATGCTAGAAGAGCAATTCAACTTGTCGAGAAAATGGGCATACCTATCCTTGGCATTGTCGAGAACATGGCAGAATTCATTTGCCCAAAGTGTGGCGAGTCTTACAAAATCTTTGGAGAGGGTGCAGCCAGAAGAGCATCGAAGGAATATGGAATCGAACATCTCGGTACCCTTCCCTTGGATCCTAGAGTGATTACTCTAAGTGACAATGGCACCCCATTTGTTCTGGAGGACCCAGATTCAAAGGCGTCGAAGGCATTTGCAGTGCTCGTGAACAAGCTCGCAGCAAAAATGAAACTCGTGTAGCATGATGAAAAACGAAGAAGCTAGTCGTGTTTCTCGCTCTCTTCGTCATTCTCCGCTAATCCGTCTATAGCTTCATCAATATCCTCAAGATCAGGTTCTGCCCCGCCTTCGTCATCTTCTTGATCTTCAGCTGCTAACTCTGCACTTTCCTCCTCCATATCTTCAGCCGCAGTGATCTCAACTTCTTCTTCAGAGAGTTCGGGCGCTTCCTTCACAACCTCTTCTTCTGCAGCAGATATAACGCCCGCCTTCATTCTTGAGATGTATAAGTAACCGAGAGAGAAGCTAATCAGTCCAAGCAGCAGTGTCACCCAGAGAGATCCATCATAGCCGAACCATTTCACTAGATTGAGTGTCATTTCAGTTCTTGGAGTACCTAGAAGCACATGCTGGAACCATCCTGGTATCGTGAATGCCAAGGGTATGCAGATTATCACAAGCAGGATGATTGACATTATAATCTCAGCAGCGTATTTCAGTATCCGTCGAAAAGTACTGTCAATTGCACTCTTTGCCGTGGACATACTTGCTCGCCTTGGCATGGCTCCAGAGTCTACTCCTTTAAAACTTGCTGGCTTAACAAGCAACGTACCAAGAAACTAGGAGCCAAACAAAGAGCGAAATCATGAAGAAGCGTTCTTCAAAAACGGTGGGAGGAGGGAAGGAGGGGGTCCGAGAAAGAAACGAAGTACGTCATTCGGGTCGGAAATTTGGGAGGGAGAGAGAGGAGATTGAACAGACTCATGAAGGTCGCGTTGGACCCCCTATCCAAGATATATTACAGTATATTATCATATAAGTATTCCTGTAATGTACCAGCCAAAACAACGATCCTTAGGGACTTGAAGTCTAGCACTCATTGGTGACTCGTGAACAAGGAGTTCGAGTTTAGGAATCAAGATTCATCAGGTTCCTTGATTGGATTCTTTCGAGAAACAGAATTCGATAAAAGAGAGAGGGGGGGCCGAAGAGAACATGAAAAGAGGAGAGAAACTATTTTTGAGAGAGAATGGCCCCGGGCCCCTACGCTCTACTAGTCTGGAATACATTTAAGCAAATGTCAGATAGTGGATATCTTTACTAGCTTTCTGCCTTATTATCGACTGCGTCTTGAGCTCATGAGGGCTCCTCTCAAGAGAACAGCGATACGAACCTCTTTCTCAAGCGTCCTATGCATCTCTAAGAACATTGCATTATGTTCCCCCTTTATGGTTAGAACTACCCAGACAATGATTCTTAACAAAGGCATTCGTTTTAGACGGATGGAATCATATTCATGAGAATAGGGGCATAACCATGAGAGAACACTTCAACGACAAAGGGATCATTTGCCTCAGCCACCTTCGTCCATGAGCCATCATCTCGACGATAATATGCATAATGTGCGTTACTATGTCGTATCTCTATAATTGACTTTGCAGGAAGCCGATTGAGATCCACAGTCTGAAGTCGCTGCGGGCTGAATGGTTCTTTTTCTTCGGGCTGAGAGAGAAAGACAGTGAAGATACCATTTGCGTCAGGCAGCAGTAGCGCAACGTGAGGCCTGTCGAGTGAGTTCCAATGACGAGGGACGGGCGGATATCTGCATGTAAACGCGCCTGAAGCTGAGCGTAGTACTAAGAATGTTCCCTCATCTATAGTCATTTGGTCCCTGACCTCTGGCGTGCTATCCGCATTTTCAAGTATGGTGATGGTGCCTGTCACAGTAGTGATAGTCACGAAAGCGTATATAACCTTCAGTTAGACCACATATGAAAAACAGACCCTCCAGAAAGGCTCTCGAATTAAGCTGCACGCCCAATTGGCGCGCGAAATGGAATCGCCCATGAATGACTCCAAAATGCGAATACTCTTACTAGAAGTCAAAATCGCTTCAAGTCACTAATCATACAACGGACTTAACAAATGGCCAATCAGCTGGAGCAGGCTTCATCTTCTTGAGATCACTTCACCAAGAATGCCATCAAGTGACTCAAAGACAACAGAAGCACCTGCATCTTTGAGAACCCACGAGGGAGTTTCACCTGTCGCTACGCCCCAGAATTCGATTCCTGCTCTCTTCGCCGCTGTGGCATCGATAAGAGCATCACCAACATACGCTGTCTCATCAGGGTGGACACCCAAGGCGTATACCAGTTTCCATAGTCCATCGGGAAAAGGTTTTGGCTGAGGCGATTCATGCCTCGTCTGTATGATGTCGAAGTAATCTGCAAGGGGGATATGCTGCATTATCTTATCGACTGACGGTCTGCCATTATTCGTGAAGATCGCTGTAAGAAGACCAAGGCCCCTTATCCTATGTACTATTTCTAAAGCTCCTTCGATAAGTGCTGCATCTACGGCGGCAAACCCTTCATGTCTATTCAGCATTTCATCAACTTCAAACTCCATGTGTTCCCATTCCTCCTGCGACAGACCTGCAGAAAGGAAATACTCCTTCGCTTTGGCAGTAGAGCTCGAGATTCCATCCGCGGGTTCCAGTGATTGTGCGGGAAAACCTCTTTCGACATAGTAGGTCTTAGTATCCTGTCTCATTGCCTCCAACGGCAGAGATAGCTCAGTTATTGTACCATCCATGTCAAAAATCAAAGCCTTCAACAACTTGAGCCACCGATTTGAATTCAAAAAAAACTCGCTACTTAAGGATACCTTTCAGCAGCTACCCTTCTTGATAATCCAGATACGAATGAACGAATTTCGTCACTCACAGTCTGCATTGATGCCTGATAGAAATGATTCTCATTCTGTAATGAAACCGCTCTAGCACCTGTTATCATACGGGCAAACATTCGTAAATCAGTATGAGGGACAGATGTGTCCGATTGACCATGGAAGAGAAGAGTTGAACAGTGTATTAGAGATAATGTTGATGCATTATACCCACCCTCAAGAAACAGGTCAAATGAAGCACTCAAGGACACCAAGAAAGTCATTGGCCTAGAGGAGGCTACACGTAATGCTGTCGAACCTCCAAAGGAATAGCCCGCTAGTCCCAATGTTTGAAGTTCATAACTTTCGAGTAGCTCGATGGCATGGTAGGTGTCCTCCACAGCCCCAGCAATCCCAGCGTATCCTCCATGAACACCTCTGAAATCAAAACGTAGTGTCGCAAAACCCAGTTGAAGAAAGACCTCATCCAGGTCTTTCACTACTTGATTGTCCTTATCTCCCCCGTAGAGAGGATGGGGATGGAGCAGGACGACTGCCCCGTTGGGCTCTTGATCAGGTTGTGATAGAACACAGGCGAGTGATGAGGAGTCAGTGGGGAGTCTAATGTTTTCCCTTTTCAACTCGCTCACTGTCCTTTGCGGGAACAGCTAGAGCCTTGACACACGGTGCGTTCTCATCAGCAGCCCGTACCACTTCCATCTTCACGCCCTTGCCAATGTTCTCTCCTACCGCACCAACATACGGAAGACAGGCATGTGTACAGTACAGCTTCCCATGCTTGAGGAATTCCTCGTACTGTGGGCAATAGCTGTGACTCACTTCTACTCGGTTCTCTGAGACCCAGTTTGGTTCCATCTTTGATCCCATAATATGAGCAATAACAAGCCAAGCATCAAGAGAGTCTTTCAACGTATCTCCAAAACCTAGGCGCGTCTTCATAGTCTTGGCATCCTGTTCACCTAATGTTCTAAAGATCTCCCCAACTGCTTCAAGGCCGGCAGCTCCAAAACGTCGCTCTAGAACTGCTGAAGTCTCGGTTATGAGCCGAATAATATTGGATCGGAGTTCTCCGACCTTGTTACCAGGTGGGATGATCCCCTTTACTGCTGCTGTCTTCATGACACCCATTTTGAATCCTCCAGGCTACTGAGAACGCGAAGATGATGTATCCCGTACTTTAGTCTTCTCATTCCTGTGGCTCTGTGTGAAAAGTCAGCAACTATGAATTGGTACGGTCAGAAAAGGAATAATGAGTGTAGGATCCGTACATGATATGACGCGAATTGTTCTGATCATTACGCTATCATTGACTTTTCACACAGAGCCCATTCCTGTTGGGAAAGGAGGCAAGTACTAATGCGATTACCTTTAAGGGAAGAGCGTCCATTGCGATGGCCATGCGGAAGCTTCCAAAAACACTAGACTTGGCAGACATGAAAAGCATGGTCTCTCATTTCGCACAGATGCTAACACTCACTGATATCGACCCAGAGATAATTGAGAGAGCGAGAGAATTCAACGAGCAGGGCATCGAGGGACTCTGTTTTCTAGGCATGGGTGGCAGCGCAATTGTTGGCAACTATGTGAGAGAGGTCCTATGTCATGAGGCACTCATACCGATTTGTATTGAAAGAGATTATGACCTTCCGAGATATGTGACAAAGGACTGGGCAACCATAGCAGTCAGCTATTCTGGCAATACTGAAGAAACGCTCTCTGCTCTCAAACAGGCAAATGAGAGAGGTTCGAAAATCCTTACTATCACTTCGGGAGGGCAGATGAAAACTGACTATGATCGTCATCCTCAAATCTTCATCCAAAGAGGTTTGCAGCCAAGAGCAGCACTTCCACTTCTGTTCTCTGCAGCGCTGAGGGCCTCACAGTCGCTTACTGGGCTGACTCCTACAGAGTTCGACGAGATTGCTATGGATTTGACAGCTGCAGCAGAGAAATGGGGAGAATGGATTCCCTCACCATCTGCGACAGCTGGCAAGATTCGTGGCAAGATTCCACTATTCATAGGAGCTCGTTACTTGAGACCCGTTGCATATCGAGCAAAGTGCCAAGTCAATGAGAACTCAAAGATGATGGCTTTCAGTCTGGAGATGCCAGAAGCAACACACAATGAAATTGAGGGATTCCAGAGTAGACAGCAAGATTACATCCTACCTGTTTTCCTTAGGCAAGAAGGCGAAGCAGTGCAGGTGAAGCGGCAACTGGACGCGGTGGTAGATCTCTGCAATGATCTGAATATGAATCCTGTTAGCCTGAAGGCATCAGGCAGTTCGATTGTCGAGAAGATGCTCATTTTGACTCATTATCTTGACATGCTATCTGTCGAGCTCGCAGAGTTGCAGGGAGTGGACGCTCTTGGCGTGGAGAGAATCACTGAACTAAAGAAGAGGACTGCCCCAAGGAATTAGATTCTGCCATTAGGCCAATATGAAATCCGTCGTGTAAAAATCAAGGAAGCGCCATGTGATTGTGTTAGACACGTCGAAGACTATCATGGAATACCTGAGGGTGACGTTCCATGCCCACGTGGAGGTATTGTATGCATCCCAGATTGCTTGGATGTCATCAGGAGGACCTGCACTCTGACTCATGGTCACGTTTTTGTTATAGCCAGAACGAAGATACTGATTAGCAAGACTGGGAGTGGATGCAAATGCCATGAGTGATAGAAGGTCGTTATTCAACCATAATGTTGCACCAAGAAAAGTGATTCTTGCATTTCCTTCGACCTGTGCAGTCGTTTTCATGTTAAAGGTGAGAGAGATCAGAGGCCTTACTGACAAATTGCCAAGGTCAACATTACTCACATGGATAGCTGCCAGACTGGCATCCAATCGCTCAGTCAAGACATAGGTACCTCCATAATAGTAGGCATTTCCTACCATGAATCCAGAACCAATAATCGCGGTTGCTATGGTAAGAGCTATGATGATGTTCTGAGACCGTTCGCTCGCAATCATGTTGTTTCAAGCCTTTGCTGTTTGTTTGAAACATATTTGGCTTGTGCTTTACGCAGCTATCAGATGAGGAGAGCGTAGGTCACAATGTGGGCGGCCCATGGGAAGAGTGAGAGCAGTGCAGGAAGTGGAATCCCTGGGAGAATCCTGTTCTCCTTAGCCAAGACGGTAGCATTGATGGTGATACCTACGAGAGCTAACACGACTGACATGGCCCAGACATAGATTGGAAAGAAAATGAGAGAATGAGCTGCAACCAGTGAGAAGGCAATGAAATCACCTGCTCCGACAGCTGCACCCTTGGTCTGGATTCTCGCATAGTCAAAGGGATCATTGCCAGGCGTCTCAATCAACGCTACAGCTTGCGCTGCCGGAGAGTAGCGAGTAAGGAGGAAGTCCTCCAGAACAACGACTACCACCAAGACAAACATGCTTGCAGTTATCGACATTACTCCTAGAAATGTTCCGAAGACACTCCCGTAGAAGGCTACGAAGATGTTCTTCATCAGCGGCGGAACGGAATCCATCATGATGAACACGAACGACATGAGCAGAACTCCAAGAGAGGCAAAGGAGAGCAGACTCGGAAGTATTGAGGTCGATGTTCCCCTGAAGAGGATGAACAGCAAGGATTGCCCTAGCAGGAAGAATGAAGCAGTCAGGATTGGTGAAACTACGAGAGCGACTAAGGCCCTCTTTGTACCGGGGCCCCGCCGCTCCATAGCGTAGAATAGCGAGAAGAGGATTAGTGTCCCCAGACCAACAGATACTCCAGTCTGGATCGCAAGTTCTCCTAGTGTAGTTGGCCTCGTATTGATCAGTAGTATGTCGCCTATTGTGGCTGTATCGAGAACAAGAATCGCCAAGACCGTGCCAATTGCCAAGGGAAGTGCTGAAACAACTAGTATCGTTAGCCGAGATTGGTTGATGTTCATCACGGTCATTCCTCTTGGCTTTTGGTGCTCATTCCATTAAAGAGGCTCTCTTCAACGCAATGAAGGAATCTATTCAACCATCGCATGAAGGTATGTAAAAGATGATGAAAAAAAGAAAAGGGGGAGGGGACAGCTGTCCCCTATTTTACATTAGCTTACTTCTGTCTGAGTAGCACAAAGCCACCAACGAGAATAACGACTGCAGCTCCAACAGCTCCAGCTACAAGGGCCAATGTCCAATCAACAGGAGCAACTCCACCGCTTGTAGTTGTGGTTGTGGTGGTTGTTGGTTCTGGGTGGTCAATACCGAAGTAGAAGGCTGGGTTCCATGTTACTTCATAGAACTCGCCGACCTCAAAGTCGGTGAACTTGAAGGGTCCACAGTTCACGTTGGGCTCGGCTGGATCAAATACTGGGTTCCATGTGTTCCAACCGGCATATCCAATCCCATCAACATCGTTGAAGATGTGCTTGGGTATGACAGTGTCGTAGGCGAAGTTGGAGAAGTGCCAGTATGACTCAGTGCTGAACTCAATGACAACTCTGTATGGAGTTGGTGCGTAGGCTGCGACCAAGTCACCAATATCAGTTCCGGCCGGGTTACCATAGACATAGCTTTCAAAGGCATAGGTCATTGAGAATGCTACATCGTCGGCAGTCAGAGGCACACCATCGCTCCAAGTTGCATTCTGGACAATATCGACGGTGAACCGAGTATGACCTGCGGGGACTGCAGGATTGTCAGCATGTGTTTCAGTGAGCAGGTTCTCGGCCAGGTCTGGGAATGGATTGAGGTCCGGACCAAAGCTGTAGAGTGATGGCCACAGGTTCTCTAGGACTGCTGCGGAGTAGGCAGAGTTCGTGACATAGATATTGAAGCTGTCAGGTTCCTCACTGATGGCGATGGGTAATGTACCACCCATGGTTCCATCGATCAGGTGTACCTTTCTCATGGTCCAAGGACCAACAATGTATCTACCAAGATCAGAAACATGTCCAGTGAACTTGTCATTCCTGTAGGCTTGGTTGTAGGTATTCTCATAGGCAACCAGTCTTGGAACGTTGTACTGGAGAATCCTCTGCATCCAGGCTGACGCATTGTAGACCTCATCATAGGTCGTACCGTAGAGCAGTTGCTGTCTGCATGAATCGTAGGTTGCGTTCCTGAAGTTAGTTGGATTCTGGTATGGTGTGTCAGCATACTCTGACCAGAACTCGTACGCAAGCCAGTCAACATCGTTGCTATAGAAGTTCAGAGCATAGAAGACCATGTCGTAATCACCATGAGAGTCCAGCCTTGAGATGTACTCGTTGAATTCAGCTGCCTTTGTTACAGCAGGAATACCGAGCGCTAGCAGGGCATCAACACCGACCTGTGCGGTACCACCAGCAATCTCAACTGAGGAGGATGAGTACTCGATTTCAATCGTGTTGATTGTTTGACCCTTGTATTGCCTCCAGCCGCCCGGTCCATAACCGAATAGACCAGAGGCGTTGAGAATTTCATTGCCCTTAGTTACCTGAGCAGTGTAGTAGCGATCGGTGAACTCCTCTTCAATGCACCATCCATTTGGATAAGGTACCAAGGAGTCGTGAGTCTGGGAATAACCATCCAAGACTTCAGCACTGACCCTTTCCTTATCAAACGCAAAAGCGAAGGCTCTTCTCAGAACACTCTCATTCAGAGGTGCATCGCGACAGTTGATTGTGATGTGGCCATAGCCGTTTCTCAGAGCACTGAATATATCAATGTCTGGGTCATTATCAAGAGTTTCGTAATGCACTGGGTCGAAGAAACTGTTGTCCATTTCGATTTCTCCAGCCAGCATTGCCAAAACCCTTTGGTCCTGGCTATTTATCACCTTGTAGACGATCTTGTCTACATATGGGCCGGTTTTCAATTCCCAATTATAAGGATCCACGGCTTGTACAAAAGCAGGGGATACTGCCATGAGAAAGAAAGCAGCGGCAAAGGTGATAGCTAGCAGTCTCTTGTTACTTTTAGAAAGCATGTTTTCTCTCTATCTCCTTTCCTTCCGAGTCGAATTCGGATGAGAGGGCCTTGCCAGCGGTCAATAAAAGCATTGCGTATTCTGTAAGCGTTGAGTACATCTGAACATAGCAAAATGATAGTTAGATGCTGGTCGAATAAAAAAATAGAACAACGAAATGATTGCTATCGTCACTGTGAAACATGCCATATGAGAACAAGAAAAAAGCGAGAGAGGGGTCGAGCAAAACGCGACCCGCTCAGTTCGTTGACTACCCGTATTTGATTCGGGGATCCAAGACGCCATATAACAGGTCTGCAACAAAGTTGGCCAATATTGCAGTTATTGCGATAATCATGAAGATTGTCTGGATAACAGGATAGTCCATTAGCAACAGACTCTCAAATATGAACCGCCCTAATCCTCTCCAAGTGAATACCGTTTCCGTAAGTGTTGCTCCATTAATGAGGAAACCGAAGTTCATCGCAATGATAGTGACCATTGGAAGCATGGCATTCTTCAGGCCGTGTTTGTAGAGCACCTGATTCTCATCTAGACCCTTTGCACGTGCTGTTAAGATGTAGTCCTCTGTCATGACGTCTATCAGGTTGTTCCGCATGTAGAGGAAGTATCCACCGTATCCACCTATGCCAAGAGTGATCATTGGCAGGATTAGATGGTGAAGCAAGTCGCCTGCGACCATCAGTGCACCAAATGGGTTGGTCCTCGCGACCTCCCACACTTCATAGCTGATAGTGCCAAACTGCGGGAACCCGATGCGGACGCCCCACATGGCATCAGTCCACTCTGGAAGCATGAAGCCAAAGACCAGCAAGAGCATCATGCCCAGCCAAAACACAGGCAGGGCATAGATGAATAAAGCCAAAGTGACTGCGCCGACATCCTTTCGAGACCCAGGGTCGGCAGCTACCTTCACACCGGTCCAGATTCCCAAGAGTATGGAAACCATTGAGGATGTACCCATTAGCAACAAGGTGTTTGGCAGGCGCTCCACAATAGAGTCCATCACGGGTCGCTGGGTCAAGAAGGAGACTCCGAAGTTGCCTGTGAACATGCTGACAACGTACCTCCAGAACATGTAGATCCAGTCGAAAATGTCAGGATCGGGTACAAGACCAAAGTTCAAATACATCTGCTCTAGAAGCTCCTGTGTCAGGTTGCGGCGAAGTTCGTCGCTGAGCATCAGGCTAACCGGACTGGCCCCAAAGAGGAATGTCGGGAGTCTGAACAGGAAGAAGTTGAAACAGACAACAGCCACTACAAGCAGAAACATGTAGATTGACCGTCGAATGACATATTCTCGAAGTCCCATTACTAGACTCACTCCAATTCGTCCAGTACATAGAGATACTAAGTACCGTTACGGGCAAAACATCAAACAACTACCTAATAAGCGTAGTGCTCTCGGCTGACGAAAGGAAGAAATGGCAAAAAAAAGGGGAGGGATAGGAAGGCGGACAGCCTCCTATCTTGACATCCGTTTCTACCTCTCTCTCAATCGTGGGTTGAGGACTTGGTCTAATGTATGCCCCACGAATGTGAAAGCAAGTGAGATGAGAGTGATCATCAGGCCAGGGAAGAGAACTACCCACCATGCCCCGCTACTAAAGGCGCCACCGGTGTTTGCATCTGCGAGCATTCTGCCCCAACTTGGGTCTTCAGGATTGGTCAGGCCAAGGAATGACAGTCCTGCTTCTGAAAGGATTGCACCAACAACGCCTAGAGTGATATTTGCGAACAGGATTGGTGTCACGTTGGGCAAAATATGCCGGAACATGATGTAGGTGTCAGAGGCACCAATCGCTCGGGCTGACTCGACGTAGGCCTTATTCTTTTCGGCCAAGACCTGAGACCGTATGAGCCGCGACGTCCCGGTCCATCCTAGTATTGCGATGACTAGGATGATGTTTTCTATCCTTGCTCCCAGAAACGCCGCTAGCACCATCATCAACGGCAAACCCGGAATGACCAGTAGGAAGTCGACAACTCTCATCAACACTTCATCGATCTTGCCGCCAAAATAGCCTGCGACCATTCCGACAATGACACCAACTGCGGTCGATAGACCAGTGGCGAGAACGCCAATAATGAGGGAGATTCTGCTGCCATAGATTAACTGTGAATAGGCATCAGCACCCCAATTTGTGGTTCCCAATAGTCCAAAATACTCGCCATAGCCAATCATCATCAGTTTGGTGACTTTGACTGTCACTGAGCCATTGTAGTATTGCCAGGGATAGGTGTAATTGCCAGAGCCATATGAGCTGCTATCGAACCAACGATAGGGTGCAAGACCGACCATCATCCGAATAGTATCCGTTGGATCTGCTTGTGTGCCATTAGTCATCGTCGTTCCATCAAAAATGGACTTGATACTGATGTAGTTCAGACTGATCCGCCTCTCTTGTATCTCTTCTACAAAAGTGGCATCTCTTGTCTCATACACCTTTGTCCATTCGCCTGAGGAGTCAATAAACCAAACATAGAGTCGGAACATGAGGGCATTTCCAGCCTGAGCGCCGGCAGCAAAATCACCTGTTCGAGTTGTGCCAAAAGTAATAGACATGTTCACATCACTTGGTCGGCTATTGAATGACCAAGTGAAGTTCTGCTCAAAGTAAGCTAGGTCAGTATAATCAGGCAGGATACTGTTAGGATCAATTCCAAAGTCAAGCTGAGTCCCAGCGGTATGTGCCCATGTCAGGTTCACATAACTATCGAGATTCGAACCGCCTTTGGGAGCATATAGTGCGCTGAACTCAGAACTAGTTCCATTTCCTCCGACAATCGGTTCGTGATCTATATCGGGGTCTGGCAGAATGTCACCTGTTATAACACCTGAGGGATCAAACACTGACAACCACGATGGCATAAGATAGGTAGGAGCAACCTTGGCCTGCGGCGATGGATCATTTGTGACCAATTGTTCAGCAAATATCGCCATGCCTACGAAAAACATAATCAGAAAAAGGCCGACTAACCCAATTCTATGCTTGCGATATTCTTTCCAGAAACCAGTGATACTGACATACCAATTACGATCTTTCCAACCCTTATGGGACTCGGACAAGTGTTATCCTCCATCGGTAGGACTATTCGCACTCATGTGAACGAATCTGTACTCGTTCAATGGAGCCGCGAAGCCCTCTTGTTTGGTATACTTGGTCACGACCCTGAAAGCTTGCCTAAAAAAGGAATTGGTTCGGGTACCCGACTAATTAGTTTGATAGTCACTATCATCTACTTTGTAGATTGGGGGAATTACTCTTCACCATAGGTCTCTTCAAAAGGATCTTCAGCTGGTGGAATATCCGCAGTGACATCAGGAGTTTCGCGACCTTCTTCTTGGCGTTCTTCTATCATCTGTTGTGTCCTTCGATGTGAAGCCCAGAGATCTGCATACAATGCCCCCACTAGGAATGTTGTCAGTGCTCCTGTCATGGCAATGATGGTTCCTAGGAACTGGAGGAAGTGGACAAATGTCATAGTCCAACCACCTATCATAAGAATGAAGGGAATCAAGAGAATTCGCTTCTGAGGTCTATTCTGAGTCCTTGGAAAGGATCTTATTGTCATTCCTGACATCTTTGTTCAGTGGCGACTATACATCAAAGTGCTTTTACTCTTTCTAATCGAACAAGAGCCTTGACCCAAGCTCCGATATGGCAGATGTAAAGATAGCTTCACTTTCGTGATTGGCATCTGGTACCAGTGGGCATGCCAGTGTCAGACGGCCTTCGGACGAATGTCTTTGAAAGCAACATATTTAAGCCGACCTCATGGCAGCGGTATCCCAAGAAGGGTGAGGCAAATGCCCTGCCCAGGGCCATTTTTGGCTCGATGGAGTGTACAATCATGCCCCTGCTGGACATTCGTAATCTTAGGATGTATTACCAAACACAGAAGGGTCTTGTAAAAGCAGTCGACAACGTTTCCTTGATGCTGGAGCCCGGTGAGTCCATCGGACTTGCGGGGGAGAGCGGTTGTGGAAAGTCAAGCTTGGCATATTCAATCATGCAGCTTCTCCCACCTGCGGCAAACATCGTTGGCGGAAACGTGTACTTCAAGGGTGACGACCTAATCCGCAAGACCGCTAAGGAGATGCGTGACATCCGATGGAAGAACGTAGCTATCGTCTTCCAAGGAGCCATGAACGCACTGAATCCCGTGTTTGAGATAGGAGAACAGATTGCAGAAGCAATCTTGATGCATGAGAACGTGACCGAGGAAGAGGCACTAGACCGTTGCGCCAAGCTCTTCGAGATGGTTGGTCTTGATCCGGGGCGCATTCACAACTACCCCCACGAGTTTTCAGGAGGAATGCGCCAAAGAGCAATGATAGCCATGGCTCTTGCATGCAATCCAGATCTCGTCATTGCTGATGAGCCAACCACCGCGCTTGATGTCACAATCCAAGCACAAATTCTGAAGCTCATGCAGAAGCTCCAGAAGGACCTTGGCTTATCACTCATTTTGATTACGCATGACCTCAGTGTCATAGCAGAGACCTGCGACAAGACTGCAATCATGTATGCAGGTAAGATTGTAGAGCTGGCCGATGTTGTATCGGTATTCAAGGACCCAATTCATCCATACGCTACTGGTCTAGTAGGTGCGATTCCGAGTATGGTGAAGGCAGAGAAGAAGAAACTGACTTCGATTCCGGGGTCTCCGCCAGATCTGATTTCGCCGCCGACGGGTTGCCGGTTCCATCCTCGATGTCCATATGCGCAGGACATTTGTTCAAAAGAGGACCCGCAGGCTCTGGAGGTCGAACCGGGTAGGTTTGTTTCCTGTCACTTTGCTGAGCAGCTTAGAGGCGAGATTGAAGTAGACTTGGAGTGATAGATGATGACTACAGATGAATCAAGAATTCTACAGGGTTCCGTTGATGTCAAGAACGGTAGCACTCTAATAGCTGTTAAGAACATGCGAAAATGGTTTGCAGTCAACACAGGGTTCCTATCATCGATGTTGTACAGACAAGAGCTCTTCGTGAAGGCAGTAGACGGAGTGACTTTCGATATCAAGAAAGGGGAGATACTTGTTCTAGCAGGAGAATCTGGTTGCGGGAAGACCACAACGGGCAGATGCATCCTACACTTAGAAATCCCTACTGATGGAGAGGTAATCTACGCGGGCCAGAACTTGGCGACTCTTGACAGAAATGAGATCAAGGAACTCAGGAAGCGCATGCAGATTACATTCCAAGATCCCTACGAGTCCCTTAACCCGAAGCAGAGTGTCTTTAGTATAGTGCAAGAGCCACTTATGGTTCACAAGATGCCTCTAACGCCGAGCCAAAGACGTCTGAGAGTCCTCGAGGCACTGGAGAGCGTTGCCCTTACTCCGGCAGAGGACTATATTGACAGGTATCCTCATGAGCTCTCAGGAGGACAGAGACAGAGAATATCAGTTGCCAGGGCTCTCATGCTGCATCCTGAGTTCATGGTGGCTGATGAGCCTGTTTCAATGCTTGACGTGTCAATAAGGGCAGAAATCCTGAACCTATTGCTGAATCTGCGTGAGGAGCTTGGACTCACGTATCTGTTTATCACCCATGACCTGGCTGTCGCAACCTATATTGCTGATAGAATCGGAATCATGTATCTAGGGAGAGTCATGGAGCTGGGGCCAGCGCACGATGTAGCTTTCAGTCCACTGCATCCGTACACTCGAGCACTGATTTCAGCAGTGCCTTCTGGAGACCCCACTATCAAACGACGTATCGAATCCTTGAAGGGAGAACCTCCAAGTCCCATAAATGTGCCTTCAGGTTGCCGGTTCCATCCAAGGTGTCCATATGCGCAGGAAATCTGCGTGAGAGAGGTCCCCGAAGACAGAGATGTAGGTGAAGGGCATGTTGTGGCATGCCACTTTGCTGGTGAGCTACCGGAAGTCCAATTATAGAATCTGAATTACGGGTGTGACCCTTGATGCACCCGTATCCACTTCCTTTTTCTACACTTCTCACCGAGGTGATCTGATGACCGACTCCATCGAACGACCTCGAATCTTGAGTGCAATCAAGAAGTGTCTAGTTGACGGTGATGAGTTTTACCAGAAAGCTATGGACATACTTGATGATATCGGGAAAGGGTCATTAGGCGTTGGAATGACTCCTTTGGTCGGAGGGTATGCCATAAAGGACCCAAAGAGCAACTACCGCGGTGCATTAATCGAGATAGATTCGGCCGAACGAGCGCTTGAACCTCTAGTCACTAGGTTCAGAAACGGCAGAGTGAACGAAACTCACTTCAAGTCAAAGAGTGCACTCATCTTGCTAGGAGACCTTGCTGGCGTTGACTATGGTATCATCGTTAGGAAACTTGCAGATCAAAGTGGGCGTGAGTCAACTTGGTATCGTCTGAAGGAACTTAGGGCAAAGATTGATGAGTTGATGAGCCTGATTGCAGATGTTTAATCCTCCTTAGAACTGCATTGAACTAGGAAAGATAATAACGAGTGAGGGGAGCTGTTGCTTGTTGAGCTTTATTCAGAGAGTGGTACCTATCAATGACCAGTGCTAGTGAAGGAGCAGACCTTTTCCGAGAACTAGAAAGGGCAGAGCAGATTCTTGGCAGTCTCTTACAGCGACTATCCAGTCTCCACACTAGTCTGGAATCCATTGAAAGCAACCTGCGAGTAGATGACATCTCTACAAGTGGTCTGTTAGTTCAGGGTTCAATAACTGGCATTGTATGTGCGTTGACCGCCGACATCAAGGGCGATCCAATTCACGACGCGTTTGAGGGGCTTAGAGGGAAAGGGTTCAGATTGCCGGTCATCATAAAAGACTCAGACCGAAGCGAATCACCAGCGACATGTGATTCCATCATGAAGATCATCAGAGCACAGCTCAAACTCAAGACATCCAAACTGATAATCAATCTGAGGTGGTCGTCATTACCTGCTGTCATAGATAGCAGCAAAGCAGTAATCCTAGGAACAAGATACAGATATGGTAATGCGAAAGAGATATCGACATTCAAGGAGAAGCTCAGAGAGCTGAACCTCCAAGTGCTTGAGGATGATGGTGAATTCGGGGGAGGATTGCTCACATACAAGCTGACTGAATTGGCAAGAGATATTGGAAATGTTGTGGTTCTAGAAATGACGCTCTCCTCAACACTTGCAGGGAATGTACCCAAGATTGCAGAAATTCTCGAAGCCACCACGACCCACTAGGTGTTAAGAATGACATCGACCTCAAGTGATTCAGAGATGCAGTTGCCCTTTCCTCATGGCATAGAGGTTGAACTTCAGGTCATTCGCAAAGATGGTACTTGGATTCGTGGAGAAGACGTCTTAGATCTGTTCGACAAGATAGTCTCAAGCGCAAAGGGGCTTCTTGACAAGAAAATCAGGTCCTCATCAGTGGAAACTGTCAGACAGAAATATGATCATTCTGCGCAGACAGAAGAAGGAGAACGAGGTTCACGAATAGTTGCCACGTATAAGAATCCTGCGGGACAGCTAAGGGAATATACTCTCCTGGGACATGACCCGAATGTTGTCAGCCTGACCTGGATTCTGGAAGTCGCAACGCCTCCGTGCACGACACTCGAAGAGCTTGCATGGTGGATACAGACATTGATAGCTATCTCATATGAGTCCATACCCAAGGATTCCCAAGCGGTTCTCATATCGACTGGCCTGAATCCAACACAGGAGTACCTACGCAATCTGTCATTTGGTGAACACCATCACATTCTCAGCCCGGAAGTTGATGAAACCACCAAAATCGCTGTCTATAACATGATCCGCAATTTCATTCCGCATCTCATTGCATTATCCGTGAATTCGCCATTTGAAAACAAGAAGACAAGCGATGAAATAACGATAGATGACAAAGGCGTGTTCCGTGCACCCCGTTGCAAGAGATCAATTAGGCTGTTCAAGAACACAACACAAATGGGTCCAACTAACGAGTTTGAGATGATTCCATACATCAGGATAGCAGACAAGGAAGCATTTGCAAAGCATGTAAACAGAAGCTATGCAAGAATGGTAGACTGCTATCCGTACACAGACTACGGAACGATTGAACTTCGAGTGTTTGATACTCAGCTGAGTATTCCAAGAAGGATGGGACTAGCACTAATCCTCCAAGCTCTTGCTCTAAAAGCTAAACGCATGGTCAATCAAGGCCAGAGAGTGCTAGATGTTGGTGCAAAATCACTAAGCGCAAATAGAGCCTCTGCAGTGGCTGCCGGACTCTGGGGTCCATTCAAGCCTGGCGAGGGTGAGGATGATTTCCTTACAGTCTACAATCATCAAGTGTCTGACTTAGGCATTATTGATTCAACACGACGGAACAGATACATTGGAGACGCCGTTGTTTCAATGCTCTACCTGATTCGCGATGAGCTGGACGACCTCAAGGTTGTTGAGAATCCATTCATTCAAGCATTGCTCGTTTCGATATTCGGAAGTGAGTACGTAAATCCGAGGACAACTGAGGCAGACTTTCAGCTCGATGTATTTGCAAAATCCGATTTCAATATGGTTGCACTCTTGAAACGTCTAGCAGAGGTCACGAGAGAATGTAGCACCAACTGGCTCTACGATCCAATTGAAGGAGCCCCGCATCTTCCTACGTGGCTATGTTGGTGGAAGGGGCTTGAACCTGAAATCGTCATAGACTCTGATAGAGCATTCGCGGGTCAAGAGGCAGAATTCAACATCCTCGTCCGCAATAGTACTGGTAGAAGCCTCGAGAGCCTGACTGTGAAGTACTCAATAGAAGACTCTCGCAGGAATACTGTGGATGGCAATGTCCTGACAGTTGACAGAATCGAAGCGGGAGAAATCCATGTTTCCCGAGTTGTCTTCAGAACTCGAAAGGACACAACTGCCTACAACGTAATTGCGGAAGTGGGCTTTGCAGGCCGCCAGATCAGTTTTACTAGTACTATCAACACGTATTGGATGAGTGCATCAATCAGACCAGGCACGACAACTCAGTTTGCAGACGGCAAGACGCCTGTTCTTTTTGTCGGAGAAATCGAAACCAATTATCCTTCGAAATCATTCGTCAGCTGTCAAATCAATATACTGGCACCCAATCTCGAACGCGTCATAGTCGGAACTAGAGAGATGCTAGAGATTGAGGGAGGAGAAATCACGGTCCTTGAGAGTTCACACCTGCCGCCTCTGTTAATTCCACCGGATGCTGCTGAAGGTGTTGAGAGATGTGTTCTCCAGATTCGCTTGCTTAACGAAGAGAATATGGAAATAGCTGAAGGAACATCAAAGCCCTTCTACGTGGGATTTGTGAGAAGGGGGCCGCAAGCCATCCTAGAATCAGATTTGAAAAGCAGTTACATGCCTGGCGAATTCGTGACGGGGAGTGTAGTTGTAAGTGATAGGAGCAAGGTGATTGGAACATCAGCAAGGATGATTGTTGACTATTATTCAGAATCAGAGAAGTCGACTGAAATTGAAAGCCTGCAATACGGGGAGTTCATGGGCAGAACAGCGACTTTTCGGTGGAGAGTCCCTCATGTGGAGAAGATGACTCAGTCCGACAGAGTTGGTGTAATTCGCACTCGCGTAATTGAGAGGGGAAGTCTCATAGCATCAGCCGAGTCGGACAGATTCAGTATAGATCAAATCGCGACTCGCATCAATCTAGACTCACTTCGAGTTCCCCAACGTTCTCACATCGGAGGCAAGGTGTCAGGATGGTTGCGAATCCGAAGGAATATGGAGCAGGGAGACCCAGCTATTCTCTCCCTATCTTTCGTGTTTCCTGATGGTGAGGAGCACATAGTCCTTCGGCAGCCTGTAAAACAGAGCAAGAACCTATCATTAGCCTTCGGTCCCATCACAATCCCAGCTCCACAGTCGTCGACAAGCCCAAAGACGGTCTCGCTTGTTGCAGTGCTCAGCTATGCAGACATGGAGATGGATCGGCGTTCGGCAACAATAGACATCGTTGGTGGTCCCACGGCAGGTTTTGCAGCGATTGATTTCATCGGGCTTCCCAGTTACACGCTACCTGACCAATTGGTTCAGCTGACAATACAGATCGAGTGCGGCCATGTAGAGCCAACAGATTGCAGTCTTTCTGTGAGCCTTGAATCAATTGCTGGTAACTTCAGCCTGATTGAGAGAAACATCAACCTAGAACCTGAAAAAGCAAAAATGATTCCAGTCCAATTCAGAGTGCCCCTAGGTGCAGAAATGAGCACAGCACACTTGAAGGCGAGCCTGATTTGTGGAACTCAATCCAATGAGAATAGCCAACGGTTCAAAGTCAAGGCTATTGAAAGACCATTCTTCAAGGTCGGCTTTTCAATAAGAAACGAAACAGGTGATGAGATTCCAGGTCTTGTTGCCAGACTCACTCCAGTCGATATTGTTGTGGATGTGGAGAGCGCAAGAGAGGATCTGAAGGGCCTGGCAATCAATCTTAGACTAATGTCAAGACGTGAGATTATCAAGGAGTACGAGATTCCTTTGGGAAGCGGAAAGAAGAACACAATGATTGTGAGATGGCTGACCCCACCCATCGATGTTGTTTCAGGCTACTACCTAGATGCAGTCATCTCGCAACACGGTCGTCCGCTTCCAAATCGTGCAGTAGAGATAGTGAAGAAGCAGTTCACAGTCTATTAGGCGGCCATATGATGCTATGACCATAGATTATTCACAATCCTCTGTTCGGCAAGAGAAAAGCACATCGAAACGATTCTAGATGATAGGGCGATTTCGACTATTGCCGATTTAAACTTTGACAATTCGTTATTCGTCTGTTGTCGAACTATTTATGAAAGACACCATATTGACGAAGATAGGTTGCAGGATAGCTATACCTAAGGCAAAGCTATAAATGCAAAATCCGAACGGCAGAGTGTTAATCTGGTGTAGATTAGGTTATGATATATGCTCATAGAGCATTCGAAGTAGATTGCAATGATATTCCCCTAAACAAAGCTAATGATAATTCATGGATGTGAAAGGAATGTTTGAGATACTTGCGCATCCGGCTGTTTCCGGACTATTGGTGATGGGTGCTGTCGGAGCGCTAGCCTATAAGGCTCACTTTGTCGATATTTCTGGTCTCATCAGTGCCTTCATTGTGGGATTTACTATCTGGTACACAGGTGGCGTTTCAGCCTTCGTGATTGTGCTTTTCTATTTCATGAGTGCAGGGATTGCCACGAAATACAAGTACAAGGCAAAAATGCAGAAGAACTGTGCTCAAGAAGGAAAAGGTAAGAGATCATGGAAGAATGTACTCGGAAGTGGACTCATTCCAATGATGTTCTCGGTCGCCATGTACCTTGTAAGTTTCGTTCCAGACTTAGCAGCTGCAGGCTGGCCGTTCTTTCTCTTCGGGGGTTATGTCGGAGCAGTTTCAACTACAGCCGCGGATACTTTGGCTAGCGAATTAGGCGTCTTCAGCAAGAGCAAGCCAAGATTAATCACCAATCTTCGAAGGAAGGTACCAACCGGAACAATCGGCGCAGTCTCCTTGCTTGGTGAGGGTGTTGCACTTTTAGCAGGTCTTATAATCGGGGTAATTGCTGTTGTCTTCTCAGTCTTTGTACCGGGTTGGGCACCTGCAGTCACATCAGTTGAACAGATCTACGTCCTCATACCTCTTACTGTATTGACTGGCTTCATAGGCTGCAATGTTGACAGCGTTCTCGGAGCAGTCTTTCAAAACAGATACGTCTGTGAGATATGTGGGGCAGTGACTGACAAGGAATTCCACTGCGATTATGAAACGAAGTATGTTGGAGGCTTCAAGGCATTCACGAATATGCATGTGAATTTTGGCTCATCCGGGATGGGAGCTACGCTTGGGGTCCTACTGGGTGCGGGCCTTTTTGTGTGGATCTTGGGCGGTCTGTTCTTCTGGATTGCGGCATCATCTAGTAGTTGAATGTGATGAGTCAATCAGGGGCTTTTTGATTTTGAGTAGCTTCAAATAGTAGAAATGGAAATCCGTGCGTCTAGACTTGCCCACTGATTCTCATTGGTGCAATCTTCGAGAGGCTGAAACATGCTGGGACATTCCCATTCGACCACATTCTATTGGGCGTTAGTTGGAGTCTTTGCTGCACTTCACCTTGTAATGACTATGCTTCCTCTCTTTGTTCTGACCAGCGGAGGAGGCTTCATCTCACTGGGGCTTGTAACGGGAGTTGTGATTGGATTCTTGTTGGGGCCTCTCTACGGAGGAATCTCAGTATTCATTGGTTCAATGCTAGGAGTCTTGCTCTTCAACATTGGTGGAGTCTTGGGGCCGATTGTGCCTGTGGTTGCATCAACCGCAGGTGCATTCATAGCTGGAAGTCTGAGAACGAACAAGCCAGGAATCGTGATTCTGATCTACGGACTTTCGATCGCAGCTTTTCTAGTAAGTCCAATTGGCGGAATAGCATACATCTACATTTGGCTACATCTTGTAGCGATGCTTCTTACTGCATTGTTCATCCTCCCTAGGACTAGGGAGTGGCTCAAGAAGGAAATGCACTATGACAAGATGAAACCAGAATTCAACTTCCTGACATTGTGGTTGCTGAGTTTCATCGCTTTGCTTGCAGATAGTGTAGTAGGTGGGACCATAGCTGCGTATCATTTTGTGTATGTAACCAGCTATGCTCCGGAGCTTGTCGGTGGTTGGTTTGTGGGCGTTGCTTTTATCTATCCCCTCGAAAGAATCGCTGTGATATTTGTCGTGACATCTGTTCTATTGGCTATCATCAAGACAGTCTCTGGAACAGCAATAGGAAATCTTTTGGGCTTTTCAACAGAGGCCTCTGAACTTGATAATGCGAAGGATACTGACGAGCCTTCTATCGAAGAGTAGATACCCGGAGACGAAGCTTCTTAAGACCTCGGGCAAAGCATACAAGTAATGCAGGGTTTCGTGAAGACTCTGTTGGACGTCTGCACGTAATCGGGTGCATGCAGGAGTGTACAGATATTGCAGTTATTCGATACAGGTACGTTAATGTTAGCGCTCGTCGTTGTAATCGGATTCTTTCTACTAATGTTTGTCGCTAGTGGGATAAAGGTCCTCAAAGAATGGGAGCGTGTAGCAATCCTCAGACTCGGAAAGTACAAGGCAGTGAAGGGGCCGGGAGTCATTTGGGTGACACCAATACTGGACAAAATCGCAATGAAGGTCTCAATGAGGCTACTCACATATGCGTTCAAGACAGAGAGGTCGCTCACAAAAGACAACGTCCCAGTTGTTGTTGACGCTGTCATGTACTTCAGAGTTATTGATGTTGAGAAGGCAATACTCAGTGTAGAGAGGTATACGGTGGCTGTAGAGCTAGGAGCTCAGACAACCCTGAGAGAGACTACTGGAAAGGTGACACTTGACCAGCTGCTGTCGGACAGGGATAAGATTGCTCAGCACCTGCAGGAACTCATCGATGAGAAGACTGAGCACTGGGGTGTCAAAGTCACCAGTGTTGAGATCCGTGATGTGGTCATTCCGTCAGCACTTCAGGATGCGATGAGCAGAGAGGCTCAGGCTCAAAGAGAAGGGAGGGCTAGAATCATCCTAGCACAGGCAGAGCAAGAAGCTGCTGACAACATGCTCAAGGCTGCAAAGAGATATGAAGAGTCACATGTAGGTTTTGTCCTTCGTACATGGAACATCATGCAGGAAATCTCAAAGAACGCCAATCTAATCATCATGGTGCCGACGAATATACCAGAAGTTGGCTTGACTACTGGCGTTGCTGCGGCCATCTCAGCAGGAATGGGAGGACTTAAGCTACCAGCCAACAAGGGTACGGTACCACCCGAAGAGTAGGCATCTATGATTGGAGGATGTCATTATGGACGCATGGATCAAGATCTTTCTTGTCATGATCATGTTCTCAGCATTGAGCATGGTCATGACGCTTTTCCTCGTGGATCCCCTAGTTGGCTTGATACTCTTCGCAATCATCACGACTCTACTCGTCATTACGCTAGAACCAGCAACTGGCAAGGCGATGGCACAAGTCACAGTTCCATTAGTAGTCATCCTCTTTGTCATGGAGATTTTCATGACCAGCATATACAGCCCAGAGCCAGTGACATTTCCATACTGGATGTTGTTCGTGATAGGGGCCATACTATACATTCTCTTTATGGTGTTCACAGGTGGCAGCAGTTTTGTAGAGGGAGGTTTCATGGATGCGAAAGTATCGCTGAAACTCTTTCCAGTCTACGGCATTGCCATTTTCCTATCAATTCTCATAGATCCAACGAACAAACTGACTGTATATATAATGGCTGGATCCGTAATTGGCATGATGGCACTCTATTTCGCGTTCCTTCGAAACTACGACAAGTGGCCAGCTTATTCACAGATGAAGTACGCTGATATCCACGCTATTTCAGACATCAACCCAAGAGGCAAAGTGAAGACTGGCGCTGAGATCTGGTGGGCGAGGACAACTGGGCCTCCAATCAAGAATGGAGAGAAGGTTGTGATAGTTGACATCAAAGGCATGACCATGATTGTTGCGCGCCCCGAGGATGTGCTAGTAGGGCACGAGCAGTAACTACGATGAGGGTGTCGGCAACTCCGGCACCTTCTCTACTCTCTCCTTCTGTTGCTAAGAAGCCCAAAGAGGACAGACAGTCCAATCAAGAATCCGACAATTGTTGTGAGCCCCCATTCAATCTGGAATATTTCAGGAAGAATGACTGAATCGCGGGGGTAGACTGGAAATATGATATATGCTAGCATATTCCATGCAAAATGGAAAGCAATAGGCACCCAGAGTCTTCTACCTGACCAATAGTAGCTGAATGAGAGTACAACACCACCAAGAAAGATGTTGAACGTGAAAATCAGAATGAGGTGCACCGGAAACCCAGGAGTAGCCCACCAGGCGAAATGAATGAGTGAGAAGAATAGTGAACCAATGACGATTGCGGAGCCCTTGCCTACTAGACCCTCAAGATGAGGGAGGATGTACCCGCGATGTGCAAGTTCTTCAAAGACAGCAGTAGGTGCAGTTATGACTATCTCTGAAACAAGCAGATCAGCTGTCATCTGTTCAATTGGTCGCAATTGACCCCCGAAATAGAAGGCGAACAGTATCACCACTGAGGCAGCTATTGTGCCTGCCATCGCACCAGCTATCATGTCATGAAAAGTAGTCTCATTAATGCTGATTCCGAGCTTTCCGATTGACGACCCTTCTGAACGAGCAAAGACATCGATCACTAAATACATCAACACGAAGGTTCCTAAGAAGGCGATTGTCGCCACCAGTTTGAAGAGCTCACCCGAAAACAACCCAGAGAGAACTGGCGACATCTCAACAATTATGAGCATAAGTGCCATGAATAGAATAATCATCAAGACTTCGTATCCGGGGTCTCTCTTCATCCCAATCACTCATTCTTCTGGTACTCACTCATGCCTAAAACTGATGTGGTTGAAGGAAAGAGATTGGGACATCAGAGAAGAGTAAATATACAGTGAGAACTGATATAAGCAGGCAGCTATATTGAAGCGAACAAGGGTTGGCTAGGTAGCTGGTATCACAATTATATCCCATATGAATTAGACTCGTAGTCCATGGAGGAGAATCATTGCCCGAAACCAGAAGACTGTTATTGGAATTCAATACAGACGAGATTGGTCTTCTCGCCAGAACAGATCCGAAAGAGATGAAAGCTCTCATTCGCGCTTTCGCAGACACATCGGATACTGTTCGGGAACGGGCTTTGATTGCAGCGGTTGAGGCAGCAGATCCTGCACTTGTGAATGAAATTGCCAAGATCATGGAAGACGATGTTGCAGATGTTAGAATCGCAGCAGCTCAAGCACTGACATTCTATCATCAGCCACGCACAATTCCGGTCCTTATGAAAGGACTGAAGGACCCGAACACCTGGGTAAGATCCCATTGTGCCTCAGGCCTTTCAAGACTGTTGAATGGACCAATATGGGCACGGGTATCCAAAGACAGTATCGATACAATACTGAATAACTTCCCAGACATGCCCGATGAAGACATCAACAAATTGCTCGTTTCTATCAAGATGAGGCCTGATGCCATCAATAGGTTCCTTAAATGGCGGTCCAGCAACTTCGATGTTGAGATTGATAGGAGCGCATTGGTCGAGGAGCTGGAAGCCACGCCCATACTTTTGACTGAGGAGAGAAAGACCTCTGAGGCAAAGCCTGAAGTTCCAGGGCTCTCCAAGGAAGTTGAATCGATCCTAGCCGAACTGCCGGAGGAAGTAATTGGTACTCTGCCGCCTGAAGACCTCAAACGATTGACTCCCAAATCGGCTAGAGAGTTGGTTTCCAAGCTGGAGGCTGCAACGCTCCCTCCGGAAAAGAAGAAGAAGACTGTCAAAGTACGCAAAGTAACAACAGTCAAGAAGAAGACAGCAGGACCAACTCGCGAGGCTCTCATCAGAAAACTGCCAAAGGAAGTTCGAGAGTCAGTTTCAGATGAAACACTGAAGACTCTCAGTATTGAGGAGTTAGAGGCATTACTTGCTTCAACAAGCAAAAGTGACAGTAAGGCAGTTGAAAAGCCAATTGAAGTACCCGCACCAGAAGCAGTAACCGAAGACCCCAGAATGGCTGAATTCACAAAGAAATATGGGAAGGAAAAAGCTGCGATCCTGGTTTCTATTCCTGAGGTGATGTTGGAGGGAATACCTGAGGAGCAAATCAAGGAAATGGATTTGGAAACCCTCGAAGGGCTTGCTCAAGCCTTGGAACCACGTTAATTTGATTTCATCCGGCGCCACGTATTACGACTGCGAATTCACCTGCAAGTTTACCATACCATTCAAGCAGGTCCCTCATATTATCCACATGACGGTAGGTCCCATTTCCATACTGAGCAATGGCCAGCATCAATTCCTCATCAATTTCGCTTCTTTCTCCTAGGCCAATGCTGTATATCGCCAGTTTCGACTTATCGGGAAACCTCTCCTTGAGCACCTTCAGAGGAGGTGGACCCGAAGTCGTCATTCCGTCAGTGAGCATAATGAGCATTGTCGGTTTTTCGGGGTTTCCGAATTCACCGATTATGTCACTGGCTTTTGCAAGAGCTGACCCCATATCAGTCAGCGTTCCGCCCTCCTCCACTTTGTCCACGACATGAGTGCTGATTATCTGTAGACCCAGTGCCTTTTCTCTTCCTGTGCATTCTACGAATGGTTGAGCCTCACCAGTCTCAGAGTTCAGAAAGGTCATCTCACTGACATCTTTTTCGAAGGTGATTACTCCGACCTTCTCACCGTAGCCGCGACCGACCTTCTCTGCGAGATAGAGAAGCACTGCCATTGCTGCCGCCTCGGCACGGCTAACGTTCTTGCCCTCCTCAAAACGTCCCAGAAAGGCCTGCACTTCGGGACTATCACCAGCCAAATCCTTCAAACCCTCACGGGCATGAGCGATGTCCTGGACCGGGACATCGGTTGTCTTCATAGAGCCACTAGTATCGATACATAGGACTGCATTGAAAGGAGTTGCAATACCTACAGTCTTGAACTCATACCCAGTTCGTTCCCGAAGGGCTTCAAAGGCAAGCTTCGCAAAGCTCTTCCCGGATAGAGCCGGTCTTGTATTGAGTATCTCAACCTTGACGTCAAGCTCTGGCCAGTTGAATGACATTCCGGGGTAGACAAGGCGCCCGCCAATGATATTTTCCAGTGAACTGACCTTCTCAGCAGCCCTTGAAACTAGGTCCTCTGTATTGGCATTCTCGGTAAGGGGTTTGAGTCCAAACTCAACATATTCGAGAGCTACCATATCCGCATCATACAGTGTGACCTCGACAGTATCACCCTCCATCAGTAGTGAGGCCTCGAGAACAAGTGTGTCAACCACAATCCGGTCTTCGGATGCATCATTGCTCTTTCGAATCTCTGCTGCTCCCCAGAAACTACTTTGGGGATCCTCGAAAATGACTATTGAGCCAATGTCTGCATCAAGTGAATCGGCAGTCCTTGGATGGAGATTAGCAAAGCCCCTAAGGTCTCCGCCATCTACGATTTCTAATTGGAGTTTCTTGGTGATGGCTAATGCCTCCTCTTGTAGAACGTGAATTCATCTGTTCGTGTTGTTATAAAGAATATGAGGTTCAAGCTAATCAAAGTATGATAACACATTATCCTGTAAATCCTTCCCTGTCTTCAATGTGATAGAATGGTCTTTCAGAGACCGCATCAGCACGGGATTGATACCCTGAGACGCATTCTGAGTGGTTTCAAGCCGTATCATCCCGGACGTACCCAAGAGCGAACAAGTGAGAGAACTGCCTGGGCCCCTACGAATCCAGACATGAATCTCTCTATCCCCCGTTCGTGTCCTTAGACTCAACACATAGGAGTCAAGGTAAACACCATTGAAACCTCCTCTTGAAATAGGCAGCAGTTCGGGCCAAGTTCCATTCGGAGGCAGCATTAGATCGAGAGAACAGAGGTCCCAGACATCCCGTTTTATGAGTGATAACAGCGAATTCTCTAACTGAACCTGTCTAGACCCGTCATGGTCCAGACAGACATATTCGACCGGAGGAGTTGGAGCTCCACCCTTAGTTGCGAAAGGCTTTTGGACCAACATCAATGCATTCCCGCCCAATATTCGTTGAGCATCGGTCAGAGTTCCAGAGAATTTTCGCGAGAGAAGGTAGAGAATGACATCAGCAGCCTGAACGGACAGAAAGCTGTAGTCTGTCCCAAAGAGGATTTTCTCCGACCATGGAGTGCCGAATCGGCCCAGACGCTCGATTGCAGATTCGAATAGAACAGGAACATCGAGGTCATGTAGCGTTGAAGTTTCAGCAAAGATCGCTGGGTCACGAAGCGCGTCGAAAAGATGTGTATCACCAGGGGACATTCCACAATGAGCGAGAATCACCTTCAGTCCCCTGATGGCTGTTCCGCAGTCGGGATCATTCCGCATCGATTCTACAAGATTCTTGATACGCATGACGGTGCCAATATTTCTCGTATCGAAGATAACAGGGATTCCTAACTCACCAGCTCGCTTCACAACGTTCCTTGTTAGTTCACCTTCGATGGAATCAAGAAAGAGCTGTGCAAGAGGGTGCAGTTTTAGACCGCGCAATCCAAGGCTCAGAACACTCCGTTCGAGCTCGCTCACTGCAATATTTTTGTTCCCTGTACCATCCAGGGGATTGACCCGTGCGAATCCGATTAGCCGCGTCGAGTGTGGTGCACGAGTTGTCCATCCTGCGATTTTATCATTCGACACTCTGAACGAAGGCTCATTGGCTGATTCGGAGGTGGAATAGTCATCAGTATAAGGGAATACAACAGTTCTATCTATTAACCAACCATGATTCAGCCTCTCCCAACTCTTTTGGCTTTTGAAACAACGATTGGCGAAATCACCAGCTGTTATTCCAATTGGTTCGAAGAGAAGAGCGTCCTCTTCTCTGAGGACCTTAGCAAGCTTCTGCATCTCAAACCATAATTGGGAGTAGAAGGCGTAGGCACCCGAAGGCGTGTTTCTATGGCTTTTCTCTTTCCCCATATGGTGATGTGCATCTACGATGTAGAGCCTGAACTCATCACCTTTCCTTATGCCTCTTGATGGCTGGTCCTCAACTGCTCGGACGATGAGCATATGCAGATTAGTCCTCCATTCTTGTTCAGCCTGTTTGAGTGATAAACTATTTCTTTACGGGCTTTCAAGCTAGCAGAAACTACTGTCTGCATTAGGCATATATCATCTCTTGCAAATTGGCTCTTAGCACTCGGAGTTGTATTCGATGATTGTTGTGGAAGACATTGAAGCAAACGAAATCCGCCGCTTCTTTGTCGTGGACGCGTCCTTACAGCTTGGCATCGTACGCGCTGGAACGTATATACGAACATTCGACCCTGACAGGGCATTCTCATACTATACTATGGTTGAAAATCAACTTCATGACTTTGCTGCCAGTTATTCTGGAGCCTTTAGGTACGTCCCAAGAAGGGCTTATGAGTATCTAAAGAAGCCCAGATTTCTTACCGACTTCTCTCAAGATGCGTCGGAGCTGTCTAAGTCAAGTTGGCTGGTCGATCTACTCGTTGCAAACCCGCTGATTGATCTAGGTGAAACAGCCCTTCCGGTTGCCCAACAGAATGCGAATACCGAGTCTGTCTACCGATGGTCAACAGTTCCACCCACAAGCCCTAGAGTCTATCATCTGCAAGACATGAGGCAGAACCGGAGAACACCACCAGGATGGGGATGTATCCTACGCGCAGCCAATTTGCCTCTCGCACTAAAGGGGCCCAATCGCGCGGATTTGATTGACCACATCAAATCTGAGAGACCTGTGTTCATGGAACTCACCTCTTCAGAGAATCTGGATTTGCTTCTTGAGTGGTTGGTACTTCTCAAAGAGGCAGGCCTAAAGGCTCCGAAACTTGTGCTGAAGGTGAGAAGCCAGAAGGACTGGGGAAAATCCATCACTCGTCTTCTTGACATTCCAGATAGCACGCTTCTTACAGCAGGTGCATCGATATCGTCCCTATCGACTTCAATCAATTACATGAAGAGCGAGCAAAAGGACCTGCTCTGGTCAAAGCGGATTATGTTTGCCTCATCATATCCTGAAACGCAATTGGGGGATAGCGTATCAGAAATAATCAGTTACTTCTTGAGCAGAAATCTGGCAGCCTCGCCGGAGGAAGTGCAGAGAGTCCTTGGTGGAAACATGTTGTCATTACTGCCTCCGCGACCCCCATTCCTAGTATATACAGAGAACAAGACATCGGTCATGGCTGAAGAGAGTCTTGGAAAAGCCGCCATGAATGAGATTATTCGAGTCCTGCAACTACTTGATGCAAAGAAGATTCTGAGAGTAGTATCAGTTGACCACATGGTTGATGACGAGGGAGGAACGGTCCAGCTGGATAGCGTTGTTGTAACGGTGAGCGGGCCGAATGGCGAGAAAGGGACAAGCATCTCAATCGTGCTAGAAAAGAACGGTGCCGTGATGGTCTCAGGATGGAAGAAGGCATTTACAGAGAGCATATCAAAGAGGGACAGCATGCTACTACAGACCCTTGTGTGTGCAAATGCAAAACTTGACGGGCCCGTCTTTGGCTTGCCAGCACACCTAGCTCAATTTGATGATGCATTGCTCTCCTGTCTCCAGGTAGAAGACCGCAAGGAACTCGTGTCTGCTCTTCATTTTGGGGTTGAGATTGCGAAGACGAACCCCGGGGTATTCCTTATGGCCTCTTCCGATATGCAATCGCTAAATCTGTTGAATGATGATTATGTGCTAGTACTTGGCACAAGGACTGGGAGATGGTGCGCGGGTCGTGTGAGGGAGCATGATATGCGCGCTGAAAGAATGATTGTCATCTCAGAAACTGACGCAGAAATCTATGGATTCAGTACGTCCTCTGTTGTCAACATTGTCAAGTTCCAAGGGGAAATCTCTGATATCCACAGGATTGTGATGGCGTACTGCTCAGACAGACGAACGTCCAATCAAGAGTTGTTTTCCTGGATGCATCTAAATGAAAGCGAGGTTCTTGACCGGATAAGAGGAAGACTGGTTGGTTCTAGTTCCAGACTTTTCGTGGGTTCAGAGAAGCTTCCGGTGACTCTCAATATGACACAGACAGAGCCAGAGCTCGTTTCAGATCAGATTGGTGTCATTCCAGAAGATGAGGTGTTCTTAAGACCAAATCAGGCTTTTCGCGAATTGAATGTTGTACTCTGCATCTCCACGTGTAAGGATATGAGCAAACGTGATATAAAACTGAAAACCATTCGCGCGGCAACAAGAGAACTTGAGCCTCTCGCAAGGCGAATAGGGGAGTTGAAGGTATTCCTTGATGACCTCACTGAGGATGCGTCAAGATCAGAGATTGCGGCACTAGGGGCATTGCTGGTCATCAATCTCTTCAGACACAATCATACTGAGGGCAGGTTCGGCTTTGCTACGTTCGCAGAGGGACCTTCAAAGTTCTCTGTCCAACATGGTAGCGAGATTAGGTCATATATGGAGTTTCTTGGAGACGTTCAATCAGAGGAAGTTCTTGTGTCTTTGATCTACTCAATTCTCGATTCTGTGAAAGATAGCGCAGGTCGAGAAGACATGGCCGGGGCCTATAGAACCATTGCAGAATATCTGGACGATTTTGGAGCCTCACGGCCAACGTTGATACTCGTTATCTCAGGGGGCGTGGGAAGAGATGACGCGGAGCATATCCCATTCATCAAAGCTATCAAAGAACGTGAGAGATATCAAATCGAATTCGTGACCTTGGAAAAAGATAGACCCCCTACAGATGCCTTGAGATTCTTGAAGGAAGTAAATGCAGGAGTCACACCGTTGGACTCATTCTCTTCACAGACCTTCATTGGGCACATTCTTGATGTCGTTGAAGAACTTGTACCAGCTAGCTCTACTCCTGAGTTCGACGCTTGAAGCGAAGTGACTCGATATCACCGATTCTGGAATCTAGCTGGTCCATCTCCACTTCCACCTTATCAATTAGGTCGCGCAGTGCGGATATCTTGGTGACTATCACTTGGATGTATTCAGCACCAATTGATGATTTGCTCGATTGTTTTGAAGAGATGTCTTCGATCCGGCGTTCCATCCTTTTCAGAGGCTCAGATAGTTCCTCGAGAATGCGTGTTTCATCTTCGATTCGACTTAGCTCTTTGATTGCTTCATCTGAATGACTCTTCACCCATTAATCACCCTGCAGACTTACTCACACGCTTTATACGCGATTCTAGGTCACTCAATCTAGCCACAACAGATTCAAGACGGTTAATCGTTTCTGCAAGCTTGGTTTGTACAATTGCTATTGACTGGTCAGTAGTGACTGTCTTATCTCCTGGTGCGTTTTCTAGGGCTTGAAGGCGAGTCTCTAGCATTTCCAGTTTCGTTCTAATCTGACTTAGGATAGTATGATCTATCTGATGAGATGCCATGACTTTCGACTTACGGTTTTCTTCTCGTGATTCTGTTCTCTTTCCAATTACAACCTCTGGTGCACCTACACCAGACACGCCAAAATCCTGTGAACCGGACCACATGGGCGTCACATATCTATCAATCATGTTTTCAATGTCAGTTCTGTTCAATGCTGCAAACGAAGCCATGCCATGAGGGCTATCCCACAGGCAGAGTTCTGTTCTATCACTGAACTTGAAGAGAATAGCTGCGATATTGTTCTTGGCTCTCTTGAAAAGGTCGAGGCTTGTCAACCAGCGAGCGAGAAGAAGTGTGATTCTCGACAGACTATTCAGGTCCCCCTCAGCCGCAATTGCTCTTTTAGATCCATTCACTTGCTTTGCGGAATCACGAAACCATTCTGTGACATTCTGCTTCTCTGCGGGAACCTTGAGAGAGAGTAGACTTCGAACTTCACCAGTGGAAACACCTGCTCTAAGTTGTTCTATGTAATCCAAGTCCGGCTCAGTCTTTCTACTAGAAATGCCATGTCCTAGCACATGCTGTGTTATGATACGAGTGATTTCACTGAAGCTCAAGTTCTTGGTCCAGAAGGCTACAGTCATCATTGGCTTGCTGCTTTCCTCGAGTGCGTCGTATACCACGATGCACAACTTGGGCGTAACTAGACCTTGACTGCCTAGGATTAACAGGCCGACAAATGGTCGTGATAGCCCTTCAAGGTCTCTTGTCAAACGTGCAAATCTGTCAGCAGGAATGATGAGTTGTTCCTGGTTCTTTCTATCCTCCAGCTTTCCAGTGAAGCCCTTGAGAAGAAGACCTTGTTCCATCCATCCCGTGCTGAGCTTTTCTGTAGGCATCTGTGCAGAGATGAATTCAGTGATTTCTCCACTATGGAACATAGCTTGAAGTCGTGTTGGCAAATCGTCCTTCACAGGAATCAACTCCTATCTCGAAACCACTCCGCAAGCCGTTCATTGACCATATTCACTTGACCCATGTCAGTGATTTCGACGGCAATTCCTTTTGTGTACTCTGCAATTGCCTTCATCATATCCCTGTTTGAATCTTCTCCCAGGCAAAAACATAACACTGGTACGGACCTGTTCTCCCCCTTCTTTTTCACAATCTTCAACGGGTTTTGGCCAGATGAATGCGTACCGCTTGAGAGGAGAACCACAATCGTAGGGTGATCGATTGAATCCGGTATGCCCAATGCCCGCTCGATTGCGGCGTTCAAAGCGGCACCGGGATTCGAGGATTTGCGGCCATGCGTGGGAGCTACTTCGCCAATCCAGTTTCTAAATGATTCCAACATAGACTTTGAGTGAAGTGGTGATATCTCGACCAGTTGTCCTGATTCCGAATCAAACATCGGATAGGTTACCACCTCGTCTGAATACGCAATGCCTGAGAATTGAGCTCCTGTGCCATATCCGGAGTAGCCGAGTTCAATCTGATGTAGAAGTTCAATTGCAGCGGAATACCGGGGAACTGAAACCGAATCACCACCCGTAGAGGACTGCAGGACATCAGTAATGTGGGCTGCCGCTCCAAGCTCAATCACACAAATGAGGTTGTATGCTGGAGCTTCTACTCCTGGGTCAAGGTGTATCTTCTCAAGACTGCTCCATCTTAATCGACAAGAAAGGTGTCCATCATCCACTGGTTTGAGTAAGTCCACTGTGAGTTGA
Organism: uncultured archaeon; assembly: GCA_964354495.1. Lineage (GTDB taxonomy): Archaea > Asgardarchaeota > Thorarchaeia > Thorarchaeales > Thorarchaeaceae > SMTZ1-45. Next base: position 326,197 of record CAYHAA010000001.1, on the reverse strand, counting down.
ACTCCAAGGCGTCCTAGCAGAATCCTCTGATTCTTTGTTAGCACTAGTCCATCAAAGTCTTCCTGGAGATCATTGACCCTCTTTGAGATTGCATTAGCTACTGCATTATTATCTAGGGACTTTGTGGATGCCACAGCCAACCCAAGTTCTCTGCAGACCGGCAAATCGTCGCAGATTCGCGTAAGTGATATTTCAGACCCATCGCTGCAATTCATCATGGCAAACACACGACTATCTAGAATAATCATGTTATCGGAAACCTGAGCTGACTTGCGGACGTCAGCAAGAAGTGTGCGTTCCCGAAAGCTGAGTTCGTAGACACCCGGTTCATAATCAGGTTCGTCAGCGGGTACAAAGCAGAGACCTTTCTGATTCCGTCCCTGTTTGGCGATTAGAATCAAAGGTAGTCCTCCATCAGTAGATACGTGTCGAGTAGATCTCAGTGGCAATTGATTTTGAGCCATAGAAGACCTCAACTCGGAGCGTCGCTTTCTCTCTCACATCAGTCATTGGAACGAGCTTGAGCTCGAGCTTCTTATCAGATTTGGCCGCTATGTCATGACGCTCATTCGTTACCTCAGATACACCCTCGGCTGTGACGAGTGATACTACCACCCTGATGCTCCCAATAGCCGCACTTGGATTCTTGACTCTGATAGAGTAGTTGAAGGCTCTTCCAGCGACTATGTTGTTCGGAATCTCACCAAGATTCACAGAGATGCCTATTTGCTCAGATGTGAGAGGTCTCCCCTTTGGCCATCGTACGATTCTGCCAAGTTCAAGGAGCCTAGATAGAGAAGTCTTCAGTTCACGGACCTCAAGACCGAGCTTCGAAGCGGCCTCACCCATATCGAACGTCCCATCATTAGCTTGATAGTAGGACAAGACTTTCCTATCGGCTTCAATGAGATTACTGACTCCCTCAAGTATCTTCAGAATTGCTTCTGGAAGTTCATGTGCCTCCAACAATGAGTAATACTTGCCACCATCAACAGAATCTGCAATCTGTTGGAATGCTGTTTCAACAAGCGGGTTGCAGCCACATATGAAAATAAACAGCGTCGTACCAAAATCCTTTCTCAGCTGCTGCACTTCTTCAATCGGATCATGACCATCCGGGCAGCCGTCAACAAAGTAGTCATCACCGAGAGAATTGTATCTTCTCCCATGTGGAGGTGCGTCTCCGACAAGAAGCAGTACTTTGTAAGCATCCTTCTCCCAAGATAGCTTTGTGCGTGCATCAAATAGACCATCAGCGACCGCTTCGGGAGTGTCGCCTCCATCAGATGGTTGAAGATCAGCAATGATCTTTTGGACTCGTTTCACATTGTCTATGAAGTCGAAATACTTGGTCACATAGGATCTATCTTGTGGAGGATGGTCGCGGTATGAAACGATGCCGAATCTAATCCCAAGGTCCTTCGTTCGTGATGTGATATGGCTCACTATTTCAGAGAGACTGTCCTTCACCGCTTTGATATCATCTTTCATTGATCCAGTTGTGTCAACAACAAATGCGACATCAAGCTTGGTAGATGGCAGTCTCGTTCTCTCCAAATCTACCACCATATGTGTCCAATTAAGCCTTTGCCGAAGAACTAAGCGCAGCACATTTTAGGGCGATACACGAAGGAAGACGTATGCCAGATTTGAGTGATACAGATGTCCATCTTGTGTTCAACTTTGAAGGGGGCATTGCAATTGAAGGAATCATCAACAGGATTCATGCCCCTCTCCTCGTTGAGGAGATAAAATTTAGACTCCCTCTGGAAGGACGAATTGCACTCGTACGAAACGAGCTGCAAATCACTTTGGGCATATCAAAGGGAAACGCCAAACCTACTAACGAAGTGAAGAAGGGCGACATCGCATATATGCCGCTTGGAGACGCACTCTGTATCTATCTGGATAATGGACATACCTATAGTCAAGTCAATATTCTGGGTAAGGTGACGTCAAATGCAGACCGAATCAATTCTCTGAGGGGTGTAAGAAGAGGTAGCATGGTGCACATCAAGACATTATGACATGATCATATGCGCTGCAGGTTCTTCAGAAGAGCTGCGTTTTCGTCAACCTCTAGTTCAGTTGGGTCAGCCACCATGCCGGATTCATGGGTCTCAATGAGGACTTCGATTCCCGAATGTTCGACCTTCTTGATTCCATTACTTGATAGTGCACGTACCCGGAGTTGTGTCGTTAGAAACTCGGTCTTGTTTACCATCTCAATAGCCTGGACATCTCTTCTGAGTTTGGATTTTGTGATTCTGAGTTGCTCTTTTAACTCTGCTACTTGGACTTGAAACTGCTTGCGTTCCTCACTTTCTTGATTCAGCCGAACTCGCAGTTCTTCATGATTTTGCCTTGGGATGAAATCCTTTGAATGATCTATCCATACAATCGTTGTCCCATCGAACTTTCTACTTGTATCCACTTGGCCTAGAGACCTTAGAACAGCGATGACATCATACACTCTGCGTTTAGGAGTATTGAGCCGTTGAGCTAATATGTCGCTCTTGATACCGGCCTCCCCTGCATCCTTCAGAATCCTGACTGACTCCAGAGCCAATTCAACTAGCTTCAACAATGCACCCCACTTATCAATCCGGCGATGGGCTCAGAAAAACGCTCTTCTTTCATAATGGAAGCACCGCGTATTTAATGCTTTGTATTGTTTCCGGATTCGGTTCGATTTTGCGAACCCATCTTCGGAAGATTTTAACTGCGATTTTCCGAAGGCATAATCACTATTAATCAATTCTAGTAAAACTGTCCGATAGTCGATACACAGCTGTGCTAGAATGTCCAACTCATTGTGCATTCTACACTATTGAATAGACCAACAATTACTTAACCTGCCTGATGGGTCAATTTGCCGTGAACCCACCGACAAGTGGAGTGGACTCAAAATGAGCAAGAAGAAAATAATCATCATGGGCGCCGCTGGTCGCGACTTCCATAACTTCAATGTCTACTTCCGAAATAACGAAGATTATGAGGTTGTGGCCTTCACTGCTGAACAAATCCCTGGAATCGGAGATCGAATGTACCCTCCAGAACTTGCGGGGCCACTCTACCCAAAAGGTATCAAGATATATCCTGAAGGGAAACTGCCAGAACTAATCAAGAAGTTCGATGTTGAGCAGTGTATTCTCGCCTATTCGGATCTTCCATATGAGGTGGTTGGTCACAAAATAGCCTGGGTCAATAAGCTCGGTCCTGATATTCGTTTCATGGGTCCGAAAACGACTTCGATAAAGAGCAAGAAGCCAGTTGTGGCAATCTGTGCTGTTCGGACAGGTTGCGGTAAGAGCCAGACGTCAAGACGCGTGAACCAGATTCTAGTGGATATGGATCTCAAACCGGTCAACATCAGGCACCCGATGCCATATGATCCAGACCTCACATCGCAGATTGCACAGAGGTATGAGAACCTGGAGGACATGGACAAGTATAGGTGCACGATAGAGGAACGTGAGGAGTATGAGCCCATGATCAATATGGGAGTCATTCTTTACGCAGGAGTGGACTATGGCAAGATTCTTGAGCAGGCAGAAAAAGAAGCGGATGTTATCACATGGGATGGTGGCAACAACGACTTCTCGTTCTACAAGCCAGACCTACTCATTGTCATCGCTGATGCTCACAGGCCTGGTCACGAAGTATCATACTACCCAGGCGAGACAAACCTTAGGATGGCGGATGTAGTTATCATCAACAAGATTGACACTGCAGACTATGAGGATGTGGAAGAGATCAGAGAGAACATTATGGCTGTAAATCCCAAGGCAATCATCATCGATGGAGCATCACCCCTCACAATCGAAAAGATGGAATCGATTCGCGGAAAGAGAGTCATTGTGGTAGAGGATGGACCCACCGTAACACACGGGGAGATGCCCTATGGTGCTGGGTTCATAGCTGCAAGGAAGGCCGGAGCCATAATTGTGGATCCAAGGCCGTTTGCTGTTGGAAGTATCAGAGACACTTTCGAGAAATACGGTCATCTTGAGAATGTTCTTCCCGCGATGGGCTACGGAAAGAAGCAGGTATCTGAACTCCAAGAAACCATCAACAAGGCGGATGTGGATGCAGTGGTAATCGGAACACCGATTGACCTGAACCGTGTAGTCAACATTACCAAGCCTAGTGTTAGAGTCAGATATGACTTGCAGGAGATTGGGAAACCGGACCTTGTGGATATTTTGACCGAGTTTGTGAAGAAACATAATCTGAAATGATTATACTAACTGCCCGGGGTCTCTTTTCCTCGGGCAGACTCACATTCTCGAGAGATGCCTCGAAGCGCGGGCAACCATTACGTAGGATTACTAACAAGCCATATTCAGAGATGTATTCGGTGTGACTATCAATGACTCAGAAGAGCTTACCTATTGGAGTACTGATTCTAGCAGTATTGCAGGCACTTCAAGCCCTCGGAGTACTCCTCCAGGGCGCTGCATACCTGCTAATCCCGATTCTTGGACTGCTGATTGCAATACCCTTCGCCATAGTAGGTCTGTTTGGTCTCTTCATTGCCTATGGGTTGTTTACAATGCAAGGATATGCATGGACATGGGCAGTCATTCTAAACATAATTGGATTCGCGTTCTCCCTGTTCGGGGGGAACTGGATAGGAGTCATCCTGTCCGCCATAATAGTAGTTTACCTGAACCTGCCTGGCATGAAAGAGAGATTCAAGAGTGCCACGTGATTCAGCCCATGATTAGTCGACACGTTTCTAAACTACTAGGCAGGCTTAGGTCTACTGTCGATGATCTCCATGAACTTCATGCCGCCAGCTTTCTCGACTAGCTCCTCAAATCCAATGATCACAACACTGGGAGTTACCTCAGTGCTTTCCTTTGTCATCTTTTGAACTTGAGCTATCAGCGAGGAGTAGTCAGAGGTCTTGGGGCCTTTCGGTGCAATATACAAGTTGAGTACATCCATGCTATAGGGGTCAGACATATCTTCCTTAGCAACTTCAACCTGCACCTCCTCGACCTCACCCAGACTCAGGAGGTCAGCACGAAGCGCAGTAAGATTCACAGTTGCGCCCTTAATCTTCTTTTCAGCTAGACCCATGATTTCCATTTGCGCTTGGGCATCATTTGTTCTTCCGATGTCCCAGAAGAATTGGCCGTCTAGACCGCATATGGGGCATTTTCCAGCCTCATGTTTTGTTGCTACATCTCCCAAGAGGAAGCCTTCGAAGACAGTTCCGGTGCTATCTAGATGGAATAGAACGGTGTGTCCCGGTTCATCCTCGTCCACGAACTCGTAGGTGCCATCACTGTTTATTCTGACGAATTCCCATGACATAATCTCAGGCGACAAATTATGATAGGGGCCGTGATAGTCACATTGCACCGCAAATGAGACCTTGCTCTCTGAAGAGGCATAACCTCCCACAAGGTGTACTTGCTTTGCCCCTTTTTCAGTCAGTATCTGAATGATGTCTTCAGCAACACGCGGATAGATCTTCTCTCCTGCTAAGAGCACGACTACCTTCTCCGGGGCTTCGTAGTCAGCCTCAGCCACAGCTTTGAAGAAACGGTTTCTGAGATAGCTTGGCATTCCTGTGAAAGCATTTGCCTTGAAGACCTTTGCCAGATCAACGAGTTTTTCGCTTGGAATTGCTCCACCAGCACTCGTGGCAATGTAGAACTTGCTTATCTGCCTCAGACCAGCATTGACAGCATGCCAGCCGAGATGCGGCGCATATGGGAATAGGTTCATTGAGGACGCTTGCCACCCATCCTTCGCGAACTTATCAATCGCAAGCTGGCCACATTTCGCGCTGTTCTTCTCAAGCAAATCGTTGTCATATCGTGTTAAGAAGACTGGCGAAGGGAGGCCGGACGCTCTTCCTGAACTGAGCCAGAACTGTAGGGGTGAATAGTTGTAGGTCATGCGTCCTTTGAGTCGTTCCATTGCAGATTCGGCACCAATGTGAAGCTTGACTCGAGCACCATTGTTGCGGAGGAACTTGTATTGATCATCATTTCCGGCCTCTTTTGAGTAGGTCATCACATTCCTAATGATTTCAGCTGGGGCTCGATCCACGCCATCGACCTGAGAGGGGTTCAGTACGAATTCCCGCAGATGATCCTTGTACTCGACCTTTCTGACGAGGGGAATATTGTACTTAGCCCAGTCCTCAAAACAAGTGATGTTGAAGGGGTCAACTTTGTTTTCCTTGAAAAGACGGCGATAATAGGGATGATTGGGCCATATCTGATATCGTATGAATGCACGGAACTTCCTTTCCTGCATCTCTTTGATTTCTATATGATTGGTCCTCTTCAATTCCTCAAAAGTAAGGGTGGTCTTAAGCATTCGTTGTCCTCCAAAGACATATTCGACGGGTGCCTATTAAAAAATCCCCCATAATAGCTTTGTGAGCAGAAGAAAGGGTGTTACACACACTTAAACAGAGAGTCGAAAATCATAATAGATGCGTTCATAGTCATCAATCTACACAGATATTCTGACTAAGGAGCGATATAGTATTGTCAGAGAGTGACGAAAAACTACAGAAGGGCATCATCGAACTTGACAAAGGAAACGACAGTAAGGCATTCGGCTATTTCAAGGATGTATTCGAGGACCGACAGGAACGGCTTCTGAAAAAAGTACAAGACAATCCTAAATCGCCCACCTTGATGCTAGATGCCTTATACATGATTCACGCACTTGTCTGGCTCAGAGTGGCTGAGGCAGGGAAGGACAAGAAGCATGGTGTTGAACTCCTTGGAAAGGCAGTCGGAACTGTTGAGGCTGCAAGAACGGCACTTTCGCCGCTCGTGACAGGTCTAGCTCAATGGGCCAAAGAGAAAAACATTACTCAGGTTCGCAATAAGGCCCTCGGTCTCCTTGCAGCAACAAAGGATCTTGAAGACATGGCCAAGAAAGCACTTGAAACAAGCAGAAAGCTGAGTTAGTGCTATCGACGATTCTTCATGTACTCAGACCATTCTTTAGCAGAGAATCGCTCTTCCATTATAGAGAGCTCTGAGAGAATGCTATCCTCTAGATCAATTTCGAAATGATTGGCAAGTTGTGCGAGTAGATTGAAGACCTGTGCGAACTCTCTATGCAGCTCGGAATTCTCCGGTGCCTTGTGACCAAGACCTATGGCTTTGTATCCTTCCTCTACTGTGATGTATCTGGATATCTCTCCCAGTTCCTCGATGAGATGAGTGAAGACAAGAGAGGCGGGGAACTTGTTCCAGCCGCGTGACTTCTCAAAAGCATCGAGCCTCGCTTGTATCTCTTTGAATTGCATCTATGTCATCCTCTTGATGATATGAATCGCTTGAGCTCGCGCTTGGTCGAGCATTGATGATGAAGGATTCTTGAGAACACCAAGCTCTGTGGATGGTGGCAGGGGTGCGCTGCCTAGAAACATAGCCTCACTAACCGTGTTCATCATGTCGACAGGAGGGAGAATAGCGCAAGCCAATCTTGTGCCATTCTTGATTCCAGGGAGATTAGTCGCAATCCTCCAGATTCTGATGCCGTCGGTGCATCGGCATTCTGTGAGGTTTTTTGAATCCGGAATGGATTGGCTCTGGCTTATCTCAACGGCAAGGATATCCACCGCATGAGCTGGATCATCGTCATAGCTTCTGAGCCTGTTTTGGAGTCCCTCAGCAATCCTGAAGGAATAAGATAGTTCAGCTTGAACAAGAGATTCTCTTGGTGTCGCAGGCTTGTATCCTGTAGACTTCATGGATTGCTCTATTATTCTCTTGAAGCCTGCAATGCTATCGACAATCTTCCGTGTTGCTTCGAGGTCTGCCACCTGTACCGCAGACAAATAGGAGTATTTCACCTCGTAAATCAGACCGCCAGCATTTTGGAGTGTTTCTGAGAGTCTAGAATACTCGGCATGGAACTTCAGTTTCCTATTCACGATGATTTCATTGAGCCGATGCAGCGCATCCTCCATAACGAGAATCCTGGCATCCTTTGCTGTGTCCAATCCATTCACCGTTTCCTGCAAGAACATGCCCGCTGATAAACCTCTCCAATAGTAAGAGGCGACCACATAAAGTTCTATAAAGAAACGCGAGCTAATTGGTTCAAACTAAAGCAGTGAGAGATTTACATGATTCAAGCTGTCTACATATTGGTCGCTGACAGTGGACTTTGTGTTCTGGATAGAAAATACGGGTCAGCAGATATGGATCCGAACTTGATCAGTGGATTTCTGACTGCTCTGATTCAGTTTGGCCGAGAACTGAGCTATGGAAACAGAGTCCATGTGATTGACTTTGGTGCCTTTGATATCTGTCTCTCCCTAAAGGACAATGTCATAGTTGCGGCAATTGTCGACAAGGTAGACGACGGAAACGCGGCAATGGCAGTTCTAGCCGAGGTCAACAACGAATTCGTTAGCATCTACGGGGCAATGCTTGTGACTTGGGACGGCAACTTGGAGCCTTTCGAGAAGTTCAACAAGAGTCTCGATGAAATCACAAAGGACGGACACGCGTCTGAAACCAAGATTGTTGTGCCAGTGCTAAAAGGAAGAGTATCGCCGATGCTTGTGAGACTCGGCCAAATGAGCCAAGATACGTATGATGTTGCCAAGATGTGCAAAGGCATGTTGACAACGCAAAACATCGCTGATCAACTTGGTAGACATACTAAGGAAGTTCAGAAGTCGCTTCATACACTCGAGGATATGAAAATGCTCGAATGGAAACAGATAGGTTGAGTCAGTTTTCCTCTTCTGTGTTCCCCTGAATGATATTCTAGCGTCACTATCTGCTGTGAATTGAATTATACTGATTGTCCCCATTCATTTCCTGTGGCAATCAGAATGAGACCAATGACTTCGAGACCGGGAGCAATCACGCCCGGTACTGCGATTGAACCTCCAAAATAGGCATCGGCTATCGGATATCTGATCGAGTGAATTACTCTACCTGCAAAGAGAACGAAGAAGCCTAATCCCAAGAGAATATTCGACCTTCGCAATCTTCCCCCAGACTGGTAGGCCAGGTACCAGAAGAGCAACGGTATGAAGAGTGCATAAACAAATCCTGCGACTCCAGCGAGAAGTCCTCTAAATGTGGCTTCCAAAGGCACAAAACCAAGAGCAACTCCGATAGCTACTGCGGGCACCGCAAACGCAATCTCCGCCCATCGTTTTCCCAGAATCATAAAACCTGCTGTTGCAGAGAGGATTGCCAAAGCCATCCATTGGAAAAAGGATCCTCCCATCAGCCAGAAGTCTGAAACACCAAGATAGGGAGTAAGACCCACTGCCAGACTTCTTGGATCCGCGTAGAAATCGCCGATAAAGTAGAAACATCGGCCTATGGCCAAAAGGAGGAAGAAGAGAGCCATGGCAAGCTGAAATGGATTCCTCGTGTTTCTCCATCTGAAAAACAACAAGAAGATGAAGATGAAAAAGTAATAGCCAACAACGAGAAACCATAGTCCCGCTTGGACTTCTCGGATAATCATGTCTACAGTCTGCATCATGGCAACTACTACATCCTTGTCCTTCTGAACTAAACTGGATTGCGCGCTAACAAATAAGGTTATTCCGCAGCATTGACAGGCTTCTCGATACGCCCAGACAATCTCTATATCTGCTCTTGATTGGTGTTATAATGGTGTAAGACTATATCCGACTCGACATGGAAACTCGTCATAGAAGACTCATCCGTTGAAGAATTCATTGACATTAGGCGAAAGGTCGGAAACCAAGTGATACGAGCATATCTTCTGAATAGCATGAAAGAGAAAGGCAGAGTCGAGAGGGTGTCAGCACGACTCAGAGGACCAAGAGACGAGTTCAAGGACTTTGCTGGCTTCCTGATTTTGCAGGTGAAGAATGAAGATGCTGAGTTCAGAGTGCTTGCAGAAACAGGTATCTACGAGAACCTCAGAATAGTTGCCACGGACTCCGAAGAACTGGCTCAACAATCTCCCGAGAATGTGATTCGAGCGTTCACAAACGCGCTTGAGGAACCTGAAACTAATAACGCACTGCTTATTCTGAGTACAGACTCGAAAGTTGGGTAAGATCTATACGAGGGGTAACTATGTTTGAGAGATATGCAAAATGCCCTGTCTGCCAGAAAAGAACGTTGCTCAGAGTGCCTCCGGACGTGCTAAAGAAAGCGAACAGGTTTCCATACACAGTCAAGGTCAAACATGATGAGCATTATTTCTACATTAATCTTGATAGTCAGGCATGGATCACTGATATTCTTCATCCGGACTCTGTCGAATAGGCTATCCGATGTACAGGTCTGAAGGACTACTATCGTCTTGAGATGGTCCCTTTTTCTGGCTGATTTCCTGCCTTGCCCATTCTATGAGTTGAGTTACCTTAGTAATCTCGGAGTCCATTTCGTCAAAATCCGCGGTCATACCGACGATACTCACTGTCTTTTCCAGAACAGCCTTTGCAGCGCGGTAATCAGTCTTAATCACTCCGAGTGTTTCGCCTAGCAAGCACGCTCCATCCATGTTGTATAGCGTTGAGGCCCAGGAGGGTATCACACCATTTGCTCCGACAATCGAGCCTTCTTTAATAACTTCAACATTGCCCGATGCTGAAAGTCTACCAAGCATTTCCTCTGAGCTAGCAGACACATAGATTCGTGGAGGCGCAGGGTATGAGTTGAAGTAGTCTTCATAGCTCTGTTCATAGGCAGCAAGAGCAAACAATTCCTTGACTCCAAGTGCGCTGTATTCGCCAGCTATGAAATCTGCAAACTCATAGACACCAGCACTCGTCGATGGCTGATAGTCCGCTGTGAGAATGAGTAAATCATGCGGCTCATCAGGCGCAGCCCGATATAGATAGATACTCGCCCTTGGAATCGCACTTATGCCATTCTGCACTAGCACTCGTGGTGGAAAGTCCTTACTGAAGAGATCGCACATGTGTTCTGCGTCTAGGACCCGAATCAGGGTCTCTACGGCAATTCTACCGACATCCGCGATTCCAGGGAAACCGACAAGAGCCACGGGCTGCTTGAGAGATTCGCCATTCACTTCTAGGTATCGACGCTGGTACATATTGGACCTTCCTCAACAATGCAATCTTGTACTATCAACTACAAGCGATAAAATCGTTTTGCATTGTTAGTCGTCGCCATAGCAACGTCATCAACCGATATACCGAGAGCACTACTCAAAGCCTCGCAACCATACTGAACATTAGCTGGTTCATTACGATTAGGAGTAGGAGAGAGATAGGGACCATCGGTCTCCGTGAGAATCTGCTCGAGGGGAACAATCTTTGCGGCAGCGATCCGATTTCGGTATCTATCAAAGTTCGCTGGAAGTGTTATGTGCCACCCATTATCTGCAATACGTCGAGCCACTTGAGGAGAGCCATCAAAGCAGTGCATCAGCACATCACCCGAAAACTGATCCTCGAGCATTTCCGTGGCTCTTTCCTCAGCCTTCCTAGAATGAATGACAATTGGCAGGTTCAACTCCTTAGCAAGCTCAATGAAATGCGAAAACAGGGGCTCCTGCGCTTCTCGCCCAAGAGTATCCTTTATCCAGTAGTAGTCCAGGCCAACCTCCCCAATTGCCACAATTTCCTTTGAATGCCTCTGGGCAAGCTCGATAATACTGGTAGCATCTTCTCCAGTAAGCTGAGAAACGGAGCATCCTGCCGAGTGATAGATGAAGTCCGTGTGCTTCTTCATGATACCCATCGTTCTTCGGAACGATTCAGGGCCCATGGAAGACGACACCATTCCCACAAGTCCTGCATCACGGGCTCTCTGAACTACACTCTCAAGGTCTGTTTGAAACTGCTTCATATCGATATGAGTGTGTGCATCGAATGGGTTCAATTGCAGATTCTCCAAGGGATTCCAAGTTTGCACGAAGCTCCTTTAATTATCGATGGATGCACAAACTAGTGGAATTGTCATGTCAGAAGACATCAACCAACGACTACGCGAAAAGACTGTGCAGATTGCTTCCCTTAATCAGAAGGTAGATGCTCTGCAGGCTCAGCTCAACGGGTCTCAAAAGAGAACAAATCAGCTAGGAACGCAAGTTACCGAATTGGAGGCATCTCTTGCAGAACGTGAATCTCAGATTAAGATGCTCGAATCTCAGCTCGCAAAAACAAAGGGAGCACTTGAAACGGTTGGCAAGGAGATGCAAGGTATCAAATCCGAGCAGATACATCTTCTGGCGAAAAAACAACCACAGTCAGAGAGCCAGACTCTGAGAAACAACCTGGCACATGCAGAGATGACGATTGAGAAACTGAGAGAAGACTTGAAAATCCTCTCGCAAGCTGCCACCTCAGTCCTGAATCAGGGAGAAGGCGCTCAAGAAAAGCTTAGGCAAGTCTTGTCGGAATATGGAGACCAAAAATATCGAATCTTGAATATGGTCCTAAATCGAAAGACGGTGCGATTGGAGGAGATCGCTTCGAGTCTTGTCCTTGATATGACGCAAGCCCTAAAGTACTGTGAAGCCCTTCAGACTGACGGCGAAGTTGAGATAAGAGAAGGGCATACCGTTATTCCAGCAGTCAAGTACAGAGAAGTAATCGTACCAAGGGACAAGTGGATACAACTTGATCCTCCCCAAGTTTTCGAAGAACTCGAAGAGCTCCTGCAGAAGACAGATGACAACAAGAGCATTGTCCTCGCAATAGAGACAGCAGTCGAGGTTCTCGAGCAGAAACTCGCAAGAGGTGGAGCCCTTATCTTCCAGATGATGAGAACTGCTGATTCCTGGAAAAAACACTCAGGTAGTGTAGAGGAACTACAATATACCATTAGAGAATGGAAGGCTCGTGCACAGGCTTTGGGCTAATTTGATTCTGAATCGCTGCTATTCTTTTTGATGGCTTCACGGACATATGAACCAAAGTCAGAGATTTCGCCGTCGCGTTGTACGCGAATTGTTGGTTCCTCACCCTTGATTTGCCGTTCAATGTATCGTACATCAGTCTGTGTGATTGTTTGGCGTAGACCACGATTGACTATTAAATGGAGGATTATATCCTGTATCCTGTTTCCCACTTCGGGTTCACGTGTTTTGAGACCTTCAAGATACGATGCAGCGGCAGGGTCAAGAAAACGTTTCAGAACCTTCTCGCGCTCCACGTTGATCTTCTGATTCTGTACCTTGGTTTCCTGCGATCTCTTCTCTCGCGCCACTAGTTCAGCCATTTTCTTACGGCGAATGATTGCAAGCTCGGTATCATCGTCTGACACCTTGGGAACCTCACTAATTGCCCCCTAGGTTAGGGTTTAAAGGTAACGATATAACGAGGGTTTGTTTTTTAACTCAGAAAACAGAATGATAGTGATGCTTGGAGTGAGATCTGTTGTCAGGCGATGAGAATTGCACATGGTTCGGCATCAAAGAGACAGGAGCCAGCATGTGCAGACTTAGAGGTGGAAGCCTCTCAAAAATCGAAATAGCTGCAAAGTGCCAAAAACATGACATTGCCACAATTTGTGTTGATGCCTATAGTTCTCTCTCGAGGGGACAACAAGCAATCGAAATGAATAGCACAGATGCGTTTCCTTGGATTATTGAGGCAGCAGGGCAGTTTGAAAATCTGAATGAAACAGACAATGCCATTCTAGCATATGTCAAAGCTATCGATTTCGCAATCAAGAACAATCTCACTGACAGAGCTTATGACTTCTTTCGAGCCGCAAGGGTATCTTATGAAAACGGATTACAGAAGAAAGATATCTCATTGAACAACCCCGTGATCAAACAGATACTTGTGAAGGCCGGTACAGATATCGTAGAGAAGATGCGTAAACTAAACGAAACAACTCCTATGAGCGATATGCAGATTGAACTCAAGGCTGCAGTTCACGGGGGTGTCTCATTAAAGAAAGCGGATAAGAATGAGGGCAAAGACCTCATCATTAGTCATGGCCGGGCACTCTATGAAAAGAAGGCTGAGGAGTACAAGGAAGGAGCAAAGTCGTACATCGAGTCAGGGATGACTAAGAATGCAGTTATCTTGGCTTGCATGGGAGCACTCGCAGACCTGATGTTGGGCAAACCCAAAGAGGGAATTGCTTACCTCACTGATATCGCAGCCACCTCTAAGAAGAATCAGGAGTTCCAAGAGCATCCGTGCTTCATATGGACAAGAATCCTCTTCAAAGCCCTCGTAAGTCGCGACGAAGACATGATGATCAGTGCCAACAAGCTTTTCCTCAAGATACCATGGTCATTCAAGGATGACAGGGAGTTCGCTCGACGAGTAATGGAGTCCATCGAAAGACGAATCACTGCACAATCCGCATCCGAGCTATGAAGAATCCGCTTGTTTGATGCTTGTGTGGAAACAGCCTTCGGACCATTTCAGAACACTGAAAACCATCATAGCCTGCATCTCCTCTTATCTCCGTATCAATGAGTTCGATGTTATGTGTACTCATGACAGAATCTATCTGAGACTCACCTTCGTGAGGGAGAATCGAACATGTGGCATAGACAATCTCTGTGCCCGGTTCATCTCTGTAGGCGCTCAGGACACCATCGAGTATCTTATGCTGTACTGACATGATAGACATGAGGACTTCTTTGTTAAGCCGCCATTTGAATGAGGGATGGCCTTGAATCATGCCCGTGGAAGAACATGGAGCATCGATGAGGATTCTACGAGCTCCCTTCACCTTCATCTTAGAGGCATCAGCCTGCACCCAACATACATTTCTCACACCAAGGAATTCGGATCGCTTTTTGGCGGACCTGACACGATCTGCGTATACATCAGAAGCAACGACCCTGCCAGTATTATTCATTATCTCAGTGAGGAGATGCGTTTTCATCCCCGGTGCGGCACAGGCATCCCAAATGACCTCTCCCTGAGAAGCGTGAAGTGCCTTTGCAGTCAATATACTTGCTTTGTCATGAATCAGTACAGCTCCATTCTGAAAGGGCTCAGAAGAAATAACTGCATTGACATCACCTGATATACGGAGCAGATCTTGCACACTCGAGTCAGGTGTCAAACGAACCCCTAATTCCTGCAACTTCTCGATTGACTCCTCAAACCCTTCTCGATGCTTATTCGGTCGTAGGTAATAGACATGAGACCTATTGTTGGCGGAGAGAAGCTGATATGTATCGCGTTCTCCCAAGTGCGCATGAAGGGTCTCTACAATGAATGTGGGGTGAGAATATCGTAGACTCTCCTGATTCACCTTTGGCAAATGTGCAATAGTAGCATCAAAATCGAGATTGATCGCCTTGCTTAATACCTCACATAAAGAGGAATCCAAGCCCTTGGTGTACTCCAGAATGTCAGCTGAGTCCAGCCAACGAACGTCATAGATGGCCAGGCGTAGTAGATTCCTATCACGGGGTGTCAAGTCTTGAGGTCTGATGGAACCGAGAGAGCGAGCCAGCAGGAAATCAATCGTGTTCAGATATCTAATGACACCGAGAGCAAGTGGCTCATGAAGAGTATACTGCTCTGGTGCTGACTCTGTCCGCATCTCTCGCAAGACACGTCTCATTGACATTGATGAATTCTGATATTTGAGCAGAGCCTCTAGGGCTTTTTTGATTGCCTCTGGACCACTGGAAATTCGTTGGTTGCCCGCAGTTTTGGTCATCTACTCTCATACAGAGTACATCAAGAGCACCAAATGAACGTATTCAATAGCTGGAGTATCAGAGAAACCCGGTTTCGGGACCTGCATGCACATACTTCATTCGTGAGAGCATGGTCGTGAAGTATTTTCCTCCGATAATCCCCGAGTCCTTGTATCCTCCAAGGTGTGGCATATAGGGGTCGTAATATAGGTGGTCGTCTCCAGTTCCAACGCCTGCCGTTTCAACTTCCTTAATCCATCTTTGTCGAATCTTGATGTCATCAGTAATCACGCTGGACCTGAGGCCAAAGCGCGATTGATTAGCCACAGAAATTGCCTCATCGACGCTCTTTACAGGGTATACCGGCAGTGCGGGAGCAAATACCTCTTCAGTCATCAGACGCATATTCAGACTGACATTGGTGACAATCGTGGGCTTGTAGAACAACCCTGTAGGATCAGGCTCATCAAGATAGTTGACTCGATATCCGCCCGTTTCAATCTTCGCACCCTTTGCCACTGCGTCCTTCATTTGATCTATAAGGAGGTAAAGCGCTGTGATGCCAACGGGAGACAGTGATACCGTTGGATCGGATGGAAGACCAACCTTGAGCTTCTTGGCTTCTTCGACTAGTAGCGATACCAGCTCGCTATACAATGAGTCTTGCACAATCAAGCGTTTGATAGCCATACATGCCTGTCCACTACCGAGGAATCGCCCCTTTGTAATGACCTCAGCAGCCTTTCGAAGATCTACATCTTTTCCCCAGACAAGACATGGATCGCTGCCTGCTAACTCAGGAGCCATCTGAGTCCGTCTTCCAACTGCATTGGACCACAGCTTCAAACCAACATCACTGTCACCGTACCAGACGAGTGCCCCGACTCTGGGGTCGGAAACGAATCGCTCCATCAGCTCTTTTCCTCCGCCAGTAAGGACTTGCAGTATTGATGATGGCATTCCGCTCTCAAGGAAACTCTTCATGAAAATGCGAGCAAAGATAATCGTACTCAGAGGGACCTTGTTCGGCGGTTTCAGAATCGTCGAATTGCCTGCGAGAACGGACGAGGTGATACTGAAGATACCCAAAGCGATAGGAGCATTATATGGCGTGAACAATGCAGACACGCCGTACGGCTCGCGAAAGCGATATGACCTTCCTCCATCAAGCCCTGGTTCTTCAATCACATCAAGAAGTTTTCCCCACTCATCCACGGATTTTCGGTAGTCACTCCACGCCCCAAGGTTCCAAGCCCATTTCAGGGTACCAACAGGCATTCCTTCCTTGATGGATATCTCCCGAATAACATCCCAATTCTTCTTGATCTCTAGACTTGCGTTGTGCAGCGCGTCCGCCCTCTCGTCCAAAGTCACGCCCATGCCAGGGATTCTGAAGGGGTTGTACAGTTTCATATGATCTCGTGTGCCCGCAGTTATCGCTCTCTCGATATCCTGTTCACGAGACAGTGAAACCTTTGTATAGACTACGTCGTCGAGCTCATCTTTAGAGTACTTTGGAACACCGTGGTATTTTCGATAGTCTCTGAGGAATCTCATCTCAGGAGTACTACTGGATATCATTCCGGGAATCTTAGAGAAGACGAAGCGTGAGAGTGATGAGGCGTTCTGTAGTTGCAGGGCAATGCCAAGACCCGGATCCTGAGTCACCTTCTCCATGTCTGGAAAGACCGTGTATTTTCCTGTGTCCACTTCTTCGCCATCTACGAGAATCGGGAAGACTTCCATATTGATTCCTCGAGGTAGTTTGACATAGTGTGGGTTCCTGAGCTATCTAAAGGTCTTTCGGAACTGAAGAAAATCAAGGAACCAGAAGACGTTCGTACATCTGTACCAACATGCCCTTAGCCTGTTCATAGGGCTTGCCCCAAGGTGTAAATCCGAATTTCCTCATTAGACGTTCTCCGACTTCCTGACCAACGAGGATGTTGCAGTAATTCATTTGGCATCCGTGTTCTCTGGCGTACTCTGCAAATTGAATATACATTGCAGAAGCTAAACCGGAAGTCCTACACTCCAGACGTACAGTCTGATGCGCTCCATATAGTCCCTTCTCAGTAATGATGGCCTTGTAGACTCCCACGATCTTTCCCTCAAGTCTACTACCAAAGTAATGATAGCCTGATCTCATCTCTCGAATAATCCTCGCCGGCGCGTACATACGTTTCTTTCGCCAGTGCTTAGGATACTCTAGAGCAAGTGGCCATACTTGTCTGAACAATTCTGAGATTTCTTCTGCGTCCGCCTCTGCGAACTCAACCACACGGATTTCCTCAGCAGGCAAGTCAGATGTGTTCATCAATCCTAGAGAGTTGTTCACCGCTATAACTTCTGCGCTGCTGCCCAGTCATATGCTTCTTGGATAGGCGTACATCCGCCGCACTTGTGGCACCCAGCGGCAGTCTGTTTTGGATTCAGACTATGAGTATAGAGAATCCTGCCGGTGTTCTTGTAGAAGTCAACCGAGCCAGCAAGGTCTCCAACATATGGAGGGATGTAGTCAGCCAATTTGCTCCCTCGCGACGGTCGCACAGGAGCAACCACAGACATCACACCAAGTCGGGAGATCTCCTCGACAAGTTTCAAGGTCTCTTGGACATCTTCACCAAGACCGTGCAGAACAAATGTACTGACATGACCCCGTTCAAAGTACTTCAGAGCGTATCGCCAGCTCTTCTTATAGAAATCGAGAGAACCGAACTGATGTTTGCCAGGACACATCTCCTGACGGACTGAGTCATCTGCACTCTCAATATGTATTCCCACAGCAACTGCTCCTGCTTTGGCTACTTCCCGAATCATGGCGTGCCTAACAGGAGGTTCAAACTGAACAGCAATTGGGATGTCACTTGCTTGCCGTATGGCCGTGACTGTATCTATCAACCTCTTACAGCCCATGTCAGGAGCATCAGGAGTTCCTGTCGTGAGGAGTACGTCATCAATCAGCTCTTCCTTCTGCGCCGCAATGATTACCTCCACAATATCCTCAGGAGCCTTCTCCAGCACTGTGTCACCAGAGAGATACGAGAAAGGTATTGTACAAAACTTGCATTGGGAACCATTTGACCAGTACTTACAGGACTGGTAGACTGTTGTCGCAAGTGTCCGTTCTCCATGAAGAAGGGCAATACTACTGTAGGCTATTCCTTCACTGGTCCTCAAATCATAGAACTTCGGCCGAGGGACTACAATCAATGGAATTGAATCATCGTACAGCCACACCCTCGGGTCGTCAGTGGGCTCAAGACTAGCTGACCCGAAGAGATTGGCCTGCCTACCTGTTCTGATTGGGATACCACAGGTGCGACCATTTGGAAGGAGAAAATACCGACTTCCGACGGGACCTGCGCCGCCTCGTCGTCCCTTCCACTCACCCTCTGGAAGTCTGGCTCCCTCGGTGAGTAATCGGACCTTTAGCTGAAGTATTTCCTCGGTATCCATGGTCGTTCCGGCTCACTGACAGGTAAATCCTAATGTGTCTTAAGTTTGCGGCCTCTCTTGGCCATCAGGACAATCTCAGGTAGATCCAATACTGTCAGACCATTTCCAGTCTGCGAGCCAAGCATGTTCTTGCAGAACGGGCAAGATGTGACTAAGATAGTTGCACCAGTAGACTGCGCTTGGCGAACCCGTTCGGAGCCGATTTTCTTGGCATGTTCTGGAAAGAGAGTTCTTAGTCCAGCACCGTTGCCACAACACATGGCATTCTCACGGGTTCGTTCCATCTCGACCAGCTTGGAGCCCGAAACTCGATTGATGACATTCCTTGGTTCGTCGTAGATCTTCGAGTGTCTCCCAAGATGGCATGGGTCATGATAGGTGATTGTCCCCTCAAAATCAAAGACTGGAAGACTCTCTTTCATCTCGTCTAGTAGCTGGCTGATATGCCTAACAGGTTTGTTGATCACTAGTCCCTGGGCAGGGTAGTCTTTTGATAGAGCTCGGAAACAGCCGGGACATGTCACGATTATCTCTTGTGCATCCATCTTATTGAGCATCTCAGTATTGTGTTGTGCAAGTTCCATACCAAGCTCAACATCACCAGTTCGGAAGAGCGGAGACCCGCAGCACCACTCACCCTGCAAGCCACCTGCGACGAGAACTCTGTAACCCAGAGATTCCAAAAGGTCTACAGTGTCAGCTGCGATCTCCTTCTCTCTATATGATGATGTACAACCGACGAAGTAGAATATTGTTTTCCCCTTCTTCTTGCTGTTGACGGAGAGCCAGTTGTTACGTGACTCATGGGGCTCAGAGAACGGATTATGGTATTTCCTAATGGCATGAGCCACCTCGGTCAGACCTTTGGGGCGTCGACCTTCAGCCACCAGCACCTTGCGCTTCTGCTCAACAATAGATGCGATATCAACCTCAGGTTTACACCATGTTAGGCAGTGACTGCACTCGAGACACTGATAGAGAACTTCAATGCCACGATCATCTATCTTACGAGTGCCGATTAGTTCTTGGTGTATCAAAAGGGCCCTGCCGTGCGGTGTCGGGGAGTCTGAACGCCAAGCGAAGAAAGTCGGGCAAACATGGCGGCACATCTTGGGGCATGCCGCACAGAGCCTAATCTTCTCTGCGAGACTTTCATCAAATGTCATTTTCGCACCCCCAGTCCAAGCTTACCGGGATTCATTATTCCCTTAGGATCGAGAACATCCTTGATTTTCTTCAGTATAATGAATGAGGACCCCAACTCATCTTCCGTGTAAGTACTTCGAGTGAGACCGACGCCGTGCTGGTGACTCATCGTTCCACCCTCTCTAAGACAAGCTGCAACACCATCATCCCAGATCTTCCTGTATGTCGTCCAGGCGGTCTCGGCACTTGGCTGGGAGGTGAAGAAGATCATGTAGATGCTACCACCGTTCTGGTACATGTGGGAGAAGTGGGACATGACTATTGCGTCATCTGCCTCCATTGCTGCCTTCATCGACTGGTAGACCTTCTCGAGCTTGTCATAGGTTGCCACTATGTCAATGGTGTCACCAATGGCATAACCCGATGTCGTTAGACGGGTTGGATAGTACATGTCATACCTATGCTCCCACCATCTCTTGGAAGGACCTTCACCTAAGTCAGTTCCACCGTGTCTGACACAGATATCAACGGACTTCCTTTCATCAAGATCAACGCGGGCTTTGTCGCCATCGAACCCGAGGAGCAACATGCAATGCCCTTCTTCGAATTCAAAATGCGTTGAGAAGCTCATAGCGGCGTCTTCGGGATCATACAGCCTGGCAATGGATGGAGTAATTCCAATTCTGAAGATGTTGCGAATTGCTTCTAGACCACTGTGAACATCAGGAAAAGTGAAACTCCTGAAACGACGTTCCTCAGGAAGTGGGAACAGCCGCAATGTTGCCTCCGTGATCACTCCTAGGGTTCCCTCTGAACCTATGAAGAGCTGGCGGAGATCGGGACCCACAGACTGCCTTGGGACAGCCTTGCATTTTGAGATTGACCCATCCGGTAGTATGACCTCGAGACCCAAGGTCAGGTCCTCGATTTTCCCATAGAGAGAGGACATAGAACCCCCGGAGCGGGTTGAAATGAATCCGCCAAGATTCGATGCTCTCAGGGAGGTAGGTGTGTGACCCAGAGTATAGCCGTGTCGATTTGCGTATTCCTCTAGATCGATTCCTACTACTCCAGCCTGAGCTCTGATAGTCATCGATTGGTCGTCAATCTCGCAAATCTTGCACATCCGCTTTAGATCAAGCTGTATTCCTCCATAGATGGGCAATGTCCCACCGCATGTCCCAGCACCGCCCCCAACAGGCGTGACAGGGATTTCCAGCTCGTTCGCAGCCACAAGTACGGCCGCTACCTCTTCTCGACATGAGGGGAAGACCAAGAGATCTGCGAGAGGAAGCATCTCTCCAGCTCGCAACTTGGCCTCGCTGAGGGGCCATGCATCATGAGCATTGAGCACTCTGTCGGTCTCCTGTTGATGTACGTTCTCTGGCCCAACTATGGAAACCATGCGTTTGTAGAGATTCTTTATCGTCTTTGAATCGAGCACGGTGCTAATCACTCCTTGGGAAGTCTCCGAGCTATAAAGACCGTGAAATCCTCCACTTCAATGGGACTTCCGCTCTTGAACAGATTGTTCTCTAATTGTGCGGTGCAGAGAGGACATGGTGTCACCAGACGTTCCGCCCCAGTAGCCGCCAAGGCGATGAGATTCTCCTGCACTACGGCATTAGCCACGTCATCAGAGTGATAAGATACCATACCACCACCACCGCAGCACGAGTCATGTGCCTCGGAAGTGGTGACCTTCACCCCAGGAATGACAGCTAGGATTTCCGATGCATAATCCATTATCTGTCGTGATGTATGGCGAATGAGGTGGCAGGGATCATGAACCGAAATATGAGCATCATCAGGAGTCTGAGTCTTTCTCAGAGCCTTGGATACTCTCTTGTATCCAATTTCCTCAGCGAGAAACTCAAGCATGTGATATACTGGAATCCCCCAGCCATCTCGTTCAGCAAGACTGGCCAAGTTTGATGTACAGCCTGCACATGTTGTCACAACCTTCTTCACACCTAGTTTCTTAATCTTCTGCTTCAGTTTCTCAGCTAATGCCCTCGCTGTCACTTCGTCGCCCATCAAATGCGATGGAAGGCTGCAGCACGAGAATTCGTTAAGAAGGGTGAAGTCGACATCAAAGAAGTCAAGAATCACCTTCGCGGCTTCACGAACTTCCTGTGCCCGTTCTTCAGCCTGACAACCAGGAAAGAACAGTACATCTGCATTCTCCTTTGTTCTGTCAGGCACATAAGGGAGTCCCAGATGCTCAAGTCGCATATCTCGACTTCCTTCCTTCTCTTCTCTATCCGCCCAGGGCTCGAACGCAAGACCATGTTCTGTAATGATTTCTCTGACCGACATGAAGGCTTTTGGCACGAGGTCTGGTCGATGCTCGAAGATTCTTGCGCGGATCATGTTGACGATTTCAGGAATGTCTACATTCTTGGGACAGACCTCGCGACATGTTCCACATTCTGTGCATAAGTACACCTTATCTGCCGCGGACCAGTATTCAGGAGGTGAACGAGATAGTTCCACAGCAATACTTCGGGGACCACTGAAACGGTCAACGCCCACAGCTGCAACCACTGGACAATGATTCGTGCATAGTCCGCAGTTGATGCAGGAACTAACAGATTTCACCTTCTCTATCTCATCAGGACGATAGGGAGTTATCTTTTCCTTCCTCAGTGTGCTCTTCACATATTCATAGGCCTCATCCTCGTCCAACCTATTTCACCTCCCTCAGGAAATCAATAGCGTTCTTGGCTGCGCTATATCCACTCGTTAAGGCAACACCCAGCCCACTCTTCTCCACAGAATAATTGTAGCCAGCAAGAACAGCACCCGCTGCGAAGAGGTTGTCTGCCCATTCTAGTCCGTCTTCGCGAACTGGTCTGAATTGTGAGTCGATACCCAATCCGCAGGCTTGAATTGGCTGTCCAGTGGGACTGATTGACAGGCGATTGGTTGAACGAGAGGGTACGATATCTCGTGACGAGTGATAGTCGTCTGTGACAGTCATGATGTCAAACACGGTCTCGCGGAGTCCCTTCTCATTACCAGCAATCCCACCTCCGATGTACTTCCCAGTTGCTAGGATGAAGGCCTTTGCATCTATCCTTATTTCACGAAGTGGGCTGCGTGCGATGACCGCAGTGACCCGTTGCTTTGTTCTAACGTGGGAAATCGCTTCATGACCTACCAGCATCTTGCCTCCAGCTTTGACAAAAACGCCTTCAAGCGCGCGTTGAAGTCGTAGACCGGGGACAGATGGCGGAAAACCTAGTAATTCGAAGGCAGTGGCTCCTATCAGCTTCTCCAACTTCGACTTGTTCGCAATTGCATTGCGAATACCCAGCACAGGCGGCAAGGCAACATGTGTCGCACCAATTCGTTTCACTTGTACCTTGAGTTGTTCTGCAAGGGCCTCTATCGAACCTTCACGATCAAGATGCCGAGCAATCTCAATAGATGAGATGTTGAAGGACTTGCCAAAGGGGGAGACCTGAAGCATGCAATGACCAACCTTGTGAGGAGGTCCACCGAGAGCGATTCGGTCCTCAATGTAAGTCTTCGCAGCTGCAGATGGACTGAATTCAGAACAACCGGTGATACCCGCAAAGAGAAGAACACTATCTTCTCGATTCTCAAGGTCAGCGGGGCATATCGTCGTCTGTGCAAGACAAGCGGGCTTTGCAGTACCAAGAATTGTGATGAGATGCATGTTGGTATCAAACTCGCCCACTACGGGAGCAATTGTACCCCCAAGATTCTCCTTCAGCCACGTAATAGCTCCCCGCACTCTCCCAACAATTGCTGCGCCCGTTTCTTCAGATGTAGCATCATCACCATAGCCAACAACTGCATACGGGTGGAGAGGATATAGAGCCGCAATCGCAAGCAATCCTTCTTCGGGGCTTGAAAAGGGCTCTAGGACATCTGGAACATACCCAATGACGTCTATCGCACCTGAGGAGTATGCGGTGGCGCTCTGGCCCTTTCTAAGAAGAAGAGTAGTCAGACCAGATTCAGAAGCTACTGTGCCTGCAACAAGCCCTGCCATGCCACCACCAATGACAAGAAGATCAGCCTTGAGATTCACTCAGCATCCCTCCTCCCAGGGTTTGATATCATAGTCTACATCAGACTGGTCAAGGTTTCCCACGCATGCATACATTCCCTGCGTGAGTTCATCTTGAGCCAGTTGCTCGCCCCGAAGAGACTGCCGAATTCCTTTCCATCGTTCTGCTCTGAAATCTAGAATATCAACAAGAAAGTCATCGCCACCCAGATTGAGCTCTTCACAGAGGATTGCTGCAGCTTTGTAGGTGCAAGATGTCCCTTGGCATGGACCAGTTCCCAGACGAAGTCTGCGTCGGAGGTCGTTCAGTGTCTGCGGAAATTCCTCTCGTATTGTGTAGCGTACCTCTGCCTCAATGACTGGCTCGCATGTGCATACTGTGGTCTTCCACTCGGGATGCTGTCTTGTGAGCTCCAAAACTTTCACCATATCGGCTCCCCGACGCGCGCGCATACGTTCCAAGGCATGAAGGGCAATGCCATATTCTCTTGAGAGTCCGACAATATCGATGTCGGCCTCATTTCCCGGAAGAGGTTGTTCATGGGTCGTGCAGGTCGCAGTCTTGCCAAGCTTCTTGCAGACAAGGTCTGTGACAGTTTCAGCCATGTGCCTGCACATGACCAGCTTTCCTCCTGTGAAGCTAATCAGTCCCTTTGTACCATCATTCGCACCATGATCTATGACTTGGTAGCCGCGAGTCACCTTTCCCTCAGGTTTCTTCCACTCAGGAACAAGGGGTCTGACGCCTGCCATTGTTCTAATAATACGGGCCTCACGAATAGATGGTAGCACAGTCTCGATGCTCTGAAGAAGATATTCGATTTCATCAAAGGAAGCAACGAGTGAATCCGGATCCTCCCATGTGTCCAAGGCGGTTGTCCCGAGAAGCGTAGTATTCTCGTGGGGAAAAAGATAGACCCATCTTCCATCAATAGCCTTTACAGTGACCCCAACATTGACCACTCTTCTGTCTAGTATGACATGAGCGCCCTTGTTGAGGCGAATATCTAGTTTCTCACCCGCAAGGCTAGCCACCTTGTGTGCCCAAGGGCCAGTAGCATTGATGACGAATTCGGTCCTGACCTTCTCAGTACGGCCTGTTACTCCATTGTAGAAAACGACACCCTCGAGCTTGTTATTGTGATTGATGGCAAAATCAATGACCTCGCAGTAGGTCTTTATCTTTGCGCCATGCTTGGCAGCATCTAGAGCCTGAAGCATGCACAGACGGAAGGGATCTATGAAGAATTCTTCATAGTAGACACTGGCGATGACATCAGGATGAAGCATCGGCTCAATTTCACGTGAAGCCTCAGGTGTCAAAAACAGCATCGAAGGTACTGCACGTTCCTCAGCATGTGCCGAGTATGAGTCAACATATGAACTATCACTCGCGGCATCACTTAGGTCCAAGAGCGGTGCAATGATCGGATTCTTGGAGATGATATGGCGAGCGATATGACTGAAATGCACAACTTCCTTTGAGCACATAGCCATGATATCAGGTTCGTCACTGTACTTTAGACCAGATGAGATCATTCCTGCGCACGTACCTACGGTGGCCGATGCAATATCATCACGTTCCAACAAGAGAATCCGTAGGCCTCTCATGGCGCAATCACGGGCCACAGCTGTTCCTGTACTTCCTCCGCCAATCACGACAACATCGAACTGGGTATCGGTCATAGAATGGAATCCCCGAAGATTTCGGTCATGGAGCTTTCACAGATAGAATCTCTGCCTCACTGGGGGAGTCTTCTACGCGCAATACAAGGGTTTCGATTGCACTCATTAGTGCAGATTTGCAGAATTCCAGCCGCAGATAGATTAAAAGGACCGGGCCCATGCTGGCTGCTAAGGTGTACGTGAAGATGCCAGAATATAATCTTGGTACTCTCAATGTAAAAGGTCACGATACCGAGAAGATTACCCAAGCACTCGAAATTCCTGACAAGAGATTCGATGATCTTGTGGACCTTGCCCGACATGCATGGGAGCACGAGAACACTATTAGTGAATCGATCGAGTATCTGGCTCAGAATGCAAAAGGTTCCGAGCTTGTTCTGGCCTTAGTGTTCTTCGGCAGAATCTGGGAAGACAATCGGGACGAAGACAAGGAGTAAGCGCCTCTTCGGCCCAGTATCCGCATGGATCTACACAGTACCTGCCTCGGACGTTTCGTTTCTTCTACGAGATTGATTCCAGTATATTGCCCAATTCCGAATTCAGGAGTTTGTTGAAAGTCTGGTACTGTTTCCTGTAGATGATGACATTCTCAGGAATGGGTTCCCGGCGTTCTTCGATGTGGAACATATTCTCAACAGCCTCTTTGTAAGAGCCGTAGATACCTGTCCCAACTGTGCCAAGCATTGCAGCACCGTTGACTGTTGAATCTCTGATCCGCGGAAGGACCACAGGTTTCTCAGAGCAGTCAGCCTGAATCTGTCGCCACAGAGGTGAGTTGGCTCCGCCGCCATCAATGCGGAGTTCGTCAAACTTGGCATCCAACATACCCTCCATCATCTCGATGTACATCTTGATTCCGTAGCCATTCGCCTCGAGTATTGCTCGTGCTACGTGAGCCTTAGTATGACGGAAACTTAGATGATAGATGATTCCAAGACCGTATGCCATGAATGGAAACACTACAAGACCATCACTGCCTGCAGGGACTGAGGCCGCCGAGGTCTCCATTATTTGGTAGGCATCCATCTCTGTTTGAACCGCCAACGCCATCTCAGGTTCACAATACTGATCTCTGTACCATTTGTAGGTGAGTCCTGTCCCTGGTATAACACCCTCCAAGATCCATTTGCCCGGCATCGCTGAGGGATGGCAGAACATGACAAAGGGATTCTCCATGAACTCATCAAGGTGGGTGATTACGAACGTTCCTGTGCCCGTTGTTGCCTTCACAACTCCTGGCTCAATGACACCCATTCCTAGGGCTGAGCATTGTTGATCACCGCTTCCCATTATAACAGGGGTGCCCTTTCTCAGACCTGTGGTCTTGGCAGCTGCAGATGATAGTTCTCCAATCGTCGACCCGGAGTTCACGATTCGTACGAGCTTGTCAATAGGAATGCCAGTGGCCTCACATATTTCTTCAGACCACTGGAGTGTTTCATGATCAATTGGTCCAAAGCGCGCATCCGCAGGAGAGCTGGCCAGAACACCGCATAATCGACTGTTTATGAGCGCGTCCAATGGTGCCCATTTATGGACCTTCTTGAAGAAGTCTGGTCTGTTCTCAATGAACCACATCATCTTGTTGACGCTTTTTCGCGGGCCAATTATATCGGCGAGCTCCTTGCTCTTCTTGCTGGACCGATTATCAACCCAAGTGATTGTGGGAGCTAATGGATTGCCCTTGGAGTCAATCGGCGTGATACTGTCCCTTGTCGTGGTCACGACAACTCCGACTATCGCATCAGCACCGTACTTGCATGCTGATAGAGCACGCTGCATGGTGTTTGCAGAAGTCCGCCAAAACGTGTCTGCAAGCTGCTCATGCGTCTTGAGCTCGGCGGGCTTGCTGGGATATTCCTCGTACGCCTTGCTGAGTTCACGGCCCTCTTCATCAATTATTACCGATCGTGTTCCTGTGGTACCTATATCAAATACTGCAAACAAGCGTTGACTCATCGAACTCACCTACATATGATTGAATATAGTAGAACGACACCGTGCAATATAGATTGTGCGACAGAGAGAGTTATTTAGGACAAGAAGAGACTGAACTGCAATGTCCGAGTATCCAACACACATCGAGGTCTTGCCAAAGGTACACCTTGTGAGAGGTAAGAATGGAGCTGGTTTTCCTGAGGCGAATACACTGCTGATTGATGACGAGATTCTGACGCTGGTGGATGCCGGCACAAGCATGGAAAACGTAACACGGACTTTGAGAGACCTCGGCCATGAACTCTCCGATATTGAGAGGATTATCCTGACACACTTCCATATCGACCATAAGGGCTATGCCGCAATCATTCAAAGAGCTGCAGATTGTGAAATGATATGTCATCCACTCGCCGAGAAGGGGGTTCGAACCTTCAAAGGGATGGTCGACTACTACGGAATGGAGGGGCGCAGTCAATACGACGTCTGGAGAGTGTTCATCAACACGAGTTTTGCACATGTCTTGGCGGAGTATAATGTCACTGGCACCTTCGAAGATAGAAAAGCCATCAGCTGTGGTGAAACTGAGATTATTCCGATTCATCTGCCGGGTCATACACTGGACCATACCTGTTTTGGCATCAATGGCTATGATACAATTTTCCTGGTCGACATCGATT
This sequence comes from uncultured archaeon, assembly GCA_964354495.1. GTDB lineage: Archaea > Asgardarchaeota > Thorarchaeia > Thorarchaeales > Thorarchaeaceae > SMTZ1-45. The sequence continues at coordinate 297,664 of CAYHAA010000001.1, read as the reverse complement.
TGACAAGCTTTGGGCCATGGTATGGAAATAAGGTGAGTGATATTGCGGATTTCAAGAAGTCCGTGGAGCGGGTGATTGAGATGAATCCAAGGACAGGAATTAGCAGCCACCTCATTGACCCCGTCACTGAGGATCTCAAAATGAGACTGCAGGCGTTCACGAGAGTCTTCGGCGAGAGAGAGAGGCGTGTGCTCGACAATATTGCGAGTGGTATCGATACTATTGAGAAGATGGCTCTCAAACCAACCATCTATCGGCGAATCCCGATGGAGCTCTATCGTGCTTTCGAGGTATTCATGCTTGAGAAGCATGTTGAGCTGCTCAAGAAAAAGGGGAAAATAATCGAGGAAGATGGACACCTCAAAATAGAGAGAAGGTGACGGGATTCCAAACCCGTGCACCCATCTACTTGTGCTTGAACTTGGCTTCTCGCTTGCCTAAGAACGCGCTGACGCCCTCATCCTTGTCTTCTGTATCAAAGGTCTTGCAGAACACATCGACTTCGAATTTCAAGTTCTTGTTGAGAGGCATCTCCCAAGAATTATTGAGGGACTGCTTTGAGAGTGCCAACGCGACACCCGGCTTCGCCGCGAGCTTTCGAGCAAGTTGCATCGCGCCATTCCGAAGTTCTTCGACAGACTCGAACATCTTGTTGACAAGGCCAATTCTGAGAGCCTCTTCACACTTAATCTGTTCTCCGCCGTATATTAGCTCCTTAGCCATACCAAGACCGACAAGTCGCGCGAGCCGCGCAGTACCACCAAAACCCGGAATGATTCCGAGATTTATTTCGGGTTGGCCGAATTTCGCATTGGAGGACGCGTATCGGATGTCACATGACATGGCAATCTCGCAACCTCCGCCTAACGCGAATCCGTTCACAACAGCTATGACAGGTTTGCCCATCGATTCTATGTATTTGCATAGCTCTTGTCCATTCTCTGTAAGAGGTCGAACCGTCTTGGAGTCTTTTCCCTGAAACTCAGTAATATCGGCCCCCGCTGCAAACGCTTTCTCACCAGCACCTGTAAGAAGAATAACCCTAACCGAACTAGCTCCCTCAGCTTTCTTGAAGAGCTGCCTCAGAGTAGTCACGACTGAGGTGCATAGTGCATTGTATTTCGCTGGTCTATTGATGGTGATAGTAGCAATACCATCGGATACCTCATAGAGTATTTCTTGTTCAGACACAACCAGTTCCTCCAAAGTAATGGGCGGGGTGGCTCAAACCAATGTAATAAGCCTTCGGAAGAACCAGATATTCCTGAGAAGCGGCGACATCGGGGAAATGGCGCTTGCTGGGATTCTGATGAGTTTTGATGCTTAATGTTTAATTAGTGGTTCGAACCGTAAATGCAACTATAAGATTAGGGGACTGATATGCTTGGATTCAAAAGGGACGAATCACGTCTATATCGATAGTCTAAGCGCCATGAAGAAGTCCCTCGAGAATTCCTATGAGCTGAATGCAGTAGTTCAGGATGAAATAATGCTTCTCCAAGGGCTAGGCCAGAAGAGTAGAGACTATGTCGCGTTCGCAGGCTATCTACGAAATGACGGCCGGAGAAGGTTCAAAGACATCACAGAGATCATCAATCATGCCGTAGATGAGATCGAGGGCTGTGATTCTGCAAGGGCTTCGGCAGTCTATCTACAGACATTGAGAGCTGTACGCCTTCAGTCACGGTGGGCAAAGATCCTTGAGCTGTATTCAAAACAATGAAAAAACATCCTGAACAGACCGATGCTTCACCAAAAAAGAGGTAGACGGGGGCTCAAGCCCCCGATTTGAGCTATACTAGCCACCTATATGTGACCATCTTGCCATCGGGTGACTTGTCAAAACCCAGTTTGAGCTTCATTCCAACCTCGGGCAGGCTCATCAGGTTAGTAATATGCGCTGTCAGCTTCAGCCCTGATGGAAATTGACCGATGGCCACTACATAGGGCTGCTTTGATGAGAGGCTTTCTGGTGCAAAGTCAACAATCACATAGGAGTATAACTTGGCTTCTTTCTCTTTCACTTCAACCAAGGTACATTCACTCATGTCCTTCTGGCAGTGCTGTCTTGGAGGAAGATACTCTTTTCCGCACTTGCCACATTTGCTTTTCATCAGACGACCCTGGTCTAGATGTTCCAGAAAATTCTGCATGAAGGGCGTGATTGCCTTGTCTGTGGAGTACCCTAGATAGAGTTCCTTTTTCTCTGCCATGATTTACCAACCCCTCTCATAGATGAAGACGTTCACAAACTGCCCGGACTGCCCCACGTTGTGAACCAGGCCGTACTTGACATCTTTAATCTGACGCGATTTGGCCTCTGCTTCACCCCTCATCTGCTTCATGACCTCATAGGTCATTGAGATTCCTGTAGCTCCTAGGGGATGTCCCTTGCTCTTAAGACCACCATCACAGTTCACTGGAATTCTACCGGTATGATAGTTTTCCTTATTCTCGACCAACTCTGGGCCTTTTCCTGGAGCCGCAAAACCACAGTCCTCGTAGGCAATCAATTCGGCGATTGTGAAACAATCGTGAACCTCAGCCATATCGATGTCTTCTGGTTTTACGCCAGCCATCTTGTACGCCGCTGCCGCTGCACGCTTTGCTCCTGGGATTGAAGTCAAAGTAGGACGGTCCTGAATCATATTCTCAGATGCGCCTGCTCCGATACCCTTTATCCACATAGGTCGATCAGTGAATTGTTTCACTTTTTCTTCTGCCGCAATGACAATTGCAGCAGCGCCATCAGTGATTAGGCTACAGTCGTATAGGTTGAGAGGCCTGCATATCGGAATAGCGTTATTCGCCTCCTCAAAGGACACTTCCTTGGGGAGATGTGCCTTGGGATTCTGAGCACCATAGTGATGGGACTTGACAGCGATTTGCGCTAGGATGTCGTGCGGCATTTTGTATTCACTCATATACCGCGAAGCCATCAGTGCATAGAATGCAGGGAAACTGATTCCATAGGGATACTCCCAACGCATGTCTCCTGCTCGAGACATGTATTCAGTTGCAGTAGCTGATGATACACGATTCATCTGCTCAACACCCATCACGAGCATGACATCATAGAGACCAGCCGCAACCATTCCCCAAGCAGCTCTCAGACTTGCAGTTCCGGTGGTGCACGCAGATTCTACTCTAAGATGGGGTTTTTCTTGCATACCAATGTAGTCAGCCATCAGGGCTGAGCCAGCGCCCTGACCTGTGAACTGCGAGGCTGCGTACGAAAGGACGCTGGCGTCTATCTTGTCCTGAGTGATGCCTACATCATAAATTGGTTTGTAGGCCTCAGCGCAGAGCTCCCGCATGGTTGCATCATACCTTTTACCGAATTTGCTGTGGCCTCCAGCGACTACAGCAACTCTTCTTGCCATTTCATATCCTCCGCAGTAAGAGCATGAATATGATCGATGTGAAACATCCAATCATGCTCCACTTTCAGTCAGGCAACCTCTAGTATCGAGGTCTTAAGGTTGACGCTTTCCCTGCAAATCAGGTTCAATATTGATAATTAGCGAGAAAGATAATGAACGCGAGAAAACATCATGAAAAAGAGAGAAAGCCCACAACCTTCCTGGTTGTGGGTCAGCAATTGAACTGCTTCTACTTGCCCTTGAACTTGGGTTGGCGCTTCTCAAGTATTCCAGAAATACCTTCTCCAAGGTCAGCAGTCTTGAAACATTCAACAGAGGCATCGACCTCATATTTCAGGTTCGCTTCATAGTTGGCGTCAAAAGCCATATGAGTAGCCCTCTTGGCTAGCTTGAGTGCAATTGGTGCATTCTGGCCAAATTTCATCGCGAGCTTGATTGCTTCGCTTTGCAGATCATCAGGACTTACGACCTTGCTGACAAGTCCAGCTGCTAATGCTTCAGCTCCTGTTAGCTGAGCTCCGGTCAAAATCAACTCGAGTGCCTTTCCAAGTCCAGCCACTCTTGCCATCCGTACACAGCCACCCCAAGCTGGAATCAATCCCAGAGCAACTTCGGGGCAGCCTATCTTTGCTTCAGTATCACATATTCGAACATCGGAAGCAAGAGCAATCTCTGTACCGCCACCGAGGCACAGCCCGTGAATAGCAGCAATCACTGGCTTACTGAGCCTAGCTATTTTGTCAATAACCATTTGCCCTTGTTTGATAGCACCGGCAACTGAATTAGGATCTTTGAGGAATCCTTGAGCCATCTTCAAGTCTGCTCCAGTACAATAGACCTTGGGGTGATTTGTCCCTATTATCACAGACCGAATGTCTGGATCCTTCTCAGCCTCATCAAGTGCAGCACCAAGATCAAGCATGAATTGGTCATTGATTGCGTTCAGTGCATCTGGCCTATTCATCTTAATAACTGCAATATTCTTGACAGGGGTGAGAAACGTACCCTCTTTGCTATACAGCATTGTTTTGTATTCGCCCATTTCATACACCTTTGAATAGTTCTGGAGGTCTGCAAGACTTCGCGCCTCTTAAAAACTATGGTTCCTTGATTGTGATACATAGGATAAAAAAAGAGAAACTGGCGGCGCTAATGTTGCCGCCAGATTCCGGTCCCTATTGCAGCATCTTGGGAACGCGATAACAGTTGCCAAACTCTTTGTGTAGCTTCTGGATCTCGTCACGAACCTTGTTCATACCCATTTCCTCAGCCATGGCGAATGGACCTTTCGGGAAGCTGGCGCCGAGGATCATTGCGGGATCGATATCTGCTCGGGTAGCAATCCCGCTATCGACCAGCATCATTGCCTCACGGATAGCCATCAATTGAATACGCATCGCGAGCCACTTGAGGTCAGCACCTTTGGGCTTCTCAGTGGCCTTACTGGCACCTGTGTAGTCATAGAAGCCCTTCTTGGCCTTCATTCCTATGGCTCCAGAGTCAACAAGCTTCTTGAGAGTATCAGGAGGCTTGTAACAATCCCCAAGCTCACGATAGAGCGTGCTCATCGCATTGAAGGCAATATCAAGGCCAACAAAATCGCTAAGGGAAAATGGTCCTGCAGGCATCCTGCCGTGTACAGTCATGGCAGTATCGATTTCCTCCTTTGTCGCAACCCCCTTCTCATAGAGGATGATAGCCTCTCTGAGCACGGGATTCAGTATTCGATTGACAATGAAGCCAGGACTGTTCTTGGCCTGTACAGTTGTCTTTCCCTGTTTCTTCCCGACTGCAACTGCGATGGCAATGGTCTCTGGACTCGTCTTTTTGCCGATGACGAGCTCGAGAAGCTTCATTGCGGCAACCGGAGAGAAATAGTGCATTCCCAGAAACTGAGCAGGACGAGTGGTCGATGTAGCAAGCTCATCAATACTCAGGGAGGAGGTGTTGGTCGCGAGTACTGCACGCTTGGGAGCTGCTTTGTCCACCTTTGCAAGGAGCTGCTTCTTGACATCCATGTTCTCGAAGATTGCCTCAATGACGAGGTCTGCATCTTTGACACCTTCTTCAAGCTTGGTGCCATATTTGAGCCGGCCCATAAGTGCTTCTGCATCAGACATCGATATCTTGTTCTTGTTGATACCAGTCATTACATCATTGCGAATGCGGTCCATTCCCGCTTCGACTGCTGCATCATTGACATCTAGCAGGTAGACATTGAATCCATTCCATGCAGAGATGTAGGCAATTCCAGAACCCATGAGTCCTGCACCAACGACTGCGATATTTTTGACTTCCATCTGGCATGCCTCCTATATACCACCAGTCATAGCAACCAGAATCAGGTTTGCTAGAGGATCACTCTCATTGGCATTCCCAATGACAGTCAGGCGACCGTCCTTCATTGTGTCCTTGAAGTTGACTTCACCGGTGAATATTCCAAGCAGGGTTTCCGAGTTCGACTTGTATATGACATCTGGACTGGGATATATCCCTTCATGCAGAGACATCCAGGGCGCACCCTTTTGAACGACGATGTATTGAGCGCCATGGTCGGGTGTAATGACCTGGAGAATCTTGCCGTCATAGGGACCAATCCACTTCATAACATGTCCTTGAAGCTCTTCTTTGTCTTTGACCTTACTAATCAAAAACTCAAAGAATTGCTGTAGCTGTGATGCCATTCTTATTCCTCCTTAGCCATCCAGTCATCGATGGCCTCTATCATGACATGCTCAACGCTAGTAGCCCAGAAATTCCCCTTCCTTTTCTTGACTGTTCTAAGGAATTCCTCATACTTGTCACCATCCATTAGGGTCACAATGCGACCTTTTCGATCATTCATGAATGATTGATGGTACATCTTCTTCGAGGTCCAGTATTCATGCTCGATATCTCCCTCTTTCAGATGGGGATAGAACGGCCATGCGCCTGTCGGATGCTTGCGGAAGGCCTTGGTTTCAGCTTTCCACCGCTTGACTTCACTTCCATCCGCCTCCTTGAAGCCGGGTCTAAACGGCCATTGGGGTACATATCTCATGCCCTTGACTCCATCGACCTCTCCCCCCGACCATCTTCCTGTGTAGACTCTGCCACCCTTATTGTCCACGAATTGTTGCATGACCACCTCGATAAGACCAGCAGGAGTGAGGCCAGCTTCACCAGCGAGTTTCTTCATGTTCTCCAGAGTTTTGCCTTTGAATTCTACTTGCATCTTAGTCGCCCTCCTTCCTGAATGCGAGGCGCTTGTACGGGAATCCCCAGCGTTCCTGGTACATCAGACCCTCAAGTGGAGGTCTGCTCGGACCAAGAGCTCGTGGCGAAATCCTCTTTCCAATACAGAATGCAGTGATAGGTTTCCAGATGGGAGGAATCCCAAGTCTGTCACGAATCAGTTCAGCATGACGGGGATCTGAACAGACGAGAGCCTCATAGCCGCAGCCATATCCCAGTTCTGTAGCTGTCAACCACATGTTCATAATGGCCATTCCAGACACGACAGAACCAAAGAGGTCATTCTCATACAGGTAACCTGCATCAGTCCAAACATCGCTCGCGCACACGATTATCACTGTATCGCTCTTCTCAGGATAACGGAACAACTCACCGTCTCGAAGCCGGGCATAGACAGCGGCCCTATAAGGGTCGTTTATGAACCAGTTTCGACCACTTGTGAGCTCAAAGGGTGCCCCACCAAAAGCGGTTTGAGCCATCTCTTGGGCTATATCAGCAAGAAACACCTTCGTGTCCTGATCATCACGAATCACAACGAAACGAATCATAAGCATGTTCTCAGGACTGGGAGCATGCCTCGCCGCTTCGAGGATCAACTCAATATGCTCATCTGGTATTTTTTCACCAGTGAACTCCCTAATGGAGCGCCGCTCACGGATCCACTTCAAGGACTCAAGTTCTCGTTCAGCCTTCGTAGAGTCCATTGCTTCACCGGCAGCCTCCGACTTTTCAGCATCTGAAGCCATTAGTTCACCTCAAATTTTGAGATACGAGAAATCGATAACTTTTCGCTGGCATAAATGTGTTGCTGGACAACGAAAGAGTGGCCTTGTCGCCCGATTTTCCGCCTTTTCATGCTTATGAGTGGCTAGAATATGCTGAGATGGTCTGAGTGATGTATAGGACACAGTCTGCATAATGACCGTGTATTAGCCTAACTATACAAGATGACTTATGGAAGGCAGGCAGATTCCGGCATTGAACGTACAAGGGCTCCTCCCGGCGATTGTACGTTCGATTTGTCTTAGATCGGGAGCAATATTGCTCCCTCCCTTTCCCATGGTACTGAACCGTTCATTGTTAATTGGACAATCTTGGACATCAGAGTGCTGTCCGCCCAAGAAACGGCACTGGGCTCGACTCCGTGAGGACAGAGTTCATGTCAGGTCATCCTCACAGGATTGGTCTGTACTGGACTATATAAGCACCTGTCCAACTTTGTCCAAGTCTCTTGCAGCTGTTGTCAACCCTAGAGGTCGAGATCCTCTATCGACAGAGCTTCTCCGACTATTCTCTCTACGGCAGCGATCTTCTCCTTGTTATCAACAGTCACAGTGCCAACCAGTTCGTTAACAACTTGGCTCGTGGCATAGGTATCCAAAGCGGTCATCATGATTGGTACACCGAGTTCGCGGGCTCTGGTCAGAGTGGCAATATCGGGACCCACGCCACCCGTGAGAATCAGAAGATTCGTATCAGTTTCCAGGGCAGCAAGACAGATGTCCGTCCTATCGCCACTTGTGATTACAGCCTTGTCCTTCGATTCACGGAACCACTTCAGTGCATTCTCAGGAGCCATGCTACCAACGATGAATTTGTCGATGAGAAGGTCCATCTTGTCCATCCCAATGACCATCTCCCCTTCTAACCCCCGCATGATTTCGCCAACTGTAGGGCTGAACAGCTCTCTATTGTTGTATAGAACACCACAGAATACCATTCCTTGCTCTTCCAGGAATGGACGAATATTCTCGTTAACGACTTTCTTTAGCATGGGAGGAACGAGATTGAGAACAACTCCTATTCTCGATGTGCCATATCTGGTGAAGAGTTCTTTTTGAAGGAGAATATCATCAATGGCCGCAATATCAGGAAAATTGACTAGGCAAATGACCGTGGCTCCCAAATCCCTGGCGATATCGAGGGTGGAGAGGTCAACGTGCATCAGATACCAAGGAGACTTCTCTCCTTCAATGATTACATAATCGTGATTCTTTGCAATCTTTGCATAGCATGTCTGCACTTTCTGCTTCAGCTTCTCTTTCCCAATACGAATCAATTCGTCATAGCTTGACATATGACGTACTATTGGGCAGATGCAACTCAAACGCTCTTTCATGCCAAGAATCTCTTTCATGACCGCAGCGTCCTCATCCACGTCTTCGTCGGATGTGCTATGGATATAACTCTTGATGCCTGATGGCTTGAAGTAGCCAACGGATTTCTTTTCAGCTCTGAGTTTGCTTGCCAGAGCAATCGCAACCATCGTTTTTCCTGTCACTGTATCCCCAGTGATCAAAATATTCTTCGCCATCCTTATGGACCTCCTATCGTTATCTTGACGTCAACAGCAGAAACGCCTTTCCCCTTCTCATAGGCAAATGCAGGATTGATATCCAATTCAACAATTTCCTGGAAATCCGTCACAAGCTGACTAATCTTCAGGATTGTATCTTCTATAGCGGCTACATCACTCGGAGCCTCTCCTCGTACACCCCTGAGAAGCGTACCAATCTTGGTCTCCATGATCAAATCGCTTGCATCAGATCTTGTCATAGGAGCAAGACGGAATCCGATGTCTTTCAAATAATTGACAAAGATGCCTCCTGCGCCAAACATGATCAGAGGGCCGAACTGAACATCTCTGGAACAGCCAATAATCAACTCCTTGCCCTTTTCAGCCATCTCTTGAATATCAACACCATAGATGATGGCCTTGGGCATCTGTGCCTTAGCATTGTCCAATATCTGTAGGAATGCAGCTTCAATCTCTTCAGGAGTCTTGAGACCTACCTTTATTCCCCCGATATCGCTCTTGTGAACTATGTCTGGACTGGCGATCTTCAGTACAACAGGATATCCCAGTTCCTCTGCTAGAACCTTTGCTTCTTCAGAGCTTGTCGCAAGACGAATCTTGGCAACTGGTATGTCGTACGCCTCGGCTATTGCATGTGCCTCACTACCAAGGAGGACTCTACGTCTATCTGTTCTTACATCGCTGATGATCTTCTCGACTTTCTTCTTATCAGCTTTGAATCGTGGTATTGACTCATCCTTGAGGCTATCCCGACTCACTGTGTATTTGTAGAGTTCAGCCAGCGCATGCACCGCTCGCTCGGGAAAGTCAAATACCGGTATGTGACCCTCTGTCAGCACTATTCGTGGGTAGACCATTGAGTTGCCACCCATAAAGACCGCTATGACTGGTTTCTTGGGGTATTTCGTGTGGATGCTTACAATCACCTGTGCAGTTTCAGTCTGTTTCGTCATGGCTTGAGGAGTAAGCAACACGAGCACCGAGTCAACATTCTCGTCTCTAAGTGCAGCCTCGATACAAAGCTCATAGTCCTCAGGCTGTGCAGTTCCGAGTGCATCAATAGGATTGTAGACTGCAGCCGCAGGAGGCAGATTCGCTTTTAGACATTCTACTGTCGCCGATGTCAACTGAGCAATCTTGAGTCCGCTTGCCTCGCATGCATCAGTTGTGAGAATACCTGGGCCTCCAGCATTGGTGACAATCGCCACGCGATTGCCAGACGGGAGGTGCATGTTATCAAAGACTGCAGCGATGTCGAAAAGAGAGGCCATGCTACTTGCCCGCCGAACTCCACATTGTTTGAAGGCAACATCATAGGCTATGTCACTACCGGCAAGCGAACCGGTATGTGATGATGCAGCCCTTGCACCCGCAGTACTTACACCAGACTTGACCACAAAAATCGGTTTGTGTTGTACGACTTTACGGCATGCTTCCATGAACTTGTTTCCATCTACCACGGATTCAATGTACAGAAGAACAAAAGTCGAGTCAGGGTCTCTTCCAAAGGCTTCAACAAAATCGGCTTCATCGAGATGAGCCTTGTTTCCGAGGCTTACAAACTTGGAGAAACCAATTCTTTCCATGAGACTCCAATCTAGAATTCCTGTCATCAGTGCGCCTGACTGTGAGGCAAATGCAATGACTCCCTTGCTTGGAGTTCCAGATGAAAATGATGCATTGTATGGAGCTGAGGTGTTGATGATACCAAGGCAGTTTGGACCTTGAATCACCATCTCATACTTCTCAGCAAGGGTGGCAAGCATTCTCTCAGCCTCTTGTCCCTCATGACCAATCTCTTTGAAACCTGCAGAGATAATCACTAGAGCCTTCACGCCCTTCTTACCGCATTCCTCGACGGCTTCGAGGACGAATTTTGCAGGAATTACAATCACTGCAACATCTACTTCCCCAGGGACATCTTTCACCGATCTGAATACCTTATGACCAAGAATCTCGCCTGCTTTCGGATTGATGGGATAGATTCGACGTTCGTAACCACTTTCGATGAGATTACGCATAACATCGTTTCCGAGCTTTCCACGAACCTCTGATGCTCCAATCACCGCAATTGAGCGAGGATTGAATAGACTGTCAATGCCTTTTTGCCTGTCCACGTTCAACACGACCTACAGTTGGGCACAGGTCGTGGGTCGAATATGACTGAATATAACTTCTCTCCTGACGGCTAATCCTGAACTGTGAGTTGTATAGAGCACTGCAGTGTCCTCCTAAGGATAATCCGATTCATCAGCTCTAGTCCGTTCGTAATAGTAGTCGTCAACCGCATTGATGATATTTCTTGACGCAGGATTTATTCCACGATATCGATACTTTACACCAAGACCAAAAACAAGAACGATGACAAAGACTGCAAACACAAAGAACGGAACTATTGCGTCGACACCTAGATACATTGCTGTAAGAAACATCTCAGAGAGGATTAGAATCAGAGGAGAAAGTAATAGCAGTAGACATGCATAGTAGCTCCAAGACTTTCTTCTCCAATCCTCCCAGTTGCCCATTGTTTCACTCGTGATTGGTATTTGAGTCGAAGCGATATCAGGATTGCGATTTTCAATACCCAGTGAGTATTACTCACAACCATATTCAAGTATGACACAGAGATGCTCTAGGTGATTACTCAATATGAAGCTGGTAACACTGCACATTCCAGAGCAATATGTAGAAGGACTTGAACGTCTAGTTGCGAATAATCTCTACCCGAATAGGTCAGAGGCAATCAGAATCGCCATTCGTGATCTTCTGAAGAGAGAACTCTGGGGCTAAGTCAGTCATACTTCGCCCAGTCCCGATTCATCATTTCACCATGCGAGATTGATTGAAAAGGAGAGGAAGCATGGAGGCTTTGCAGTGGCGCGCGGGGATAGATACAAGATTTCCGAAATAGGAATCTTCATATCCAAACCTATTATAAGATAATAATACAGCGGTCGTCCGGCCTACCTTAGGAGTGTGCTATTGATAGGACCTGAAGCCTCCCAACTCGACGCGGAAACATCATTGGTGAGGGGTGAGCAGGTCAAGACAAAATTAGTCAAGGGGTGCCCCTGCTATAAAGAGTTCATTGGTCTAGAAAAAGAGAAGGTCTGCCTGAACTCTGATGATGTATTGCCAATCAATGCCATATCTGTAGATCCGTCATTCTTTGAACGAATCGATGCTGTTGAGGACCTCGTTCAATACAAGAGTAACAACGCAAGCATGTGTTACCTCCTCATCTACTTGGATAGGAAGGAGGGGCACTGCTATTGTGTCAGCCAAGCACAGAGAATCAATATCAATAAGAAGGATGTCAAGACAGCTGAAATCGATAGCGCCCTCCAGTTCGTCACGTCCACTGAGAAGAGCAGAGATGGAGTAATCTGCTCTGACTGTCTTTACAAGTACCTGAAGACTCTTGGAGAGGCTTCATCCGGCTTCCTTAATGACCTCGAAAGAGAAGAAATCGTCACTTCTTATGTACGAGAGGTATCGAGAAGGATGGCAGCGGAACTAAGCAGCTATGGGTCGAGTATCTCCTCCGATACAGGGTATCAGGAGCATGTGAAAAAATACATCAAGAGAATCAATCAGTCACGGTCGCAATGGGCTGCTCTTACAATGAAACTAAAGAAAGCCAACGCTGATAAGATGCTCCTCGAGCTTGTTGATCATTATAGTACATTCTATCGACTCGAAGGTGTATTTCTCGCTCAGGTTCTAGAATTGGAGAGCACTTCAAGCGAAATCGATGCCCTAAGCACGCTAAGATTCATGGTGAGTATTTCTGAAAGAGTAATCAAGCTCAGTGATATGATTCGAGAAAAGACCAACATCATCATAGAGCGAAACCTGATGAGCACAGAAGTTCAAGAGAAGTTCAGGAAACATTCTCAGAAGAGGATGAACACTGAGTACAGATTCAGCAATCTTGTGAGGGTACTCAGCGAGATTGACGCACATACCACATAATAACTACTATAAATCTAATAGTGGTAATATTGGTGTTCTGGATGATTCTCTGCTTGGCTAATCTGAAATGGCACAGAGTAAAATGCCTGGAGAACGAGAAATGTCTTCGATTAGAATGGTCCGGGGATGCCCATGTTACAAGGTTTTCGGAGACGAGAAACTCTGTGTCAATGATGATAGCGTTTTGGAGATTGAAGCAATAGAGATTGACCCCTCAATCTTTGGCTTTCACACAGACAAGGAGAGCATGAAAGAAGAACGAGCTACCGAGGGCAACATATGTTACGCCTCGATTTTCATCAACTATCCTGACAATAGAGTGTATTGTATTTCACAAGGCTGGGTGCTGAGGATTCATGGAAAGGATGTTCCCGGAGATGACCTTGAAGACGCTCTGCAATTCCTCTCGACAAAAGAGGCGACCGCTGATGCAGAGATATGCTCCGAGTGCCTCTACAAGTTCATTCTGACCCTTGGGGATACATTTGCAGATCTTATGTCAAAGAAGGAGAAGACCGACGAAATAAAGCGGTACGTGGATAAGTTCTCGCTCAAGATTGCAGTGAAGCATAGCCAAATGGATAGAATGATGCGGCCAATTGGAACTGAAGAGGAAATTGAAAACGGTGTCGACCATTTCGGATTCCTTCGCAGCTATCTCGTCCAATTGCTGGATCAACAACAGCACTGGTCAGAGCTCGGCAGCAAATTGGTGGAGGAAAAAGCCCCGAATTGGCTTTTGGAGCTCATCAGAATGCGTGAACGACTAGCAAGACTTGAGTTCCAATTCTATAGCCAGACACTACAACTCAGAGATATCAATGATTTCAAGCTGGTGATCAAGATGCTACAATACGTCCTAAGAACTTCTGACGAGATACTCTCGATTAACGCAGCCATACACGAAGAGATACGTTCAGAGAGATTCGCAGCGCGTGCAAGGCAGGACGAGAGGCTCGCCGTTCTGGCCCAGTACGCAGAAAAGAGCAGAACAGTAGAACACAACTTTGACAACATACTACAGATTCTCACAAGACTCTGAGCTGTCCTTATTTTAAGGAACCATAATGCTCAACAAGTATTGTCACACGCAGCTCCACTGCTTCTTCTGCAGACACCTCTGGGCCCCATCTGAGAGGCGAGATGAACTTGTGGAAAAGATTAGCCGGCCGATACTCCATTAGCTCATGCCATTTTAGATGTAGAAACGCCGTTCTGACAGAATCACCCGAATAAGGTCAAATGCGGTTGTATTGGACTTTGCGTTCCATTCTTCGATGAACTCTCTGTAGACCCGCATGCTCTCCAAGACAGAAAGAGAAAGCTCGCACAATTCTTCTTCTGATACCTCCGGTCCCATACCAAGTCCTGAGCAGATATGTTTCGCTGCACTGAGCCCCCACTTCACTCCATCAGCAGACTCCCGGAATGCAAAGGGAAAGGATCTGCAGACTGTGGGTCGCAGTGTGTGAATCATGCAGAGATTGTCTTTGAGAAAAACACAATCGCCATTCTCCATCTTCTTGAGCGCGATGAAAGCTGAACCTCTCTGAGTCATTGGTGAGGGAATTCCTTGGAGGCCTACCGGAGTTTCATTCTCTGCCGCAACAACGTAGAAGTCAAGAGCCCTCATTGTTTCCTCGGGGCTTAAACCCAAGGCTGCAGAAATCCTGGTAATATCGCTACCAGTTACCGTGATGAGCATTGTCTTTTCACGGCAGCACGCTCCACACTTTGTGCACTCAAAACGGGGCAACTGGTCATCGCCAGATTCCTCAGCTTCTCGGTGTGTCATGAGGACTCATCCTAAGACATCCATTCAATGATACACCGAGCGGGGGCATATCAAATAAGGGTTGGCAAGAACTGCGCGAGCTTAGCCATGCCCTCCCGTATCTCAGTCAGTGATATTGGATAGGAGAATCTCAGATGACTGTCATACTTCGCTCCAAATGCTATGCCCGGTGTGCAACATACTCCTGTCTTCTTGAGGATCAATTCAGCTAGCGTTGTGCTGCTCACTCCGTACTCCTTGAAGTCAGGAAACACGTAGAAAGCGCCCTTTGGACTAATGCAGGATACTCCTTCAATCTTATTGAAGAGTCGAGTGATTTCGTCACGGCGAGCGTGATACTCCCTGACCATCACATCAATAGATGCTTGGTCACCGTTGAGAGCCTCCACACCAGCATATTGAACGAATGATGTTGCACACGAAGTCGTGTTTTGCTGAATTCTAGTCATGTTTGAGATGGTTTCCTCATTCCCAACAGCATAGCCAAGTCTCCAGCCGGTCATGCTATACGATTTGCTCATTCCGTTGATTACAAGCGTTCGCTCCATGGCCGGATCGACTTCAAGCATTGACGCCTGTTTGAAACCGTCATAGACAAGGGTCTCGTAGATCTCGTCTGAGAAGACAACGAAATCATGATCCATTGCAAGGTCATAGATGAGCTTCAGGTTCTCCTTGGTCAAGACACCCCCTGTGGGATTATTTGGCGTGTTGATTACGAGCGCAGAAACTGTCCGTGAGATCGCATGTTTAAGCGCTTCTTCATCAAGAGTATAGTTGGGCTTGGTACACACGTCGACAGGTTTTGCATTTACGGTTCGAATCATAACACGATATGTAGGCCATGCGGGAGATAGAAGTAATACGTCATCACCCGCATCAATCGTACTCAGAAATCCTTGGAACAGCGCCATCTTTGCTCCAGGTGTAACGATGACATTTTTCCTCCCATTAATGGCAATGCCTCGTGAATTGTAATAGCCCTGAATAGCATCAAGTAGTTGGGGAATTCCGCGAGCAGGGGTATACTTTGTAAGCCCCTTTTTCAGTGCATCAATACCAGCATTGACAACATTCTTCGGTGTGGGGAAGTCTGGCTGTCCAACCTCGAAGTGATAGATCTTCTTGCCTTCACTCTCAAGGCGTTTGGCTAGATCAAACATCTTTAATGTGTCAGACTCAGGAATTCTTTCCATTGTATGAGAAGTCCAATCCATGGATGCCATCTCCTAACGCATCTGCGAAGCATGAGGGAATCTTGCAGTGATTTCGCTTGCTGCTTGACTATAGATAAATGCATTCCGTTTTGTTAATGCCTGCAGGCTTGGAACAGCTTCTGTTTCTGAGTTACGGTACCATTCACACGTATTCTATCAAGTACAATCTCGCCAAGACCAAGCTCGTGCGCTTTTCTCAGATGCAAGACCGTCATAGCATCGACACCAACCAAATCAGCACAGAATGCGTCTACCGCAACGGGGTCTGTACCGACAATGACAGCACCTACCTCTCTTGTTATCCCCTCAGTCCTATCACCAATCACCAAGGTTGTCAGGTCGACAATGGTCATATGAGGCCGGAAGACTGTGAGAAGATCCATGAGAACGTCATCGATTCTCTGGTGGTAGACGGACTTCTCTACCTCTGGAACGAGTCCGAGGAGGTTCTTGATACCCGCTCCGATGCTACATATATCTGGCTCAATCTTGACTGTGGGTACATTGATGAAGAAGTGGCCCTCTGTAAGAATCTTGGGCATCTTGTGTTCTTTGAAGAAGTGGCCAGGCATCTTCACGACTGTCGTATCAAGCTCTGAGAGATTGACCAATGACGAACCAGAGCCGGAAAGGCAGGAATAGCCGCTCTGCTGAAACGCATCCGTTGCTCTTCGACGAGGATTATCGCTTTCAACAATTACAGCAGGACCGAGCATTTTGAACGCATTGAGTACAGCTTTCACAATACTGACATGTGTATTACCTACTAGTTTTGGGTCGTAAATCGATGGCTTGATCACAACTTGTGTTGGACCGCGTGGCACTTCTAGTGGAGTACGTAGCCCTGAGAGCGCCACATCCAGCGCCTCCGTTGGGCTCCTGCGCACACCTATTGACACCTCAGATGTGAACACCATGCTACCCGATGTTGCTGTCCAAGGCTTTAAGTGAGTGCTTTGCATCATGTTTCAAAGAGATGAAACTCACTAAGAATCAGAGGGAGAGATACTCCCGGATGCTTGCCCTCAGGGACTTCACAGAGGAAGATATGCAAGCAATCATGGAATCTACTGTTGCAGTCGTTGGAGCCGGAGGACTAGGGAGCCCTGCACTTCGACTCTTGGCGGCCATTGGATTCGGAACAATAAGAATCATAGACAGGGACATTGTCGAACTGTCCAACATACAGAGGCAGACCATCTACAACACAAAGGATATCGGAAAGCCCAAGGCAATTGTGGCAGCCAAGAACCTTGCTTCTATGAACCCCGAAGTAGCGTTCGAACCATTCTCTATTTCAATCCGAGATGAAAATGTGATGGAGCTCTTGGAAGGAACTGATATCATAGTCGATGGACTTGACTCATTCAAGACTCGCAGGATCATCAACAGAGCAAGCCTGAGGCTGAAGATTCCCTATGTATTCGCAGGAGCCATAGAATACTATGCGAACCTTTCAACATTCATTCCAGGTGAGACAGGATGCCTTCATTGTTTGATGGGTGATGCAGAAGACAATCCCGACAATACATGTGTACAAGTCGGCGTGTCTCCCACTCTTCTCTCACTTGCTGCGGCTGTAGAGGTAAATGAAGCAATACTTCTTGCAACACGAAAGAAGCCCGCTCTTGCAAATCGACTAATGACAATTGACTCAGCCTCTCTCAGCTTTGATTTCTTTGATATCGGACGTATCCCCGATTGTTCACAGTGTTCACAACCAGATGTCACAAAGGCACGAAGAGGCAAAGGGCTTATTGTCACTGCTCTATGCACTAATGACTTCAATATCTCACCTCCGACAATCATGAATCTAGACCTAAGAGCCATATCACAGCATCTTGATTCTAAGGATACCGTCAAGTCAGGCAAGAAAGTCCTGATAATCCAGAAACCTTCGGGTTCCAAGATCACCCTAATGTCTACAGGCAGTGCCATCGTACGAGGCGTCAGTACCGCAAAAGAAGCGGTCCAGCTCTATGAGGAGATTCTCAAGAGCTGATCAGGTTCCGAAAAACAGCCTTCGTGCTCTTCGTCGTCGCTCCTCTTCATCCTCCTCGGTTTCAGGCGGCGGCGGGGGAGAAGGAGGTTCGGTGACTGGTGTTGCGGCTTCACTGGGTTTGGACACTTCTGAATCATCCATCTCAACCTCATCCTTGGTATCATAGGATTCATCAGGAATCTCCTCACTGGCGATGGCCGATTCATCATATGTGCTCCATCCCTTGGGTGCTTCAGAAGGCTCAGGAGGTCCCCCAAAGGCTTCGTCATCTGGAGAACTTCGGTCCTCAATTGGAGGCACTTCATAATCACCTTCTCTAATCGTGGATTCAACAGAGTCAGACTCTAATGGCTCTGGTTCAGGAGCAGGCGTGATTGCAGCCTCATAATCAGCCCATGTGAATGTCGGCCGGCTCTCATCATCTTCTGGTTCCAGATCTAATTCATCCGAATGAACGAGTTCTTCGAGGTCAGACTCACGTAATGATTCATCGACTTCCGGTCTCTCGGGTTCTATTTCGTCAGCATCAACGGAAAGCGGTGATGGCTCGACAAGAACGAAATCTGTCGAGAAATCACGTTGTGGACCCTCAATGACAATATCGTCCATGGGCTCTTCCTCTAACCGTTCGACAGTATCGATAGATATGGTGGGCTCTTCTGATTCGATGTGAATCTCCTGTTCGGAGGAATAGTCCACAGACTCTACAGCAACCTCAAAATCGGTATCTGGAGGAGATTCACTGTGTGCGTCGAAAATCTCGTCTGGTGCAGACTCAAAGTCAGGAGGAGCCGCTGGTTCGGGAGCTGGTGACTCAACCAAAGGAGGAACATCTTCAGCTGGCTCTTCTTTGAGGAAACTAATCCCTAGTTTCTCTCGGAGACAAGACTCGCATCGCTTGGCGGCTGCTATGAGCCCATCGTTAATGAAATCTTCAAGACTCTTCGCGCGAGTGGGATTTCTCACAGCCCACTTGTTGAAGATATCTATCATTCTGAGTGCATCGCGCACGCCCATCCAGTATTCGTCGCTTCTCTTATTATCCGAGCTCACCGTGGACACCAATCTAGAGTGGTATCAGGACTGAAAAAAAGGTTTGTACTACTTCCCCTTTCGAGTCTTGCGCTTCAAAATGTCCACAACGACTTCCTCGAAGAGATGATGAATCTCATTTCGCTTGAAATCATCTATTGAGGAGCCTGTAGTCACGGTGCGCATGGATATATCTGCACCTAGGTTCGTCCGAGCTTCATCTCGATATAGTCGCTCCAGCTCCAAATCAGGTTCTCTGAGCACAATGATGGCACCACTTGCACCTCTGTAAGTCAGGGTGAGAAGGACATCCAGAGCAGAGTGCCTTGGCGACATGAAGACAGCATGAATCTCAGAGGTGTCAACATCCACCTCAGTTGATCCGATTCGAATCCCATCGACTGATACGACGGGATCATCGAATAATGAAAGAACATCCATGAGAAGCTTGTCATCTGGGCCGACAACTGTTATCTTGAACAGATACTTCTTGATTTTGTTGCTGGCTTTCTTTTCGGCGGGCGACATGGTTTTTGGTACCCCCAACTGGTGGTTTCTCTCTGAACGTTATTCCTGCATTACCCGACGCGATAAAGGGATTCCTATATCAGATATACCTTGCGCCAATTAATGTAGACGACCCAGAACTGCTCGTGAAAGGTAGCTAGAGCCATAGATTATTAAGTGGTCGAAAAGGGGACCTAGTCTTGGGGAATATAATGGCAACAGTCGGTGAAGTGTTCAAAGCATTGGAGCCCGTCATGGATCCTGAGCACCCCATATCGATTACTGACCCACAAATGTCGATAGTGAAGCAGGAATACATCGACGTTGATAATGACTCAATTCGTGTGCAGTTCAGACCAACTGCCCCATATTGTCCGATGGGTGGACTGATTGGCGTCCTGATTCGACATCGTCTTGAATCAGTCTATCCGGGCAGCAAAATCAGTGTGCTTCTATTGCCAGGATCACACTCTATGGAAACTCAAGTCAATGAGATGATAGGCAACAATCAGAAGTACAGTCAGATCGTCGAACAGATGAAGAGCCGAGGAATGCTGGAATAGCAGTCAAAGGACTAGATTGACTATGCACTGGAACCAGAGTCTACTTCCCTTGGGATTTCTTCTCATTGCACTTGGAGCCATCCTGTTGTTTTCTTCCAGCAATCTATCTGGAGGAGGTGTGTTCTTCATCTTCCCCTTCTTCTTGATTGGAGATTCCAGCTCTCTTGGCTTTGGCCTTCTGATTGCTCTAGCGTTTGTCTTTTTCATCGTTGCAGCGCGTGCGACAGCAATGTCTGCTTCCAAGGCGGAGTCTCAATATGCTACAGGTGCACAAGATAGCTTTATTCCGGTAGGCTTGAAGTGCGCCTATTGCTCCAGACCAATTCCAGTAGGCTCGTCATTCTGCCCGTTCTGTGGAAACAACGTCACTCCAAATGACTAGTCGAATGAGAGAATGTGATTCGCTTTGAAGGGCTATGAGATGGAAGACAGACTGATGCGGCTACCTCAGATTGAAGATCTCAATCAAGTCATCGATATCGAAAACAGTTGTTTTCCTGTGCCATGGAGCAAGGAAATATTCCTTAGAATAGTACTCTGTAGGGGCAAGTACAAAGTAGACGAAGATGTCCTCGTTCATATGAAGGTGATGACCCGTCAAGGATTGGTCATCGGGTATATCATCTGGGAAGAATCGTTCTCCGATGAGTCTGGGCACATACTCAATCTGGCAGTCCGTGAGGACGAACGTAGCAAAGGGAATGGCAAACTTCTGCTAGATCATGCACTCAGAGGCATGTGCGAGGCGGGGATGAAGATGTGTGAACTCGAAGTGCGCGAAAGCAACCAGAGCGCAAGAAACCTCTATAGCAGGGCAGGGATGATGGCGGTCGATAGAGCAGAACGATACTATGACGATGAAGACGCCATCATCTATGCCATCGAGTTTTAGCTCACTCTGCCCCTCACCAGTCGAGGACCAAGTATGTCATGGTAGAGTCGGACATAGGTCTCATCCTCTGAAATCAGAGCAACAAAATCCTCGGTCGCGGTCGCACCTCCAATCAGTAGCTCTCTATCGTCGATTATGGAGAGGAACATCGGGGTTCGGGTCTGCCAGATTCTCCAACCTTCCAAGGAAGATAGATTCGGATCTGGTTCTTCGCTCTCTGGAACAACAAGCACACGACGTTTGGCATGTTTGACCTTTGCCAGCTTCTTGTAGTCCAGGCAGGAGGGATCGATGATAGAGATGACGACTGAGTCTTCGGCTCTATCTGCCATATCTGTTACATGTGCGCAGGCTTCTTCTTTGCCCGATACATACCAGGTCCTTTTTGATGGGCTCTTGATGATCTCATCGCCAATGTCATTGATGGCATTGAGAACCTTGATAGTTTCCTCTGTCTTCCCGGTGACACGCATGATTGCTTCAAGAATTCGCTCCTTCAATGAAGAGATCTGGTTTTTCTGATCCGTCGACCATCTTCTGAGTGTTTTTTCGCTAGACTCTCCAAAAAGAGAGAGTGCCTTGTTGCGATTCTCTCTCAGAGGGGAGGTTTCCTCATTAATGGTATTGGTTGTCGTTGTTACTATGTCAGTGATTTCTTTGCTCTTTTCAGTGAATGTCAGTCGTGCTTTCTCCAGTAAACGTGATGAGTCACCACTTAGCTGGGTCTTGAGATCCAAACCGATTGCTTCAAACTTGCGAGACGCATGTTGGTTTGCCAAGTCGGTGCTTTTTTGCACCTCCTCAAACACCTCATCACGGTGTTTCGTCAGAGTGTTCGAGGTATTGTCAACAAGGTTTTTGAAGCCCTCAGATGCGGACTCAGCACTACGGATGCATTCGGTGAAATAACTGGAAAGGTCACCTGAGATGGACGAGTAGTCTTGGGTGGTCCTCTTTGCTGTTTCATCTTCCATTCCATTGATGTCCTCACTCAATCGGGTTGGCATGGACGTAAAGGAGTCATTGCTCTTTGCAAGAGCATCTGAACAACTATCTCCAAATTCGTTTATTCGTGCCTTCACAATCGACTCAGTGTTTTCTATGAGTGCAGAGGCGATTTCCTGGAAGCTGTCGATATCAGCCTCGCCACGCTCCTGGATTGCCGATGCCGCCTCAGCTCCAGCTTTCTGGAGACCTTTCTGCATTAGAGTAAGTTCATTCGTCAATTTGGTGCCAAAGGCATCAAGTGAGGTGGCAACATTGGACACAGATGAATCGACCCATACTGCTGCTGCGTCAAATGCATTGGCAACCTCAGACCTACGCGTTTCTACTGCTGCATACACCTCATCCTTCGCAGTGCTTCTATCTTTCACACTACTCGTCTGACGTTCCGAGAGTAGCTTCTGGAACGCTTCGATAGATGCTGAGGAGTCCTTCCCTCTCTTGGTGGCAAGTCTATTCATCTTCTTGCTCGCCTCAGCAAGGTGTCGTTGTCTGATATCCTTCTGTTCAGCTATGAATCCATCAGCAACCAACTTCGCTGCTGCTGAACTCTTTGCCAGTGACGCTGCGGCCACATCCTTCACGCTATCCAAACGTTCAGCTACACTATCACGTGCACCAGCCACAGTGACTTTGAACTCTTCAGAGACCTGATCCATATTCTCGATGAACTGGGTAATAGTTCCGGACTCGATGTCGCGTAGACTCTCCTCAGTGCTCCTGATGGACGACTCGAGGTCTGCAAGTGTCTTCGCCATACTTTCAGATATCTCAAAGCGTTTTTGAACTGAGAGTTCATTGAGGGCTTTCTTTACAGCGGCAACAGAGGATGCAACATCATCAATCTTCAGGGCAAGCTCAGTGGAGTATTCCTGCTGTATCTTCAGTGAGTCGTCCTTGAGCGTGGTGACCTCGTTCTTCATAATGAATCGGAACTCTGAATGAGCTGATGCAATGAGATCACGTGCCTCAATGGTCTGAGATGACAAGAGACCATTGAATGTTGCCTCAAGGCCGTGCGTCAGCGACAGAAATTGGTTCGTGATCTCTTCTAACCGATTATGAAATTCCTCTTTGATACCCAGTGCATGTTGATCGATTCTACTGGTCTGTTCAGCTATTGTGTTAGTGATATCTTTCTGAATCCTGTCAGCTTGAGAATTGATTGCAGAAACGGACTCCGACATTCGGCCATCTAAACGTTCACGCAAACCCTCATACAGTTCTTTTGACTCGCGGACCTGCTTTTCCGTTGCTGTCGTGTAGCTACCAATCAACTCCTCGAGTCTGCTTTCTATATCGGCTTCGAAGTCATGACTTGTCTTCTTCACCGATGTAAGAAGCGTTTCATTCTTTGTGGCTGTGCTCTTTATGACGGAATTGAAAGCGGACTTCAGTCGACTATTCATCGTCTTGGAGATGGAGTTCAGTTCAGAGGTTTCTGTATCTAGGATGGTTGAAACATCCTTGGACGTGTCTTTCATCTTCTTTTCTATGGAGGTGACTGAATCGCTGACCCAGTTATCAAGTTCCGCGTTTAGCTTGTCTGCGGCGATATCACAGTCTTTCTCTTCCTCATCATTCTGCGCCTGAAGAAGCTCAAGTACCATTGAACGAGTGTCTGAGAGTGTTGTCTCTGTCTCGCTCCCAAGAGAGGTAACAAGGGCAGAGAGCCCACCGTATTCTTCAGCTAGCAATTCGTTGACTCTCTCGACGTGTGATGTAAGGGAGTTCTTCATCACTTCAAGATAGGATGCATCTGTGGAAGCAACCTGATTCAGCTGGGATGTCACAGATTGGGATGCAACCTCCATGAATCCCGAGACTTCGTTCTTCCAATCGTCGACAATTCCGCCTACAGAATCTGCAATCTCTACTGCAGCACCGATACGATTCTGTGCAAACTCACCGTATTCCTTGGAAACACTGCGTGCCTGAGTGACTACTTCCTTTAATGATTCCTGCCCCGCGAGATATGCTTGTGATAGTTCACTATCGAGAAGGTTGAGCAATTGCGAAATCTCTGCTGAAACATTATTGATCACTGCGATGCCGTCATCAGATGCGGTAGATGCCATAGAGGCCAGTTTTCCAGAAATCTCTCGTGCTAGATTCTGGACCTGGTCTGAAGATGTTGAGAGTGCTGCTGTCACAGCCTCCTTAGCGGATTCAACAATAGAAGCAGACTTTGTTTCGAACTCCTTGATGGACCCCAAGGCTCCCTTTCGTTCAGTCTTGAGCCATCCATCGAATTCGCGAACCTGTACCTTCAGATCCTTGTCCATGGCTAGTTGAGCCTTATCGATCTCGGTCTGTAGCTCGCGCATTTTCGTTCCTAGGCTCTCTTCGAGGATGGCGTCGAGACCATTCATCGCCTGCTCAATCTCATCTGAGAATCCAGTCATCGTGCTCGTTGCGGTCGATACTACATTCTCGACCTGCTTTGTTACGAGCTCTAGGACTTCGTTCTCGTATGATGTGAGAGCCGCCCTCATTTCGTCCAGAGACTTGGTCTGGGAGCCTATGATATCTTCAGCCACGGACTCAGTATCCTTCACTCTAGAAGAGAATACCTGTTCTGAGTCACTTGTGAGAGCCCTCACATCGTTGAGAGAATCTCCAAGAGGCCCTGAAAGAGCCATAACAGGCGACAAGGCTCTGTAGACAGGAACTATCCCATCAATCTGCTTGATCAGACCTTTGTTCGTAAGGCGACCAAGGGTTTTCTGAACCGTAGCGAGTTTCTCTCCTGTAAGAAGAGCAACTCCTCCGGCAGTCATGTTGCCTCCCAGGTAGATTGGCACGATTGCTTTTGCCTCTGCATCTGTCAGACCGAGGCTATCCCTGAGAATAGGCACCGATTTACTTACTATGTCGTCACTCATTTGTGCATCCCACCGCAGTGTATGTTCGTCTGAACTGTTGATTTGTTCCTCAAGCTGTGCTGCTAATCTTGCTTACTTTCGCAAACATCTCATCGAGGCGTTCTGCTTCCAGATACTTCGCATCAGAATCAAGAATGACCTCTATCTGTATCTGGGCTGAGCCTTCAGTTTCCTTAAGATAAGTCGCTTCGAAAGCACTAGCTGTTTCACTCTTCTGTAGAGCTCTGAGAGCTGCAGAGTCAGGACGGCTAGCTTCAACTGAGAGGATCCACCAATTCGGAGTCACATCCTTCACTGTTGACTTCACCTGATACCTCTCTGAGAACAACTGGCAGTAGAGCTTGAAAACGCCGAGTGTATTGATTCGATCCTTGGTAGGATTGATCGTTACTATTCCGCGAACGAAATCGAAGCGAAACAGCAGATCGTTCCCGGTCACAAGCATCGTATTGCCTTCGTTGACCGAAGAGAAATTAGACCATTCTTTCTTGAACTTGGTTGTAAAATGCCTGATTGAACTGATTCCCAGTGTCTGGAGGAGGTCCTTTATCGGGAGCCTACGATCCAGCATCTTTTTGCCCTTCTTCTCTAGAATAAGGCGGCGGACTTGATCAAGGTTCACGCTGTAGCAGAAAGCTGGCATATCGCTGACTTCGACGCCAATTTCTATGAGAGTGTTGAGGAAATTGCGAGTCATGCAGGCCGGCCGAGTCGCACATCTGAGCCGATCTTCTTGGCACTCAGTGCATTTGACCTGATGCAACTCCATTAGTTCCTTTGCCAGCTGCTGATCTGCAGCTGCATCGAGCAATTGAATTCTCTGTTGAAGTTCGTTGTTGTGCTTTGGTAATTCCATGGCTGCCACCGTCCATTGAAGATGATGAGAGAGCCGAATCTTTCGAGCTCCGTTCACCTAGGGACTCAATATCACCCCAGGCATGTTCAATTGCGCAATTGCAGATTTTGGAGATAAACCTATGCTAGAAAAACCGGGATGATAATCAGACAAGAGGCGTGATAGGTCCATTCTCGAAGGGTGCGTCCTACTTACGAGCTCTTTGCAATCTCTTTGAGTTTGCTTGTCCAAGATTTGATGTCTTTGTTCAGACTGGCTATATCGTTCTCGTTGAGAGTGGCTGTAGGTGGGTACGACTTGAGCTCTCGTGCCTTCTTCCCAAATTGGAATAGCACGGGGGTGTGACCCTGTATCATCGAGGTCAATTCATCACGGACATCCTCGAGAGCCTCTCCCATCTTCGTAGCTTCAGTCTGTGGATTAACTAGATTCAATAATCGATCCATTAGCGCATCGATTGTTGACGGAAGACTAGCCTTGGGAACAGGTACTTTCTTCTCAGGCACAGAAACAGCTTCTTCGTCGTTCTTGTGTGTCTTCCTCTCTGTTGCTCTTGTTGGCGTAGATGAAGCGCCTTCAGCGATTCTCGCAACAGTATCTGCAGTTTCGCTTATCTTATCGATGGAAAGATTGTATTTGCGTTCAATGTCATCAAGCTGGCGAACAATGATGCCAACTATTTCTTGAGTCTCTTGGAATGCCCTTGACAAGTCTTCGACCTTTTCTTCTATTCCAGACAGACCAGCTACGTATCCTTGAAGGTCGTCGAGTTTCTTGGTTATGACTTCAGGTTC
This sequence comes from uncultured archaeon, assembly GCA_964354495.1. Classification (GTDB taxonomy): domain Archaea; phylum Asgardarchaeota; class Thorarchaeia; order Thorarchaeales; family Thorarchaeaceae; genus SMTZ1-45. The sequence continues at coordinate 271,207 of CAYHAA010000001.1, read as the reverse complement.
GGACAGACTTATCAGAAGGTCATCAAGCTTCTTGATAATGACTTCGTATTCTTTGGACTCATGAATACCCTGCATTGTCTTACTGATCTCATTTGCTGAGCTTGTTAGACCATCAACTTTCTTTGCAATTCCTGGAATCGAACCTAGCGCACCAAGGTCCTTCCGAATGCTCGCGAGTTCTTCTGCTAGCGTGCCCACTTTCTCCAAGATTTCGCCTATTACAGCATTGTCTTCAGGGCACATATCATTCCCAACTGGATGGTGGTATTTGGGGTTTATCAAAGGACTGTAATTAGCCTTTCGGGAGTGTAGTAACATCAGTTGAAAGGTCTAAGGAGCAGTTCTTCTACGGTAGTGTACCGACATCAGGCATCCTTATCGCTGACCATCTGGAGTCCTGCCTCGTCAAGAAGAGGGAATAGATGCTCCTTATTCTCAGCATTCATTCCTTTCCAATCAACAATCGCTTTCTTCACACAGCCGGTTGTTCGTGTGATCATCTGCTTGATGACATCTAGAGTCAGTTCGTTAAGGGAGTATTTTGGAGCAATGTGACCAATCTTGTAGCCCTTCTCAAGAACGAGCTTGTTGAACTTGCTGGCGTAATGCGTTCCACCAAAACCGATAGCTGCTTCACCAAGCAGGGGCTCCTTAGTGCAGTCCATTATGGCAGCCGCGACTGCTCGTGCTCCCTCATTGTGGACCCAGTATTCCTCAGTGCTGCCCAGCTCCACAAACACAATAGGAGTGTTCAGAGAAGTAGGGCCATGATGTGTAACCTCAAGTGAAACATCAAATTCCGTCAAGGACCGTCGGATCTTTTCGACTGATAGCCTCTTGAGTGCCGCCGCAACCAGTTGCGGGGATGACACAGATACCTGAAAGGGATGACCACCAAATAGAGCCTCACTGCCGAGATTGCCAGTGCTATGTACAAGCAGGGCTGGCTTGGCTGACTCGGCTCGATGGCGTGAACAGAAAATGAATGCTTCCGCAGAGAAATGCGACTCAAGATGGTCGCAGAATATCATATCGCGGCTGGTCGTGATAAGTATTGTAGAGTCATTGTGGGAGAGGATGGGATTGCTCTCAAAGTACTCGCCGTTCGGTGAGAAGCCATATCCATCCACTAGTACTCTCTTGATTGTCTGGCTAGCAGGGTCTTTCTCTGATGTGACTAATACGCGCAAGATACCCGGCCTTCACCTATTCAATGACGCACATCTTGATGAGCGGTTCAAGTGAGACTTCAAGCTCTATCGTGACTTTCTCACCAAACGCCTCGAGTACTTCAGATTCGATGCGTGACTTGAATTCTTTCACCTTTGTAATTTGACGTTCAAGATCATCGCGGATTCTGAGCAGGTCGTTCTTATGGTATTCTAGGTTCTTCTGAGCCTCGTTGAGCGCTGCTTGAAGTTGCTCGCTTCTCTTGTACACATCAGACCCAGCGTAGGTATGTCTTTTCGCTTCGACGTCTTTTGCTTGGGTCTGGAGCTCCTGAAGGCCTCCATTTCGAATGGCTTCGATCTCTTCCACAGCACGTCTTCCAAGTCGATCTTTCAGGTCCAACTTGTCAGCCTCAATAGCTTCTTCGACACCCTTGAGACCTTCTAGAAGACCCGGATAGCCCTCAGCCTCCTTTACGATTGCGGCATATGGGTCATCGAAGTACTCAGTTAGAGCGATTTGGCCTGATGGACCCACCCGAACACCTGTGTCAACCTGCAGGAATTTCCTCACCTGTTTCTTCAACGGATTGAGTTTCATTCGAAGCAGACTCGAAATGCGCTGTGCTTGTTCGTCTAGGCTGAGCAATTCCGCAACATTCGATGTCTCCAAAAACTGGTCATATGCACGCTTAGTATTCTGAAAATCACTTTCAGCGGTCTGAATCTTCAATCGTACGGTACCAATCTGCTCCTCGAACACCTCCTTACTGAAAGTGAGGTCGTGCAGTGTGGTAATTCGACCACCAATACGCTCAATATCTTTCAACCAGGCATAGTCATAGAGAAGCTTGCCAATCCGCTTCATCTCTCTTGCAAGTTCCTTCATTGACTCATCGAGCGCCTTTATCGTTGCCTTGTGGCGTTTGTCCATTCTCCTGATCCAGCGGGCTCCGGCACCCCAGAGTTCCTGGATGAATCGTTGTATCTCACCTTGCATGTTTTCAGTACTTTCGTAGGTGATTTCCTTCTCAACGTAGAAATCGGAAACAATCTCCTTGAGCTTCATGCCAAATCTGGCCGCAATGCCGGTGGATTCGGGGTCATCTTCGCCTTCGACTTCGAATGCCTTCACAAGTTCTTGGACATCCTTGAGTGCTCGTTCAACGACTTTATAGATTCTCTCAGCCTGTTTGATGAATTCAGCGGATCTTCTTGTGAGCTGTTTCTTGTACCATGGCTGGAGCTGCTCGACTGTAAGACTGGTCATTGGCGAAACCTGCCCGAATAACTCACCCGTTCCTGTAACGTGTTTATCAACTTTATGAAAGGAGAGGAGTTGCTTGAAGTGGTTGATTCCCCAGACCTATACCGAGGTTCATATGAAATCACATAGACCAAACCAAGAGCGAAGCGTTCGAGAGATTCGTCTTCCAGCGATTACTTGATATAAAAAAACGAGGGGCTTCGAATGCCCCTTCTTCCTATTGGTTTCGCTCAAAATAGTCTGCCAGCATTCGTGCTTCAGACGTCAGGCAAGCGTTTTCTCCTTTGGAGCACACATCACCGCCCTTCAAAAGGCCCATCTCCTTGAGAGCACGCAGATTCCACTTTGCGGTGCTGTACGGGATATCAGATCTTCGAGAGACTTGGTCTGCCAGCGCTGTGACAGTAAGGTCACTATTCTTGAGCAACCCGTGAGCTATTGTCAGAACCAGCTTTTGTGTGGCACTCAATCTAGCATCAGCTAATTGCAGAAGAGTTGCCAAGAGACTGCTATAACTAGTATGAAAGACCTCAGGGTCACTCGAGAACACGGTCACCTGCCATAACTTGGCGGTCACCTTTCGCGTCTGAGACCCGATAATGATGGGCTTTGTAGTTTGTTTCGGTACCCATTGTGATTTTCACCTCACGTTGTTGTGGGTCAGATAAAACGGCGTCTCTCTTGTCTTAAGTCTTGCTACACCTGCGCCCAGAGAATTATGATTCCATATCAGGCATCTCCAAGCCCAAGCTCCTCAGTCTTGTGAATCCCTCGCTGAAGAGACTCATATGGTGACGAATACTCTCCTCGGTCTCTGCAAGATTGGACAAGTATGGGACTACCTCGTCGAATCCACTGGATCCGTACTCTTCCATCATGCTATGAAACGTGTCACTCATGGTCAGCATGGAATCTACGATGACCTGAGCAAGGTCAATCATTGATTGTACAACATCACGAGCATCAGGGTCCGGCATAAATGGCATGAAGTCCTCAAACGCGACTGCGGCATCCCTGCATCTCTCCACACGACCAGGGATGATATTCTCATACATAGAACGCATCCAGCCAACTCTCTCGCCATGCATGAGGTCTCGAAAATTCTCCAGTGAGAAATATCCGGTGTATGGGCCAAATTCTGATGATTCGTAGTATATCCAGTCATCAAAAGCCTTCAGAACCCTTTGCCAACCTTCTTGAGCCTCTGACATGAACCCACCTACACTTCTGTCACCAACTCAAGTTATAAACTAACTCGATAGAAGGGTGCGTAGTATGAAGACCAATTTCAACAACGCAGCCTTGGAGCTTCTCAGACAGACAAAGGAGAACAACATAATCTCTCATGAGGTAAATCTAGAACAAGACATGCTGGAGCGCTTCGGGTTGTCCAGAGATTCGGAGCAGAGAATCATTGTTGATAGAGAGAAGAGAATCAATATTGCTATGGCCGTAATTGCGAAGGGCGTAGATATAGCAGAAGTCATCGGTCTGCTGACTTGGAAGGACTTTGAGGGTCTGATTGCCAATATCATGGACGAGAATGGCTTCCGTTGCACGGAGAGTTTTCGTAGAAGGGGTGACTCCTCTGCCAGAGGCATGGAGATAGATGTCATAGGCATCCATGACAGGTCGGTCTTCTCAGTCGATGCAAAGATGTGGGGTATTAGAGGAGGAAAGTCATCGGCTTTGCGCGCAGCGGCAGAGAAACAGAAAGAGAGGACGATGCGACTATTGGCTCAGCATGAACAGCTGTCGAAAAGGCTTCGGCCCATCGTGCCCGGAGAATATGAATTCTTTCCCATTCTAGTGACCTGGTTGGTAGAAGAGGTGGAGCTCCATGAGGGCGTGCCAGTAGTTCCTGTGTTCAAATTCAACTCGTTCATCCTTGATTTTGATACGTATCGTGATCTTATTGTTTCTTACACAGGTCACTTTTAGGGATTCAGATTTGCAGCTGACAAGACATTCGACACCGTATCCATCAGGAGTATGTCAATGAAATGGGCTGGACGTGATTCCGAAAAACTCTGCACGGCAGGATAGCTGAGAAGATTTTCCCTGATAGCCAGAGAGAGTGACTTCACACGCTCCTCTGCGTTCTTGGACTCATGAGGCTCAAAGGGCAGGGCGGCCTGCTGTAATTCAGTCATGACCGAACGGAGAAAAGGATTCTTCACAGATTCAGGATTAAGGCATGCCCGTCCTGCACCACATGAGGGCCCTTCTCCCTCGAAATTGCCATGGGCAACGATGAGAATTTCTCGGGATGCAGCATCCGGAGATAGCCACTCAGCAAGGAAGCCAGCAAGTTGGAGTGTTTCATCATCTGCTCCGGAATATCTCGGAACATACCCACCAAGTGTCTGAATCGCCAAGGGAACCCCTTCTGGAGTGACGGGTGGCCGAATTCTCGAGTCTGAACATAATAAGACGAGGGTACTTGTATCCATACTGCCCGGTCGCCGCAATCGTGAAAGCAACCTATTCTCAGCCTCATAGTTCCTCCCCTTCCCATGAACCACAATACGGGCTCTACCTTGTTCGTAGTCAACTCGAAATACAATTATGGGAATCCCCTTCATGTCAGGATGACGCACGAGGTTATCCAGTGACTCCTTGATTACATTCTCGTGCTCATCCTGCTCAAAGGTCAGAATGACACCTCTCTTATCAGGAAATTCGTGGTTGTAGGCTATAGGACCCCCATACAGAATTCTGGAACGCTCTGGTGTGAGAAGAGGCATCCCTGGAACACGTGTGCCATGGAATACGTCGCCCATGGTCATGCCAAAAAGCTGCAGGTCCTGAGAGCTTCTGTTGATTGGAGATATCATGAGGAACTGCGGGAACTGCCCCTGAAGAGCGATTTCCATACGGGAAACCAGATCGGGGTCCTTTCTTCCTTCTCTCGAAAGCTCTTCAGAAATCTCGACTATTCTGTTAATCATCCTTCTCGACACGCTTCTTCAGGTCGCTTGATTCGGGGACAGTGAATCTCGAATAATCAGAACTGCTCCAATGCTCTTAGCCTTTACCTACTTATGATGTCTTCTGGATATCTCTTTAAACAAGAAGACACCGTACGCAGTACAGCAGAGTAGAGGTGTATTCTATGCCTGGTCGTCTCTTTGGAGTAGTCTATCACGAGAACATAAACAACTGGGCAACAGCTGGTCTAATCGAAGCCATGAAGGCAAAGGGGCATGAGCCAAAGCCCTTTCGATTGCCCGATGTTTCAGCTGAAATTCCAGACAAGTTCACCTACCTTGATGAAGAGGACGTTTCCAACATGGACGGCGTTCTGGTTCGCACAATCGGATTCGGAACAGGTGAGCAGGTCACATATAGAATCAGCCTTCTTGAGCATTTTGAGAATGCTGGTATCTATGTGATGAATCCAGCATACTCATTCAGGCGGGCGAAGGATAAGTATGCCACCTTGACTGCGCTGAGTAAAGCAGGAATCAGAGTACCAAGGACATTCATTGGAGAAAATCTCGACGCAGCGGTGAAATTCGTTGATGAGGTGGGGGATGTAGTAATCAAGCCTATGATTGGGGCCAGAGGAATGGGCTCGATCCATGCAGAGAATGAGGAATTGACGTACCGAGCAATGAAATTCATTCATCAGCTCGGTCAAGTACTCTATGTCCAAGAAATGATAGAGAAGCCCAACAGGGACATCAGAGCTTTTGTCATTGGGGGGAAGGTGATTGGTTCGATGTATCGATATGTTCCACACGATATTCCCGGAGAATGGCGTACAAACGTTCACGGTGGAGGAGAGGCTGTGGTCATGCAGCTTGAACCGGAGTACAAGGAGTGCGCAATAAAGACTGCAGAGGTGCTGAATCTCGATTACACAGGAGTAGACATAATCGAAACGCCAGATGGACCATGCGTGATAGAGGCAAATGCTGCGCCATCATGGAGTGCACTCGCCAGTGTGACTGGACTAGATGTCGCAGGTTTAATCGTTGACAAACTTGTCGAGCAGACCAACCGCTGAGAAACAGGTTTCTGATTGTGCCAATGAATGAGTACTAGAGCGCTGCAAGTATGACCTCTACTTCACTCTGTGGAAGGATCCTGAATAACTTGTCAGTCGTGCTTATTTTTCCAATCTCGATTGTCTTGGATTTTTCTGCCGCGTTCAGTGCGGAGAGATCCTCTGACCGCAACAGACCCTTTAGAGCAAGGTTCAATGCAGCATCCAGTTTCATATTATCCTTGTAGTTCTCAGCGAAGAAGTCACGGACTACATCAGACTCCTTTCCAATCGCTGCAGCTTTCCAACCCCAAAATGAACCAGATGGGTCAGTAGTGTACAATTGGGGACCATTATCATCAACACCTGCAACCAGGAGAGAAACTCCAAATGGGCGAGCTCCCCCATACTGAGTGTGAATCTGTTTTGTATCGCAGATATTCACCACAAGAGACTGAATAGAGATCGGCTCATCATAGCTCAGTCTGTTTATTTGAGACTGAATTCTTGCTTGGTCAATGAGCTTCCTTGCGTCTGCATGAAGGCCAGCAATTGCACATCCCACGTGGTCATCAATCAGTAAGAGCTTCTTGAGGGTATCAAGGTCTGCTAGCACGTGAGGGGATCTCTTCTCTCCCGCCAGTACAACACCATCGACTGCCTTGACTCCCACAGCTAGCGGTCCATGACGGACTGCTTCGGTCGCATACTCTACTTGATACAATCTTCCTTCGGGACTAAAGACAGTTATTGCTCGGTCGTAGCCCATACTCTGCGTTGGAAACATGATAAGTCAACACTCCAGGGGACTAACACCTAGGTTCTGGCGTGGTCAAAACAAGATGACCCCGAGGGCATTTAAAAGGTTGTCTGTGTGTCATTCGGATGAGCTAGCGCCATTCTAGATTTAGACGGATTGTAGGGGGAAGTCTCTCCCTGATTTGTTCTATTTCGTGAATTGAAGGTCCCTCGAAGTCTACAGTTTCTGATTCTCGAGTCCCTGACGAGCGGACGTAGTTCTGCACCAGGTATGCTCCCTCAAATCCCAAATCAACTAGAAGATAGGCGATCCTCTCTATCTCTTCGGGGTGCATCCAGCGACCAACATAAGTTGTCCTAGGCCAAAACGCGACGCTTGAATCAAGAAGAAGCTTTATGCTTTTCAGCACACGTGGCCACGGGTCACTCCTTGCACGGGTGACTTCTGCATATCTTTCTGGAACTGTCTTCACATCGAACCATATGGAATCGAGATAGGGCAAACACTTCTTCAATACATTAGGCACGGTACCCTGTGTGTTCAGATTGATATGGCCCGTTCCAGCGTCTCGTAATGCCTTCAGCAGGTCTGGCAGGTCTCTATGGATGGTTGGCTCTCCGCCAGTGATACAGCAACCATCGCTCATACTTCCTCGCACTCGCTCCACAATCTCGGGAATCTTCATCGCAGCTCCTGACTTGAGCGGTATTATCTCAGCATTCTGGCAGTAGGGGCAGTCCATGTTGCACCCAGCAGTGAAAATCACAGTCACGGGGATCTTGGGAACATCGACAAGGCTGATATCAATGACAGAAGCGATTCGCATGGTTCAATCGAACTCACATCGTTATCTACATTCTGCATTAAAACTTCAACCATATTGACACAAAACCTGAGAAGAGTATTACTAGATGCTGTAACGCGATTATTAGAACTCTTATTAGAGGAACTCATCCTATATGAGTGGGACCTGTGCGCAATGGAAAACAGATGTATCTCTAGAACAGAAATATTGAGAAACACGCTCTTTCATATCCAAGTCAAGCAGTGTCAGTATATTGACAACTTTCCCGAAGCAGTCACAACAATACTCGAGAGTGCAGTCGGAAAGAGAGGCATCAAGGACTATGAATTGGTCAAGCGGAGACTCTATCGAATAAGAACGAACTTCTTCAAGATAAACGCAGGAAAGACGAGGAAGAAGGACTTCTTTGAAGGACTATACCAGAGAATCCATAATAACGTCTAATGACGACTCCGTCACTTGCTCTTCCTTGACCTTCTTAAGGTAACAATGAATTTGGACCCCTCACTTGAATTGCCCTTCACTCTATCTTCTACCTCGATTGAGCCACCGTATTTGCGTATCATCTGACGGACAAGCCTAAGACCAACGCCACTACCATATTTTCGTTCAGTGAAGAGATCTCTCTTTCTGGCATCGCTTATTCCAGGACCATTATCAGCTATTGAGAGTTCAATAGAATCACTCTTTGCCTTGGTAGAAACCCAGACTTCCCTAGGTTCAGTAGGATTGTGATGTGCGGCATTCTCTAACAGGTTCCAGAGAAGCTCTCCCAATAGCATATCCGCTTCCACCATGAGAACCCTCTTTGGTCCCTCGAAATGCACCTTAGCGGCATACACCTTTTCGAGCACAGCGATTTTTTCAGAGAGAACCTGCATCAGCTCAACACTTGATATTGGAACTTCACGAATCTGAGCAGCTCTCTTCACCTTGGTTATGAGCCTATTGCAGCGTTCGACAGCATCCAGGATGTTCTTTGCTGCATCGTCAATATACGACTTTGGCACCTCTTCCTCGAGGAGACCACTACTTGTCATTATGACTTGAAGTTGATTCGCGACATCATGAGATAGGAGATCAAGGTAGAATTGAATGGTTTCTTCAGCATCTTTCTGCGCCTTGATTTCTGTGACTACGGCGAAGGTTCCGAGGAAATCACCATTCCGGCCAAAGAGCGGCTTGGCAGAAACGATGGTTGGAACTAGGGCGCTTGTTGTGCTTTTCCACGTCAACTCGTATCGCTCAGATATGCCCTTCTTGCGCGCTTCGAATTTCTCCATGATTCGTTCCATGCTCATGTCAGTGACCAAGGAAATCCAGGGTCTTCCGATGATGGCAGCCTGAGACCTATCAATCATATTGCAGAAGGCATCGTTCGCATAGGTGAGAATTCCTTCATTATTATCGATGACGAGTCCTTCGTTCATGGTTTCAACAAGAGTCTGGTATCGTGTCTGCGACTGCTCGAGTTCTTCTTGCCTTCGCTCTATCTGTGTGATGTCCAAGAAATGGGCGACTGTTTTGAGGTTCCCATCCGGACCTTTGACAACATCAGCACGGCCCTCCACTGTCAGCTCCACACCATCCTTGCGGAGGATATGGAGTGGGTAGACAGAAGGTACATTCTTTCCTTCCCTGCGAAGCTGATAGCGCTCAGCCATCATTTGAACGGTGTCCTCCTGCAGGAAGTCTCTAAAATCATGGCCAACCAGATTCTTACGGGGGGCGCCGAATATCTTGCAGCCTTGATTATTGATATACTCAATAACGAAGTCAAGCCCTATTACAACAATGCCACTTGGTGATAGTCCAAAAATTGTATCGATGGCATCACTATTGAGAACATACCCTTCATCAATCGTTAGTGTTTGATCTTTGGCAGGTTTCTTACCAGTGTGCTTTCCTGATTTACTTGGCATGATGAATCAGACCCCACACAATGCGTTTCTGTGTCCTCGAGTGCGTCCAATCATACTGTATGCTTGTTAACCTATCTGGGATAATTCACTTCCTATTCTCTGAGCAAGTTCCATCGTAACACCATAGGCCACATCTTCAGTTGAACCAAGAGGCACTCATCTCCATGGACCAACACATTCAGTCCTCAAAGGAAATCCAGTAATGTTGAGCTCTTCCTTATAGTGCGAGATTCAAGCAGAACCTGTGTGCTTAAAGGCACAAATGAATGTCTGAGCAGAGCAAAGGAGACCAAGTATGTGTATCACTACTCGACATCTCAGAAGACATTGGAAATAGGTGGTATCAAAATTGGTGGACAGCCCGGGCTGACTCCAACAGTCCTTATTGGTTCCATTTTTTACGTCAAGGATAAGCTTGTGCAGGATCCCAAGAAGGGGACAGTACAGAGAGCCGAGGTAGAACAGGCCCTCGAACAGCTCTCGAAGATATCTGATGCCACCGGTCTCCCCAGTATGCTGGATGTCGTCGGAGCCACGCCAGATGCCATGAGAGAGTACATTTCATTTCTCTCTAATATCACAGAGATGCCTCTGCTTATCGACGGATCAGGTTCTAATGAAGTGAATCTGGCTGGATTGGAGAGAGCTTCTGAGCTTGGAATAATGGAACGGGTTGTACTCAACTCAATAGTTCCGGAAACTGATCCTAGCACCCTCGAGGAAATGCACGGACTGGGACTGAAGAACGCAGTAGTTCTGGCCTTTGACAGCGAGTCCATGGCTTCTTCGAAGAAGAGGCTTAGGATTGCAGAAGACCTGCTAAATAGGTCTCTGACTATCGGAATTCAGAACATAATGATTGACACGGGTGTCGTAGACATGCTGACTCTTGGTATTGCTAGCAAGGCTCTGCAACATGCAAAAGGCAAGTTGGGATATCCTGTAGGGTGCGGAGCTCATAATGCAGTGAATACATGGGTCGGACTTGTACCAAAGTTCGGTAAGGAAGCCAGAGATGCAGCCCTTGTTGGTTCCAGTCTCATGCCTGTCGTGCTTGGAGCTGACTTTATACTCTATGGCCCAATCAAGCACGCATCAATTGTATTTCCATCGATCGCGATGATCGACACTGCACTGTCAGGCGTTTTTCTAGAGGAAGGCATTAGACCGGACAGGCAGCATCCAAGATTCAGGATTGGATAGGTAATCATATGCCAAAACGCGTCGTAGTATTCGGAACCATCGGGCTTACGAGCCGCGGCAGATGTATCGTGCATGATTCTGGATGCGTCATGAGAAGGTGCAAGAGGATTACGTCTGTCTTTGGCAAGCAGGGTCAGAGCTGAGAGAATAGCCAGAGAAGCAAGGCATTTCTACCTGGCTTCCCACGAGAATTCTGAGGGCATGTCTCTTGATTCAACTGCGTTAGTATGAGGAAAGATATATGATACGCTGTTCTTACTCACAGGTGTCCTAAATTGCATCTGGAGGCATCAAATGAAGTGAAGGAACTTGTAACAGCTATGGCAGACATCGATGACAAAAAGGTACTTCGTCTTGTTGAAAAGTACATTTCAGGCCGTATTGACCCCCACACGATTCTTGGCCAACTCAAGGAAGGAATGGACATAGTTGGTGAAAGATTCTCCAAGAATGAGTATTTTCTCGTAGAGCTCGTCATGTCAGCGGATGTATTCAAACGAGCAATGAAGAAGCTCGAGCCGGCCCTTCTCTCATCTCAGAAGTCGAGCTATAGCGGAAAGATTGTGATCGGCACTGTACAAGGAGATATACATTATATCGGAAAGAACCTCGTTGTCGCCTTTTTGAAGTCCAATGGTTTTGAAGTCCATGACCTTGGCGAAGACGTCCCACCCGAGAAGTTCATTGAGAAATTGAGAGAAACAGATGCTAAGGTTCTCGCCCTGAGTGGTCTGATTACGACGACACATGACGTCATGAAGAAGACCATAGCTGCGCTCAAACAGGCAGGCATGAGGAAAAAAGTGAAGGTCATGATTGGCGGGGGAGACATTGATCAGAGCATTGTGGACTACACTGGCGCAGATGCGTTTGGGAAGGATGCAATGAGCGCAGTAGATTTGGCACGCAGATTGATTGCAGAAACAGACTGAGGCTATATACCAAGAATCGGGAAGACCAATTCCTCCACTCTGGCAACATTCGACTTTACCTCATCCCACGTCTCCCTGTCGTCTTTGAATGGAGGTGTCTGTGGAGGGGGGTCATAGGGAGCTCCGGAGAGCTCTGATATCACAGTTCCGATGCCCCACAGTAGAGAATCGGGGTGATACCCACCCCCAGTCATAACGCCCATCTTCCCATCGCAGTAATCATGAGCAGCTCTATGAATCTCTGACGTGATATGGCGAGTCATATCAGTGGTCAGTTTGAGGTGAGCAAGTCTGTCCAAGTAGTGCGCGTCGAAGCCAGGAATGAACAGGATGAACTGAGGGCTGTAATAGTGAATTAGCTTGGGTACTAGTCTATCGAAGGCATACCTGTAAACTGCATCGCCAGAGTCCATTGGAAAGGGCATGTTGACGTTAAATCCGAGACCTGGTCCTACTCCAATGTCTTCAATAAAACCATCATGAGGATACATCCACTCAGGGTCCTCATGAAAGGAAATCTGCATCACGCCAGAGTCGTCATAGAAATACTCCTGAGTTCCATTCCCATGGTGTACGTCGAAATCAGCTATGAGGACTCTCTCAACACCTCTCTGTTTCAGTTCATAGACGCAGGCTGCGACATCGTTGAAGATGCAGAAACCTCCGCCGTGTTCATACATAGCATGATGGAACCCGCCCGTGGGTGAAACAAAGTGGTTTATTTCACCTGATAGAACTGCTTTGACTCCCGTGACCGATGCACCAGAGACAATTCGTGCATTGGTGTAAATCCCCTTGAATCCGGGCGTGTCGATGTCAATCTCGCCGACACCAGATTCAGAAATCCTCCGAACCTTCTCTATATAACTCTCAGCATGAATGACTCTCAAGAGATCCTCAGGCAATGGTTCAGGAGTGATGACTCGGACGTCGGGTAGATCGAGGAAGCCTTGCTCTTCCACAAAGTCATGTATCATCTTGAAGCGTCCCACTTGAATAGGATGTTTCTTTCCAAAGTCAAAGGTTTCGAGAAGTGGGCTCCAAAGAAAGCCGACACTGCATTTGGCAGGTTCTCTCATCATCGTCCTTGGAGTCCTAGCAAACTTATATGGATATGCAACAATGCTCAAGAAGGTGCTATGAGCGGCTTGAAGATTCGCGAGGTTGCGAGTGTACCCACAGTGTCAAATGTATACTCGGTCTACGTCAGACAGAAAAGGGACGCTAGCACGCAGGTCTTCTCGCTAGATTATGGCGACAGGCTTCGTGTCTTCGATGCAAAGGGTGCTCTCACGAGTACGCGCAAATGGAGCAGCAAGGTCAGATGCATAGCTGTCGCAGATGTTGAAGGAGAAGGCCAAGATTCACTGGTGGGCGGCGTCGGCAAGAAGGTCCTCGTTGTGGATCATCGAGGTAGCACAGTCTGGAACATCAACCTTGAGAGCGATGTAGTTGCCTGCGATGCCCGGGATGTCGATGGCGACGATGCAGCTGAAGTCGTTGTCGCTCTGGAGAACAACAGAGTCATCCTGTATAACGATGACAAGGATGCAATTTTCACAAGGAACGTGAGTCAACCTATATCAGATGTCTGGCTTGAGGACATCACGACTGATAATGAACTTGAGGTTGTCATTGCAGAGATGACCGGGAAAGTGAGCATACTGACCTCTGCAGGGTATTTCTTGCGTGAACTTCAACTAGGCGACAAGATTACAGTCTTTGCAGTGCTGTCGTTCGAAGACAGGAAGCTCTTCGTTACCGGTGATATGACCTCCACTCTCCGAATCTGGGACATTGACGGCAATGAGATTGCACAGATTGAGGAGAGCGATGTTCCACGCGCCATGGCAACAGGCGTGCCTGATGAGATCTCAGATATTGCATACCTTGTAGTGAGCACGAAAGACAACAGACTTAGCTTCTGGGAAGTTGAGCAGTCAGGGAAGGCATCGAGAAGCGAAAGAGTGATTCTTCAGCAAATCGGCTCAACCAAGGAGATACTATATCGCAGGGCAATAAAGTGCGGCAACTGTGGAGCTCCAACGTCGCCAGAAGCATCGGAGTGTGCAGCTTGCGGAGCACCTCTTCAGTTGATTGAAGAATACGTAATTGAGGAATACATCCAGGAGAGCATTGATTCAATCACCTCAAAGCACAACCAGATCAAGTTGAAGGAGCTGGATAGGATACTTCGAAGGACACTCCCCAGACCTGCTGCCTATAACCTGCGCAGGAGCCTGCAGGCAATGATTAAGAGCGAAGCCATTGACGGACATCTAGATGGCAGCACCTTTGTCAGGACAGAGTTCAAGAAGCGTAAGAAGTCGGTCAAGGTTGAAGAGAAAGATATCCACAATATCGAAACAACATTACTGAATCTGCTCAAAGAGACTGATAGTGTGGATGTCGCCCGCATGGAGAGGCAGACGGGTGTAGACCGAACTATACTCCGGAGGACACTGATAATCCTTCTTGGTGAGGGCATCGTTCAAGGGACACTAGAGGGAGAGCGATTCTTTCCAAGTGAAAAGACCGATATGGAGTACTTTGTCGGTAAGCTAATCGAGGAATTAAGGGCTCAAACAGGGTAGGAATGAGAGGCGAAGATGTTGTCGCGTATAGGAATAATTCAGGATTGTAGGTGAAGAAGCGAAGATGGACATCTCAAGAAGGATCGTTGTCACGTTTGTGGTCGTCGCACTCGTGCCGATGTTGGTAATCTCAGCTCTGTCAGTGGGCGAGATATTCGCAGTTTCAAATGCCAATGCAGGAGATGCTGCTGCGGCATTGAAGGACGAGGAATTGGCAAACCTCCAGAGACTCTCAAATGACACGGCGCTCTTCATTGAGGAGAGGTGGAAGAGCTATATTGATGGAGTGTACATGTTGGAGGCGTATTGTGAAGATCTATTCAATGGCAGAATCTCAGCAACTCCACAGTATAGCTATTATTGGAACGCTAGTGAAGAGCCTCAATGGTCAGATCTTTCGGGTACATTCGAAACAGATGACGAGATCATCGAAGCCTATGAATCAGAGTTCATCTCCTTTGCAGCCGATTGCTACTTCATTCCACGCTCTGAATGGAACAACAACGACCCACGCGACTTCTCTGCAAGCACTCAGGTCGCCCTAGACTCCTCGTCGAATATGATTAACATCTTCAAAGCACTTCACGAGATGAATGAGGACTACAAGTGGCTGTATATGGGATATGATCTAGGAGTCTCTGACCAGCATCTCTTCAAGAACTATCCCTTTGATGACTTGAGCTATTTTGTTGATTATGATGGACTGGGCCTAGACTATGATGCTAATGCACAAGAATGGTACACAAATGTGGCTACTATCGCACCAAGCAATGACAGCGTCATTCTTACTGCACCCTATGTCGACCCAGTTGGTCTGGTCATATCAATGGGCAGACCCGTGAGATTCGATAATGGCTCTCTCATTGGTGTTGTGTCAGCAGACGTCACAATGGCAACAGTACTTGATAGAGTATTGAATTTGAATGTTTCAACGAATGGGTATGCCTTCATGCTGGACACTTCTGCAAATGTTGTTGCCCACAAGGACCAATCCTTGGACGAAGAGGTCGCACCCATTGAGGTACTTGAGTTTGGAAGCACGACAAGTTCGGAAGCTATAGCGTTCAGGAGTCTGTTGACGACGCAGGTAATTGGCGAAGAGTCAGGACTACTTGAGTATCAAAAGAATGCCAACACCTGGCATATGGCATTTGTACAGGTCAAGGGCACTAATTACATACTAGCTGTGGTAGTACCGGAATCTGATGTCATTGCACCAGCAATGGATATTCTCAATCTTGTGGCCACTCGAACGCTCATCCTTACTGCAGCCCTTGGTGGCATCTTGGTTGTTGTAGCAGGTGTTGTATCGGTTGTTTCAACCAGACGAGGAAGAGCTGTGGTCGAACCAATAACCGAGATGACCCGTCTAGTACAGAAGATGGCTCGACAAGACTTCACAAGAGGTGTAACGACTGCAGGAGCAATGTACGAAGAAGTAGGGACCACAGTCGATGCTCTGCTAAGCTTCCAAGAGGCAATGCGTTTCGGAAATCAAGCATTCATACGCGGAGACCTCAGGAGAGCACTTGCCAACTATGAGAATCTGCTAGAGATCAGCCGAAGGTTGAAGATTGAAGCGGGAGAACAGACAATGCTGCTGAACATTGGGAATGTCTTCCGACAGCGTGGTGAAACAGCGAATGCCATGGACTATTATGGCCAGTCACTGACTATCTCGAACAAGCTACTCGAAAGGGCAAAGGAAGACGGCACCGATGAGAAGGATGCAATGACCCGAATCGCTTCTATCTATCACAACATGGCGCTCGTGGAGATGGACCGTGGCAATTTTGAGGCTGCAATGAAGCTACTTGAAGATGCCCAAGCCATTGACATGACGCAAAAGAATACCTATGGCCTGGCCAGACGTTATGATGCTATGGGACTTGTTCTCATGAAGGATGGCAGATACAGTCAAGCCCAGTCTCGTTTCAGTGAGGCAGAAGAGACTGCAAGATCCATCAACTATGAGAGAAGCTTGGCTTACATCAGCTATCACGAAGGTGAGCTGTTTCAGGTTCAAGGCAACTGGAAAAAGGCCGAGAAGTCCTACAGTGATGCAATCAAGCTTGGAGAGGCAACAGATGAATTGTGGCTCGTCGTCTTCGCCATGCAGCGGCTTGCCGATGTTCTAGACCAGTTGAACAAACCGAGTCATGATGTTCGAAGGAAAGCTGAGAAACTCAGGCGCTCCATTCTGTACAAGAAGAGCGTTACCTTTGTGATCGACTACTCAGGTAGCATGCAGGCCCAGCAGAGAATCAAGGCAGCTGTTACCGGAGCAAGAGAAATACTCCATAGCCAGGTGAATCCGCAGGATGCTGTGTCGATCATAATCTTCAATACCACATATCGCGAGGTTCTGCCCCTCACTCTCAAGGGTGAATTCAGCGAAGACGAGAGCCCTATTGTTCGAGCTCTTGATGCTCTGAAGTATCCCAATTATGCAACTGCGTTCTACGACGCATTGGGTCGGGCTCTAGAGGAATTAAACAAGATAGAGTCGAGCGAGCATCGGTGGGTCATTGCACTGTCGGATGGTCAGGACAACAGCTCAAAGACATATTCTCTCGATGCGCTAGAAGGCATATTCACGCAGAATGACCGTCTGAAGAGAAGGAGAAAGCTGACGATTGAGGGATTCATCCGTGATAACCATCTTGATGTGAATCTCATAGTGATCGGCGTTGGTGAGGAGTTGAAGGCAGCAGTTGATGGAAAGAGAGCGCGCTCACCCAAGACGGGACAACAGATGACCACTGAGGAACTCCTTGAGTCAATCTGTAACAACATCCCACAGGGACAATACTTGTCAGTGGTCGATAGTATCGATGTTCACATGGACATCGAGAAGGCCTTTGACAAAGTAGGTGTGCTGATGGCACAGCTCGAAGTAGGAGGAACAACTGTAGATTACTAAGGAGGTAGATGAAGAGATGTCACACCCAACTCAGACCAAGAAAAAAGGAAAGTTCCGAACAAACGTGATTCTCACCTTCTTGGTGATTTCATTGGTTTCTCTCTCAGTGACCGGATTCGTTTCCCTGACCTTTGTAGATATCATAGGCGGATTCACAAGAGACCAAAGCTCACTGGCACTAGAAACCCAGATTCAGTCAAATATGGAACAGACAGCTCAGAAGACAGCATTGGTGATTCATCAGAAGTTGTCGAGCGCACAGGGAATGATCGAGGCGGCAGCTGAGGAATTGCAGGCATTGTTCGATAGTGATTCAACCTATGCCAATCGAATCGTCTACTACGACCTTCTGTTTGAAAATGACACAGTCGCACCGGATCCAGCAGATAGTGCGTATGACGACAACTATGGACTCAATGTATCCTGGACATATAGTAGCTGGTACGTTTCAGGTACGGACTCAACGAACTACGATGACTATGAATCTGATCCTATAAGCGGTGACAAGCTTGGTCGCGTCTCTAATATGGACTACATCTTCAAGGCGATTCATGACCAAGTTGAATTCAGATGGCTCTATATCGCGTTTGCTGACGATGGATTGTTCATCAACTATCCAGGTAGCATTCTTGCAGGAACTGATTCAGAAAGAACATCAGATCCATATGACCCAAGAGGCGAGGACTGGTACAACGATATATGGGAAGGCGATGGCGAAACTGTCTTCGTAGAACCATATTACGACGAGTTTGATGATGTGCTCCTGATTTCAATCGGAAAGGTTGTGTATTGGAATTATCAACCGAAAGCAGTCATCTCAGGAGACATCACAATCGAGGACATCCGTTCAAAGGTAATTGATGTCCAAGTCCTCGAATCAGGCTATGCATTCCTGATCGACTCCGACGGACTTGTGGTGGCACATCCTGAGGTGCCGGACACAGCGTACATAGGAGGACTGCCCGAGCTCGTGAATATTGAAGTGAACGAAGATGATAGCCCAGCCCTTCTTCAATCGCAGATTGATACAATGATTGTTCCAGACGCATCCGGAGCCCTAAGGTACACTCGGGATGGCACTGAACGTATCTTGGTCTACACTCCTGTAGGGAAGGGAAACTACATCTGCGCAATCGCAGTTCCTCTTGATGAAGTTCTGGAGGCCATTCCTCCCCTCGAACAGAGAATACTTGCTGCTAATGCCCAAGCTGCAGCCTTCATTCTCTTTGTGACAGTCGCAGGCATCATCATAGCAGGAATCGTTGCGGTCTCGGTGTCAAACACTGTGACGCGGCCGCTGCAATATCTCATGGATCTTGCCACAAGGAATGCGGCTGCAAGAATCAGAGATCAGCCGCTTGATACTCAAGACTTGCAGGTAGACCAATCGTATATTTCGAAAGACGATGAGATTGGCGAGTTGGCACGCGCATTCCAAGGCATGTTAGATTCAATTAAAGAGGACGAAGGGCTGTAGTATCTTCATCTAGCAACCAAGGGGCAAGAATGATGACAGAAGAGTCGTGGTCAGCTGAGAAGTCGAAGACCGTATTTGGTGTGGGTAGAAATGACCTCCATTTCCTTGATATCACCGATGACGGTGATTTATGTATCAAGCTAGGTGAGCAGAGGATCACAGTTCAGGAACTAGTCCGAAATGTCAATGACATGAATGGAAATGGGACTGGATATGCTTCGTCTTTCACACTCCGTATGCCTCAACTAATCACCTATCAGGTTAAAAAACTCAAGGCATCGTTTGAGAGAGTCTTTGATGAATTGGGATACAGGGGAAAATTCATTGGAATCTATCCTGTTAAAGTCAACCAACGCAGGGATTTCGTTACGGCCGTCATCAGAACCGATTCGGAGTACGGCCTTGAGGCAGGTACCAAGCCAGAATTGCTCCTGATTAAGAAGTTGACAGAAAATGAAAAACACCGCCAAATTGTCTGTAATGGCACAAAGGATCCGAAGTACCTCAAACTGATTCAAACGAGCATGGATAGTGGATGGAATATCGGAATCTCGGTTGAATCAGTACAGGAGGCGCGACTGGTCGTCAAACATTTCAAACCTCAAAAGACACACTTGATACTACGTATTAAACCATACCTCAATGTTGAGGGGCATTGGTCCCATTCAACGGGACGAGATTCAAAATTCGGTCTCAGTATTCAGGACCTCTACAATGTTGTTGAATTGCTGAAGCAAACAGGTTTTGCGGGGTCAGTCAAATCGATTCTTGGCCATGCAGGGTCACAGATTACCGGCCTTGATGCATTCACAAGATTCGGCAGCTTCCTGACCAAACTCTATTCTGAACTCCGGGAGATGGGACTATCAAACTTGGAGAACATAGACTTCGGTGGAGGCCTAGCAATCGACTATACTGGCTCCTATCCCCCAGACCTGATGTATCAGTACGCCCACAATATTGTGTCCGGAATAAGAGCACAGATCGAGAGAGATTCCAACAGGCATCCAGAGCCTAACATCATGATAGAGTCAGGGCGCGCTGTTACTGCCCTTGCAGCACTCATTGTTGTTCAAGCGCTCGAACTCAGATCGGTCTTTCCTGCACCCGGTGACGCATGTGAATCGGAAATCGCTCTGGCTGAGCAGGACTATCAGGCGAGAATCCACAATGCCAACACACTCGAAGATATGGTCAGTCTCTGGAACGAATTCCATGAGCGCTTTGGAGGAATGACTCTTGCGGGACTCAGAGCCATACACGAGAGAGAAATGGTCGTTGGAAAACTGGAAACAGCAGTCAGAGCCAAACTGAGGGAGATGAACCTTCCGACCTATTCGTCTGATAAGATGGAGAGAAGTTTCTGGTATCCTGAACACATCGTCATTGGGAACTTCAGCGTATTCAACAGCATTGCTGACCATGTACTGGTTCAACAGTACTTCCCGGTCATTCCGACTCGTGACTTGCACATTCAACCGCAGAGCACTGTGAGATTAGTCGATATCACATGCGATTCAGATGGCGAAATAGCAGATTTCTATAGACAGCACACAGAGAAGATATGGTTCACTAGGGACAACAGACCAGTCACCATGCCAGGAGGAAAGGCAGGCAAAGGGATTCCCGTGGGAGTGCTGAACGACATTCCAGGGTCTTGCTTCGTAATCCCCCTGGTCGGAGCATACCAAGATGCCATTGAGATGGACCATAACCTGCTTGGAGACCTCCCGGATGTCGAACTGCGTCTGAAAGATGACAACACCTGGGGAATCTCTTGGATTACCGGAGCCGAATCGATCGAGGACCTTCTTAAAGACGCAGGGTATGCCGATATTGATGTGCATGAAGACCCGTATATGTCATGACGCCTGCCTCTTCTGAAAGCTCAAGACAGCAGGTGGACTCAGTGTCTTCAACTAGTGAGAAACCTGACTGGACTGAGTCTGATTCAATCAAGAACTGACTGGCTGTCCAAAGCATACATGTTGCATACTACAGGGTCTATGGACGGGAGATTGAGTCTGTGGAAATCCTAACGTATACAGATCAGTCGTTTCTGGGGATTAGATAGGAATTCACAGCCAGACTTCGTGGCCAAGACATCTTCCTCAAGACTGACCTGACCATAGTCTCTGGTTGTAACATATAGTTCCAGAGTGAATATGTTGCCTGCTTCAACAGGACCCATGACAGATTCGCCGTATCTCTCCCATTGGGGGCCCAGGAGAACACCGCCATCATGCGCGTGCCTACCAATCTGATGCCCCAAGGCATGCTGATACTCCTCATATCCAGCAGCTGTCACAAAGTCCCGCGCAATTGCATCGACCTCGTAGCCAAGTCTACCGGGTCTTAGGAACTTGGAAGACACGATTATTGCGCCGCGAACAGCTGCAAATGCATCACGAATTTCAGATGGAATGTCCTTCGTAGTCCCGAAGAAGAACATTCTCTGGATATCAGAGCAATATCCTCCGTGACGAACCCCGAAGTCAAAATGAAGCAGATGGCCGGACTTGGTGATATTGTCAGTAGGCCCAGCATGCCCGAATTGCTTGTTCGGGCCAGCATCGACCGCGGGATTATGATCTTCATTCCATGCATTTGTCACATTGTGTTTCTTCATCTCATCATGGAAGAAGCTATAGATCTCGAGTTCAGTCTGGCCGGGTCTCACAAAGCGCTCGGCTCTCTGAAATATCTCTTCTGTGATGCTTACAGCCTTCTGCACAAGGCTAACCTCTTCAGCAGTCTTTCTACCTCGTAAGCATTGAACAAGCCTCTCGGCTGAAACAAGCCTGTCGATATACGGGGTCTCTTTGAGATAGTCCTTCAGAAGCAGGTGCATTCCCAAAGTCATGCCATCTGCTGAGACATCATCAGTACTGAAGTTGATGCCAATCTGTTGTGGATTGATGCGATTCAATTCAGCCACCAAGGCATCCTTCATTCCTTTGGTATATGGGATGACCTGGTCATAGATTCCTCGCGCTTCGAGGTCTCCTGCGTCAAAGTTGCCAACGATGGCGAGTTTCTCACCTGATCTCGCAAAAATGAGAGCAGACTGCCATACCAAGTCGCCTCCCAAGACCAGAGCCAGTACGGGATCTGCCATCTGTGAGGTCTCTCGGACCCACACGAGCCAGCAGTCGAGATCAAGCTCTTTCAGGAGTCCGGAAGCTTGTTCGCACTTTGTCCGCTCGAGCGTTGATGGCATAGAAACACGTCCGTAGATCCTAGCGATTTGGTTGAATGACAGCCTTTAGAGACACATGGCTCTCTTGAGCCTCCAGAGCTTTTTGTGCATCATCTAGGTCAAACTTGTGTGTGACCAGAGAGTCGAATGGGAATCTGTTATAGTTGTCAGCAATTGTCTTGACGCCCTTGTAGACATGGAGGGTTTCGGAACCCCAGACTGTCTTGATTTCAAGATGCTTCTTATTCATCAGATGCGGATTGATCTCGACAGTTCCACTATCAGTGTATTGCCCACAGATCGTGTAAGCACCTCCCTCTCTTACCAACTCGATACCCTCGGGGATTGCACGGGCGTTTCCCGTTGCCTCGTACACTATATCGGGACCATGTCCACCCCCGATGTCTATCAATGCATGTTTTCTTTCTTCTAAGGTGGTCTCTCCGATGTTGAGAGTGTGCGTGACTCCAAACTTCTTCGCGAGCTCTAATCGATTCTTTGCTTGATCCAGCACTGTAATAGTCGAGGCACCACTGATTTTGGCGAGAACGGCAATCATCAGACCTACTGGACCTGCTCCTTGGATTGCTACATTCATCCCCCACTGGAGAGGGCTTCGGAGCACCGTGTGAACTGCAGTCGGCATTGCGCAGCCCACCGCACTTGCTCCGTCAAAGCTCACATGGTCAGGTATCTTGATGATATGAGTCCCAGGGGAGAGATACACAAACTCACTGTAACCACCTATGAGATAGGGAGGCTTCTGAGAGTCCATTGTAATTCCGTAGACTCTTCTATTTGTACACTTTGTTGGCGCTTTGGCGATGAGACAATTCCAACACTTGTAGCACGTATCATAGACATCATGGAAGGTGACTCTGTCTCCAACCTTCAGCTCATTCCCGTCGAGATCCTTCACCGCCTTTTGGCCGATTGCCTCGATTGTTCCAACAACTTCGTGCCCAAGAATGAGAGGATATGGTACGCCAGCTAGCCGCCCATGCCATAGGTGAACATCTGTACCGCAGACTCCAGCATTGGCGACCTTCAGAAGTACTGCACCCGGAGTGAGTTTAGGAATCTCGAATTCTTCAATTGCTATTGGAGCGTTTGGTTTAGCGACCACAGCAGCCCGACTTGTCTTGACCATTCTTTCACCTGCTCTGTAGAGATTGGTGGGAGGGTCGAAAACCTACATAAAAAGAAGCTCAAATGTCTCAAGTCTACGCTGAATCCATGAATAGTTTTATAAGTGAAATTAACAATAGTGTACTCGTTGTAGACAGGTGATGTCAGTGTCAGAAGTGAAAGCAGACGAAACTTTAGACTGTGTGGGGCTCTTTTGTCCTCAGCCACTTTTCCAGACCAAGCAGGCTATAGAGAGTATCAAACCGGGCCAAGTCCTCGAAGTCCTCGCAGATGATCCAGCCGCAGAGGAAGATATCAAGAGATTCTGCAGAAGAACGGGTCATGAACTCATCAGTGTTCGCAGACTCCCCGATGGAGTCCAGAAAATACTCGTACGACGAAGGAAAGGGTAGCCAGGCACTAGTTCGTGCAGCAATGTTTGAGGATGAGGTCATATGAAGCAGGTGTATCTTGATTATCAGAGTGCAAAACCGGTAGACCCTCGTGTGGTCGAGGGTATGTTACCGTACTTCAGTGAGAAGTATGGAAATCCATCAGCCTTACACAGTATCGGAGATGAAGGTACTGAGGCGCTTGAAGAGAGCAGGAGAAAGATAGCTCAATTCATCAATGCAGACGAGGACGAGATAATCTTCACCTCGGGCGCTACTGAAGCGATTAATATGGGAATAATCGGGTACGCTCTGAGGAACCAAAAGAAAGGCAACCATATCATCATATCCGAGGTTGAACACATATCGATACATAACATCGCCAAGCATCTCGAACGCTCCGGGTTCGAGGTGTCAAGGGTTCCAGTAGATCAGTATGGTCAAGTCAACATCAGAAAACTTGAGCAGAGGATTAGTGACAAGACGATTCTCATCTCTGTGGGCTACGCGAGTAATGAGATTGGGACGATTCAGCCAGTACGAGAGATAGGAAAACTCGCGGAGGAGAGAGGGATTGCGTTTCATTCAGACGCCGTAGCTGCCGAGGGATTGATTCCCATTGACGTGAAACGTGACGGTGTTCATCTGATGGCGCTGTCTTCAAACGATCTCTATGGTCCGAAAGGTGTTGGAGCTCTGTACATGAGAAAGAAATTCAGAGTGAACCCCATCATCATTGGCGGTGGACAGGAACAGGGACTCAGATCTGGGAGCGAAGATGTGCCCGGAATCGTGGGCATGAAGATTGCGGCGGAGATCATGAGAAAAGAGATGCCTAAGGAGGTCAAACGCTTCGCAGCGTACCGGGACAGGATGATAAAACACATTCTTCAGGAGGTTCCCGACAGTCACCTCAATGGTCATCCGACAGAACGACTTGCAAGCAACACTCATGTCAGATTCGATGGGGTTGAAGGAGAGTCAATCCTCTTATCTTTCAAGGACAAGGGCATAGCAATCTCTACAGGCTCAGCATGCACGTCGAAGACACTCGAGCCCTCTCATACCCTCATCGCAACGGGTCTCTTGCATGAGGAGGCACACGGCTCGCTACAAGTCACTACTGGAAGATTCAATACCGATCAAGACATAGATAGCGTTCTTGAGGCAGTGCCAGAAATAATCGCACGGCTTCGAAAGCTATCTCCGATTTACAAACCCAAGTAGGAGATAAAATAGATGAAATCAACAAAATACAGCGAGAAGGTTCTGGACCACTTCCGGAATCCAAGGAACGTAGGAACGCTTGAAGGTCCTGATGTTGCGGTCGGGAAGGTTGGCAATCCCACATGTGGAGACATCATGGAGGTCTTCATCCGAATTGACGGGGACAAGATTACCGACGCCAAGTTCAGAACTTTTGGGTGCGGCTCAGCCATTGCAACTACCAGCATGACGACCGAGATGGTCAAAGGCATGACGCTGGACGAGGCAATGGAGTTGACTCGCCAGGACGTCGCAGATGAATTGGATGGACTTCCACCAATCAAAATGCACTGCTCGAATCTTGCAGCAGACGCTCTTCACGAAGCAATCAAGAGCTACAGAAAGGCTAGAGGAGAGGTAGTGCCAGACGAACACGAGAAGGTAGAAGAAGAAATCGAATGCCTCATCGGAAAAGATGAGTTCCTCAACAAGGGTGTCTATCTGAACGTTGACAATCTAGAGGAGTTCGAGAGTCGAAGAACTCTGGTTCTCTATTCTGGTGATAAGTCGGTCGAAACAGCAATCAAACTGACAGAGGTCTCAGGACGGGTCATTCTTCTCACGCCAGATGAAACTCTTGTTCTTAATCCAGAGCTCGCAGAGAAGCTCGCAGCTTCCTCTGTCAAGGTCTTGTATCAATCAAGGCTCCTCGAGATACACGGAGAGATCGAGGTCGAGAAGGCTCTCATTCGAAACCTCGATGAGAATGAAGACTACGAACTATTCGTGGATGCTGTCATCATTATTGAGTAGGCTCAGCCAGCAAGTACAAATCATGGTGACCCTGCATTCTGCTTCGCAATGCTAGAGATGAGACCAGCAACGCATGCAGACATCGGCAGCCTGAAGGAGATGTATCTATCCGAAATCGAGAACCACACTGAACGTGCCGCAGTTTTCGCAGAACAACTGACTACTAGATTCAGGACATTGCTTGCTCTGCACGATGGACATCTCTGTGGAACACTCACATGGGATGCTAGAGGGGGGTATGATGATGGCGTCGTGGAGCTCGTTGGGCTTGGTGTCAATTCAGCCTATCAGCGAAAGGGTATAGCAAGGAAGTTGGTTGAGATGATGATCACTGACGCTTCGCAGTTCTACTCTGATCGCGGCTACACACTCAGAACCATCATCTTGTTCATGGAGAGAAAGAACGAACGTGCAAGGAAGTTCTATTCTCGGACTGGATTCTCAGAGGTTGCCAAGATACCTCGTCTCTACCCTCATGATGATGCAGTGATTTGGACCCGTCATTTGTAGAACGTTGTGTATTGGCCACGTTATAGAACCATCAATAAGCAAATGGGCTGGATTCAACTCATGGAGAACGGAGGCGGCATCGGGACACTACAGGAACGGTCACTCCACGCAGCAATAAAGCATCTCTATGAGGATTCCGGGACTCAGGTAGAAGTGGCAGTAGATGGGTTTTTCGTCGATGTAGTAAAAGATGATCTCTTCATAGAGATACAGACAAGGAGTTTCGCCGCAATCAAAGGCAAGCTCCTTGCGCTTATGAAGAACCACGCGATAAGGCTTGTGTATCCAATAGCAGTCGAGAAATGGGTTGTTCGCCAAAGCCCTGAGGGTGAGAGTGAGCTAAGCAGAAGGCGCTCTCCAAGACGACTAGGATATGCGGACGTCTTCGAAGAACTTGTGAGTATTCCGACCTTTTTCCTTCACAAGAACTTCTCCCTGGAAGTCATCCTCATACGCGAGGAGGAGATACGAAGACAGGATGGCAAGGGGAGCTGGAGAAGAAGAGGTTGGAGTAGCATTGATAGGAGGCTCCTCGACGTAATAGAACGACGCCTGTACAGACGACCTTCTGACTTCCTCCACCTCATTCCAGACACCCTGCACAGACCCTTCACTACAAGTCAGCTTGCTGAAGCATCAGGAATCTCCAAACGAATAGCTCAGAAGATGGCATATTGCCTGCGGAAAATGGGAGTATTGCATGTTGTCGGGAAAGAGAGGAATGCACTGCTTCTTACAACATGATATGGTAAGGAATTTACTCTATTGGCAATCCTTATTATCACCCTCGATACAGAGTATAGGGAGCTCCATAGGCCGGCAAGTGATGATTGTGACACTGTCTCCCTATATGTGTGCAGAGTACCGGTGATCAGAATGAGTCTGCCAATCAATCTCACAAAGAGCACCCTGATAGTGCTGGACAAGTTGGCAAAGGACGGTCCAATGTGTCCTCAGGAGATTGCTGATAGGAGCGGACTAGCTATGAGGACAGTCACGCTTGCTCTCAAGACTCTGCAGTCTGGCAAATTCTGCAGAAAGGTTCCGAATCTCAGGGACATGAGAAAACCTCTCTATCATGCAGATTATGAGAGAATTCTGGAACTTCAGAGAACTCATGAGATTTGGAGAAGCCTGGTCAATCTTCGGGTCACAAGATAGAGGGAGTCCTTTCTCAAGAAGGGCACAATCGTTGACCGCTCGCTACAGGTCACCATCAACCAATCTCAATCGGAGAAACAGCCTTTTAGGACTGCATGCATGACAGCACCTCTGACTGCGTCCATGTCAGGTAGTCCGGTTAATACCTCTTGACAGATTCTCATCGCGGGTAGACCGACAGGCAACGGATCGATATCGCCATCATCATCGCTGGTTATACTCACCTTGCGGACAACATCTGGCGATATTCCAAAATCAGTAATGACAGAGTACAGAATCTCAAGAGCAGCATCGCACAGAATACAGTATTCACTGCTATAGTGAGTAACGCAGCTGCATCTGCCACAGTCGCACCTTCTCTCCTGAATCCCGAGAATTGCTGTTTGAGTCCGTATTGTCATTTCCTATCAAGAAACATAGAGGGGATTTCGAATATAACCCGTATCACGAAGTACTCCTCATCGAGAATGCCTCAAATCGGGGCAGACATCCATTCTACAGGGGGCAGGACAGATTGGCGACCAAATTCGTTGAGCAGTCATCTCTTAGGCGAGTACTCACAGCAACAAGAGAGTGAGTGACCTTAACAAATGGCCATATAACCTGTGTATCACCTGATCACATTTAGAGCAGTCATCAGATCGTCGAGCAGGTCTGCTGCATCTTCAATTCCGACTGAGAGCCGAACAGTTGAGTTGCAGATTCCTGCTTCTTTGAGCAGGTCTTCTCGAATCCCATAATGCGTGGTCAGAGCGGGAATGCTTGCTAGGCTCTCCACTCCGCCAAGTGAAACAGCATTCAGGAATATGTCAAGAGAATCTACGAACCTGCGAGTACCCATCAAATCAGCATCGAGGTCGACTGACAGCATGCCTCCAAAGCCGTTCATCTGTCTTCTTGCAACATCATGCTGTGGGTGACTTGAGAGACCGGGATAATGAACTCGCCTGATTCGTTTGTCTCGAGCGAGCCTCTCAGCTAGGAACTTTGCATTGGAGTTATGTCGTTCCATTCTCACGCTGAGAGTCTTGATACCACGGTCCAGCAAGAATGATGCGAACGGATCCATAGTCCCTCCAAGAAGCTTCGCAGCGCTCCGAACTTTCGCTAGTGTTTCCTTTGAACCAGAGATAGTACCGGCAATTATGTCGCTGTGACCGCCCAAGTACTTTGTCGCGCTGTGCATCACAAGGTCTACGCCAAGCAGGTAGGGGCGCTGATTGATTGGCGACCCGAAGGTGCTATCGATCATACTAATAGTTCCCGTCGCACGGGCAGCATCAGCGACTTTCTTGATGTCCACAATCTTTAGGGTTGGATTCGTTGGGGTCTCGAAGAAACAGAGTCTGTATTTGCCTCCAGAGTCAGACAGTCCGTCAGCAACTTCATTGGTATCTGCATAATCAACCTGAATTCCATTCTGCGGCAGTATCTCGTTGAAGAAATGAAGCGTGCCACCATAGATGGAATCGCTCGACAGGATTCTCTCGCCGCCTTTTACAAGGCCCAGTACTGCAGATGTAATCGCAGCCATCCCAGATGCCACTACATGAGTGTCTTCTGTCCCCTCAAGGGAACTGATCTTCTCTTCGACGCTCTTGGTAGTAGGATTGCTCCACCGTGTATACACATGGTCACCTGTCTTCCCTTGTACAGAGTCCAACATGTGCTGCTGGTCCTCGAAAACGAAAGTGGATGTCTGCACGATGGGAACTACTGCGGGGCCCGATGTCTGTGAACGTGCCCCTTGAACACAGAGCGTGGAAGGCTTTCTTGTCTTGACCATCTGTTTCTTCACTCCAAACAGACTCAATCGTACAAGACAAGAGCACTCATCTGGAGTTTATAGATAGATGCAAATAGGCACTCCTGCAGTTATGGCGCGGCTCCCGCTAGAGAGTCATTCGTTCATTATTTTCAGATACTACGATTGCCAGCCAGTCATCTCTATCCGGACTACATTATCAAGATATGCACCACTTGCTGTGACTAGCTTAAGAGGCCACTCTGGCGGCGTCAGCAACATCTCATCAGCCCATCCAGCGATAACTATATCGTTGTTGAAAGCAATCTCATAGGACGTGAAGTTGAGATGAGAACCAGTATCGGACCAAACGGTGACTGTGTAATTCGTGGGAACTAGGCTATTGTTGAAGCTGTAGTGAATGTCGTTTCCACCATCCATTGACGCTATGATTGTCCAGAGAGCAACACCTGCATAGAGAGTCTCGTTCAGCGTGATGCTCTTCCGATGATGATCACATGAGCCCAAAGAGTAGTAGACATCATGCGTCATGTTCCATTCAAGTACTCCCTTCAGCTCCAATGACCAAGGCAGCGTCTCGTCGATGACTGAAATCTCTCTCACATATTTCGCGAAGGTGTGCCCTGCAGACATGTAGTCACCATCAGGTCGCATTATGAGGCGCAGCGGACCACCAGTCTCATTTGAAATCGATTCGCCATTCTGTCTGTAGGCAAGAACCATCGTGAAGTTCTGAATTCCAATCGGTTCTGCTGTGGATGAATTGTATGCCTCTAATGAGCCCTCAAACTCACTCACTGTGAAATATGTATCATAGCCATCACTACTCAAGATTCGAAGGCTGTGGTTCTCAGGCAGACTTCCGGTTCGTGAAAGCAGCTGTGCAAGAGGAATGCCGGTCCAATTTGAAGGACTCACAATTGTATAGGGGCTGGTACCAGTCTTGACGAATCCTGCAGAACATGTTATGCTCGGAAGGGAATACAGATCACTCATGGTGTAGTTATCAGAGGAATCACCCACATTGATAGTGAGGATCACCTCTGTATCAATCGGCGTCTGTGGCTGCAGAAGGAAGACAACTGTCAGGGAGGCAACTGCAACTATAGCGATGATTGAAGCGGCCAGTCCCGTGCTTCTACTCAGACCGATAGGCATGGCGTTCACCGATGTGCTTCGGTGTGCATCTCGGGTGAGATAAATACCTTCGGATATGCCAAGAACTAAGCCCAGTGTGCACCTATCCTAAGGGCTCCTCTGGAATGACCAATGCGGCGATGAGATAGCCAAGCAGTCCAACACCAACTGTAATCAGAGTGAGCAGGACCCAAATCACTCGCACGATTGTGGGATCAGTATTGAAGTACTTACCCAAGCCCCCACACACACCGAGGAGCATCTTGTTATCACGGGAGCGATAGAGTCTTCCACCGCTGCCGCCAGATGGAGTTGGAATTTCTGCCATTATACCGCCACCCTGCAATCCGCAGGGGGGATTTTAAACATTCCCAATTCTAACACAGTTGATTTCCAATCAGATTGTCGTTCATGTCCAAGACTATACCAATGACCACTCAGCCGCCAATGGAGAACATGTCCTATTGAAGATTACTCGGCGCTGGCGTGGCAGGCTGGGCTGTTTCGCCCTCTTTGTTCAAGCTCTTGCGTAGGAGTTTTCCAAGAATGCCTCCCAGTGCTGCGAGGACAAACGATAGGAGATAGATTATCGGCGTGATGACTATCATGACGACGAGATAGAGAAGACCCACGATCAAAACTTCTACAATATCGCCTTCATATGTGAAGTTGTACATACCCCGTATTGAGTAAATGAACACGAAGAAGAGCAGACTGAAGAAGGTCGGTTCGCTCGTAAAGAAGTCATCAAAGGCCACCGGAGCAATCAGAGCACCTATCACAATGCCGATTGCCCATGAGGCCAGTGTGCTCAATAGCGCTAGGCCAATCCCACCAGCGATGACGCCGATGATAATAGCTACTATGAATATGACTGGGATGGGACCCAAGAACATCGTCAACCATCCAAACACCAAATCTGATACAAAAAGGATTACGCCTACGATAGTCGCAAGTATGAGTTCCCATTTAGCCATGTCTTCAACCTCCACACGCTAGCATCTCATGCAGATGCAGACAGCTACTGGTACAAATAACGACACGCCTTCTTATCAACTAGTTGTTCTCCCATTCGCACCAGATTTCCAAGAATTTATAGCAGAGATTACCATCCTACAACGACCATGACTCAAGCATGCACAACTCTTCAAGGTGTGGTACATGACTAAGGTTCTGGCCATAAATGGCAGTGCACGCATGGAAAAGGGATACACGAAGAGACTGCTGAATGCATTTCTTGATGGTATGAAAGAGGCAGGTGCCGCAATCGAGCTGGTCTATGCAAAACGGCTCAAAATCAGACCATGTTTGGGTGACTTCGCATGCTGGTATGAGAAGGTCGGGAAATGTGTCCAGACTGACGACATGCAGGACCTCTATGTCAAGCTACGCGAATCAGATATTCTTGTTCTTGCTATTCCAGTCTACCTACCCCTTCCGGGAGAGATACAGAACCTGTTGAATAGGCTGATGCCAATTGTCGAACCTGTGCTTGAATTCCGAGATGGAAGAACGCGAGCACGGTTCCATGATGATGTGCGGATATCCAAGATTGTACTTGTATCAGTCGGAGGGTGGTGGGAGAAGGAGAACATGGACACAGTGGTTCGAATTGTTGAAGGGATCGCAAAGGATGTAGGAGTCGAGTTCTCAGGTTCTGTGATACGGCCTCATGCATTTGTAATGGATAGGGCTAAGGACAAGGCCGAAGAAGTACTAAATGCCGCAAGAAGAGCTGGTGCTCAACTGGTCAGAGAGGGAAGGATGTCAGCAGAAACTCTCGATATTATCAGTCAGCCGCTCGTATCTGAAGAAGAACTGAGAGAAGAATACAACAAGGAGTACTATAGAGCAAAGAAGTCCACACTCTGAGGCAGGCAATGTTCTTATCAGGATGTACTGCATTCATATGATTGAGTTTGCACAGTCGACCAGACATGAGAATCTACTTAGGAGGTGCTCGAACGACAGACAGAATACCTAGAGTCCTGCCCATGATAGTCTTTTCTCTTGCCTGCTTGGCTCTGGCTATGTGGGTGGTCAATATCATCCTCGCTAATTTTGTGCTAGCATTTGGGAGTGACGCGACAGCCTATAGCATGTTGCCCTACAGCACTGGTTCAGTCGATGCTGATATCACATCGCTCATCACATATATAGTGCTTATTGCCGGAGGTATCTATCTCCTCACATCATTGCCGTTGGCAGCATTCATGCTCACTGTAACCAGAGTCATGAAGAGTCCTGCGTATGATATTGATGTAGTGAGGATAGGGAACGAATTTGGTTCATTTCGCATGATCAGAAGAGCCTTCATTCCGGCACTCTTCTCACTATCAATGGGCGGGGTGATTTCAGGGCTGATTAGAGACCTCCTCTATACCGAGCCACTATTAGTTCTAGATGTTGTGAGACCTGCCTATCTGCCTCTGAGCTCAGTCGTGAGTGCGCTTGTACTACTTCCAATCATCCTAGCCTTCTTTGCACCGACATGGATTCTCAATGACTCAGGAATCGTGATGCACTTGAAAGACAAGGAACTGAGAGTCAGAAAATGCCCTGATACGATTGGTGTCGGACGCTGGTGGAGCAATCTGCTCGGGGGATTCACTCTGTTCATGGTTCCTGTGGTCACCTTTGTTCAATACTTCTACACTCCTATAGTCATTCACAACCAGCTCCTCAATTCAGATTTCTTGTTTAGGGCGTTGCTCCTTACAGTTGGCGTTCCCCTACTTGCAGTGGCATTTGTGCTTCCGCTCATAGTCTTCCACGAGATTCTGATCAGAGGGATGAAGAGGGGCATTCTGAGCGTCGCGAGAAGGCTCGGAGCCAAAGAGATGGAGCTCGAAACAGTGCTTGTCCCATCTGAGACTCAAGAGCATGAAGAGGGTTCAGCTGTTTCCCCGGAAAGTTAGGTCTCAATAGCACAACTTCAGGGCACTCTATGGGCAGACTCACTTCGTGCATCATGAATACAGGGACTATGACCAATCATCAATTCCCTTCTGCATCCTTGAACCTTGACACCTGCAGTAGTGTCGCAAGAGGGACCACTGGCAGAGGAATTGTGAGCGTAACGAGGCTCATGATGAGCATCACGTAAAGGACAACGGTAATAGCTCTCTTCATGGTACTCTTGTTGATTTCGCCCCCTGCAAAGTACCAGAACCATAGTACTACAAGCCCGTTGAGAATCGACCATACAAAGCCGAATAGAATGTAAAAGAGAAGAAGCTCGATATTGTATGTTGCTGGAAGGTACGCTGGCAAGAAGAACTCAATGGCCGGATGGAGATGGTGTGGCTGCCCGGTCCACGAGAGCACACCCATGGGCGATATCGCCCAGATAGACCATCTTACAGGATTGATGGCAGGCAAGTACAGGTGCACACCCGACGAGAGCAGCATGCCGAAGGCAAGCGGTAGGGTGAGAGACTCTTTGATTTCCCAATTTGCTATTCCCTGCTCAATCGGAGGTGCCCGCCTGGCCCGTCGCGTGACATAAGCAGCTATTAAGAGACCCCCCAATACTATGAGAAGAATCGAACCAGTGGTTGCCACAAGAGCCGCAGTGTTCTTGGGCTCGGGGTCAGTGTCGTAGCTGCCTGCATCGCCCTCTATTGGGTACCATCCGTACCCAATGTAGTCGTCCCACCAGTTCTGGATCCAGATATTTCCGCGCCCCCCATCTTCAGCATTCCCATGATCATTTGCCCAGAACAAGTTCTTGGAGATCGTATTACTATGCCCCGACCAGATGGCGAATCCCCGCATATTGTCGTGAATTGAATTCGACTCGAATGTGCAGTTGATTGAGTCGAATGCCATGATGCCATAGTGATTGTCGTACACCGAGTTGTTGACCACATAGCATGCTGTCATGTTGGAGATGCTCATGCCATCACCGTAATACGTGCGGATACTGTTGTTTGCTACAGTACTATACGATGCTCTGAGGAAAGACACACCTCTATGATAGGCCCAAATCTCGTTGTTACTAATCTCGAATCCAGAGCTCTCAAAAACATCGATGCCTTCGTCTCCACCCCACACTTGGTTCGAGATAATCCGGACATCAGATGTTTCATCAAGACGGACTGTGCTCTCCTCACTTCCGTCAATCAGTGACCCCGAGAGCACACACTCAGAACTATTCCTAAAACGAACACAGGTGGCACGTCCATCAATCTGGCAATCTAATATGGAGCAATACCGTGAACTCTCGAAGAGAACAGCATATGAGCTCTCCAAGCGAGACCTCGCGGAAACCACACTGCCCATGAGAACGCCATTAGTCACATTCGAAAAGGAAACACACTGCGCGTCTGGGTATTCCTCAGGGGCATCAGGGGCACTCAACACGCAGCCAGTCACGACGAAGAAGGCATTCGTGTTGCTGATGCCGATACAGGTCCCATTCGCACTGATAGACAGATTCTCCAATCGATAGGGGTAGGTCTGAGAACCGTTTCCAGGCCATCCCTGGGAGATGAAGTCCTGATTGCTTGCTATAGTGATTGGTTCG
Source organism: uncultured archaeon (assembly GCA_964354495.1). Taxonomy (GTDB): domain Archaea; phylum Asgardarchaeota; class Thorarchaeia; order Thorarchaeales; family Thorarchaeaceae; genus SMTZ1-45. The sequence continues at coordinate 236,325 of CAYHAA010000001.1, read as the reverse complement.
TGGTGCGTTGTATCAGCGATATTGACGGTACCGGGATCATCAACGATAGGAGAAGTTTCGCGGATCGTAGGTCCTTGGAACTGGAGTGGAAGATGATAGACCATCAGCATTGGCACAACCAAGATGCACAAGAGAATCCACGACCAAGACCTGACTCTCAACACTATCCCCGCACAGCCTACTGAGTACAGGGATTTAACCTCTTTGTAGATAGTAATTTGACTCCTGACTCACGCCTCGCCTCAGGACTCAGAGATGAATTGCTTTAGGCTCAGTGCGTTCTTGAGTAACAGTCTCCGAGCTGCTGTCTGTGTCTTTGAACCTTGACACCTGCAGTAGTGTCGCAAGAGGCGTCACCGGCAGAGGAATCGTCAGTGTGGCAAGACTCATGGCAAGCATCACGATCAGGACGATTTGGATGGTTCTCTTCATCGTTTTCTTGTCTATTTCGCCCCCTGTGAAGAGCCAGAACCTTCGTACCACAACCGCATTCAGAATGAACCATAGAAACCCGAATAGAACGTAGAAGAATAGAAGCTGGACATCTTCAGTCACCGGAAAAACAAACTCAACTGCCTGATGGCCCCAGGATGGTTGTCCAGTCCAGGAGAGTACGCCCAGAGGTGTCGCAGTCCAGACAGACCATCTCGCAGGATTGAAGGCAGGCAAGTACAGATGCACACCGAACGACAGCAGCATGCTGACAACGAGTGGTAGGGAGAAGCGCTCTCTAGTATCCCAATCTGCCATGCTTTGTTCAATCGGAGCTGCCCGCCTGACCCGTCGCGTGATATAAAGAGCGACTAAGAAACCCCCAAGTACAATCAGAAGAATCGAGCCAGTTGTAGCTACAAGAAGTGCGGTATTCTTCGGCTCAGGATCGGTGTCGTAACTCCCGGCAATGCCCTCCACGGGATACCATCCGTACCCGATGTAATCATCCCACCAGTTCTGGAGCCAGACATTTCCATTCCCGCTATCATCTGCATGCCCCCCTTCATTTGCCTGAAATGAGTTCCTTGAGATTGTGTTATTGTCGCCCCAAGCCCAGAGCCCGCAGTCATTATGGTGAATCGAGTTCGACTCAATCGTGCAGTAGTCCCCATTCGAGTAGATGAAGATGCCAACATAATTGTCGTACACCGAGTTGTTAATCACATCGCAGTATGTCATGTCAGAGAGAGCTATGCCATCGCGATTCTGGTAGACCGTGTTATTTGTCACAGCACCAGACGATGAGTCATAAACGGATATGCCATCATGATCAAACCGGTTAGTGCTGCACACTTCGTTGTTACTGACTTCAAATCCAGAGCTCCCAGAAACCAAGATGCCATAACCGTGGTAATATCCACCGACCACTACGTTTGAAAGCACTCTGACATCAGAAGTATCCTCAAGATAGACCCCCGACCGGGAACCGCTAATCACTGACTGCGAGAGCACACACGCAGAACAATTCTGGAAATGTACGCACCAGCTTTCTGCATCAATCTGGCAATCCGATATGGAGCAATACCGTGAACTCTCGAAGAGAACAGCATACGACGGCGAGGAAACCACGCTGTTCATGAGTATGCCATTGGTCACATTCGAGAAATGAACAGAAGAAACAGGTGGACTGACCTCGTAGACATCCACAACACTCACTACACATCCTGTCACAATGAAGAAGACATCTGTGTCGCTTATGCGGATACAGGTCTCATTCCCGCTGATGGACAGATTCTCCAAGCGATAGGGGTTGGTCTGAGAACCATTTCCGGGCCATCCCTGGGAGATGAAATCCTGATTGCTTGTTATATTGATCGGGTCATGGGGCGTTGTATCAGCGATATTGACAGTGCCGGGATTATCAACGATAGGAGAAGCTTCGCGGATCGTAGGTCCTTGGAATTGGAGCGGAGGACAATAGACTATCAGGATTGGAACAGCTAAGCAACACAGTACAACCCACGACCAATGCTGGACTCTCAACATTATTCCCCAGGCAGTCTATGAAGTACAGGGTTTTAAGCTCTGTGCAAGTGGTGACTTGACTGCCAGTTCCTGCTCTTTTCAAGGAGCGAACATCACACTAGTCTTTCAAGTCAAGGAACCATCCTGACAGTGTGGTCTGAATCATACTTGCTTCGAACAGCGTTTTAATATTGGTCATCCGATATGGTCTGACTATGAGAAGTCAAAAGCCTCCCACTCGTGATGACATACTGGCTCTTGTTGCTGAGCTCGTTCCTGACGTACCTAGACCGAGCGAGCTCTTTGCTGAGATAAGAGGGAAAGACAGGACCTTGTGGCTAGAGGGCTGGTGTGACGGACTGCAGGTTCTTCCGTCAGAAATGGAACACGCAGGCGTATGGTTTCAGTCTATTCGATAGAACCCTAAAGATGAGTGAGCTGATTAATCTCGCTCACGGGATGAACGAACGAGTTCCCCTTGAAACCCTTGCGTTGACCTCGAGAGCCTACGAGGAAATCGTTCGTGGGTTCCTAGGATAGACTCCATTGTATACAGAGGCAGAATCTCGCACATCGGAGGCATTAACGGAGGAAAGGTGGCGGCGGGCCAAAGCCGAGGAAACACAACAGACGATCAGTGCAAGTCGTAACGGTGCCTGTCGATGAACTCCTGTTTCTTGGCAGGGCCTTTCGTATGATGACGATAATCTCCTTTCTCACAGAGAACTAACCCCGTACGCAATCGCATTCCTAGGCTGTACGATTTGCGGGCTAGATTTCATGACCCGGTTCGAGGACGTGTCCAACAGGATTGCTGCGGCCTGAAAGGACCATTCTCCCAGATTGAAGAACAAAGAACAGTCCCGTCAGAAAGAGAAGCGGAAGAGGTGGCGGAACGCCGAAGCCATCTATCGGGGTCGTGATGTAGGAGAAGTAGAACGCCGCCAGCAGACTGAGGATGCCAACCACGACAGTCGTTCCTTTGCCTGCGAGCCGCATCGAACAGAGCCACACTCTGTGTGCAAAGACAAGCCCAAGTCCATAGATGAGCGAAAGCCCGAGCACCCATTCAAAGGGATAGATATAGAACCAGACCGTACCATCATAGATGGTCAGGCCAAAGCTCGAGGTTATTCCTGAGAAACCTAGTATACCGCTCACTTGTTGAGGCGCCAGAAGCGCTAGAGCGAACATAACCCTCCCAACGCGGCGCGGCTCGAGTTCTTTTTTGTGTGTACGTCCAACGCCAACAGGATCACTTCGGTGCAAGGCCACTTCGTCTGATATGCGACTGGTTTCCCACCATATGAGAGGTGCGATAACGAAGGCGAGAATAGGGAGGGCTGATGAGAAGGAAGTAAAGAAGGGCATCCACGGAGGGCCGCCCAGAAAGGCATAGATAGCGGCCAGTGATTGCTCAAGCAGGACTGTCACGACGACCGTTGACAAGCCATTGCGTATCGCCGATTTGCCCGCTGGCCATCTGTCAAGGAAATGCAGGAATACCAAACCGGGAAGACAGAGAATCAACGTGCCTATTACTACGAATGGATGGTCGAAAAGGAAGAACCCCTTCTCCGGGCTGGACGACATCTCACCATAGTAACTCCAGACCACAGACCCACCAGACCAGATATCCAGCTCTGGCAAGAGATGGCCATAGATTCCGTAAGGGATGAAGAAGATGACAATCAGTAGTAAGATTCGCTTCATCCATCGTATCATTAGATTATTCGGTGTCTTTTCTGCCATAGATGGCTCAGCTGCCCCGTTCTGCATCCGTATTCCTCTCACGCAATAGCACGCACAGATACATCTCCGCATACACGAGGACGCTCATAAAACTCACCATACCCTGTCCAGTCCTCAGACCTGTCCAACTCGGGTGTTCGAGAGACGTTCTGTGACTTTGACCACTCCCAGATGACCGGTTTCTCTCGCATGATTCATATGTGCGTGTGAATCAGTCGATAATGTACTGAGGGGACAACAAACAATCATGACGAATTGGAGAGAGAACATACTTCCCATGCTCTTTGTTCTTGGCTTCGTCGCGGTGGCACTGATGCAGTTCCTGCCGATTCTGTATGGCTTTGCGGTTGTCATTCTGGTTGTATCCGCATCTGCAGCGTGCTATTATGCCTCATAGAGTGAAGGTCGCATTACTCTTCCGCCGAGAATCTACTAAGTTCTATTCATCATCGCGATCGGGGTGATGGCACTCACCTTCTGGCTCAGTAACATTATGTCCGAGGCGAGAAGACCCTTGGGTCTGCTCTTGGTTGTTGGATTCATGTTCTCCCTTCCTCTAATCCTCTACGTACTGGTCATGTTTGTGATCCCTGATTAGGAGTATTCAAGTCGAATGAGGCAGTGATCAAGACACTGTTGACACAGCTCGGTTCATCAGAGGGAGTACCTGTGTCTGTCGATGGACTCCTACTTCCTTGCAGAGTTGAATGTACTCAACGGTTGTAGATAGATGATTCATGAAAGGGGTATAGTCTAACACTCAGAGGAAGCGAGAGACAGCAATATAACTAGATTACTCCGCTCACTAATCTGTGTACTACAATGAAGTATGGAGTCTATATCTCTAACTTCGCACTTCAAGGAGATCCCAGTAAATTCCTTGAATTAGCAGTTGCTGCTGAAGATGCAAAGTGGGATGGTTTCTTTATGTGGGACCACAACTATGCGGGAAAGGATGAATTGATTGCAGACCCATGGATCACACTTGCAGCCATAGCAGCACGCACTGAAAAGATTCGAATTGGTACAACAGTGACTCCTCTACCAAGACGACGCCCACAGAATGTGGCAAGGGAGGTCACTACTTTAGATATTCTCTCTAAGGGGAGGTTCATCCTAGGTGTTGGATTAGGGGGTTCTTCTGATAACGATTATGGAATTTTCGGAGAAGATACTGATCTCAGAGTAAGAGCTGAGAAACTAGATGAGTCTTTAGCAATTCTAGAGGGGCTTTGGTCTGGTAAACCATTTTCATACTCTGGGAAACACTACAAAATTGATGAGGTCACATTCAAACCTCGCCCCATTCAGCGACCACGGGTGCCAATATGGTGTGCAGGTACCTGGCCAATAAGAGCTCCATTCCGAAGAGCTGCAAGATACGATGGTGTGTTTCCGCTGAGTATGACTGAAGACATGTCACTAGAGGATTACTCCAATGTTGCAGACTATGTCAAGAAGCATCGAAAATCCATGAAGGACTTTGACATAGTGATAATGGGGGTATCTACTGGTGATGCCGAAAAAGACTCATGGATCGATGAATCCAAAGCTTGTGGTGTCACTTGGTATGTTGAAGCCATGATGGGAGATGATTTCGACAAGCTCTACAGAAAAACAGTTGAAGGGCACCCTTGAAAAAACCTACAGTGTGTACCTGTGCCTGTCTAGGAACTCCTGTTACTTGGTGGAGTAAGGGAGAAGGACATTCGAATACTCGGCTTATAGCAGAAGATGACATGTGGATTAGGGAATGATATCGATATCCACAACACCGCTGGCTCCACAATACTGGCAGTGGTAGATCATGTCCTCACCGACATTCTTCAGATCGATCTTGGCATCACAGTTGGGACATTCAATAGGAGCCGAAACTCTCCGTAGGAGCGATGCCGCCGATAGACCAGTATTTCTTCTAGATCCTTTAGGAGTGCCTTTTGCATGATTTCGACCTGAACAGAAAAGCCAAGCGTAATAGATCAGGATTAAGGGGAACATGAATATATAGAGAGGCCAAAGTGGATTCTGACTGACTAGCGCAAGTAGCATGAAAAAGGGAAGCCCGACGAGGCATATTCCAAAACGCCACGAGTCTTCTGAATATGCGGCTCTTGCACAATTCTTAGAGCAAAATGCTCCGTCCTTACTCGAAATCCAGTCATCACTCTGTGGTGAGCCACACCACTTGCATCGATTGACCTTCGTGTCATCCAGAATAATGTGTATTCGATGTTGGTCTTTCTTTTCGGCCACCACAGACCCTCAGGTTGTTCTCCACGCGAATCGATAAAAATCTTGGTTCCGTTAGGAAGAGAAGTGGCCTGTCAATGGCAGAGGGGAGAATGCCAGACTTGACAGGTTAGAGAATCCGCCTAGCAGGCAGACTCAACAAGGAGACCATGAATAGACATGGATTAGAGCGTGTATCTATGCCTATCCAAGAACTCCTGCTTCTTCGCAGGATTGAAGCTGCCAACGCTCTGTAAATAACCTGTTATGCGACTAAAGACCTCCACCCCCACATACCCGCACTTGGGACACAGGATTCGCGTGAGGTCTTCGATGGATGCAAACCTTGCACTGCGCCAGTCAATTCCAGTCTGATAGCTGCACGACGGGCAAATTAGGATGTCTTTTGTGAAGCTCCAGTATGCGTTCAACGTTTCTGTCGCGATCTTCTTTGTCAGTTCCCAGAGAGCATCAGGGTCAGGGTTCGCTTCACCAAGGTAGACATGAGTCAGAGCACCTCCGTCCATGAACGGATGGAACATGCCTTCCTTCTTGATGCGTTGGGTCAGAGGAATGTCAGCGCCAACATAGAGCGTGGTGCTGTTCGTGTAGTAGACATTTGGAGTGTTGCCCTTGAGATATTTCCGAATGCCAGGGTAAGCCTTGTAGTCCTTCGCAGCGAGTCTGCCAGCCGCGGTCTCAGCAGGTGTACGTGTGACAGCAAAGTGTAGACCGGTCTCTTTCTGGAACTCGGCAGCCTTTGCCTTCAGATGCTTGAGGACCTTGATTCCGAAACGGGTACCCTCTGATTCGTGAAGATGCTGACCGGTCATGATCTCAGCCATCTCATCGAAGCCCACGGTGCCGAGCAGGAACTCTCGTTTGTTCATATCAATGAGCGGTTCACCATTAGGCTTAGGCTGAGTGTAGAAGGGAACACTGCCGCTGACGATGAGCTTGTCCATGAGTCTCTTCTTCTCAAGGATGACCTGCTTTGACAACTCAGCGTACTCATCGATCTTCTCGAAGAAGTGGGCCTCATCTGTTCTACCAAGCCATGCTGCACGGCCAAAGTTGGGCGTGACCATCTGAGATGCTCCGAATACCATGTTGCCACTCAGGAACTCCTCAAGCTCCTCTGGAGTACTTGCGGTCCATAGGTGCGAGCAGCAACTGCTGCATCCAGCCTCGATCTTTGAGCGCCAGTTGAGATAGTTCTCAAAATAGGGAGAACCATGCTTGGCGGTGAGCTCTGCGACAAGTCGCCATGACTCATCGTACTCAGGACCCATGAACTCCTGCCGGAGGACGATGTTGGGCTTTGGAAAACCAAACCCCTTGCCCTTTGCATCACCTTTGATCATGACTTCCATGAAGGCATTGAAGAATAAACGTGCCTCATCCTCAAAATCGCCGTAGGTCGCCTCAGTCATTTTGCCGCCCGGCAGGACTGCCGGGATATTGCGCATGATCTTTGGGATACCAGGAGTGAGGTCGACGCTTGAGAAGATGACCTGCCCACCGCGAGCAACGTATTGCTGGGTGAGCGTGAATATCAGCTGTTGAGCTGCCTGTTTAATTGCCTTGTAGGGTTGTCCCTTCATGAAGGGAGCAAGAAATGTGTTGAAGTAGAAGAATCCCTGACCACCAGCAAAGGAACTCTGAGCGGCAGCTAACCAGATGGCAGCATGATTAACTGCAACTGAGAGGTGCTCTGCAGGACCCGCAGCGCTCGAGTGCATTCCGCCCAGACCATCAGGCGCGATACCGAGCTTCAGAACCTGGCGCAAGTCCCATGTGGCACAATAATCACGGGTCGAGAAGTACTCTCTATCCTTGATGTAGATGTCACCTTTCAGGTGGGCATCAGCAAGGTGAGAGGGTATTGATAGGTAGGTGTGCTGTTCCATGACCTGGTCATGAACGAGCTTGGCAATCGTCTCAGGGTTTCGCATGAGATTAGCGTTGTATGTATGATCCCCTGGATTGTTGATGAGCATGTTAAGATCATACATTGGAATTCCGACTCGAGTGTAGAGGATACGCTGCTTCTCAAACCCCAACTCTGCAAGAATACTGTTACACATCTCACGAATAAGAGGGCCAGATAGGAACTTAATGCCTGAGGCTACAAGTCGATCCATGACTTTGACTGCGACGAGATGCGCATCAGCATGTGTGAGACGTGCCTCTAGCACGAGACTATCTATGATTCTGTTGGCATCAAAGGTCTCCATAGTGCTACTTGTTGTTCTGACCTTTGGCATCTTCTTCTCTCTATCTTGGAGATCCTCGGCATCAGAGACGGCACTACGAATATCCGTCATCTGAACTCACGGACCTCCCTTCTGATAGTCTCAACATCTGGTATTTTTCCGCTGTAGAGCATCTTCATGCTGCCATTGTTTGCGACAATGATTGCCGGTGTACTAGCTACGAAGATCTGATGCTCCAACAGTATGTACTCAAGGTCGGAGTCCATCTCTCTGAGGTCCATTGTCCTTACCTGAACATCGGATCCTTCGAAAGCCTCGTTGACCACTGCCTTCGCTGCAGGACAGTTGGCGCACCCATCCTGCGTGAATAGATATAGAATCGGCTTCAAAGCTAATCCTCCCGGCGCATGAATTGGCCACTCCTTCCCGGCGGGAAGGGGCAAACTAGTCGTTGCGTGGTGTGGAATAAAAGCATTGCCAAACGGCAAATAGGCTTCTGCTCAAGCTCTAGGGCATCGGGGGGAGGAGAGGATTCATTCATTGTCCTCATACTTTATAGGTTTTGTGACCCTTTTAAGGTCGTACAGAATTAGAGTGGAATATTTCTCGATTGGTGACACCTTGTACTATTCCGAACCCACCCCACACAACAAGTATCTGGTAAACTATACCAACACATGATACAGTCATGTCGTCTATTTGGCGCTAAACGTGATTGCTGATTTTTCATTCCAAGGAACCAAAACTTAACATGCAAAACCTAGAATAGGCGAGAGGATTCGCATCACGCGAGAACAGGTCTGGTGATATTTGGATGCCGATGTATCTGAAAGCACGGACTCCCGAAGAGGGGTGGATCAGGGTCGTTAGAAAGATTATGGAGAGCGGAATGACCCGTATCGACGAGAGAGGTAGCAAGACACGATGGCATGACAACGTGATGATTCATATCAGCGACCCCTATTCAGACAGGGTGAGCGATAAGTATCCATTCAGTGAAACGGTTCTCCGTGAGAAGTATGCGACTCAGCTGCTCAATCCAGACCGAATGAACTTTGACTATACCTATGGCGAGCGACTCAATGCATGGGGTGATGAAGCAATCAATCAGATAGAGTATGTCATCACGAAGCTAAAAGAGAACCCGAATTCAAGACGGGCCGTGGCAACCACTTGGGATCCCAGAAAGGACACACACGTCGATGAAGTACCCTGTTTGAATCACTTTGTCTTCATGACGCGGGAGAACTCCGTCGACCTATCCGTGATGATAAGGTCGAATGACATGTATGGTGCCTGGCCAGCAAATGTGTACGCACTAGGCGAACTGCTAACATACGTTTCAGAGAAGACTAATCTCGTATCAGGTACGGTCACAACACTCTCAGTCAACGCGCACATCTACAAGAATGACTGGAGCAAGGCAGAGCTTGTGTAGTCGCTTTCCGTATCATTCATATAGTTCCTTAACTTATCCGACGTTTGCAGTTTCACAAGGTAAACATGTCCCTAGAATGGTCGGAGTGGTGCAATGATGGACGATATTGACAAGAGATTGGTGTCGATTCTCCAGGGGAACGGAAGAACGACTCTATCAGAAATAGGCAAGCAGCTGGGAATGTCGCACGTTGCTGTGAGCAAACGTCTTGACAAATTACTCAAGACTAAGAAGGTGAAATTGACAGCTGAAGTCAACTCTAAATACCTTGACACTAAGCTCTTGTTCCTGGGTTTCGAAACAGAGACCTTGGAAGTTGCTGAGAGGATTCAGAGGAAGTATGAGAAGTGTCCCAGACTTGTCATGTTTGCTCCAGTCACTGGGCGTTACAACGTCTTTGCTGTGATGGTTGCTGAAGACACGTGGAATCTTGAGTCCATCATTGGAGCCTGCAGTATGAGGACAGAACCGGGAGTCCGAAAATCTGAGAGCTGGTTTGGCAATGCTCCTCTTATGCCCGAGTATCTGAAGCTGAATCTGAGTCCTGAGTCAACTGGTGATACAGGAGCGCCTTGCACGATGGACTGCAAGAACTGTGGGAGATACACAACAGAAAAGTGCGTGGGATGTCCAAGCACAACAGCCTACAAGGGCAGTCTGTATGCATCACCTGCAAAACCGGCGAAAAGGAAACGTGCCAAGAGCAAGAGTTAACTCGGCAGTAGAGCACTGCTACGCGGTGAACCAAATGACCGGCGTTTTCGTACATCCGCTAGCTGTTGTTGATGACGGAGCTGAGCTTGGCGAGGGTACTCGAATCTGGCACTTCGCTCATGTGAGGAGTAGTGCTAAGGTCGGGAAGGCCTGCAACATTGGCAAGGATGTCTACATCGATGCAGATGTGATCATCGGTGACAATGTTAAGATTCAGAATGGAGTTTCAGTGTATCATGGTGTTGTCATCGAAGACGATGTCTTTTGCGGGCCTCATATGACATTCACAAATGATATGTATCCTAGAGCGTTTGGGGACGTGTGGCAAGTCTTCAAGACACTAGTGAGAAAAGGCGCCTCAATTGGAGCTCACGCAACAATAGTCTGCGATGTCACTCTCGGCGAGTACTGCATGGTGGGCAGCGGTGCTGTGGTAACTAGGGATGTACCTGCTCACGGGCTTGTCGTTGGGAATCCTGCGCGACTTGTTGGCTTCGTCTGTAGATGCGGTCAGCCTCTCAAGAATGAAGTGTCTAGAGATAGGAGTTCCGTCAAGTTACAGTGCTCAAAGTGCAACGAAGTGACAACTTTGCCACTCGCCGATTATAAGGCTAAGGTCAGGTAAGGCAACATTGTCCCAGCTGTACAAGAAGTTCGTCAACGAACGCGTTGCAGCACTTGTCACCGAAACAGAGCGAATTAGGAATGTCACTGTCATTGCTCATATTGACCATGGAAAGACCACACTGACGGACTCCCTTATTGCTGATTCCGGGCTCCTCTCCAAGGAGGTGGCAGCATCCGCTAGACTTCTTGACTATGATCAGATTGAGCAACAGAGAGGGATTACGATAAAGGCATCAGGGATCTCTCTTCTGCATACTTACAAGAAACAAGAGTATCTCATCAATCTCATTGACACACCGGGACATATCGACTTCTCAAGCCATGTCACAAGAGGTCTCAGGTTGACAGATGGCGCAATCATAGTTGTTGATGCCATCGAAGGAATCAGGGTCCAGACTGAAACTGTGACGAGGCAGGCAATGCAGGAACTCGTGAAACCAGTCTTGTTCATCAACAAGGTGGACCGGCTCATGAGAGAGCGACAAATGAGCCCAAGAAACATTGCAGCCGAAATCACACGACTAGTTCGAGAGTTCAATGCAATGCTAGGGAAGTATCTTGACGATGAGCTTCTTGAAGAATGGCAGGTCTCTTTCACCAAGGGTTCGTTGGCAGTTGGTTCTGCGCTGGATAAATGGGGCCTAGATATTGAAACTCTGAAGACAAGAACAGACGGCAGCGAGAAACCATCAGAGCTTGGAAAAGCCTTCATTGACATTCTTGATGAAATCGACAGCATCTACCGTGCGGACAGACGCAAAGAGCTCATGGACTTGTTCCCTGTCGCACACGTTGTCCTGAACTCAGCAATCAGAACTCTTCCTAACCCCATTACTGCACAGAAATACAGGGTTCCATTATTCTGGAGAGGAGATACCGAGTCAGAGATAGGCAGGTCACTAGTCAAGTGTAGTTCAAGTGGAGCATGTGTCTGCATTGTGGGTGATGTACAGCCTGACAAACATGCCACATCGGTGTCAGCAGTGAGAGTCTTTTCGGGCACCCTGGAGAGAGCAAAACCACTGATGAATCTGAGAACAGGTACCCAAGCAAAGTCACTGCAGATTGGGCTCTTCATGTCCAAGACTCGAGTTGATCTTCCATCTGTTCCCGCTGGAAATCTTGCCTTTATCACCGGTCTGAGGGACATAGCTGTTGGAGACACTCTGGTCAGTGAGGATGCCCAGTCCATGACTCCAATGAGCGGGCTACAATATCCGATGGAGCCGGTGGTGACCTATGCCATTGAACCCAAGAGACTCTCTGAGTTGAGCTTCATTCAGAAGCCAATTGAGGAATATATCGGTTCGGACCCAGCTCTAGAGTTTGAAGTCAATCCAGAAACAGGAGAGATGCTCCTCTCAGGCGCAGGAGAGCTTCATGTGGAAATCACTATAGAGAAGTTGGCCAGAATGGGTATCAACGTGACTCTGGGGACCCCTATGGTGATGCTCCGCGAGCAACTCACCTCCGACGGAGCAACCCGGACAGAGGGCGGAGATGATACGAGCAAATTCACCGTTAGCGCGAAGTTGCCCCCAGAGATGACACCTCCCGATGCTACCGGCACAATAATCGATAGGGAAGTGAGTTCCAACTGCTGGCTCATTGATGTCTCAGGGAAGATCGATCAATATGGTGAGGAGGCCGAGTGGGTCAAGGAAGCTTTCAGGACTCTAATCCGCAGTGGTCCGTTAAGGGGAGAAAAGATGCGGAAACTCTGTCTCATCATTGAAAGGGCAGAAATAAGATACACCGCTCCGGAGACCTCTTGGAGGGAGATAACGCAACCGTTACTTCAAGCGGCAAGAGCCAGTGTCTTGAGTGGAGAGCCCACAGTGTTGGAGCCATGGATCAGACTAGAGATAAGTGCGCCTGAGGAGCAGATCGGAACTCTCTCATCCATACTTGCGAGGAGAAAAGGGCATGTTCTAGAGGTCAAATCAGAGCGCACTCTCTACAAGATTGATGCCGAGATACCTGTGAGAGAGTCATTCGGCCTGGCAAATGAAATTCGTACCTCAACATCTGGGTGGGCGACCTGGGGTGCTCGTTCTGGAGGGTTCAGAAGCCAGAGTGACCCGAATGTCAGATATGACTGATTTTCCCTCACATACGAAGATAGAAGCGACTGTTCATCACAGCACCAATTGGTGCTAGGACCCTTCTATCGACAAGAGATATGCTATCCATCATTTTTAGCGCTCGATTGACATTCGAAAAGACAGCGTTGAGGTATGGTTGCGCTTCGACCATCTCTGACTGTTCAACCATCTGAAGGTACGCATTTGCAATCTTGATCAGTCCCATCCAGTCGTCTGATAGGATGAAGCCGTATTGGTCTTCGTCGACTGAATGCGGAGTTCCTGAGATGATTGCTCTATCAATATATGCGGCATAATGATTCTCAAGGGTCAATGCAAACCTGCGTAGGACCTGTGATAGTGACGCAGAAGTTGCTTTGATGAACTCGACAGATTCGCCAGAGTCAGTCTGGAGGTCGAGAATATCGCTGAATGTTACTGCTGCGCGGTAGAGTCCTGTCGCTAATTCGGAGTAGTCCTTGTTCGCAAAGAATGCTCTGACTGTCTGAATCAGATATGTTTGGCCCACCCAATACTGGGCAAGAAGAGGATCTACACGCTGGACTTCATCATCAACTGGCATCTGGACTCGCCGAGCTAGATCGGTACTCAATGATTCAAGGTTCATCTTTGTTATTGAATGGGCTGACGCCAGCTTGGCAGCATCTGCAAGTTCGCTATTGGAAACTGCCATTCTCATTGAACGTTCAAGAAGAACCGTCCAAGACTGCTCGAGGTAGGGAACAACCAATGAAACACTCTGAATAAAGACAGACTCCCGAGGCGCATCGACCAACATCCTATCAATGTCCTCAAGGAGGCGACGCAATCGCGGCGAGAGACTACCGCCGTGACGAGATATCAGCCAGACGATGTCGTAGGTGGCAATGGCAATCTCCTCATAGGCACGTTGGTCCGTCGGAAAGAGGGGGATATATTGGACGAGTATGTTCCTTATTGGCTCTTGGTAGTCATCTGAATCGGAACGCTCTGAAACTCGCATGAGTGAGAGAGCCAGCCCAATTCGTGTGCCCAATAGTTCAATATCCAAGATGCTCCCCTTTTTCCAGAGCTCGTCACGAATTCTCTCGGCTTGTCTGAAGGCTTCAATTCCCGACTCCCAGAATTCATCGCTGTCTGTCGATAGGCACAACCAGCCAATTGTGTGTTCTAGCCGGGCCCTCTCCAGTTCGATGTCAGGTAGCACATCATCAATCTCTTCCAAGATGTTTCCGGCCTGCGTCAAGTACTCAATAGCCTTCGTCATGCTGCCATGATCATTGATGAGTCCATGAGCAAATCCTAGACCACAGAGTGTCTTGTAGACGTGAAGTCGCTGAAGGGGAGTCTTGTCATCAATACTCTCGTAGATCTTGAGCCCCATCTCGAGCCGCTCAACTGCCTCAGACACACCCTCCCGCCAGCCATTAGCCAGGATGCTTGAGCCGATGACAAGATGCGCCAATCCCACTTCATCCCGACTCACCAGATTCGATTTGAGTGCAATGTCATAGAGCTCTGCCGCCTCATCTCCAATCTTCCTTGCAACCTTATAGGAAATCGAATCATCACGGGTCTCGTTGACTCCCAGTTGAAGTGTCACTTGCGCAAGCCTGAGTGTGTCATTGCTTGAGCGTGCTTCCTGTTCCAAGGTGTTGAGAATACCACGGGCGGAATCGTACATTCCGAGTTCGGTCAACACGCATGCGTAATCAAAGGTTGCTTCGAAGTGTAGCTCCTTCTGCCCTGCTTCGTCAGAAATCTCCATTATTCGATTCAGGAGGAGTTCTGCACCTTCAAAGAAGCCCGCTTCAATTAGAATCCAGGCGAGGTAATGTGCTTCGCGCAGGGCAAGTATTGTTGTTTCGTCGTGTCTTCGATCGTGAATGGCATTGACGGTCAATAAGACTTCATCAGTCAAAAAAGGTAGTACCGGGCGAAGATTGAGACGAATTGTCGATGTTATTGCCTGTGATAACTCGCCAAGGATGTCCACAAGTGTTGGGAGAGATTCAATATCAGGAAGCAATTCACACTCTGAGCGTCTGTCACTGTTCGTGTATCGTGTATCAAGAAGTATGAGCAACTCTGGCAGGGTGCGATTGCTATCGAACGACAGGCGAACTGCAATCTCAGTTAGTTTCGAGCTAGCCAGACCGGGTCTTCGAAGAATAATCTCCTCTATTGCGCGAGCAATGTCAAACAGAAGGTCAGACTCATTAGAATCTCTAGGTGAGATACTCTGGATCATCGATAGACCGTCGTCCAGAGAGAGGGATACGCAAAGAATATCTCGCAATGCAGTCAGCAGCATGGATTCCACCGGTCTCGCCTCTCATTTGCATTGCATTTTGCTGTTCCTTTAAAGCTTTCACAGAAAACTACCGCGCAATGACGAAGTCATGCCACTCACGGGAAGTCTCGGTTCCACGCATTCGTTCCATGCGTACCTGGTGCTTCGCAATCGGTTCTGCGTCGTTGATTCTGAAACGCAAGACAGCGTCAGCGAGGTAAGAGAATGTGGCATAGGTTTTTTCGTCGTGAACTCCATCTTCTAGGATATACATAATACTGTGCGAGCTCTGCGTTATTCTTCCACTGAGCCGCTGAACGGCTCTGGGCATCGTAGCTGGATTTGCGTGCAGAATCAGAGTGGAGAGACTATCAACGACTATACGAGCAACAACCACGTCTTCAAGGACATCGGACAGAACAATACCTAGCTCACTGATGTCATCAACTTTAGCAAGCGACCTCGCAGAGCCACTCTTTGGAGCGCCCATTCTCTCAGAGTATCCATCGATGAACACGAATTGCCCAGCTGCTTCCTGTGCCTCTATGGCCCAGCCATGGCGGCTCATATCGTTACGAATCACTCGAGGAGACACATCTGTTGTGACGAAGATCGCAGGAAATCCCTGCTCAATGCCCTCGGCAAGAAAGGCTTCGGCATAGGTGGTCTTTCCAGTGCTCAGAGGACCAACAAGCATGTATGAGATCTGGGTCAACTGGCCGAACTTCACAAGATCACTTATCATCGGATGTGCACGTGGAGGTCGCGGTGCAGTACTCTCCGAGCTGTTCGTTGTTTTCACATCCCAGTCTTCTAGCTTCCAGGACTGATTTCGCCAGGCCAGACTCTTATACCTTCGTCTGTGATTCGCATGGAGTGTATCCTCGAACTGTGTTTGGAGCCTCTGAGCTTGAGGACCTCAATTGAACGAGAGCGGGATGTATCGGATATCTTCTCGTTATAGAGAACTATCACGCCTGATGCCAAGAAGGCCTCCATATCGAAGACGCCCAATCCTGTTTCTTGTGCCGGAATCTCACTCGTAATCAGGAGTGTGCATCCAGTTCGCGTGATGTTGGCTGCGAGCTTGAAGAATTCCTCCCTGAGAATATCCCGGCTTCGAAATTTGTAAGCCATAATCGAGAGGGTATCAAGTACAACGCGAGTAGCATGGATCTTCTTGATGTGATTCATTATTATCGCCTGTAGACCAGACAGGTCGAAACTCGGATACTCCACCAATGTGACAGGAGTGGCTTCCTTAGAGGGGGAGAGGTCCACAATTGAGATCTTGCCCTCTTTCTCGAGCTTTTGAAGGTCCATACCAAATCTGAGCATATTCCTTCTGATCAGCCTGGGAGGCTCTTCTAGCGTCACAAACACTCCTGGCTCATTATACTCAGTGACACCTTTGTAGATGAACTGAGTCGCAAGTATGCTCTTGCCGGTGCCAGCTTTTCCCGCAATAAGGATGGTGTCTCCCTTTGGAAAACCTCCTTCTATCAGCTCATCAAGACCTGGAATGCCAGTCTTTACTCGGTCTATTACATAATCGCTCATCAGGTTTCACCCTTCTTCTTCATCATGACCTTGGCTCCGAGTACCATTTTCATAAGCATCTCCGGTTCGGGAATACCAGTGATTGATACGCCTCCAATCATTACTGTTGGTAAGGCAAAGATGCCGTATTCTTCAGCAGCCTCTGGATTCTCACTGACATTGATGACTGTTAGCTTGAATATACCAGGTCCAAAGTCATTAATTGTTTCTATCACCACTTCTTCAGCCCTCGGACAGAACGCACATGAATCGGATTTGAAGAGAACAATCTCAATCATGTCGGAATGCTCCGCCTCTGACACGATTGGTTCTGTCTTCAAGTCACGCACTCCTAAGGTGAAGAAACGGCACCATTAGATGAATGAGATATCACTTGAATGTTTTGAAGATGTGTAATATTGCACCAAAGAAGGCGCTTCGTTCATTTGTACCCCATAAGGATACGGATTCTTGTGGTTGCCTTGCCTATTGCCCGGGAGTGATAGCGAACATCTCGGGCCATGATTGCCCCGATAATCAATATATCATCACCTCGAGCACCTACTCGTTTGAAGACCGCCTTTCCATCTGCACAACGAAGACTGATGTCCTTGATCTCTCCCAGAAACAACTCCTTTCGAACTCGCTCAGCAACATCAGCAATCATCCCGCACATTGCTGCGACCACATCTTGGTTAGTCTTGGGGGATGTGGCTGATGAAACAAGTAGACCATTTCCACGCGCGAGAACTGAGGCAGAATAGCTGCCCTCTCTATTCATAGTCTCGAGAATCTTGGGAAGTTCGCGATAATCTGGTCGTTCCATATGAACACACCATCAGTCCTTGCAGTACTTGTCGAATTGTGTGGTTGCTTATTAAATAGTTTGAGCCTGTCCTCTGACTCAAAGTAGAGATTTAAATGCCTTAAGCCTCTCTCAAAGAAGATGGAGTTCGTTCTCATGTCCGCTGAATTTCGATTCAAGATTGTGATGCTCGGTGATGGTGCAGTCGGCAAGACTGCCATGACAACTAGATTCACTCAGGACTACTTTGAAGCGGACTACAAGAGGACCATTGGCACTGATTTCTCCGTCAAGAGACTTGTCATACCTGAGTTGGACGCACATGTGACACTGCAGATCTGGGACCTTGCAGGTCAGCCGCGTTTCGAGTTCGTCAGGCAGGGTTTCTATAGAGGGTCTAGAGGTGGTCTCCTGCTCTACGACGTGACGAGGCGGAGGACTTTCATTAACTCGGATGCCTGGAAAGAAGAGGCATTCAAAAACCTGAAGGACAAGATTCCACTCGTCGTAGTAGCAAACAAGGTAGACCTCGTTGATAGCAGAGCGGTGAGCAAAGAGGAAGGAGAGGAATACGCCAAGAAGAATGGCTTCCTGTATGTTGAATCCAGTGCCCTCACTGGCGAAAACGTAGAGGAAGCATATGTCACGCTATGCAAGACGATGATCGAAGAGGGAAGGTCAAAGCCTACTAATCCTGCATTCCAAGGCTAGATTATTGACGTGTAGTTCCTTTCAATAGGCCAAGAGCACGTTTGCATTGCCATACTACATAGAACATGCGTTTGGTCTGTAGAGTTTCCTCATCATACTGCGCACAAAGAGTTTCGTATTGGTTGATGAACTCATTCTTGCGGCTCGGATCGTTCGCAGTTTCTATCTCTTTCAATAGGGATTGGAATGGCTCTAACATTGCATTCATGTCGTCTACGTCCCAGCGAATGATAGCACCTGTGCCATCAGCGGTTAGGAAAGCACTCCGAGAGGGATACCATTCGATTCCGTCAATCTCGCCCATTGTGGATGCCTCACCCCGAACAGTCTGTGTTGCAACGTCCCAAAGATAGATCACCCTGTCACCAGACCCGGAGGCCAGATAACGTCCATCGCTGCTAAAGCCCAAAGCCCTGACCTCACTCTCATGCCGTTGAAGTGTATGTGCGACTTTCATCGGTTTGTATGAGGTGTCCCACAGTAGCACTGTTAGATCAGATGAGCCAGACGCAAGCAGTGAACCATCAGGGCTGAATCGAACCTCTCTGACTGCTGCTCGATGGTCACTGTGACGTGCAATGATTTTCCCCGTTTCTGCATCCCATTCGCAGATGTTGGCATCTACAGAGCCTGAAACAATTCGGCTACCTTGTGGGTCCCAGTCTACGGCCACGACATAGAAGCCATGGCCTTTCATCTGACGAACTAGCGAGCGATTTTCAACATTCCAGATAATCAGAGATGTGTCACCACTTCCTGACACCAGTCTGCTACCATCAGGAGAGAATGAGAGCGACAATACAGGATATGTATGCCCCTCAAGAGCTCCTATGCACTCTCCCGAGCGGATGTCCCATAGCTTCACTATCCGTTCTACAGTTCCCGAGGCTACAATGTCACCTCTTGGACTGAAGGCAAGAGACGTGCTGAGGAAGTCATCCTGCATACGTTGCATCTCAGTCCAGTCATCAGCCGCGTAGAGTCGGATACTTCGGTCTTGAAGAGCTGCGGCGAACATCCGACCCACACGGTTCATCGTAAAACGACGCGTTATCTCGGAGCCATGTTCAGCTGGTGGCTTAAGGATGGTGGGTTTCAAGAAAATGTCTTGTTCATCGTTCCCCATTGACATCACACGCAAGGCCGATTGACAGAGAAAGAATTCAGGGATGCCGTAAAAGTGTTGTGAATGCAGACAAAGCTCGGTACCTGTGTTGCAGATGACAGGTTTCACTTCACGCACAATAATGATTAAATACCAAAACAAGAGCGAGATGCCTCGAAGGTAATTCCTTGCCCCAAAAACCTGATAGAGTAGTGTCAGAAGCGCTTGGTGGTGGAGAATCAGTCAGTGGGTTAAAGAAAGCAATAAAGCGAATCTTCAAGCCGACTGAAGATAAAATAGAGAGGATGTTGAGAGAGGTCATGAGCATTCAGGCGTGTAGAGACGCAGCTCTGACTGGTGATGAAGATCTGCAACTACTCGCAGTCTGCAGATTGGGAGAGTTTGGTGCTGATGCGTTCGATTCTCTGGACATTGCTCTGAACAATGAAAACCCGCTGATACGAACAGTAGCAGCAGGTATGTTGGCACACACGAACAGAAGTGATGCTGTACCTATTCTCAAGAAACATACTAGTGATAATGATTCAACGGTGAAAGAGGTAGTAGAATTCGCCCTAGAATGGCTCATGAAATATGGCAAAGAGGCGCGAAAAAGCAAACCATCAGCAAAATCGCGAGAGGACCCAACCGAGCTGCTTCTCGATACTGATACGATTCCTCTCCGGACAACGGATGATGTCCTTATCGTGAACCAGTACACAACTACCTCTGAAACATTGGAGTATGGCATCACTATAAAGAATGAGATGGACACTCCGATAAGCGACATCACTGTGAAAATCCTTGCATATCCACAGGAGTCCCTTGTGCCAGTCGATCCGTTGGCACAAACAATAGAGTTCATCGACCAAGGGCAGAGTGGCTCGCTCATCTTTGGTTTCACAATTCATGGTGAGTGTATAGAAGGAGAGATCATCACTTCTGTGCACCTTATGGACTCTAAAGGTGAGGATCTCTCAGCAAAGGCAGGAAATGTCTTTGTGCGCTCTTTGTTTGAGCGGTTCATCCCTCTTGAAACAACATCCGATGAGTTCGTCCATATGAAGTCGAAGATGAAACAATGGAACCGGGAGCATACTGTACTTGCAGAGGCAACAGGCTTCTTCAAGTCCATACAGCCAATTCTAGAAGGCAAGAACCTCTACGTATTCCAAAATGATGTTCTAGAGAGGGGAGGAGTATTCATGGGAGTTGAAGCAGGACTAGCAAGGGGCAAATTCAGTGGAACCAGAATTGCAGTCACAACAACTGTTGTTGGCAAAAAGGAAGACAGCCTATCCAGAATCCGGATTGACATCTTTGCGGACGATGCAGAGATACTCCAGACTGCTGCTAGTGATCTTTTTGAAACGATACAGAGAAACCTTGGAGTGTTAGAAGATGATTGATGGACTGTGATTAGGCCAGTCCACCAGCTTCCAGAATCTTGATTGCCAGTTCTAGGAAGGCAGCCTCTACATTTATTCCTGTCTTTGCACTCGTTTCAAGGAAGGATGTGATTACACCATAGCCTGCAATCTTGTCTGCCAGTTTCTGACCTTCTTTTGTGGTCACGATGGTCTTCGCCATGACTGGATTGTCCTTGAACTGGTCTCGAAGGTCAGTCTTGTTCGCAATCAGTACGATTGGTATCTTCTTGCCAGCATTGGTCCAGCACTCGTCCACCCAATTCATAAGGTTATCAAAAGATCCCCGCTCGACAGTTGAATACACCGCAAGTGCACCCTGAGCTCCACGGTAGAAGGTGGAACGTACACTCTTGAAGTGTTCCTGTCCTGCGAGATCCCAGATCTGAATGCTTACATCATGGCCGCCATGAAGCTGCATCTTCTTCACTGCAAAGTCAGCACCAATGGTGATCATGTAGTTGGCTCGGAATCCTTCTCCCATGTAGGTCCTACGGAGACTCGTCTTTCCGACGCTTCCATCTCCCATGAGTACGACCTTGAATAGTGCAGTTACCATCTTATGCACCCTGAACTAGTTGGTATCCACTCTTGGGACACCGGGCGATAAATGTTATTTCCGCTATTTGAGTCTATGCCGATTGAATAGATGATGAAGAACAGGCCCTAGGAATAAGCTGGTTGCATGTGTAGCCGGCATCAAACATGCACTATTCATCGTCCTTCTTGAATCATGAATGGTTTTCCGCAGTTCTGGCAGACCACTGAGCCATCTGCCTGAATCTTGTCTTTAGAATAGACATAAGCTGAGCCGCAGTTAGGACATGGACTACCTCGCGATTTTATCTTTGCTTCTTCTATGTGTGTCTCCCATCCCCGCGCCTTAGCTAGACTGGCAAGATCTTGCACTTGACCTGCTCTAGGAGAATCCAGTTCAGTGACTCCTCTCACTGAGCCCCCTGCTCCGATTATGGTGATGTCACATCTCTCTGAAGTCTTGTCATGTTCAAGCGTGATTAAACTGACATACGAAGTATAAGGGAAAATTGCGCTCCTCTCAAATGAGAATACTCCAAATGTGCGGCCATCTATTCGCCATACCCGTGAGTAGTCAGCGCCATGCTTCTCCTTGAGGAGTCTGATGATGTCCTCTGCATCTGGGCAACGAATTATCACTCTGTAAGCCAATTCCCAACCACCAATTCATACCTTGGAGTGAGGAGTATTATAGTTTACTTTCGGGAGACTGCCCCCCTCGTTCGTATCCTCTTGGACGTACCAATCGCACTAGTAAAACCCACAATCATCGGGGATGCAGGATAATGGTCGGACGAGTTGAGTTCAGGAATATACTAAGAGGATCCAGACATGGGACGCACAGTCCGTACATTCAGAGATGCAATCAGGATTGAGGAGGATCGCTGGAAAGAATTCAGGCGTACCCTCAGACCAGCCCAGAGAGAGGTCTTCGATAGAATATTCGATCATGCGAGGAGCCTAGCAGACGCAGGCACGATGATTCCAACGCCACGCATTACGGAGGTCATTCTCCTCTCTGCAGTCCTCAGAATGCAAGAAGAGATTGATCTGATTGGAAAGAGGGTTGAAGCTCTGGAGCAAATGCGGGAGAGGAGCAACCCCTGACGAGCACAACTGGATGGCTTCTGGACGCCAATGTGGACAACGAGAAGCAGGCACTGACCCTCTGGATCAAGGCGGAGGGAAAGACCAAGGGCTACACCTATCGCGGGTTCAATCCCTCAGTCTTTGTCAGTACAGATATGATTGGAAGCAGGGACTGGACTGAAACAGGCATCCTGCAAACAGTTCTCGAACACCCAAGGGTCGTTGACGCAAAAATCGTACACAGATACACCAGTGTCTATGATGAAGAGAAGACACCGGTCCTACAGGTGTTCACTACACCAGATGCACTTCAGGAAGTGGCAAAAGATCTTGAGCTGCTGCCGGGAGCCACAGTATTCCATGCGGATATTAATCCAGTTCAGCAGTTCTTCATAGCCAATGACATGTTCGCTTTTGGACGTGTAGAGTTTGAACTGAGAGGGGATGAGGTCATCAGTATCAGAGGCCTTGACAAGCGAGAGAACCCAGAGTATGACATTCCAGAACTTGAGATGATGGACTTTGAGGTGTTCATAGCCACAGAGCAGATCTTCCCCAAGATGGAGGACAGAATCCAGCATATTGAGGTCTATCATAGAGGTGGGACCGTAGACATCCAGGATGATGACGAGGGAGAGATTCTCAGACACTTCCAAGCCGTCATTGATGAGATAGACCCTGATGTGATAATCAGTAGAGGAGGAGATGATGACCTCTTTCGATACCTCACCATACGATCCAAGGTCAACGGAGTGGAACTGACACTATCCCGAGACAAGTCACCATTGAACGTGGTCTTCACTGAACCTCAGTCGTTCTGGCAATACAATCGAATCATGTTCAGGTCAGGAACGCATGTCATATTGAACGGGAGAATTCACATCGACCGGGGAAGGACAGGCATGCATTTCTATTCGCCAATGGGATTGGAGGGAATCATAGAGAGCTGCAGGCTTGCTCTGGGCAGACCGCACAGGGTCTCACAGATGACGATTGGCGCGGTGAACGCGGCGGTACAGTTCTACAATGCCTACAAGATGGACATTCTTATACCACCTATCAAACGGAATCCAGAGTTCTTGAAGACAATCACTGAACTGACATCCATAGACAGGGGAGGTTTGATTTTCCAACCAAGACCGGACATCTATGAGGACATTGCAGAGTGCGACTTCTCATCGATGTACCCAACGCTCATGGTCACCAGGAATATCAGCCCGGAAACAATCTGTACGAGGACCAAGTGCCCATATGATTACCAATACTGCATCGAGATTCCTCAGCAGAGCTTTAGAATATGCACACACAGGAGAGGGATAGTATCCAAGTCATTGGAAATGCTTGTCAATAGACGGACCGACATCAAGAAACTGATAGAACAGGGACGCGACACTGAGAAGTATGAGATTATGCAGAACACTCTGAAGGGAGTGCTGGTTTCGTGTTTTGGATATCTCGGATTCAAGAACGCAAAGTTCGGAAGAGTTGAGGCGCATACCGCGGTCACTGCACTTTCAAGGGAGGTCATGCTTGAAACCCAGGAGATTGGGGAGGAGATGGGGCTTGAGATGCTACACGGCATTGTGGACTCAGTCTGGTTGAGGGCAAACAAGGAGAGAGTGGAATACAGGACCGTTCTGGAATTCTGCAAACGTGTGTCCGAGAAAGTCAACATCAAGATGTCCCCAAAGGGAGTCTACAAATGGATGGTCATCCCATCGTCACGACTGCATCCATCAATTGCACCACTGAATCGATACTATGGAGTCTACAGGAACGGGGGAATCAAGACGCGAGGGATAGAGACCCGAAGAAGGGACACCTGTCTCTATGTTGGCGACTGTCAGATGGCCATGATTAAGACACTAGCCCAAGCTACTGATAAGGCCGGCTTTCTACAGCGTATGCCCGAGGCATACGAGGTCTGTTTCAGATATATGGATAGACTCTACGACTATGATGTTGACCTCAGAGACCTCATCCTGAACGCAAATCTGACTAGAGACCCTCATGAATATCGTGCCGTGTCAAGAGCCGCTGTTGTCGCTCAACAGCTTGCCAAGGCGGGACAAGAGCTTCACGCAGGGCAACGGGTCAGGTACGTCATGGTCCATGCAGACTCGACGAATCCATTACGGAGAGTGAAAGCACTGGAACTCTTCGATGAGTCGACAAGATATGATCCAAGAGCGTATTCAGACCTGTGTGAGCGTGCCTTTGAGAACCTGATTCCTGCACAGTACCTCGGACAAGTGAAAGGAGGAGATCCGGGCCAGCTGCAACTTATTACTCAGTGACCGCGTGAGCCTGCATTGCAATCCTCGGTTTCAGTTCACGAATAGGAATGCCGGTTTCACGAGATACACGCTCCACATCATCATCTTCTGGTTTGATACTGATGATACTTCCATCTGTCGTGCGAGAAACTTTGACACGAACCATGTATTCTTTGTCATCAATGTTCAGGCTACAGACGATTGTTTCACGTGCTGCCTTCAATCGTCGCCAAGTCGAGTATCGAATTCCAGTTGTTCCTAGATGGCGCATCATGACCTCTGCAATACTCTTCAGACCTGTCTTTGCCGCAATGACCTTCACGAGGAAACATGGTCGATTCTTCTTGCCAAACGCTGGGATGACAATGACATCATAGGCCAATCCTTCTACGAGCAGCGTATCAAAGAGGCTACCAAGGGTCTCACCGTCAACATCATCGACATTCGTTTCAATGACAACTACCTCATCAGCACTCCACTCGTCAAGCACTTCCGAACGTTCTTCAGCCTTTGATTTCGAATCCGGTGGTGCTTTTCCCTCCTTCGCAGCCGCTTTCTTTGATTCTTCCTTTGGAGGTGAAACTGGCTTCTTTTCCTCTTGGACAACAAGTTCGCCAACTACAATGCGCATCATGTTCGGGATGTTGCCCAAGTCACGGGTACCAAAACCAATTCCCTGATTCTGTGCCACAAAGCCATCGTAGGCATCCACATAGACTTTGGTGATTGCGGCCAAAAGTGCAGCTCCCGTTGGAGTCAGTACCTCGGTCCGGGCTTCACCGTTATGGAAGAGAATGTCGTGCCCGACCAGAATCTCAGCAACTGCTGGTCCGGGAACTTCGAGGTCTCCTTGCTCTGTCGCAATTGTGCCGCTGCCAACCGCAACGCGTGTCGCAACGAACTCGGCATCTTCCAGCAGTCCTGCGCGTTCTAGAAGATATGCAGTACCCACAAGGTCCAACACTGTATCAATGGACCCAGTTTCATGCAGCCGCAGTTCAGATATTGGTTTGTTATGCGCTCTGCTTTCTGCCTGAAAGATGATTGTCAGAGCTTCCTTGGCAAGATTCTTTGCTCGAGGCGTAAGTTCAATCTCTTCTGCAACTGAAAGTAGGGCTCCCATCAGCGAGTCAGGATTGAGTCGTATAGCAGGATTACGAGTGATTTGCAGCTGCCTACCGGTGTATCCTGAGTGAGACTTAGAGGTCACAGATAGTCTGAAAGAAGGGTCGTATATCAGAAGACTGGCAGCGACAGGCAAAAGAACGTCATCTTCCCCAATAAGATCAATCAATGCAGAGAGGAACATGTCCCCAGAGGCTCCTGCATTCGCGACGTCGATTAGAACTCTTTTCTTCGCCAAATCCATCGATACTCCTGTCTGTACTCCACCGTGATGATAGAACACTACCGGGGCCGTTCTTCTCTCGAAGAGGGACACATCCGCTTGGTGATGAAGTGCACCTATTTCATATGACTGGTACTAAATAAGATTGTCAGTTTGTATAACCTTGACGCCATTGGTTGAAGATAGCCATATACATACACTCCGTTGGAGAAATCCACATCTCAGATGAATCAAATGACTCGTCAACAAACTCAGCAGGAGCGTCACGTATCAATGCCGCTGGGACGGACTCATTGGACTCGCCAATGACAGCTGTGCATGCAGAGGCCAGATTATCGGCCACAGCTCTTCTCGTGATTCGTAACA
This sequence comes from uncultured archaeon, assembly GCA_964354495.1. Classification (GTDB taxonomy): domain Archaea; phylum Asgardarchaeota; class Thorarchaeia; order Thorarchaeales; family Thorarchaeaceae; genus SMTZ1-45. Next base: position 209,810 of record CAYHAA010000001.1, on the reverse strand, counting down.
CATTCCCGAAGAGGTCCTTGCGTCCCCGATCATCAGCGACAGGTTTGAAACCTGCAACTCCCAGAGCCAGGCCTATATTTCCAAGTCTCAGTGGCTGAGTTCTGCTATCAATGATCATGACGCCAATGGTCTTCCCTGTCCTCTTCTTCACTTCTGCTCGTAGTCGCTCCGCACTTGCACGAGAATCCAGTGGAAGCAGTGATGCATGCCCTGGCGGCGCATTCGATTTGTCAATCCCGGCATTAGCCATCAAAGTGTTGTTCTTTATTGTGAGGACGACATGAGGAATGCCCCCCAATATTTCATCCGCCTCTTGTATGATCAACTGAGCAATCTCAGGGAGCAACTCATACCTCTTTGCAAGCTTTGCAGCCTCCTTTGAAACCTTGATATCTGACAATTTCACGATACGTCCTTCTGTTGTCCCAAGTGGGGTTTCAGCAACGGTGATGATGTCATTGTCCAGAATCTCCATGTCCGCAAGAGCAAGGCTCTCAAGTAAGACATCAAGGATGTTATCTTTCTCTGTAATGATGCGTGTCTTGATAGGGTACACAAGCATTGTTGATCGCCGGTCAAGACAGACATTGATATCAAGATAAAGACTGTCAAAGAACATCATGGACGACCGTCCAAGGATTGCAGAACGATTACGATTTCCTCTTAGCTTGAAGCTTCATCCTCTCAGTCATGATACATCGGTCGCCTTTGCGACCGCCCATTGGATTGTGTGGCGTCCCCATGGAGTTCATGCACCTTGCAGCTACTGCAGCTCCCATTGCAAGACCATCCTCCACAAAGACGAGTTGGTGCGATGTTGTCCAGAGGTCTCCGGTATTCAGCCGAAGCCCTTTAGTGATCAGTTTTGGTTTCTGGCCGCTCGTGATTGCCCTACCTGTCAGTCCCAGGGAGGTCTCATCAAGAACTAGACCCTCGGTGTCAGCAATGCTCACGATGCGCTGTAGGATCCACGCCTGAAGATTATCGAATAGGGGGAGCAGATACGCTCCATCCTCTGAACCACTGAATCTGGAGCCGAAACGCTCCAGTGCGGTGAGGTCAGCGTCCACGCCGATTAGAACGATATTCGACTCTTCTGCGGCGTCTGTGTTGACTGGTACTGTTCCAAATCGAGACGAGCCTCTTGGGACCCGTTCGATCCGGATGATTCGCTTTACTTGTTCGAGCAGCTCCGGATTGATATCTATCTTCGACATTCTGCCTCTATGAGGCAAATCAAGAACACACCCTGTTTCAGATTGAACCAGACCAGACCCACGAGTAATTGCATCGGGTATTGCACCAGCCAACCCGGCAAACGAGCCGATAGTCCGTGCATACGGATATCCATTGTCAGTGATGCGGCCAGCAAGCGTGGTCCCGAAGTCCAAGGTCATCACAGGGTTCCTGAAATCGATAGCAGTGCCCTTGACTGCGCCCTTGATACCTGCAGTCACCAGCTCGCCTTCCATCTCATTGGCAACGACTTCCGTATTTGCTGGTGGAAGTGAGGACGCAACAGCCCCATCAAAATACACTTTCTTCAGCCACGTGAGTTCTCGCAGACCCGTGGGCAAGTTCTTAGCTGATATCGACGCAGTCATTTTTCGAGGGGGAATTCCTGCCTGAATACAGCCAGTCGCGAGAGCTTGTACGATAACACCAACATCAGATGGATTGGCGAAGCTAGCAGTGATGCCTGTGGAGCGAACTACAAAGTGAAGATCACGTTCAATATTGATTCCTGCCCGAGACGTGGCAGCGATTAGCACACTCGAGACCAATTCAGCAACTGATTCCCGAGTCAATTGCACTCCGAACAGAGTTTCGCCAAATACCTGTTCATCCGCCTGCGGAGGTCTCACGTCACGCGTCATCCTGACTTCCTTTTCGATTTCGAATATCTCTGCGGTTTCCAGATTCGTTGTGACCAGAATGCACTTTGTTGTGGTATTGCCAAGTTCAACAGAGGCGACCGTATAGAATGGACCCATCCTGAGCGAGGATAGTCCGATTGCCTTTGGTCTCAAGACGCCTCGCATAATTGCCATCACCTATCAGAGAAGTTTCTTGAACGGATGATTATCTCCAGGCTCAATTCCAAATTCCAAGTAGCCGGATTCTGCCGCAAAGATATCTGCAAGGGCAGCAACAGGGAACACACGATTGGCATTCTCAATCGGGCCATAGAGTAGGAAATCAGCACCCATCATTTGCACTATGACATTCGATGCTGCATCAGTTGTGAAATATGCCTCACGGTCAATCTTCCTGTGTTTCTTCAGCCAGGTCCATGACGAAGGAGCATTGTGCACCCCAGACCCGGTTGGTAGGCCATACACCGTTTTTGAAACAAAGGTGAAGGCCGCAGCAGAGCCTGCTCCAGCACCCATGGCTGTGACAGCTGTGTCGATGAGAGGCTTTGTCACGCCTATGTCACGACACAAGTCTAGGAGGCCCTTTTCTCTCTCCAAGATAGGCTTCTCAAGAACTGCTCGCCTCCCCGCGATTGAGGGGTCTTGGGGATTGAAGGCTAGAACAATAGCAGATTCGTGACGCAACTCTTTCAAGACTTCAATCTCACTGGGAGTTGCGGACACGTTGATAGAGTTGTAGATGGCCTTATCAGAGAGACCTACCTCTTCGCAGTGTTTCAATCCAGCAATTCGAACCCTGGGTTCAGTTGAGTCAATAAGAAATGGGGCATCAGACAGCTTGGTGACAAAATCAATGTAGCGCACCACAGCCTCTTCAGACTCTGCGAAGATCTGCACGAGTGCAGGATTGCCTGTCATTTCAGACATCTCATCCTGTTTTAGCAGAAGGTCTCTTGCTAGATTCTTGTCAAAAATGCCTTTCTCCGCACTCTCAACGATCTTGTGCCCGCTGTAGAAGATGGTTCCGGCAAGAACAGTTGGAGTCTCGCCGAGATTTCCTCCAATCTTGACTCCGCCAATGTTATGGATTATTTGCTCTTTCTCGAAAACAAACAAAGATACTATGCCTCCTTGCCCACGAGAATAGTGCCAGTATCGCTTTCCCTCACTTCGATGACAATAGAGGAGGGGTGTTCCGTGACAATCGCGTGAGCCTCTTGTCTGGCCACTAGGGAACTGTTATTCTCTAGGAACAGACCATACTCGGGAAGGATAATGATGTTGGCAGACATAATTGCTCTCCGTGCTCCTCCAGATGAAGCTTTGAACTCGATCCATATTGCGTCCTTTGAAAAGAGCCCAGGATTCTGCCCAGCAAGTTGCCCCACTTTCTCTGTAATCTGACTCAGGCTGAGCACATTGATCATGTCCACGAGCTCAATCTGCTCCCTAAAGCGCTGAATGCCTTCGAGTGGAACATTCTCGATATAGGGTATCGCCCCCTCAGCACTGATTATCTTTCTTGTATTTGGATCTACACCATTGAGGAATAGTGCACGTAGAGACCTGCCTGTTAAATGACCGGGAACCTCGGGACCTGCAACGATGAGATATCGAATGTTAGGGTTAGATATGACATTAATGATAATGCGTTCAATACCTATATTCTCAGTCTTGCAGGAGCCTGCAATTGCATACTCTCCAGGAATCTCAATTCGTTTTCCCAGCGTGCAAATAGCCACACAATGTGAGGGGTCATTGACATTAAAGTCGCCAGGGACCGGTGGCCATTCATGATCGTTGTTCATCTCTTCAGCCTCCTATTCAAATGTTGGCGGAATGAAGAGAGGTCGCTCTATACCTAGAACATTGATTGCCTCCGCAACGGCAGCTGCAATTGCATTCGAAATGAGCGCAACTGCTGCAAATACCTCTTTGGTCCGAATCATTGAACCATACATGATCGAATCCGTAACGAATAGCTGGGCTGCCACAGTGGATGCAACTACTGTCGCCATATGTGTTGATTCATCATCAAGACCGGGCTGCTTGATGAATCGCCAAGCAGAGGGGGCATTGTGCGGGGCAAGGCAAGTTGGAAGACCCAGTTCTGATTTTACTGCTATCATTGTCCTGAATTCAAGGCCATATCCCGCGCCGACCGGCATAGTTGCCGGGTCGATGAGTACTTTTTCCATCCCCAGGTTTCTTGCGGTCTCAAGCATGTCCCTGACAGTCTTCATCCTATCTTGTAGGGATGTCGCGCGAGGTGACCAACCAAGAACGACCGCCATATTGAGCCCGCTGTCTTTCAAGACCTGTTTTTCTTCATCGTTCATTGACAGATTGATAGAGTTGTAGATCATGCGTTCTTGGAGACCGGCATCATGGCAGTATTTGATGGCTCCTAGCCTTGCTGCGGCGGTGGTAGATTCAAACATTATCGGACCACTGAAGTTTTCCGAGAGCCAAGCAAGATGATTCTCCATTGCAGCAGGAGTCCTCCCAAATGCCTGAATTATGAGAGGGTGGCCTGTCTTGTCGACCATTCCCGTGGCTATGTCAATCCATTCCAAAGCCAGACTCTTATCGAATGTACCCTCTTTTGTGTCCTTCACAATGGGCTGGCCCTTGAAGAAGAGACCTCCAATTAGAACGGTCGGATTCTCACCCGGGTGGCCACCAATCTTGACTCCACCGAATTCATATGTTTGTTGTTCTTTTTTGAAGACGAACAAATCGCTCTCACCTCACTTTTGGCCTTGGATAAAGACCAGCACTCTTCACAATCTCTGGGACACTCTCTTCCCAGCCTATACCCATCAAGTGCACGCCATGTATCCCCTTTATGCGTCTGACTGCCTTGATCGTTTCTGTCGCTATCAAAAGCCCTTCTGCACGCGTGGCCTCACGCTTCTTTTCACCCTTAAGACCCTCACCCGCAGCCTCTAATCGTTTGATGAACTCATCCGGAATCTTGATACCGGGCACAGACTTGTTCATGAAGTTCGCCATGATGGGACCCTTGAGGGGAGTGATGCCAGCAAGAACTCTCAGCTTCAGGTCAGCTGCCCTGTCCATGAAGGTTTCTAAGCGGGCTGTATCAAAGATGGCTTGAGTCTGGAAGAACTTGGCTCCTGCGTTACGTTTCTTCTCTGCTCGTATCACATGCAACTCCAAGGGATCAGCATAAGGGTTGAAGGTAGACCCTAGGAAGAACTCTGGTGTGCCCTCGAGTTTGTCACCAGCCAAGTCAGTACCACCCATGAGATGGCTCGCCAGTCTGAGCGCCTGGATTGAGTCTATGTCATAGACTATCTTCGCTTCGGGATGTGAACCAAGAAGGGTATGGTCGCCGGTGATGAACAACACGTTGTGGATGCCAAGTGCATATGCGCTGTAGAGCTCGCTCTGAATGGATATTCTATTCCTGTCACGTGCGGACATCTGCATGATGGGCTCTGCACCAGCCTCCAAGACAAAGTGAGCACAGGTAGTGCTGCTCATCGATGGTATGCCGCGAATATTGTCGGTGATGTTGACTGCATCGCAGTAATCCATGACCAGACGGGTTCGCTCAAGGACAAGCGTCTTGTCTGCTCCTTTGGGAGGGCCAATCTCAGATGTCACGACGAAGTCATCGGATTCCAATACGCGCATCAGCTTTGTCCTTAACAGAATAGAACTCTCCTATACTTTGGATTGCCTGAAGAACACTGAGCCCCTTAATTTCCTTTTGTTGAGAACAAGCATAATCAGTCACTGGGTGAGTGAATGATATTTCGAGGACTCTGGGAAGGCCTCCAATCGCGAATCTCCCAGATTCTGGAGATATTGTCCAACTTATCTAGCTTCTTCAAACGGTCAAATATCAACTGCCAGACACACTCCGTGCCGGCATCGCGTTCACATCTGCCGTCCATCGATCCGCCGCAGGGACCATTCAGAATTCCCTTGGAGCAGCGAGCAATTGGGCAAATACCTGCAGTGAGGTCAAGAATGCATTCACCGCACATGGCGCAGCGTTCTTTGTGTTGGAATCGCTCGGGCATCGTTCCAAGGAATTTCGAGTCTGTGGCAGGAAAGGACTCTCTCTCTGGAAGGATTTCCGTGAGATTCTGTGTTGCGACGCCACAGGCCTGAACGAGAAATGCATCTGCTTTGTCAATGATTGCCCTCTTTTCCTCTATCTCTTTCTTGAGAGCACGCTCATCACATATCCCGCCCTCGACGAAGATATAGCCCAGGACTTCCTTTCCATTCTTGGTCAGAAAGTCCTCCATGTCTTCCAACTGGAGAATCCCGCCGACGTCGCAGAGCTGCGCGCATCCAGAGTCACCGAATAATACGATTCGATTGTACCCTTCAAGCATCTCAAGGATCTTTTCCTTTGATTTTAGATTCATGACAATCATAGGCTGCAACCCTACATTCGGTGATTCCGCGACCAAGACCTAAAAATCTGTGCTTCTAGACAGCTGTAGCCGCCTTGGAACTTGCTTGAAGTCTCTGAAGACTGGTGACTGGTAGCAGTTTCAATATCTTCTGTTCTGCTTCAAAATCGAGCAGAGCGATGACCTGAATTGAATCCTCAGAATATGACTCGGATTCGATAACAGCCACTTCGTGTAGCAAAGATAGGACAGACATCCCCTCATCACCATAGGGCAGCGCAATGGCATATCTCCAAAGGCTTGGCAAGGTCTTCTCAATGGCTGTGATAAGCTCGTCAATATTCGTCTTGTTCTTGGCCGAGATTGGAATGACACTGTTTGAAATATCCTTTAGGAGCTCGCTTCTAGAGGCTATTGAAGACTCATCCGATAAGTCAATCTTATTCAGGGCAACGATAATGGGGACTCCGTTTGCTCCAATCTCTCTGAATGTGTCAAGGCATGCATGTATCTTGCGATTCATCTCTTTTACCGGGTCAGATGCATCCACAACCAGAATGATGATATTTGCAGATCCGATCTCCATCAGAGTTGTGTTGAATGCTTCCAAGAGGGCATGAGGCAAGTTGCTAATGAAACCAACAGAATCAGAAAGCACAATATGCCTGCCGGGCAAATTCAGTTCAGCAGCCTTCGTTGAAAGGGTTGTAAAGAGCTCATCGGCAATCTCTACACCTGAGCCTGTGAGTGCATTATGAAGAGTGCTCTTCCCAGCATTAGTATACCCAGCCAAGGCTATCTCTATGTATCCCATGCTCTCGCGCTTCTTCTTCAGAAGTGTCTGCGATTCAGAGATCTTCTTAAGTTTGTCAGAGATCAATGATATCCGTCGTCTTATTTCGTGAACTCTGAGGTTGAGCAGGTCTTCACCTGCACCGATCTGCTCAGCAATAGGTCGGTCACCGGTATGCTCTTTCTGGAGTCTCATTCTAAGCTGGTGCCGTTCAAACGGTAATTCATAGTTCAGCCGAGCTTGTTCGATTTGTAGTTTTGCCTGTTGAGTCTTTGCGTGCAAGTCAAAAATCTCAAGAATCACCTGTGTCCGATCTCTCACCTCGGTTTCCCACTTTTCCATGAGCCTGAAGAGCTGGCCTGATTTCAGGTATGGAGAAAACAAAACAAAGTCGGGCTTGTTGACACCAATCCATGTCTTTATCTCTTCTACCTTGCCGCTTCTTATGCCATACTTGGCAGCTGGTGCAGCAACAATATCGTATGTACCTATGATGCGATAGTGAGCAGTATTTGCAAGAGCAGCAAACTCGTCGAGCAGGTCAGGTTCATTGTATCTTCTCTGTTGGACCAGTACTGCAGTAACATCGGTCATTGCTATAAGGCGATTCCATATTGTCTTAAAGTGTGCTATTGGTGATAAGTCCAACTCAACGCAGGGAAACATTCTTTGGTAAGCCGAAGACTCCCCAGGTGAGCATGCATGGCAAACTTCGAGATAAAGGCAAAGGATGGTCTTGCCAGACTAGGCAGATTCACAACAAATCATGGAACTGTGAAGACACCACTACTCATGCCAGTGGTTCACCCGGGTAAGCCGCTAATACGTCCTAACGAACTAGTAAGCGAATTTGGTTTTGAAATGGTCATCACCAACTCGTACATCATCAATTCACGTGATGAGTTCCGGGAGAAAGCGTTGATTGATGGTGTACACGGGCTACTGAATCTGGATGGGCCGATAATGACCGATTCTGGTACCTTTCAGATGTATTTCCACGATCTGCCCAAGGAGCAGATAGACCCCCTTGCAATCATTGAATTCCAGAAGAAGATTGGTTCAGACGTTGGTACAATTCTGGATGCATTCTCCAGACCAGATGTGGGCCGAACTCAAGTGGAGAGAGACGTTGACCTATCTCTCGAGAGAGCTAGGATGTCCGTGGGCATCAAAGAGAACATGATGTTGGCGGGCACCATTCAGGGTGGTTTGTATGAGGACCTGCGTGAGCGGTCTGCGAAGGCCATGGCGGAAATGGATTTTGACGTCTACCCTATTGGTGGGGTTGTCCCGTTCATGGAGATGTATAGGTATGCCGACATAGTAAGAATCATTCTTGCTGCTAAGAAGCATCTACCAACGGACAGGCCGGTACATCTCTTTGGATGTGGACATCCGATGCTATTTGCTCAGGCTGCCTATCTAGGATGCGATTTCTTCGACTCAGCATCGTATGCCAAGTTTGCAGATTCTGGTCGAATGCTCCTTCCGTCGGGCACTGTGCATCTGGCGGAACTGATTGAATTGCCCTGCGATTGCCCTGTTTGCAGCAACACCACAGTGGATGAATTGAAGTCGCTTCCCAAGGCAGAGAGAGATTTGGCACTCATGCGGCACAATCTCTTTATTTCAGCAGGTGAAATGAAGCGGGTCCGACAAGCTATTGCAGATGGCAAGTTATTCGAACTTGTGGCTCTCAGAGCAAGAAGTCATCCCGCCCTACTTGATGCCCTTCATGCCATGACATCGAACATGGAACAAATCGTGCAAGCAGACCCATTCGGGAAATCTGCGTCAGTGTTCTACACGGGACCTGAAACCATTCAACGACCCGAAATTGCCAGATTTCACTCTAGATTGATGGAGAGATACCCTTTCAGAGAGACCCGCACAGTTGTTGTAGTTCCGGATATTGGTAATCGGCCATTTTCAGATACCGCAAGCACAATCGTCAATGAAGTCAAGAGACATTCTCCAAGAGACCTCATCTTGCTTTTTCTGACGCCCATGGGAGTTGTTCCCTGGGAACTCGAACATGTACATCCAGCACAGCAATGCATCTTCTCCGATTCTGTTGATCAGTCCACAATCAGTAGTGCCGAGAGAAAGATGCACGAGTTTCTGGACAGAATATCACTCGACAGACTCGTCTGGTTCGAACGAGAGGGCCCTACCGGTAGGCTAGTTGAGAGCCTGAAGAATGTTGGAGAAGTCATGCGTGTCTCATCTGCCTCTGAGGTTCTACGCGTTGTAGGCGAGACTTCGGATTCTTCAGATTGGACTCTGAGGAAGTTGAAGGCTGTATTCAGTTACCAGTGGGGCAGGCAGGTAGAGAAACTAGCAGATGCATCTGGTCTGCAGGTTGAACTGTCGAGAAACACCGGGAAGGTCCGGTTTGTGAAGGATGGTGAGGACATTCTCTTCACCATGGTTCCAACAACCGGTCTACTTACGCCAACGTACTGCGGGGGGCAGAAACTTCTCAGTTCAGGCATAGAGAAGGAGTATGTAGTCACTATGGACAATGAAGTTGCAGAGTTCATCGCTGATGGCAAGTCCGCTCTTGCTAAGTTTGTCAAGGATGCGCACGAGAATCTCAGAGCGGGAGAAGAAGTGCTCGTCGTCGATGAAGCACGTAGACTACTTGCTACCGGCAAAGCGCTGCTTACGGGGAAGGAGATGATGCAATTCTCTCGGGGAGCTGCGGTGCTAATCAGGCATTCACTGAACCACTAGCTTCGCTGGTAGCCATTGGATGGCCAGGTACCTTCCGTAACGCTTCAATGCCGCCAACTGGAAGGACCATGACCTCCTTTGTTCCAGCATATAGACGAATCTGGTCGCCTTCCGCTATTCGAGAGCTTGGGTCGAGAAGCGCCTGCGCAGAGATCTCACCCACCTTGAAATAGACTTCTATAGCACTCCCAATGTAGATGGTCCTGCTCACAGTACCATCAATTTCATTATCGGATGAGCTGGTTTTGCTAAGATGGAGATCTTCGGGACGTATCGCCGCTTTCACTGATTCATCTGCCATAAAGGGATAGTTGGGTATCGTTGGTCGTCCTGAAATTACTTGCCCACTGGGGATGTGGACCTGAATAGTGTCACCGACAGATTCCACCAATCCATCGATGAATGTGCACTGACCAATGAAATCAGCAACAAAGACAGTCTGTGGATTCGCATAGATTTCCTTTGGTGTATCAAACTGCTGGACGTATCCCTTGTCCATCACTGCAACCATATCAGAGATGCTCAGGGCTTCGTGTTGGTCGTGCGTCACGTAGACGGTTGTAATTGAGAGCTCTTTTTGTATTCGTATTATCTCTTCACGCATGTCAATCCTGAGCTTTGCATCCAGGTTGGATAGTGGTTCGTCAAGCAGGAGTACATCAGGTTCAATGACCAATGCCCGCGCCAGAGCTACACGTTGTTGTTGGCCACCGGAAAGTTGGTGGATGTGTCTCTGTCCAAGTTTGCCCATGTGCACAAGGTCCAGGGCAGTCTGAACACGTTTATCAATTGCAGTCTTTGTGTACTTCATACCGTTGACGCGCTTGAGTTTCAGACCGTACGCTACATTGTCTGCCACAGACATGTGAGGCCAGAGTGCATAGTTTTGAAAACACATTCCCGTGTTCCTCTTGTGTGGCGGCATCCCAGTTACATCCTTGTCATCAAAGTAGATTCTGCCATGGTCTGGAGCATAGAACCCAGCAATCAGTCGCAGAAGTGTGGTCTTTCCGCAACCTGAAGGACCTAGGAGTGTGGAGAGCTCTCCCTCTCTCAGGACCATGTTGACCTCATCAGTTGCTAGTACCTCACCGAAGGTTTTTCGCAAGTTCTCCAGAGTAATCTCTACCAATCTGATCACCTCAAATTCCGGTCATTGCAGAAGACCTGGTACCAAGGATTTTGTTCGTGACAGTAATCACTGTCACTTGCATCATCATCATGAGAACACCAAGACAGGCAGCACTATTCGGACCGCCGTAAATGCCAGTACCGTTTAGCACCTCATACGTCCAGTAAGTCATGGGAGCCTCCTGATGCCCGACGCTTCCAAGCAAGAGACTTGTACTCACTTCACTCACAGAGTATACATACGAGAGTAAGGAGCCTGCAAGTACACTCACCCCTATCAGTGGAAGTGTGATCTTGAAGAATGTCTTATTCTTGCTAGCACCCACGTTTTGAGATGCCTCTTCCAAAACGACTGGAGTGGACATCAGGCCAGCATAGGCAGCCCTCACAGTGAATGGAAACTTACGTACCGTATATGACATTATGATTAGGAATGCAGGATGGTTGGTGGGGAATATGGGAGTAGTATAGTATAACGTGAAGAATCCAGTGGCAATCACTATACCAGGAAGCGCGATTGGGGCTGTCACCAGCAGGTCTAGAGCAGTCTTACCTGGAATATCTCTTCTAGCGATAATATATGCAGCACTTGCACCGAGCAGGACGATAATCACCGTTGCTATCGCACCATATAGGAGTGTGAGCTCTATGGATTTTGTAACATCAGGAAAAGCCCAAAGTACCTCGTAGTTGCCAAGAGTCCAGCTATCAGGGAGCAGACTGCCTGAAGACCATATTCCTGCAAACGATAGTATGATGACACTCATTTGCGGTATCAATGCAAAGAAGAGCAGTGGTATCAAAACTGCATAGAGCAGGAGCGCCCATCTATTCCTAAGCCTTCGGGTCCTAGGGTTCCACTGCCCGCCCTTTGTGCCTGATGCATAGGACCGCAGAGAGGAGTACTTCCTGATTGCAATGAACCCGAGTAGGCTGATTATCAGTAGCAGCATTCCTATTGCAGGGCCTTTGGGATCGATCGCACCCGCTTGGGTAGCCACGTTGGTGAAGACTTGAAAGGCCAGCGTCTTCTTCGCGAACAGATGGTCTTGAAAGACAATTGGAGTACCAAGGTCTTCAATGCTAAGTATGAAGGTAAGGATTGCGCCTGCCTGAATTCCAGGCATGGCAAGAGGTAGAGTCACACTTCTGAACAGACGAGTACCCTTAGCTCCCAAGTTTTCAGCCTGTTCCTCCAAAGAGGGGTCAATTCCCATGAACGATGAATATGCATTCAGGTACACCAGAGAGAAGAATGAAAGAGACTGAACAAAGATGATTGCAGCAAGTCCTCTGAGCCAGATAGCTGGTAGCAACGGCAGTCCCAGACCTGCCAGTAGAATATTGATACCCTCGCGAATTGGAGCAAAGAGCGTGTTAAGGAATCCGTCGGCACCAAGGAACTCCTTGATGCCAATCGCGCCAACAAAGGGTGTAGCCAAGATTGGAAAGATCAAGACAGTGCGGATGATTGATTTCCCTGGAAAATCATACCTAGCAATGATAAAGGCAAGAAAGACTCCTATCAGAACAGCAAATGCCGTCACAAAGACTGCAACATAAATCGAGTTGATGATTGAGCCAAAGTCCCATCCATATACGACCAAGAGATTGATACTAGGATTGTAGGTAGCACCACTCAGATTGAGAAAGACATCAATTTGACCTGTTATTGGATTGAGTACCCACGGCCAGATGTTCGAGTCTTGGAACAGACTTGAGAAATGGTCCAGTGTCAATCCCCCTGTTGTGCTAGAGGTGAAAGAGGTCCATACAACACTGAGTAGAGGGAGAATGAGAAAGAGAGTGAACACAACAAGTATCGCAGTCAGCTGGATCCAAGTCAATGAGTCCATTTCTCTTCGGAGCCGAGCAAACCCAGAATGCATACGAGGAACAGGATCCTTAAGGAATGTCACTAGCCCCCTGGAAGATTTATTGAGAGACGTGCCAAGTGATCTTCCCTTCTTCATAAACCATGACCCGATTCTTTTCGGAGCACCGATGATGCTCCGAACAATCGACTCCTTGAGACTGACCGGAACTAGATCAGGCTCCTGCCCTTGGGGCTCTTCAGCAAGAGCCTCATCTCTTTTCTGCGTCGTCAACGCGATATTCCCTCTTCCTATGAATTGAAACTATGTCAGTGCATGAACTATGTTGTAGACTGAGATGTACTGAGACTTGGCTGCGTTTGTCCACCTAATCTTCATCTGAGAATTGTAAGTAGCGTCATATGTCATGTCATGGTTTATGCTCAGAGCATAATCAAGGGTGAATTGCTCCAGGACTGAGGTCTTATAGTCCAAAGCAGACACAGGCATGCCCATTAGGCCAGCATAGTAGTCAAGCATGGTTCCATTGATGATGCCACCGTAATACTTCGTCAGGATTTCTGCCCAGCATTGTACGAGTTCAGTCTGCGCATCTGAGAAGACGGATTGCCAATAGTAAACCAATGCCGTGTTGGTATTGAGCGAGAGTGTGTCATTAAAGTCAATTCCGACAGTGGCTTTGGTCTGATTGAATGATGCGTAGAGACCCTGATTGTCTGCCGCCTCGGGCTCCCAGAATGCCTCTTCCATCACTGGCATTCTAAGGATGCTATCATCAAGCCATAGCACCTGACCACGGGCAGATAGGACAAAATCGAGAAAAGCTTCAGCTGCCTCCTTGTGCGGGGCATTTGCAGCTATGGCGATTGGGTCACCATTGACAATCGTCTGATCTGTCGGTATAATGTATTCACAATCGGGATTCATTTTCTCATTCTGGAAACCGTAGAAGTCAATAGTCATGCCAATGCCAACTTCTCCAGCCCGGACAGCCAGCTGCACATCGACAGAACCACCGTATACGTTCGAGCTTCCTACGATTCTTGCCATGTTGATCCAACCTGCGTCCCAACCAAGACCCTGCGTCATAATCTCGTAGATTCGAGTGTTGGATGTAGTGTCAGGTGCATTGCCCACTCCTATTGTGGGAATAGAGGGCAAAAGACTTCCCCAAATAGGATCTGCAAGATCAGTCCAATTTGTGGGTGTAGGAAGACTGTGCGTGTCAAGAAAGTCGTGATTCACTGTAAAACCAAATGATGAAATCGCAGCAGCAATCCACATAAGTTGACTCTCTGAGTTCCAGCGTTTCATATCTGCTCCAGCGATTTCGTCTGGAATTCGAGCAGCCGCTTCCTGCATCAGAGTACTGTTCAATGGTGCAATACGCCCGTCAGTCATCAACTGATCGAAGACTGTTGGGCCTCCACCCCAACAAACATCAACTTGACCTAAATCTATGAGGGTATCCCAGAAGGATGCATCGGGGCTCTTCCAGTCTATATCAGTTATCTGATGCGCAATAGCGTAATCAGTGGCTAGGAAAGCCGGCTCATACACATTATGGATAGCGACATCATGTCTAGTGAGGATTGTTAGAGTAAAGGGTCCAGATGTAGTTGTTGTAGTTGTTGTAGTCGTTCCAGGATTCAGAAAGCCTCCCAGAAATATGAACGATGTAGCAGCAACACCAATTATCACAATAACAGCCACAGCTAGTACTGATGTTTTCACGTTTCTTGACGCTTCAAACTCACTCATTGACTTGGCTCCTAATCGATAATGGAAACATACCCGTTATTATATTTCACTCTCTAGAAAAGAATCGTCCCAGAAGAGGTAAGGAGGACTTCTAATAAAACTACCGTCCGAATTATTCATAAGGAGCTTTCCACAGGTTCCAACTGAAGTGCAAAGCACGTCATGGAATAGGAGACGAACTTATGATAAACAGAGATATGAAAAAGGCCACAATCGCCGCTGCAGCTGCGATTCTGATGGTCTCAGTGCTCGTCTGTTCCATCCCGACAGTTGCAGTTGCTTCAACTCCCGCTTCAGAAACAGGACCAATGGGAAAAATCCTCATCGATTACTCCCACGGTCAATACAAGAGTGCTGTTGCGTACCTTGATAATTATCTAGTAGGCAACCTTACTCTGATGGGATTTGAAGTTGTATTCCTCTGGGGAGGAATAAACTCAACGATTCTCGCGGATGCAGACGCTCTAATCCTGAATAAAATCTGGGGTGCTGATATGCTTTTATTGCCCGCAGAGGTTTCAGCTATTGCTACCTGGTTCAATGCGGGACATAAGTTCCTCTGGGTAGCTGGCGAGTCTGACTTCGTTGAGGCAAGTGGTGGTCAGAAGATTAATGACAACATGACACTTGTCCTCGAGGCGGTTGGTTCGCACGTCTATCTTGAGCCCACATCGGTTCAGGACGCAGTATGCATGGCTGGAGCGGCGTACAGACCTGTAGCAAATGAAACGACCAAGAATCCAAATATGGCAGGTATTGTAGAAGGTATTCAAGAAGTAATGGTTCACAGTCCAACCATTCTATACGGCAGTAACAGTGCCACTCCAGGCGAGAACGTCAGCGCTGTTGCCCTTGAGACCACAAGCATTGAGGATGTCTATGTGCTTCTACAGCACAGCATCAATGCTACAATTGTTGACAGCGACCTGCTGGCACCATATGCACACACAAATGGTCAGAAGGGCAAGTTTGCCACAGTAGCACTGGAAACGCACGCGGGGACTGCTGGAACAGGTGCGCTTGTTGTGTCAGGCGGTTCCCCATATGGTCACTACTGGCCGATGACAGAGAGCAATTACTCTGGCCGTGCTGGCATGGATGGATTGCGATTCATCAAGAATCTGATTGTGTATGGGATCCTACACGCAGCAACTGACCCAATTGGAGGCAAAATCCTTGTTGACTACTCACACGGGCAGTACAAGAGCGCGGTCTATAACATTGACCAGCGTCTATACACTTCGCTCTTCCTTATGGGGTACGAAGTCGTATTCCTCTGGGGTGGACTGAACTCAACAATCCTCGCGGATGCAGACGCTCTTATCCTCAATAAGATCTGGGGCGCTAATATGCTCTTATTGCCCGCAGAGGTCACTGCTGTAGCAAACTGGTTCAATGCTGGCAACAAATTCATGTGGGTAGCTGGCGAATCTGACTTCGTTGAGGCAAGTGGTGGTCAGAGAATCAATGACAACATGACCCTGATCCTTGAGGCAGTCGGTTCGCATGTGTACCTTGAGCCTACCTCAGTGCAGGATCCTGTCAGCATGGCTGGCGCAGCATACAGACCTGTGGCGAATGTCACAGGAACGGACCCGTTTGTAGCATCTGTTGTGAACGGAGTCACAGCTGTGATGATCCACAGCCCTACCTGCCTGTACGGCAGTAACAGTGCCACTCCAGGCGAGAACGTCAGTGCTGTGGCTCTTGAAACTACAAGTATCACTAATGTCTATGTGCTTCTACAGCACAGCAGGAACGCAACAATCGTAGACAGCGACATTCTAGCACCATACGCACACACGAATGGTCAGAAGGGAGAGTTTGCTGCTGTCACAATGGAAGTCAATGCAGGAGATGCGAATAACAGCGTCCTAGTGGTCTCTGGTGGTTCGCCATATGGTCATTACTGGCCAATGATAGAAGACCTGTACTCGGGTCGAGCTGGCATGAATGGCCATTACTTGATCAGGCAGGCAATTGACTTCGGAATGAACCTAGCTGCACCTGAAATAGTGACAACTACGACAACAACAACAACTACGACAACTACCACTACTACGACAACTACTGCACCCCCTGGCTTCGATCCATTGCTCTTAGCATCCATAGGTATTGGAGCAGTTGTCATCATTCTTGTTGTAGCCGTCATTATGCGCAAGCGTTAGATGATAGAATATGTAGTCTGAGGCTAACTCAGACTACCCCCTCTTCTTTTTGTCAAGTTCTGTAAACGACTATCGAGAATTAGATTTCTGAGTGACTTGAAGTCAAGGACCATTTGTAGATAGAGGAAGTTATTTATCAGCACATATGTAGTACCAAGGTTACCTTGGAGGACGATGATTTGCATCACGGACGAAGGACACATCTGCTTGCTGTAATGCTAATCCTCACTCTGTCTGTCTGTTTCGTGCCATTCACATTTTCGAGTAGTGATATAATCGCTGACGAAGGCGCATACAAGACCGCAGATTTTGTGAGCAAGAATATACTCTTCGACGAGTCACATGCAGCCAATGGAAGCTCGATATGGGCACCCGGTAACGCATCATTGTTCAGTTGGCTTCTTGGGGTCAGCGGCTACAATTCGTCCACTAATTTCGACCAGGCTCTGGACTCAGGCATTCTGGCGAGCTATGGCATATTGGTAGTCTTCTTCCCACAGATTGCCTTCACAGCGGGTGAGATATCTGCGATAACTTCGTTTGTTGACAATGGCGGAGGCCTTCTTCTTGTTGGGGTGAGTTATGGAAACACTTGGGGATTCAAGACATCCTATATGGACCCCATATCCTCAGTGTTTGGTATTACTTTCACACAGGATCTAGTGGACATCGTTGTGACATCCTTTCCAGAGCATAACATCACCTATGGATTGACGTCTCAATGGACCAATGTAGACCAGTTCAGTGGCTGCAGCTTGAATGTGACCGGACCTGCTCAGACTGTCATCTCATCTTCCGGCAAAAACCTGACCGCTGTTTCCGAATATGGACTGGGAAGAGTCGTGTGTGCTGGTTCTGCTGGACCCTTCATCTTCTATCGACATGACTCGTATACCCATGGAGAATCGCATATGCAGTACTCTCTCAATACGGTAGACTGGCTTGCTGGAAATCCCAGACGTGTTGCTGTTGTCCCTGAGATTGCAAGGATTACGGTCGGCAACGGGCCGAACCTGAGTCCTTCAGAAGTAGAGGAATACGAGTTGTTCGTCGGACAGTATCATGACCACACTACACACAGCGATGGACAGAACACTCCTGAAGAAATGCTGGATACGGGTCTTGAACGTGCCATGGACTTCATGGTCATGACAGACCATTCTCATAAGAATCCCACACCAATCGAGGGCATCACTGGTGGACAGGCTATGGAGGTTATTGCCAATGAATATGACTTGGACATCCATGTCACGGTTGGAGCAGAACTCTCATCAATCTTGCATACTACAGGTTTCCCATTGACGGAAAACATCTGGACTGACGATCAGCAGACCGGAGTCGATGAGATTCATGCCCAGGGAGGAATAGCAACTTTCTGTCACCCCGGAATATCACCAAACTATGCGACTGTCTTTGAGAACTTCGAGAGTTATGGTTTTGATGCAATCGAAGTAGTCAACAGCAACTACTTCCGCGGTGAGGGCGAGCTAGGACTTCTCTACAACTTCATGGGTGCGAATGATCATCACTATGCGGCAATGGTAGGTGCCACTGCTACTGCCATCTTTGTCTTGAATCCATCTGGGCCTGATGGGACTATTTCGGACAACGATATTGTGGATGCAGTCCTCAATAGACGCGTTGTCATTCTTGATACACTCAGCAGCATGGTCTATGGAGATGCACTCTGGGTAGACAGATATCTCGTAATCCTTGAGGAAGCAAAGGCAGGGGTAACCGCAGCTCATGCAGTAATCCAATCTCTGAAGAATGCAGGTAACGAAGTGGGTCTCTCAGAGTGGTATATGGACTGTGCGGACATCTCGCTCGATTATTGGAATCCAATAAGAGCCGTGAATTTGGCTGCAAATGCAACATCAGCAGAAGCCATTGGCTTGAATATCGAGATTACAGCGCCTTCAAGTCTTGACGCCGATGCAGACTTTGACCTCACGGTGGCATTCTTTAATAACCACACATACCCAGTCTCATTCAATGCTTCCTTCTACATCTCCTCCTCGGTATCCTTTGGTTCGCCAAACTACATCGTGGATGCACCTGCAGGAAACTCAAAGAGCACACTTCTTGATGGCCACACCAACCCTCATGGACTAGCATTCTACTACCTCTATCTTCATGACTTCAATACCTCAGATCTGATGCCGTTCATGTTCCGTTTTAGAAATGTGATTGACAATGTTTCATATCTAGTACGGGAGAACGGGGAGGAGTATGATGTGGACATCCAATTCTACGTAGGCAGAGCCGCTACAGGATTGATCAGTTCTGTGACTCTCTTCTACGATGATGGAACTGGAGAAACAAGCACGGCCATGATTAAGGGTTGGAATACATATGATATCACCTTGGCGTCCTATGCTCCTGGAGCAGACATTACTTTCCATGTGAGAGTAGTGACAACCTACGGAGATACATTCCATCTGAGTGAGCTGGTCGTGACCTTGCCAGGAGGAACTACGCCGACTACTACAACAACAACGACGACTACAACGACTGTAACGTCACAGCCTCTTGACCCAATGATAATCGCCGCAATTGGAGGCGCTGGAGCAGCGGTCATACTTATCGTTGCTCTCGTCATGATGAAGAGGCGCGGCTCATAGAGCATCTAATGCGATTGGCAGGTCTGTCCTTGCCAATCGCACCACTTAATACTGCCTGAGATACAGGGTTCGGTCATGAGAAAAGCATGTGTTATCCTAATCATCCTAGTATCGCCACTGTTCACAGCAGTGACTCTTTCCCCGATGACATTGCAGGCTGAGGCTTGGGGTCTTGCGACCCACATGGAAATTGCTTCGGAGGCAATCGATGCGCTCACCAATTCAACATGGAAAGAAGTCTTTGGTTTCTACAGACCGGAAATCATGGCGGGATTGGCAACGCCTGACCAAGTCTGGCAAGACTGGGATAACCATAGCTACTACCCACTCACGGGAGAGCATAACGCACCCAGCGCGGCGCAGAGATGGTTCAACTTCACGAGGGATAATTTCACCTCAGGCAACTGGGAAGATGGCTTCTTTGCATTAGGGGTCATGAGCCACTACTTCTCAGACCCCAACATACCTGTTCACACCGATGAGATCTGGGCAGGACATAGCGCCTATGAAACGGACATCAATAATAACCTTGGCTCACTGACAATTGGAGCCCTCGCAGAGAGCACGGTCACAAATGTCAGCCAGATGGTTGTGGACGGGGCAACATACGCGCACCAGTACTATGACATGGTAGTCGATGTGTACCCCGAGAGCGGCTCCGTCGCACTGATGACGAATGCTACAATCAAGGCGTTCACAGAGAATTGTCTCACAAACGCCATCAACGGGTGCTTGTCTATATTTTACTCCCTCACACAGTTCGTTGCTCCGCCCGATGTTAGCATCCTGTATGAACATATCGCTCTCGTTGACTATGCACACCAGAATGACTACATTGACCTCTCGGATCAACTGACATCGCTGAACATTAGTCTAAGCAGGGAAGGCTTCGAGATGAGAAAGCAAACGACAGCGTTCACTAGCGGTGACCTTGTGGGTGTAGACCTGTTAATCGCAACCTGCGGTCTTGATGCATATTCTGCCGCTGAGCTCATTGCAATATCAGATTGGGCAGTCACAGGCAACAAATCAATCCTGTTGACAGGTCGAGGAGACTTCTCAACCTACACCGACATTGCAGGGCCAAACCAAATACTAGAGGCAGTTGAATCCAACATACGTGTCACAGATGACAATGTGTACATGACAGGGACATACCAATTGTGGTACAATGATTTGGACACAATGCTTGCGCCTGCAGATACTCTCAATTTGACATTTGGAGTGAGTACATTCACTATGTTCTCCCCCACAAGTCTCTATTTCCTCAATGACACTCCGGTTCTCCCAGTAATTATGGCTGATCATGCAGGCTATCAGACAGATCAGACACTACCAGCAGCAGAAGTAATCTATGACAGCATGGCAGATGGTGTCTATGGTAATCAGATTCCACTTGCTGCAGTGGAGGAAGTTGGCAGTCTTCGAATCCTTGTCACAGGTACGACATTCTTCAGCGACTTCGACTATGGAAAGACACCTCAGTTTGATAACATTGTCTTCTTGGAGAACTTCTTGGAGTGGGCAGTAGGGGACCGCACTGAATGGGGCATAAACGATGTTGATGAAATTGGGCCAAGATTCAGTGACATTCAATGGAGTCCTACAGCGCCAGCTGAAGGTCAGAGGGTTCTCGTCACAGTAACAGTCACGGATCCAAGCGGTGTTTCATCCGTATCTCTCAACTATAACAATGAAACTCACGTCATCCAATCACCAATGGTCACAGATGACGGCATGCACTTTGCAGCCAATGTCTCAGACATAGTGAACGGTCCAGTCGTATTCAGACTCCATGCACAGGATATCCACATGAATACAGCAGTGTTCGCATCATTCACAGTCAACTGGCCTGCAGTGGCGACCACTACAACGACCACGACGACAACAACGAGTACTACTGCCACTACTACCACCACTACGACTTCGGCAAACACCACTACAACAAGTGGAGGGCAACCTACGCTTGTTCCTACGACGATGTACCTGATACTGTCGGTTGGAATTGGCGTTCTTGTCGTGGTCCTTGTGGCAGTCACTGTAATGAAACGAAGATAGATGGAGTGTTGGCTTGGCCCAGTCCAAGCCATCTCTCCTCTCTTTGCAGCGAACATGGTCAGATCTCGTGGGAAAAAGCTGCAGACCGTTCGATTTCAGGACCAACTGGCGTCAAAAATCGGACAGAGGTTCATCCGCAAATATTCATATGCGTTGAACAATAATTAACTGCAGACTCATGAAACGTCGGTGTGGTCATAGGTGTCTTTAGAGATGCAATCGGATGAGATGGATAGAGAGATTGAGATAGCGATAGTCAGGTCTTTTGGCTGGTCGATAATTGATTTTGAGGCAGCCCTGTTTCAGAAGTTCCTGGTCGTATCTGCATCTACATCATTGATGACAGAGGACATGTTTCG
>CAYHAA010000001.1:0-187974 GCA_964354495.1 uncultured archaeon | reverse complement strand
ATGAAGCGGAGAATAGGGGAACCCAAACTGATTGATCATGTTGAGGCCATGCAGAGAGCACTTGCAGAATCAAAAGAGAAATTCCTGAGATATGTACACGACCGTATTCCAAGTGTCTACAAGGACATGGAGAACATTTTGGATTCCAAAGGAGAGGAAGTTCTCCTGCTCAGCCTTCGTGTAATCGAATCTGGGCACAGAGCCTATCCGCCTCAGTAGTTACGCCTCACTAGGAACTCTGACATATCGAGTAGGAACTTCTTGTAGGGCTCTTTAAGAGGGGGCTTTGCCTTATCAAGAGCGACTTGCCCTTCACGAAGAAGTCGATTCATTGTTTTTTCTGCAGAATCAAGAGCAGCAGACTCACGAAATATCGTTCGGATATCTTCGACCTGCTCAGCCGTGACCTGATCGTTTCCAAGTAGTTTTTCCAGTGTCTTCTTCTGGGCTTTATTACATAGTCGTAGTGCTTCGATCACAAGCATGGTCTTCTTACCCTCACGAATGTCGCCATCAGTGGCTTTTCCTGTGACTGATTCTTCTCCAAAGGTACCCAAGATGTCGTCTTGTATCTGAAATGCTTGCCCTACTTTGACACCATATTCACTCAGTGCTTTCATCTGGGACTCTGATCCTCTAGCCATGGCTCCACCCATCAGTAGGGACTTCTCAAGAAGAACTGCGGTCTTCATCCGTATCATGTTGAGGTACATCTCAGTTGTAGCCCTTGGGTCCTCTATCATTGTCATCTCAAGCAGGACTCCCTCAACAAGCTCATCAAAGCTCTTCTGGTAGTATCCGAGGCACGCTATTCCAATGTCCGGCTCCAAATTCGATTCAGAGATTGCGATTGCACCCAGATTCATGAGTGTATCTCCTCCGAGGATTGCAGCGCTCATTCCGAAATGAATGGCTTTCTCTGGATTGGGAAACACGCTCTTCTTGTACCATTCCCGATATCGTGCATGGAAGGTTGGTCCGCCACGTCGGGTCTCATCATGATCGATTAGGTCATCATGAAGAAGAGATGCATTGTGCAGTATTTCAACAGAACAGGAAGCACGATAATAGCTCTCTGGAGTGACGTCGCCACCTATTGACTTGTATGCGATAACAACTGCAATAGGCCTGAACCGTTTGCCGCCCCGCATCATGTACTCCTTGATGAACTCATAATACTGGACATGGGCGGGGCCGATTTTCTTTGCCTTCTCGATTCTGCTATCGAGAAAGTTCGTCAGTGCTCCATTCACAGCAGCAAGTTCACTCTTGATGATTTCTTCAAATGCCACGTGGATTCGCTCCAGATTCGGATGTCAGGTTGGGCATCGCTGCTCCTTTTTAGCATTTCTGAATTCGTCGAACATTTGTTTGGAGTTTAGCGATGCCAGTGAAGTTCGAGTTCAGGTCGCTAGTTTCCCTGGACACTGCTTCTATTGTCCGACGATTTCAGTGTTGGGGAAAGCAATAGTTGGCATTACTCTCCTATCATGGACTTCTGGATTGTCTGCAATGAGAAGATTCCCTTTGATTGTTTCGTAGAGGTTCCCGACCCATAATGCATACTTGATAGGGCTACCTAATTCGCCATTCTCAATCACTCGACCATTTCGTATCTCATTTGAGAATGTGCCTGACAATGGGTCGACAAGTGGGTATGCAAAGTGCTCGATATAGACACCTCGCTTTACTTCGCCAATGATGTCTTCAACTGACTTGGAACCTGGCTTCACTTCCATTGTTGTTGCATGACACTCTGCAGGAAACGAGAATCTACCTGCAAGCTCACGGGCGGTTCTACGCATTCCATTTCCAGTTGATGCCATCTCCAGTTGGTAGGCGTTGTAGCTGTCAAAGAGATATGATCTCAGAATGCCTTTCTCAAGAACAGTGGTCTTCTGTGTTGGGACTCCTTCATCGTCTACAATACCACTAAGAAGACCTCTCTTCGAGAGGCCATTATCCACTATGCTTAGGTTTTCGCTTGCCACTCTCTCACCAATCTTATCTGCCCAAGGACTGGATCTCTTGTTGACATTCTCTCCTGATGCCGCAAAACCCACCAGACTGTATATCATTTCAGTCCCTTCGCTCGGAGCAAGAACTGCAATGGCATCTTCCCATTTCTCTGTGAAAGGTCTGGCCTTGAGTACACTCAGTGCCTGTGATTTCATCTGCTCTCCCATTCCATGGAAATCAATGGAGCCAATTTCCCGACTCCAGCAGCGTTGAACACCTTCTCCTACGCCATCTTTGTTCTTAGACTTGGCAGTGAAGAATCCGAACGCTATGGTTCCCTTGGAACCTACATCAATTCCAAGCGAGTTGAAAACATGGTATTGGAAAGAGCTAGTTCTAAGGGACCCATTTGGTACCGTGACGTTCTTGGCTGATGCACCCTTGACAACCTCCATTGATTTCTCCATCAGAACCGTACTATCCGCTGCTGCTGTGTCCTTATCATGGAATCTACTAGGAGAACCGGATACCTTCTTTGGTGCGGGTAATGAAACGAACTTATCATCTGCATTACTCACTCGAGCAAGCGACTTGGCTCGTTCGACGACATCCTCAGGAGCTTCTTGAGCCAGAGTAGAACTGGTAAAGCCTATCCGCTTTCCTATAACAAACTTCAGGCCAATACCAGATTCAATCATAGATCCTCCGATTTTTGGGATATTGTCATCAATGTACGTGCTGGATGTCTTTACCGTTATTGCATAGACCTCAGCCTGTGTTGCACCACTCTTTTCTGCTTGTGCAACTATCTTTTCAGCCATATCAGCAATCCTCATTCTACCCACCTCCAACCATCATCTGTGCTCTCATTATGGGACCACCGGTGGCTGCAGGGATGAAGTCTTCCTCGCCCTTCCCGCAAGTACCACCACCTGAGAAAGTGAGTTTGTCTCCGACAGCATCAACTGTCTTCAGTATGTTCAGCACTTTTCCTGCCAAGGTCATGCTGCGAACCAGCTGTGTAATCTCACCGTTCTTGACAATGTAGCCTTTGAGTACTGAGCATTGCACGCCGCCACCAACAACGTCCTCCATTCCAGACAGTGATTTCTCAACATACAGACCTTCTTTTGTGTCAGAGATGATTTCATCATTCTTCCAGTCACCAGAGTCAAAGAAGGTATTTGTCATCCGCGCGAAGATACGTCGATTATAGTCCTGAGCTCGACCATTTCCTGTGGGCGCAACACCCATGAGCGAAGCTGTTTCGAGAGTATGCATGTATCCTCTGAAAATCCCTTTTTCAATGATCACAGTGCGGGAGGAACGTGTGCCCTCAGAATCGAAAGGAAAGCTGCCACGGATACCTTCCAGTGTACCGTCGTCAATCAGTGTCACAGAATCGGTTCCAACCTTGACGCCGACCATGTCAGTAAGGAAGGAACGTTTCTTCACAACCTCATCGGCCTCACTCGCATGACCACAGACCTCGTGAGCGATAAGTCCAGAAACGTCACTATCAACAATGACGGTCATAGAGCCTGAAGGGGGCTTCTCGGCACTGAGAAGCTCGATGGCTCCCTTAGCACATTCAGCAGCGAATTCTTCGGGACTGATTGACTCTGCCAATTCGTAGCCTGCTGTTCCGCCCTTCACTTCATAATTGAAGTGCATACGAGTTCCCTCTCGAGCGACAGGCTGAACTACGGCCAAGATTCGTGCTTCATCCCACTCTAACCGAGATCCTGCTGTATTCACAAGACGGAATCCAGTCTTTGAATCGCTGTATACTGAGTTTGTATTTACAATGCGATCTTCAATCTTCTGAGCCTTGTCAAGAGCCATAACAAATTTCAGCTTCTCCTCTGTTGATACATTGGCTGGATCGATTCTGCATTTCTGCGATAGCGTTTGCTCAATAGGTTGCACACCCGAAAAGTCAAGGAATTTTCGTGAGAATCGAGCGTTCGCTTTTGCGCTCCTAATGGCTTCTTTGAGCAAGTCTCTGCAAGTTTCGAATGTCAATGGTTCAGAGCTAGAAGACATACCCCAGCACTCACCCACAAGAGCTCTCGCTACGGCACCTGATTTGGTTGCTCGACTGAACCTCTGAATATCGCCATTGCTCACCATGATTTGGGTAGATGCATGGGATTCTTGTCGAATATCAGCGAAGGTTACAGCTTTTTCTGGAACTTCCTCTATGACTCTAGCCATTATATCCAGCATCGGGTTTCACTGCCTGAACGGATATTGAATGCGAAATAAGCCTTTGGAGGAAAGCAATTCTCTTTCTAGCAGGGTATGCAGTATCTAATAGAAGAGCTTCCCCTTGAAGACGAGTACGCCAGTACCACTGACCTTGACTTGTTCAACGTTTTCCCTGTCGCCTCGAACTTCAACGAAGATTCTGCCCGGGCGTCCCACATGATGACCTTGCTCAATGACGATGCTGGTCACTGGACGAGTGGGCTCCATAAGACCATAGCGGATGAGGTAGCAGCCAAGACTACCAGCTCCAGAACCAGATACTGGGTCTTCATATACTCCAAGAGCAGGTGCAAAGGTCCGAACCTGGGCATCTGATGTGGGGGCTCTCGTTTCCCTAGTGAAGACGCTCAAAGAAACATAATCAGAATTCTTCTGGAGCGTCTTGAGCTTGTCCCAGTCTGGTTTCGCTCGGTCGAGTGCTCTCATCGTAGATACAGGCATAATGAGGTGCGGAGTTCCAGTGCTTACCGTTTGGATTGGATGTGGTGAATGATAATCTGCAAGTGTAAGACCCAAAGCTTTGAGATACTCTTTCGGATCATAGCTCCTCAGGAAGACTGGGTTCTTGTGGGTAATCTGAATCTCATGTCTGCCAGCTGATTCGTTTTTCACTATCTCCACATTCAGAATTCCAGCTCGTGTTTCGAGACTGATCATTGTGACATCCTTTGCTGTTTCAATCAGCCCTTCCCGGATTAGTGCATGAAATGCAGCAATAGTGGGATGACCTGAGAAGTCTATCTCGCTCTTCGGGGTCATATACCTGAAACAGAAATTCGCCTTATCGGATTTCATGACAAAGACTGTTTCACGTGTGTTCATCTCGCGAGCGATTTTGGAGAGCATTTCGTCGTCCAGACGATCGGCACCCATAACGACTGAAGCAGGATTGCCTCCAAAAGGAGTGTCTGTGAAAGCGTCGACATGGAAGATATCTAGTTCGCTGCGAGGAACCATTCAACACCATCTCCGAAACCCTTTCTCGGAGTGTGCTAATTAATCATTGCATCCGATTTCCTAGCACCATCAACACTCATCGAGTACATCCCAAAGTGATATAGCGGAATACTCCGAATTCCAGGTCATGGCCATCAATATAGTTCCTTTCTTTTCGCCACTTACGCCCGAAGGACTCAGAAGCCAAGTTCTTGAGAAGATACAACAAGAGGGTGTCAGGATAGTTACGAGCGCAAAGGGGACCTCATCCAAGGAGCCATTGTGCATCTTTGTCGGAACCGGAGGGACAGAGGGTGATGTGGTCGAGTTCCTTGAGAATGGGGATTTCGTTTCCCAATTGACCATATTGAGTTATGACGAACGAAACTCACTGCCTGCTTCAATGGAGATACGGGCTTACTTGGAAAAGAGAGGAGTTGAAGCCAAGATAGTGCATCAGCCTCTGAATCAACTTCGCGAACTTCTTGGCAAATGGGTTGAATACTCACAAATCATCACGCGTCTCAAGAGCAGCAGATTGGGGCTTGTTGGCCAATCGTCATCATGGCTGATTGCCTCAGACGTGGATCGTAGCAAGGTGCTAAAACGATGGGGACTCAAGATAGCTGATATTCCAATACAGAAACTAATGGACGAATTGCCGCAGACTTGCGACAATCAATTCAAGACGCATATGGATGATTTTCAGTCACATGCGATATGCCAGAGTGTTTCGAATGCCGATATTAACAAAGCTGGAGCCGTGGCACATCGACTTGCAGAAATCGTCGATGAGTCCAAACTTGATGCTGTCACCGTCCAGTGTTTCACGCTGCTTCAAGAAACGGGCATATCTGGGTGTGTTGCTCTGTCCTACCTTAATGATGTGAAAAGATCAGTGGCAGGATGTGAAGGAGACATTCCTGCGACCTTCACGATGCTGCTAGCCAAGATGATTACGGGTCTACCCTCATTCATGGCAAACGTCGCAAGTGTGGACTTGGAACTGAACACGGCAGTATTCGCACATTGCACAGTACCGCTGAGTCAGACCCAGGGATACGAGATAACCAACCATTTTGAAACCGGAAAGAGTGTGGGTATTCGAGGAAGACTGCCGCTCACTGAAGTGACAGTCTTCAAGGTGTTTGGTGAAGATCTAGGTGAGTACTGGGTCTCTAGCGGTACCATCATTGAAAACCTAGTGAATGATAGCGGATGTAGAACTCAAATCAGAGTTGCGATGGACGAGCCTGTTGATTATTTCCTGGAGGAGTCATTAGCGAATCATCACATTATCATACTAGGAGATCATGTTCAGGGGATTGCAGAATTCTTTGAATTCCTTCACAGAAAATAAACAGGCAAGATAGCGATAGGAGAATGAGGTGGCGAGCATGCGGGAAATCGTGGTAGGAGGGGGGAGTTTCGTAATTGAGGGCATGTAACGAAAAACTAGCCCACACACTCGCCGATGTTTCTTTGCATGGAGGGAAATCTTGCCCTTTGTCCTCCATGCTAGGATAATATCAGAGGTCACTTATTAAAGTTTGCCTCGGTGTAGAAACTCAATTCGAGAGTTTATGTTATGTTTAAGTTTCCGTACCAAGGTGCCAAATCTGCCAAAACAGGGTGGAATAATGCAATAGAATTGGCGCGTATGGCATTTTGAAGGACAATGTTACGAGCATTCATGGCATGGCTCGGTTATTTGTTAAGTCATTCATGTAGTACCTTAATGTCATATAATCCAACATGAAACGAGTAAATGCAGTGATGCAGCATGGTAGTGTTTTTCGGCAAGCAGTGGTTTTGATGCGTTAGAATCTGGTCCGTGTATTGACCAATCGAGAAAGAAGAGGAGGTGTGCAGCTCTTGGCTGAATAGCCGCAACACACCTTCGAAGCAGTATCTCACTGACCACTCTTGTAGGGTCTGCTGATACTTTCTTCTTCTACCTGAGTTGGTTTGTGACCTTTGCGCCACTCCTCGATAGGCTTTGAGAACTTCTCTTCCACTCGTGACCTATGAATTGTGTTCATAGTGCAGAAGGGAATGATTCTGCCATCAGGTACTGCGTAGTTAACGTCGCAGTGTTGGACGCGCTCCAGGTCGAAGTTGTAAGGGTCTTGGAAGTGCATCATTCCAAGCATGATCACGCGTCGCATGAACTTCGCAAGTGAGTCATAGTTTCCACGTTTGAGGAATGCGGAGAGCAAATCCTTGAGAATACCCTTCTTCTTGATGTGCCGCACACCCGCAGCCAACTTGGCTTTTGCACGTGCGCTAGCAGCTGTCTTCTGGTCAGCATAGAGATTAGCTATCTCCTCTAGAAGCACCAAAAAACTATCAACATCAATGACCTCGGTGATTGGCTTGTAGCTGCCATCTTCATCGATGAAGATGAAAGTGGACATACCGCAGGCAAAATGTGAGCTGAGCTCCAGCTCAGGACCGCCCTTAATCATGCCAAGGGCACGACCGACTGGCATCATAGAGGGAACTGGATACCACTCGCTGGCAGGAATCTTGCCGCCTGTCTGCTTTTCGATGAGATGGATGGCATCAGGTATTGTGATGCGCATCTCGTGTCGAGCTTTATGATCGATTCGACCAGTAATACTCACTGGCTGAAAATTCACGCAGCGAATAACATCATGATTATCCACGGCAAACTGGACAATATCACCTAGTTGGTCGTCATTCACGCCACGTACCACTGTGGGTACTAAGACGAGTGACTCCATGCCAAGCTCACGTGCATTCTGAATGGCCTGCTTCTTAAGAGGCAACAGGTCAGTCCCTCTTGCTGCAAGATAAGGACCGGGAGTGACACCATCGAACTGCATATAGATGGTTGAGAGACCTGCATTACGCAGTTCCTGGAGGTACTCCTTGCTTTTTCCAATTCGAATTACATTACTCGCAATCTGAACGTGTCTGAAACCAAGCTGCTTTGCCCATTTGATGTACTGGGGAAGATTCTTGCTTACAGTGGGTTCGCCCCCAGCAAATTGAACTGCCGGGGCTGGAACAGGCAGGTTACTCCGGAGGTTCTTGAGCATGTCAAAGACCTCTTGCGGCTCGGGTTCATAGATATTGCCACCCTCAGCCGCGACTGCAAAGCAGATCGGACATCGTAGGTTGCATCGGTTGGTGACATCTACCAGTGCCAGGGCTGTGTGTGATTTGTGCTCTGGACATTGACCGCAGTCCTCTGGACAACCCTTCACGGTTTCTGTTCGCGGGTTGTCTAGCCCTACCGACTTGTACCACCAAGTCTGTGCTCTCTTGAACATTTCAACGTCGCCCCAATAAACATCAATGAACTCCCCGTGTTTCTCACAAGTCTTCTTGTACATTACCTTGCCATTTTCCTCGTACAGAGTTGCATCGATGACATGAACCTCGTCATCAGTAAGGAAACACTCAGGACAAATAGATTGAGTTGTATAGGGGAGCTCCCTTACAGGATATTTCTGAACATGATACCTCGAGAGGTCACTTTCCGTGTGCCCGACTGGCTCCTCAGGTACCGGTTTTATATCATCTGTGGCCATGCGTATTAGCTCCTTGATCCAATATTACCACCACTGGACAGGGTGGTATCTGATGGTCGAACGCGTAGGATGAAGAATATAACCTTTGTCAGATGTTTCAGAGTATGTAGAGTGAGCTCTCGTGCACTAAATGTCTGGGTCTTGCATGAGGATGTACCCTTGCTTGAAGCCGCCCCTAAACAGTCTCTTGGTTTCGCGCTGGAGATCCAGCATAGCCCGGTCAGTCTTTCGAAGATCAAGCAAAGCATCCACCGCTTCAAGAATATCAACAATCTCCTCAGAGTCCCCTGACTCAAGGAACTCCTGAGCCTCCTCGACGATTTTAGCCCTCAGAAAGCGGTCGAGCTCGCGAGAAGTTGCAACACGCACTTCAGGAATAGATCCCTTTTCCCGAATGATTTCAGGTATCTTGTCTCGAACCAATTTCTCCACCATGTTCTATTCCTCATGCATAAGCTTACCTTAGTGCCAACGCGGCCTCAACTTGAAATTTCGCGGCTGAGAGGAATGAATCGACAGCAGCCTTAACAGTGCTAGGGAGTTCGCGAGTCCAAGGAGAGATATCGCCGCGAGGAGTCGTTCCGGTCATAGACTCAAAGGGGAGGAACTTGGCTTTGAGATTCTCATCAATTGAAACCGTGCCAAGCCACTGACCGTCTTTTACAAGTTCGTAAGTGGGAAGAAACTTCCTCATAGACTCAGGCACAATGGCATTCCAGTAGAATGACACGCCATTGAACTGTCCAAGCTTGCCGAGGCCTATACTGTAGGTGTCAAGAGTGGCTTTTGCAGTCACTAGTCGATAGAGAATAGCTATTCTGCAATTCAGACACTGATTGAATTCAAGACCATCACCGTTCGGCTGCACATAGGCAATCCCGTTCTTCTCAATATTATCATCATTGCAGTGAACACATAGGTTCATGCCCCATCGGACTTCAGTATGGTCATTGAGCGGTCCCTTCACAAATCTAGTGACGGCACTTTCAAAAGCAGTTTTGACGGCAGCAGGATCTTCGGAATCCATTTTGTGACGAATTGCCTGCCACACTTCCAGTGCGTCTTGCCATAAAACCTGGATTACCATATCTGCAAGCTTGTCGAAGGATCTATCTTCAAGAGCGCTCATCCAGAACACCTCAGCCTTATTTCTGCAGGACAACCTATCGGAGTGACCAATTAAATCTTGGTTGGACCTATAGGATGGTCAATTTATCCTAGCCTAAGATTTTTAACCAAGTCGAAGATGAGAGTCTAGAGAGCTCCCTACAGGTGAGAAAGGATGGATTATCAAATCGACTAGGCAAGTAGCACTATTACCTAGTGATGAACATGTATGGTTCTCATCTGCGGAGGGTGGCAATCAATCACTTTCTGACCATTCCAGCAATGAATACCCTGAGAGGACACTGAGATGAGCTCATTACCGAAACGATATGAACCACTTGCCCTGGAAGAAGAAGTCCTTGATTTCTGGAAGAGAGAGAAAATCTACGACAAGACACTCGAACTCAGAAGCACGGGGCCTCGATGGAACTTCCTTGAAGGCCCTCCTACAACAAATGGATTCATGCATGTCGGACACGCTCGAGGTCGAGCCATGAAAGACGCGCAGATCAGGTACATGACTATGCGAGGCTATAATGTATGGCGCCGCGGCGGATGGGACATGCAGGGGCTCCCTGTGGAACTTGAAGTCGAGAAGAAGGAGGGTATAGTAGAGAAGGGGCTCATCGGGTCAGATATCGGAATGGACGTGTTCGTTAAGAAATGCAAGGAACTAGTAGATTTCTATCTAGAAAGATGGGTCAACGATTCAGTTCGGCTAGGTCTTTGGCTGGACTATCCATCAGCCTATCAGACCCGAAGGGATGACTACATAGAACATGTCTGGTATTTCCTAAAACTCGCAAACGAGAAGGGACTGCTGGGCAGAGGATATCGGGTCAATCCAATTTGCCCACGATGTGTCACAGCACTCTCGGAGCACGAGGTTTCCCAGGGATACATGATGAAAACAGATCCTTCGATATACGTTAAGTTCAAACTAGTGGATAAGGAGAATGAGTACTTGGTCATCTGGACCACAACTCCATTCACTCTGATTTCAAACGAGATGGTTTCTGTACATCCAAAATACAAGTATGTGAAGGTCAAGGTCGAAGGCGAACTCTGGTGGCTTGTCGAAGACAGAGTAGAAGATGTAATGAGGAAGGCGAAGAAGGACTCGTATGAGATAGTAGACTCAGTCTTTGGCAAGAAAATGCTTGGCTGGAAATACGAACATCCATTCAAGGATGAGGTTCCGTTCCATCAGGAGCATGAGGAGAAATATATGCATGCGGTGGTCACGGGTACGCATGTCACTGTAGAGGATGGTACGGGACTTGTGCACACGGCACCTGGATTCGGACCCGATGACTTCAATGTTGGTAAGGAGTTCGAGGTTCCAGTTCTTGCGCCAGTGACAGGTGCAGGGAAATTCACGTCAGAGGTGCCCATGTTCGAAGGAAGATTCGTCTTTGATACGAACCCTGAGGTTCCGAGGCTGCTTGAAAAGAAAGGACTTCTTGTCCATGAAGAGACTCTGGAACATGAGTATCCTCACTGTTGGAGATGCGACACCCCTCTCATCTACCTCGCGGACAAGACTCAATGGTTCCTGAAGATGACAGGAGTACGAGAACGATTGGTCAAGGAGAACAGCATGGTAGAGTGGACACCAGAGTGGGCAGGAACAGGTCGTTTTGGGGATTGGGTGGCAAATGCAGATGATTGGTGTATATCGCGATCCAGAGTCTGGGGCTCCCCACTACCTGTGTGGATTTGCGATGACTGCAAATCAGAGATTGTCATAGGTTCCCGAAAGGAGCTGAAAGAACATGCAATAAAAGTGCCAAAGGACTTTGAGATGCATAGACCCTGGGCAGACAATGTCGTTCTCAAGTGTGAGAAATGCGGGGGCAAGATGCATCGCGAGAAGTTCGTGACAGACTGCTGGCTTGACTCAGGCATGGCACACACTGCGAGCCTGGACTATCTGAAGGACCCAGCATTGCATGGGCAGCTCTTCCCTTTTGACTTCATCACGGAGGCAGTGGACCAGTCAAGAGGATGGTTCTACAGCCTGCTCTATACTTCAGTTGTCATGCATGACAAGGCACCTTTCAAAGCATGCGTGAGTCAGGAGCATGTCTTGGACGAAGATGGGGGAAAGATGAGCAAATCAAGAGGAAATGTCGTCTGGGCACGGGATGCATTTGCGAGCATAGGAGCGGACCCATTCCGCGTGTTCGTATTGACTCGGTCGGCATCATGGTCTCGAATGAACTATGACTCAAAGGAGATAGACCTCACTCGAAAGAAACTGGATGTTCTCTGGAATGTTGTGCTCTTCACGGAGACCTACATGGATCTTGACAAGTTCAAGTTCAACGAGAAGCGAATGATGAAGTCCTTGCCTAAGGCGAATATAGAGGACAGGTGGATACTGTCCAGGCTCCAGAGTGTTGTGAAGGAATACCATGAACAGATGAAAAAGTATCTGTGGCATCAGGCAGGACGAATCCTTCTTGATTTCATATCCGAGGACCTCAGCAGAGTGTACCTCCCCTTGGTGAAAAAACGTGTGTGGTTAGACAGCGAGGACCCAAAGAAAGTGACGGCATACAATGTCATCTATTACACACTGCAGACCTTTCTGAGAGCGTTTAACCCGTTCACTCCGTTTCTGTGTGAGAAGCTCCACAAGGACTTTCTTGTGAGGTTCGCTGATGGTCTTCCCGAGTCTATCAACTTGACAGATATGCCAATGCCTGTAGGCAAGATGATAGACAAGGAAATGGAGTCAACGTTCGACGTGCTCCAAGAACTCAGGAGCGCCTCAAGCCATGCTAGGAACAAGAAGGGTGTCAAACTGAGACACCCAGTAGCGAAGGTCATACTCATAGCTGTAGATGACGAAACCAGTAGGAGAGCTGAGAGCCTTAAGGATCTCTTGCTTGATGATCTCAACACTAGGCACTTCGAGGTGCAACGAACAGATGTAATGGCTGAATTCACACATCTCTCAATCAAGCCAAACTACAAGGCACTCGGTCCAAAATACAAGGACATGATGAAGCAACTGGTTACAGCACTTCAGGAAACTAATGCGGTCAAGCTCCGTGCAGATTTGGAGAAAGGGAAGGCAGCAGTCATTGTCGCAGGGAAGAAACTCAAACTGTTCGACGGGGACCTAGAGTTTGTGGAGAGCCTCCCAGACCATCTCAGCCTTGCTGAAAGTAAGCTTGGCAAGGTCTACATTGATGTGACACGAACAAGGGAACTAGAGGCTGAAGGGCTTGTGAGAGATGTGACAAGGCGGGTCCAAGTCATGAGAAAGGAACTAGACCTCAAGGTAGAGCAGTCAATTGACTTGGTACTTCAATTCTCTGATGATGAATCGGTCGAACTGGCAGAGATGTTCAAGACACATTTGATAAACGAAACGCGGGCTCAGTCATTGAATCTTGTAGGTCCAGAGAAAGCACCAGATTGGAGTAAGTATCACTATGTCAAGGATTGGGAGATAGATGACTTGAGTCTAAAGGTAGGAATGAATCCCCTGTAGATACCTACTCGGAGTTCTTCTCTCCTGCCAAGACTTCCATCATCGCGTGGAATACTCTGGCATTCTCTCTAAGAGATGGCAGTGATACCCATTCATTGGCACCATGCAGATTGTCGCCTTCAGGGCCAAAATCGAAAAGGTCTGCACCTTGTCCCGCAAAGTACCGTGAATCAGAACCTCCAAATCCTTCGATAATGCTGTAGAAGACACCCTCTTTCTTGAGAGCCCTTTCCATTGCCCGAATCAGTCGTGAGCCAGGGTCAACATCAACATAGCCAGCTCCAGCTAGCACTTTCAACGAAAGCAGTTCCAATTTGCCTTTCACAGCCTCTCGAATTGATTGTTCTACTTCATCACTGTTATTTGTCATCGCTCGCACATCACAGTACAGAGTCCAGATGTTGCTTTCTTTCGACAGGAGATTGGGACTGATGATCTTCCCCTTGTCGGAGTGTCTTGTAGGAAAGGCTGCCTGTGAGATAGCCAGAAGGACCCGTAAGAGCTTGGTCAGTGCAAGGTCGTAGGTGGATTCAACTCCAGAAGAATCTGGATGAATAACATCCAGCTCTACCCAGTCAGGTACAACATTCGACTTCAAGAACGCACCTCTCACGTCGGAAACCACAGTTTCAGGATGCATGTCCAGATACTTTGAGGCCGTGAGCATTGCATGCCGATCTACACCGGGTCTGAGATACGCACTATGACGAGTGCTTGAACCGTACGTTTCGGTCGTGATGCGAACGGTTTCGGGCGTGCCCCTCACCTTCGCTTCACTTGCCTTCACCTTCACGTACGTAGGAAGAATATTGCGGCGTCTGTGTATGATTCGCTGGTGGATACCGTCTGCGACCACAACGTAATCAGGAAACAGTCCGTGCTTGACTAGCCAATCCCTGAGCATTCCAGCTCCATTCCGACCGCCTATCTCCTCGTCGCCAGTCATGGCAAACATGACAGTACATGGAAGGTCAGATTGCATAAGATGTTCAGCAAGGACAAGAAGTGAAACGATATTTCCCTTGTCATCGCAGGCCCCTCGACCATATGCCACATCGCCATCAATCTTCAGTGATAAGGGATCGCTGTTCCAGCCGCTTCCAAAGGGTACTACATCAAAGTGGGCGAGGAAAAGAATCTTGAAGGCGCCATGGCCTCTCCTGCCAAAGGCTGTGTAATACCCCTCAGATTCCAATAATTCAGTATGACAACCAGCATCAGTAAGAAGCCTGTTGATATACTCCGGGCATTCTTTACCAGGTTTCTGAGAAGGATCGTCATTTCTTGTATCAAAAGCCACAAGTTTGGCAAGGACATCAACCGGAGTTATCGTCATAATCAATCGGACAACAAGAAATACTGGTTGGTCAAAAGCCTATCCACTGAACCAGACAAATGGAGATGTCAGGAGATGTTCGGGAGAACATCCCCTACAGTAATCGATTGAGCCTATGTCCGCTTGTAGACCCATCTGCTCCAGGAAGCCAAATTGGGCATCTCTTCGGCCATCTTCTTTCTCCTCCGAATCTCCAGAATGATCTCTGCCTGTAGAGTACTGGGTAGAGGATCAAAACCACGGAACTGATAGCCAAAGAAGCACCGACCCGCGGTTGCGCTTCTGAATTCATCAGCAATACCGATGGTCTCTGCAGTGGGCAGACTCCCCTTCACGGTGACTGTATCCTCTTCACCCTCAATCGTGAGGATTTGACCCCGGTGACCTGTGAGGACCTTAATCACTTGACCCTGTGTGGCAGTTGGGGTCTTGATGTCAGTATTAAGAACAGGCTCGAACAGCCCGGGTCTTCCTGTGAGGAACCCCATGTTAAGAGCTGCGCTTACCATGGTGGCCACCTCGTTGTACCCGGTGTGTGCTGGGTCGTTGTGCACGGTAGCATCAGTCAGTGTGACTTTAACGCCCATCACGGGTTCGTGTGCTAGAGGACCAGCATCAATGAACTCACGGAAAACAGTCTCGAGGTAGGAATAGATACGGTCGAATCGCTGTACTCCACTCATTCCATCAACTAGCATAGATGACTCATATATATCGAGAATCTTTCGCGCTTCCTTCGCGTCCCAGCCAGCCTCATCACGGAGGATCTGAGCTCGCTCTCTATCGTTCATCTCAGCAGTGACCTTCTTCCTACGAATTAGGTCGACTGTCTTCTCATCAAGGGGCTCAAGGAACATACGAATCTTGTTATGCCCGTTCGGTGACTTGGTGTGGAATTCTTCTCCGCGCTCGGTCATCTTCTCGCGGTACACAATGATGGGTTCCGATACTCTGATGGGAACCTGCTCATTGATTCTCTCGGTGAGTATCTCAATCTGAAGTGGGTCGATACCATCAAGACGATACTCCATTGACTCCTTGTCATGAGTGAACCTCGCTGTTGGATCTGCCATAATCCACTTTGACACTACTTCGCCAAGCGTAGCAACATCTTGAGGATCAATTGGCTTGATGCTTCTGCTGACGACCGGCTCGCTCACGTACTCGATGGCTTCGAAGCCCTTCGTGTCTGAACCGGGATCTACGAACGACTCACCACTTGGGCATATGAAGCCGAACACAGAGAAGAGATTACCAGCAGGAACCTCATCCATATCAAGAATATCGGTGATCTCCTGAACTCCTAGGCGCTTGACTTTTGCATTCTGTTTCATATTGACAAGACGTATCTCCTGTCCTGACTTGATTGTTCCAGAGAATACACGACCTATTAGGGTCGGTCTCTTGCTCTTTGGATCAATGAATATCTTGTTGATAGATCCGATGAGCGGTCCATTGCGGTCGCAGTTCAGAAGAGCCTGTCCTGCCGGGCTATTCAAATCGCCAGACCATATGCGAGGGATCTTGTATTTCTGTGCCTCTTTTGGATTTGGAAGGTGTTTCACTATCATCTCGAGAAGAGCTTCATCCAAAGGAAGATTATCTCTCAGCCATTTATCATCGCCTTTGCTGTACTTCTCAAAGACGATAAGCGGCTTAATGCCCTTCTTCTCCAGAGTCTTCATTGTAAAAGCCCACCCGGTCTTCGCGCTACCGATGGCTACACTTCCCTCTTGAAAACTGACTCTCCAATCTAGGGCATATTCCTTGGGAGCTACCTTCTTGATCAGCTGATTGACCTTTGAGATGATTATGTCTATTCTCTCATAGACCTTGGCAGGAGGGAGCTTCAGCTCGTTGATGAGACGGTCTACCTTGTTGACGAACAGCACTGGTTTGCATGCCTCGGAGCCAACTGCAAGCCGAATGTTCGTTTCGGTCTGCGTCATGACACCCTCGAGAGCGTCTACAAGAATGACCGCCCCGTCACTAGCCCTGAGGGCACGGGAAACCTCACCCGTGAATGATAAGTGTCCGGGAGTGTCTGAGAGTTGGACAAGGTACTCCTCGCCTTCGAGCGCGAAGTGCAACATGACCACTGAAGTGAAGATAGTGATGCCTCTCTCCTTCTCTTCCTCATCGCTATCTGTCATGAGCGCCTTTCCTGTTGCAGCATCACTCATGAGACCAGCACGGCGCAACAGATAGTCTGTCGTAGTAGTCTTACCATGGTCAATGTGCGCGCTGATTGAAATGATTCTCTTATGCGCATAGTCATCTGAGAGTATCAGATTCCTTATCGCATCTGGCTCCTTGATCTTTACCATGATGTTACACCAATCCTAGTTTTTTTCTCCCGCGCTATCGCAGGCACATAACCTATCCCGAACTCATGAATATGTCGCGAGAGAACTCGTCGGGGCACCGATAATACTCATACCGGTGGCTTAGGCGAACTCCTTTTTGGAGTCTTAAAAGGATTATGTCAGGGAAGCGAATTATCCTCCGAAAGATGGTTTTCTACGCTGTATTCTCTCGAAGAAGGAAGTAGATAGCAGGCATTCTGCGTGCTTTCATTTTGTCGCGACGACAACCATTCTCTCAGATCCAGCCGAATACGGCATCCTCGGGAGAGTGTTCTGTCCGTAGAATTCAATCTTCTTGAATCCTACTTCATTAAGCATGGCATGAATCTCAAGAGCGGTATACATCCGGATATCGTTGTTAGACAGAGCATCTGAATCCATCAAGACAACTCGGTCGTGTTCTGTATCGACAAAGAGAGCAGGACGTCCCCTAAGAACTCCTGCTGGAGCATCAAGCATGTGAGGCTCGCTCAGAAGATATCCGCCCTCAAGCTCTGTCCAAGTCTTATGAAATCGTGGCAGGTTATACGGATTCATTAGGTCCAGCAGAAGCTTTCCTCCCTTCTTCAGCGCGGCAAAGGCATCCCCGAGAATCCGTCTATTCACCTCGTGGTTGAAGAATCCAAAACTGTGACTGAGGAGCACAGCAGCATTGAACTGCTGAGTGAAGGACATGGCGCGCATGTCACCAACCGAGAAGTCGATAGAAACATTCTCGCTCTTGGCACCCTCTTTTGCCACACGAATCAGGGTCTCAGAGATATCGAAGGCTGTCACCTTGAATCCTTTTTTGGCGAACTCGATAGACTGATCTCCAGAGCCGCAAGCGATATCTAGAACGTCATTGTCTTTTTTGAGGCCCATGACGCCTATACAGAAGTCGACCACCAGACGGTCGTAGTCCTGAATACCCTGAATAGCTCTTCGATGCTTGACTCTGAAGATTTCAGCCCAAAAGTCATTCCAGCCAAGTTCGATGTGCTCCATTGAAGACAGACTCCGCCATTTGATTTGCTCGCCTCGGATAAGAAGATTGTCATCACAAAAACAGAAAATGGAGAGGATTCGCCCCCGTATTCATCCGCCGGGAGGGGTCAGATTGGAACAGGTAACTCAAGAATGAGCTTTATCGACGAACCGTTCTCCAGCCATTAAAATACGTAGTTTCCCTATAAATGTACTGTTCCTAGCCTAAACCTCCAGTTTTGACACAATAACGCGCAGCTGTCCGATTTTTGAAGCTCACCTTTACAACCATTGGAAAACTGGGTGTTTTGAGTTATTTCCTAGCATTTGCAGAGAGAATCACAGAAGAAACCGTGTGGTGGAGCTGGTCGGGAATGATGCAATGGCTCTTTCATTACTGCCGCGATAACGATGACTGTGATCGTTCTTTCAGCCGCGCGGAAGGGATTTGCTTTGAAAACAGGAACTAGTCCGTGGAAGATGGTAGCCCCGCCAGGATTCGAACCTAGGTCAGACGGGCCAGGGCCGCCTATGCTTGACCACTACACCACGGGGCTATGTAAGCAGCATTAGCTGCAATGGAAACCTACACTCTCGGTTTTTCATCTTTTCGGTAGTTGACTAGTGAGCGGCTGGACAGAGGCATTTCGCCTCATTTATTAGATTGCAAGAACACGTTCGAACGACAAACCTATGCCAATCTGGTCGGAATTATCACATACTAATTTCCCTGGGGTTTCATCCAGGACAGAGGTTGCCGTAATGGTAACCGGAGCCCTTGAAGCCCACGGTATGCATCTTCCACTTTCAACAGACACTATTCTCCCAACCTATCTAGCGGGGCGAATAGCATCAAAGACAAGGGCACTCGTCCTTCCTTCGATTCCATTTGGCGACAGCTGGAATTTCATCAATTTTGAAGGAACAATATCGATTGACCCGGATGCACTGATAGGTTTCTATTCCTCAGTTATGACTGGAGTTTTCAAACATGGTTTCAAGTATCTTATCGTCTTGAATGGGCACGGCGGAAACATTCCAGAGTTGACAATAGCTGCCAAGAACGCCACTGAAACAGGACAGAGAGTCGTTGTCATTGTCAATTGGTATAAGGATCTTGCTGAGGCAGCCCGGAAACTTGTCACAGAGACTCCGATGGGACATGCTGGAGAAGATGAAACATCGGAAGTCATGCATGTGCGGCCAGACCTCGTCGATATTTCAAAGGCAGAATCCCATCGAGTTGTGACGAAGTTCACTATCATCTCCGGGGTGTCTAGAGAAGAACTGCTTCCGTCAGCGATGTACGGAAACCCGAGGAAGGCCACGCCTGAGAAGGGTAAGGTCATCATGGAGCAAGCTGAAGAAGAGCTGGTCAAACTCATTCAACAACTTGAGAAGGGAGAACTCCCAATCACCAGGGATTGATTAAATACCCACTTTGAAAATTAGAGCATCACGCAGGACTCGCTGGAACATTCTAAGTAGATTCTTTCCCTCAGTAGCTATTGTGGCAAATACAGGATATCCTTCTAGATCCAGCATCTGTACCATGTAGTCAACTGGGAGAGCATTCGGGAGGTCTCTCTTGTTCAGTGACACTACGATAGGTAACATTGCCATTCGGTCAGTCCCGAGAGCAATCCGTAATTCCTGAATTGATGCAAGGTTCTCGTTCATCTGTTCGGGGGTCGAGTCAGCCATGAAAATAAGTCCATCGCAATCCCTCAACACCTTGATGCGACTGGCAGCATGACGACGTTGACCCGCAACTGTGAAGACGTCAAAAATCATTCTATCGCTCGCAGACACAGGAATAAAGTCAAAGAACGTCGTTCTACCTAGTTCGTCAGATATCTCAACAATCTTCCCCTTTGCAAGAGACCGTACATTAGCAAAGAGCCATCTAAGAGCCGTGGTCTTGCCAGAGAGAGAGGGGCCATAGAACACAATCTTGATATGAATGCGACCTTCCTCGTCGCGTTTCAAGACCTTTCCGGGAACAATCTCGGCAGCTGTCTGAGGGTGAATTCGAGCCCTCTTTGCATAATCTACTGTCTTCTCTGCATCAACTGCTATCTCCTCTGATGATGCGATGAGTCGCCCCATGGATACTGCTGCAGGCATTCGTTCTTCAAAAACCTTAGTGCGAGGAGTTGCCATCGTGGTTGGTTTTTCGGGAGGTCTATCAGGGGTGCTTCCGCCTAGAGTCGCCGAGCCTAGTTCAACCTTAGAGGATGTATCTTCTTCCTTTGGCGTCTTAGAACGCCTTCCAAACCTCCTGAATATCGGCAATCTGCTCTCCGAGATTTATCAGTGCGATGGTAGTCTTAAACCTTCGGGGAACTTCATCCGCAGTGAGCTTTATCAAGAAACGGCAATCCTGATGCATTTCATGACAGACCTCATCGACCGCAAGTTCATTTCCGAAACTTGGCCTACTCTCGAGCATCTGACCTATCTCAATAATGCATCCACTGGCATTCCGCCCGCAGTGACTATCAATGCAATGAAGGAGTATCTAGACAATAGCGTAGAAGCAATTGGCGACTTCGAAGACACGCTGAATCTCTTCAAATCAATAAGGGTTAACCTTGCCAAGCTACTTGGCGGAGACTACTGCCAATATGCCTTTGTACCGAGTACCAGTTCAGGCGTCAACTCATTCGGACATAGCATAGAATATCCCGCTGATTCAAACATTGTTCTGTGCGATCTGGAGTTTCCTGCAAACTACATTCCTTGGCAGAACATCAGCAAGCTCTACGGTCCAGAACTCAGAGTAGTGAAGTCCACTGATGGAGCGGCATCAATGGATGATTTCGCGGGGGCAATCGATGAGAACACACGCGTCGTTGCTGTCAGTCAAGTTCAGTTCGGGAGTGGATTTCGAACCGACTTACGAGCGCTATCAAAGGTCACTCATGCCAACTGTGCACTTTTGTCCGTGGATATTATTCAGGCGGCAGGATGTATTGAAACGAATCTGTCGAAACTGCATATTGATTTTGCAACAGCGCAAGCAGCAAAATGGCTTCTAGGACCTGTAGGGGCCGGATTTGTCTATTTGGCCAATTCGATCATTGAGGAAGTTCAACCTAGGTTTCTAGGTTGGTGGGGTGTTGAACAGCTCAATGAATACAGCTACTTTGATAGGAAACCATTGAGTGATGCACAGAAATTCCAAGTCGGTTCGCCGGCCATGATTGCTTATGTGGGCTTCTCGGAGTCACTCAAGACACTTCTGCAGATATCAAACCAGAAACGGGAGAAGGCAGCCCTAGCGGTCGCGGACTATCTGCGAAAACGTCTGTCAGAACTTGATATCCCTCGCTACGATTTCGGAGAAAAGAACAATTCGGCGATCGTATCATGCAAGCCACCAGATGTTGAGAAACTGAACGAGAAACTCATGAAAGAGAAGATTTACTGTTCTGTACGCAACAGTCGATTACGGGTGTCACCACATTTCTACAACACGAATGAAGAGGTTGACAGATTAGTGGAGCATCTCAGGTGATAGACGTGTTTGATCAGATTAGAGAGTCTGTGTACTTCTTGGTGAGCCGATCCTTCGACTCTAATATTACCTTCATAAAATCCAATGATTATCACATTCTGGTTGACACTGGTACTGGCCTCTACGCGGAATCACTTGAGAGTGAGCTTCACAGTCTGGGATCCTCACTCTCATCAATCACTGACATCATACTCACACACGCCCACATCGACCATATCGGTGGTGTGGTGCCTATTTTGGAGGTTGGCTCGCCCAA
Source organism: uncultured archaeon (assembly GCA_964354495.1). Taxonomy (GTDB): domain Archaea; phylum Asgardarchaeota; class Thorarchaeia; order Thorarchaeales; family Thorarchaeaceae; genus SMTZ1-45. The sequence continues at coordinate 166,192 of CAYHAA010000001.1, read as the reverse complement.
AATATACCTTCACAGAGCAGAGGCAGAGCCCATCAATAGGGGAGATATGAGCTCAACCTTGGGCGATACCTTCGGGGCAGAATTACCCCCACTGAGAGTGGAAGGCATGCTCGAGGAGGGTTCATCACTTGACTTTGGAGAAGTGAAGATGAGAGTTTACCATACCCCGGGGCACTCAGAAGGTAGTATCACGATTGAGCTCGAGGACACAGGAATCCTTCTAACAGGGGACACTCTGTTTTCGGGAGGAAGTTTCGGCAGAGTGGATTTTCCCACCGGCAGTCCGAAGAAACTTGTAGAGTCTCTGAAACGAATCTCGGAGATGAAGTTTGAAATCGCTCTTCCTGGACACATGAATGCAATGAAGTACAATGCAAGGAAGTCCGCGCTGACCTCCTATCAGCTCGCAAAATCAATGTTCAGGATGTAATGAGAGAATCAACCAATTCTTCTACCCCAAGATGCTTGATGACAGTAGACCTCGTGGGATCCTTCAGATACTGAGTTTCAATCGCCTTGATCAGAGCATACACAGTTTCGTTTGAAGGAGTGTCTATGCCAAGCTCCTTTCCAAGTCTTATGATCTCTCCTGTGATTGCATCAATCTCGGTTCGCTTTCGTGCCAGAATGTCCTGAAGCATCGAATTGATGTTATTGCCAGTGGCCTTAGCAGTCCCGAGAGCATAACGTACAGGGTCCTCTGTGGTGAGTTCGATACCAAGTGCATTCACGACCTTCATGGCCTCTTCAATCAGTCTGATGACAAGTCGCCTCAGCTGGTGATTCCTGTAGACTTCTCCATTGGTGAGGCGTGTCAATGCTCCGACAGGGTTGATACCGCAGTTAACAAGTGTCTTAGTCCAGACCACACCTTCGATGTTTGGACTTGATTGGACATCAAAACCACAGTTCCTGAACATATCAGTCATCATTTCGACGAACCCATAGTTCTCAGGGAAGCGAGAACCAAGCTCTGTGAGACCACAGCCTGTTGCTGTGACAACACCAGGTGCTGTTCGCACTGCTCCCATGCAGGTTGTTGCCCTCAGGACTCGTGTTGTGCTGAGCGCGTCAGCCACAAGTTGCTCTGTCCCAATTCCATTCTGGATTATGAGGACATATGCGCCAGTGTCAACAAGATGTTTGGCAGTAGTGATTGCTGAGATCGTATCATAGGTCTTTGTGGTAAGCAGAATCAAGTCTGCCTCAGTGACCTCAGATGCATCATCAACCGCATCGAGATGAAAGAGATGCTCTCCCATGACACCTCGGATGGTGAGACCGTTTGTGCGAATCGCGGCTATGTGAGGGTTCCTGCCAACAAGAATCACTTTGTTATTCTCAATAGTGCTGAGAAAAGCACCGTACAGGCTTCCAATGGCTCCAGAGCCCAAGACAACAATATTCATGATTTTCTCACTCCAGCTGGTTTCTTTTGACGGAGGACACTAACATCTCGTGATAGTTCCTCAAGTCTCGATGTAATAGAACGAATTGATTGACCAAGATTCTGATCGTTGACGAAACTCCGAACAATCTCGCGCAACTCACCCTTTGGCTTCTTTTTCAGTTTCGAGGCATATTTGACCATCAGAGGCAGTGCCCGAACAACATTGTCCACGATGGTGATATCAGCATAGACGGCAGTTCTGCTCATGGGATTCAGGTCTATCGCAATCACGAATTTCCCTTCGGACTTCAAAGCCTCCGTTCTGTCTCCATCTTCTAAGGGAACAACCACAACATCTGCAGTCCAAATCCCGTCTGGATCAACTTTGCGACGATTGCTGCTGAGTTCAGGAATCGTAGTGGATGGTCGGTCCCGCGTGCCTAATACTCCCTTTGCACCAGCTGCTCTCAATACACGAATGATGGCATTCTCTCGGTCTTCTCGATAATAGAACAAGTTGATCTCCAAGGGAGCATGAGTGATCTCGGAGAGTGCAACTAGATCATTAGGAACGAGTGCACATGTATTTCCATTGACGCTTATCACCGGATGCTTGGCAAGCAATAATGAAGCAACTGCAGCGTTGGTGGCTTTTTCCGCCAGCTCTGTTGTCCGTTCTCCGATGAGGTAATCAAAGGCCTCACCCCGACCATGTGCAAGTAGTCCAGCAGTCACAACAACATGATTCGTGTGACCTGCAATAATCTTGTCACGGATATCTAGAGACACCTTTCGCGGGTGGTCAGCAGGAATTTCAGTCTCCACCATCATACCAACCTCCCACCTATGTCTGAAACTGAAGTCGCTGTCACCTGAGACCTGTCCCAGTATCCGTCCAAAACACCAATCACTGTGCTGGACTCGCTATCATCGCAGAAGCAGAACACGGAATCACCTAACATGACCATACTAGATTGTGAGAATCCAGCAGCATCCAAGTCGTGAAGTGCATTGACAACCCTCTCTGTTGCGAGTCCGATGGAATCCGTGAATTTCCTTGAGCACGAGATGAATGTTTTGAGGTCACGTTTCTTCATCATTCTATGAACAAGACGGTCGCCTGCTTTGTTTATTCTAATGCGGCTCTCAGGATCTGTTAGAACATCTCGGGTGTATATCCCTGAAGCTCCTGCAAGGACCACGCATGCGGGGGCGCTATTGTCCATTCTCACCACTTCGCCAATGCCAGGACCGCCAGGATGAACGCGAATCTCCAAACCGCCCTTGGTCTGTGCAATAACATCACCAAGTCCTGTGTGGTTAACTACCTCAGCCTCATGCGCGTAGCATGCAGCGGCATCGTAGCTCATTGCCGAGTCCAGAAGATGGCCAAGAGCAAGTGCTGTGCCAAGGGCTCCAGCCCCAGATGAACCAAAACCGGCTCCTGATGGGAGAGAGGACTTGTGCACAACATTCACCTTGAGCTGCCGCCTATATCTCTCGACCATTCTTTGTACCACCGTGTGTGTCACTTGAGCATCAATTACCTCATTATTGAAGATTGTAGTTATTCCTGATGTGTCATTCTCGATTATGCGGACGGTTGTGTGTGTGCCAATTTTAACAGAGAAGCCTGCACCAGTAGATCCGCGCAAGAGGGGATCCTCGGCATCATCATGGATTCTGAAGAATCCAGTTATGTGACCTGGAACGAATGCCTGCGCAACCTTTGGCACATTCTTTCTCTTGCTCAAGGTGTGAGCTAAAGCATTCTCGAATGAGTTGCTATTAAATATTCTTTACATAAAACAGGATGCGTATATATATGTATATACATGATGGTTGAAGAGAGAGAATCAGAATCTGAACCTACTTCATGGGCACTAGACTTGTGTATTGTTTCACCCGTGGGTCTGCGGTTGGTGGTGCAGGATATGCCCAGCGAGCATCGATATCACGCCCGCTCAAATCAAAGACATTGAAGCTGCCCGAGGACCATGTCAGGGGACTGAAACCAAGGAGGAGGGTCTGTGTGCGCCAGCTTGTCACCACGAGATGTCTGTTCATTCCGGCGGTAGGAACCACGAGGAAGACATTGGAGAGCTCCATTAGTAGTGACGTACTGATTCGGTAAAAGAAGGTGTATGTCTTTCTATGTTCCTCTGTCCCTTGCTCACGAAGGTCGTTGAGGTACCGTACGATGGTCTCGTCATGAACTGATGGATCCATCACATCTGAGAGCTCCTGAACATCTACTACTACGGCGGTCTCAAAGTAGTAAGCAAGTGGGAACTCTGTGATGTGAAAAATGATGAACTTGTCTTTGCTAATGGCCTGGTAGAGATGCTGAAAGATGGCCTGTTTTGAATAGAGTGAATTGGGATCAAGCGATGCAGGTGTGAAGTTGTCAGATTCATCGGAAACCACAAGTCGGAACATGTCATCAAGCATGTCGCCATCGTAGCCTATTCGCACCATGTGATACGGTAGATCTGTCGAACCCTCTTTCATTCTTCCTGTCGAAACAAGAAACTCGTTGAAGTCGCGTTGGAATGTATCGACCTCATTGTCATTATCGGTCACAAAGAGCGATTGGGTAGGAGTGCCCAGAGCAGAAACAACCTTCTCATACGACTGGAACCTTGTCTTCTTCTCGGTCTGAAATCCCCTCATGAGTTCATCCATGTTGCGAGAAGAGCCTGCCAAGTGTTCCGCACCTACCGAAGATTACTTCATACGCACATTCATTGACGGCAAATCCACTGAAAAAGCCGCCACCGTTACTCCCGCTCATCCTATTTGCCTCATATATTCTTTGCCCACCTGTGTATACTTGCACAAAATCACGGAAATATAGGCGATACCAGTGTCAGCAAAACGTCACCCACAAGTCTTATCCGACCACTTATCCTCGTAAAGGATGTCTGAAGACTATCAAGTGGTGTCTTGTCCAATGGAACATACATCCAAACTGATCAAAGGAACTCTGAGTCGAGCACTTGAGGGGAAGAGCATTGCACTCTGTGTGACGGGAAGCGTGGCTGCCGTTGAATGTGTGGCTCTAGCGAGAAGGCTCATGCGCCACGGTGCAGAAGTCTATCCGATTATGAGCGCAATGGCTCAGAAGATAATCCATCCCTACCTTCTGGAGTGGGCGACTGGTAATCCTGTTGTCGTTGAGCTGACAGGACAGATTGAGCACATCACTCTAGCTGGAAAGCATAAGGGCCATGTCGACTTGGTCCTAATCGCGCCTGCAACTGCAAATACCATAGGCAAGGTCGCAATGGGTATTGATGATACACCTGTGACTACCACAGCATCATCAGCAATTGGCACACACATTCCGGTCATAGTGGTCCCAGCCATGCATGAGTCAATGTACGAGCACCCAGCAGTCATTGAGAACATCGAGAAGCTCAAGTCAATGGGAGTTGGAGTGGTGCCCCCGCGACTTGAGGAGGATAAGGCGAAGATTCCCGATACTGACGTGATAGTCGACTATGTAATAGCGAAACTGGGACCCAGAGACCTTGAGGGAAAGCATTTTGTGTTAACTGCTGGTCCGACCAGAGGATGGATTGACAGGGTGCGATTCATCACGAATCCTTCAACAGGCAAAATGGGAATTGCAGTCGCGCAGGAACTGATCTCACGAGGAGCATCAGTGACCCTTGTGCTCGGTCCAACCGCCCAAAAGCCGCCAGCGCTTGCCGAGGTTGTGAATGTCAATACCGCTGAGGAGATGCTGGATGCAGTGATGAAAGCTCTCTCTTCTCAGAAGACAGACTGTTTTGTTTCTGCTGCAGCTGTTTCAGACTATGTCCCAGCCAAGAAAGAAGACACAAAAATCGTATCAGGAAAGACCGACTTCGTTGTGGAATTCGTGCCTACAAAGAAGATCATCGAGGCGGCGAGAAACAAATACAAGAGTCTCTTTATCGTGGGTTTCAAGGTCGAATCAGGAGTCAGTGACAAGGAGCTGGAGAAGCGAGCGAGAGCCAAAATAGATGCAGGAATCTGCAATCTGGTCGTCGCTAATGACGAACAGAAAAAAGGAGTCGCCTTTGAAGCGGACACAAACGAAGTACTCATCGTAGGACCAAAGGACTTCAAGGTCGAGGTTCCCTTAGCCTCAAAGAGAGAAGTTGCACGCCAGATTGTGGATGTCTTAGTCAAAAGAATGAGATGATACAGCACCTAATCAGAGAATCTCGAGCAATGCTTCAGCCATCCGTTTCATATCCATGAATATGAGTCCCAGTTGAGCATCGACCTTTGCTAGGACAAGGAACACTGCACGGTCTCCAACAGACGTAATGAGTGTATAACCTTTGGAACCTTTTACGTAGATTTCCATGAGACTTCCCCGGTCTAGCTCTACCGTGGCCTTCTCTCCTAGAGATGTAATCGCTGCGCTTATTGCGGCAACATTTTCCTGTTCGCTTTCGGGCAAGGCAGATGCAATCATGAGACCGTCAGGCGACACAAGTGCGGCGCCCTCTACACCAGGGACCGTTTCAAAATCACGGATGATTTTATTGATACTGTCAACGCGAGTGGACATGGTAGAACCCTCTGCCAATCCGAACAAAGGCTAGTCTGTGCAGTACATATAAAACCTTATTGCAGGCACGGCAAATGTGCATTCTGATTGAAAGCACGAATCAGACGCCAAAGAACTCTTTTGCATCGAATTTGCCATCCTCTTCCTTCCGCTTCTTTTCCTCTTCTTTCTCTTGTTTCTTCGATCTAGAGTCTCTACTGTCATCCTTGTGGAGTGAGAATGAGTCGCCTCCTTTGTGCTTGAGATAGATCCAGCCTCCGATGACCACAGCAACAGTGCCACCGAGAATACCAATCACAGTCCATGGAAACGGACGTATCAGCAGATACCTCTCGTAGGTCAAGGAGAGAGTGTCATATCCGCTCTTGCTTACGTAGAATCTCATATCGAACAGACCTACATTGTTCGCTGTCCATATTTCGTTCACTGTCACACTGTAGTAGCCATTTTCACCCTCGACAACACTCAGTTCTGTTTCATTCAGCCATAGCTGAAAATTGGAAGACTCGATTGGATTGCCTTCCAAGTCAGACAATCTAATCAAGATGACAACACGGTCTCCTGCCCAGATGATAGACTGGCTTAGTAAGATTGCTCTGAGTCGTATCGAAGGTGCTGAGCCCCAATTAACAACATTTTCCACAAAGTCGTCTCTGGCCGTGCCATTCGGGCTTGTGGTAGTCAAAACGACTTTTCCAGACCCATAGGTTCCTGCGACAATGACGGGGCTAGAGCCGGCCACCGCAAGGACTGTGAAGTTGCCCCAACCTGAGTCAAAACAACCGTAATAATCGCTTGTTGTGTTTATCAGATTGGGAATAGTAAGCAGAGGGTGGGATTCTTCAATATAGGATATCGGTTCAACATCTGTCGTATTGCCGAATGTGATTGGCCATGGAGCCCAATCAAGAGAACCGGCTATCCCAAGTATGCCCAGAACGCCCCCAGCACGAATGTAGGAAATAATCTCAGATGAGTGCGATGCGAAGTCTTCTTCAAAGAAGAGAGAGAGAGTCTCTGGTTCCACTATGACAGTGTATCGAAGTGGGAGGAGGGATACAAAATCAGAGAAATTCGAGGACTCGTAGTAATCAAAATCAACTGTCAAAGGAGCGAGCGCGTCTGGCAGATATGAAGAAGCGCCAAGGACTGCAACAGATGATACACCACGACCCGGCACATGATTGCCAAAGACCTCAGACGCTGAATCCAGAGCCTGGACATGCAATGAGGTGCTTGGTTCGTAGAGACGAATGGATGGGTCTCCAAACAGAATCTGCTGGTTGGCATAGTCACGAGGATCTCTACCAACCAATGGATTAGCATAGTCGGATGAGGTGAGGGAAAGACCAGCGGAGAGAGATTCTCCAATTGCGTTACCCTCACAGAGAGATTGAGTGACAAGTACTGCTAACATCCCGGCTGGCTGGAAATAGACGGTTCTTGGAGATGCAGTGACAGCGACTGCTCCATGCTGCATGAGTACAAGAGGCATGTCAGTACCGCCAAGAAGACATGCTGTCAGAATGACAATGGGCGAACCAATATTGCCGATGGAAGCATCTAGCTCATCCGTAGACCGTATGATGTGATTCGAGGATTCTGCAGAGAAGGAAACCGGATTGACTAATTTGTCTGAATCCGCCGGACTCTCTCGAACGACTAGACTCTCTTCAAAACCGTATGGGCTGTCTGTCGATCTCATGGATATGTAGCCTTGGCCGTACGGTCGGTCGGGGGGGTCTCTGGGTAGAACTGTCAGTGTCCCGTGTGTGCTCAGGGACCAGAATGCTACCTGAGAGTTCAGTCCATTGAAGGTTTCAGTCGCGCCAACATGACTCTCGATCTCGAAGCCAACCGATTCGAGGGCATCCGTACTGTTTTCTATTTGATATAGCACGGAGTAGTGTAGGCTATTGTCAACGAATTGTGCTCCGTCTGTATACGCATACATGCTTGTGAGAGCAGTACCCGCAGAGTCTGCTATGAGGAAGAGATACCTATGCAGTAGACCTCGGTTGATGAGAATCGATGCAGTTGAGGGGTCCTCAGCTGGGATCCTCCCTGGATTGAAGGCTGATTGAAGCGAACGATCGAAACTCGAGGGTAGAAGGGACATTGGTGCAACGATGACACATGGCTGAACCGCTGTCGCGTTGTATGCCCCTCGGGCGGCAAGAAAGCTCTCAAAGTCATTCACAGATTCCATCATTGAGTATTTGTTCGGAATCCGCTCATCATACCATCCGTTCTCAGCACGGTTCTCATACTTGTTTATGACATAGATATTGTTGATCTCAGGACCGACGAGGTAGGGAGCCCAAGTTTCCTGTGCACGAGTCGTCATCTGGTTGTCATCGCCGCACAGGGAGAATATCGGAGATCCGTGGACCGCCGCAGAGTATGCTGCCGGTCCAAAGAACTCGTTACTATCACCAGTAGGTACAGTGACTACGACATCAGGACTTCCTGACAGCACAGTGATATTCCCGGTCATTGTACCATAGCTATTAAGATTCTGAAGAGTGTACAAGCTAGTCAGGTCAGTGACAAGCCCGGTCTGTTGCAGATCTCCACTGTCCACAAGCCAAACCTCGGTTACTCCAAGTCGGTCGAGCGCCCATTGTGTGACTTCAGGTATTTGGTTAGGTTCAACATACAGGAGAGGTACGTTTAGTAGTGATGCAAGGACTGCGGCGTTTGATGCCGATTCAAGATAGTGATGAATATCTGCTGGAAGTTGCGATATCCTCCATGAGATCCCGATGTTGTTCTCCTCATTCGTGGCATCTATCCATGAGGCTATGATGATCCAATCACCCTCCATTGGGTATGGAAGCTGGATGGATTCCCTGCCAGGATTGGCCAGAATGCTGCCTGCAGGAGCCCACATAACCAGACGACCATTCGGGTCAATCAGCGCAAGATTGAGGTCGGTGGCGACATTATCCCAGTTCAATGACACGTTCAACCATTTGGAGTTCGCGGGGACAGAAACCGTCTCGGTGAATCCCGGATGATAGAGAACACTGCAGCTCATAGTCGTGGAACCTAGAGTATCTCTCGTGAGATTCATAGTCCACGTACCGTCAGTGGTCTTCGGAAGCCAGAAATGCAGCGGTACTGCGTTCTCTACATAGGCAGGATGTCTCGAGAAATAGACTTGGGTGTATACAGAATAATCGACAATCTCACCAGTGGGGTCGACGAGCTCATGGGTGATGATTTCATTGCCGGTCCAGTTGAAGCTGCCCTCAAGCCAACCGGCCCAGGTGGGTGGCTGGAATGATATGCTGGAAGGCACGGTCACACCCATGACAGTCCCTCCAAAAGTGTCTGTTTCTGTCGCATCATTCAGAAAAGTATGACTGCCATTTCCAGAGATAATCGCACCTGCCTGAAAGCTATCTCTTGCAAGAGAGAGCACGACAGCCCCAGAAGTACGCCATTCTGAAACTGCAATTCTCGCCGCAATCTCTGCTGAACTTGCTCCAGCGATTCGAGGATAGATTCTAGTGCCAATCTCGTATTGTAGCTCTGTAAGATATGATTCTGAGAAACTCCCTATGGCAGTCGCTTGAACAAGTCCACCATCTACACTGAGGTAGTCTATCCAATCCTCTAGAAACCATTCTTCACTCTCTGAACCGGATGAATAGATGAGGGGCGAGATGTACTGAGTGGCATTCTCACTGAACACAGACATTGGAATAGATGAGAAATAGGCGAACTCGTCAATGTAGGAGGATGCGTTTGGAGCAACAAGAGCGACTCTTCTCAGAGGAATCTGATTCCCGTTTGCGCTAGTTGAGAAATGCTTGAAGCTAGAATCAGTTCCTAGAGAACTTGGGATGACTGCGGTGACCATGGACCAGAGCAGCAGAGCCAATACGATGGAAGTCAGTATCTTCATTCGCAAGTGTGTCAATAGTGTCTACTCCATAGGAAGATACACGAATGAGAGAAACTATGCAAATAGAGTTTTCCCGTTGAGAAACCAGACAATTCAGAGAATATTGCTCCGCGCAGTCACTAATCATCCTCGATGCCAAGCAGATCTGGATCGAAGTCCCCAGCTGTATCATCATCATCTAGGATCTCTTCTTCCTCGGGCAAGGCATCGCGCAGATCGTCAATCATGCGTCTAAGTCTTCGACGCGTCGCCTTTGGGATGTCCCACATCTTCTGTTCTGCTCTATCAAGTACCTCTCTGGCAATACCATAGATCTCTGCTTCAGAGTAGTTCTTTGCAGCATCTACGAATAGCTCGGCAGCCCTCTTCTCATCGCCACCCGTTTCGGAGATGTCGCCAAGGAACGAGAGCGCATCTGCAATGCCTTCCTTGTCCCCCATATCTTCATAGAGTTTCAGAGCCTTCTTGATTGTAGCCTGAGCGTTCGTCCAGTCCTCTTTGTCAGCGTATGCAGCACCCATGTCCATGACAACACTTGCCATCCCTTGGTCATTCTCAAGGGCCTTGTAGGCCTTCTGTGCCTTCTTGAAGTACTCCATTGCTTCATCGAAGTTGCCATGCCCAAGATTTGCCAAGCCAAGACCATAGATTGCATCTGCAACGCCATTCTTGTTAGAAGCCTTCTCAAAGAGTTTCATGGCGGTTTCCAACGACAAGAGTGCTTCATCCCAACGCTCCAGATTAATACTTGCCACGCCGAGGTTGTAGATAGTATCACAGCTACCGTTTTGATCCTTCAATTCCTTGTAGATACGCAGGGATTCCTCAAAACACTTGTGGGCCTCCTCGAACTCCTCAACAGACATGTAGATATTGCCTGCTGCATTGAACATCTTAGCTGCCTCATCCTTCTGTCCGGATTCGAGGGCGGCTGCTGCCTGCTCCAAGAGCTCAGCAGGATCCATGTCTTCCAAAGCAACATCGGGGTCTTCTGTCATAAGGCGCACCTAGTGAATATGAGTGGTTGCGGTCTATATCGCTTTTGATTCTTTCTAATGAAACATCTGCCCTATATCTCAATTGATGGCCGACGGAGAGGCGATATTTTCCATAACGGACGGCGCCTTTATCGCTGCATGATGCTGACAGGTTTCTCCAAAAGGTGACGTACAGCATCCTTGACCTTGAATTGTTCATCACCCACTTGTACCTCAAGGAGTTTTCTCAGCTCAAAACGTCTGAGATAGCCAACGGCCTGGTCGCGTTCGAGATTGAGGTCCTTCATCAATTTCCTGAGGCCATCTTTTGCCCCACTGTACTTGGCGAATTTCGCGAAGACAGTGCTCCATTGCATCATGACAAGATAGAGTAAGGTTCGAAGCATGCTATCCACATTCTCCCCAGTCTTTGCAGACACTGGAAAAACAGGAAGACCAGCCAAGAAGCGCAAGTTCATTCTGAGCGAGTCGATTGGTCGAGCTCCCTGCAAGTCCTGCTTGTTTGCAGCTACAACACAGGGCACTCCAGGAAGGAAGAATGCTATCTCTCGAAAGAAGAGCTTTGCTCTGGCATCAGAGTCCGGGTCTACTGAATCAACGACAAAAATGATGCCGTCTGCTCCCGAACTCAGTATCTTTCGCATAGTTCGAAATCGTAGAAGGCCCGGTGTTCCGAACATGAAGACACTCATGCCATCCACATTGGCTAGACCATGATCCATCGCAATAGTTGTACCTCTGCGTTCGATATTGATGCATTGTCCATTGGTAATGTGGTAAATCATTTGGCTTTTGCCGGCTTCATATGGCCCAGTCACGACAATCTTCATTCCTCAACACCCACATCATATTTCTGAATGGCTGTGCTCCCAGTAATCTTATGGTCGTTAAATGGTTTGCCGTTATTAAGCACGAATTGTATAGCTCCAGAAACAAGATGGTCAGTCCGCTACCCAAGAGCATATATCGACAAAACACGAAGTATCGGGTAGAATAATAATAGAAGTGAACTCAATCATGGCAGAATCAAAGACCAACGTAAGCGAAGAGTTCTGGCTCTTTCATGATTTGGAAAAGGATGAGAAGATCGAGCTTCGCAAGTTCATTGACCCGGAGCTTGATTTGGAGTCCATTAAAGGCATAGACAAGCTCTTTGATAAATTGAATCACCTGCTTGATTAGATGCAGGAGAGAGGCTGCTGCCTGCAGCAGCAATTCTCAAGCGCCAAACCCAGGTTCTAGCGAAATTCATCACAACGGGCCATAGGTTGCTGTGGTAGCAAATCTCTGCCACCCCTATTGAATGCAGTAATCGTCTGAATTGCATGCAACGATTCTTCTCTGAACTGAGCCATCACATACCGATGTGAAGACATCAACATTCAACGATTTCAGTCCGTTCATTGACAGAATGAGCCGCAACATCATCCCCTATCTCACCCGTACATGTGTTTGCATGTGAGAGCATTGCAGCAGCCTGAAGCAGCCCCATGAGAACATCCTCCTTACGTTCGCCTGTAACTGCGGAAACACAAATACTACTGTCTCCTTGCGCATCCCAGGCCTGAAGGTTAGCTCACTTCGCAACGCTTATAGCGAGTCTAACGAGGAAGTTGGCAATCAGACATTGAGAGTGGATTAGATGGACATCAAGAAGGTTTCCGAGAATGTATTCGAAATCCAGAAAGGTACTCAACCATGCATGAGAGTTCCTGTCAGGATTTATGCGTCAGATGATCTGGTCAAAAAGATGAAACAAGATGCTACATTCAAACAGGCGATCAATGCAGCATGTATCCCAGGTATCTACACCTATAGCATAGTTCTTCCTGATGGCCACCAAGGGTATGGATTTCCCATTGGCGGCGTGGCAGCCACTGACTATGAGAGCGGCGTCATATCTCCAGGTGGAGTGGGATACGATATCAACTGCGGTGTCAGAGTGCTTAGGACCAATCTTGACGAGAAGGATGTCAGGCCTAAGATCAGACAGTTAATTGACCAGCTATTTGCCGATGTGCCAACCGGTGTTGGGAAGCAGGGCAAAATCAATCTACAATCGCACAGGGGCGTTGATGAGGTTCTTGAGGGTGGCTCAAGGTGGGCAGTCGAGGAAGGATATGGCTGGGAAGATGATCTTGAGAATCAGGAGGCCAATGGCAGGCTGGACATCGCAAATCCCGCAGATGTGCCAGGATCTGCCAAAGACAGAGGGCTCAAGCAGAGTGGAACATTAGGATCCGGAAATCACTTCCTCGAGATTCAACTCGTCGATGACATATATGATGAGCGGGCTGCTAAGATGATGGGAATCACGAGAAAGGGACAGGTGATGATCATGATTCACAGTGGCTCTCGTGGACTCGGACACCAAGTCTGTTCAGAGTTCATCCGGACAATGACTCAGGCTATGCGAAAGTACAAGATTGAAGTACCTGACAGAGAACTATGTTGTGCTCCAACGACGTCGCCAGAGGGTCAAGCATACCTGGGAGCGATGAGTGCTGCAGCCAACTATGCTTTTGCCAATAGACAAGCCATGATGCACTGGACACGAGAGGCATTCTCAAAGGTCATGGGTCAATCCCCTGAGGAGATGGACATGAAACTGATTTATGATGTCGCGCACAATATGGGCAAGGTTGAGGAACATGATATTGAAGGAAAGAGGACCAAGGTTGTTGTCCATAGAAAGGGCGCCACGAGAGCGTTCCCACCAGGACACCCGGATGTGCCTTCAAAATACCGCAGCATTGGGCAGCCTGTGATCATTCCCGGAACCATGGGGACTGCATCGTACATTCTGATAGGAAATGAACGCAGTATGAAACTGTCATTCGGTTCCACAGCACATGGAGCAGGACGTTTTCTCAGTCGTACACAGGCGAAGAGCAGATATCAGGGAAGAGAGATACAAGAGCAACTTGCTGGGGAGGGCATCATTGTCAAAGCCACTCAGGGTGTGGTAATAGCCGAAGAAGCTCCTGGAGCATACAAGGATGTTGACGAGGTCGTCAGAGTTTCTGATTCAATCGGAATCGCAACCAAGGCAGTCAGATTGCGACCTATCGGTGTCATCAAGGGATAGGCTCTGAGAGCGATCACTAGATGCAATGTCAGTGAGCACAGCGGCAACTCCCAACAGAATGATGGTGAAGCCGATGAGTACTGCAGGCGAGGGAATACGATTGAGAAAAACCACAGCCAAGATGGTAGCTCCTACTGGCTCACCAAGAACAGCAGATGATACCACGTATGCAGGTACTTTTGTGAGTAGGTAGTTGTTGACTGAGTGTCCGAGCACGGTTGGGAAAATAGCCAGTGCTATGAATATAAGGACCTCAGATGGCTCGAAAACTAATACGTTGTATCCACTTAGAATGCACAGACCCAGAGTCGTGATTGCCGCAGCAAGATAGACAATGGAAGTGTAGACGGTAATTGGCACTCCTCGGGCGTATCTTCTTCCGCCTATGAAGTAGATTGCAAGGAATACGGCACCAGCAAGTGCCAGAAGGTCGCCGGTCAATGCGCCCAAATCTAGACCATCGTAGTCGACCCATGCCAAGAAGATGGCTCCAGTAACGGCTACTAGAATGCCAATCCATGAACGTCTCCGCAGAGATTCACCTAGGAAGAGCGTAGAGAGAATGGCAACGAAGATTGGAGATGAATCCACAAGAACTACACTTGCAGAAATAGATGTCATCTCGAGCGATTGAAACCAAGTCGAGAAATGTAGGGAGAGAATGACACCGATTCCAACAAGCCACGGACAAGTTCCACGTGTTTGTGGTCCTTTCAGCGCAACGAGGTCGCCTCTGACAACTCCGATAGCAGCCATAAAGAGAGATCCATATAGTGTTCTCCAAAACACCTTCACGAGGGAAGGAGATGTGCTCACCGTAATCAAGATACTGGCGCTCGATACCATCGAAACGGAGAGTATCAACAGCAGCACCACTCTGGCTCCACTTATCGATTCATCGATGTTCGATGTTGGCATTGCCCTACACCACAGGATTACGGCCCGTATGGCCACATGCAATGCAACGAGTCTTGTCCTCTAGGACTTCTGCCACTTGGCTATCACAGGCCGTACACTTCTGGACTATCAAGTTCTCAGCATCAAAGGAGCGAAGAACCTGATCTACCTCTTTCAAGGACTCATATCTGAAAAGCACTTTTCCCTCAGCCCCTAGCACCATCTTGGACACTCGTTCAGAATTGGATTGGAGAAACATTAGCACAGGTTTCATCAGTTCGATGGCCAGCATAATCTCCATCCCAACTCCAAGCGATGGACTTGAAACCTCAGCGATAAGCAAATCACACATTCTGACATGCTCAACATCGCGTCTGTAGATAAGATTAGGTTCACGTGCTGCCAAGAGTTGTGGTGCGAAGACTGTGACACCATTATCCTCCATTGTTCCTATCACAGTGGAACAGAAATCATCCTTGCGCAAGGTGTCATGAATGATCGGCGCAGAAAGATATGCCAAAACCATACCAGCACGGCTCCGTGGATTCCTGCGATGCTCTACTCTCCCGATATGGTAGACTCCTTTGAAGCACCCAACTCAGCAATAGATGGAATTGAGCCATCATCTTCGAGCTGTTCGTACTTTCCTGAGCGACCCAATGAGAGTTGTACTTTTCCCTGCCACTCCTTTGCCCAACCGTCTTCGATCTTTATCACCAATCCTGCAGACAGGTCATTGCCTTCATTGAAGCCCCACAGAGAGAGAATTGCAGAACCAGAATCATCAGCCACAAGGACTTCCTTTAGCATCGTCTTGCGTCCTGCCCGTGTCTGAATCATTCTGGCCGGCGCTACGGATATCACTCTGACGATTAGATTTGAGATGTTCTTTCCAGGCTCAACTTCCACTAGCTTCACGAGAACTCACACTATTGGCTAGCTCAAACCTCTAAATCAGTCTATCGCCAAGACAACAGGTATGGCTATTTCTTATCTTCGCCTGAGTCAACAGAATCTAACAGACGATCTAGCTCGTCGAGCGTTTCGTCATCGATAGGCAAATCCTTCTTTTTCTCGCCATCATCGCTAGTGCCTTCAGACTTGACTCCGCCCGCAGTGAGATCCAGAGGACCAAGAATCGACTCAAGCTCCCTGAGAGAGTCTTCATCAATCTCGAAACGGGTTTCCGACTCGCCTCGGGTGGAAACGGCTTCATCGCTCTTGAAGGCCTCAAGCGCCTTATCAATCTCAGTATGCGGAACAAGATCAATCTCTGCAGAGATGAAATCATCGCCCCCGAGTGCCTCGAAGATGATATCCTTGGCTAATTTGACATCCCCATTGTCTTCTTCGATGACGGGCTCAATCACAGGCACATCTTCTGCTGGCTCTATTTCCTTAAGAGTGTCAATTGCTGGTGAGGGCGTCACTTCTTCGATTTCAGGGGAAGCTTCAGAGGGCTCCGCATAGCGCTCTAATTCCTCTAGGGGGATGGGTTCGGGTACTTTTTCTCCGGTCAGCTCAGATTCATTCTGAACAAGTGTATCATCAGGAGTTTCAATGGGTTCCGTTGTATCACTCAGTGCTTGGTTTTCTATGAGTTCAAACTCACGATGAATCAATTGCTCATCTGAGAAATCCACATCAAGAGCTTGTGGTTCCAATGCTTCTCCCGGTTCAGAGATGGAGATGTCCACTTCATCCTCCGCTTCTTTCGGCTCTGCAGTCAAAGCCTCATCAGATTGATTCGATGCGGCGATCCCTTCCTCTTCTGCTTCATCAATGGCTCCTTCGTCAACCTCTTCGATGACTTCCTCCACGACCTCATAATCCTCGGGATTCTCGACAACATGACCGCTCTCATCTACTAAGACCTCCTCAACGACCTCGATGGCTTCATACTCACCCTCTTTGCGGGCTTCCTTGAGTTCTGCGGCCTCACGCCTCTCAGCCATTGCATCGGTTTCTGCGATTGCCTCTTCAGTCGCTGTATTCGTAAACTTCAGCAGATCTGATGCAGGAAGGTCAGGCAGTGCTACTCCAACATATTGAGCTGCAGCAGTCATTAGTATTCTGAGCATCTCGTCGCGTCTAGCCTTGTCGATTGCGACCATTGGGTAGGTTGGAATTCCAAGTATCTTCTGCACGACCTCCGGCCTCATGGCATTTGGCTTGTCTTGTTTGTTGGCCAGAGCAAAGACAGGGACCTTGGGAGCATCTCGTTTGATGAGCTTGAGAATGTCCTTGCTGATTATGACGTTTCGCAGGGCAGAGTCACAGACTAGGAATATCACATCCGCTCCGTGGAAATAGAAACGCCACAGCATTCGAAAACGTTCCTGTCCTGCAAAATCCCAGAGGACAAGGCTGTAGTTCCCGAATCTGATGTTCTCAACTGTTTCGAGATTGAGTGCAATGGTCGGCACATACTGCAGTGGGGGTGTGTCACCGAGCAGGAGATGGAGTGTCGTAGTCTTTCCTACACCACCTTCACCCACAAGAGCAATCTTGAGTCGAGTAGTCACTGATGGTTCGACAATCTTCGCATACCTTTCGCGAACTGATTCGAAGCCAGACTTTGCGAGGTCCTTCCTCAATGCCTTCGAGGCTGCTTCGACCTTGTTGAATATGGCACTTTCATTCTCGCCTTTATCTGTGACATATAGAAGGAGTATATCTGAAACCGGCTCTGCTCCATGGAATTTGTGCTCACCAATAATGAGTGCTAGATTGTTGAGATCAGTATCGTCGCTCCCTTCGGAGAGCAGGTCGTCCCTTGTTTTGATATACTCTTCAAGAGTTTCTTGCGACACCTTTACGGGCCAATACCTAGTTGATGCAAGTACTTCTCTTGTCGAGAGTCGTATGAGGAAGGTGTTGTGAATCAAGGCTACCTCACCAGTGAACATAGTGGTTCGTGCAGTATGCTAGGGAAGCTCACGTAACATGATGTAAGGTAGTATTGTCTTGATTAACTTGTTTTGTGTGTGTATAACTGTCACATGTAAAACAACAAGGTTAGATGTTGGGGGTTCAGAGAACCCCGAACATCCGTTGGAGCGTGTTCTTCAACCGGGGGCGGTAAAATTCGTTTATGCGCAAGAACAGTGCAGTCGCAACTGCAATTAGGGACTAGAACTCGTAGGACCGTGTATTGCGAGTTCCTGACGGGGGAAGACCGCCACCCGTTTGAAGTTCACACTGGAACAGACCTCGAATCGCCATAAGAAGCTTTCTGGTTCACCAAAAAAAGATAGTCGTTGTCATTTTGTTGAATCGAGGTGTGATAGGTCTTTTTCTGTAACATTCATGAGAAAAAAAGGCACAATCATATGATACGTGGTATGATGATTATCAATCAGCGAGGGAAGTTGTCTCGCAGAAGACGGAGGTGTTGATGGACCATCTCCATTGCCTTCGGATCATCAGGAGTCTTTTCGAGATCTGTCACCAATGTCTGCAAGAAATACTCAGGGAAGAATAGTCTCACACGAATGTCATTGAGCAGGAATAGCCATTTGTCATATTCGCCTGAGGCACCCTTTCTGCGTTTCTCTGCGACCACCCTGAACTTCTTGAGCGTTTGGATTGCTTCTTTGAGCTCCTTCGGAGGGATGCCCAGTGTAGCCTCCAGTTCAGATATGTTAGCAGGGCGTCTTCTGAGTTCGCTGAGCGTATCATAACAGTCAGGATCTGCCAAGACTTGAGCGACTGATACTGTGTCCTCAGGAGTCTTCTGCCACTCCGTCAGGAATTCCAGTACCTCTGACTTATACTCCGCAGCAAGCTCAGGATCCAGAACTCCACTAGCGGCCTCCATCGACACAAGCGGCGGGGCTCTGAAGATCTCGAGATCCTTTATCATGAAGACACACGTTCGACCAATCTCATCGACCCATTCCATCTTTACGAGGCCAAGTTCTTCAAAGGGGGCGATGATGGAGTCAATACTGACACTCGGAAGACCTGTGACCATCTTCAACCATTCTTCAAGCTCTTCCTTTGAGATACCACCTTTCCAGAGCTTGGGAAATACAGCCCGAGAAACCTCGTCAGAGAATAATCGTGCCAGACGAGACTCATCAGTCATCCCAGCGAGTCTGATGATACGTCGGTATGTATTATCCAGCTCATCCTGAAGCTCGGCATCAGTCAATGCAACCACAGCATTTGTCAGAGGAGTCACAATTGATGTGATAGCAGCCTCATACATCTTCGGATCTTCTGAGGGCGTCAGCAAGAGGGAAATACAGTATTGCTCTTCCTCTCTTACTACTCCAGTATAATACGATGCAACACCATACTCCTCACCGCCGATACGAATACTGAGTGATGAAAACCCGGCTGTGGCATCACCCATGGCGTGAGACGTGAAGATACGCATGATTTCTGTATTAAGATCTTCACGGTAGTAGTCAGCAAAATCTGCAGGTACCTTCGCCTTCAGAACTGCTCCTATCTTTGAGTCCCAATCTATAAGCAGCACCGCTACGGGCATTTCGCTTGTCTCCCAGTCCCTGGGGCTTGTTCCGCATAAAGCCAGAGCATGTACGGTTCCGGTAGTCACGTATTAAAACCTTGTCACTAGTCGATTCGCAACCGTAATATCCAGGTATATACAGCGCCTTAGGGGCCTAGGTATATCATTCTTGTGATTGATTCTTCCGACATTTGACTGTCTGTATTATCACGCTGTGTATTTCGGTCACAACAGCACCAAGTGAATTCCCAGCATTAATGATTCTGAAGTTCCCACTATCATACTTCGCGATTTCAAGATAGGCCTGGCGCACCTTCACGAGTCTGTCCAGCCGTTCGAATTGTAGGTTTGTCATGTTCTCACGCTTGGTTGCTCGAGCAAGCCCAATTTCGGCATCGACATCCAAGATGAAAACCACATCAGGTTCAGGAGCATGTATATCCTCTCGATTCCTTCGTAGTATCTCCTGCCAAGGAACTCCAGTTGCTCCTGATTGATATGCGCCAGTCGCAAAGAAATAACGATCCATCAATACAAGTTTGCCTGATTCGAGAGCAGGAAGAATGCGGTTTTGAACATTCCATTCACGGTCTTTTATGAAGAGCTCAAGCTCTTCAAACGGCGACAGCTCTCCTCGAGGAGACCTAGCTCTGATTTCTTTCCCCCACAGACTCTCATTTGTAGGCTCTCTTAGCTCCAGCACATCGTAGCCTTCTTTCGCAAGACGTTTCTTGAGCCGAGAACATGCACAAGACTTGCCAGAGCCATCGATTCCCTCTAGAACGAAGAGGAATCCTCGAAGGTCCTGTTCAATTCGGCCTTTCAAGCAATGAGTTCTCCTAGACGACATCTGGAATCCATCGAAATCTGTGCTGTTTTAGATTCTTCGGTCATGAATCACATGTCCAAATCATATGAGAGCAATTCTTAAATTCGACATGTTGTAGGATATGTTATCCTATTCAGTGTGATTTGAAATGACAAAGAGACCCGGATTGGCAATTGTGCTTCTTGCAGCAATCATTCTAGCCACACTTCCATTGGCTCCTGCACTGCAGACGAAACATCCAGCATCGTTGTCAGCTTCGGACATCACGCTCAGAATCGACTTTGGCAATGGAACAACTTCGACGTTCAATGGACTGAATGGCACAACCGTCCTGAATGTGACCGAATCGGTAGTTGAGGTAGAAGCAAACTGGGCAGGGGTCCTTGCCTATGTCGTTTCGATTGATGGCGTCAGTCAAGATCAGAATCATTGGTGGCAGTATTGGGTGAACGGGGACTATGCCACTGTTGCGGCCAATTGGTATAGTCTCCAAGACGGTGACTCTGTTCTATGGAATCGCACAGCATTCGGCTCTCAAAATACAATATCGACGGGTATCGATAGTACTCTCATAGCAGGTGGAATCCTTCTTGCAGCCGGAGGTTTGGGATTCATGCTATTGCTCTATGTCAGGATGTCAAGGAGAGGAACAGCGAGATGAATAGAGAATCAGTCGTAGTTGTGGCAGCTCTGGCGCTGGTTCTGACTATGAGCATCGGAGGGGAGGCTACATCTTTTGCAGTTGAGATTTCTCCCGCAATGGACAGAATGACGGCTGTGAATTGGAGGATAGTGCGAACACCCCAAAACGCAACCAGTGCGTACTGGTCAAATGGGGGATTCTGGCAGGCTGAAGAAGATGGAGTAATGAGATTCGCAGTGGGTGCTGTGCAGGCAGACATCACAGGCGAACTTCGCCTTGGAAATATGACAGCTACGACGAACGATACGATGATTGCCAGAGACCTAGCACTCGGAGTCTGGGGAATCGTTGAGTTTTCGCCCGGGCTTTTCATCGAAATAGGCAATAGCCACATCCAAGAGCTCAATGATACAGCCTATGCCTCAGCTGAGCGTGTCGCATGGAACTATCTCAATGGGAGCATGCTCTCATACTATGACAACGTGACTCTTGATGAAACCGAATACGAGTGCATTGTGTTCGAGTATCAGCAGGACCCAACAGCCGCAGGTACGCCACAGCACACGACTTTGGTCTACAGCATATCAACAGGAGTTCTTATCCACGCAAATACAAGCTATGATTTTGGAGAGCCATTCGAACCATATGGATTTGAAATAGACTTCCTGAGTATCGACCACGCTGGCACCGTGCTGGGCCCGTTGATCGGTCTGACGATAGTCGTGTTGGTTTCCGTTGTCGCAATAGTACTCGTCAGGATGAGGAAAAGAAAACCGTTCTAGAGGTTAGATAGATGGACAATCACGCACAAGGTCATCATCTGAGCCGAAGTCGCTGGGTGGCGGTGACTGCGATAATGGCAGCTCTCGCCCTGGTGGGTAACTATGCGCTAGTCATGGTGCCGAATGTTGAGCTTGGTTCGACGGTCCTCTTTGTCACGGCATATCTCTTTGGATTGCAGATGGCGGTATGGTGCGTGTTTCTCGTATCGATCATATTTGCGTTCTTCAACCCATGGGGTCCATTCATTCCTGCAATATGGCTCGCACAAGTCATAGGGTGGCTCTTCATGGTGACTGCCGGATGGATGATGGGAAGAACAAGAGAAGGACAATGGACTCGCACGGGAGTCTTGGAGCTGTCATTTGTAGGCGCCATCGCTACGCTATTCTTCGACCTTATCACTACAATGGGATACTCATGGTCCTTCTCCGTACCATTTGCCGTAGCACTCATCAGCGGGCTACCATTCATGCTGGTTCATGTCATTTCTAACGCCATTATATTCCCCTTAGTCATCCCGAAACTCGATATGGCACTGAAAAGACAGATTAGCCATATGTTCGGTCTTGAGAGCAATGGGAGCATAGAGTAAAAAGAGATGTCTTCAAAGAGAGGATGGAGAGTCGGATAGTTTGTCATGGAAGGATGAGTTCGTCCGGTTGTCGCAACCAGCAGATGGTAGAGTTGCACCAGCTTTCAAACCGTACCATGCCGCAGTGGCGCTGGTCCTGATAGGTAGGGAACAACCCCTCGGTAGATATGAGCTATGTGAGAAGATGTCAATCGGCGAGGGAAGTGCAAGGACACTCCTGAAGCGACTCTCAGAGGCCAGCTTGATTGAAGCTGACGGAAAGCAGGGTCAAACACTTACTTCGACAGGGAAGTCACTCTTCGAACAGGTGACAAAGGATGTTCCTATTGGCAGAGTACTGGATATCCGAAGACTCGTAATGTATGAGTATGCCTATGCCAATCTTGTGAAGGCTCGTGCCCAGCTGGTCACGGACGGAATCAGACAGAGGGATGAGGCAATAATTCAGGGAGGCTATGGAAAGGCGGGAGCGACAACACTCATTCAAAAGAGAGGGGACCTGGTCATGCCTCCGGATGACTTCCATATCCTTCTCGAGTACGAACAGGAAGCACTCTTGCTGATTGAGAGCCTGCGTCCAGAGGATGGAGATGCGATTGTGGTTGGTTCTGCGGGTGATTCAAATCTTGCGCGCGAGG
Organism: uncultured archaeon; assembly: GCA_964354495.1. Taxonomy (GTDB): domain Archaea; phylum Asgardarchaeota; class Thorarchaeia; order Thorarchaeales; family Thorarchaeaceae; genus SMTZ1-45. The sequence continues at coordinate 143,374 of CAYHAA010000001.1, read as the reverse complement.
TATCCATGGCTGCCGTGATGACTCTATTCTGAGGGTTCAATGATGCAAACAGATCTCTTTGGAAACGTTCCCGAAATCGTGATTGATATTCATGAAACTGGGGGAAAGTCCATCAATTCTGTGAAGCATCTCATGACTATGATGGACAAGGAAGGAATTAGATACACTATTGAAAAGATACCAATTGGGGACATTCTTGGTGCTGATGGCATTGCGATTGAACGAAAGACGGTAAGCGATCTGGTGAATACGTTGAAGGGGAGCGCTACGGGCGTACCACGCTTCACAAGACAAATGGATGCATTATTGGAATATGAAAGACCCTACATACTGATTGAGAATATTCTCGCTATCAGGAGAGATCCGGTAAAGGGATGCGTGTACATACCATTCAGCACGAAACAGACAAAGGGAAAGCCCTTCTTTGTGACAATGGAGAGAGCTGCCTTCATCCATCCGCATTCCCTTGATGCATTGATTCAAAGCGTGAGAGAAAAGGGCATTCAGGTCCTTGAGGGATACAGCGCCCTTCATTCAGCAGGGCTTCTCTACGGAGTGCTATTTGGTGATAATGAACGTAGAGAACAGAAGGGGCAGCGGTTGCCTATTGTACGCACTCACAAAGGGCTTGATTCCATGAACGATGAGCAGGAGTTCTTCATCGCCGGTTTTCCCGGGGTCAACGTCATTCGAGCAAGAGACCTCCTAGAGCGGTTCGAGACCCCCTTCGAGGTCATCAATAGCACAGACGAGTGGGGCAAGATTGCAGGAATTGGGCCGAAGACGATTGCAGCAGCAAGAAGGCTGCTCTACACCAATTATGACTCCAAGACCTCTTCAGAGGATCAGGATACATCAAAAGACAGCGTTCAAGAGGAACATGGCCCCGACAAAAAGGTTAAATGACCACACTATTCTATGACAAAAGAATTCTACGGTAATAGAATACTCAGCTAAGGTGATATGTAATGGGAAACATTCGTGTAGCAATCGCCGGACTTGGTAACTGTGCATCGGCACTCATCCAAGGAACACACTTCTACCGCAACGCAAAGGCGGAAGACGAGGTGCCGGGGTTGATGCATGTAGATTTCGGTGGTTACTTCCCGAGAGACTTCAAGTATGTTGCAGCCTTTGACGTCAATAGAAAGAAGATCGGTCTAGACATTGCTGATGCTATGTGGGCAGAACCAAATTGCTGCGTAATCTACGCCCGTGATGTACCAAAGACAGGAGTCAAGGTTCTTCCAGGTCCTATCTCTGATGGGGTCGCTCCGCATATGAAGGAGTCCTTCTTCACATACGATGAAAAAGAGATTGAACCAGTCGACGTGGTTGAAGAACTTAGGAAGTCCAAAGCAGATGTGTTCATCACGTACCTGCCAGTAGGCAGTGCCAAAAGCACGAGAATCTATGCTCGTGCTGCGTTGGAAGCGGAAATAGGCTATGTCAATGCAATACCTGAGTTCGTTGTTTCAGATCCCAAATCGCCAATCGAGCAGGCATTCGCGAAGAAGGGCATACCATGTGCAGGCGATGACATCAAGAGCCAGCTGGGTGCCACAATCCTCCACAGAGTACTTGCACAGCTGTTCGACCAGAGAGGACTCATTATTGAGAACACCTATCAGCTGAACATCGGAGGCAATACCGACTTTGAGAACATGCAGGTTGAAAATAGGCTGAGCTCAAAGAGAATAAGTAAGACGGAAGCTGTGACCAGCTGCGTAGACTATGAACTGCCAACCAAGATTGGACCCAGCGACTATGTACCTTTCTTGGGAGACAATAAGATCTGCTACATCAGCATGAGATCAAGGTCATTTGGCAACCAACCGATTGACCTCGACCTAAAGCTCTCAGTAGAGGACTCACCAAACAGCGCTGGCGTGATCATCGATGTTGTCAGAGCTGTCAAGATAGCAATGGACCGCGGAATCGGCGGAGAGCTATCAAGCATTTGCTCGTACAGCTTCAAGCACCCAAGATATCAGATTGATGATTTTGAAGGCAGGAAGAGAGTCGATGAGTTCATCGAGGGTAAGAGAGATCGCTGATTTTGGATAAATAGAGATGTGAGCCAGCCCAGAGTGAGTCTGGGCTGATATCACAGAGTTCAGATTGCCGTGAAACTCGCTACTGCTTTTTCATCAAGCTTCTGGAGGACTTCGATGAGAAGTCTGACTGCATTCTCCACGTCGTCAAAATCCAGAATCCCGTGATGAGAGTGAATATACCTCGTTGGAATCCCAAGGAATAGAGATGGTGCACCCATTCCTGCGAGATGAATAATGCCTGCATCAGTGCCGCCAGATTTCAGGAAAGCAGGTTGATGCTTGATATCTTTCTCTTCTGCGATGTCCAGCACGAACTTGCGGAGCCGAGGATTAGGCACCATCGACCCGTCTCCGGCCGATATTGAAACACCTTTGCCCATTTTCTGCACAAGGCCTTCAGCGCCGGGGGAGTCGCCCGAGATGTCAACGTCCAGAGCGAATCCGACCTGGGGCTTAAGCATCTGTGATGCAGTTCGTGCGCCTCGAAGACCCACTTCCTCTTGGGTTGTGGATACGAAGTAGACTTCATTGGGGAGAGCTATCTTGTTCTCTGAGATGCGTTTGAGAACCTCGAGAATGATGAACACCCCGATTCGATCATCAAAAGCCTTTGCTACACCAAGTGTCACGTCGCGGGTCTCTTCTTTGGCATCCTTATCATCTTCTTTCTTTTCTTTTCGAGTTCGCTTCATCAATCGAAAGATTGCATGAGGTACTGCGGGGTCGCCAACCTGAATACCAAGTTGCTTCACTTCCTCCGCAGAGGAACAACCAACGTCAATGTACATCTTCTCTTTTGTGACGACCTTCGCTCGGTCTTCTGGAGACAAAATGTGAGGTGGTGTGGCACCAATGACACCGATCACCTTCGCGCCGCCCTTGATGGGACTGATGACTACCTCCTGTGACAACAGGGTCTGGTCCCACCATCCCCCAAGCTGATAGAAGGAGAGGTATCCATCTTTCTTGATTTCAGTAATGACAAAGCCGATCTCGTCAACGTGTCCTGCAAGCATGATTTTGGGACCGCCCTTTCCCTTTCGGAAAATGACCGATCCAAGACCATCATGAAGACCTTCGTCGGCGTACTTCCTACCGTAATCTTGAACAATCTTCTGAGCCTCGTATTCGTAACCACTGGGTCCAAACGAATTACAGAGGGTCTCGAGGAATTTCAAGTCAAGTTTCAAGTCAGTCATAGAACTCATCTCAATGGATGTAATCAGTACTCAGAAACAACGCGTTCCCCTTTTTGTCATTTTTGTATTAGCATGGAGGCCAGGGAGCGCACAGCAGATTCACTGGAGGGTGTATTTGGCTAGCAGATAGAAGGCTTGCTCCACGTTCTGTCCAGATAGAGCACTTGTTTCTAGGTATCCAGACAGATTGTTCTCCTTCACGAAGTCAAGCGCCATCTCAGTGGTGATGACACGATTTTCGAGTAGGTCCACCTTGTTTGCCAGTAGAATTATGGGAATTCTCTCACCGAGAGAAGTTTCAGTTTCCTGAATCCACCTGGGCAGCTCAATCCATGTACTCTTTCTTGTACAGTCGAACAACAGGAGAGCGCCCTTGCTTCCTCGATAGTAACTTCCGCGGATGAAATCGAACCTCTGTTGACCAGCCAGGTCCCAAACGAGCAGTTTCACAACAACATTGCGGCCATTCGCAGTTTCAACCGCGACAGTCTTTACAGCGAATTGCGAACCAATAGTCACAATATATTCTTCAGAAAACTTGTGGGTGAGGAATCGGTTGACAAGTGCTGTCTTCCCACTACCACCTGCTCCGATCATTACGACCTTCCGCATGTAGTCAAAACCGCCACTACTCAAGTGCTCACCTCGCCCATTAGGGGCATCGTATCTGCTCTGGACCATATTCGGACATGACAGAGTGTGCACTACCTTGTTCCACCCTTCAGTGTCCTTATTCAAACTTGGATTGTCGGTATTTAGCCATTTCTGGGTTTAATGCCCCGAAGAAACTCATGTTTCAAAACCAAATGGGAGGAAGATGGCGCGTTTGTGAACCCGAGTCGAATCGGTTTATATCGCGTAGTACCGGCTCAACACCTGCAGTGAGGTACAGAAAATGCAACTAGTGACTGTGAAGATGAGCGAGATCTATGTGAGTGGTCTCGACAAGCTCGTTGAGATTGGCATGTACCCGTCAAGAAGTGAAGCAATCAGAGTGGCGATCAGAGACCTCCTGCGACGTGAACTCTGGCCAGAGAATGGTAGCCCACTTATTGAGGAGAACAAGTCAGAGGAACAATAATAGGGATCCGATGCCCACAATACACATTAGGAAACGTATTAAGTCACAGTCACAATCACCTTATGACAAGGAGGATTAGAGGTTTGAACTTCAGAGTCTTCTTCAAGAGCGTCAAATTCGCGTTCCGCGCCAGGAAACGAGTGATTCCTTTCATGATTGTTTATGCCATACTGTTCATAGTTGTTTCAGATGGACTGCTATCGTCAGACTATCTGTGGTATCTTCTGATGGCATTAGTAGTATCCACTTTCTATGCGATTATTATCTCTCAAAACAGACGACGAGATATGTCAGTTTTCAAATGCATAGGTTGGGGAAACAATGATGTTATGCTTCTCGTAATAGGAGAAGTGCTGCTTGTCACAATCGCATCCTTTTTGATCATGCTTCAGCTCAGCTTTGAGATCATTGGGATAGTCACATACTTCAATATTCCCGGAGGTTCTGGATCACTCTTTCAGGCAGTATACGATTTCGTGGTCATTGACGCACTGCCTCTGTTCACAACTTTCTTCGTGATTCTAGGACTTCAGATACCAGGACTATTCATAGCTCAGCGAAGGGCTGTTTCGGTCCCACCGATGAAGGCACTAAGGGAGGAATAAGAATGGTACAACCAATCATACAGGTTCAAGGAGCCAACAAGGAATACGGCAAAGGAAAGAATACTGTAGCAGCTTTGAAGGACGTGAACCTCGAGATTCAGAAAGGCGAATTCGTGGCTGTTGTCGGTCCAAGTGGATGTGGCAAGTCAACCCTCCTTCATATCATGGCGGGTCTTGAGCAACCGACATCGGGTCGAATACTGGTCGATGGAGTAGATGTCACTCTCATCAGCGAGAGGGATCTCCCCAAGGTCCGTATGCAGAAGATAGGTTTCGTATTCCAAGCGTTCCTGCTCATTGAGGACTTGACAGCCTATGAGAATGTAGAGGCAGTCCTCTGGCCCAGTGTGGACTATACAAAGGAGAAGCAGGAAGCCAGGACATTGGAAGTCCTGAGAGAAGTTGACATGCTAGAGCGTCGCGACCATTTCCCACGACAGATGAGTGGTGGAGAGCAACAACGTATAGCAATAGCACGTGCATTAATCAACGGTCCTCCGATTCTGTTCTGCGATGAACCAACTGGTAATCTCGACTCAAAGACTGGCGAGAACATTCTGAAGATCATAGCGCAACTCAACAAGGAGAAGAACATGACAGTCGTTCTTGTCACTCATAACGAGGAACTCGTGAAGTTTGCCAAGAAGATTCTCCATATGAAAGATGGCGTGGTCAGGTAGTCAGAAGACCATTGCTTCTGGAGGCAGGAAACAGATGCAGCCAGCAGATTGCCAGAAGCAAGAGGACCTTGCAGAGAAGATGGCTACCAGCGGTAGTAATGCTGATGCTATGGCGCAATTCATCAAGGCAGCTAACTGCTGGAAGGGATGGGAGATGTTCTCGAAGGCCGCAAGTGCCTACGAGAGAGCATACGAACATGGTATGCTATCTCAGAACTATGCAGCGGCGGCAGCAATCATGATTGAAGCAGGCTCATCCTGGGTTAGGCAGGGCGAACACGATAAATTCGAAATTGACTGCCAGATTGCCGCGGAGGCATATGTTTCTGCTGCGGAGGAAGAGAAGGATCTTATCTACCTAGTTGATGGTGCATTCTGCGCAATCACTGGAGGAAATCTGGAGTTCGCTCGTGACTTGATCAAGACTGTGAGAGAGAGTGCTAGGGGAAGTCTAGATGAGCTCCTATTCGTAGCCTTGATGCTCAGTGAGTATCGATTCGATGACGCGGATCGTGCTATCGAGTCGAAGCTAGTCAGGACTGTTGATGCAGGTAGGCTCGCAAAGATCAGGAGATCATTCTCACACGTCTTGGCAGGTTTTGTGCGCTCATCCCTCGAAGCAGAGGCAGCAGTAACGATTGCAGGTCTGGAACAAAGCACCGGTCTTGAGCGAAAGAAACTCAGGATGCTGATACAGAAAGGCATACAGGAGGGCCTGATACCAGCGTACTTGGACGAGGAGTCTGACGAACTTGTGGTAGACACAGATCGCTATGACGTCTCAAGCCTTGAAGCACGAAAGGGGCCCATAATGAGTCGGGACCTTGAAGATCCTGGAGCTTGGGACTTGGATCTCGATGAGGACTGAACTCTAGAGCCTAGGCTTGCACATGCAAGCAATGTGACTCCCCTAGAAAACGTTTTTAATGTCGTTGCTGACTCTGACACTGCCCGCCTATGTTACGGCAGGTGGTTCTAATGGCTGAAGGGCTAAAATGGTTCCAGTGTCCGGTCTGCAAGGAGTCGATACACTGGGAAGTTCCGACAGATGAGCTCAAGGAAGTGAAACGATTTCCAGCCCCTATTGTAATCAAACACAAGAACCATTATCTCATATGCTATTTGGATAGCCATCGTCAACTCGCAGATACAGAGGTCGCTATTGCTTTTATCAAAGGTGAGTCTAAAGAGTAGAACAGGCCACCTAATCGATACCGTTATCCATTGCCCACTCTAGCACTCGCGATGCCTGAGCACTCGCCATTCCCCAGGATCTTAGATTTAGGACAAGATTTCGAATACCAGTGATCCAATCATCCAGCAAATCCTTGATTCGGAGATGTATTCCAGAGTCCTCAGTCTCATTATAAATCGGCAGTATTTTGTCCACCAGACTCTGAGAGAGAACTAGGATTGTCTCCAAGCGAGCTATCCACTCTTCTCTTGGTAGACCTGTGAGGGTCTGGGCTACTGCAAGATGATAGTCATACTGAGCTGTATAGTAACGTAGGCGCCACGAGAGAAACTCGACAAAGACGGTCTTGTGAGCAGTAGTCGGTGCTGTCTTCATCAGGAGGGTGAGGAAACGCTGTGTCATCTCATCAGCGGACTGGCTGGCATCATAGTATAGTGCCATTGCTTGTTGATATTGTTCCTCAGTCAGGCATTCATCAGCTCGGCCAACTGCATTCTTGAAGCGTTCAAGAAGCGCCCGCGTCTTGTTGCCTTCAATGTCCTGCAAGACCTGCTTTCACCTCCATTACACCGCTTTGAGAGGCCGAAGAAACATATTCGGGACCTATGTGTCTGGTGCTACCAGTTGGCACGTAGACATGTCAGTCTAAACTACTTCGACTCAACTATGTAAGTTCATGTTTCTCATTCTAATAAGATGTTATGTAGTTCCTATTAGAACTCCTTTTCAGAGCGGAGGCATGTTCCGAACCTTATGTTCCTCACTGGCTCGGGACCAAATGAGAAACTCCTCACTTGGCGGTTTGCTTCTGTACAACTCTGACCGTTCAGCTTCGAAACACCTGTTGTCTTGACCCGCGAGAGTTGCCATTGTCATTGTCTTATTTCCCGATTCTTCAGCCACATTCAGTACCGGACGAATCCAATCACTCCAAGCAGAGTCACGCATGTTGTGATGATCTACAACCAGAGTGGATATTACAGAGGCAAGGTTTGACAGTGAGTAGAGGGCAGATTGAACTTCATCCTTGCTGAGATTGCTCAGGTAGGTGGGCGGGCCGCCAACAATCACCAAATCGGGTTCTTGAGACAAAATGTAGGCCAGAGTTTCATGGGCAATCGGTCCTTGAACGTCGGGAGCAAAGAGAAACCGGGTTCCATTGTGTTCGATTGTCGTGATAAGCACGTACCCAAGAGCACTGTCGACGGATCCATGTGGCAGTGGCCGTGAGTATGTTATCGTTGTATTGCCAAAGGTGAGTTGTCTCCCATCCGCCCACTGAAGGTCTTTGACCACAGACTTGATGTCTTTCTGGAAGAAGAATCCCCGTCGTCTCTGGGACGAGTTGATGTTCTCGCGATAATCCTTTGCATAGACAACTTTGCCCTTCAAGGTCTCCTTTCTTTCATCCCGGGTGCTGAGATTATAGAGGTAGTTAGTAAACCCTGGACGCACATGGTCATAGTGATAGTGTGAAATGGAGACAATATCAGCATCTTTTGTAGCGGCTCTTATTCGCTCAAGAGAGTCTCGCAACGCCAAGTATTCCATTGGATGTGGTTCAAGACCATACCGTCTGGCAAGGGCTGCAGAGGGGTCAAAGAGAACGCTCACATCGGGGGTTCTTACTAGGGTGCATAGCGAACGAACACCTAGACTCTCGGCGGCTAGGGGTGATACTTCAATCTCTTCGATGTTCATTGGTAGACGCCCTGTAGTATACTAAATGATACCCCTTATCATCATGTAGGAGTTCTGCTTCATGCATTTGAGGTCCTTTGCTCTTCTGTAGAAATCGTCTGAACATCTCAAGATCCGATGGCAAGAAGTGTGCACGTGCAGCCTCAATCTCCTCCTTCTTGAACAGAGAGAGACTTCCCTCTCTATCGTCTGTCTTGAAGTCATCAATGATAGCCAGTCCAACGAAAATCAAAAAATGTGCAGAGAGGTCTCCGCGGCTATCAACGAGTCGTTCCGACACCATTCCACGATACTCATAGTCGCGGACCTGTTTTGCCCCTGTTTCTTCCTTGACCTCTCTTATCGCTGCGGCTTGTATATGTTCGCCGAGTGCAACTTTTCCCCCAACAAGACTCCAAAGACCCTCATAGGGGGGATTTCGACGTTTCAAGAATAGGTAGCTGTCTTTGCAGGAGAGAATAGTGATTGCTATGGGTACCAACTTCGTCAGTCCATCCACCTCTGTTCACTCGCGAGTGTTTCACAGGTCTGCAACTGGCTTTAAACATGCGGGACTTTCGACGAGGCTAACATTCTTAGGATGCGCCGAGGACGTAGTGATGGGTATACATGTTGTCCGACCTGTTGCCAGACTCAGTCAGAGAGAGAGTTCTTGCGCAAATCACGCCAACTAAGGAAGAGGTACAGAACCAAAAGAGAGTGATAGCACTACTGACCTCAGCCCTCGCCAAACAGGCAGAGTCATGCGAATACACATACTCCTTCATCGAAGCACAGGGGTCGACAGGGAGGAAACAGACTCAACTCAGGGGTGCATCGGATATCGATCTTTTCGTTGGTCTTAGGCCGGAGGACTATCCAGATGCTCTTAGGAAACCGCAGCAGGACAGACGTCAGGCCATTGATTCACTCATGAATGATTTAGTGGACGAGTGGTTCGCGCCAGCTATCGCTCATCTCGATGTCGAGAAGGTACAGAGAGCGTTCTCGCAGCATCCCTTTCTCAGTCTCAGAACGCAGGGGATGGACGTCGATATTCTGGGCTGTTTTGATATTGACGCCGATACGCTTGCCCGTCAAGGACCTATCACCGCTGTCGACAGGACCGTCCATCATTCACGGTACGTATCAGAACACTTGACAAGAAAGAAGAGAGAAGATGCACGTATCCTCAAGTCATTCGTCAGGGCAGGTCATGCCTATGGAGATACATGCGCAGTTGGAAGAATGGGATTGACAGGCGTTTCTCTCGAACTCATAGTTGTGGCCACACCGAATCTCGATAGTGCCTTTTACAGACTGCAGCATCTTGATACAGAACCCCTTGACCCTTTGAAGCGAACAGTCAACGACATCAGAGAGATACCAGCATTTCGTGATGACTATGTCTTTGTGATCGATCCGACAGACCTGAGTAGAAACGTCGCATCTAGCTTCAGTCCTAGGGCATATCGATGGATACAGCATAGGGCAGCCAGATTTCGAAACTTCTTGGCTTCGAGTGATCAAGAGGTCATTACCGCCGAGCTAATTGAAGCACCAATTCCAGACAAGGATTTGCCCAAGTGGCTTAGGCACCATGGTTTCGCGTACGAATTCGTTTCAGATGGAACAACACACTATACCATTCTTCGAGACAAGATACATCGTGTGGCCAAAAGACTGCAGACTGAAATGACAAATGAACGAACAGGGGAACCAAGATTTGGCGAAGTCCTCACCGAGGTCTATTTCAGAAATGACCTCTACGCCCTTGGACTACTCATTAAACACCCCATAATAACGCCAACATACCTTCGTAGGGGGCCTCCTGTTCATCTGGAAATTGCAGCAGCAGAATTCAGATCAGCGCATCCTGAAGCCGTTATGGCAGATGGCTATGTCTGCTCGGAGGAGAGGAGAGAGTGGACACGTGCCAATGATATGATTGAGGACTTTCTTGGCAAGAATACCATAGAAGGACTCTCACAAGTGACGGAACAGAGTGTCCTTGCAAAACAGGTCCTCAACGTCCTTTACAGGTATGTACTTCCTATAGAACCTCAGTTTCACAAGAGAATGACAAGAGTTAAGCCTAAACAATAGAGTGTCTTCGTGTGATTGATGTGCCCGAGAATAAAATCGCATTCATCTCCCACCCCAAGGCAAGCATGCATCAGATGCCATTCCCAAAACCACACCTTGAGTCTTTCGAGAATCCATTACGATACCAGATGGCTGAGAGGTACTTGGAAAAGAGTGGAGTACTCAACCAAACAGTGAGGCTCAGAGCACCTCGCGCAAGCACGAAAGACGTCTTACTTGTCCACTCGCCATACCTTGTCGACAGTGTTGAAATCCTCTCCAACATTGGAACAGGTCAACTCGGAGAGTCGGCCTATGCAAGTCCGGGTCTCTTTCAAACTGCACTTCTTGCAGTGGGAGGAGCAATGAAGGGAACTGATGTTGTACTTTCAGGAAACGTCAAGCACACTTTTGTTCTCATGAGACCTCCTGGTCACCATGCCACAACCTCAGATCCAGCGGGGCTATGCTACTTCAACAATGTCGCTATCGCAACGAAACATGCCATGCAGGATGAACGAGTTCGCCGCGTTTCAATCGTCGATTTTGATGACCATCATGGCAATGGCACATCCGAGATTTTCTACACGAATCCGAATGTTCAATATATCTCATTTCACGAGTATGACTATGATAACTTCGGATTAGGCCACTATACAGAGATAGGGTATGGTGAGGGAAAAGGGACCAACATCAATGTTCCTCTCGTTGAAACATCCCCTGACGCTTCCTATGAGACAGCAATCAAACGTGTACTGGAACCTGCGCTCAAGGCATTCAAGCCTCAACTCATCATGGTTTCAGCTGGATATGACGCACACTATGCTGACCCTGTGGGCAATATGGATGTTGATTCAAGAACCTACTGGGAATTCGGTGACTCGATTAGCAAGATGGTCCAATCATTGAACGCATTCGGCTCCGTATGGGTCCTAGAGGGTGGTTACAATCCATTCGCACTCGGTCCGTCAATCCATGCAAGCCTCGATGGACTGGCAGGCAGGCAAAGGCCAGCACTTGAAGACCAGATAGAACGAGAGAGCAACCCACTTATTTTGAAATCAAACGACGAGATAATCGACAAGGTCCTTGAAACCGTCACACCCTACTGGGCGAAGAAAAAGACTGGCTAGCAGGTTTGCCATATGCAATTCGACTCTAGACCCACTATGCTGAGATTCATTCAGCTTCTGCCAGCGGTTCCTCCTTCGGACGATTTTCCTCTCAGAGACCTACCGGGAATAGGCAAGCGCGTTGATGTTTTATGTCGTGACTTGGCAGCATGCTTTGACTGGGGTCCTACTGATTGGCCTCTTAGCCAGCTTGAGTTCAGTGCCCTTTTCAGTGACCAAGTCCTTCTGACCTTCCAGACACCGAATGAGAGAATGCCAATAGGCGAACAAGGATGGGCAATGGTTGTCAAGAATGCATTACGGGGAGACCCACCGGACTATGTCAGGGTCACACAAGACAATCTCGAGTCCATGATTAGAAACCTCACTCAACCATCAAGATCGCAACTGTGGGTACTTCATGAAGAAGGAAGATACTTTAAGGACTGCAAGATACAGGTTTCTGGAACGCAGAATAGTTTTATGCTCGGAGACCATAGGGGCTATGATTCCCGCGCAGAAGAGCTCGTATCGAAGCATGGCCTGCCGAGAATATCACTGGGAAAAACAAGCTATCTCAGCAGTCATTGCGTCGCTTCAGTTATCTCAAAATTCGAAAGGATGGTCAAATGATGACGGAGGGTCAACAATCAGGTGAAGGAAACAAGCTAAAGGCCATCAACAGACTTGTGAGCAAGCTTACCAAGGAGATGCTGTGGATGTACATTCTACGGCTTCTTCAAGAGAAACCTCACTACGGATATGAGATCAAGCGGCTTATTCGTGAGAGATTCGGTTTCTCACCCGCCACAGTCAGTGGCTACGCCATCATCTATCGTCTGATTAATGATGGGCTCATTGAAGAACAACAGCCTGATGACTCGCCACGAAAGTACTATGCCATTACAGAAAAAGGAAGGGCTGCAATGTCTGATGCGAAGGCTTTCCTTCTAAAGACCCTCTCCTTGGTATTCGACAAGACGGACTAGGTCGATGTCTATTTAATCAATATATCATGAGCAATCTGTGCTGCCCTTTTCTCGACTTCAGAGCGATTAACACTGAAGTCCAGACCTGAATTCTCAATTCTTTGGCTTGCTGCTGCCGCTCCCAGAGCACCACAATCAGCAAGGTTCCATCCTTCCAAGAGGCCAGATGCAAATCCGCCGAGGTATGTGGCACCTGCTTCAAGAGTGTCTTTTGGCTGAGTCGGATACGTTGGAACAACCACGAAACTATGTCCGTCATAGATGAAACTACCATTCTTGCCCATAGTTATGATGCAGCTGTCCGCTAGGGACTCGACAAGCAGTTCAGCGGCAAGATACATGTCCGTTTCACCAGTGATGAGTGATGCCTCAAGCTCATTTGGTTTGATGAAGTCCAAGAAAGAACATGTCTTTTCAATTACATTTAGCACAGATGTGTTTCTAGGTTTCATATCGACTCCAGCATCGCGTAGCTGAGGATCAAGCAGAATCGTGGCATCAGACGAGTTGCATATCCATTCGATTAGCTCTGCACCAATTTCCTGTAGAAGCGGGGTCAGAAGAATAATACGTGCAGACAGGAACTCATCAGGAATGTCCCGTATTCCAATTGACTTGAGCACTCCGAGAACAGAGACGACGGAAGCATCAGCGCCACCATTATACTCTATCTCAAAACCACCGGTCTCAGGTGAGTTAATCGGATAATATTCCAGAATGTCCAACTCATCAAGTTGGGCAGCAAATTGGTCGCGGTATTGTTCACTGAGAAACCCGACGATTGCCATGTTTTGAATACCTAACTGAACTGCGCTTCTTGCGCTATATGCAGCAGGACCAGATAGAGAACGCCCATTGTCTGAAACAGACCCCCTTACAAATCTGTCAAAGGAAGGACTACCAATCACAACAATGTCATACATCTGGTCTGTCACCCGATTCCGATGCAAGAATCATTTTGTGGGCATAGAGAAGTCTCTGTACTACCGTAATATGAGAGAGAATCCCAACAATAACAATGCAGAGAGTCAGAATGTTGGTGATGTTCAGAGCCACAAAGAGATTCAGGAGTGGAGGCACCGGTGTCAGCAGATCAATCCAGATGTTAGTTGAGGGAATTGCAAGCAGAAGAATACCCACGATCTGCAGTAGCAACTTCTCCTGGCGCTCTGCGATTCCCACTGTACAACTCTTCAACCCGCCTACAGACTCAGCTTTTGCCCGGGTGAAACTTGCCATTACCATGCCAAACAGTGCGAAAAAGCCCCAGAACCATGGTATGAAGCTGCCACCAAGGGAATATGGCCATGTGACTGCGACCGGCCCCATCATGAGCCCAAGCATGAAGAGATACTCCGCATAGCGATCTAGAACGTGGTCAAAGGTCGCTCCGAATTTTGATGAAAGACCTGCAGCTCGGGCGACAGCCCCATCAAACATGTCCATAACGACTGCCAGTAATAGAAACAGTAGACCGAGGAGAAGGTATCCCTGATAGAATATCCATGCAGTGATTAATGCAATGACTAGAGTGAGACCAGTGATTATGTTGGGTGTGATGCCTGTCTTGGCAATGACTCGGCCGACTGGCATCATAAGACGCTGGTATCGTTCCCTGAGGCTTCCAAGCATGGTTCTCATTTCCAGAACTCTGGTCAGAGCCCGCTGCAATTTGCTGTGCTAATAAACGTGTTGCGGAACGATTCTTGGAATGCTGACCTATCAGAGAATGCTTCGAATCCTTTTTGCTACCCAATCATACCCAAGAAGGTTCAGAAATGAACCTAGTCGTGGGCCGAATTTCCGTGCGATAAGGACTCTGTACATCACTACAAATGCACGTTTCTCCTTAAGGCCAACATTTCTAGCCTGTTCAAAGACTTGACTCTGTAAGGTCTCATCATCGAGCTCATCACCCTCAAGGACTGAAAGCATCGCTGACAGGAATTTCTTATCATCTGCTGTCAAGCTCTCGGTGACCTCTTTGGGAACCTTCTCGGTGACCTCTATTCGGTCACTCTCCGAACCAAACTCTAGAGCCCAATTCTTAGCCATGTTCAGACGGGTTTGAATCAGCGCTTTCGCCTCTGGAGGAACGACCTCAAGTCCGTATTGTTTTTTCAAGACCTGTTCGCATCTACTCATGACTGCCGAGATACCAAGTAGGTCGACCATCTGGGAGGTCATTACTGCGAATCTGAATGAGAGTTTCGGAATGTACTGCTCGTGCAGGGGTCCGGTGACACAGAGAGGATAGAGAAGTCTGGCTAGCTCCCTCTTTTCTGCAGTAGCATCTTCAATGCCATAGTAGACCCTCTCAAACCGTTCATACTCATCAATGAGTTCAGGAATCCTATCGGGTTGGATGTTTATGGCACGAGAGAGATCTGTCTTTAGCATCAGATACCGGTACAGTTCAGGCGGAGCGATTTCCAACCAAGAACGCGGCGTGAAGACAATCCCTTGAGAGGTGCTCATGTCCCTGCCCCCAATACGAACCCACTCATAAGCAACCTTCACGGGACCAGGCCATTTGAAGACTCGTCGAGAGACCTCAACCCCAGTATCGTATGAACCACCCTTTACTGCATGGTCTTTGCCTGCAGGCTCGCATGTCACTCCCAGAACGTACCATTTCGCCGGCCAGTCAACACGCCAGACGAGTTTGACACGAACTTCAGTCAGTGGAAACTCTCCTGAGGTGCCGCAGGATTTGCATTCAAAAGTCACAGTATCCTTTTTCGGATTGTAGCTAGTGATACGGTTTGGCGAGATCTGGCCTTTTACACCGGACTGCAATCTTCCACATTCAGGGCAGACAACTGATGCGGGATACCAATCTTTCATTGAGGTCGTGTATTCCTCTGACTGTTCCTCCTCGAAGTCGCTTGCAACGAATTCGACCATTATCTTACGTATTGTTTTGGTCTCTCGAAGGCAGGTTCTGACAACGTCAATCATCTCAGGAGTTTCGTACAACTTGTGAGTCCATACGATGTCGGGGTCGACTCCGAAGGAAGGAAATGTTTCGATAAGCTCGTTTGCCCAGTGATCTCCGAAGCTGTCACAGCATCCAAACTCATCAGGGATGTCAGAGTATGGAAGGCCAATCCAGGTCTCAAGAGGAATACCCGCAGAGGGAGGCAAAGAGCGCAAAGGATCAAAGTCATCGACAACAAAGACAGTTTTGGCATTCTTTCCCATCCGTTTCAGTTCGCGTTTAATGACATCACATATTATCAATTCACGGACAAAACCAATATGGATGCTGCCACTCGGGCTCTTGCCAGATGAGATGAGGTAAGTGTCAACATCACGTTCCAAGACTTTATTCACAACATCTCGAATCCAGTGTATTGAGAATTCCTCTTCTTGCAGTTCTTGTAATGACATCAATGAGTCCTCGGATGTTCCCCCCAGCTAATGTCTAAAGAATGTTACTCAAGATGAGAATTCTGATACCGTGACATTATTTCTGGTCATAAAGAAGATGTAGACAGGAATCGAGGATAGAAGAATGACAGCTATGATTGCTGCGAACAATGTCAACATCGAGAGTGGGAGGTATGACAGAGTTGGCACCGCTGCTTCGGGGATGAGTGAGTAGACACTTAGAAAGGTCCCAACAATCAGTGCTGGAATGCCAGCACGCACTCCTACATCCAAGCCCTCCGCTATCATTATTTTCGCGATGAAAGAGGGCTTTGCACCGATAGACTGCATGATAATGTAGTCCCTCAATCGACCGAATATCGACACGAGCATGTAGTTCATGAGAGCAAGAAAGGCGCTCACCAGAGCCATGAGGGCAAGAGGATTCAGGAGAATCCATATTGCGTGTATGGCCTGTAGGTTCTCTTCGAGTACCTCCTGTTGTCTATAGATGCTAAGTCCATAGTTCTGAGCAAGGTCTTCGATTCGATTGAGAACTGCATCATCATACGAATCAACCTGCACAAGGAGAAGATTACAGCCTGTCACGCTGTAATACTCCTGAAGCTTCGTCAGGCTCAGGATTGCCATCATTCCTCCATTGATTGTGTCAAAGGCCTGAGCACGGACCTCTAGTGGTCTACCAGTAATCAGCAGTGACTGGACAAAAGGATCATCGAATAGTACATTTGCAAGGGTTCCTCCAAGCCACACTTGCTGTGAGCTATTGACTCTGGAGCCTTCATAGTACCAGTCTGAGAGAGTTGATGTCCAATCAACACCGACAAGTAGCGCTGAACCTTGTCGCTCTTGGCCAATTCTCTCATACTGCTGTAGCTCCTCATTCCATACTGTCCCCGGGTGTTCCTGTACATCGTCAAAGATAATCAGCCGCTGTTCCAATGCCGAAACTGCCAGTTCTCCTTGAAGCTCAGTCACTAGTGAGGCATTGATCATATCAGTTGGAGCAAGGAAGTTGAATGAGCTGTTGAGGGCGGAACCATCAAATGAATACGCTTCATAGTACTGGTTCAGCATGTCAGGACTGCCTACTGCCACGATATTTATTCCCATAGAGCGCATCATGTAGGATTGAGATGTGGTTTCAACGACGCCTCCTCCAATCCACAACAAGGATGCAATTGTGAAACTCAGAAAGAGGGAGAGAATGATCCTCCTTGTTCCTTTGATTCGACGACCTATACCTTTTGATGCAATGCGGAAGCTAAGACCAAATCCATCTAGGAGTCCAGATTTTCTGACGCGCGCTCCCACGTCGGGGTTGAGCGCGACTGAAGGTGATTCCTGAACAGTGTCGTAGATTGGTTTCTGAGAAGAGAAGTATCCTGCAATGACATAGAAGGCAGCAAGAAACGTAAGTTGAAGCCAGGGAAATTCCTGGGTGAATTGAAGTCCAGGCATGACTCCTGCAAGCCAGATCATACCTGCCAAATATAACAGGGTGCCAAAAGCTAGGCCAAGAACAACACTCGCAAGAAGCACTATTACTGATTGAGCCATGAAGAAATCAAAGATTGAATCTGTGAGTGTTCCCATTGCTTTCATGAGGCCAATATCGCGACGGCGGGTCACCATTTCAAGAGATACAGTTGTTGAAATAACGACAGCACCTAGTACAAAGACAAGCAGAAGAATTGACCAGATGAATGTGGAGAAAAGCATCCCCATTGATGACGATAGGGCTCTAGCTAATGCAAAGGAATTCACGTCGAGAAGGACATTGCCAAAGAGGAAGATGAATGTCGTAGACGTCACGACACTACTGAGGGATATGAGAACAAGCACACTTCGGAATGGACGGCGTTTGAGATCCTTTGATGCAAATCCTTGAAACTCAGACATTGTCGTGCAACTCTCCAGATTCCATCTTGAACCGACGGACACCAGATTGGTTGATGATCCGCTCGTCATGTGTCATTACGATGACTGCTTTCCCTTCTCTGTTCAATTCCAGAAGAAGGTCCCTTATCATCTGACCACTCTCTCCATCCAAATTCGCAGTTGGTTCATCAGCAAGAATTATGGGAGGGTCATTTGCCATTGCACGGGCAATTGCCACTCTCTGTTGTTCACCTGAACTCAGTTGCCACGGAAGATGATCTGCTCGATCACTCATCTCGACGCGTTCCAGAAGGGCCATTGCTTCCGTTTGTAGCTCGTCTGAGCTCTTTGCTGAGAGCTGCATTGGAAATAGCACATTCTCGATTGCGGTCAGGGTCGATACTAAGTTATAACTTTGAAAGATGAATCCAGTATTGTTCAATCTGAAAGATGACCTGAATGTTTCATCATAATCATTGATCGGTACATCCATTACAAACAGGCGACCAGATGTGACTAGGTCAATGGCTCCGATTATGTTCAGTAGTGTTGTCTTACCTGATCCAGATCGCCCTGAAATCACCACAAGGTCCCCCAGAGCTACCTCCAGATTCACTCTCTTCAGGGCTTCGATTTCCTTTCTTCCGAGCTTGTATGTTCGTGTGACATCAACAAGCTTCACAGCATGTTTGACTTTTCGAAAGTCATCCTCGCTCAGGTCAGCCTCTGTACATTCGACAGCATCCAGGTAATCATCATCAACCATTGGCAATTCACCCGGTCATCGGGCTTCCAGCATCTCTGCTCTGGAAAGCACATCTGGTCAGCATCTAGTTCCAAGATAAGCATAGAGTTTGGGCAGTTATTGTACTAGAATGCCCATGCTGATAAGAGTGGAGCGTGCCCAATCTGTGAGTATTATTGGCTTTTCGCGACCAAAGACCTTGACTGATCTAAGGATGTCAGCTCTCAAGAGACCGCTCGTGTAGTATGAAATCAAGCTTTTATCAACATCAAGAACCTTGCTGATCTCTGCCTGTGTTGTCTGCCCGTTCTTCATGCATTCAGAGATAATCGATCCCACTGTGGGATTTCGCGAGAGTGCAGCTAGGAGAAGGACTCTATCCTCGGCTGAGAAGTCGGGAGGGAAGATATGACGGACATTGCCATACCTTATCGATACAACCTCACCTGCGTCTTCCAAGATCTTAAGATGATATTGGAGCGCACCCATTGCGCATCCTATGTTCCTATGAAGCTCACGCAGATGTACACCCGGGTCAGCAGCGACTTCCTCCACAATTCTATCTCGGAGTCTTAGAGCTCGCCGATCTCTTGTACGCTCGAGAGATATTGTTCCTATGATCAATGCCCATAGCCCTGTGTCAGCGGACAGAGGAGTCCACTGAGTCCAGAAGTCAAGTGTGCCAATGCCAGACATTAGAATTGAATCAAGAGTGAAATTCATAGTGCCACTGCTGACTACGGCTAGGGCAAAGCCAAGATCTAAAACAGCCTGATCATTGTTCCATGTAGCTGGTAGAAAGGGAGCAACCGAGTCCGCATCACCATAACTTGATTCTGACAGAGCAAACCCCACTATACCCCCTGTGATGAGGAGAAAAGAGAGTCCAATGAGGAGTTTTTTAGTGACTTGGCTGCTCATGAGTTTTCTACCGCGAGATTGCTTATGATGATTTCGTAGTTAAAGAGTACGTTTGTTGAAAGGATGCACTACTGAGTGGCACCTCGCGCTGGATACGTCAGTGTGATTTTGAAGGTGCATGTCTCAGCACCAGCAGACATACAAGTGTCCTCACTGACAATCAATTTCTCGTACTTAATTCTATTGAAGTCAGTAAGATACTCCAAGACTGCCTCTATGAAGCCCTTCAGGAAGTAACACGATGGCTCTTCGCTCTCATAACCGGAAGCATAGGGATTATCACCGACTTCGATGATTGCTTCCTCGTCAAGCCACAGCTTGTACAGCTTGGATATTCTGATATCACCAAAGGGAACAATCAGTGTTTCCAGAGTCATCTTGATGAACTCAACTATGCCCTTGAAGTCACCAGGGGGTTTCTGTTTCCCTACCTTGAAGTACTCTCGCTGGGCCTCAAGACCTGCAAGTCGACCAGCTGAATAGTAGAGGTCGCGTACACGATCTGGAAACATGACTGCAATGCGACTGCCAATCTTGTTCCAAGTCTTGGCGAAGAACGCAGACATCAAATCACGTTCCTTCAGCCGACCCTGCCACCAAGGAATCACTCTTTCCTCTTTTGACATGTGAGAGTCCTCTAATGAACGATTCACTATGGAACTGCGTTAAGTGCTTTGTTATCGCAGGCTATACGAGACGCACATTCCAGACGCACATTTCCGCGCCTGTTGCACGTGATTGCTCTTGGAAGACCTTGGCATCCACACCCTTGAACTCGAGTATCGACTCAAGTATACCGCTGAAGACTTCGCAGTACCCAAAGCCACGCATGCCCTCCAAATTGACGTCTTGACACCAAACACATCTTTCATCACTGATGCGGACAGACCCACGAGCACTCTTCATATCCACATCACTCGGACGTTTGTCGTATAGGGCCTTGTAGACTATCTCGATTAACTTTGCAACATCCTCGCGCGTCGTGACACTGTCTTTGGTCTTCTCAACGATTTCAGTGTTGAGATATATCTGTTGACCAATCTCATGACCCAAGTCACGAAGTTTCTGATTTGCTTCATCGATATTGGATGTTTCGGAGAGCACACGGTCTACGTAGTGCGCATAGAGGCTGAGTAGAAGGGGATTCTCTGTTTTTGACATCTGAATTGCACCTGTCAATCACTCTTAGATGGTCCTGCCAATCATCTTAAGCCCAGCTTTTCTATACTTGGCAATAATCTGAACAACCTTTGGGAAGGGCAAGTTCGTTTTTTCAGATATTTGCTCTGGAGTCAGTCTTCCATCACACATTCTGATAATCTGGACGTCGTCGCCAGCAACTTTCGAGAGGTCACCCTCAAACCTTGGACACTTCACATACCTTCCTAACTGAGCACCCGCGCTTGCCACTGAAGGAGCCTGCGAAACCTCATCTACTCGTGGTACGACAATTATGCCTCTTGTGGCTCCCCACTTAAGAAGATCAATTATCCTATCCGTCGGTTGAAACATCGAATCTGCAATGGTTTCCACGGAGTTGCCTCCATCGACCAACATAAGCACGTCAAAGCCAAAATTGCGATAGAGAACCTTCATCTCGTTGTACAGCGCAGAATCAAGTAACAGAGAATTGGCGTACTCAGGACCTCTTCCGGGGACCGTCGTCGTGCCCACATTGAAGTCCTTGACGCTTAGTTGCTCCGGGACCTTGATGGGCACAACAGGAGCGGAAACCTCACGAGTAGGAGCAGGTGGCGTAGTTGTTTCAATAGAAGCAGCCTTGACAGCAATGCTCTCAAGAACCTGAATATTCATTTCTGAAGATTCCTCAAAGTCTTCTGGGGGCGGCGGAAGTTCAATACCTTCAAGAAGACGCAGGACATTCTTAGTCTTGGCGATAGCTAGTCCAAGCTGAAGTTCAGGAACGTATAGTGCTGTCAATATCCAGTTCTCGTCAACAGGGGATAGGACCACGAGGCCTTTTTCGGTATCGATTGTCATTAAACGAAGGTCCGCCTTGTACAACTTGATGCTGTCTTTCACTCGCGGAAACAGCTCGTCAGGAAATGCAAAGCTCACAAATGGCCTACCTATTTTCGTCATCAGGGAATAACCAAGAACCTGATCGTCAAATCTTAATTTGGATAGGGCTTGCTCCAGATTTTTGGACATTGCACTACACCTCACAGACACTGGCCTGACTAAAAACTGCTCGTCCAACCTCTATTCTTCAGAGTATTCTGAAAAGGATTGTGGTTGTGTTGTGTGTTTTGTCAGTCAGAATCAATCGAAAACTGTTAAGAGGGAACCGCCCACACGAATGAAGACACTGTCAAGAGGAGATTCGATGAGAAACCTAGCGGGTGGACTCTTAGGAATAGTCGTGGGTTCATGCTCATTTGTTGGCTTGGCTGGACTTCTACCGCCACAGCCAGCATACCCAGAGCCATTCAATATGATATGGTTCATCCTCGATGGGAGTTGGGCACTTCAATCTACCATCCAAGGTCTCTTCAATTTCCCAACAGCCGCTGCATATCTGATATCATGGGTAATCATCGGGACAATAATCGCACCTTTCTCACGGAAAGGATGGAATACTCTCAGGTCAGCTCTATGGGTTGGAGTCTTTCTGACCATCTTTGCGTTGATATCTCAGCTCTTGAGGGACCCACTGTTCTGGGATATTGCTCTGAATCCAATGAGGAATTACGCCATAGTCTACCAGTCTGCTATTTCTATGGTCGCATCTCTCTTTGTTATGATAACTGCCCTTCCGATTACAGCGGCCATTGAGAGGATGCGGGGGACCGCAGAGCCACCTATTCCAGTGAAGATTGAAACAGTTTGTCAATGTGGCGCAGTCTTCAAATCAAATCCACTGATCTGTTCTGAGTGTGGGGCAATTCTCAGGAAATCAGATGGTTAACGATCCCTTGTAATGCCACCGCCAAGAATGGCACCGATAATGCATGCAATACACGGATAGATAGCTCCCTCTAGAGCAACCTCCATCAAGAGCAGCGAACCAGGTGCGAAAATGGCTGCGATGTCAAAATCTGGAGAAATCACGAATATGAGTAGCCATGTCAAAAGAGCACCAATGAGAGCTGCAAACACGGCAGCCATGATAGCTGGCAGAAAATCCCTTGACATGAGGCCCGCAATCAGACCCGCTATGCCCCATGCGAGAAACATTAGCACGGATGCACCAGTAGCGCCATAGTGGATTACACTCCCGAGACTGGACCCGCCCAGAGCAGACGGGTAGAGGATTGTGCCAACGACTGCTAATCTGATTTCAAGGTCACTGTTACTGAGGAAGTCCTGTACAACTACGGGGGATATCAGATCCGCAGGCATGTAGATTCCGAATGTCATAACGATGAATGTAATGGCGAATGCAGCTATGAGCCCGAATATCGTGCCTAGACCTTGACCCATTCATTAGCCTCCATAGATGGTGCCTACACGATATTTTCGCGCTAAGTGTTTTATACCTATTCCGGATGGCTGGTCACGAACTAGTCTCGGAGAACAAGCGTCCAAGTGCAGGTTTCATCGCCAACGGCCTTGCAGGACTCCTGATAGCTATCGGCTGAGAACCCTCGCAGTTTCATGACTGCATCGAACACTCCGCTCACAAGCACGCAGTACTGAAGACCAGGCATGTCTGAGATAGCCACGCCTTCGCAAACCGGACAGAGGTCGTCAGTGAATTTGATTGTTCTCTTATCTTTGCTAATCTCAATTCTGGTGAAGAATTGTCCTGAGTTCACCTTGTACGCAAGCTGCAGTGTCTTTGAGAACGTTGGAAAGTCAACTGCATGTTGTCGGATTCTATCGGCATAGTCCATTAGTAGCGTCTCGCCAACACGAAAACCAATTTCCTTCATTTTTCGATTGATCTCTTCCACATTATTACTTGAGCTCATGACTAGGTTCATGAGCTCTCTATAATTGGCCTGGAAAAGAACCTTCGATACTTTGGTCGTCATGAATTTCCACGCAATTTTTCCCTTAATACTCATTTTTTTCAAACTCCTGATTTCTTATCTGTAAGTACCATTTTAAGAGTCTTCCCACGATAGGGAAGAATGCTCTGTAAGACTTGAAAGTATTGCATACCCAGCTGCGTTGCAATCTCTTGAATGCTTCGTGTTCCGTCACAGAGCGCGAGGACGGAGCGATGCTCCTTCTTTGCTTTCTCAAGCTTGCCTTCAAAGAAAGGCATCTCAATTATCTCTTTTTGTCTAGTTTCCTCTGGTTTTGGACAGTCCACGTCAACAATCTTCTCTGCCAGACACCATCTAACGATCTCCAGTACTCGTTCTACCGGTCTTATTAGAGCTCCAGCAATCTCATAGATTGTCATCTTCTGATCGATAACGAGAAGAATATCAACGGCAAGGTTGGAGTAGACTTTCTTCAACGTGGTGTTCAGAGCTGAATCAAGAGTCATGGCATCTCGATACCTCTCCCCCCGGAGGACAACGCATGCGTGATGCAGCTCTATAGCTTCTGGGCGGGTCGATGTCTCCTCGACAACGAAAGGTACTGCCTCTACCACGGGAGCCGATGCTGACTCCACGGGAGCCTCAAGCCCGGTTGGCTCAGAGATAGGAACCTCATCTGATTCAACAGGAACCGGAGGCGGCGGAAGTACCACTTGTTCCAAGAGCTCGACAACTGATTTTGCCCTGGAGAGTGCAGTACCAAGCGTGAGCTCTGGCGTGAAAAGAACAGCAAGAACCCACTGAGGGTCCACTCGTGACAAGATGACGCTCCCGTGGCTGGTCATGATATTCACGAGTCTCAGACCACCGGCGTGAATCTTGAGCGTGCCTTTGATCTGAGGCACAACTTCATCTGGAAGTGAGAAGGAAAGGAAGGGCTGGCCATCGTTTGTAATCAAGGCATAGCCTGTCACAGACTCATCGAACTTTAGCTTCGTGAGTACGCGTTCCAACTCCAACTGGTTCACCTAACCTCGCTCGGGCAATACCAGTAATTCAATTGTTAACGGTGCATAAGTAGCTTTTTGCCGTCTCTGGAAAGAGCCGGTTTTCCATTGAGAAATGTGATGAGTTCCTGCCTTGACGGATGTGATGCCGTTGGTGATGAAACATAGAGGGCGGCTATTGCATTCGCAAGAACAATCCGATCGGATGGTGTCAAATCTAGGAGGAGCCCATAGATGTCTCCTGCATTCCACGCATCGCCCGCTCCGCAAACAACTTTGCTCTCAACTCGGAATGAAGGGGCTGAAATCACCTCGTCACTATTGACTGCTGCTGAGAAGAGTGGCGTATGCAGGTCAATCTTGACTCCAGTTTCCTGTGAAACCTTCCTAGCTCCTGCAATCCATTCGGTGGGATGAGATACCATTGCACGCCAACGATCATCTTGCCCTGAGAGAGCCCATGCAAGCCAACCAATTTCATTCTCATTAGCGCCCAGAATGTCCACTAGACCCTCAGATATGACGTCCCTTACCAGTGGGATTACTAGCTCTGGATTACTCGAGGGGTCACCAATATCCATGAAGGTGATTGATGATGAAGTGTCTCTCACCTGCCTAAAGAGAGCACGCGCCAAATCTGCACCTCTGTGATTATGGTTGAGATTCACTAAGGCAACAAGGCCACAGCTACGAATGAGTTCAAGATCAGAGTCTGTAAGACTATCGTATCCAAACGATGATGCAGATCCGCTATCGCTGATCATCAGATTGATTTTACGCCCCTTGAAGTTGGTTTCAAGTGAAACCGTGGTTGATAGACGCCCGTCCCTGTGAACATGGCTCTTATCTAGGCCCGGTGATGCTAGAGCATCAAGAAGAGAAGCGCCGTATTCATCTGTAGTGACTATCATCCTTGGGTCCAAGCCCAGGACATGCAGGGCAGAGGCGGTATTCACGCAATTGCCCCCCCTGCGGATAAACTGTTCACTACCGATCAGGTTGCCGCCCCCTTGTTTGGCAAGGGCTTCAAGAGATTTCACGAAATCCCCGTACGTAGGGAGAACTACAAAGTGATCGACGAAGAAATCAGGGAGAATGATAGGGCGGAGTACAGCAGGAGGATTCTCGAGTATTGAAATGAGATGAGCATAATCCATCTCGCTCACCCTATATAGTCATGACAGGTTACACTCTCTTGAGGGCGACTTTGACCATCTCTGTGATGCGCTCTTCTGTGATGCCTGTCTTCGCAGCCACCTTAGTGATATCACAGTAGGCAAGGTCGGATATCGTTTCTATCCCAGCAGATGTCAGGAGTCCTGCCTCTTCAGCGGTCACTGACTTGAGCTTAGAGAGATCATCGACAGATTTCTTTGCACTTACAGCAGCAGCAGCGCTCTCCTCCTCCGCCAGAGCCTTGATGAATTCTTCAAGATCCTTCTGATACTGCTTCAATGCTTCGATATTCTCAGGATATGCAGTCCCTCGCCTCATATCGACAAGGAGACCCATCTTGCGAGCGTCGTCTACAGTGAGTCCCGATTGCACCGTCTCTTCAATACTGAAACCGCGGCCGCGTCTGAATCGAGCATCGGCTGGGGACTTGACAGCCGGCTCAGCGATAATATCAAAGCTCATCGATTCTTCCACCTGACTCAGCCTCGAGCCTTAGGTCTACTTATCAAGCTTTCTAATAAGAAATGTTCAAAGATGTTTCGTTTTTCTTTTTTCATGAATCAGATGCGTCTCGATAGCTTCATTCAATACCTAACCAATCTGGAGAGAATCGCAATCCACATACAGCAACTGAACCATGACCATACCTTTCAGCAGAGTCCAACTGCTCCTGAATTCTATCTATGAATGTCCTTAGTGTGTGGAAACTAACATTTAGAGTGACAACGAAATCCTCGATAATGAATGGCTCGTTATCTAGGGCATCAGAGCTGAGTCGCACAACAAGTGAATCGAGCCACTGAATCTTGACTCCATGCTCTTGACCGTAGGATACATAATCAAAATCTGTTGGAGGATTACACTTGTATTTTCGTGTTCCCTTCCCATATGCTTGAAACATGTCTAATAATCCCTGGAGGCTGTTTCGCATAGTCTGAAGCGCTTCATCATCTCCAATGATGTATATCTCATTTCTCCACCTTTCTCGTCGTTCCTCCCATATATGCCAGATTTGAAAGTCTAGGCCTTGAAATATTTTTTTATCTCGAATGGAACTCATAGTGACTTCCTCCCCTGTTATATCAAAGTCTGAGATAAATACTGTCAAGATATTACTGAACTACTTATTCAATAGATGCCTCAACCAGTTGCTTTTGCCAGATCAAGCATGGTTTCTTCTTCCATCTCACTGATCTGTTCCAGAAATGATTGCACAAGAGGAATGATATCTCCAACATCGCCACCTTTCAATATGAACTGATACTACATTTATATCATTCGAGATGGACAAAGGATAGAGAAATCTATGCAAAATCATCCAAGGAAAGCTGGCGGACTTCATCACGCTCAAGCATACTAACTAGTTTTCGTTCCTGCCTCGGGCTAATAGTTCCCAAGAGAGAGAGCATTTGTAGAGCATTCAGAGGGGCATTTCCTGCAAAGTGGTTATTGAAATATCCGAACGTACAATCGACTGTGCCCATAAGCTGGTGCAAGCGCGGCATCCAGCCCTCAAGCTCTGCAAGGGAGTATCTGTAGTTATACCAAAGGCCTTCATTCTGTCCATGCCAACGAACGTATGAAAAATCGGTAGTGACCCTGAGATCGATTGGCAGTTTCGGTTCATCAACAACAACGTGAGCAATGTTATACTGCTCCAGAAGGCGCCACACAGACTCAGCCAGCCAGCTATCATGTCTGAACTCGATTGCATACCTGTAAGGAAGCCTTAGTTCGGATAAGAATGCTTCAAGATTTGCCATTGTTGAAATATCCCAAGGAGGAAGCTGGATGAGTAGGACATCAACTCGATTCTCAATTGGCTGTAGAAGCTCAAAGAACTCGTCAAGGACTTGCCGACCCTCCCCGGTGACATCTAGACGAAAGTCGTGTGTGATTCTCTTCGGCAGCTTGGCCGTGAAGAACTTGCTTCGTTCAATGGTACTCAGATGTCTGATGAAATTGGGTTTGGGGAGGGCATAGAAGGTGGAGTTAATCTCTGCAGTATCAAAATACTGCAGATACTGCTGCAGCATTGAGCCTCCAGACGTATAGAACACATCCTTCCAGTCCTTGGCGTAGGACCATCCACTTGTACCAATATGAAGCCCCTTTCTCATATTCCTCACTCAGTATACTACTGCATTTGTGTTTCAGTTTTGCGGAACGTGTTTGACTGAAGGATGAGGTTCATAAGAGTGTAAGGTGCTGAAGGAAATTGTGAATGCTATGTTTGCCAGTAATACAAAAGCGGAGTTCGTGAATCTAGAAGTTCACATAGGGCCACTTAGGGACAGTAAGTTCAAGGCAACATGCTCTGTCTCGTACGAAGAACAGATGCTGACAATCGATGGAGGCAAGAGAGTGGCGCGGATGCATGCTAGGAATATAGGTAATGTACATCTAGAGAAGAAGGCAATCAGAATCGCAGGATTGAACTTCGAGGTCAAAGAGGGCGATGATGTGAGCGTGGTGAGTGGATCCATTCGACTTGAGCTAGGTGATGCTGCAGAAGACTGGTACCGAGAACTGTGGAGCTGAGACAAGACCTTTTAACGAGATGAAATCAGCACGGAATACACGCACTTTGGAGTGAGCATGATGTCCGAGAAGATTGAGTATGTCGAACTAAGATTCACAGATTTGTTGGGAAGGATGAAGGCCATGGTTGTTCCCTGCACGCCAGCGGACAACTTGGAAATGCTCTCTTCGGATCCCGCATTGAAGAAGGGAACAAGTTGCGATGGCAGTTCGGTGACTGGACTGGCCTCAGTCGAGTCATCGGACCTGCAACTTGAACCGGACACCTCAACACTCGTCGAAATCCCGCTGGCGCCTAGGCGAACAGCCGCAGCGATGTGTTTCGTGAGAGAGAAGGAAGCCATGGGAAAGAGCACGGACTACTATCCACTTGACAGCCGGGGCCGGTTGCACAGACTATGCCGCGAGGTTCTAACGGGAAATCTTCAATTGAGAATAAAGGTTGAACCGGAGTTCTATGTAATCACTCCAGAGGGAGAGTATTTTGACGAAGCAGGATATGCTGATACGCATCCACTAAATCCAGCTATGGACATGCTCCTGGAACTCGCATCTGCCATCAGAGAGGTTGGTATGCACCCTCGGGTCATTCATCATGAACACGGCAAATCCCAACAAGAAATAGAGATAGACTATGACGATGCAAGAAAGATGGCGGATAACATTCTCATCTTTAAAAACCTAGCAAGAGCGATAGCCCGGAGTCAAGGCGTTGATGTCACATTCATGCCAAAGCCATTTGCAGGTGAAGCGGGAAGTGGACTTCACTGTCATCTCCAGCTATGGGACGGAAAAAAGAACCTATTCGGTGATGAAAAGACCAATGGACTATCTGAGACAGCTAAGATGTTCATTGCAGGTCTGATGGAACACGCGCCCGCGATAACCGCTATTGCAAATCCAACTGTCAACTCCTACAAGAGGTTAGTGCCACACCATGAGGCACCTGTCTATATCACATGGGGCGAGAAGAACAGGACTGTCCTCGTGAGAGTCCCTACGTTTGGCACAAGTGAGAAGGCTGCGATCGAGTTGAGGTCAGGAGACTCCATGGCGAATCCGTACCTCCTGTTCTGCGCGATCATTGCGGCAGGCATGGACGGCATCAAGAGGAAACTTATGCCGCCCGAATCCTGCTGTGAAGACGTCTTCATGATGAAAGATGAAGATCGGGCAAAACGAAAGATCAAGACACTGCCGACCACTCTCGAAAAAGCCCTCGACTGTTTGGAAGCAGACTCTGTAATAATGGATGCTCTGGGAAGTAAGATCGCCAAGGCACATATCAGACTCAAGCGCGAAGAATGGCGTGAGTATTTGAGTGAACAAATATCAGACTGGGAATGGGAGAAGTACCAGGATCTCTAGGCTTCCAGATGACGAGTCAGACATTGGATACATCTCTCAGAAGAATCTTGATGCTACACGGATTCTCGTCGATTCAGTCAAACAAGTACCATTCAGCCCTAGCCAATTTATTAGGCATTGTTCGAGCACGCGTAACAACGGTTATATCGGGCTATAGAAGACCGCGGTCAGACGAATGATGGGAAGAGATAAACGAGGCAGAAAGAGTGTCCAGAGAGCCGCGGCTCTTTCTGTCATTGCTGCACTTCTGCTTACATCGATGAAACTAGTGGTTGGAATACTTACTAATTCAATTGGTGTAATCTCGGAGGCGCTTCACAGTGGTCTGGATCTAATCGCAGCAGGGATTACTTTTGTAGCTGTGAGAACAGCGTCAAAGGAACCAGATGGGGAACACCAATATGGACATGGCAAGATTGAGAACTTCTCTGCGCTCATTGAAACGGTTCTTCTTTGGATTACATCTGCTTGGATCATAAGCGAAGCTATACGAAGGATTCTGGGAGAGGAGTTCATACAGCCATCAATCTGGGGAATAGCTGTCATGCTCACGAGCATCCTTGTAGACTATGAGAGAAGTAGGATGCTCTATCGAACTGCTAGAATGTATAACAGCCAAGCACTCGAAGCTGATGCACTTCATTTTAGTACGGATATGCTGAGCTCAGCAGTCGTTCTCTTCGGTCTGATTCTTGTATCACTAGGTTTTCCCATAGGAGACCCTCTCGGTGCCCTTGGTGTGTCAGTCGTCATCATCTATGTTTCATACAATCTCGCAAAAAGATCTTTCAACTTCTTGGTAGATCGTGCTCCAGAAGGAGTCAAAGAAGCTGTAGTCCAGGCCTGCTCACAGACTCCAGGTGTCCTAGGTTGTTCAAGGGTGCGCGCACGAACATCAGGACCAGATCTGTTTGTGGATGTTGTAGTGACGGTGGATGAAACTGTGACCACAAGCGCAGCACATCGCATCACTGAGTCCATAGAGTCGTGTCTAACAGGTCTTGCACCGAGAGTGGATGTTGTTGTGCATGTCGAGCCAGCAGAGATGGCCCCTGAGGACTACGTCAAATTGAGCCTGTACCAGAGACTGCAGGTCTTAGCCAGAAGAGAGCCCAAGATTCTAAGCGTCCACAATATCCGGATCTTCACTTTTATGGACCAGTTCGAAATCGTTGCGGATGTTGAAATGTCATTGGATTTGACCCTAGAAGAGGCTCACAGAATATCTGATGAGCTCGAGGCAGAAATCAAGAAGACTGACCGAAGAGTCAAAACAGTTCTATTACATCTTGAAACATACTCTGAGGAGAGCGAAGGAGTAGATATAACGGCTACATCAGAGGACACTGTAATTCAGACTCGAACGATTATCGAGAAGTTAGCCTTGAAGATTAACTGCTCCAAGGTAATCGTGACGAAGGAAAAGGCAGGAATCTCACTCTTGATTCAATGTAGCACTGATGGAACAATAAGCCTTAACGAGAGCCACGAGATTTCTGATATGATTGAGAAGAACATTATGGAGTCAATCTCCGATGTCAACCATGTCTTTGTCCACATTGAACCGCTATGACCAAGCTTAATATCGTTGTTTCATCACCATTGCGGTGAGGTTCCTGATATTGGAAAAAGCCTGCGATGCAAAAGTGTTGGGATCGCCTGATGCTCATGTCGTTCAGACGAAGGAGATGAAACTTAAGGCGCCCCTTATGATTTGTTGTTTTCCATCTGCTGGAGTTGTTGGTCCAATCGTTGCTCATGCGATTATCGATCAGCTCAAGATGGTGGAGATTGCACATCTGAGGTCAAGGTACATGCCGTCAGCGGCAGTGTTCTTGGAGGGACGGCTTCGGCATCCGTTCAGAATCTATGGGAACAAGAAACTCGACCTCATCGTTGTCACCGCTGAGCTTCCAGTATCAGACGATGGGCTGTATGTTGTCAGTTCAACCTTACTTGACTGGGCTGCAGGTATGGGTGTGAAAGATATCGTAATCCTTGATGGAATACCAGTAGAGGGACTACCATCTGAACGCAAAGTCCTGTTCGCAGCAGAGGAAGAGAAGATAGCAGACCTAGCAAAGGACAAAGACATGGAGATCTTGGACAAGGGCATCATCACGGGTATTGCTGGTTCGATTCTGTCCGAAACACTATGCAGATCCATGGTTGGTTTTGCACTATTGACGCCAGCAATCTCTGTCATCCCAGACCCCGGAGGAGCTGTACAACTACTTGAGGCGCTCAACAGACTCTACGATTTGAAGATAGACCTTACAGAACTCAAAGAAGGCAGCGAGATAATTCGCCGCAAGATGGAAGAGATGGCTCAACAGGTTGATGGGATGCAGCATCAGCAGAAGAGCACTGGGCATCGTGGGTATGAACGTATGTATGCCTAGTCGTGGGGAACATCTATCAGGGTGCCCTAGGCAATGGCACACGCGTCATCAATCTGCACAGGTGTCGTATGCTTCTTTAGCACCCTGAGCGTTGCTCTCGCCAGCTTTACCTTTCCATTTTTCGCGTATGACTCTCTGAACTGTATCGAGCTTGACAAGTCCAGTAGCCTTGGCAAATGCCCCTAGCATGGTCGTATTCATGACAGGCAGCCCTCCGACCAGAAGTCCATTCTTCAATGCAATACCAGTTCCATCATATGTGTAGATATGACCCTTGCGAACCTGTATTTCAGCGGCACGCTTTGGAGTGTTGATGATTACCTTTCCTCTATCCCGTAAGCCCTCTGTGACATCGGTCAAGTCGAGAAGAGTCGAGTCAAGAACTGCCACAACATCAGGGGTGTAGATCTGGCTTCGTACATTGATTTCCTCATCAGCTATCCGTGTGAACGCTTTCACGGGGGCTCCACGGCGCTCAGCTCCAAAATAGGGGAAGGCTTGCACGCCCTTGTATCCATCAATGTAAGCAGCCTTTGCCAGCAGTTCAGCGGAAGTGACACCACCTTGTCCACCTCTGCCGTGCCAACGCACTTCAATCATCTTCATTCAAAATGACGCCTCAACTGACCTGTTGGTCAAGCCCTGCGCGACATTAACCAGACATAACCTTTACGTTAGCACTGTATCTCAGCGGGGAGTTTGAATAGAGAGTCACAATCGGTAGCCTACATCACTGACCCCCGTCAATGTCCCTCTAGATAACAGTAAAACAGTTGTGGGACGCTCACCAGAGCCCTGAATCTTCTCTAAGAGCATGAATGACTCCATCTGCCGATTGAGCAGCTTGTTGCAGACCTACACCAGACCCAGCTGTATCTGTGCCAACAATGTAGAGTCCGTCTATAGGAGTTCTGGGTCCAGGTCTGTCAAGGTCTGTCTGCCCGGGAATCAGCTTCGCTCGAGTGGCATATGACATCTGAGCATGTTCCATCTCAACATGATCAAGGATACCAGGGTAATATTTCTCAAGTCCATTGCCCTTCATCATTGCTACATGTTCTTCAAGAGATTTACCGGGCTCAGCCATCATGGCAATGGCTATCAACTCTCTTCCCTCAGGAGCACAACTCGGATCGAAGCTTGAAACTGATACAATCCAGCGATTTGGATTTGGATGGACAAGAACCCTATTCTTGCGGTCTCCGATGACAACTTTCTTCAGACCAAGCCAGAGAGTGATGCCTCTAGTCGGTTCCATCTTGCTCCATTTGCTGAAGAATGCACGACTCTCTGCCTTATCGGATTTGACAATCTTGTTCATGGAGCAAAGAGGAATATCGCTCACGATTCGAGAATGCCGGAGGTCTCTGCCCGCCACTGTCAGACCAGTCACATGCCCATCATTCTCAAGGATTCTCTCAACTGGAGCATCAAGAACGTAGTCCCCGTTTGCTGTCTCAATCACTCTCTTGACGAGACCCTCCATCCCACCGATGACATAACCTTCATCATACTCGTTTGATCCGAAGAGTAGTCTCTTTGCCGATGCATACTTCGATGATTCCTTATCCGTATCCTTGAGCGTGCGTAGAGCCTCGTATGCAGAGGCCTCAGAAATGGGCACTCCCGCAGCCATATAGATAGCACTCTGCATCACATCAAGCATAGTCTTGTTCGTTGCGCCTCTGGCTTGCATGAATTCGAGGAATGAGATGTCCTTGTACTTTCTCATCTCATCAAGTTTCATTGTCTTTATCTTTGCACCAATCCTGACAAGTCCCAGACGGCCTCTCCAGCCCGTGAGGGGCCATCTCAGGGTCTCTCCGATGCTCGAAGGAATTGGCCCGGTTTTATCATACAGGCGGAACTCCCAGCCATCATGGAGCACAAACTCTGGAGGCGGAGAGAGATAGTTCTTAAGAAATCTGACGAAAGCACCGCGCGTTACACGCGTTATCACATGCAGACCCTGATCAACACGATATCCATCGACCCAATACCCATGCCAGACGCCACCAAGGCGATTCTCCTTTTCAACCACCAACACCTTTCTCCCTTTTGCGGACAGAGCAAGGGCAGTAAGGAGGCCACCCGCTCCGCTACCAGCTATGATGACATCATACTGATTTGGATCAATTAGGTCAAGGGAGATCTGTTTCATTGAATGGCTCACAGAAAGTGGGTTTCATCGTCTACTTAAGCGTGTCCACACACTCGTGACATTGCAGTCGAATCTTGATGGCTCTGCAAGTCAGATGACATCAAAATAAGACAGATATCAGGGCAACTGTTATGAGGAAACAGGAATTGAAAAGGCACAACAAAATGATTGGAACCAAGTGAAGGAGAACTAATAGTCTTGACCCCTAGCGATGACCTCCTTAAAGAAGCCAAACAGGCTCTTGCTGATGGGAATACTGAGGAGGGCGTGAAGAAGCTCGTAAAGGCAGCAGAACACTTGGAATCGAAGAATGAATACGAAATGGCTGCAAAGACATTCGAAGAGGCAGCGCTCGTCTATCGAGATCTACATCGTGCAGACGAGAGCTTCAAGTTGTTTGATAGGGCAACCTTGATGATGGTCAGAATGCCTCAGGGTCCGGGAATCTACAAAGAGATAGTTCGACTCAACATGAGAGCCGGAGAAATCGCAGATGCAGCAAATGAATACAAGAGAGCTGCTGATTTCTATTTCAGAGCCAAAGATTTTGCTATGACAGATGAAGAGAAGAAGACCACCAACATTCGAGCGGCCGATGCCTTGGAGAATATCGCAGATGGCACAGAGGAACAGGGGGACTTCTCTGAGACAATAGGCCTCCTTCGAAAGGTCAGCAGGCTCTACTATACTGCTGGTGATGAGGAGCTCGGAGAGAGAATCAATGACCGGGCAGTCAGGGTAGCTCAGCATTGGGCAAGGACTTCAAAAAGCAAGGGCGACTTCCTCTCTGCAGGAAATGCCCTAGCAGAAGCGGCTCAAATCATGCAGACAATAGGGGAGTCTCCAGAAGCTACGCGTACAATGATGGAGGCTGGAGAGCTGTATGAGGCTGCACAACTCTATGAGAAGGCAGGAAACATCTATGATGCTGCTCAAGAAGCCTATAGACTTCAACGACTGACATCTGCCAGAAATAAGGCGCTCGCTAACGCTGCAGAGGCATATCTGAAGATGGAGGGTACACCAGAGGCTGTAGCTCCTCTCCTGGTGAAGGGAGGCAATATGTTCAGCGAACTGGGCAGAGGTATGAAGGCAAAGTGGGCATTCAAGAGAGGAAGTGAGATGTTTGAAGAATTGGCCAAGAGGGCGGCATCAGACAGAGAAGTTGACTCGGAAAAGAAGTACCTCAGATATCAAGCCATGTGTCTGAAGAACGCGGGATATGAAGACCGAGCCAAGGAGATCTACTCACAGGTAACAAGATACTACCTCGAGCAAGCTCAGAATCGGAGCAAGGCAGGAGACAAGGAACGACAAGCTATCGCACTGGAGGAGGCGGCAGAAGTCTTCCTTGAGTCAGGTCAGAAAGAAGAGAACACCAAGCTCATTGAACAAGCAATCACTCTGTATGTTGAACTAGCTGAGGAAAAATCGACCGCAGAAGAAGCAGAGATGGCATCAAAACTCTACAGCAGAGCTGCAGATTGTGCTTCGCGACTAGGTGATGCAGAGAGAAACGAATCGTTCCACTGCATGGCAAGTGAAAAAGCAGAGCAGGCGGCGGAGTACTATAAACAGCTTGGAGTCCCCGAATTAGCAACAATCTGGATTAGGACTGCTGGAATAGAGGCACTACAGACAAGCTCGGACAAGATGATAGAGAAAGCTATTGAACTGCTTACGAAATCTGCAGAGGGATTTAAGGCCGCTAACGAGCTGAAGGAAGCATTCGAGGACCTATTTGGAGTGTTCGAGGCACGCTTCATGCACTACCCCGATAATCGGAAGCAAATCAAGACGACAATCTCATCTATCGAGGAAATAGCAAAGACGATGCAGGATGACATAATCAATGCACTCACGTCCTTGATTATTGCATTGAACGAGGGCAATCATATTGGCGCTCTGCTCATCCTTCAGGAAAACGAAGAGAGCCTTCTGACCAAGGACGACCGAATCCGCAGCCTAATTGCTCAGTCCAAGATTGTGAGAGTAACAAGATAGATTGTCCATATCTTTCGGAAGATAGAAGAGAGTCAGATGCTCTCTCCCTGAAGTCAGGTGGATTATTTGAGTTTCTATCACGAAACCCTAGAATTCCATACTCAGGGTGACTGTGACATAGTAGACATCACTCAGAGGATAGAGGATGTTGTCAAGAGAAGTGGAATGGCTGCAGGGATTTGCACTGTTTTCTGTGCAGGCTCAACTGGTTCAATCACTACAATAGAATATGAGAGTGGCCTTCTTTCAGATTTTCCTGAAGCTATGGAGAGAATTGCTCCAAGCAACGCTGAATACAAGCATGATCTCAAGTGGAGAGATGGCAATGGCCATTCCCATGTGAGAGCATCTATTGTAGGACCTAGTCTCACAGTTCCATTTGTAAACAGACAACTGACGCTGGGAACTTGGCAGCAAATAGTCTTTGTAGACTATGACAATCGACCGCGGGATAGAACCATTGAAGTGGCGATTATCGGAGGGTGATTAGGGAGTCTCAAGATCAGATTTTAGGTCCCAAGACAGTTCGCGTAGGCTATGATTGACCGGTGCAGAGTCACGTATCTTCAGCGCCAGGTAGTGTATCCTCATAGCTCTTCGGAGGCGGTGTATCTGAAATGGAGCATTCCAGGTTGCAGAAGGATTTCGGTACCCATGCGTATCCATCAGGTCTCGAATTGTTTCTAATTCCTTTTTGACCTGGAGCTTGATGTCATCAAGGTCTCGCTGAATTGTTAGTGCAGGTCTTTCTGTCATTATGGACATCTCTACACCCCTTTCAGAAAGCAAGTACCAATTTCATATCATGTAAGACTTGGGTATTACCCACATTCCCTACTTTCTGCCCTTTTTGAGCGCCCTTCGGCGCATCGGAGTTCCGCAGACAGGGCATTCAAGACCGGCCTTTGACGCTATTGACCTGTGATTACACGCGGGGCAGATTGAGGCCCATTTGATGTCATCCTTGAACTTACCGCTGGGATCCACAGTCTCTATACCCATATGGCGAGCTGTGTTCAAAACAGCAAGATCTGTTGATACAAGCGCAATGCTGCTTCCATCTTGCTTCTTTGAATATGCCAACGCAATCAATTCAATGTCAGTCTGTGAGAGAGTCGAATCATCGCCAGTTTCAGTGGCCGCTTTTCTTGCAGCTTTGATTGAATCAGTCGGGGGCGCTTCTTCCCGAAGTCTATCGAGAACCTCCAGAAGGCCTGCTCGGAATTTGCTTGGTCGATTGCGAATCTCATCTACTACGTCAGTCGTGGTGGAAAAAACAGCCTCACCCACCCTTTTTGTCCATGTGGAAAACAGTGCGCCTGCATCAACAACAAAGGTGCGTGGCATCCGGCTCACCTAGAGAGTCCTTGGAACAAGCCGTGTGTTCAGACGGTCGTAGTAGTTGTTATAGAGCCGGATGAAGCGTGTCACTTTCTCGGACTTCTTCAACCATACTCTCTCATTGGGTTCGACGTCCCATCGTGTTTGGCCATCAATGACTGCGAGACCGGGAGCGCCGGGCTTCACTAGTTCAAATTCCAATTTGGAGTAGTCGGGAATCACCATGGACTTCAGTTCAAATCTTGGAGCACACACCGGAACGAAGACAAAGCCGTTCACATCTGGTGTTAATATTGAGCCTCCTGCAGCAAGTGCATAGGCAGTAGACCCACAAGGTGTCGCGAGCATCGCACCATCTGCCCTTCCATAGTCAACTTGCACGCCATCTAGAATAATCTGCAGTGTCAGAAGTCTTCCGGGTAACTTCGATACCACGTAGACCTCATTGAGAGCACTGGGAAAAACCCTCTCGCCAACGCCTGAACTTATGTTCACGTTGGCCTCAATGATGCAGTCGTTTGTAAGTACTCGCCCAAGAGAGGCTAATGCTGTGGTTGTTCCACTCTCCGTGAGAAATCCAACAGTCCCGCGATTGATACAAAAGAGGGGTGTTTCGCGATCCTTCAATTGCGACAATGTGTAGAGAATCGTACCGTCTCCACCGATAGTGATGACAAAATCCACATCCATATCCTCTATTGGGGTTGGCTTTACTATCATATCAGGAAGACTGAGAGATCCCGGGTCTGCCTGAATCTCGATACCCTTGGAAAGAAGAAGCTCGACTATGCGTTGCGCAAGAGGGACTACCTCGGTGCGACCGGGCTTGCACACAAGTCCCACGGCTTGCTTCTCACTGAGTATCTGAGGGTTCCGTACGATCACTGACAGGCACATCCAAGAATGGCTCTAGCGATAACCATTTTACTCTTGCTACTGCTGATTCGTTGCACGGGAACACGCCCCGAAATATATATAGACGAATCGAAAGGTGTGTATCAGTGGTCTGCACGACACAGTTGGTGAGCAAAAGTGGATATTAGAAAAGCTGAAGCAAAGAGCTTGAAGCCCGGAGCGTATATGGTAATTGATGACGAACCATGTAGAGTTGTGTCTATGGATAAGTCCAAGCCTGGAAAACATGGTGCCGCAAAGGCAAACATCATTGCAGTTGGTTTCTTTGATAACAGGAAACGTAATGTCATCATGCCTGCAGACCGGATGGTAGATGTACCAGTCATCAACAAGAGAATTGCCACGGTGATTGCTGACACTGGAGAAAACTATAGCCTGATGGACACTGAGTCCTTCGAGACCTATGACCTCCCCAAGCCAACAGATCAGGATCTTCTCACACAGATAAGCCTCAACAGTGAGGTTGAAGTCTGGGAATTAATGAATCGACGTGTTATTACCAGAGTAAAGACAGCATAATCCAGAAATGACACGCTGGGATGGTCAATATGGATTCAATGGATAGAGTTGATGACAAAGACCTTCAAATCATAGAGATTCTATCCAAGAATGCAAGGATTTCACTTAGGGATATCAAAAAGAAGGTGAACCTGAGCCCAAGTTCAATTCGCAATAGGATGGAACACCTTGTTGAGATTGGTGTGATTAAGCGATACACTGTGGACATTGACTACAGAAAAATGGGATTCGATATTCAGGTTCTTGTGCAGATAACAGCCAAACCAGGTGCATCAAGAGAACTCTGTGCTCGACTATCAGATTATGAGCAGGTATCGGAAATATTGAGGACCGCGGGTCCTGCTAACTTCATACTTAGGGTGCGTGTCAAAGACATAGCTGAACTTACCCGTTTCATTACGGGGGAGCTTGAGGGGCTTGAGGGTGTGCAGCGGATAGAGACCATGTTCATCCTTCCCGATGATGATGAATGACTCAATGCCCCTCTCTGCCTGGCACTCCTTCACACATCTATCAAGTCCACCGACTCAGAGAGGAAGACCGATAGGGACGCAGAGGGAGATACTTGAATTCGCTTTTGATGTGACGAATCCACGAGAGCATCAAATAGTCCAAAAGTTCAAATGATTTGGTATCCATTATCAGATGGGTGTACAATGTGGAGGAAGCGCCAGCTGGGAGAGGGTGGCTCCATAAGAATAGGAGACTCATCGCAGTAATCATCTTGCTGCTCCTCATACCGCCGGTCACAGTGTACGCAATCAATCTCATAGATCGGATTATTCTTGAGAACAACCCTGAGCTTGATCCAACATATGATTGGGAATACTCTCTTACAGTCTGGATAGCGCCCGAGGAGGAGGAATTCTTTTTGCATGTGGATTTCTATGATTCAGAGCAGGATGCCTCCTCAAAGGTGAATAGACACGAGGGTATTGGAATTCGTGTAGAACCATATGAGAATGAGGAAAACAATCTTTACCTGTACGCAGTACCTGAAGACCGGTTGAGCCTCTGGGTGAAGATTTATTTCAATGAACACACACAAGAACCAAATATCATCGTGAGGATAGATATGGGAATCAAGCTCACTAGGCACTTACTTGGTCGTGAGATTACTATTCTTATGGAGCCGCGGGTACAGGACGGCGTTTAGCGCAGGACGAAAGTGGTGCGGAGGGCGAGATATGTTCCGACTAAGAGTAACTCTTGGTCGCTTGAACTCGCGTACTCCTACGAGATAGGGACCTGAACCCTACGCCTTTGACCAGGCTTGGCAACCTCCGCATGACATTCGGGCTCTTGCCTGCTCATACATTTAACCATATCGCAGTTTCAGGCAAGTCCGCGATACTCTCTCATCCGATGTCGTAATGCATCCCAGTCACCAGTCTGCTGTCTAATGGACGCGTCTTGGAGAGCACGTTCTACAGGGCCATCATAAACCAGCTTGCCATCATGTAAGACAGCCACTGAGTCTGCCCAGTTCTCAAGGAAGAATCGGTCATGAGTCGTGTAGAGAACACTGATCCCCTCATTCCGTAGGTTCCGCACTATATCAACCATCGTGGATATCATCGGAAAATCGAGACCTGCAAAGGGCTCGTCCAATAGGAGGATCTTCGGACGCATGGCGATGATTCCAGCAAGAGCAATACGCTTTGTTTCTCCATGACTTATCTGATTGACAGGACGGTCGGCGAGGTTGGACATGCCCACCATCCCGAGAGACCATTCGACTCGTTCCTCAACCTCATCTTGTGCCATTCCAAGATTCCTCGGCCCGAATGCGACATCCTCCCAGACAGTCGGAGCAAAGAGTTGGTCATCCGGATTCTGAAAGAGGAACCCGACATCCCTTCGTATCGCCCACAGGTTGTCACGTTCAACTTTCCTCTCAAAGATATGAATAGATCCAGACTCGGGCTCAAGAAGTCCAACAATGAGCTTCAACAATGTCGTCTTGCCTGACCCGTTCAGACCAACAAGAGCCTTCTGTTCACTGAGATGGAGACTCATGTTCACATCTTCAAGCGAAAAGTCCTTGTAGCTGAAATACAGATGATTGATCTCTAGCGCGCAAGTCATTGTAGCATCACCGCCAGCATTTGCCAATTGAGAAGAACGAGAATTAGAATAACGAGACCGAAGAATAGCAGGAAGTCATTCTTTCTTACTCCTGCACCAACAACGGCCATCCCCCTACCAAAGCCGCGAAGAGTCATGGATTCATAGACAACATTGCTTCTGACCATCGCCCGGTCGATCGTGGAGCCAACAAGGAATCCAAGCGACTGGACTCTCTCTCTCCGCTCGCCCTGTGCGAGGCCTCTCAGTTGCTGAGCGTCATGCATTCTGTGCCGCTCCTCAATGAAGAGCGGGATATAGCGCAGCATGATCAAGAGTGAACCAAGCACTGAAGAGGGAACCCTGAGCGTCCTCAAGGCACCGATGAACTCAGCCAAGGATAGATGCGAGAGAACAATCATGAAGAGAGTCACAATGGCAAAAATACGTAGACCAATGAGAACTCCCAACTCTAGACCTTCCTGAAATACAAGCAGTCGGCCCCAGGGCGCAGGCAGGGAGTATATGACCGTGCTTCCGAAGAGAAAGGGAAGCAGTATAATCCAGAATAGTATGATGATTTCGAATCTTGCGGCAAGCGCAAGTACAGTTTTCCATCTAGTTCCAGTGACAACACCAATGAAGAGGACGAGTCCAATCGACCAGAACACCATTGGTACCTGAGTCTGAACTGATAGAACTGCCGCCATGACAAGTGATGCCACCACCACTGATGTTGGCGAGAAGACACGAATTGTGTGGTGCCCTTCACGGAATGGAAGCAGGAACTTGCTCATATCGAAACGCCCCGTACCTCACACAACTTCGGAGGTTGCAGCTGTTCAATCGCTTCTCCTGGAAACGACCCAAAAGAAGCCATATCCTAGGAGCAGAATTGCAATAATGCCTATGACTCCTGTAGCGACATCGACCACCACGCCTTTTCCCAAGAAGGACCAGATTCCTCCAAATCCACCTTCGGGTTCAGTAACACCAGCGAAGTCAAATAACGACCACTCGAATCCATCAGGATTCTGAGAGGCGGCTCCAAGAATGACGACAGCTGTCACAATGGATACTGCTAGGACAAGTGGAGTCCCGTATCGAATCGCTTCTTCTCTGTCCATTATCTTCAACCTTCAATCTGCACTTTTGGCACCTGAACTCCTGGTACCTTAGCCATCTCAGACACCTCGCTCTCCCGCAGGAATGATATCACCTGAGGTTTCGCCTTGACGAAGTAGAGAAGTATTACGAAAGTCAGTATTGCCTCTCCGACACCAATGAAGGCGTGAACCAAAGTGATTACGGATAGTGCTGCGATGCCGAATCCAGAAACGGTCAG
Source organism: uncultured archaeon (assembly GCA_964354495.1). GTDB lineage: Archaea > Asgardarchaeota > Thorarchaeia > Thorarchaeales > Thorarchaeaceae > SMTZ1-45. The sequence goes on along the minus strand of CAYHAA010000001.1, from coordinate 100,949 downwards.
AAGCTCAAGCCCCAGAACAAAGGCTGCCAGAACCGTTGTTGCATAGGATGCGATTGCTGTCGAGAACAGCACGGACTTCTTCTCATCTGTGAATCGTTTTAGGCCTTTGAAAAGCAACAGAGATAGTGCCCATCCCAACAAGCAGGAGAAGACACCCATATTGAAGAAGTTCAGTCCGTATGAAAGGAAACCACCATCACCGTATAGTGCCTGCACGAATAGAACCATGCCTATGATCAGCATCCCCCCCCAGGGGCCAAGCATGACAGCCAGAAGAGTAGAACCGACTAGATGGCCACTTGAAGGGGGTACCGGAAAATTCACGAACTGCGCTGCGAATATGACAGCAGCAAGTACGCCCATGTATGGCACGAGCCTGTCGTCGTACTTCCTGTTTATCATCTTGACAGAAACGACTAACATGAGAACACTGACAACGTATAGTATGATGAGCAACCAAATTGGCAGGACTCCATCCGGTACGTGCATATCGCTGACCTCCTTCGGTCTGCCCTACTAGCCTCGAAATACTCTTAAATGTGTTACTTCTAGGGAATTCGTGTTACTATCGCAGGAGACTTGTGTCATGGTGCTGAAGCGCTTCGGTGTCTCGGTTCCGGAGGAACTACTGCAGGAATTCGATGGACTCGTAGAGGACAGGAGCTATGTCGGAAGATCTGAGGCGATAAGAGACGCAATGAGAGCATACATTTCTCAGAGCCAGTGGGAGGCTGGGGACCAGCCATTGATGGCAAGCCTCAATATCGTGTATACGCACAGACCTCGATTGATGGAGTCTCTCATTAAAGCACAGCATCATTCCCAGGCCAACGTCATTTCGACGGTGCATGTACATGTGTCACAGTCACACTGCCTTGAAGTCATTGCACTCACCGGATCAAAGGATTCAATCAGGGAGCTGGCGAACAAGATTTCAGGGATATCAGGAATTGAGTACGTGAAGTTGTTTGCATTCACACTGCCCGATGACGCTGAGATTGTGCATTCGCACACACACTGAAATTGACTTAACAGAGTTCGTCCATGGTCATGACATGATTGTGGCGGTCTCTGACACTCATCTCGGTGACAATGCATCGAACAAATCTGGATTCATAGATTTCATTGAGGAATACTTGAAACCAAACTCAGATAGGATTTCGGAGTTGGTCCTACTTGGGGATATTCTTGACCTATGGAAGAGAGATACTGCAACTGTCGTTCTTGAGAATCTAGACATTCTGAAGTCGGTATGCTCACTGGGATTTCGGGTCATCTACATTGTTGGAAATCATGATTCCATTATGGCAGAGATTGACAGTGGATATTTCAAGACGAAAGTGATGGCCGAATTGATACGTATTCCAGACAACATGAATATCTGTACCAGTTACAAATCAATAAGCGGAGAGAGTAACTTCCACTTCATACATGGTCATCAGGTCGATTATTGGTATGCACTCACATTCTATCATGCCTTCTGTAGAGCAATGTGCAATGTTGACAAACTGAAAAGAAAAACAGCAAACATATGGAATCTGGTGAGTCTATACCTCGAAGACGAGTCATCCGCTCTCTCATCCAGAGTCATCGAAATGACTGCTGCCACGAAAAACGAGATTGCACAAAAACTTGCAGGACCCTTGGAGGAACACTCATTGAGCAAAGAGGAATCTGCATTGCTTGATTTCAGCCTATTGAGGCAGTTCGTAGATTTAGATCGTTTTCGCACAAATGCATTGAGCATGCAACTGCGCGATTTCATGAACAATGAGATCCGAAAACTCCATTTCAGCGCGGATGACTCATTCGGTCACCCTGAAGGTGTTCGCACGTTATTGTCTACCTTCATGCATGGTACGCCTAGTGAACTATTGAGCTATTTCCTCAGAACGTGGACCGAGATTCACAAAAGGGTCCACGACTTAGAACGAGAAGGGGCGAAATCGAATAGAGTAAGAAGGATAATTCAATATCTCATGCGCGTAGCAGCAATGCTTACGACAGGTCTGCAGTCCAATGAGTTCCTCGTACGTGGACATGGTCATCAGCCCTATATTGACAGTACCATTCAGATTGCTGACGCCGGTTGCTGGTTGCGAAATAAGGGATCATTCATAGTCATTGACAAGGGAGTTGTTTCACTCTCAACATGGCCCATAGAGTAAGAAAAATGGTTCGTGACTCATGTTTTGGCATCCAAAAGGGCAAATTTCATCAAGAGCGCTCTCCCCAGAGTGCTTATTAGTCACTAAGATGCAGTCTTACACCCACAACTTGGGTTGTGTGAAGGAGATATAGATATGGCTGGAAGACCAATTGGTATTACGATACTCGCTATACTACAGTTACTGTCAGCTTTGTTGCTCCTAATCACAGGCGCACTAGCAGTGATGGCCGCGTTACTCTTGGGTCCGATACTTCTGCTTTTTGCAGCCATCCCGCTGATATTGGGCATCATATGCTTCATACTGTTCTATGGCTTATGGAACCTGAAGGGTTGGGCTTGGATATGGACATTGATAGTCAACATCCTTAACATCATATTCGCAGTGTACCCGACCATTCAGCTAGTGTCACTTGTCATACCAGTGATTATCGTGGTATACCTGCTGATTCCAAGCACAAGGGCAGCATTCAAGCAGTAGTAATCACAAACAAAAGAGGAACATGAGTTCTGGACATTCTTGTGAAGAACTTCGTGTTTCCCTTTTTTTCTTTGCGACTGACAGCATCAGGACACATTCAGTAGTACGCATAATCCCTGAGAGATTAGCTAGCGGAGATTCATAAGCGCAGTCCTTAATGGGCAGGGCGAGGTAGGTGCCTATGGCTGCAGATGATTGGGATAGTGCAGGGTCGTTCAGCGTCGGAGGTTGTCTCATTATAGTCAGCTTCAGCTTAGCAATGGTCGCAGCCCTATGCCTGCGGGAAGGAGTTCTTTACTCTTTCATCGTATTTCTGGTTGTGGCTGGTTTGGTAGGGCTAGTTGGATTCTACAATGCTTTCAGAGCCCTGCAAGAAGTAATCAAGAAGAGCGAAGCCAGCCAAATTCCGAACTTTCTCGTCAAGTGGACTCTCTCGAAGAGATGTCTGAGAGGGCATGATGTAATCCACTTAATGCCTTTTTTGCCTCCAACGTGTAGAATACTGCAACATGTGCCACCAGAGGAGGACACAAAACACTTTTCTCGCATGTTTCGAACGAAGTGATGGTGAGATATCTGTGAAGATTGCATTGATTCAGATGAACTCCACAGTGGGAGATATCAACGGTAATGTCGTGAAGATAGAGACATGGATTCGACAGGCGCGGGAAGCCGGTGCTGAGCTTGCAGTCTTTCCGGAGCTCGCAATTACGGGATATCCACCCCGAGATCTGTTATACAACAAGAAGTTCATCTTGGCGAACAAGTTAGCCATCAAAGAGATATCTCATTATTGCCACGGATTGACAGTAGTTGTAGGCTTCGTCGACTATGACAAAGAATGGAGACTGTACAATTGTGCTGCTGTGGTTTCGCATCGCAAGATTCTAGCAATCGTCAAGAAGACCTTGTTGCCAACCTATGATGTATTCGATGAAGACAGGTATTTTGAACCCGGAAGACCAGATGAAATTCGCCCGCGCAGAATTACGCTCGCAGGGGATGATGTATACCTTGGAGTTGAGATCTGTGAGGACCTATGGGATGACGAGTACGAAATAAAAGTGACAGACCTGCTCACTGAGCGAGGTGCACAACTTATCATCAACATTTCGGCTTCCCCCTTTTTCGTGGGAAAAGGAAACCAGAGAGAGAAACTTGTGAGGTCGCGAGCCAAGAAGGACGGGGTCCCAGTCTTGCTTTGCAATCTTGTTGGAGGACAAGACGAACTAGTCTTCGACGGACAAAGTGTCGGTGCAGATGCGTCCGGAAAGCTAGTAGCCCATGGTGAGGCATTCAAGGAGGATACTGTCCTTGTTGAGCTTGATGTCGAACGTGGAGTAGGCAAGAGAGCAACAAGACCGGCATACAATCGCCAAAAAGAGATGTTCGATGCTCTGTCATTGGGCATCCATGACTACTTTGCAAAGACAGGTTTTACGCGGGCAATCCTTGGACTGAGCGGCGGAATAGATTCAGCAGTGTCAGCTTGTATCGCAACCAATGCTCTGGGTCCAGAGAATGTGATTGGCGTTTCAATGCCCTCTCGTTTTTCAAGCCAACACAGCAAGGATGATGCCGAGCAGCTTGCGAGGAATCTGGGCATACACTATGTCAAGTTCTCCATTCAAGAGATTGTGAATCAATATCACGAAACCCTGAAGACACCTCTAGAGGACTTACGCCGGATATTTGGTGTGAACAGATCTACAGATGACCCGGTGGCTGACGAAAATATCCAACCTCGAGTTCGAAGCAACTCGCTCATGGATTTCTCTAATCGACTGAAGGATCTCGGAATCCTAGTCTTGAACACTGGCAACAAGACTGAACTGGCGCTTGGATATTGTACGCTCTATGGGGATATGGCCGGAGGAGTGGGCGCACTCGGCGACGTGAGTAAGTTGCAGGTCTATGAACTGGCTGAGTACATCAACTCAAAGGCAGGCAGAAACATCATTCCAGAGAGCAGTATCAGGAAGGTACCCTCAGCAGAACTACGACCAGATCAGTATGATCCATTTGACTTTGATACTGTCAGTCCGTTGGTAGATGATATTGTAGAGTACAGACTAGACAAGAAGGAATTGATGGCAAAGGGATATCCAGCAGAGATAGTCGATGATGTGCTCGCCAGAATCAGGCGCTCAGAGTATAAGAGATGGCAGGCTGCACCCTGTATCAAGATCACCAAGAGAGCCTTTGGTATGGGTTGGAAGATGCCAATCGTGAACCACTACGCAGGATAGCGGGTCGTGGTGACGCCTCGTTTCAGACGAGAATCGTTACGACAGGACATTCAACATTGCGAATCACAGACTCGGTGACGCTTTTGGAGAAACTACCAAGAATGCCTCGTTTCTTTCGTCGTTTCATCATGAATACCAGCGAGTATTCCGAGGAGTTTGCTTCCTCAGCTATTGCATCTGGAACTCGTCGCGCGGTTACTACTTTGATAGTCGCCACATAATCCTGATTATTAAGCCAGTCCCGAAGTGGGATGAGCATATCTTCAGCCTCCTTGAATACATTACCCATCCCATCAGTTTCTAATGGCGTAGAGATTGGGGTCTCGATGACATGAAGCAACATCATGCGTTTTGTGTGAAATGGTAGCAAGAGGAGCATTGCAGCAGTCATGTCAGAGTACTCTAGCTTGCCAGAGATGGGTATGAGGACGCAAGCATCATCATCACTCATATGATTCAACCTCCTACTAATCTACATTCTTTCCATCTTTCTTATGGGTATACATTATGACGCTGGACACTGTTGTTTTTATTCCATCAATCTTTAATATATCATTCTTGAGCATGTTTCGAAAGCCTATTACATCATCTGCACGGACTATTGCGACTAAATCGGATTCACCTGTGACTTCATACACATCAATGGCTTCAGGCAACGATGCCAAAGCCTTCGATACATTGTCTAGGTCCTTCGATTCAACCGTAATGTTCAGTATCACGCTGATTTTTGACATTATCTGCGCACCACCATGAGTTTCCCCGGGGCAATGGTCGATACGAGGGAAATCATGTCATCGTAAGCCTCACGCTTGCCCTTCTTAAAGGCCTTTCCCCGGACAACTATCACAAAGTCATACTGATCAGATTTGGCAGCCTCGGCCACCACCTTCTTCGGAGACCCAACATGTACTACTTCTTTGGTTTCAAATCCTGAAGATCTGAGGTCTGCGGAGATGCTTCGAAGATCGGAGCTGGCGAGTGCTTTGTACTGATTTGCCATTGTGAGTGGCAATTTCCATTTGTCGGTCGAAATGACTGTCATGAGAGTAAAACGGAATCTAGTATCAAAACTGCTCTGCAATGAGTCGACGATTGTTTCCCTCTCTTCAGGTCTAATGAGAACGAGTGCATTCATTTTGTACGTCATAGGTTTAATGCTAGAACCGATATCTCGGCTAAAGAGCGGCTTCGCGATTCTGCGCCGATGAAGAATATATATCAGAATGCCGATTCCAGTCCAGCTAAATCCCAAGAAACGCCCCATTGGATGAAAGATGACAACCAGAAGCCAAATAGATGAACAAGCTATGATTCCAAGGAGACTGGGAATTGGAATCTCGTATAGCTTTTCATTGATGTTCAGTCTGATGGAATATGGCACCTCCCAAGAGCGATGTGCCTCTTTATCCGTTTGCCGCAGGACTATCAGAGAGACATTGACCATCAGGTAGGAGAGAAGGGCTCCAAAGTTGTAGAGATCGGCCACCCAGTCAAGTTGACCAATGAGCGCCATCACTGCGCCAATAGAGCCAAACACAACAATGGTCCTGATGGGAGTTCTGGTCCTAGAATTGACCTTTGAGAACCATTCAGGCAACAGACCGAAGTTGCTCATTGAAAACACGACTCTTGAGACACCGATGATCCCTGTATTTGAAGACACAAGGCAAATTGCAAAGCCTGCGAAGGCGACAATAGGAAGTAATGTAGCACCTATCCCGCCGATGGATTGCACGAGTGCAGAAATCGGATCTTCAAGATTTGCACCAAGTGTAGCCCAAGAGATCATTCCGAGACTCATGGCAGAGAGCCCAACAGCAAACAGAAGGACAGATACTATGGACATCTTGGTTGCACGTGGTATGGTCCTGTCAGGCCTCTTTGTTTCCTCCGCAGCTTGAGCAATTGATTCAATCCCAATGAAGGAACTCATGGCGAGAGTCACTGCATAGAGGAAATTCTGATCGCTGTAATTGGTGCTCCAGATATAGGCGATGTGTCCAAACGAATCAGGATTGCCCCTGATTGAGATCTGTACACCAAATAGATCCGAATTGAAGGCAAGAAGCACCCCCAGAATCATGATCAATGAGAGCACTATGATGTTCAAGGCAACCATTGTCATATTGAGGCGGGATGCTTCCTTTATGCCCACTATGTTAATCCCGATGAGGACTAGCACAATGGCAAAGGCGACAAGACCTATAGCGTTCACAGCTACTTGTAGACCCAGGATTGTGAACGTAAACGTAGTCAGAGTGAGCACGGGGAAGAAGAAGGTGAGATAGCCGGTCGTGGCGATAGCAAAGAGCGCTGTGCACACGGTATAGTCCAGCATCACCAACCACCCTGCAAGAAACCCTGCAAAGTCATTGAATGCCTTCATGGAATAGACCTGTGCGCCGCCCGCGTAGGGATATGCCGTCGCTAGTTCAGCGTAGGCTAAGCCTGTGGCGATATAGGTGATGGATGCGATGATGAAGGCCACGGGAGCCCATCCGGCAGCATATGCAGCAACTAGACCTAACGCAACGTAGATATCAGCGCCTACGTCCGCGTATCCCATTGCAAAGGAACCGAACCATCCGATATCCCTCTTGAGAGAGGCCTTCGTCGGCTTGCTCTCGGTTCCTTCAACAGAGGTCAAGAACAGCAACTCCAGTGCCAAAATAATAGTGCAGTTGCTGAGAATTCTGTTTATGTACTTAATGCTTTGAGTGTAACAATCGAGTCAGCACAACTTGTGACAAGACAAGAACTGACGGGGTTCGAAGTAGAAGGAATAGAGGGCCCAGGGGGGGAATCGAACCCCCTTCAAGGGAGCCACAATCCCTTATGCTGCCGGTACACCACCTAGGCCATAGGTTTGTGACATTCACTCGTTCTAGGATTTCAGCTTATTAGCTTATCTCTGAAAGCGCAGAGTAAGATATCCAAGAACTGAATCAGGTTGCACTAATTAAAGGAACATCCAAATAGCAGCAATTTGCTGGGTATTGGGAGGATGTATCACGATGGAGAAGATGATCTCTGCAGTCGATCGGAAATCCAGCATGCGCAATCTGGCTCTTTTCACCATCCTGAGTCTTGGTCTGATGCTAGTCATGTTCTATATGACACAGATACTGGTCTACGATATCTATGGTGAATTCGTCATGCCAGACCTCCGACTTGCGTACAGTCTCCTAGACCTTCAGACAGTATTCTCACTGGTAGGTCAGGAGGGTATGATTGTATGGGCGCAGGTTCACCTGCTTGATTACATGCTTCCAGTCATCTATTCACTAGCAATAGCCTTCGGCATCATGATCGGTTTGAGAGGGACATATCCCGAGAGAAGCAGTCTGACGAAACTAATCTCTATCCCGTTTCTTGGATGTGCTATGGACTACCTGGAGAACTTGCTTATTCTCTCCCAGATCCTCTCATACCCCAACCTCTCGGAATCCGTCATTGTGCTCGCGAGCGCTTTCACAACTGTGAAATGGATTTCCATGGCGCTTGGCTTCATCCTGATCGGGGGTCTTCTCATAACTATTCTCTACAAGAAGACCAAGTCACGATAGGAGTTGAGATGGTTGTGTCGGATAGACACTGATTAATAGCTGTGGAATAGGGGCCATTTGAGGCTCGAGAGAATGCCAAGACTAGCAGAAGGAACAGACCGAATCCTGGGCGAGGGAGCAATGCAAGCGCTCAAGGATGCCCAGCAGCTTGAGAAGGCAGGCCGGAAAATACTCCATTTTGAGATAGGACAGCCGGATTTTCCTACACCAGAACATATCAAGAGAGCTGGAATTCAAGCTATCACGGATGGGTTCACTAGGTACACATTGACTACAGGTATTCCAGAGCTGAAAGGAGCCATTCAAGATGAGATTCAGCTCTCTAGAGGCTTTACACCTGACCTGGATCGAGTAGTGGTCCTTCCCGGCGTCAAACCAGGAATCTATCTATCGATGGTTGCAGTCTGCAACCCAAAAGATGAGGTCATCTACCCAGACCCGGGATTCCCCACCTATGGTTCTCTGTGTAAGTACATTGGTGTGAAGTCCATTCCGATTCAACTCAAAGAGGAGAATGGGTTTCAAATGGACTCTGGAGATATCGCGGATAGAATCTCCTCCAAAACAAAGCTAATCATACTGAATTCGCCTCACAATCCCACTGGCAGCGTGATGACAAAACGGGGATTGGAGGATATCGTTAAAATCGCTGAGGAGTATGACTGTTTCATTCTGTCAGATGAGATCTACTCGAAGTTTGTCTATGATAGCGATTTTCACTCACCGGCGTCCTATGACAAGGCAGAGGAGAGAACAATCCTACTGGATGGATTTTCCAAGTCCTATTCCATGACAGGTTGGAGGTTGGGATATCTGATAGGACCTAGGTCTTTCGTTGAAAAACTTGAGACACTGATTATTAACGCATTCACATGCACCTCAGAGTTCATTCAAAGAGCTGGCGTCGCTGCCCTCAAGGGACTTCAAGAAGACCAAATTGAGATGGTTAATGTCTTCCGAAAGCGACGCGACAGAATCGTAGAAGGATTGAACAGAATCCCCGGCATTACTTGCCAGATACCTCAAGGTGCGTTTTATGCCTGGCCAAACATAACGAAGACACACATGTCGTCCAAGAAGATGGCACACTATCTTCTTCATGATGCAGGGGTATCATGCCTGCCTGGCACTGCATTCGGAGCAGGAGGGGAAGGATACTTGCGGTTCTCTTACGCCACATCAATGGAAACCATCGATGAAGCATTAGATTCGATAAAAGAGGCTGTGGGCAGACTCAGCACTCGACAAGAATGAGATTCAGGACTGCTTCTTGGCGTTAGAAGCGCAGCCCAAGATGAACACAAACCACTACTTTCTTAATACGTAAACGTTATACGCTGCAAGAAACCGGCCTCGCCAATCTGGAGCAGATGCAATGTTCGAAGAACAGGGAATGGACAGGGACAAGGTTCTGGAGAGCCTTGACACCCTTCTGGCAGATGATGCCACATATGAGACAGGACGTCCTGTTGCATCCATGTCAACAACACCCCATAGTCTTGGTGCAGAGGTCTTTTCCAGGACACTCGAGAAGAATGCTGGTCGCATGCATACTTTCAAGGGCTGTGCAAAAGTGGAACAGGAGGTCATTGCGATGATTGGAGACCTTCTCAATTTGAATACACCCTTTGGCACGACGGCCTCAGGGGGGACAGAATCGAATGTACTAGCAATGCTAGCCGCTAGGGAGTCATCGAAGAGGACAACCAGACCAGAGATCTTAGCACCCAGAACCATCCACTCCTCAGTGGACAAGGCCGCGTGGTTACTCGGAGTCAAGTTGACCAAGACATCTGTCGACAAGGAGTATCGTGCAATACCGAGGGCAATAGAGTCCAAGATCACAAAGAATACAGTCGGGATATTCTGTACTGCGGGTACGACATACCTCGGACAAGTGGATCCTATCGATGAATTAGGCAGAATTGCGCACGACCACGGACTCCCACTTCATGTTGATGCTGCCTTTGGAGCGTTCGTCTTGCCGTTTCTCAAAGACATTCATGAATCAGATTTCGAGTTCGATTTCAAAGTGAAAGGAGTCACAAGCATCAGTTCTGATCCGCATAAAATGGGTCTTGCACCAATTCCTGCAGGGTGCATCATCTTCAGGGAGCAGCGGCTTCTAAAAGCCATTACCCGGAAGGTGCCATACCTGCAGGGGGCAAGTTCAAGACAAGCCACCATCCTCGGGACCAGACCCGCGGCATCCATTTTGGCAATCTGGGCTGTTATGAAGAATCTTGGCAGGGAAGGGTACCGAGAAATAGTGAAAGAATGCATGAGAAGGACACGCATTGCAGGAGACCGTATCAACAATAATCCTTTGCTGAGGACTGCAATAGAGCCCGTCATGAATATCATTGGAATCAGGAGTAAGGAAGTGGCATTGGACAAACTAGTGCTCAGATTAGAAACCAAAGGTTGGAGTGTATCTACGTCTCCAATACCTCCAACTCTGAGACTTATCGTGATGCCACATGTGACTGAGGGGGCTCTCAACGCGTTTCTGAACGATCTCGATGAGGCGGCTACGACGATACCTGCGGAATAGAATGACTGCTACGCGGACTTGATGGATTCCAACTCTTCTTCTAATCCGATGATCCGCTCATTGAGCTCGAGCATAGTGTTCAACAAGAGAGAAACGAGATAGCCATAGTTGACCACATACTTGTTCTCCTTTCGGTCGATTATGTTTGCCTCCTCTAGTCTCCGTGCAGCATTCGTTATGGACTGTTTCGAGACTTTTCGCTCATTCACAAGCTGGTCGACCGTCTTTCGGACTTCTCTGGGCTCGACAGGATCGCCTTTCAGACTGTTCAGAAGGCTATGTAGAACCATTAGACCAGCACTCATTCGTGGATTAGCAAGTTTCACAAAGGCAACATCAAGATCAAGTACCATGCTTTCGCTCCTACACGCAGGTTCGTGTAGATGTGGTAAACGCTTGGTCCGTGAAAAAGCTTATCCTCAGCTATTGAAGCCCCTGAAGCCTCTTGGTACAAGTGGAAAGGAGTAAACGTTTACCATATTTGTGGCTGTTACAAAAGAAACAAATGATGGTAGGCACGTCATTTTGTGAGCGTGACTCGTTGTGGTCGCTGACATAAATCGAATCGTCTTCGTCTCCGTGATTCACACGGATTTGGAGAGCGTTGAGCATGCACGACAGGTTGTTCGCAATACTAAACCTGAAGTCGTAGCAGTCGAGCTCGACCGCGATCGATATCAGCAACTCGTCAATCCTCCTGATGCCCAGACGAGCGACCTTTCTCATATGACAGGAAACAGCGCTCAAGACCTGATGCAACAACTGGCAGTCTTGGAGAAGAGTCTTGGAGAGATGACCGGCTCGAATATTGGAGATGAGATGCTTGCAGCCATTGAAGAAGGTCGTGCTGTCGGAGCGAAGATTGCACTGGTCGACAGACCGATGCAAGCAACGATTCAGGCAATGATGAAAGTTCCGCTTAGCGAGCTCTATGGACTGACAAATATCTTGCCAGACGCAACAAAGGACATCAAAGGCGGTGGAGCCTCGCATATGCTAGATATGCTCAAGGAGGAGGGCGCTGTTGAGGATATTATGAAGCAGTTCCAGACTGAATTTCCGGGTCTCACCAGAGTCTTGATCGAGGAGAGGGACTTGTATGTTGCTAAGGCACTCCACTTCATCCTTAATGACGTGAAGGGCAATATTGTGGTGGTGCTCGGGGCGGGCCACATACAAGGAGTCAAAGCAGCCTTGGATAGACTCTGCGCGTCCTAGAAACCTAGAGCCTTTAGGAGTTTATCGACACCGTCCCCTGTTTTCGAACTCACTCTGAATACCGGCAAATCAGCATCTACTTCGCGAATATCCCTTACAAGTGCGTCGATATCGAACTCCAGAATGTCAGCTAGGTCAATCTTGTTGATGACAACTATGTCTGCTCTCTTGATAGTGAGAGGATGCTTTCTCACCATGTAAGGCCCCTCAGTTACGCTAACAACGACTATCTTCTTGTCAGCACCGAGAGAGTAACCTGCTGGACAAATCAGATTGCCAACATTCTCAATGAACACAACATCGTATTTTGAGAGGTCAACATCATCGAGAGCAACGCGGATCATTCTTGCATCAAGATGGCAGGCAGTTCCAGTATTGATTTGGACTGTGTCAATCATGTGAGAGGCGACCCGATCTGCATCAATAGTGGTTGCAAGGTCTCCGGCCACCATCAAGATTCGACGTTTCCCACGCAGACGCTCACAGATAGCCTCTATTAGCTGAGTCTTCCCGGTCCCGACCGAGCCCATTACGTCGAATACAATCAGCCCATGTTCTCTGAACTTCTTCTTGTTCAGTGCAGCAGCATCGTCATTTGCACCGAAAAGATCCTTGCGTATGTCTATTCCCACAGTCTTGCGTGTTTTGGGTGCTCCAGTCATATTGAATTACGCCTCTTTTCTGTCTAATTCCTCAGTCTTTGTTTCAGAGTAGATGTAAGTTCCCACAATGGGACGGATAATCTTCTTCTCAACAATAAGAGCCGTGGCAGCCCAAAGGAAAGCCTGAATCATGTCGATTGTTGCCGCCACCAGATTGACGACAAGGGGATCCACAAGTGACGAGAAAACAGTCATGGTCGGGATGAAACCACCGATGATTCCGCCGCCCAGTAGTACAAATGAGTAGTATCTCATGCTATCACGCCTGGCGAAATAGATGGCATAGCCAGATCCGATACCAAGGCAGATATTCCCGAACATAGGGAGAAGTGGTACTTCTGAACCAGATAGTGCCCCAGATGCTCCGACTATTGCTCCGACTGTAATGCCTCCCGGCAGTCCACCGACAATGCCTCCTAAGAGCGAGAACATGAAACCAGGCGTCAGAACAACTGCACTGGGTATCACAGGTATCTGGATTGTATATCGAACAACAATGCCAAGAGCTGCAATGACAGCTAGGGTCGTGAGTGCAACTGTGTTTCTTCTAATAGGTAAGAAGGTCATGGACTCTCTCCTCAATTTCCGGATTGACTAGAGCGTCTGCGTCCAACTCTCCAACAAGAACCTTCTGGTTGCCTTGTACCAGTCTTCCAGTCGCGCAAGAATCTGTTCTCTGACTGCGTCTGCGGATATTGCAGTATATTCGAAGAAATAACCCCCACGTTCTATTCGGTGCGATTTGCGCTCTGCAAGTCCCCTGGAGTGGAGTCGATTCAGGACTCTCTGGACAGAACTTCTGTCCTTTCCAATCCTCTCTGCAATCTGCTCAACTGTCTTGGGCCCGGGTATTAGTGAGAAATATACATTGAGTTCACTGTTCCTGAGCCCAAATGCACAACAGAGGAGATCTGAAGGCCTTTCAAAGCTCTTCTGAAAGAGACCAACCAAAGGATTCAGCGCGTTCATTGTGGTTCGAATAGGGAATATCGTAAGATAAGGGTTGTGCAAAGACCGTGCACAGACGACCGTGATAATACTTTGGTTCAAAAGGTCTTGATTCATCTCCCAGATGGTGCACCTCAATTGGAATTCAATTCATATCGGGACGACCGGGAAGATGACCTGTGGACACGAAGGGAGATTACTGAAAGGCGCATTCAACCAGTCAATCTTGCGCCCTTGAAGGGGGCGATAGAGGCGGACCCCGTCAGGTCGAGAGTTCTCAAAGTCCTAGTTGAGGACGGATCGTGGGTCACCACAGCGGATTTGCTCAGAGCAGCCAGGCAGGAGAGAGCCATTGTTGGAGCAGTCACTATTGGAACAATTCTCACTGGTCTCAACGAGCTCGTATCATCGAGACTCATCATCAGTAGGACATCACTCACATCTGGCATCGATTGGGCAGAGTGGAGAATCAACCCGGACTGGCTTGAGCCCACGCGAAAACTGCTACAGATGCTCAATCGTCCCAAGTTTCAATCAGCGAGCTCTGAAGACTTTGTAGGAAGGGCAGAGCGACTGCTTAGTGACACGACCTAATAGTCACTCATCATTGAGTAGTTAAATGAGAATGGGTATATTAATAAAGAGGGTATCAAGTCAGAGGCCCATGGTAGATGCCAAAGTCGATAAGTTCTCAGATACTGGTGAGGAGAAGTCAGCAGCAGATTCCGAACTCGAACTCACAAAATCTGTAGAAACCAGTGAACGTACGAAGAGAATCGCTGTCGGAGCTGTGCTGGCGTCATTGTCCGTAGCTGTGGCACCGTCGGTAGGATTCATAGCTCGAATGGCGGGATGGGGTATAGCACTTTTCGACCATGTCTCTTTGTTCTGGATGGTATCGTTTGTGATAGGAGGGCCGTTAGTTGGTGCAATCAGCCTAGTAGCAGGTGCAGTGGCCTTGTTCCCCTTTGATCCGTTTGCTCCGTTTGGGCCGATATTCAAACTGGTGGCTACATTACCAATGATGGCGATTCCATGGTACGGTGTCCATCGATTCAGGAAGGAGATAGGAGGAGAGGCGCTGTCCAAACGAAGGTTTTATGCAACACTCATGGCGATAGCGTTTCTTGTTCGCATGGCATTGATGATACCTATCAATCTCGTCTATGCGTCCATATTTGTTCCCTCTTGGGAATTGAGCTTCATTCTCACATTCGTAATAATACTGAATACGTTTCAGAGCTTCTGGGATGCCGTGATTCCGTTTATCATTGTACACGCAACGGGATTGTTCAAGTATTTCAAAATGTGGTAGATAGAATAGGTATAGAACAACCGGCATTCGCTTAAATAGACAGAGGCAGTATTCAGGGTCAGAGATAACCCTCTTGGTGATGGTGTCTGGGTCATGGTACGACGCTGTGAGTTCTGTGATAGTCCAGTTCCAGCTGATGCTACGGTATGCCCAGTTTGCAGAGAGAATATTGCCGAAGAGTCAGTAGAAAGACTCCTTCCTCTGTTGAAACGGCCAGAACGGAAGGAAATTCGTTTCATGAGTATTCGAGAACGGCTCTGGGGCGTCCTGCGAAGGCCATCTGCAACATACCGTGACATTGGTCAGAGACCAGACGCAGCAGGACCGTTCATCATAATCATAATGAATGCAGTTGTCATGATGGGACTATTCCTAGGATTATCTTCCAAGGTCAATACCCTGGTCGTCTTGAATGTGACTTCTGGTGAAACTGCAGAGGTCAGTGTCCTGCTCAGTCAAAGCGGGTTATCATTTGGTTTAGCAGCCTTAGTCGGAATGATGCCCGGGATAATGCTGGGCATTATCTATCTCATCATTGGGACAGCCTTTGCTCATTTCACATTCAAGTTGACTGGTGGCGCGGGAGGAAGGATGAAGACATTATCGATTGTAGGATACAGCATATTACCAGTCGTTCTCGTTCGCCTCTTGGGGGTTCTCATCATCTTCATTCTGGTTCCGTCATATCCGACTCTTGTAGATCTCAGCAACCCATCTTCTATTTCAGCAATTGCACAGAGTCTCGTGACTTGGGCATATGGTTTGACTGTCTGGCTGATGATCGACGTGATGACGACAGGAGCAATGGTCTGGACGGGCTTTCTGCTTATCTTTGGCATTCGAGAGGCCCACAATACTTCAACCAAATGGGCAGTCGTTGTTGCCATTATCTGCACGATCGTCTTGGGATGGACATTTTGGCAGGTACACTAGGAGCTCAGAGATAGATCACAAAGAGTGGTATGATTACAAAGGCAATCAGACCAACGAGTGCCCCAACTTTGTCGAGGGTGCTGGCAATCATCAACCGCTTTCTATTCTCAGGACCGGTCAACGGCAGGATTCCTGCGGCCAGAATGAGACCATCACCCAAAAGCAACAGCGGCCAGAGGGCCATGTCTGCATATCCCCACATCCAGATGAGTGTATAACTGAGCACCCCAAGGAAATTGAGCGCACCTGCTACAACGGCAGCAGGCCAGTAGCCATAGATTCTAGCTATTGTCCGCACATTACGAAGTTCATCGCCTTCGACATCCTCTGCTCCCTTGATGGTCTCCCGAGCCTGCAGAACCAGGAATGCGGTGAAGAAGAACAGCCATGCTGGAATTGGAATTGGATTGATGGTGAGCGTCCCAAGTACCTCGGCATATGCAACGGCTCCGTAGATGACACCAAAGGCGAACGAGAATGCTACCATAAAGTTGCCTGCTATTCCCAGAGCCTTCACTTTGGCGGCATAGACATATCCAATGATTTCGAAACAGAATACGATGAGCGCACTGACAGGTCGACCGGGCAGCCATGCAAAGACAACGCCAAGAATACTGAGCAGAGCTACAAATCTCCACGCCTGTCGAACAGTAAGTCGGCCACTGGGTAGTGCTCTGTGAGGCCTGTTGATCTTGTCGACCTCTATATCGTAGATGTCGTTTACTACATTACCTCCAGCTGCCACGACAAAATACGTAATGTATCCATAGATGAATAGGTATATCAGAGAGGAAAGCCCAGGGCCCATGTTTCCCCATTGTGTACTATATGCTACAGCAATCCCGGCAATGACAGTGAGTCCGCCAATGATGCAGTTCTGCGGTCGAATAATTGACACAAAGGCGCCAAGGTCAATTCCGCGGGGTTGTTCAGTTTCTGTCATCGCATTCTCCATCCAGCATGTATGACTGACTGACGATAGTGCAGATTAAAGACTTGTGGGCAGTTGTGTGAAGACCAAATCACTGATATTCTGGCCTTGAGTCAAGAAAGGAGAGGACTCATGATGATTCGAAATTTGCCGAAGGACCAACTGCTCAAGTTGATTGACACATATGCAAAGGCTTGGCAGGCAATGGACGGTGCCTATTTCCTTGCTCTTGAGAAGAAGTACGGAATAGATGTTGCCATGGAGATGGACAAGGAGGCATGGAAGGTGTTTTCACCCATTGAGGCGACTCGAATCATGAAGGAGTTTCAAATAGATCCGGATGGAGGCCTGAAATCACTTGAAAAGGCTCTTGGGTACCGTGTCTATGCAGTACTGAATGACCAATCCACTGAACGGATTGATGAGAACACACTTCACTTCACAATGAACGCATGCCGTGTGCAGACTGCAAGAAACAGGAAGGGACTACTGGATTTCCCATGCAGGCAGGTAGGCGAGGTCGAGTATAGCTACTTCGCGAGAACAATTGATCCCCGTATTAGGACCAGATGCATCTTTTGTCCCCCAGACGACCATCCGGATGATGCATACTGCAAATGGGAGTTCTCACTGGAGATGTGATTGTCCTGCAAAAAGCCCTCTTTGGACCTGCTGGCTATCCCGACACCGCTCGGGGCAGCCTGAAGAGAGTCTTCGAGATACTTATAGATGCAGGAGCAACCGCCTTGGAATATGCAGCAGTCCACGGATTGCAGGCATCAGAACGCAAGGCAAAACAGATCGGTGACCTTGCCAAAAAGAGTGGAATCATGATGAGTATGCACGAAGCATACTATATCAATCTCGCATCCAAAGACCCCAAAATACGCGAGAGGTCTAGACGACGGCTAGTCAATGCTCTCAGGTTCTCACCGCTCATGAACGTTGGACGAATTGTCTTCCATCCTGGCACTCAGGGAGGCATGAGCCACACAGAGGCGCATATTGTCGTGAGAGATGCCTTGAGAAGTGTCTGGGAAGAAGCTGGACAATGGGGTAGAGGAACATTTCTGGCGCCCGAGATAGCCGGCAAGATAGTGATGTACGGTTCAGTCGACCAGATTATAGCACTCTGTCATGATGTGGAAGGGTGCATTCCTACGATTGACTGGGCGCACCTATACGCACGAAGTCAGGGCAAGATAAACGATAGAGAGAGTTATCTGGAGATTCTAACGCAATTTGAGAGAGAACTTGGCAGTCTGTTTGTGGACAATATGCACTTTCACATTAGTGGAATCACCTTCACTGAAAAGGGCGAGGTATCCCATCAGCAGTGTGGGGAAGAGTGGGGTCCTGACCTCCACCCACTGATGGAGATTGTCTATGAGCTTGGTTACAAGCCTACTTTCATATGCGAATCACCAAATCCTCTTCAAGGAGCTTTGTTTGCCAAGTTCTTATTCGAACAGATAGAGATGGGAAAGAGATGAATGAATATGCTTTCGTACTGGGCTCGAACTGGTTGCTCAGCATAGCAGAACTCCTGGTGCACGTACAGGATAGAGGACTCGGAGCTACACTCGTAGACCACTCAAGAAACATTGCTATCCTAGACATAAAGGAGAAACTAGACACCAACCAGATTGTCGATATCCAAGGATCACTCGGAGGGTGCTACAAGATTGGTCGAGTACTCTATAGATACGACATTGATGTCGTTAGGAAAGCGTTTCCCGTTGATGGCAAACTCACAAAGGAAGACCGTGATGAACTCATAAAGATGCCATGGCTCACCAGGGTATGGCAGAATCCGAGGGCCAAGAAGATCAAGTTTGGTATAAGCACATATCCTGAGTTCGATGGCAGGTCTGCCATACAGTATAGAAGATTCACGCGAACGATGGATGAACAAATCAAGAATGCCCTGATCGAGAAAGGAGCAAGAAAGGTCGATTATTTCGCGTATGACAAACCAGACAAGCGAGTGACCGAGCGGGTGAACCTTGCTCTCTGGCCAAAGTCAATTGCTGAGAACAATCTTCTCATTCCCCCAAACAGCGAGATTCTTGCGGCGTTCACTGCAAAGTACTTGTACTTTGCTAGAACGCTTGTGGTCTACGACTCTGTTCTCCAGCAGTATCGCGATGAGTCGCGGCCGTACATATCATCTGAGATAAGCACTAGTCCAAAGATCTGCAGGACTCTTCTGAATCTGGCAGGAGCAAGACCAGGCGATACTGTACTTGATCCGTTCTGCGGAACAGGCACACTTCTCATGGAAGCTGCCATGCTTGGAATGAAGGTCATTGGTATAGATATTGAGAGTAACCAAGTCCAAGGCACAAAATCGAACCTAATCTGGTTTGGAAAAGACGCCGGGCAGCGAGTGGATTTTGAAGTGATTCGAGGAGACGCTAGAGAACTCTCAAAGCTCGTAAGGAAACAAGTTGATGCGATCGCCTTCGAGCCAAGCCTGGGGCCAATCTACTCCAAGCAGCCTAAGAAACGTGATGCAGAGGCCAGCGTGAGAGAACTGACGGAGTTGTATCGTACAGTGCTCAACCAGGCAGGAGAGATATTGCATCCAGAAGGCCGGGTTGCCATGACCATTCCTGTCATTGTCACAGAGGAGGGTACAACTTCGATAGATGTCAGAGAGATGCTCAAAGGGACAGGATTTGAAGCCTATAAGCTACTCCCTGCAGGGATGATTCAGAGTAGAAGCGAGGGAGACAAGAGACTGCGAATCAATCCCGATAGAGACCTTCTTCCAGAGCGCAAGAGGGGGCAGTTTGTTCAACGTGCACTCATTGCACTGACGAAGTAATCAGAATAGGTAGCGAACGACATCATCAAGGATAGCGTAGGTTTCCAGTCTCTGGATGTCCCCCTTGACATATGGCATGACATGATCAAAGACCATGTTTCGATACTCCTTGGGTGTGACTGCTTCCTGCGTCACTTTTCCTAGCAATCGCAGGAGCTCTTCCAAGGCATCCCTCAGATGCTGATAGGACACATCATAGACATCAATCTGAAGGACCTCGATACCTGCAGTATCAATAGGCGTAGAGCTGAGGAAGGGAAATCGACTGAGAAGGTGTTCAGTGTGTTCGGTCATCTTGGCAACTATCTGGCTTTTCTTGGCTTTCGTAGTCTTTACTTGCATGATGCCTCTGAAGAGATGACTGTAGACCTCAAGGCAGTCCATTGATTTGCCGGCAACCAGGCTTTCGTCCGTTTCTTCATATTGAGTGACAAGCTCATCGATGAAATCGCCGAAGTCCTTGAAGGTATTGCGAGTCCCAGGCCAGTTCTTTAGCAAGGTAGCGACATCACTACCGGGTGGCACAACGTTTGTCATGAACTCCTTCAGGGCATACTCCAGCATGAAGCGCATGTGTCCAAGTCGAGCAGCTTTACTCACGACCATGACAAACAAAAGATGGTCGTTCGCCTCCCAGACATACCGGTTGGTCTCCGTGTCAATTGTCTTGAGGGTCTCGTTGGATGCCTTATCGATGAAGGTGTGGGTTGCAGAGAGAAAGGGAGCTATCAAATCCATATCTAGTTTGACGGCATCGGAATAGGCCCTGGCAACAATATTCCTGCCACTGCCTCGCTCAATCACCCAGACTCCTAGAATGGACTTCTTGCTGGACATAGCATCATCTCTTGGAAGTATTGTTGAAATGGAATATGATAAGGTTATATGTGACGAGAGGCATACAGCAGAAGAAGTACCTAGAAGAGAAGGCAAGACTTGCGTCCTGCCCCTTCATTCATGTTGTTGATATGCCTAGCTTCTCTACCATTTCCTTGTAGCGGTTCCGGACTGTCACCTCGGTGACCCTAGCAGTCCGTGCAATCTCCAGTTGTGTTCTGCGTGCACCTGTGAGTATGCTCGCAACGTATATTGCTGCAGCAGCCATTCCCTTGGGATCCTTCCCGATGGTGAGTCGTTGCTCCCTTGCAAGGTTCAAGATGTCAATCGCCTTCTTCTTAGCTTCCCCTGGAAGATCCAGTTCGGTCCCGAATCGATGCACAAACTCGATTGGATTACTGAATGGTATTTTCAGGTTTAGATGGCGAATGATCAGACGAACGCAGAGACTCAGTTCCTTGCGAGTGATATGTATCTGATCACAGACCTCCTCCAGCGGACGAGGAACTTGATGTACTCGACATGCTAGATATAGAGAGGCTGCTATCATCCCGAGAATAGTACGACCCCGAGTCAGTCTCTTGCGAAGAGCCTTTCTGTAGATTACAGCAGCAGTCTCCCGAATCGAGTACGGGATACTCAATTGGGAGCTTATCCTATGGAGTTCGGTCATAGCGACTGCTAGATTGCGTTTGTCTGAGGAGTGTACCTTGGTGCGTATCTGCCACTTGCGGAGGCGATGTATCTGCGCTCTACGAGTAGAAGACAACTTTCTTCCTGATGCGTCGACATTCTGATGACCAATTATGGTGGTAAGGCCTTGATCGAATTTGCTCCAGTCTGTCGGACCTCCTACACGCTGTCGAGAGTTCTGCTCGTCAGCTGTAAAGGCACGCCACTCTGGGCCCACATCGATTGAGTGGTCAGATAGAACGAGTCCGCAATTGCTGCAGATGACCTCGCCACGAGTGTGGTCTATGTAGACTTCAATACAAGAACAAGCTGAACAACAGTAGCTGGCCGCACCAATATTCTCCTTGGTTTGTTTTGTCCTAGTTTGTTTACTGGCCAGTCCAATCATCTCCCTACAGGCTCACCAAATGATGACCCTGCGGTTCGAGCTATCAATGTTTCGTATGCATGTAATCCCTCAGGCGCATGAGGAACTACTTAGGGCACGGCTATGGACTACTGTCCTTGGAGAGGACGAGTAGCATTGCGCAGATAACAAATGATTATAAACCCTTTGCACTTTTATCAAACGAATTGTTATATATATCAAGAATCATGCGTTTCCATGTCACTTGGAATATTGAAAGCATTCATCAGAACAATGATGTTGGTTGGTTTCGAGCATCAGACTTGTAACTCACGAGCCAAACCGAAAAGCAGTAGTTCCAGTTCTGCTCATGCGCTTGCTTTATGAAGACAAACAGATGAGAGTGGAACATCAGAGAAGAGAACTACCATGAGCAGGAGAAAGGAAATGAATCCATGGGATCATGCGAAACAGGTAGTAGTGAGCATTCTCTCTAAGGCATCAGCTGCAGATCCCGAGGTCGTCAACAGCTCTATCGAGATTCCTCCTGACCCCACTCTTGGAGACGTGGCATCCACAATTGCATTTGCTCTCGCGAAGGAGCGAAAGAAGAATCCTGCAGCGATTGCTGCGGATCTGCTTCCCAGATTGAGAGAGCTTGTCAGTGATGAAACTCTTGTCAAATCAGTGGAAGCAAAGGGGCCCTACATCAATATCCTTCTCAATAGAGGAGCCTTCTCCAAAACGACAATTGCGTCAGTTTCTGAAAGTGGCGACGACTATGGAAAGAGTGCCGAGTTTGATGGCAAGAGAGCTCTGATTGAATTTCCTGCTGTAAATCCATCAAAACCCTGGCATATAGGGCACACCAGAAATGCGGTCTTGGGCGATACGCTCTCTAATATCCTCGAGTGTGTCGGCTATGATGTTGTGCGCCTTGATTATATCAATGACCTGGGGCTGCAAATCGCTCAACTTCTCTGGAAATTGAAGAAGGTAGGCAATCAAGACGTCAAAGACAAGTATGATCACTATCTAGGACATCTCTATGTAGAGGTCCAGAAAGCCTTTGAATCCTCTGAGGATGTAGAGAAGGAAGTCAGAGAGATATCAAGAGATCTTGAGAATCTCAAGACTGATGATGCCAGACTCAGTGGAGTAATGGTAGAGAGATGCGTGAAGGCACAGTATGAGACGTCTTATAGACTAGGCATCTTCCATGACTACCTAGTATGGGAGAGCGCAATAGCCCACAGTGGGCTGCTGGATCAAGCCCGAGAAATGATAGTGCAAAGCAAGAATATCATGAAACTCGAGGATGGAGACAAAGCTGGATGCATTGTTGCAGACCTCTCTGTGGTTGATGAGTTCAGGGACATGAATGAGCCTTACAAGATCCTATTCCGCTCTGACGGTACGAGAACCTATACTGGAGCAGACGTCGCACTGCAGCTTTGGAAGTTCGGAATTATCGAAGATCCTTTCCGCTACTCGCTATTCGAAAAACAGCCTAACAATGTTGACCTTCTTAGAACCTCGCTAAAAGGGAGGAGAGTAAAGCTTGGCAAATTCGACATCGTGCTTAATGTAATCGCATCGAGACAAGCGCATCCTCAGAAGATGGTGTACACTATTCTAGACCTCATGGGATACAAGAAGGAGAGCGAAAATTCACACCATATAGCATACGAGTTTGTGGGACTAGAGGGAGAGGACTTCTCGGGAAGGCAGGGCACATGGATTGGCTACTCAACAGACGATGTCTTGAACAAGATGACAGAGTTGGCGCAGATGGAAGTCAACAAGCGCAATCCAGATGAAGACACAGAACTGAGAGAGAAGACTGCTAATCAGGTTGCTGTGGGTGCAATACGTTACTTCATGCTCAATGCTTCACCAGACAGGAAGATCACCTTTCGTTGGGACGAGGTGCTAGATTTCCAAGGAGATGCAGCACCCTATCTTCAGTACTCGCTGGCGAGAGCATACAGAATCATGGAGAAGGCAGAGACGGGGCGGATGGAAGAACGTGACTTTCGCGCTCTCACCTCTGATGCTGAGTTTGAATTGGTGAAGGCAATCTCGAAGTTCCCAGAAGAGGTACTCGACGTTGCAAGGTCGTTGAAGAAGGATGTCTGGGGAACAAGTTTCGCCTCCAACAGACTCACTAGCTATGGGTATGGGCTTGCCACCCTGTTCAGCAAGTTCTATGATTCATGTCCGGTGCTCAAAGCAGAACCAGAAATCAAAGAGGCCAGGCTTGCCCTTGTCAAGGCATTCATGACCACCATGACCAACTGTCTTAATCTCTTGGGCATTCCGATAGTAGAACGTATGTGATTCATCCTGACGTGATGCTTGCACTTTCGATAACGATAGAAGGTGTGACCATCGAAAATGTCGTTCGACTGTCATTTCCAACATGGCTTATCCTCTTCAAGAGATCACGCATGTTGATTCCGATTAGAGTGTTCTTGAGTGAGTGCTGAATCTCACCATTCTTGACATAGTAGCCCTCACTAATCATAGCACTGAGGTCGCCAGTAGTCAGGTTAGGACTATCGCCAGTGTTCCTGCAGACGACGCCCTCATCAAGCTCTGTAATGAGTTCGTTGAGGTCACCCTTCCCTGGGGACACGACGAAGTTGGTCGTAGAGATGCCTGGCAGTCCTGAGTAGGAAGGTCTGCTGGCATTGCCAGTGTTATCTACATTCTCTTTGTTGGCTGTGTAGGAGTTGTGAAGGAGGCTCTTGAGGACACCATCTTTGATGACTGGCGTCCGCTGCGATGGGAATCCTTCTGCATCGAACGATCGTGTGCCAATCCCACTTGGTAGCAATCCATCATCAACTATCTCTAGCTTTTCAGATGCGATGCACTCGCCTAATGCATCTGCAATGTAAGATCTGCCCATTTGGACCTCATCAGCATTCACTGCATCAGCGAATCCACGCCCAAGGATGGCACTCGCTCCGAGCGGAGCAAACAAAACAGGCATCTCTCCACCATCGATTGTCTTGGGTCGTAAGAATCCTCTAACAAGTTCTGCAGCATTCGTACCAACCCATTCAGGGTCAATCTCATTCAACCTTCGAGAGACCTGAAATTCATAACTTGCAGTCTGATCCTTACCATCCTTGATGATGGGGTATGTATAGATAGAGATGGATGTTTTCCGCTCACTCTTGAGTATGCCAAGAGAGTTTACGATTGCATTCACGCTTGAGGAACTCTGCACTGCTGCCTCAATCGCATGGTTCCATTTATCGAGCGACCCCTTGCATGCATGAATTGCTCGAATTAGGAGATCTGCAGTCCCCTCTGAAGTGAGTTCGTCGAGTTCCCTATCGAATATGCCTCTCGCCGAATGGTAGGATGACTCCGAATTCGGAAGAGTAACAAAATCAGGATCAGCGATAGATGCCCTTGCGAGGCTCATTGAGTTGGTAACTGCCTCTTCAATGTCTGAATCATTGAGCGTTGTGACATAGGCAAAACCTACCTTCTTGCCGACAATTGTCCGAATCCCTATGCCAGCATCTCTCGTTTCGCTTGCGCTTTTGATTGCGTTGTTCTCAGCAGCAATTTCGAAAGATCTGCTCTGAGCCAGATATGCTTCAGCTTGGTTGGCTCCCATTCTTTCAGCAAGCCTGATTGCCTTTTCACCAATCGTAAGCAGAGAGCTGAGCATCTACATGCCTCCTACGGGCACTTTCCTGATTCTTGCGTGAGGCCCGCCAGCCATTGTCGGTACCGCCTGACCTCCCTTGCTGCACGTTCCTGCATCAAGCAGGAAGTCTTTGCAAATCGCATCGACTTTGGCAAGCACTTCCAAGATGTTACCTGCAAGGGACACGTCTCTGACCATCTGGCCTTTCTCACCATTCTCAATCACATAGCCGTAACTCGCTTGAAACGTGAATTGCCCTTTTGCAGACTGTGTGTACCCATAGTTGGGACTACAGAGAATAATGCCGTTCTTTGTGTCTTGGATGAGTTCATCGACCTGCCAGTCTCCAGTTTCCATGTAGGTGTTGCTCATCCTCGGTAGTGGCTCATGCATGAACGACTGGCTCCTTGCAGCACCATTTGGCTTCAAGTCGAGTCTTGTTGCGGTCTCGAGGCTATGAAGTAGCTCAGTCAGAGTGCCATTCGTGACAAGATGTCTTCTTGTTGCTCTTGTCCCTTCCCAATCATATTCATAGGATCCTCGCATTCCTTCAAGAGTGGGATCATCCGTGATGCTCAGATTCTCTGGACCGACTTGGGTTCCAATCCTGTCTTCGAGTACAGTCGCATGTGCTGGCCAATTGTCTGCCTCAACAGCATGGCCAAAGGCTTCATGGACCATCACGCCATTCAGAATGGGATCCATCACAACGTCATAGACTCCGCCCTTGACAGACGCAGAAGATAGCAGGTCAATCACGAGCTTCCCAGCGGCGGTCCCGATATTCTGCGCCTCGCTGGCACTCATGACTTCGTATCCGCCTCGCACACTCAACGACTTGAATGTACTTTGTCGGTTTATGCCATCTTTGGCTGTCGGAGCAGAGATGATACGCGGAATCGCGTTTTCGGTATAGATACTTGTACTGAGAGAATTGGCAACATAGAGCTCAGTCCAGAGGTCTGTATAGACAGTTCGTGTCGAAGAGATGCGTTTGTCATAGTCCCGTGTCTGGTCGTCGATCATCTTGGCAAATGCCATCTTCTCATCTAAGGAAACACTGCTGAAGGGTTTCTTCGCGTTGTAATGAAGCCGGTCTTGAAATGATGGACCATCTATCTCAAATCGTTCAGTGGTCTTCTCTCTGGTTGCGAGAGCCATCTTTGCAACCGACTTGCCAATAGACCTCATACCATCTCTGGTCAGGTCAGTTGTCTGGGCAAATGCCCACGCACCATCGACGAATGCTCTCATCCCTGCGCCCTTGAGGCGGGATGATAATGACTGTTTGGAGACACCGTCATTGAGTTCTATGATTGTTGTTGCGCTGTTCTCGAATCTCACATCGGCAAATCGCGCACCGGCTTTTAGGGCGGTTTCAATGGCAATCCGCGCAAGATCTTCCATAGGTATCTCCTTTGCTCAGTCTGAGCGTTTCACTGCGTGTTTTAACTTCTCTGGCATGGACAACGGTTTACATAGTCTCGTGAGATATTGGGAATGTTGCTTGAGTAATACACACGTCTTTCTTAGGTAATGCCTCTAGTAGATGTGACCACCGGAGGTACTCAGTTGACAGAAGAGGCAACATCTGAACTGTGTCGATCCTGCCAGAAGAACAGGGCAACCCATATGTGCGAAGACTGTGGAGCAGCTCTTTGCTCAGAATGTTTAGATAGCAGAACCACTGAGTACGATGTCTGCGGAGACTGTCACCACTCTCTTGGAGAACCAATCCCTGGAGAGAAATTCGAGAGCTGCCCTGAGTGCAAATCTGAGAACCTCACCAGGGGTAAGCGTACTATCGACATCTGCGCTAGATGTCACTCCGTGCGGATCGTTGTCCTTGAGGACAAGAGAAGGACACTGGCCCTTGAAATGCGTCATGCTGTCATGACAATTCAGTATGGACATACCAAGCTTCGCGAATTCAACAACAAACTCAGTGTCACTAAGCGTCTATTGGTGTCGCTCAGGATGGCGAATTTCCTCCATTACAAGTGGCTCGAAGAAAAGATAGAGGCAATCCAAGAAGAACTGCCAGCAATCAAGAACCGAATCGGAAGTCAGGCAGAGATAGTGGCCAGAAGGATGGCTGCGGAGACCAAGAACTTCACCGAATACGCTCTTTGGAGAGTATCCCAATTTCCATTCATTGAGGGAATAACCAACAGAATCACAGAACTCGGGATCTACTACAAACAAAACGTTGACGAGGCAATCGAATCCCTCAGAATCACCCTGAAGGATGTCAAGAGGCAATTGGATGGTCTCGACTACTATAGGAATCACTTCACAAACTTCTACGAACATTGCCAGCTCTCTGTCGGAGAGCTCCCGGTGTGCGCCCTACCAGACGTGAAAGTAGCAGGAAGTGACTTCCTCAAGAACGACAAGGCCCTGGGAACACTGTACCTGACCAATAAGAGACTCCTATTCTTAGCTGAAACTGGAAGAGTCCGCAGAAAGATGGAGACAATCTTCGATTTTCCCCTTCTTTATCTGAAGTCGATAGAGGAGGACGGGCGGTTTCGAAAGAGGCTAGTCCTGAAGCTCAAGCAGGGCGATGTGAGAATATCTTGTTCGGACCAGACAAAGAAGGTCTTACCAGACTATGTGGAGATTGCTCGTAAATTCGATAGGTATGTCCAGACTGACATGCAGAGAGTACGCAAAATCGAGCAAGAAGAAGTCAGTATCAGCGATGTGAGGCTAAAGATCGAGGGGATGGTCTATTCACTACTATCACCAAACAAGAGACAAGATGATGCCACAGCAATCAGGCCTGACCTTGGGTACCAAACCCAACCTTGGTCCACGTCCCAGGTTCAACCAAGGGAGATTCCATATGGTACAGGTTATGCATCCCCGGAATACTTCAGAAAGGATTTGGAGAGGACAATCGGCCGGAGCAACCAGCCCCAAAATGGTAACATGCAATACAGACCAAGTGAATCTATTGATACCCTTCAAAGAAGCTCGGAGTCCATCTATGGAGCTATGCGAGAAACCGTACACTTGTTGAGAGATGGTCGCTTAGTGACAGAAGACTTCATTCGAAGGTACAAAGATCTCATGAGAGATTCCTATCTCAACAGAAGAGAGATTCAGCGACTCTCGAGAGAGTCCAGAGAGCAATTCTGGTAATACTCTACATCCCCAACTCACGTTCTAAGGACTTGATGTCATCCTCTAGGGACTCAACCTCGCCAAGCGGTTTCTTAGCCGCAGCAGCGTCTGCAAGACCCGCTTCTATGTCAATCTCCTGCATTGCAGATGTGAGATCTTCAGACGAAATCTCCATAGTGGAGTCAAGAGCCTCATCGGATATGTTCGTTTCAATCTCGAATTCTTCAAGGCGCCGAGCAATCTCGTCAACGTTCGCGACGACTTTTGTCGAGTCTGTAGATTCACCCAGCATGCCAAGAATCTTCGCTACTTCTTGAAGAGCTAGAGAGGTCTTTGCCGATGTCTGAGCACGATTCAGGTGTGCAAGGATCTTTAGAATCTGAAGTCGTGACTTGTCGACGGAGAGCGCGTAGCGTCTGAAGCGGATCATCTCGGTAGCATAAGTTCGATATGCATCCGTCTGCCCGCCCTTCCTCGCACGTACAGCTCTGGCGCGGGTGTCCTGTTCCTCTTTCTCGAGTTTGTTTCTCTGTCGGGCAAGCTGTTTACTTAGGATTCTTAGACGACTGGAAATCTCGCCAACATCTGGTTTCTTCCTACCCCAGGCAAATGCCTTTCTTATTGAAGCCAAAGATTTCACCTTACTCCTGAATCAAGAATTTGAATCATTGATGATGGACTATTCGTTTAAACCTTCGCAGCTACCTACTCCCATGAACGCGCTCTCGTGTATCGTTGTGTAAACGCCACAGAAAGTCTTAACATCCTACACACATTGTACACATGAACGCGCATGGCCGGATCGGATAGTGATAGATTGGACCTGGGTCTCAAGACTCTGCTCGACAGAGCTATAGAACTCGATCAGAGAGGGATGAAGAACGAGGCATGCCAACAATATCTCAAGGCGAGCAAGATACTGATAAAGCTCTCAAACTCAGCTGCTCTTCCAACCATAAGAAAACACTACTTCAATCGCGCCCAAGAGTGCGTAGATAGAGTCAGGTTCCTCTCAGGCATTAAGAAGAAATCGGCAGGACCTGTTGATGGTCTTGCTGAACCGCCAAAGGCAGATTTTGGGCCTGCCAAGCCTGCGCCAATCAAGCAGGCATCCAAAGTTGAGCAAGAACTGGACGAGGATGGAAAACGACTGCGCGAGATGATCTCGGACACAATCATCTCTGAACGGCCCAAGATCAAGCTGTCTGAGGTCGCAGGACTCGAGGATGCAAAACAGGCGATTAGTGATGCAATAGTCACACCAATGAAACATCCGGAGCTATTCAAAGGCAAAGCAAGACAGCCTTGGAGAGGAATCCTATTCTATGGACCAGCCGGCTGTGGAAAGACACTCATTGCTAAAGCAGTGGCATCAGAGGTGAATGCGACTTTCTTCAATGTATCTGCTGCGAACATCGTCAGCAAGTGGTTGGGAGAGTCGGAACGCTTGGTCATGACCCTCTTTGAACTGGCCAGGAAGAATCAGCCTGCAATCATCTTTATTGATGAACTCGACTCTATCGGAGTGTCGCGCTCTGGAGATGATGTAGGAGGAGAACGGCGACTCAAGACCCAACTACTCACAGAGCTTCAGGGTCTTGGAAGTGATCCAAAAGACAGAATCACTCTGATTGGAGCGACGAATCTACCGTGGGAGCTAGACTTTGCTCTTCGGTCGAGATTCGAGAAGAAGATACATGTTCCACTTCCCGGAAGAGAGGCAAGAACAGCAATCTTTGAGACCCATATGGAAGACATCGAGGTCTCTCCAACTATTGATTATGAAGAGATGGCAGACCTGACTGAAGGGTACAGTGGTAGAGACATAAGCATCGTCTGCCGAGAAGCAGCGATGGAACCAATCAGAGACCTTCAGCGCACTGGAAGAATGGACGACGAGAGAGAGATCTTGGACATCCGACCCGTTTCAAGGGAAGACTTCCTGAGTGCCATCGAGAACATCAGACCTGCAACTCCCCCAGAGGATGTCAGGAGATACATTGACTGGGCGGAGGGTTCGTAGAGATTGGGCATGAGAGAGAAGAGGAAAGAGAAACGAAGAGAAGAAGCCCAGGAAGAACCAGAAGACACTGAGGTGGTTCGGTCAGTTCAGGAGGCAGAGACCTCTCCTGTAATAAAGGATGATATCCACACACCCGAGGTCATCGTTGAGAAGTCCGAAACGACTGAAGTAGTTTCCGAGAATGATGCTGTCGCAGACGAAACGGAAGTAGAGAGACTTGAGAGCGCACCAGTCGTTCTGATGCCCCCTTGGGGAAGCCCCGAGGAGAGTGAATGGATGTATGGTGTTCCTCCAAGAGAAGAGGATAGGATTCTGTGGGCAGAGGAGTGGTCAGATTATCTGCTTCAATGGGCAGAACTCAAACAGATCCATGTACTATCCCTTGCTGCGTTCATTAGTAAACCTCCTTTCAAGGATCTGAGAAACAAGGTCGACTCGTTCAAGATGATCTCAGAGGCCCTCATCGATAAGGAGGTGGCGGAGTGGAGTGACAGGCGAAAACGGCAACTCAGAATCTTTTGGAGACCTCTTGAGGACTGGGCCGACCTGATATATGAGTGGTCCCTGAAGACTGGAAAGCTAAGACTAGATGTCAAATCCATAGTGATTCAGGAGTCAAAGGAGGGCTTTGCAAAGCTTCCCGAAAACGATCTTCATATTGTTATGGCGCTGATGGTAGAGAAAGGGTTTGCTGAGTGGATTGATAGGAAGAAGGGCGCAGTCTTGGTATCGACTCAGTGAGCTCCTTGGTTTGGCGTTTCAGGTTTATCTCGTGCTCTAAGACCAGGGAAATAATACCTCCCACCTGTTGAGAAGCGGATATCTGCGACTGCCATTCCGGTCTCTACGAGACTTGTAAGCACTTGACGTGCATGGTCTTCTGACCATTTGAGCTGCATCATCACGTCTTCAACTGAAACATGACCTTTCGATGCTGCCAAGTTGACCACATCAGCTTGCTCACGGCCGAGTTCAAGCGGCCTTAGCTCTACGACCTTCACTCCTCCACGAAGAGTCCGAATACCAGGAATTAGACCATTCTCTGACACCCGGTTGACTGCCTCGATTACGTCATTGTATGTAACAGATTTCATCTCAGGAAGACGGCGCACGACCTCAACAATGAGCTCTGCAAGTCCCATTAGTCCCTTCGAAGCGTGTTGAGTAGCAACGTCAAGTATTGCCAAGCCGATGTAATCATAGTACTGGTCGGCATTCATTCCCTGATAGGATCTTGCGGATGCATCCTCGCGGAGCCTGAGAAGGTCAGCAGCATCTGGAAAGACCTCAGATATTCGTTCACCTGCAAAGAAGCCTCCGACATCCAATCCGCTTCGCTTCAGATTATCAATATTGCTCCGTACCTCCTGGAGGAGTGCCTGTGATTCTCTCTGGAATGATCCAATATCAACAGCGCCCAGGTCATACAGCTTCTTCAGCTGGTCAAGCGTGGCAATGGAGGCATAGAGTTCTGTTTCGAATCGCTCCTGCATCGGTGATAGTTCCTTCTCTATTCTGAAAGTCCGCACAAAGCTGACAAGACACATTCAATTGCTCGTGCTTTAAGTGAGAGTATTATCTCGCCACTACTAGGGTGTGAGTCTGTCTCTGTCACGCGGTAGAAGTGTTGCCTCACGGATATTATCGATACCCAGAACCTGCATGGTAAGTCGCTCGACTCCAAGGCCTAGTCCACCATGTGGTGGAGCGCCGTAGTTGAAAGGATCCAGATAGAAACTGAAGTCCGGAGGATTGAATCCCTTTGCCTTGAACCGCTCAATGAGAAGGTCATACAGGTGAATGCGTTGACCTCCTGTCGTGATCTCCATTCCCTTATACGTGAGGTCAAAACTCTCTGTCATTCCTTCGTCAGTTAGACTTGGCATCGTATAGGCAGGTCTCAGTTCCAGAGGGTAGTGAGTGATGAAGACCATATCCGTGCCATATTTCTCTGGAAAAATCTGTCCAAGCAGCTGTTCACACTCGGGGTCAAGGTCGTCATTGATGGCAAGTTCTTTTCCTGCACTATTGAGAAGATCAATTGCATCGACGTACTTCACTCTCTTGAAGGGCACTCGCGGTATCTTGAGGTCAATACCAAGTAGTGCGAACTCGTGCGCAGCCGCTTTCCTTGTCTTCTCGAAAGAGTAGTTGAGCATTCGCTCTTCCATCTTCATGACATCTTCTACTCCGCTAATCCAAGCCATTTCAAAGTCAAATGATGTATACTCATTGACGTGACGTCTAGTATTATGCTTCTCAGCCCTGAAGACAGGTGCTACTTCGAAGACTCGACCAAATCCAGCAAGAAGCATGAGCTGTTTGTAGAACTGCGGGCTCTGTGCAAGGTATGCCTTTTTCTCGAAATACTTGACTTCGAATAGGTTTGCTCCGCCCTCTGTGGCTTCTGCGACGAGCTTAGGGGTATGAATCTCTACAAAGTCATTCTTCTCAAGATACTCCCGGGCATAGCGAACCAGGCTATGCTGGATTCTGAAAATCGCATTGATAGTTGGTTTACGAAGATCTAGAACACGATGATTGAGGCGCGTGTCTAGGTCAATGTCTACCTTCCCCTCAACAATATCAATTGGAAGGCGGTCAGCAGTATTCAGGATGCGTACCCTTGTCGGAACTATCTCAACTCCGTTGGGGGCCTGCGGCGAGGCAACGACATCCCCATGAACTGCAACAACGGTTTCGGGTTTCAATTGTCCGGCAACCTCAAAGACCTCCTCGGGGACCTTCTTCTGGAGAATGGCAACTTGCACCGTACCATGCTCGTCTCGAAGAACCAGAAACTTGATCTTCCCCTTGTCTCGGAGGATGTGGGTCCATCCCATGAGTATGACTTTAGTGCCTGCAAGTTCCAGCGTTATCTGATTACTGAAGTGGGTGCGCTGTTCACCGCCAATTGGGACAACGCCCGCTCTCTTGTAGAAATCCATAGGTTACGCCTCAGTCTGATTGGTTTCATCCGGAGCGTTGCAGATTAAGAGGCTTTTGGAGCGAGTCAATCCGAGAGGTCGAAGATGGTCTGGACGTATATCAAGACCACCTTCTGGTTCTCGTCTGTACTACATGGGCGTCTGCACCAGCTCGTAAACCCGCTCCCGCGCATCCTCTGTGTGCTCCACCTCTTGAATCAGTCCAATGGCTTTCAGTCGACTGAGACCATAGTTGACTGTTCTGGGAGGCAGATATGTCGTGCTTATGAGGTCCTGCCGGGTCATCCGGTGCCTGCTCTTAAGAAGCACGTAGAGAAATTTCGCAGAAGGAGGCAGAGACATGAACGAGCGTCTGGCAAACGTTATCCCACCCAATGATTATTGCCATGACTTCAGTACCTCCTTGTGATTTGTGACTCTGAACACCTGTCTGCTGATAAGTCTTGGCATAGCCTGACGAACTATCGCGGCTTCTCAAGAATTATGATCCATTCACCAAGCATTCTCTCTCTTCGAGGGATTCGGATGAAATGGCGGATTAACTTGGAGAAGAAGACTCTGTCAAGCCGGAATCCTGTCCTTTCGGTTGCAATCTCTGTGAGAATTTCGTGTGACTTCACTAGCACGCCACGAATGAGATTGTTACCAATCGCAATGCAGTAGTGACCTCCGGGTTTCAAGACTCTCATGGTCTCTTCTAGTTGTACCTCCATATCCTCAAAGAACTTGTGGACGATATAGGATCGCCTTGGATCTGTCCCGAATATCCGTGCAAGTATTGGATCAAGTGTTTTCAGATTGGTGACTCGAAGACGCTGATAGTCCGTCTTGTAAACTGCTTCTGTTCCAATGTAGCGTCGTTTCACGTTGGCGAGAGGGCCATCCTCGTCAAGCATGTCCAACCAATACATTTCTAATTGATGAGTACGCGGATAGTCGACAGCATTGATGTATGGTGGCGATGTCACTGCCAGATCAATGCTTTCTGCATCTAAGCCCGTATGTATTGCTGTACCTTTGGGGAGCTGAATATCCCAATTTGCAGAGGACGAGTAGACTCGCCAGAGCTCATCCATTGCAGCCACCTGCTTTGAGAGCGTTGTGAGGAACCTAGATATAGTGTCGCCCGGAGCTATGTTCTTGATGACTTTCTTTCTGAGCACCGTTCTGGTGCAATGTGGATCTGCATTCGAAACGTCACGAATAATGGATGACAGGACAACTCTCAAGAAATCCTGAAGATCATGTAGCGAGTCCTGCTTCATGCCAGCACACAGTCTGGGGACTTCGTTGATGCACTTCTTTAGTATGGCTAGCTCCCTGAGCACAGATGGTCGAAACCAGCTGTCACGGTAATTGAACTCGGGGAGAATGTCATCGAACTCACCATTCTTGTCCATGCATTGGATATTGGTTGAGAGGCATGATGCCACATTCCTGAGAAGACTCGGAAGAATGGGAGTGGTCTTCACCTTTGTGAGAAGCCGTGCAATTGAGTCCACATCAATTCCCACTCCTCTTCGGTTATTCAATACTGCCTCAAGAACGACGGTCCCACTGCCACACATTGGATCCAGCACTGTATCGCCTTCATTGGAGAGTCTGCGTATCAAATATCGAGGGAGTTCCGGAAAGAACTTTGCAGGGAATTTGTGAATCCCATGTGTAAGATAGGATTGGTCCTTACTGACAATAAGGATGCTTGACCCATCAGGAATCACGGTATCTGGGTCAATGTCTCCGATGAACTCCAGATGTCTTTGGGACTTTTGCGCAATTTCAGCTGACTCTATATTGGAGAGGCAATCTACCAAGGATGCACAGTCTTCCTTACTTTATCTATTCTATGGAATGACGCTCTTAGAAGATAATAAGCTCGCCTCCTACTCTCGACTGAGAAGCGATTGCAGATGCTCGGTGCCAAAAAAAGTCAATTATTATCAGGATTCTGGGGGAATACGGTCCATCGATAGTCCTATATGGGACCGCCCTTCAAGCATATGTTGATTCTGAACGGCAGCAAACAGGGTGTTGCCCAATGGCATGTAAATTCTGACGCACAGAAAACGCCAATTCACACTACTTAGTGAAGGTGTTTCGCATCACGATTTCTTGCCTGAAGGTGATATCCAGTTGGCTTGTTTGTGAATCTCGAATAAGAGGAGATAAAACAAAATGTCAGATTTGCACAAAATTGGAAACATTCTGATACTGATCGGTGGTATCGTCGGACTCATTGAGGGCATCCTGACTGTTCTTGGACTACCCTACTTGGCATTCCTGCCATACGCCAATTTCGGTTTCGGAGGCTTGATAACGGGTATCCTAGGGATAATATTCTCACTGATTGCCCTAGTGAACAGCGGTGCGATTAAGATCAAGGCACTTGAATTCAAGAACAAGTGGCTGATTGTGCTCATCATGGGTATTCTCATGTACCTGTTCGCTAGCGGCTTGGGTGGTGTCCTAGTTATCATTGGCTCGCTACTTCTACTAATCAAATAGACCATGATTGCTCAATATGATTGATATTCGATCAGTGTTGAGCAATTGCTCTTTTTCTCTTCCGAAAATCAGATTTCCTCAGAGATTGCTTTGTCGACTCTTTCAACAGCATCATCGATGTTCTCTCTGGTGATAGTATAGCTGGGAGTGAAACGAATCACATTCTGACCCGCCCCAAGCACCCAGAGGTGCTGTTTCTGAACCGCATTCTTGACAACAGCATCGCGTAGCTTCCGAGCCTTCTCTTGAGTCTTCTTGTCCTTCACTAGTTCGATGCCAATCATAAGACCCAGGCCACGAACATCTCCGACTACTTCGTGCTTGTCCTTCAATTCACCGAGTCGTTTTAGTAGGTACTCTCCGTTCTCTTTGTTCTTCCTCAGGAAATCGCCATCTTCCATGTGCTTGAAAATCCACAGCGCCAAGAGAGACATCTTGGGTTCTGCAGAGAAAGTCTCAGAGTGCCGAGACCCGCCAGTGTACATGGGAGCTGGACCGATCGATGCGCCCATTGGATATCCACCACCTATTGCCTTGCCCATGGAGATATAGTCCGGAACCACGCCATGGTACTCAATCGCGCACCACTTCCCTGTTCTTCCCATGCCTGCCTGTACCTCATCTGACATGAAATATGCTCCCACTTCCTTGCTCAGCTCATAGATACCCTTCACTGCCTTGGCAGGTGGAACAATGAGTCCGCCTTCGCCACAGAGAGGCTCCATCACTGTAGCCGCAATGTCATTGCCCTCTACCTCTAGGGCATATCTCAAGGCTTCAACGCACTCAATGCTACATTCTTCCTCGTTTGTGCCGTAGGGGCACCTGTAGCAGTATGGGTAGGGCACACGAATGACATCTACACCCTGGGGAAAACCCGACTTGTGTTTTGAGTTCGATGATGTAAGAGAGAGAGCATAGCCTGTTCGGCCATGGAATGCGGGTCGAAATGCAACGAATCTTCTGCGTCCAGATAGATCCATTGCAGACTTCATACATCCCTCGACCGCCCGTCCGCCGGAGGTTGTGAACATTACTCGTTTCTTATGGTTTCCAGGAGTGATTGCAGCAACACGTTCAGCAAGAAGCGTCTGAGGAATCGCGTCGAAATCCTGTCCTGGAAGCTCATGGACCACATCAATCAAACCGGCCTCAAAATCGAGGAATGGCTTGTATCGAAGTCCAAATGCACGAACAGCCACTCCACCTGTGACATCAAGGTATTCCGTGCCCTCTACGTCGAAGACACGCAGACCTTCGCCTGTGGTGTGGTCAAGACAGCCATACACATCTCTGTCTTGAGTAGTGAGCGCCAGAGCCTCTGCAGCGCGCCTCTTCCAATAATCATTTGTCAAGTCCTGTCGACGAATATTGAATCCCAGGTATCGAAGAGTCTTGATGTGTTTCTCGTCCATGGTGACACTGTCCTCTGATTGCTGGTTCGAGTGAAGATGCTCGCCATTATCTAATTACCGATTCCGGAAAGACAATTCTATCCTCAGGATCGTGCGAGTAGAAGAAGGCCTCCCAGTAGAATCATGAAGCCTGCAAGAGTGTCAAGACTTTGCAGCCAAGCGAATGGGTCAAGTGTGATTCCAGGCCAAGACACAATCAGAATGATCACGAAACCGAGAAGTGCCAAGAGAAGCCCAGATCGGTGAAGCTTCCAATGAGTGAATCCGCATGCATCAAATGCTAATGCGACAAGGATGATGACCATAAAACCCAACACTATCTGCATTAAACCTTCGACTGTTCCGGGTCCTGGTGAGCTAATGTTATTGATGATTCTCTGTAGTGAATAGAGGATAAGTACTATACCGCCTAAGACTGTGTAGCCTTGTGCAGCGCCTTCTGCTTTGCAGCCCATGATTATGATACCTCCATGAAACCTATTGGTCCCATTGTATGCGAATCTAGAGCTCATTGAGATATTAAAGTGTCCCCTATTCATGCGACCCGAGGTAATACATACCATTGTATTGTTCAGAGAGAATGCTCGTATGACAGCAAAATGGTCATCTAGTGGTGGTCATGACAACGTATCCTACTTACGACGGAAACAAAGTCACTGAGAGACCAGTGAGACTTGACAAGACTGAGGGTAACGTGATTATTGAGGGAAGAACATACCCTGCGAAAGAACTCATCGAGGCACTTGCTCAGAGTGGCTACGCTGAGATGAGAGCTGTTGGCGACTCCATTGTACTGGGCAACAAGAGGATTGCACCCATTTTCAAGTCTCGACAGGAACGTGCAATGGCGGCTCTATGTCATAGCAGCCTCGCCTATTGCTGCCCGCTCTCAAAGAGATGTGCTGAACGAGATAGAGCTCTAGAGATAATGGGGCTGACGCCCAACGAGTACGAAGACCTGAAAAAGAACGAGCATTTCAAGTATGTTGAAACAGCAAAAGGGATTGGAACTGATGACCCCCAATGGACAAATCAGGCGCCTAGAGACCGAATTGCCAATCGACCTGCCACTGATCCCGGGTACGGCTCGGAAGACTACAGACATGATTTCGAGACTCTAGAGAAAGTAATGGTGCCAGAAGAAGATCGCTACGATGGAAGACGCACGACATGGCAAGATTCTCGAGATGATAGAAACACACAGCAATACCGGGAGAGAGAGAGCAGGGGTATCTATGCAGATCTACAGGGAGCAGTCCCAACAGAAGATGAGCATAGTCGCAGTGTCTGCAACATAAAGCGAAACGAATCTGTTGACGGGATTGGCGCTCTCTTCACTCAGGGCGAACTCAGTCCGTTCCTTGACGATGCTCGAAAAGAGAACCAGGAACAGACATTGTGTTTTTCCTGTGGAAGAAATATCAGAGCTGGTAGCAGAGTATGTCCATACTGCGGCTCACGTCTATGAAGAGACACATCTCTAGAAGTTGCCAATCGCGCTCTCTCGTCTACGAGAATAGTCAGAGGGGTAGTGGAACGTCGTTACAATTCTGTCAATTCCAACATCCTTACCCAATGCCTTGAGCTCTTGGAGCTGTTCCAAGGTCGTTACGCCCCAACGGAAGAGAGATGCTCTCCCTCCTCGCCTCGTGAACTCATTCACAAAATAGAGCGCTTCTACGAGCTCGCTGTACTCAGAGGTCCCCTTGGTGGGGATAACAGGAGACCATGGGAAGAGATTAATCAAGACATTCTTTGTAATCTCCCCAATCCTAGTGTGATCATAGCCATACTCGTTCTTTGCACCATCGGAGAGACCTGTTTCAGGATCAAGGAGCACTTCAACTGAGAGCCTGAGAGGTTTCTCTCTCCCAGTCGCATCATCTGCCTCCACAGCGGCATCCTTCAGATAGGCAAGACCCTGATGCACCTTTTCACTCCGAAACTTGTGCCATTTCTCATGATGTTCCGGATTCTCCGAGATATACTGATATGTGAGCCGACTGGGCTCTTGATCGACCATGGGTGCAAACTCCTTTCGACAACGGTCGCAGAAGCAGAATTGATCTCTGATATAACCCGCTCCAAAGAGAAGAATCTCATCGATTGGATATGACCCGATCTCCTTCACTATCTCAGCACCGTACTGCCAGAACTCCGGGCGATTGGGGCAGATCTGATGTTCCATCTTTATCCCCCTATCATTCATGGTCTGATACTTCGGATCTCTGGCAAACCATCCATCAGTATACATATCAAGCCCAACAACCGCATTGATGTCCAAAGCATCCGTAAGGCGCACCCATTCCTCAAAGAATGGAAAATGCTGTTCTCTGACCGGTGCTGTCTTGCTGGGGTATATTGCATATCCATCAGGGCCCTTGCCGACTATTCCGACATCTTCCATGTAAGAAGCGTATGTCGATATGAAGTCCTTTGCTGACATCTCAATGTCTTCGGGTTTGAACATGATGAGCATTTTTTGCATGAAAAACTCGCGGTAATTCAGTTTCATATTTCAAATACCCCGTCGAAAGCATCGTATGTCAGGCTCTAGGTCTCCTTGCGTGTATCACACTTCGGCTATAAGAATTTCTTATTCAGACCCTCATACTGTTATGTCGTTAGAAAAACTTGTCTAGGGTGGTGAAACCAAGAAACTCGCTGAAGTCAAGGCCTAAAGAGTCTAAGACTTGATCGAAGACGCCCCTCAGTATGTCGATGTACACGTCTTTGTCTACCCAATAGGGCGTTTGCTTGGCAAGTTCAACTGGAAGGACACCACCTGGCCCTTTGATTCGGATGAACTCAATGATTGTCCCAGGTAGCACTCTATTGGGATCTTTCGTCTTCTCAACCAGCATCTTTGCTGCTCTGACGTGCGGCATGTCAGTAGGATACTCAGACAGACGCTTCGTGATTTGAATTCGGAAGGCCAGTTCCTCAGGAGTGTAGTCTTTAGCCTTCCCTTCAAGCCTATCGATGACACGATTCACGATTTGACGTATTCCAGCCTTTGCTGTTTCGAATCCCTCTGCATCATCAACTCGACTCAGTACTTCGAGCATCTCTCTAAATGCCTGCTGGGCATAGTCTGGTGTGTTCCGCTTCTTCCCACTTAGTCCCTTGACTTCCACCTTCCCATCTGTGTAGACACCAATGTAGTTCTTCTTTCTATCTGAGAGCGCGACATACTTGTAGGTCTTCTCAACTTCAAGGTCTATTCCAAGAGCTTTTCGCGACCACTGGACCAATTCTTTCTGTTGCTCCTTTGTCGGATTGTCCAGGAAGACAGAGTCTGTGTCACCATAGAGCACCCTGATTCCCATTTCCTCTGCCTTTGCCTTGGCTCGCTGAATGGCATCGCGCCCAAAGGCAGTGGTACTTTCTGCAGCGGGCATGCAAAAGAGCTCGAAATGTCTGGCGCCCGTGACACCATAGGATGCATTGACGAACACCTTCAATGCCTTCTCCACGACCGAGTACCAGTTCCTTGTACGTTCATCCAATGTTCGGTCCTTACTCTTGGGTTTGAACCACTTCACGCGGGTGTCCCGGAAGAAGCCTATCGTCTGACTGATCATCCCTCGTCGTTTCTTACAGACCCAGTGATCGGTCTCCGGAACCCTATTATCACCTGCATTCTTACATTCTTCATGGGGGCAGTCAATCGTTTCGTAGCTGATATTGTGCGTTTTCATGATTGTTGGGTATAGACTGGCGAAGTCTAGCACTGTCGCCTTGAAATGCACGCCAGCCACAGGCTCAATCACAATGGCGCCCTTGAAGGCCTTCCCGCCAATCAATGCTTCAGTTTGGGCGTCAGACTGCTTGACTGTATCAATATCGACACGTCGTGGAATAAGCTGGCTATGTGCTCTGTGTTCCTGCCTGAACAGTGACTGAATCCAAGAGGAGATGTAGAATCGAGTGACCTCACCCATTGACATCCTAGAGACACGCATGAGAAGGACGATGAGCCGAAGCAGCAGGTTGTTCTCATACTTTGTGAATCTGAGGACGAGATTCGAATCGAGCCAGCAGTAATGAGCAAGTTCATAGTAAGACAATGCAGAGATGTTGTCGCTCAGCTTGAGTTTTCGTTCACCCAGAATACCCTCGGCAATGGTGTCCAGATTCTCACGTTGATATGCTCCTGAGAGTGCATAGACCTTGATTGAGGGGTTGGTGAAGAACTTGTACATGTCAACGTGTATTCCACGTTTCAGATCGGCCTGCTCTCTTCGTGGGTCTTGGTTGCCGCGAATTACAATTGGGCAGTACTTGTCCATATCAATTCTCAGTTGCTTCGCACGGTTGTAGAGATATTTGAGATCGAAAGTGTCTCCAACGAAGGTCAGTACAATTGGATACCTGTCAATGATCTTGAAGGCTTCGACCAACATTTCTTTCTCGTCATCAAAGAAGGCTACTTCAAGCTCTTTGGGGAAATCCTTGCTCTTCTTTCCATCTGATAGTCCAGCTCGACGCAGTACGAAACACTGATTGAGTCCATCGCTATCGGATAGGCCTATGGCTGTGACAGGATATTGAGACACCCGAGCGTCCGGAACCCTATTGACGACCGGGGTGTAGACCTCGATATCAAGAGCGATTCTCTTGATGTCCGGAACCTCAGTGAAGAACATGGGGGAGTACGTAGATATGATAGACTCGAGACCCTCTTCATCAGCGATTGTCTTTTTGAACTCATTGAGGATCTTTGTGTCCACATCAGGCTGGCATGCAATCAGCTTTCCCCGCTCTATCTTGTACATCAGACCGG
Source organism: uncultured archaeon (assembly GCA_964354495.1). Taxonomy (GTDB): domain Archaea; phylum Asgardarchaeota; class Thorarchaeia; order Thorarchaeales; family Thorarchaeaceae; genus SMTZ1-45. The sequence continues at coordinate 58,743 of CAYHAA010000001.1, read as the reverse complement.
GAACAAGACCCGTATCATACGTATAACACAGATGATATCGAATGTTGGCTTCCCAAGCATGACTAACATTGTTCGCATCAACGAGCTTTTCCCTCATCGATGCAGCACCGCCACCAATGCTGAGAGGATTGTCACCAATGAGTTTGGTCATCGTCACCTGCTTATCATGCAAGAGATCATGAAGCTGGACAGTTTCGGTCCTCACAAACCCAGGATTGCCTCGCACCTTTGATTCAACAACTTGTGGCGGCCAGTCAGTATAGAGGAATGGCTTATGCCCTGTACTATCGATCCAGAAATAGACCCTCTTCGATTTCGGCTCATACAGCCTAGCAACCGCCTTGTTTAATGGGCCAGAGTAATCTATGGATAGGAGAAAGGAGGGAGGCAACTCCTTTGGTTTGTCCATTTCTCCAATATTGACGTGAATTGATGGTTCTTCGCCATCCTCCTCGACTATTTCTTCCTCCTCATCGTTTGTTGACTGAGTCTCTGGGAGGGGAGTTGATGTAGGCGGTTCCAGAGGAGTGCCTCGACTAGATGCGGCTGCTTTCTTCTCTCGAGATCCTTTTGCAGAAGGTGCAGGAGGTGCCTCGGCCTCTTCTGCTCCGAGGAAGTCCTCTAATGAAGACTGATTATCATCTGTCGGTATCTCATCCTTCATTAAGGTCATCCACAGATTTGGTGGAATGATGATGACTGATAAGCACTTCCCATTGGCCGAGCGTCCTCCGTGACCTTCATTAGAAGAGCGTGTCTACCGTCACCCATGGTTCGCGTACATACTACGAAGGCAACGGGAAAAGTACTAGTCGCTCGACTCTATCCCGGCGAGGATATTCTCAGTTCAATCGAAAAGATTGCAAATGAAAACAGAATCCAGTCAGCGCACCTCAACATGATAGGTGTGGTTTCAAAAGCACATTTGGGCTACTTCGACAGAGATCTGAATGGCTACAAGGATTTCACAGTAGAACAAGACCTTGAGATTGTTTCGGGCATTGGCAATATCTCTAAGCATGACGAGAAATATGTAGTGCATGCTCATATCGTTGCAGCAGACGAAACCGGTAGGTGCTATGGTGGTCATCTCCTTGCGGGATGCCAGGTCTCGGTCACAATCGAACTCACCATCACTGAGATTCCGGAATTGACGAGAACTCGCGATGAGAAGACAGGACTCAACCTTCTCAACATCTAAAGCGACTTTCTAATCCGTTTGGACATCCGATCTAACTCGTCTCGCGGAGCCATTGAATCGTGATACCCGGGTGGAAACTTGAAACCAAATGGGTCGGCGTTGTTTCTTGGAATCACATGAAAATGCAGGTGTGGCACGTCCTGCCCAGCTCCTTCGCCATTTGCTACAACATTGAGTACACCGTCTGCTCCAGTCACTTTCGATACTGCCTTTGTCAGCTCTGATAGTTTCACAGACATGTGAGACAGAACGTCATGGTCAACATCCATCATGTTAACGAAATGCTTCTTCGGTATGAGTAGACAGTGTCCGGCCGTTATTGGAAAGACATCCATGAAGGCCATGCAGATGTCATCCTGGAATACCACCGAGGATGGCACCTCGCCTTGAACAATCTTGCAGAAGATACAATCCTTTGAACTCATGTTCAGGTACTTCGAATAAGAGCAAAATAAAGAATTCGAAGTGCTTGAGTGACGTGCGCACAAGTCTAATTAGCGTGATTGACCCGAATCAGAATAATAGGTTACTTGGGTGCATCCTCTTGAGCGGAAGAAGACCAAAGGTTTACTTCGACCAGACACAAAACGAGCGTGGAAAGCTGGACAGTACATACTCTGAACTGGGTCAAATCCTGAGGGACAACGACTTTGACGTGGAACCCTATACGGAGTTCATGCTTCTTGCCAAGAATCTTAAAGAAGCGGATGTCTTGGTATTCGGATGTCCGAATAGCTCCAAAGTACGACCTACTGAGATAGATGTCCTGCAGAAGTACGTCAAGAATGGGGGCGGTCTGATGTTGCTATCACTCTCAGGAGGCGATAGAGGCCTCATGAACAATATGTCACAGATATCACAGGAGTTTGGGATCGCCTTCGATAATACAGCAGTCAAGGATGACAGGAATAACGCTGGGATTCCCACCATGCCAATCATCAAAGACATTGCCGCTCATCCGACAACCGAGAACGTGAAGGAACTGCTCATTCCTTCGGCCTGCAGTCTTCATGTCAGTGGCAAGGCAGTTACTCTAGCACGGACATCAGAGGTGGCAGAGCCAAGTAAGGCGCCCATTGTTGCAGCTGCAGAGGCTGGAAAAGGCCGTATAATATGCATTGGGAGCTATGAGATCTTCAGAAGGGGCGGTGGTTTGAAGCACGAAGGAAATACGACCTTTGCAGTAAGCGCATTCAAGTGGTTGAGCGGAGAATTGCAGACGACAAAGCTCAGCACTGCTGCCAAGGAGCAAACAAAGACAGAGAGTGCCAAGGCAAGAGGGGAGCTGGCAGAGGCAGATATTGTACCTACAGCGGAATTCGAACAGACACTCAGAAGGCTGGTCAATGCTGTGTTTGACCTCCAGAAAGACATCTCCAAGCTGAATGAACAGGTCGGGAATGTTGAGTCTCATATTGAGTCCTTACGAGGTCAGTTCCAAGAGTTTGCGGAGAAGACGCAAGAGCAACTGGGTGTCATGATGCCAGCAAAGCAGTTCAAGACTCCCGAGGAGAATAGGGCTGCAGATATTGAGGCAGACATCAGATCCTTATTAAAAGAGACAGAATCAGTTGAGCAGCTCTGCGAGCATATTGAACAGAGGTATGCATCTGGAGCCATGCCAAAAGAAACCTACATCGAACAGATGGAGAATCTAAACGCTAGAATCGCTAGTATAGGGAAGAAGATAGAGAAGAAAGAGAAAGAGCTTGAACAATTCAAGGCGGAAGGCTAGCTTCATCTTCTTGCACAGCAGTGACGGGGAGGTCTCTGCCTCTTGATATCGACTGTCTGAGAGCGCGTACGCGTCTTCGTAGCCAGTTACTTGCGACCTCTTGCACGAGCGAGAACTGCTTATGGCAGATGTATCCCAGAAGCATGAGAATTATGAATGCGATGTATACATAGCGATTGGGTATTAGAATCAGGAGCCCAAACAATATTGGATTTAACAACATGAATAACGATGGCTTCACTATCTGCTTCTTCACTGAAATCATACTTGACACAGACTGTATGGAAAAGAATGGGATCAATGCGACACAGTAGTACTTGTACATTCCCCGCGGTGAAAAGACATGCATACAGAGCATGAGAAGTAGTGTGAGGAAGAACAAACGGCGCCAGTACGCTGGGAGTTTGCTGTCATCCTTAATCTGAAGCAACATCAAGACTAGAAGCGTGAGCATGGAAATGGCTAGAAAGATACTGTAGTATGTCGCCTTATTCACAATGTCGACCAACCAGGTTGGTGCGCCTAAGAAAATCAAGAGGACAGCCGGTGATATCGGCTGGGACACATCGGGAAGACTGGTGAGGTCTTCTAGTAGAAAGCCGCCTGGTCGCTGAAAGATGTAGTAGAGATAATTCTGAAAATCAAAGAGATATGGCAGAGACACGGCCGCTAAATAGACAAGAACAGCCAGAACTATCTTGGCAAATCCTTTCAAGTCAAGTTCATCACCGGGAGGTCTCTTGCCACCAACGATTTCAGGCTGTTTCGCTGGAGCCCTCTTCATAATGTAGGCGATAAGTGGAAGGGCTAGAAAGAAGGCGGTCTGCTTGAAGAGTGCGGCTGTCACCATAGCAAGAGCCCCCGAAAGCCTTCTACCTTTCATCAAGAGATAGAATGACAGCATCACAAAGAACACAAAGGGTGCTGGATTGAGCCATTTGAATGCGGTGTAGAAGAGCACCAGTGGACTGAATAGGTACGTGAGAACGGATATCTCACCAACCCTTCTGTTCTGCGCTAGAAAGGCACTGATACCATATATCGGAAATGCAGTGAGATATCCGAAGAGGCTGATGATGAATCCGATTCCAAAGGGGTCGATAGGCAAGACCAGGCCGAATGCACACATATAGACATAGAGTGGTGGGAAGAAGTATGGTGTGTTCCACGGGGTTCCATCTACGAAGGTCCTGTCGAATGTGTCCGAGTAGGGAGCAATGCCGCTAAGAAATCGCTCACCCCACGAGTAGTAGTAATAGTCGTAGTCCACATAACCCTCAAAGTCGTAATAGACAGTATATCCGAATAGATCAAACGAACCCACGCCACCCCAAACCCCCCTGAATGGTCGGCTCCCATCTGCGACAAAATCGGAGGCGGACCATGCAAAGACCAAGCCCCAAAAAATAGCAGCTACCACTAGGATGAGAATCAGGACTATATTCGCGCGCGCAAGAGCTTCGAGTCGAGCGATATGGGATTCGTTCCTTGTGGACATGACCGCACCTCCTAGATTGTCATTGACTCTGCCGCATTCGGAAGCACGGGGATGGTTCTAGGTTCCACAGAGGCACGTTGACCTAAAACAGTGCCAATGGTCAGCAGGAGATGGACCACCAGTCCTGCGATACAAGTCCACCCGAGAAGCATGAACAAGACGTCTCCAAGCGAATACCAGACCCAAGTCCCGATGACACACCCCAAGATGAGAAAGATATCCGACAATAGTCTGGGTCTGTTCGCAATACGTATCACAAGTCCTAGGGCCCACATCATTATCAACATACTAGAAACAATCATGAGCTGGCTCTCGAGAGGGCCACCAACAGCCCAGCTAAGAACGTAGGTATCGATTCCAAAGATAAAGAGAACAGCTGCCAACGTGAATGACAGTGTCCGAACGACATAGTTGAAATCACTCTGTCGCGCCTGTTCTGATAGAAGCCCGTTGCCTGCTATTGAGATAATCTGCATACCCACGAAGACCATGACTCCCATCAACAGCATGGACTGTATGATGACTGCAAGGGATGCGGTCAATCGGTCGAAACACACAGACATGCCCAGTACTAGAAGCGCAGAGCCGCACACCATAGACACAACAACGGTAATCCTTCGCAACGTGCTGAGCGATAGGGATTGAGTCGACCCATGAATTTGGATAGTTCCGAAACGTAGACTGAGATGGCGTGCCAGGAGAGTCCTCAGGTAGGAGAAGGGACGTTTGATGAGACCGTAGAGTCGATCAAACAGGGGCGATAAGGAGTATGAAATGAAGATCAGGAGGACATATCCAAGGTAGTAGTTGCGGTCGGGAAGTAAGATAAGGAGTGAGAATAGGATTGGCATCCATATCATTGAAGCTGAGAATGGCACATGCTCTCCTTTTCCACGAATCATCTGAGCCGACGAGAGAATCGCGAAGAAGGGACCAAACATCGCGAAGTAGTACTTGAAGACTCCCCGAGGCCCAGCCAGATCGGTCCACAGCATGAGAAGCATTGTGAGGAAGAGAATTCGACGCAGATACACATGTTCTTCGCCCTTGTACTTGTCAAGGAGGAGCATCAGTCCTGCAAATACGACGATTCCAAAAAAGAGCGGACCTTGTGTAATGATAGCAAAATCAAAGAGCTCCGCAAACTCAGGCATATTGTTCATGATGGGAAGGACAGGCAATCTTACCGGGACATTGTAGGCTGGTGGGTCCACATAATTGTCTAAGGGAAAATGACCTAGTGCCAATGACCAGAATTTGAGGAAGTCTGGTTGCGCTAGAATGAAGGGCAGCATGATTGCACCTACATAGGAGAGCGCCACAATGACACTCACTCCGAAGCCTCGAAAATCGAAGTACTCAAACAGGAAGTCGAATCTTCTAGCTCTTGGCTTCTCCTTCCCGTCATCATCGAGCACACCATTGTCATAGCCGTTCAGGCCAGTCCCCTCAGTGACCTTCGTCTTCCTGTCGCGAGCTCGAACCAGTAGGTAGATGACAAGGGGAATTCCGAGAAACCACGCAGTCTGCTTGAAGAGCGCAGCAGTCACTATGAGTATCGTTGCAGTATGCCGCTGTTTCTTCAGGAGAGCATAGAATCCTGCAAAGAAGAAGAAGTAGAAGGGTGCTGGATTGAGCCAAATATAGTCAATATGATAGAGTACTAGGGGATTGATCGCGTACATTAGAGCTGCGATCTCCCCTATTCTCGGATTCTTCGATAGCTCTCTTGCAATTCCGTACACTGGAAGAATGGTGGTATAGCCAAATACTGCGAAGAGGAGCCCAATTCCCCAGTTTCCCGGCCCAATTATTCTTTCCAGAGCAATGCCAAGAGCATATAGATAGGCTGTAAGAGGCGGAAACATGTAAGCGCCATTCTCGTTGACTATCCCATCCATGTCTAGATAGCCAAAGTCCCCTGAGTATGGCATGACTCCATTGAGCATGTTGTATCCCCAGTGAACATAGTAGAACGAATAATCGCTGTAGCCCTCGAACTGGTACTGTATAGTGTATCCAAAGAAGTTGAACTCGCCAGGACCGGGGAGTGGACCTAGCCATGCACTTCGTGAATTCCAGAAACGAGTGTTCAGATAGTCAACCATTGCAATATTGAAGACAACAGACCAGACCACGAAGCCAATCAATAGTACTGCGATGAGATAGCGATACTCGGTGAGGAATCGTGACAGACGACGTCCACCCTGAAGGAGCATGTGATCAATTCGGTGAACCGACCTCGCAATCCGAGACCCATTCGCAATCTCAGTGCCCATGATGCACTGTCAATCTACGCTGCTCATTAATATTTGGCCCTAGGCGAAAAGAGCAATATATCACAGCTCCAAAGTTGCAGTGCTCCCCAGACCAGCCTTGGCCACTTCAACAATGGGAACACCTTCCCATCCCTGCACATCGGTGTGTGTGATCAATAGAATCTGCTTGAAATTGCTGTCATTCATCAGATTAGAAACCACGGACTCCCTGCGAGCCTTATCAAGCCCTCCGAGCGGCTCATCAAGCATCACTGTCTTGACGCGAGGTGTGATGATGGGGCTGTTCTTCAGGGGACGAATTCTGCTCATAGTACGGCTGATTCCAAGTCTAAGCGCGAGACTGATTGCAGTCCGGTCTCCAAAGCTGAGCTGTGAGGTCTTCTTCCATGCCTGGTCGCGTTCATCCCATATCTTGAGAAGCAGCCCAGCACCAGAACGTTTTGTGGCTGGAGTGGGCTCGAGGTCGATGCGTGTGTACTGACCGTTTGTGAAGGACTGCACATACTGATTCGTTGCACTCCTGATGATGCCAATCAGTCTCTTCTGAAAGACGTAATCTGCGACAAATCCGTTCACAAGATTCCGACGTACGTATTTTGCATGCACATTGAGGTTTTCCAGTTCCTTAATCTCAGCACCCATCTGTCGCATCTGGACTTCTTTCCCTTCCAGTTCTGAGATGAGCGTCTGTTCCTTTCGAATGTTCTCTTCGATTTCGGAGGTCCCTCTCTTTGCCTCTCGAAGAACAGCTTCCAGGTTGCCAATCTTATTGTGGACTTCCTCAAGCGTTGATACTCCGAACTTCTTGAGAAGAGATTTCACATCAGGAATGTCCAAGGCCCTAAGCAGGTCTGAGAGTTCCTGTTCGGACTTCTTGATGGACAGTCGTATGCTCTGCATGTGTTCCTGAATTGACTTTATCTTCTGCAATGCATTAGTGGAGAGAGAGATGGCAGAAAGCCTCTGCTCGAGCTTCTTGGCTTCGATTATCTTCAGCTTCCGCTCTTTGTCAAGCTCTCTAGCACCTAGTTCACCATCGCGCATTGCCTTCTTGTAGTTAGACACAAGACTGTCACGCTCCGTTGCTGACAGAGGTTTCGAGCAGGTAGGGCAAACCGCCTCATCCTTGCCATCACGAGCTCTAGTGAGCATGTCTATTTTCTCGTTCAAATCTTCATGCATTCCAGAGATCTTGCCCATCTTCTCAGAGATGCCTGTCACATCAGCGTTCAGGCCCTCTCGCTCTGAGTCTACTCGCTCCTTCTCTCTCTTGAGTGATTCTGAACGGGCCTCGATGATTGCAGTTTCAGCATCGAGTATGCCTGCCTGCGGAAGATTCGTTTCAATCTCTTTCTGACTGAGATCAAGTTCATGTTGTTTCCTCTCGATCTCATCAGATATTCTGCGGACTGTCTTCAGTGTGGCACTATCAGGGATACCCCTTAGCTGCTTCTCAACTGAAACTATCTCTTTACTTCGACTCTTTATCGATGCCTCATAGTCCTTGATTCGTGCTCTATTCTGACCTATCTGTTCCTTGATGTCCTCAGGTGAGCGATAGTCATCACGGAGATTCTTGATTCTCGTGTCAAGATTCGACTCGAAATTCTCAAGATGACTGGACATGCGATTGAGCAGCTCAATATCATAGATTTCGACCAAGAGATTTCGAAGCGCCACAGGACCAGCTGTAGATATCGTTGCAACCTCTCCCTGGCGGACCAAGAGCGTGTTTTGAGCCTGTTTCCACTCCAAGCCTAGAATCTCGTCTATCTTCGCTGCAACGGACTGAGTCTTGTCGGCGATTCTCTTCCAAGCACGCCCAGACCTTATGTAGAGTACTGCATTTGTCTTGTCTGCAGAACTGTATGACCTCTCTATCTTATACTGGGCTCCAGCCACATCAAATGTCAGAGTGGCACTGCAGTATGTCGAACTGAAACTGACGAGTTCATCATTATTCAGTCCCAATGAGTCTGAACCCCACAGAGCCCAGAGTATCGACTCAAAAAGAGATGACTTTCCAGTGGAGTTTGGACCTCGGATAATTATGAGCCCGTTTGGGAGATCAGATTCATCACTTGGTAGAGTCAGCTCCCGAAATGGCTTGAAATTGTGAACCTCTAGCTTCAAGAGCTTCATGGATCATCCCTCGTGAGCGACTCGGAGGTCATCTTCCCATCTCTGGTTCCGACTGCGAACTCAAGAGAAGTGACAGCAATCTTGGTGAGAATATCGAGATCCAGACTCTTGTCGATTTCCAGCGTGCTGAGATAGTCACGGAAGTCCTTTTCCGGGTCCTCAATCAGATATTCGGACTCAATCTCAGGGTATGATGCTGCAACATACTCAGAATCAACCGATTCCTTGGCGGACCAGACGAACTGAGCCACATTGTACTCCGAGTCCTGTGAGAGCACTTTCAATCTGAAGGTCTCGAGGGCCACGCCCAAGTCAAAAGCGCCCACACGGCTCGAGCCGCCCTCCAAGACAATACGAACTCGTCCAGCAGTGTGTGAATCCCAAGGAGCAATGAGACCCTTCTCAGAGAACCAGGCGCGCAATTTCTCTGTAACAGACTCAGCTGTATCATCATCAGCAAGCACAATCTTCTCATTCAGTACGGGACGCACAAACTCGAGGATGTATGGAGTGACAACTGGATCTTCATTGACCTTGATATCGACGACTAGGAATCCCTTCTCATGATCGGATTCATCGAACCGCCATCTCTCAGGACAACCTGCATACCATGCCTTTTGTGACTGTTTCGCCTGTTTATGGTCGTGACCGAGAGCTATGTAGTCGTAGTTCATACTGAACATTGCGTCGTACAGGGTCTTGTCCAAATCCATACCGTGAGCTACGCCAACTGCTGGTCGCAGGCGTTCCCGTTTCTGCTGGGTAAGAATCCAATCATCAAACCTAGGAAGCATGCCTGATGACCGCAGCACTTCATGGTCGATGAAGGGAAAGCAAAACACATCCAGTTTCTCGTAGGAGTACACTAACGGCTTATCCTCACGAATCGCTGCCTTGATGTCTTGCTGGGTTGCAACATCCAATCCGGGCACTGCCATCTTGAGGCTATCTAAGAGAGAAACCTCAAGCAGCCTGTAGAGACCGTGATTGCCCTCGATTACTAGGACAGGAATGTGCGTCTTCTTGATGAAGTTTTGAAGCACAGATATTGCAGTCTCCTGAGCGACAACAGGGGGCTGTGACGGGTTGCCCTCCCATGGGGAGTTATAGAGATCTCCTGAGTGGACTACCAAGTCAACAGGGGGATCGAGTGCAGCAATCCTCTCGAAAATCTCAGCAAATCGCTCGTAGAAGTCATTCTCCAAGAGCTGAGTTCTCATCTCCTGACCCCATACATTGGGGCGAACACCATCTCGAGGTCGGGCTCCCAGATGGGTATCAGAGATGTGAGCAATTCGAGCGGACATTTTCAAACCTCACATGATATGCTCTTCCATCTTCTTTGGCTTGGCATCCTTGTATCTATGCTTATCCTTTTCATAGATATCATCGAAGAGAGGAATCCGAACTGGCAAGGGGAGTTCCCTGTATGATGCTGTGAGAATGGCCTCACCACGAGCCATAACTCGAAATTCGCTCTCAAAGCCTGAGATGTTCACACTGGCGTTTTCGATGCACGCCCTTATCTCACGTTCGTTTCCGAGCCTGAGGTTGATCTCGGTGTTCATCTGACTCAGGATGACATTATCGAGAACGCTGACTTGCTGACTCACAACGAGGAGGCCTATGTTGAACTTACGGCCCTGACGAGATATATCCTTGAATACGGACTGACCCCGCATCAACTCAGGATTCAGAATCGTCGGTGCCTCCTCCACAGTGACTTGAATCACAGGAAGCGACCGAGGATCACGGACCTCAGCACTGTCTCTTCCTCCACCCTTACTGTAGAATGCCCGAGCCCGTTCTTTCACCCGGTTGAAGAAACTCCTCGGGAGCCGCATTTCACCCTGACGTTCAAAGTCGCCGAGATTGCCACTGCTCTTCAGAGCTCGACGCATGTCCGAAAGTGTACGTGTGACTACTGTGGTGAGTAAGAACTGCTCTTGGTCGCTCATGAGGCTCGTGTTGACAACAAGAATCCGACCGGTTTCCATGGCGCAGTAGATGTCCTCAAGTATGGAGCTGCCTTCCCTGATGAATATTGGAGAGCGTTCCAAGAATCTCAACCTGCGCTTCACTGCTTTGAGGGTTCCCTGCGAGTCATCACTGCTTTCATCCATATCGATGATTCTGCCTATCCAATCTTCATTGGAACCTGCATACTGCGCATCAATGAACGACGACATCTGCGGAGAGAACTCCATGATTGAGTAGAGGTCTCTTGGCTGAATCTCAGACCACAGAATGCGAATCTCACGAGCATACCTGCCAATTTCACGTGTAGTCGCGCTTCTGTGTGTCGTTAGATAATAGAACTCGCCAATCACCTCGGAACGCGTTTTGTCGCTCATATCTTCTACGACACGCTGAATACCAAACTTGTCGACACCCTTAGCAAATTCATCATGGGGATCAATACAGAAGGCCGAGATTCTGGTGCTTTTAGTATTTGGATTGCGGACTGCATCAAGGTTCGTGTCAATCATTGATTTGATGAGGACCATCATGAGATTGCTCTTCCCTGCACCCGTTGACCCAAAGATGCCAACATGCATGGGCAGATACTTGCACGGGATTCTGACAGGGACATCGAGAGTGTCTTCTCCGACCTGCAGGTTGCCAACGACGATCTCCCCATCGGTCTGACATTCAAGCATTTCACGTACAGATTCGTCAGAGAGGCCAGGCATCGGGCGGTACACTGAGGCCAGATGGTCCGGCATGCGCCGCGGAGCCTTGAAAGTCCATTCTCCCTTATTGTTCTTTTCCGCAAATCCAAGCATTCTTCCGCCAACTGAGAGAAGCATATTGCGTTCAATACCTGAGAGATAAGCATCTCCTTCGACCATGAGCGTGCTTGCGACTCGGGATATGTCATCTACTTGTCGAAGATAATTCTCTAGGTCCAAGACTCTGAAGAAGAAGACCCGCTCGTGGTCATCACGTTTGGAATAGATCAGGAATATCTCGCCCACGCTTATGTCGCGGTTATTCCCCATTATGCCGAGGGAGGTCTGATTTCCCACCCCGACCTTTCCATAGAGTTCACCCAGTTTTTCTCTATCCAAGTCCATTACTATCATCTCACATTATCATAGGTTGTAGTCAGTCCTCAATGATTCCGTCTTACGATCATCGAATCCTAATTCCAGTCGCACGTCTCGCGCTATCTCTTTGGCAAGACGAAGGTCCTCGAAGCTTAGTTTGCAGTTCTCATGAGCTAGTGCCAGAGCCACAGGATAGCCGTACCACCGAGCGTCTCTAGACATGAACTCAAGCTCTCTGAAGAGAGCCAATTCGTTCTCTCGTGTTGCCTGTGGATCACCATCAACGAAAATGTTCTCTAACCACCAGACCCTGTCAAAGTCGATTCTGGATGGTCTGTTATCCCTTGAAAAACTATAGAGATAGGGAACAGCCAGCATAGGAGGGATGTATGCTCGATCCTCAATGATATGAAGACCACCACCAGGATCTTCTTTGGAAGGAAGATGGCAGAACCATTTCGCACCTTCGCCCAGCTGCTCCTTCGCCAGACCGGCAATACGATGAGCAAATGGGATGGTATGGTTCTTGCTTACTGCGCATAGAATCACACCCTTTCGTCGAGCAAGAAAACAGAGGTCTCTAAGCATGAATCCGCTGGGCATTGAGGGATAGTGCCTGACAAAGTGCATGAAAATCGACATGGCACCATCCAGCAGAAGGTACTTTGGACACAGGTCACTCTCAAGAAGGCGACGTGCCGCTGCATATTCGCTGACCTTTCTCAGTTCCTCATGGACTGCTGCATTTGTCAGGGTCTGTGTGCGTGAGATGAGTTCACTCATCTCTCGAAGACGTGGTCCATATGACGCGAACTCAGTGTCTGCAATATCTGTAACTGAAGAAATCTTGCCGCCTGTATAGTCGCAGAAGAAGGGTAGGATTATGCTGACCATATCTTTCAAGGGGTATATTTCAGCCAGCGATTCAGCCATCTTCTCTCTAGCATCATTCCTCACACTAGAGTGCCAGTGCACATCAATATGGGGTTGTTCTCCAATCTCATTCTCGAGAGTGGCACGGTCCACCATAGAAAACAATGACTCACGCTTAGTGTTGGTGTTGAGCACTATGGTGGATGTGCTCAAAAGATGCACTCGAATGTCATCAAGAGTGACAAGACTCTCTGTTCCCGAGCCATCGACAGCGGCAACCAGGAAGTCTTCACTGAGAACAGTATCAGATGGAAATGAGTCAATTCTGGCAAGCAGTTTTTCCCGGATGCGTGCTTCATCCTTGACAAATTCCTGCTCATCCCTGCGATCCTGCTGATTATTGATGTCTGAAAACACAAGTTTCAGAGTGTTCCTAAACTTCTCAGCAAGTATCTTCTCAAGCATGGTGTCGACACTCTCCGCCGAATGACAAGAACGCAGAGTCCTATGATTCGTTGTCTGGACCGAGTCATAAAAAGATAGCACTAGACCCTGAAGAGGGCGCTCCAGATAGAGAGAACCGCGCCCGACTACAGGACAGAAACGGATAAAGTCGCAATTTCCTTTTAAGTAATCATCACAACGGTTCAATGACAGAAACAGTCCTGGCGCGACCGTGCTATTGAAACTGACGGGAAGTGATCGTTTGCTGAACATCATCTACTTTGGACACACATCATTTGCACTAGAATCTAAAGGGGCAGTCGTTCTGCTTAATCCAGGAATTTGGGAGAATGAACCAGTTGTCCCAGATGATTTTAACGCGAGAGTGGTGGTGGCAACAAACAAGGAAGATGACGCGTTAGGAAACGCACACACGATATCAGTGAACTCAAAGGCGTGGTTCCTCGGCAACAAGGAGACTGTTGAGAAAGCTACTGCACAGGGAATCAAGCCCTGGCTTCTTCATGTTCTTGAGAATGAAGTCCCCTATGAGATACCCAATATCCGGATTGTCCCCTACGCTCTCTCAAGGATTGATGAAACGAGAGGTGGGCGTATTGATAATCTCGGTCTCATGATTGAGATGGGAGGCATGAAGATTGGCTATTTAGGGGATACATCAATTCGTGGGCCATTCGAACTCTTGGAAATGGACATCCTCATCACTCCTATTGGTGGAGGAGCCACATTTCCAGTAAAGGATGCGGTGAGTCTGTGCATAGACGCCAAACCGCGTATCAGTATACCAATGCGATGGACTTCAGAAGAACAGCCTGTCAAATTCTCAAAGTATCTTGAGCAGTTTGGACAGGGAATTAAGGCAGTAGTGATGGCACCAAACCAGAAACTCGCAGCTCAGTGGGCAGCAGGCAACGAGTTTAGATACGAGCTAAACTGATATTCTCCGTTTGAGCCAGTACGGAAGACAGAAGATTCCCTGAATCAGCAAGCATATGGCAAAGGGTGTGCACTAGATGGGCGACAATAAAAAGAAGAATGTGATTATTGATCTCGAGGAGTCCGAAAGAGTCCAACTTGGTGGACTTGGCGAGCTCGAGAGCGTCGAAACCTCAGGAGTTCTGAGCGTCATCAACACCTCAAAGAGGTGCCGTATTTGGAATGTGAAGGTACACCTTGGTGACTCTCGTGGCAACACCGATATCAGCAAAGAACCACTCGCAGCAGGAGAAGTGGATATTGGTGGAAAATGGGAGAAGCGATACAAGGTATCAACCGGTGCGCCAATCGTGACTCTCTCAGAGATTTTCGATACCTGCGCAGACCTTGAAACTGACGGACCTCACTGGGCCTATGTCAGCGGCAAGGATAACCAGGTGAAGATCACGATAAGCATCAAGAATGAAACCGATGGAGAAATCGATAACATTATTCTCAACAAGACTATTCCGCCAGAATTATCGGATATTGAAATCCTCTCAGCAAGGTCTGGTAAGGCAGAGTATGATGAAGGCACCAAACAGATTGTCTGGAAGGATTTTGTCATCTACCCACATGAAGACACAATCCTTGTCATCAGAGCAACAGGAAGAGTAGAGAATACTGAATCTAGGAGTGGAGGCGAAATCGTCCTTACCTACCGGGGAGAAGGACAGCAGAGATCAGTCTTAGATCCCAATCTCACAGCAGTCACTGAGTTTCTGATGGGAATTGAAACTGCTGAAACTGTACCGAATCAGTGGGACTGCACGCTCGAATGCTCTAATGAGAGTGATCTGATAGTGCGGCTTGACAAGGCTGTGGTCTTCGTGACACCGGAAGGCGGTGGCGAAAAGAAGAAGATGCTTAATGCATCACCCTCCGTAGAGATGGCATCAAATCAGCAATGGAAAGCCTCCTTCAAGGTGGCAAGCAAGAATACTCCAAAATGCACACAGGATCTCCTCTATACGCCTGTCAGTGTCGTTACCAAGAGAGTGCTTGGCACAATTGAGAAGGCTCCTCAGATGGTGTCCGTGTGCAAGATTGATTGCACAAAGACATTCGACCCACCTTCTGTAAACAGCTTCGACAAGACCCCAGTTGAAGTCACAATCGAGGTAACCAATACTGGAACAGCTCGATTCAATGAGATTATAATCACGGATAACCTCCCAGACGATATCATGCCTCCCACGAGTGAGCATGTAACAGTTTGGATCAAGGGGAAGGAGTACACTGGGCCATATGAATTCATCATTGATCCCAAGGACCAAAACCCCGAGAAGCAACACAAGATCACGTTCAAAGTCGAGGGTCTCAAGGACTCCGTAGGGGAGCTAGAGCCTGGTGAGAGTGTCAAGATCAACTATGCGGTGATGGCATGGAGAAACAGACCTGAGAAGGAATATCCCTCACCGTTTACCTGTGCTGCAAACACGTACCCTGCTGGAATTCAGACCGAGTCTATCAGTCCCAAGGACAGCCACGAGCTTGGTGTCATCTACAAGAAACGTGCAATCTCGACGAAGAAGACCATCAATAAGGGTTCAAGCGCAGGGGAATACATTGTGGTACTCGTTGTGTCAAACAATGGAGAGGTGACAGCAGAGAATATCCAGATGACTGATTGGATACCTGCCGCATTCGAGTATGTTTCCACTGAACCTAAGGATGACCAACCCACTCTTGCAAAGGTGTCTGACGGGACCAACATGGTCTGGAACTGGGCACGCATGAATCCTGGCGACCAGAAGAAGATCAAGGTCTCCGTGCATGGTGAGGGCGAGTATGAGCGCCGTGAGCCAGAAGTGACCTCAATTTAGTATCTTCGCTTTGATAGGTAGGCACCGGGTCTCAGCCCGGTGCCTCTTCAGAGCCTACTACTCTTTCTCTATTTCTTCAAGCTCTTTTCTTGTTTCTGCAAGCGCAGCATCAATATCCTCTAGTGGTATGTAGTCTTCTTCTTCCTCGGGCTTGTGAGTGTCCAACCTGTACAGGACCTTGAAGCCGCTCAGTGTCTTATGGATTGCATCTGCAATCTCCACAATCACAGTCCCAATTTTTGACTGCTTGAGTTCTTCATCGGTATGTTCGTATACAAAATCATATGCTCCCTTGACCGGTTTGAAACCCAATTGAAGCAGTTTGCTTACTACTTTTGATGGTGATGCACCTTCACTATAGAACCAGACTTGGACATGTGTGACATACCTAGACATGATTGACAACCTCATCTATGCCGGATGCAGGCTTCGCTCTGCACCGGACATATGGCTTTTGCTATTAGTCTTTCGACTCAGGTATGAGTCTGCAGGGTAACGTCCTCATGTTCAAGTACATGGTGCCATAGCGATTTGCAGTCGCAGGTAAGGGTTTCGAATATCCTTACATCTTGGTCCAAGGAGAATCTTCGAATTGCATCTACAACAGATGCATCACACTTCCCGCAGTTATGCACACCTCTGCTTTTTCCTGCAGCTACAGGGTCACAGACTATGCTGACTGACCCTGCTGCCAGCCTATGCGCATGACACAAGACCTCGACCACACTCCACAACCATGGCGGTCTGAACTTTCCCTTCTCCCAGAGGTCCTCAACAAGGGTGTTGCGCTGCACATTCACAGGATTCAGGGAGATTGTTGACACTCCGAGAGCCAAAGCATCGCTTATCGTCTTCTGAGAATCGAGAAGGGCTGACCGCTCAGTGAGGAACGGAGGTTTCAATAGAACATACGCACGCGTGCCGACGCCGTGCCGCTTGGCGGTGTCAACAGAGTCACGAAATGACAGCAAGTCAAAATTCTTGTTGATACAGACAGACCTCACAACATCGCTACTACTCTCTAGACCTGTGCCAAGCTCTACGCGACGGTCTCCGAGGATGCTTCGAACCTCAGTAAGAACCGAATCGGTCACATACTCCGGTCTTGACTCCAAGACTACCTCCTTGATTCGATCATCATTCGAGATGGACTCTAGAATCTGATTTCGTGTAGAAGCGGGTATCTCGTCTGCGTCCAAGAAGCTGCCACTTGTGTATATCTTTACAGAGAGAGGCGCACTATGCTTGTCCAGCTTACTCATTGCTGATTGAAACTGAAGGAGAAACTCCTCCTCCGTCGGATTCTTGTCTGTGCCGTCCAAGAGGTAGCTGCACATAGTGCAACCACCCTCGCTGCTTCGTGCATGGGCACATCCAATAGAAGAGAGAACAATCGAGAGAGCAGTTCCCTGTACTGAACCAATCCGGCTAGGCACAGTCCATGCAGCAGAGGGCGTGGTGAGACTCTTTGGCCGCCTCCTAGCAATAGATTCACCGCGCGCTCGAATCGACGCATGCTTCACAGTATTCCGAATCTGTTCAGATAGTGTATCCATTAGCCACCCTCCACTTTGTGTCGCACACTAACGGCACGACCACGCTCCAGTTCACACATCTCTCTACCCGACATCTCACTACGACCTACAGCAGTCACCTCATCGTGGCTATTGATCACAATCACCTCGTCGCCTGGTCGAATCGATTGGTCTGCTTCTCGAATACCAACGGCAAAGATGGATCCTCCTTTGACGGACTGTGCATCAAGATGAACCCAATAGCGATTCAGTGGTGCTAGGCGTCTTGCACCGCCAAGTGTCAGAGATAGCAGTCCAGCATCAGCTACGTAGGAACAGACCTGTTCCTTCTGGACCAGACACAGTATTTGTCTGTAGGGCTTTCCCATGAGCCTCGCGCCTTCGGGAACTAGAGCATCCCCTGCCCCTGGACCAAACTGAAAGTCAGCAGTCGCACGAACAATCTCCTCGAGCTCTTGCGGTCGTGAGCCCTTGATAGATAAGATGCTCTTCAGGTCGACCAAGGTCTCTTGCAGAGACTCCCGAGACTCCCAGCTTGTAGGTGAAACCTCTGGACTAGTATAGATAATGCTCTGAGATATTCTGTGCTCTGCAGTCTTCACGATACCTAGATAGCCGCCCGAAACATGAGCCACGACAACAACGCCTGAATCAAACTTCTCAAGATGCGTAGCGAGGGCTTCGGCTGCCAAGTTTGTTTCCTCTGTATCCCATTCACCGGTGACAGGAATATCATAGTTTGCAGCAGGAAAAACGCGCTCCAGTTCACGTGGTACCAGTCCGAGCGGCGATGTCAGAATTATCTGCGCAATCTGGGACGTTGCACCACTCAATGACGCTTCAATGGTCTCGAGGAAGCGCCGATGAGACTTTGAGTCAGAGTAAGGTTTTCGAGCAGAACAAGGCAGTAGCAGAGCTATCTTCTTGCCACTGGGGGGGCAATATCGACTGGCTATGTACTCCCGGAATCTCCTAACAACAGGAGCATTATAGGACTCAGGGCCGATAAGAGGAACAACTGAGGCTCCGGTTGAAGGGGTGAATTCTTCCACGAATGAGTATGCCTGTCTGTCTACTCTACGGAGAATCGATGCGAGAGCAGGACTATAGTGAGTGGTGGACTCGACAAGCCAGCGAAGACGTCCCGAATTCATGGCATCAATGGCCTCAGAGAGCATGGAGGCATACACATTCACATTATGCTGGAGAAGAACATCTGCCTCCTCCGCGGGACCGATGCCCTCAAGATGCTGGCAGCTAAAGCAGGGACAATACCTATGATGCTCGTCAGCGCGAATTGCTTCAGTTCCATTGTGCCAGAGACGCTGGTGTTTTGCTGCAGCCTCTTGGGCGTGGCCTATGTCAATCAGATCAAAGCCCATGTAGTAAAGAAGTGGTATCGTGCCGGGCGCTATTCTGCCGAGCGCAAGAGCCAACCAAGATACGGGCAGACGACTGCGTGAGAGCAGGGCATTGAGATCTGATTCTCCCAAGATTCCATCAAAGACCATAGCACCTGCTCGAACGCCTAGAGAGTGAAAGTCCTTCAGGTTGAAAGTAAGCGCTTCTGACCCAATCTCCTCAGGAACACGAAGAATGACACGTGAAGGGGCAATATGAGGACGGAGCTCGTCGAGTACGCTCAACTGGTGTTTCAGCATGAGAACTCCTGCGTCATCGTTGAGGGCTGAGAAAGAGGGCAGTGTCGGAAGAAGCAGCGTGTCTGAGTCCCCTACTTCTCCATTGAGAGTATCTAGGCCCGTTTCAAAGGGCAGTGCTAGTAAGAGGGGTTCTGAAGAGTGCAACTTGGTTCTCCCAATCGTCTTGTACGGTAGGAGGCGATCATCCGACTCGTATGCACCGGTGAGAGCTGGGGTTTCGTAGACCTTAGTTCCCATGATGTATTCTCCAATTCTAGCCGGACCATCGTGCCCGCGACCAATTCTGAACTCGGTCAACATCATTCATCTCCTGCTATACTAGGGGCTGGTATCCCACGTAACCCTCAGTGTCTACTTTGGTTTCGGCCCTTGAGAGTATCTTCTCGACGCTCTCAAGCGCTCCTATCTTGAACAATGGACTGTTATTGTTACCGCAATTGTATGAGTATGTGCACAGAGGACAGCCATCAATGGTGTTGCAATCGCAGCTCTCTAGTATCGTCTTTGCTCTTCTGAAGGCCTCATCTAGTTTTCCAAAGAGGAGTTTCGATGCGCCATTTCCTCCTGGGCTTCCATCGTAGACAAAGATGATACCTGAATCGCCCATTGAGACACCTCCGATTTCCCGAGTACCGCCTCCCGTAAACATGTTGCTGGATTCGATGAGAACATGCTCGACGGCATGGTAAGTGCCTCCATAGAGTTCAGCAGGCCCCATCACGGCTTTCTCAAGGGACCCGTACTTTCCTGCGATGTAGTCACTCACTGATTTGGTAGGCTCAGGTGCAGTAAACGCGAATCCACGTGTCTGATATGTATACAATAGGGGGGTCAGCAGATTCTGCTTGCCAATTATATGTCCACTCCCAGTTTCCTTTGTCACATAGCCAAACACAGTCTGAGTCATCTCAAGATTGCAGTAGACAGCATCGAGACCGAGAATCTTAGTCCTCTCGACAATGTCTAGTATCTTGGGCATTGTATAGTATAGCGGTTTTGTGTGAGTGCTCCTGTCTCCATGCAACACCACTGTAGCCCTTCCCAGGCCAGTCGTGTACTTGAAGTCGACAGACAGGTAGTTCTTGCCGCCATGAAGGTAGATTGCTCCTGGGTGCAGCTCCTGAGCGGCCATGGGCATTGAGCGCTCACCAAGTCCTCTCTTATCGAGACGTATCTGAACGGTGTCGCCAATCCCTCTGATATTGTAGCCACGCCATGCCTTTCTTGCCCTCTCGTCATCAGCAATGCGGACTGTTCCGTCCTCAAGTTGCCTGACGAGACAGTCGTCTGACAGCTTCTGAAGGATCCGATGATGCCTTGAGAACTGAGCTGCATTGAGTCTGCCACTCATGGCCGCCGCAATCAATTGATAGTAGCCGACCACTTCATTCTCAGGCTCTGTGTATGCAGCATCAATATCTGTGAAGTATTTCTCAGGTTCATGCCTGTAGAAGGAAGAGATGGGATCATTTTCACGGAGTGCAAGGACTGCCACACTCTCCTGGCCTTTTCTACCCGCCCGCCCGATTCGCTGTGTCAGTCGCGTTATTGAAACAATCATGCTCACGACACTGTTCAGGTCGCCTATGTCAATCCCGAGTTCAAGTGTGGGAGTTGAGACTATGACTGGTAGCTGCCCGGAACGAAAGCTGTCCTCAACGTTACTTCTGTATTTCTTTGAGAGGCCGGCCCTATGAACCATTGATTTCACGCCACTCTCGCCTAGGAGCATGTTCAAGACCTCGGCCTCAGAATGCGTATTTCCGAACACGAGAGTCTTGAACTGGCCAGTTTGTAGCCAAGAAACAATGTCAACAATCATGCTGTACTTGCTTCTCGTTTCAGGATAGTAGATGAGGAAGTGCACAGGACCTCTCTTAGCGTTCTTTGACTCTATCAGCTTGACCTCTGAGTCGAAGAGAATCTCAGCAAACTCCTTCGGATTGGCTACTGTGGCTGAAGCCCCAATTTTCTGGAACTTCCCAGATTCCATTTCGAGCCGCTTCATGATATAATACACATTAGCTCCCATCGATCCCGTATACATGTGAATCTCATCGAGAACGACGAACTTCACAGTTCGAAGAAGAGGCGTCAGGCGCGACTGAGACCACCCAAGGTGATAGTGCAGAACATCAGGATTGGTCAGCAGGATATCAGGAGGGCTGGCATAGATCTTGCTTCTGGTATCCTCAGAGATGTCGCCGTCAAAGAGGGACACCGTAAGACCAGATGCCTTTCCAAGTTGTTTGATCTTATCAAACTGGTCCCTCGCCAGAGCTTTGGTTGGATAGATGAGAAGTGCTCTCACTCCAGGATTCTTGAACGACTCCTGAACTGAGATGAGAATCTGCCTGATGATGGGCAGAGTGAATCCTTCAGTCTTGCCCTGAGCCGTGGGCGCAACAATGACGACATCATCACCCTTGTTTATGGCATTGTAGGAGTCCTCTTGGAACTTGTAGAGAGTGGTAATCCCTCTGGAGTGTAGTAGCTCCTTGAGTCGTGTGGGTACACTAAGGTCATCCGTCTTGATGCCGTACTCTGCATCTGTCGAGGGCATGTACTTGTACTTGACAAGATAATCGCGACCGGACAGCACAAGTGAGCGCAGTGCCTCAGGAAGGGCATCCAGACTGCCACCACCTTGTTCTATGATCTTCCTCACTGCCGCTTCAGACTGGACTCTCATAGAGAGGTCTTTCTTGCGTCGTTTCGTCTTGGGAGTAGCGGCTCCACTACCTAGATACTTTCTCCTCTGCAAGTCAGCTCTTGCAGTGTCATCAGAGAGCCCTTCTCGTTTGATGGCCTCGGTATATGCTTCATAGGCGTCAAAGAGATCTTTCCTGCTGCCGTCCACGATGACTTCAACCGCACAAGAGGAACACCGTACATACCAGCCCCCTGCTTCTTTCGTAAAGTCAAGTCGCGAACCACACTTGGGGCAGTGAAGGACTGGCACAGCAATCACCTAGTTCTATGACGTGGAAGGATTATGGCTTATCAAACTTTGGCACCATCATCACGTCCAAGTGATGAGTGTCGGGCGGGACAGACCTATGAAGAACCCATGAAACAGAGTTGGGTATATCGCAATC
Organism: uncultured archaeon; assembly: GCA_964354495.1. Taxonomy (GTDB): domain Archaea; phylum Asgardarchaeota; class Thorarchaeia; order Thorarchaeales; family Thorarchaeaceae; genus SMTZ1-45. The sequence continues at coordinate 36,405 of CAYHAA010000001.1, read as the reverse complement.
CTTTTAACGGTTGTGTAAGGAGAACGCACAACCGATTCGCACCAGCGATGGAGCTTGAATACAATGGTAGAAGACATCAGCTCATCAGAACTAGACCAAATAATCTCGGAGAACAAAGTAGTGTTCGTAGACTGTCATGCTGTCTGGTGCGGGCCTTGCAGGACGCTCGGCCCAATCCTCGAAGATGTCCATGAGAAGTATCAGGGCAGAGGACTCAAGGTCGTCAAGATAGATGTCGACCATAATCGAGAATTCAGTATGAAGAACCAGATAACTGGAGTTCCGAGTGTTCTGATCTATGCCGATGGCAAGAGGGTAGTCTTCGATGATGGCTCCGGCAGGAAAACCGACAAGCTTGTCGGCGTCATGCCACCTGAGGTATATGAGCAGATAGCAGACGACCTCCTCGCTGAAGAGGTAGCATAGGCGAGTTTCTGTGGGTCTTCGAGGAAGAAACAGCCTTCCTCGTGAGATCTCCTCTTTCTTCTTTGATTCACACAATGACAACATTCAATACGTCGCTAGCGAGGACCACTATTGGTGTAGGCAGCGTTTGGTAAGAGATGTGACCCCGGAAGAAGTGGATGCTGAGAAGAAGAAGACCAAACTTCTCTTTGTGGATTGCTGGGCAGAATGGTGTGGGCCTTGCAAAGCGCTCAGTCCAATACTGGACGAGTTGGAAGAGAAGTACCGTGACAACCGGGATATTCGATTCCTGAAGGTGAATACAGACGAGCATCAAGCATTTGCCATCAGGAACGGAATCAGGGGAATTCCATGCGTACTCATCTTCTTCGACGGGAAGCCAGCAAGACTGAAGATCAAGAACAAAGACACAGGGGTCACAACCGTTGTCGATAGGCTGATCGGAGTGAGACCTTCAGAGCACTTTGAATCTGCTATCGAGTCCTTGCTCAAAGGAAATTGACCGTCCGATTGAGCATATGATGTTTTATTAGATATCAAAACCTGTATGCGTCAGTTCAAGTGAAGAGGTATCAGAAGTGCCAGTACTACCCTTTGGAAAGAACACTCCAAGAATCGATTTGAAGGCTTATGTGAGTGTCCAGGCGACAATCGTTGGTGATGTTGAAGTAGGATCTAGAGCAAGCGTGTGGCCGGGCGCAGTAATTCGCGGAGACTTTGCTTCAGTGAAAATTGGTGAGAATACATGTATTCAGGACAGTGCAGTCATTCATGCGCACAGTGTACATAATCCTACAATCATTGGCAACAATGTGATTATTGGCACAGCCGCAGTGCTTCATGGTGTATACATTGGTGATAGCGCCTATATTGGAGAGGGGTGCGTTATCTTCGATGGCGCTACATTAGGAGAAGGAGTAGTGCTGACACCGGGGAGCATTGTTCCCGCCAATGTTGTGATAGCGCCGCGTACTCTCAACTCAGGTGTTCCAGCAGCTCAGATTCGTGAGCTCTCACGAGAAGAAGTGGACAAGCACGTGACGAAGACAGAGGCAATGGCCCAAGTCTTCCAGAAACTGAAGCACTGGCAACAGAGTGCATGATTACATGGTTTCCCTAGCCAAGGTCCCCAAATCCTCTACACCATCCCGAGTCACGAGGACAACGTCTGCCACCTTGGCAGAACCCGCTTCAGGCAGATAACCCGTGGGATGAAGTGTGAAGGTCATACCCTCTCTCAGGGAATACTGACTCTCTGGGGAGATATAGGGTGGTTCATGAAGGTCTAGTCCAATGGAGCTTCCAAGTGGTTGTACAAAGGTACTAGGAGGGATACCTCTTCCTGACTTCTTCAGTACTTGGGCAGCAACATCTTCAAGACTCACCTCTGGCTTCATCACTCTCTCTGCCGTCTTGATGGCGTTCAGAATGGATTCATAGAGTGCCCTCTGTCTATGACTTGGAGTCCCAAGATGGATTGTTCGTGCGACTTCTGCGAAGTATCCTGAGTGACTTACGGTGATATCCAAGACCACGAAGTCCTCTTTCCTGATACAATCCGGACTAGGCTCTGAAAGTGGGAAACGAGCATGAGTCCCAGAAAGAACAGCAGCCCGTATTCCTCGCTGCTGACCACCTGCTCCTCTCATTGCCGCTTCTATTTCTAGGGAGGCTTCATCTTCAGATTTACCTGGTGCAACAATCTCCAAAGCGGTGCGAACGCCTATCTCAGCCACGTTCACGGCCTGGCGAATCGCATCGATTTCGGCGGAGTCCTTTATTTGTCGCAACTTCCACAGGGACTGCGAGAAGTCCCGAAATCCGGCCTCAGGAAGACTGGTCTTGATCTTCTCGAACTCTCTTACAGACAGCCATTCATGTTGAAGGCCGATCATTCCTTTTGTCCGACCTATTTCATTCAGGACATGCAGTACCTCATCCCAGAAGGCGCTGCCATGAGCTTGAAACCAGTCTTCAGAGGCATCTGTGTTGAAAGTATGGACTATACCCAGAATAGATTCACTAACTGCAGAAGCCTGATGGGCGTCTGAGAGAATGAGGTGTGGCGGACTTCCTTCAGCGATTACGCAGCCAATCGGCATGTTTTGGCCTCTACTCTGAAAACCAGTTAGGTACTGAACGTCCTGCCTTCTAGTGACTACTAAGGCATCAACCTCATCGCGTCGCATGGCTCGATATATTCGGTCCAATCGCTGTGGTGTATGCTGCATCTAGTCTGCATCACTCTTAGTAGGTTACAGAGCCAGGTCAGCTCTTCTGCTTGTCCCCTGCCGGGCTTGTTATAGCATTTAAGCTTCGTGTCGAGGATTTCAGGAGAACTGAATGAGGATAAGCAGTGGCGGGACCGCCCGGATTTGAACCGGGGACTACCAACTCCGCAGGCTGGCGCCTTATCCAGGCTAGACTACGGCCCCATCTTAGGGAAGGCGAAAGTCGACTCATAAAGTCTTCGCTGCGAAATCGAGCGCCGAGGCTACAGAGTATCTTGCAGCTGAAAGAAATCAAACGAGGGGGAGCTTCATCACTGTGACAATGGCAAGTCCTCTTCGCTTGGTAACTCTAAGAGTGTGCTCAGCGGTCTGGAGCACAAAGGCCTCTCCTTCATCCAAGTTCTGCAGAACGCTCTTCCCCAAAGGGCCGTTCAAGTACTTTGTGAAACGAGTCACGACTTTCTCTTCGTCCGTGACTTGGTCTCCGATGGTGGTCATGATTCGAACCTCAATTCGTAATCCAGTGCCAGAAAGACGCATATAAAGTCCGATTTTCTTGTGCGAAGAATAAAGTGGCGGGACCGCCCGGATTTGAACCGGGGACTACCAACTCCGGAGGCTGGCGCCTTATCCAGGCTAGACTACGGCCCCAGAAGAGCTAGGATGCGGGGTTTCTTAAAGAATTCGCTCCAATCACCCTGATTACACAAGAATAGAGGCAGAGTCTACGAGCCACCAAGCTCCACGTTTGTTCTTGACATACCCTTTCTTGTACTCGAGAACTGGCGAACCGATTATTGCAGTTGCTCGACTGTTGAGCCTATCAATCCTGTCCAAGATAGTGCGTCGCTTCTGGGTGTCACCAAGCAGGTGTTCTGCCAACTCTGGAGTTGTTCCACCCTCATATCTGACAAAGAATGCCAGCAGTCTTCTATCAAGATCATCAGCGCATACCTGTTCCTTTGCTATGGAGTTGAGCTCGTTCAGAAAGACACTGGTTGTCTGGGAATGTTCTAGATGCTCCACGCGACTCTTGAGCTGAGTTAGCTCTTCAGAGAGCTCAAGGACCATGGGAGGTAGCTCTTGGTCAAGTCGCCACTCGATAGACTCCTGAATGTACCTCTGACGATTTCCTGCTCCAGCCACAGTATCTATCCTATCCAATAGCGACTTCTCAAGACGCACACGAATGCTTACCGAATCGTTCGCTTCCTTCTTTCTCAATTCGTCTACTCCTATTGCATCCGGCGTCATGAGCCAATCGTAGTTCAACATACCAAGAACAAAAGCGTTGCCTTCGCTCTCTTTCGACACAGTTATAAAACAAATCACTTAACCTCGCCAAAGCGCGATGGTGACTGTCAATGGTGGACAAGAAGAAGCTCGAACGTGAACGTGTAAAGATTAGAAAAGATCAAAATCCTAAGCAGGTTGACTTCAAGAAAATGGACAAGAAGAGAACTGTGAAGACTGAGTACTGGAAGGAGAAGAAGCGAGCTGCCAAGGCTCCAGCTGCAAAAGCACCCTCAGAGAAGGCTGAAAAGAAACCTAAGCCCGAGAAGAAAAAGAAGCCAGAGAAAGAGCCAGAACTAGAGGTCATTGAGGAAATGCCCGAAGTCGAAGAGGTTGATGAAGAAGTCGAAGACCTAGACACCTACGATGATGACCTAGATGATGAGCTCGGCGACGCGGATGATGCTGAGGAGTTCTAATAGACTCGATGCACTCTGTCCTGTTGCTCATCCAAAAGCATAAGACGGACAACAATCATCGGACAATCTGAAACCCTTCCAGGAGGAAAGAAGGCATGACCAGTTTTCTCCAGATTGTCAAACGTCTACAAGAGCTGTCTCCCAGGGAGATGACAATTCAGGGCCTGGAGGATAGGGTTGAGATAGGTCCCCAGAGCCCTTCAGAACAGGCCAACACTACCATAAACAGAGCCTTGATTGCCACATATCCCTCTGCAAGGGTCATCACGAAGGCGACGCAGGACAAGTCGAACCTTCTCATTACTTACAGACCATTGTTTCCCTTTGCTATTGACAGACTCGCCGGACTCGACCTTGTGAGAGTACGTCTTCTCACCAAGAACTACATATCATCGTACGTCATTGGAAGCGGCTGGCTCTGTGCGAGGGACGGCTTGAATGATGCTCTCTCAGATGCACTTGGCATGGAGAAGGTCGGTGATTTCCTCTCGGAGAGTGATTATGGCCAGTTTGTGCCATTTGGCAGAATCTGCAGACTAGAAGACGTCAAGAATCATTCGGGTTTCGTCAACTATGTTGCATCTAGAATGAATCTCAATACTGTCTTGTTCTCAGGAGACCTGGATGACGAAGTTGGAGAGTGTCTGCTGGTCGCTGGAAGTCATGTTGATATGCCACAAATCATAAATGCGAAGAAGCAGGACATTGAGACCTTGGTCACTGGAGAGCTGAATCCAGAGATTAGACTCATTGCACACGAAGAGGGAATGAACACTCTTGAACTGGGAGCCTTTGTGACTGAAGATCTTGGAATGAAGAGGCTCAGAGACAGCATCAGCCTCGAGTATCCTGACCTCAAGATAGATTTCATGGCCTCGACTCTTGTTGCGCAGGCACTTAGACCATACAAAGAGGACATGGCATGATGGAAAACAGGTCCTAGTCAGCAGCAGGTCTTCGAATCATTATCACATTCTTGTTCTTTGGAACTCCGACTTGCCGAGCGACAGGATTGCACTTTGTTCTCATGATATGCACAGTCGGACACCGCGGATCAAACTCAGTCATCGACTCAAAGTTGCCCATACCTTTGGCGACGATGAGCTCTGATGACATGAAGAGGGCTCTGAACTCAACCGAGCTACGTTCGAGATTGATACCTATGGCGGGAGCTCCCGTATCTGCAACCCTGTCCGCATAGTCACCCAGATGCACTTCAGCTGCATCGACCATGGTTGCATCGTTTAGAACCGGCCCCCCTTTCACCACAGCAGTGACCTTGGCTCCGAAACGTTTCATCTCCCTAATCAGAATCATATCAAGAACGAGTTCGCCGGCGTTGTCCATCAGGTAGAGAACAGTCTTTGCACTCTGACATAATCGTCTGAATTCCTCAATCTGATCTATTGCTAGGTCGTCCTCCACATGATCTATTGTCGTCTTGAGTTCATTGAGAGAGAAATCACGTCCGGAAACGTCGAATTCAATGGAATTAGCAGCGGCAGCAATGAGGACAGAGGTCCTGAACCTATCTTTCGCATTCGACTTTCCATCCACAATCTTCAGCATCTCTGGAAGAATCCTGAGAGCCATTGCATTTGACTGATGTTTGAGGCCTTCGTAGGGGTCACACCCCGTCATACGTTGGACGAGCAGGTCCCGATCAGTGCCTATGTGACTTGGCACAGCATCACTATTGAAGTTCTCTCCAAGGAATCTTGTCATTGCCTCGATGATCTTCATCTGGAGCATTGGGTCATCAGTTGCTAGTTTTACCTGATTCCCTGCTCGCTCTAGAAGACAGTGTGCACACTCAAGGGAAACTTTCACATGAATCGCCTACTGACAATCCAGCCCAATCGGTGAAAAACGAACCGGATTGTGCTATTTCTTCAGAGGGGAAACAAGATCTGAGAGGACATCTTCTGGCTTGTCAGAATTGGCAACAGCAGACGCCAATAGCACTCCCTGAGCACCAAGTCTGATGGCCGATGCTACATCCTCGCCAGTGCCGATTCCTGCTCCGCACAGAATCACGACGCTCTTGTTCACCTTGCGTATCTTCTCCACAGTGCCCTTGATTATCTCGGGCTGTGCCTGTGAGACCGATATACCCGACCCGATCAACTCTGGGGGTTCAACTGCCACTGACCATGGATTCAAGCATGACGCAGCGACGCTCACCTGTATGTTGTTCGTACAGACGACTGTGAGGAGGCTAGCCTTGTGTGATTTCGAGATGGACTCTTCAATATCCGCAAGTTGCATCCTCTTCTCAGAGTGGTTGAGGAGCGTGCCAGCGCATCCCGATTCCACCAAGGCATCTGCCAAGACATGACCAGTGAATCGACCGGGCTCGCCGGAATCCATATGTTGTGAGAAGACTGGAATCTTCACTGCCTTTGCCACACGATACAGGTCCGGTATCTGAGGCGCCACGACGATTGGAAGATCGTATTTGTTTGAGATCCTTTCGCAGGTACGAGCCAATAGCACAGCCTTCTCGCCTGTCGCTTTGGTATATGTCTTGAAATTGATGATGACCACGGGAGTTTCAATCTTGTTCAATCACATTCCACCTGGTTGCCTCTAGCAATCTAATGCTTCATTAATGCTTTGCCGGACACCTCAGGAGAAGAGGGTTGTATGTGAACTATCTTGCTGAGCCAATGAGGAGTTTCATGATTGGCACGCGGGCGTAACCTCGTCGATTCAGGTCTGTTATAGGTTTACGGACCTCAATCTTGATGAACTTGCCAGGTTCAGGGGCCTTGTAGTATTGTATGAAGGCCTTTGAGAACTCAGAGAAGTTCGCCGCGGAGAGAAGGGTCGCCACAGCGTCATTGGAGATGCGCACATGAGCGTCCTGATCAGTCATCGCGCCAGCCTTGATTGACACCTTTCCAAGGGGAACCTTGCCAATCCAGAACCGCTCTCCCATTGCCATGAACTCAATATAGAACTCGTCGGTCCCTTCAATCCCACCACCCGTGGTTGAATCATTGAACATGTACATCAACCGATCCTGAATTGATGCATGGTACGGAATTGTGGACTGTCGACCAACCGGTGCTTTTTCTGCGGTAGTGACAGCTTCTTTTGAAGCTTCAGTGGTTTCTTCCACACTGGGCTCCGGAGCTTCAGCTGTTTCTTCTTCACTGGGCTTTACATCTTCGACTCGGACTTCCTCTACTGGTTCGTCCTCAGCAGTCTTAGCTTCTTCCTTAACTGACTTCTTGCGTCTAAAGAATCGTGACATATTCAGAATCGCTCCTAGTTGCAGAGTGAGCAACATGCTCAGCATCGGGCAAGAGATAAACTGCTCTTCTGACTCCAATGCCTAGGCAGAAAATCTACTCAGTCACAGAAAAAGATAGCTCAGTTGTATCCATCACGTGGGAGGGCTTGGCTTCTGTATCTCCGGAATGAGTGCCAGCTTCTCAAGTTGGGTCACCAGTGGAACACCGCCAGACACCTTTCGTTCTCCCCAGAGCTCATCAACAAGAAGGTCTCTGATAGCTATCCTAATGACCTCTGAGCGATTCGGGTACTTGTTCTGGCCAATTAGCTTGTCCACGCCATCAACGTAAGACTCGGGTAAACAGATAGTGACGACTCTCATTGTGACCAGTGTCAATCACATCATAGTCTGTAATGAACCGGTGTCTGACTGTGGTGCGTATCAGGGTATTACTCACCATTAAGGCAGGAGAAGGATCTTCCCGAACTGCTCTCCTCGCTCCAAGAGCTCGTGGGCTTCTTTGGCCTTTGAGAGCGGAAAGACACGGTCAACAACCGGTCGCACTTTTCCAGTCCATGCTAGCTTTAGAGCCGCACGTAGCTCATCCCTGCTGCCCATAGTAGAGCCTAGTATCTCAAGTTGCTTCCAGAATAGAAGGCTGACATTCGTTTCAGCATTGGGGCCAGAGGTGGCTCCACATGTGACTAATTTTCCGCCCTTTCGTAGACTCTTCAGGCTTTTCGCCCAAGTAGCCTGTCCTACTGAGTCAAGAACCACATCGACTCCACGATTCTTTGTCACACGATAGATCTCCTTATGATAGTCAGGAGTCGTATTGTGATTGATTCCGATATCTGCACCTAGGGCACTTGCCTTCTCCAGCTTTGCATCTGAAGAACTTGTGACTATTACTCTTGCTCCAGCGGCCTTGGCAATCTGAAGAGCTGCAACTGCGACTCCTCCGCCAATTCCAATGATCAGAAGGTCATCTCCAGGCCTTATCTGAGCCTTAGTGATGAGCATCCTCCAAGCAGTCATCAACGTGAGGGGAAGCGCAGCGGCCTCGGTAAGGGCAAGTCCCGCATCCGTTGGAATCGGCACCACATTCTGCGGGTCTACTGCAATATACTGTGCATAGCCGCCTCGATAGTGCTCTCCTATGATTCCATAGGATGGACAGAGAGATTCCTGACCGCGCATGCAAAACTCGCAGGTTCCGCATGAGATGCCTGGGTCGACAATGACGTGCTGACCAGCTTCGAATGTGGTCCCCACTTTGCTGCCCAGTTCTACGATTTCGCCACTGATGTCACTTCCAAGGATATGGGGCATTTCCAACTTCAGACCAGAAATGCCATTTCGAACGAAGAGGTCCAGATGGTTCAACGCAACAGCCTTGACTCTAATCAGCAATTGCCTCGCACCAATCTTGGGATCCTTAAAATCCTCGTAAGAGAGAACTTCAGGAGAACCGTGTTTGTGAAATACAGCAGCCTTCATCTCACTCACTCTTCAGAGGGGAACTGACTGCAAACATAGACATAAAGACTCTCCTCTGAGGAACACTCTGTAATTAGGTTTGTAGCGCCAGCAAGTACGAAGCAAAACCGGACAATCTGTAGAGTAGAGAGATTCAGTCTGGTGTCTGCGTTGACAGACCAGGGCTCCAGATTCATTCAGCTGACGATGACCAGTGAACAAGTTTAAGACCGTCTCGACTCTGCGACTTCCACCAGACATCATGGAACGGGTGATTCAATGTCAAAAGCAAAAGCCGGAAGAGTCCGAGCAAGTCATATTCTGGTTGAAAAGCATAGCCAAGCCTTAGCTCTCATTGGTAGAATATCATCGGGGGAGGACTTTGCAAAGATTGCAAGAGAGTACAGCACATGCCCCTCAAAGAAGAAAGGCGGTGACCTGGGTTGGTTCACCAAGGGCCAGATGGTACCTGAGTTCGAGAAGGCGGCATTCGGTCTCAATGTCGGGGCAATGACCGTAGAGCCTGTGAAGACAAAATTCGGATACCATATTATCAAGCGAATGGGATAACTGAGGATATCTGACTAGAACAGTAGGGCAGCTGGCGGGATTGACTGACCCCGCACATATGTCTACTCTACCGAGCTTGCCTTTTTCTTCTCTTTGCTCTTCTCTTTACCCTTTGGTACGATCTCTTCGTTCACAAACCGGTTCTCACAGCGAGCCAGAACCTTTGGAAGGGTTGTGTACTCCATTTCTTCTTCGCTGAGCCTGTGAGGCTGGAATGGTCCTTGTCTGCGCAGATAGTCAGCCACCTCCATGCCACGACGGCGGCTAATGTCAAATGCAACATCATCGAAGAGGTCCACAGGTCCGACAAGCATTCCGTTTGATACCTGGAAACCAAGTGCAACAACCCGTGGTGGCCCATCAAATCGCGTACATCGAGAGTCCTTCATTCCAACAGGCAATAGTGGGCCAGTGTGAGAGCCCCTCATCCAACCAGCCACCAAGTGCGGAAGAGTGAATGCCTCCAGAGCCTCGCCCATTGCTGGTAGGCCAGAGTGTGTTCGCACAATAGCAACAGGATCATCCTTCCCAACATACTTGCCCGCGATAGCATGTAGCTTGTCGGTGCTCACAGATGCTGTCACCATTCCATCTTTACGATAGACCTTCTTGATAGTGTATCTTCCTGTGTTTCCCAGAAGTGCGAGAAGGTCGTACGCTTCCTCTGGCGTCTTCATCGAGATGAAACAGGGTACTTGTTTTATAACGTCCTGGACGACAAATATGAATCCATCATGCAGGTTTGGATCGATGACAAGGCCCGCTGTGTTGAATGGATCAGCATAGATCTTGTAGAGAGGCAGATTATAGGCACCAGGTTCGGTCTTATCGGCCATGAAGACGACGATTGGCTCTGACGGACGTTCTTCGAATGTCATCTCCGCAGAACCCGGACCCATACCCTTCACATTCCCGCTGAAGGTGTCAGCAAGCATGTCCTGACCTGCTGCATAGATCTTGTTCTTTCGCGCAAGCTCTGTGCCCTTGAGGAACGTATCCCAGGCGAGTCTGTGGACTTCCGAATTACCCTCTCCTTTGTGGTGAGTCATGATCAGCTCTAGGTCGTCACCTGCATGGGAAACATGAAAGTCGTTGATGATCTTTTTCTCAACGCCTTCTTTCAATGACTTCCTAGCCAGCTCGAGCAGGAAGTCAGGAACAATAACATGACCGGCTAATGACCCGATATCTGCTTTAATCACGCTAATGGTGGTCTCAACCATCTGCATTCTTCTCCTTCTTTTCCCAACTACGATTCTCTTGTGTGGGAACCAAGAAAAAAGTGCGGTTCCTACGGAACTCTGACTATTCTCTCAGCATATAATAGTTCTCATTTGAGAGTACTGTCAGAAAGTGGTGTATTAGCCACTTTAGAGGCTCTTGATCATGTCCTTGAGTCTCTTTGTCATTGCCAGGGCTTCACTCCATTCTCTCTGCCAGAGATTTCGACCAAAGATGATACCCGTGGCGCCTTGCTCAAGGCACACCTTTGCTCTGTGAACAACTTCATCATCATTCATCTTTCCGCCGCCGGAGAACAACACCAAGGTCTTTCCCGCAGACATCACAACCTTGTGCACCATCTCTTCATAGCTCAACTCAAGTTTATCATAGGGACTGGGTTGTTGAGACCGGGTCTTGGCATCATCCAAGGGAACATTCAGCTTGACAATATCTGCACCTACCTCATTGGCAACCCTTGCTGCATAGTCAATGGCATAGAGAGAGTCTCTTCCACCTTTGCTGTCAACTCCCTCTCCCCGAGGATATGCCCAGACGATGATAGGCATTCCATAACGCTCGGCATCTGCCTTCACGTTTCTGAACTGGTTCAGGTCTGCAACCTGGTTCGGACTTCCGACATACAATGTGTATCCGATTGCGTCAGCTCCAATCCGGACTGCATCTTCAACAGAGCCAGTCATTGCGGATATCGGGTCATTTGTTGTTGGGATGCGTGTCTTACCATTGATCTTCAATACAATGGGTATCTTCCCAGCGAATTTTGGTGCATACTTCTCGGCTAGACCAAGATGCAGAGCAATACCGGAATATCCACCCTTGACTGCCAGTTTGAACTGAAACTCAGGGTCTGCAGATGGCGGATTGGGGAAGAAGTCAATAGGACCATGTTCCAGACCCTGATCAATTGGAAGAATCATGAGCCGACCGTTACCAGGCCCGTGCTCGTATAACATATGGTGAAGTCTGACTCGTTTTCCCAAGTTTAGGTGGTCAAGTTCATCGATTATAGTCATGATATCTTGCCTCGGAGTTACAGACTTTTAGATACTGCCTTCTTCCTATATGCTTAACGAGAGTGCCATTCGCTGGATACAAAAGGGAGTTCGGACTCAGTAGCTGCACACAGAGAGATGAACAGATGACAGACAAGAAGGTTTCAGCAAGAAAACCGGTGACTGAAGACAGAAGGCAGTATCATCTTGAGGTCAAGGAGGGCGATGTCGCAAAGACTGTCCTTCTCCCAGGGGATCCGCAACGGGTCGAACGCATAAGCTCTCTCTGGGACTCCTTCAGAGAGGTCGCATCACATCGCCAGTTCGTGACTCACACAGGTAAGTACAAGGGAGCAGACATCTCTGCATGCTCCACGGGAATTGGGGGTCCAGGCATGGCGATTGTCGTCGAGGAACTTGCAAATGTCAATGTTGAGTCATTCATTCGTGTCGGATCGTGTGCTACCCTAAAGAAAGACATCAGGATTGGAGACCTCATCATCTCGACCGCAGCCGTACGTCTTGATGGAACAAGTGAGCAATATGTGCGACCAGAGTATCCTGCATCAGCATCTCACGAGGTGGTTCTTGCTCTCATCGAAGCAGCTGAGAACCTGGAGCTCACGTATCACCTAGGAGTATCAGCATCGACTGACTCGTTCTACCCGGGTCAATCACGTCCGGGATACAGGGGATACTTCCAGAGCTTCAGTACAACCCTAATTGATGACCTCCAGAGAGCTAACGTTGCCAACTTTGAGATGGAGGCAGCGACCCTCTTCACTCTTGGAAATATCTATGGCTTCAGAACAGGTGCAGTATGTGCAGTCTATGGCAACAGAGTGCTTGATGAGTTCGCAGTCAAGGGAGAAATGGATGTCATCAGATGTGGGAACGAGGCCGTCAAAGTCCTCAAAGAGATTGATGATGAGAAGAGCGCAGCAGGCAAAGACCACTGGAGCCGTAGAGTCTTGTCATAGGGCCTCATCAGTTGCACTCTGAGCGTCACTCGTGGCAGGATACTGCTACCTTCCCTTTCCTACGTAGTAATAGTCGCCGGATGCCTTCTGTTGTGAGTCAAGCTGGGATCCGTCTTTGTTGACACGTGGACGTCCAGTCTGGGGGTCTCGCCGGAAGGTCACACCCATCTCCTTTAGGAAGCTGTTCATTCCAGTACGCAGAGTAGTGGCTGGTGATGCCACACCTGACTTCCCAGGAGTGCCACTGAAGATAACGAGGCTGTCACTTAGATAGTCAGCCATGAGGAGGGAGTGTTCAACGACAAAAGCAGTCTTCATATTGTTCCGAACATGCCTTCTTATGGCGCGAGAACTTGCGAGCCGTTGTTCAATGTCAAGGAATGCAGATGGCTCATCCAGTAGATAGATGTCAGCATCCCGCGCAAGGCAGGCCGCGATAGCGGCTCTCTGCAACTCTCCACCGCTCAGCTCCTGAAAGTTGTGGTCCATTAGATGTTCAAGTTGGAGCTTCTTGATGACCCCCGTTTGAAAGTCAGAGGAATCGATATTGTGCCCACCTGCTTCGTGCAGGTACAGTCGCAAGTTACCTTCAAAGTCGTTGGGAATATACTGCGGTTTGTAACTGATCTTGAGGTCAAGTCCTGTGACAGTCTTCTTCGGTGCCTCTCCTTGTTCGGGCTCAATCTCTCTGGCGAGCATACGCACAAAGGTCGTCTTTCCAATTCCGTTGGGTCCTAGAATGCCAATGACCTGGCCTTTTGACACACGACCGCCCTTGACATCGAGAGTGAAGTTCTCAAACTCCTTGTGCATATCCCCATACTCTATCAAGGTTTCAGAGAAGGTGAATTCCAGGTCCTCTGTTGACATGCCTCTGAAGGAGATAGATGTGTCTCTGAACCGCATGTTCTCATCAGGAATGAATCCATCCAAGAACTGATTCACTCCAACACGAGTCCCGTGTGGATGGGAGATAATACCGTAGACTCCGGGGTCACCATAGAATATGCACACATTGTCTGATACGTAGTCCAGGATTGAGAGGTCATGTTCTACCACAACCACTGTCTTTCCAAGTTCAGCCAGATGTCTGATTGCCTTTGCAATCCTAAGTCGCTCTCGAACGTCAAGATACGCAGTGGGTTCGTCGAAGAAGTATATGTCACCCTCGCGGACAATGGCGGCAGTGACTGCCACACGTTGAAGTTCCCCTCCACTGAGAAACTTGACTGGGCGGTCCCAGATATCATTGAGGCTCATGTCCGCCTTCAGGTCCTTCAGACGACCCGACGAGTCTGATGACTCTAGGAGCTCGCTAATCGGACGGTCTGCGATATTCTTGACCTTCGGGAGGTCGGTGATGTTCTGTGGTTTATGAATTGGGACTACCGTACCAGCCATGACCCTCTCAAAGAAGGGTTGAAGCTCGGAACCACGATATGCCCTGATGATCTCCTCCCAGTCAGGAGGATTTTCAACGCGACCAAGGTTTGGCTGCAATTCGCCGGCAAGTATCTTCACTGCAGTGGTCTTTCCAACCCCATTAGGTCCAATCAGACCGAGTACCTGTCCTTTTTTTGGTATAGGAAGTCGAAACAACTTGAATCCATTGATACTGTATCTATGACTGGTATCAGATTCAAGCTCTTCAGGAAGATTGACTATGCTGATGACATGATACGGGCATTTCTTCACACAGATTGCTTCTCCAGAACAGAGCGATTCGACTATGACTGGAGGCTTGTCCTTTCCATCTGGAAATACGACCGTCTCGTCTCCTATGCGAACACGGGGGCAGAATCTTTGGCACTCATGAGTACAGTCCTTAGGCCTGCACCTCGGTCTATCTACAATGGCAATACGCATCTATTGTGTCACACTCGCTGAAGAGCTGTCCGAGATTGGCTCCGGTCACTATTTAGCGCTTTGGCTTAGTGAAGAAACCTGCCTCATGTCCTCCAGACCGAGGCTCACACGTGAAGTGTCAACTTGGAAAGCCTTTTGTGCATTCCCGTTGTGATTGTCGCGGGATAGAGCAAGATGACAATACTGGACCGATTGTTCGACATGTTTGGAAGAAGACGCGCACTGAGGATGGGAGCAGTATCACCACCTGCTGACCTCATCGCATATCTGTACAGAGTGCGTGCTGCAACCTACCTCAAGATTACTGGCAAGACTCTTCCCGACCAAAGCCTGCCCACGGAGAGCAGCGTGGAGGACATGACCCGTGACTTGTCTCCCTCTCGCAGACTTGCCAGAAGAGGTCTCTAGAATTATCGAGCTTTGGGGGACTGATAGGACTCCATTCCGCACTTCGAACCTAATACAGGAAGGGCAAACATGCCTATCATCAAAAGAACCCTGCAAACCGTAAAATAACGGATACAAAAGATACACACATATCGATAGAGGAGTGCCAAGAGACCGTGTCACCATTTGTCTGCAACCATGATGGTTCATGCGAGGAGGTTAGGCTCTGTTGTACTGAGACTGAGATGACTCTGACTCGCGAAGACGCCAAGAGAATCGAAACGCGAGGTTACAGGAAGGAGGACTTCCTGGTCAGAGTGATGGCAGGCTTTTGCGAACTCAAAAATGTTGATGGACATTGTTACTTCTACGATCCAGATACGAAGGTGTGCCGCATCTATGAGAGCAGGCCGGAGGGCTGTAGGTATTACCCAATCATCTACGATGCTAGAAAGAGGAGATGCGTTCTTGATACGGACTGTCCCTCTTCGGTGACTGTCACTCGAGAGGAGATTAGGAAGATCCGCCATAGAGTGAGGAAACTGGTAGACACCCTTCGACAGGAGGCTGCGCATGGTGAGAGCCCTTGTTGACCTGCATCTACACTCGAACCACTCGGATGGTATCTTCTCTCCGAAGCAGCTGGTCGAGATGGCTGTGGAGAAGGGGCTTGGTGGAATCGCACTAACAGATCATGATACGATTGGGGGAGATAAGGAGTTCATTTCTGCGGGCAAAGGAAAGGACATTGTCTGCATACCAGGCGTCGAAGTCAGCACAGACTATCGTGGCTATGAGCTGCACCTCTTAGGATACTTCGTTCCAATTGACAAGCCTGAGCTTGAAGAGGAGCTGATTGCCTTCAGAGATGAAAGACATACAAGGTTCCCAAAGATGGTACAGAAACTCAGAGACCTTGGATTTGACATACCTGAGTCAGACGTTCAGAGGGTTTTGCGGACCGTGGCGTCCCCTGGACGTCCGCATCTAGCACGGATACTCGTCGAGATGGGCACTGTCACAGACATTGACGAGGCCTTTGCTAAGTATCTGGCAGAGGGAAGGCCTGCCTACGTAGGACGCCAGAAACCAGACATTTTCAAGGGCATAGAAAGACTAAGAGAGGTGGGAGCAGTTCCCGTGTTGGCACACCCTCTCTACTACAACGGAGATGACCTCAGGAGTCTATTGAAGAGCCTCAGGAAGGCCGGTCTGGCGGGAGTAGAGGTGGTCTATAACTATGAGAAGGGTACAGACCCAGCTGTGGATACGAGAGAGGTTCAGACTGCTGCAGACGGGCTTGGACTCATTGAAACAGGCGGCAGTGACTTTCACGGGGACGGCACGCACAACGATCTTGGCAGTATGACGGTCTCAGTCGATGCCATCGGTCAGCTCCGAAAGGCTGCAGAGGAAATAAAGACCGGATGAGTGGTCAGAGAGCGCAGAAACCTTAATCGGTTCCGCGAGTTGTACACAGTTGGGATTCCATTGAGAGTTATCGATGCACATGTTCATACATGGACTAGGGACATCATCAGCGAGCAGGACCTGCAGGCAAGGAAGATTGCAGCCGAACGAGCAGGCATAGAACCTCAACTCGATTTCCCTGTTCAGAAACTCAAGGCTGCAATGAAGAAGAGTGGTGTCGAGCGAGCAGTTGTACTACCGATAGACAGCGGTTTCACGCAGACTATGCCCCTGAGCCTTCAGGAGAAGACAGACTGGCACGCTGATGAAGTGGCCGACTTCGCTGACATCATCACATTCGTTGGGATTGATCCGAGAAGAGGAGAAGAGGGTCTGCGAGAGCTTGAACGTGCAATAACAGAGAAGGGGTGCCGCGGGTGGAAGATGTACCCACCGAATGGTTTCTACCCCGATGACGACTCGTTCTACCCATATTACGAAAAATGTGTGGACCTAGATATTCCAATCGTGATTCACACAGGATTCACTTCGAGATTCAAGCACGTGAAATATGCACAACCAATCTATGTCGATAAGATGGCCACTGACTTCCCTACGCTGAAGATAGTCCTAGCACATGTTGGAGTCCCGTGGGTAAATGAGGCACTAATGGTTGCATCCAAGAATCCGAATGTGTCAGTCGACGTCTCTGGGTGGCAAGTCTTCGCTGCGAAAGTACCAATCAGGGTCTACCTGATGATTGCAGAGGCCAGGCTGAATCGTGTATTTCCCAACAGGATGTTGTTCGGAAGTGACTTTCCGCTCTTTGAATATGCCTTGCCTCTTGAAAAATGGGTTCGATTCTTCGCGAAACTCCAGCTGCCGGATGATATGGTAGACCAAGGATATGCACAGATAAGTGAGGTTGAGATTGAAACGGTGATGTGGAAAAACGCCGAACGGTTGTTCTTTGGTGATAGACATTGACAACATTCATCGTAGACGCCATGCTTGGAAAGCTCGTAACATGGCTTCGTCTGACGGGTCATGATACGTTCTATTCCACGGTGATGCCCGACGAAGAGATGGTGCGCATAGCACACGAACAGAATAGGGTCTTGCTCACTTCGGACGCCACTCTCTTCCGTCAGGCACAGGAGGCAGGGGTTGAGGCGATGCTTGTGAGAGGGTCTGTGGATGAGGGTGTTGCTAGCGTCTTCTCAAAATACGGAATCAATGCCGCGGCGAATCCTGCTACATCAAGATGCACAAAATGCAATGGCGACCTTGTTCACATCATAGGTGATGAGAAGGTACAGATCAAGGACCTAGTTCATGAGAAGACCTACGACTACTATGATGAGTTCTGGTACTGTAGATACTGCAAGAGTGTCTTCTTTCGGGGCGGACAATGGATCAACATTGATGCATACATGCAGAGGATATCAGAG
The DNA here is from genome assembly GCA_964354495.1 of uncultured archaeon. Lineage (GTDB taxonomy): Archaea > Asgardarchaeota > Thorarchaeia > Thorarchaeales > Thorarchaeaceae > SMTZ1-45. The sequence goes on along the minus strand of CAYHAA010000001.1, from coordinate 18,415 downwards.
CTCATGAGAGATTCACAGAGCTAGGCTATCCCTCGCGAATCGAGATATCATACTGAAATGGTATACAGTCCTTGATGGACCTAGTGAGATGGCAATACTCCTTCATGAGGGAGATACACCGCTCCCCAGTTTCAAGCTCATCTTCCCCAACAACGACCTCGCCTGAAACAGTGACACCAGTGATGCGATAGCCAGTACCGTCGAAGACCGACGTGGCAGTCCCTCGAAGCACAAATGACTTGAGACCCATCTCAAAGCGGCGCTGAAAGTCAAGAAATGTATTGTTCAAGCATCCAAGAATTGTGGACATGAACAACTCATCCGGACAGATGCCATCGCCTCTTCCACCGTAGGTCTCCGGGGTATCGTAGACAATCTTACGCCCTGCACTCACTGTTGCAGTGCCGCCGGTCTGACCATCCCACTCTGATATGGAGTGATACTCTATCTTCTTGGGGTATTTTGACTTCAATCGCATATTCGAGCCCCTTGCCTACTACCAAGGAAATTAGGGTTAAGGGTTACGGTAGGTCTCGTCAGCAAGTCATTTAAACGGGGATTGTGACCTAGCATCGGGATTGTTCATGCCTCGAAGAATGAAAGCAGCCATGTACTATGGCATCGGCGATGTGCGGTACGAGGAAACCGATATTCCGAAGATAGGACCAGGAGAGCTCTTAGTCAAGATTGGAACTGCCCTGACCTGTGGCACTGATGTCAAGACGTACAAGAGGGGTCACCCCATCCTGCTCAAGCACATTCCTTCACTCTTTGGACATGAGTACGCGGGGACCATAGAGGAGGTCGGAAAGGGTGTGCAGAAGTTCAAACAGGGAATGCGTGTTGTAGCCACGAACTCTGCCCCGTGTGGTGAGTGCTTCTTCTGCAAGAGGGACGCGCCCAATCTGTGCGCCAAACTCAAGGACAGTCTTGTCAATGGAGCCTTTGCTGAGTATATCCGAGTTCCTGAAGGAGTAGTCAGGTGGAACACTCATCCGATACCAGACTCGCTCTCTTTCAGAGATGCTGCCCTCACTGAGCCCCTGGCATGCGTGGTTCACGGTATCGAAGAATCGAACATAAGACCGGGGGACACTGCAGTTGTCATCGGAGCAGGACCGATAGGTGTGATGATGGCAATGCTGGCCAAGAAGAGAGGCGCGTCCACGGTCATTGTCTCAGACCTGGTTGACCTCAGGCGAGAGATAGCGAGAAAGGCAGGAGCAGATATCATCATAGACCCCTCCAAGGAAGATCCTGTGGAACGGGTGAAACAGGAGACCTCAGGTAGAGGGGCAGATGTTGTCATTGAGGCGGTGGGAATTCCCAAATTGTGGGAACAGGCAGTGAGCATGACCCGTGATGCTGGTACCACTGTGCTGTTCGGCGGAGCGGCATCAGGTACGAAGTTCGAGGTCGACACTGCGAGGTTTCATTACGGGGAGCTCACATTGAAAGGTATATTCCACCTCAAACCACGACATGTGGAGCAGGCACTGCAAATCATCATCGCGGGCGACATCAAGCCAGATTTGCTCATTTCGCACGAGATGCCTCTGGAGAGGACAAGTGAGGCCTTGCAGATGATGGGCGAGGGAAAGTCGATGAAGGTCGCGATTTCGCCATAATCAGTATCTGGTGCAACAAATGCCTGAGGATAATTTGGATTCATTGCGTCAGAAAGGTATTGAGTATAGAAACATGGCCATCAAGCAGAAACAGACACGGAAGCTGAATGATGCTGAGAATATGCTTCTTGAAACACTCCAAGGTCTAGACTCTAGCTATGAAGACCTCATCATCATCGTAGAGGGAAAAAAGGATGTTTCAGTTCTTCGCAATCTGGATGTAAAAGCACCAATAATCAAGACACAGACGAAATTTCCAAGATACAGGGTGGCAGAGCAAATCGCTGCAAAGGCTGGCAAAACCGGGCAAGTACTCATTCTAACAGATTTCGACCTAGAGGGAAGAGAGATCTGCAAGTATATCGAAAAGGAACTCGAGCCAACGGGCGTGAAGATCCTGAAAAACGTGAGACGCAAAATAAGACGACTCATGAGAAACTGGAGATGCATAGAAGATGTTGCTTCTCTCCTCAAGAGAAGAGACTCGTCAGAATCGAGTCTCTGACAGATGAGGTTCTAGACCACAACCTGGCTTCCACAATTAGAGCAGATGAACTTGCCACCTGGAATCTCAGCTCCGCATACCCTGCAGATCCTAGCTCTCTTCGCACGCATTGTGTCTACTACCTCAGCAGACTGTGGCACAAGCACGAACTTATTGTCAACGTACGAGAGCCTAAACTCCCGCGGACTGCCAGCAAGGCTCAAGAGATCAGTCGGCATCGGCAATCGGCTCTTGTCATCCAGGCGTACGATCCTAGTTGTGTCAAGCATGTCAAGGTCAATGCCAGCCTGATGGAACCCAGAGATGACACCATCGCGAAGCTCGACCGTCACATCTGCCTTTGATGCAACCTGCTGACTGTGAGTCACAATGAAAAAGGATGTTCCAATGGTCTCGTTCAACTCCTGAAAGAGGTCCAGAATCCTCTCGCCGGTTTCCGGATCCAGATCGCCAGTGGGTTCATCACAGAGGACAAGTCCTTTCCCTTCAGTATCAAGCAGATTGACGAGTGCACTCGCAATGGCTACGCGTGACTTTTCACCGCCGCTGAGAGTTGTTGCCTTGTTACGCTTTCTTTCCTCGAGCCCCACCATCTTGATGAGTCTGTCTACACGCTCCTTTCGAATAGCACGAGGTACTCCAGCAATCCTTGCTGCGAGCTCCACATTCTGCCATGCGTTGAGATGAGGTAGTAGGTTGTTCAGCTGGAAATGGAATCCGATGAAGTTGCGTCGAGCCTCTGTCAAGACCCTCTCGCTGAGCTTGGTGATGTCGGTCCTCAGATTGGCCCAGTAGACACGACCGACCGTTGCCTTTGCGATTCCCCCAATGACGTTGATGAGGGTTGTCTTACCTGATCCAGAGGGGCCGACTACAGCCATAATTTTGCCCTCTAGAATCTGCAACGATACACCACTGAGGGCAACGACCTCTAACTCCTCAGCCTTATAGATCTTGTAGCACTCGTTCACACTGACTACAACATCGTCAGGCAGGTCACTGTAAAGGTCCAGTTCTTCCTCGGTTTCAATTGTATTCATTTTAGCTACCTCACATATTTCTCAATACTTCTGCAGGATTTGTGTTCGCTGCTCTGCGAGCTGGGTAATAGCACGCCGCTATCATCACTATGCACTCCAATGCAATTGTGAATAGCATTACAGTGAGTGGATATGTTAACGCCTTTGGAAGAATAGGCCATACTGAAGATATCCCAAAGGTGAGTAGTGTCTGCGTGTAACCAAATAGGACACCCAGACCAAGACTAATCAGGACTGCCGCAAGAACACTCCCTGCGAATTCGCTGAACACAAGGCTGATGATCTGGCGTTTTGTACCACCAATAGCACGAAAGAGAGCATACTCAGGCTCGCGCTCTAGCACGGCAGAACCCAAGAACAGTGCTATTGATGAGATGCCCATAGCAGCGCACATGATGAAGCTGATCATTGTCAGTCCTTCCAGACCAGCCACGAAGAGCCCTGTGACAGAGTCAGGACCAAACTCAATCGTTCCTGCTATGTAGACCGTGGTGTACGTCATGGTCTCAAGGTATGCAGTCAATTCTGCCACATCATCGAGTGAGGCCGCTCCCACGAGGAAGGTCTCAGCAGTCGTTGCACCGATCTCATGGGCAAGATCTTGAAGATTGACCAAGGCAAATCCACCAAGGCCAGGCTGGAACCCAAAGAATGCCCCAAAGGGCATGCCTTCAAGATCCCTAGTTGATGCCATTCCGAATCCAGGAGCACTAATCATCATTCCTACCACTTGAAAGTCGACAATTTCGTGACTCGTGATTGTTGTCACATCGATTGACAGAGTGGCGCCTGCCGTGAGATTCCAGGCTGTCGCATAATACTCACTTATGATGATGCCATTGTGTGTGTTGTCAAGGGCAGTAAGAATGACTTCAGGACTGCTCCCAACGAAACTCGTGGGCTTGAAATTCGCGATGTCCCTGTAGTATCGCGCATCAATGCCTTCGAGATAGAACCCTTCGTCACCAACATGAGATAGAGCCTCAATCACAGGTGTCCCACCATCGGCCTCTGAGTATCCAGGAAGACCACTAAGCCAATAGAGAGAGTGATGGGATGTCTCGATTCTCAACGTTGAGCCTAGTGCATACTCTGCCTCGTTCGCGAGCGTGTCTTCGAAGCTTGCAGTCTGAATCAGCATCATCGTGGTTGTTGTCAGGGTCAGGGTCAGTATCACAAGGAGCGGGATGAACTGCCCCTTGCGTCTGCGGAGGCTCTGAGTGAGATAGAGCCTCTTCTCACCCATGATTCGAGTCACTCTCTCTGATGCATCTGCTGTGACCAGTCTCATCGCCCTCGAACCCAAGTATGCTGCTGCAAACAGGAGTAGCGTGGATATCAGGACCTCAAAGATGGCAGTCTGACCTGTCGGATTGATCAGAATCGGCATCACAAGGAGTATGACGAGCACCACACCCAGTCCAACAGCATAGTATGAGAAGTGAACTGTTTCAGGAATCTCATAGGTCAGTCGAGTAGTGGGTTGACCAATCTCAGTCACATCAACTCGTCTTGAGACATGAAACAGATATGTTGCAGGAAGGAACAGAGCAATGATTGCTGCCAGAATCAAGGCGTGTGGTGGGATTGCTAGTTCATTCAGGAACAGATTGTAAACGGACACATCAAAAGAGAGAAGCCCAGTTGACGAGCCCATCAGGGGTGACATCAGAAATGTGAGCCCTAACCCGATGAGAAAACCTGTGGTAGCAAGAATCAAAGACTCCCAGATGAATGCACTGAAGATCTGGTTGAAGGAGGCACCCTTTGACCGAAGGGCACTGATCTCCCCTTTCCTCTGTGAGACCGATGTCTCTGATGTGAAGATGGTCAGCACTAGGCTCATGACCATGATCGGTAGAGCAAGGAGAATGAGGATCTGACTTGCTACATATATGTTGATGTGCGTCTGAAGATTCTCAATGTTATCCAGACCCACAACGGAGAGAGTGTCATCACTCTCTTCTACTGATGTCTTCAGAGCCATCATGTTGATGGCTGCCTCGGTTGGTCCAGCGGCAATGAGACCATCTGCAGATCCCCTCACAAAACCTACCGGTGAGAAGTAGCCATAGTAAGTGATCATCTCAACCGATTCATCACCAATCTCGTCAGCCAACATGAGAATCGAATCACTGATTCCCAAGACGCCCTCCAGTACACCTAGGGGATCCCAGTTCCTGCGATACACATCAGGGAATGAAGCGCCCACTATCGAAGATTGGACGACCTCATAGACTCCAACGATTGTCAGATTTCGCACTATCTGACGATTCAGAAGCAGAGGGTCGAATGGGCGGCCCTGTGTTGGCTCGTAAGCGGTACGAAGAACATCAATAGCAATCTCAGATCCAATCTCGATATCGACGGCACCATCAGTGACATCCCGAGCGGTCTCCATAAATCTGCGAGAGACCAGTATCTCTCCGGGGCTAAGGGTGAAATTACCTTCCCAGGCAAGCTCCGTGGACCATACCTCAAGAACGTCCGGCGTCACAAGAATGACTCTTCCGTCTTTGATACCCTGTGCATAGTTAGTATCTGTTGTATAGTACGCCTCCCAGTCAGGGGTAATCCCATCCGCCCTGAGAATACCAACGGTACTCGGAGTGATATGGGCGTACTCGGCAAACGGACTGCTCAGTATCAACTCTTGGGCATCAAAGAGTCGAGTATAGGCTGGATTCCCTGGTGCGTTCTGTACACTGAATTGGTAAGCATTATTATCGAAGTAGTCCCAGATAGCGAGTCTTGTACCAGTATTGGTCCATGTGAAGACAGTGGTCGGAAGTGCAATACTAATCGCGAGGACGAGCGCAATGCCCATGTTCCGCATCTTATTATTCTTCAGAGAGGTGAGAGCATAACCGATTGACCACAGACGATTACCTCGCAGCAGTCTTGTGGTGTCGTTCTTCGTGGTCATCTTTTCACCTCACATATTTCGAAGTACAACAGCTGGCTCAGTTCTGGATGCTTCTCGAGCTGGTAGAAAGGCTCCAATCACCATGGTCATGATCTCTAAGAACAGCACAATCGATAGGAACTGTAGCGGAAACGAGACAGTGGTGGCAAGGGTCCTTGAGAACGGGCTCATGTTATTTAGCAGGATTCCCATGATATAGGCGAAGACCACCCCAAGAAGCAGGCTGAGTACAAGAGAGGCAATGACAACGCCTGTGAACTCAGAGAAGACCATCGCTACTACTTGCCTCCGTGAACCTCCAATGGCTCGGATTACAGCATATTCTTTCCTGCGTTCTCTCACCACGGAACCTAGAGAGATTGATAATGCGAACATGCTGAGGATGAGGGACATTATGAATCCGATTGAAAAGAGACCTTCCACTGTGTTCAGAAATAGAGCAGTGTAGAGAGACCGACTCTTGAGGTCAAACTCTTGAGGAGTGTTCGGATAGACTCCCGGAAGCAGCCGCAGCTCAGTAGTCAGAAGGGTACGATTGACACCATCCTGAAGAGCTGCAAGAAACAGGTCTGTTGTATGACTGTCAATCTCACTCTCGATATACCCCAGATTGGCTATGGCAAACCCTGCATACTGTGCCTGATAACCGAATCCAGCTCCAAGAGTGGAGTAGGGTATGTCTGTGATTGATGCATATCCAAATCCAGGTGCGCTGTAGACTATTCCGACTACAATGAACTCGACAATCTGCGTTGCGCCAACGCCACTCATCTCTAGATTCAGGGTGTTTCCTGCGGTCTTGTTCCACATCGTTGCATGATGCTCACTGATGATGATACCATTGGCTACTGCGGCCAACGCTGAGAGAACATCCGATGGATTCTCACCATAGAAACTTGATTCGTCAAAATTGCCTATCAGAGCGTATTGTTCCGGACGTAGAGCCTCGATTGTCAGTGTCTCAGGTCCCAATCGTGCCCAAGTTCTTAGGACAGGCATTGCACTCTCTACTCCGGTGTAATTGCCAAGTGTGCCGTTGAAGTCGAACTCCCTGATTGTACATTCTATGCGCAGGTCAGCACCGAGAGCATATTCAACCTCTCTGCCGAGATCCACTCGAAGGCTCTCTGATTGAACTGCAAATGCGATTGTCGTAGACATTGTGAGAGCGAGGACAACCATAAGTGGAATAATTCGACCCTTTCTCATCCTTAGATAACCTGCTGAGATGAGGTTCTTCTGTCCCAGCAAGAAGGATAGTTTCTCGTAGACCCTAGCGAGCCCAACTCTTGAGATTCTGGAGCCATTGAATGCTATGAAGAACCAAGCTGCAGTCCCAAGAGCAAGTTCCAGCATGAAGAAGACAGGACTCTTGGGCAGGATAAACATCATCACGACGACGAGTATCAGAAGAACAATGGATGCTCCAATTGTGAATCCATGAGACTCAGTCTGTTCAGTGGGATCCGTTGTTACCTCCATGAGCGTGAGCCCAATCTCTGCCTGAGCAGCTCTTCGAGCACGATAGAGAATGAATAACATGCTTGGCAGAACAGTCAGACCGATTGCTGTCAGAATCGTTCCAGATGTGAGCACAGTATTGGAGAGGTAGTAAGTATAGACACTCCAATCGAAGATCATGAAATCGATAGAGGCAGGGATTAGCGGAGCAAACAGGACACTGAACAACACACCCAAAATGATAGCAATGGATGAGATGAGTAGGGTCTCCCAGAGGAATATCGAAGACACCTGAGAATAACTGGCACCCTTTGAGCGGATGATTCCAACCTCTACAGTTCTTGGTGCCATGAAGGTGTCAGCAGCAAAGACCGAGAAGAATAGAGCAAGAAGTATGACGGGGAGCGCAAGGATGGAGAGAGAGAGTGTGGATACATAGGTATTGATAGAACTCTGCATCTCGTTGATCTTGTCTGAGCCGAGCCAGCCAATATTGAATCTCTCATCAGTGCGGTATATCATGGCAAACAGATTGGTTGCCACATTCTCAGGACCAGCAGCCGCTAGGGCTGATGCAGACACACGTAGAAGAGTCGATGGCTTAAAGAATCCGTTCTCTGAGAGCGTGTCGGGTGCAATAGAGTCCTTCAGAACAAAGACACTATCTCGAATGCCCAGAACAGGGTATCGTATGTTGGTGATGGCCCAGTTCGCTCGGTACAGCGATGGCATTGCCTGCTCAAGCATGGAGTTGCCTGTAGCTGGGTCGAAGATGCCCACGATTGTCATTGATGCTAGGCTGACTCTGCCGAGAGCTCCAATTTGCACGGGTAGGAGTGAACCCGCTCCTGTGAGGAGTTCGATATTAATCTCATCTCCGAGTTGGAGAGTGACATCGAACACCTGACGAACATAGACGAGGAACTGGGATGAGACAAGTATCTCACCGGCCTGTAGCTCAGATGAGCCCTGATACAGGAACTCATTGGCAGTCTGGGCGAGAAAATCGTTGTCCACAAAGACCACTCTGGTGTCCTTTAGCCCCTGCGTATAGATCGAGCCATCAAAATCATAGAGAGTTGTATTCGGAAGCTCTGTCCCCCAGACCAGGCCAACCGTAGAGGTCAGATTGAAAGTGCTCTCAACAAAGGGGTCTTGCAGCAAATAGGACTGTGCCAATGCAAGATCCTCAGGATAACCGGCCTCCGCAGTCACATCAAGCTGGTATGAGTGTGTCTCAAGATATTCATAGATGCTCACGTATACCCCCGTGTCTCCCCACACCATCGTTGAGGCGAAGAGGCTGATACCTAGACTGAGTGTCAGTGCCAGACTGATTGCCCGGAAGGGATTCGCACGAATCGTACTGAGCGCGTAGGACAGCCCGTACCTGTTGTTTCCCTTGGACTTCAGTCCTGCTGTTCTTCTTGCTGCAACCAATAGTATCACTCCTATGAAATCCTTTCTCTGGTGTCTGATCTCCTATACTCCTTCTTCGTTGCCACATCGACTCCACTGGTCTTGAAGAAGTCACCAACAAGCTCGTCTACAAGAACACCGTCACGTAGGAGAAGGATTCTATCTGCCATACGAGCGGTCTCAGGATCGTGGGTTGCAGCGATGACTGCACGATTCTGATTCTTTGCTAGGTCTCTCATGAGTTGAATGATCTCACCGCCAGTCTTGTGGTCAAGGTCGCCTGTAGGTTCATCACAGAGTAGGACGGCAGGATCATTAGCCAGGGCCCTTGCCAGAGCTACCCGAGAACGCATACCACCCGACAACTCATGGGGCATATGTTGGAAACGATGACTGACTAGGACTGACTCCAGAAGTTTCATGGCCCTCTGTCTGCGTTCTTCAGCGGGAACATCATCAAGAAGCATTGGAACCTCAACATTCTCAAGTGCTGTGAATATCGGTAGCAGATGCTGGTCTTGAAAGAGAACACCAATCTTGTGCCGTCGTACTTCTGACATGGCATCGTCATCGAGCTTGGTGATGTCGAGTCCGTCGACCATAATTGTTCCAGAAGTAGGGGTATCAAGACCACCAATCAAGTTCAGGAGTGTTGTCTTCCCAGAGCCACTCGCACCTACAATCGCGACAAACTCTCCACGGTTCACACTGAGGTTGGTGCCCTGAAGGACTCTAATGACGCGCGAGCCGTCTTGAAATTCCTTGCGAACATCTATGCATTCTACAGCTGCTTGCTTTTCGACGGCCATGGGTGATTCACTGGCCTCTCGATGAATTGCACTCCGTTTTAAGGAAACTGCTTTGAGCACTTCGATGACAGTCGTCAATAAGCAATTCCGAACGAAACGCCCATATGCACTATCAACACCTCTCAGAGATGCCATGCGAGCCTTTGCAGTGTCGGGATATTCTGGAACAGGAAAGACCACACTAGTGGAACAGATTGTTAAGAGACTGGTTAAGCAAGGGCATGTCGTGGTGACAGCAAAGAGCACCATGCATGAGATCTATGATACGGAGGGCAAGGACTCCTGGAGGCACATACGAGCAGGCGCGACTGCCACGGTCATTCTCGGTCCGCACAGCTCGGCTGTCACACACAATGATAGAAGGAGTCTGCACGAATTGCTCTCTGGAGTCACAGCGGACTTCCTTATCATTGAGGGACTGAAGGAGAGCGAAGTACCAAAGCTCTGGTGCGTTGGCAATGCTGAGAGTGAAGTCAGCGTACTTCCTGAGTCTGTGAAGGCGATAGTCACTTGGTCTTCAGACGCATTCCAGGGCAATCAAGACATTCCGGTCGTGCTATCAAGTGAAATCGCTAAGATTGTCGAACTCATCAAGCGAGAGGCAGTTGACCTAGAGTCATTGACTGTCTAGTGACCGATGAAATTGCGGCTCAGATACCGTTTATTGTAACCTAGACAAACCTGGACATATGCCCTTTGTCCCTCCAGAAGCGGCACTGGAGTCCTGAACATGAATGATGTTCCGTGCTGCATTGATATCAGCATGGAAGTGCGTATCACACTGTGAGCAGTAAAAGTACTCCCCTCCCTTTCTCTCAGTGGTGGAGATCTCATCCTCTACTCGAAACCCTCTCTCTCCACACATATGACAGGTCTGAGATGTATATCTCGGGCTTACCGTCCACACACTGTATTTGCTATGGCCAAGGGCCTCGCGCATGTAGCGAACTGTGTCGATGATCCGCCCCCAGAGATTTGAGGAGAGATTGTACGACAGGTCTTTTGACCCGGCGCGAGCCTGAAAGCTCCGCAGGTCCTCGAAGAACAACCTCTTCACTCTGTGTTCCTCACAGAACCACACAGTTTGAGAGGCTACTTGTCGGGCAATCTCGAGGTCAAGACGACGTACTTTTTTCCACAGCGCGTCGACATGTCTGTCACGTTTCAGTATAGGCGCTGGATATAACTGTCCTGACCGCTTCCTATCCCAGTTGTTCTTCTTCCTTGTTAACTCTGAGGTGAGCTGTGATGCATGTCTCCTGATTCTTCCTCTCTTCTCTACCAAGGAGTCTACTCTAATAAGGAGGTCCTGGAAGGAGGTCTCTGTCTCCACAGAGAGTGCCACTGGAGCCCGAAGCCCCCTGTCAGCTCCTGCCTTGGTTGAGTATTCCCTCTCACCAAGAACCGCTGAACTCACTGAACCATTAGGTGAGAGAAAGGGAATCTGAAGGATCACTCTGTGACCTCTGAGAAGAAGCCGAGGGGGCGCACTCCTCCTTGAACTCCTCAGTTGTTTGACTCTCTCCTGTAATCTCGTGATCTCTTCGCAGTCAGAGTGTTTTTTCTGCTTCAATCTTGCCAGTCTGTGGGTAATGTGCTGGAATTGAATGGTGTTCATAAGCTGCTGATGCATGTCCTCGAACTTGGCTGCTCTGAAGGTCAGTCCCTCAGCGCGATGAACATCACTCTTCTCTTTGGCTAATTCGCCATTTCTCCTGTCAATAGAGCTTGCACTGGGAAGCCAGTCAAGGAAGCGCAAGGTGAGGGTCTTTGCATTGTGTGGAGAATCTTCATGCTGAATACCATCTATCCCAGGAGGGAGTTTGAGATAGAGGAGTATCTCGTTCTCTCGTTCTTCATCCATTGTGAACCAGTATCCCTGCCCGGTGGAGTTTTCAGTACTGGCTGAGAAGTCAAGACTCTGACTTCTGAGCTGGGGAATGCTGAAGGGATATCCATCCCTAGCCCAACTCTTGACCTGTAACTCTATGGTATCAATTGCACCCTGATATTCAGGTGAACCACTCTTTAGAAGAGATGCTACCTTCTTCCTCTGCCTTGCTCTCCATCCAATCTTGATTCCAAGAGTGTCAAGGACATGCCTATCCATGGCAAGACGGAGCTGTCTGAGGACACCCATAGCGTAATGATATCCTGCACCATTGTTCTTGGTAGACTCACACGAGTCCCGGGCCTTCCTGATCAGAAATGCAGGAATGTGCTTCCTTCTCAGAAGAGTCAGTGTGTCGTCTTGTGAGGCATCGAGGACCTTCAGAGCAGAGGTGAACAGCTCTCTTCTCGACCAGTCAGCAAATAGCATCCTTCCAGCTTGCTCAAGGACATTCCTGTGAAGTCTCTCGTACACCAAATCCTTGATGTCTTGATTATGTTCATAACAGAGGTCTCTCTGCCTTCTGAGAAGCGTATAGGCTCTCCCATTGTATTCTGATAGTTCTTTTCCGAGTTGTGCTGCTCGCTTGGGACTACTGTATATCTTTGAGAGGACAAGATTCACAGCCTGCATATATCTCTCGAAGTGAAGGGAGAGAGTTCTGAGGTCAATGTCCTTGACCTTCTTTCCGGTTCCTCTTAGGATGGATGAGAGCATGGAATCCTGTCTACTGCTTCTTTTGAAGGATGGGTGTGGTCTCCGTCCAACTCCTTTTCTCGAAACAACTCTGTCTTCGGAGTTTAGAATAAACGACTCGACAAGATATTTCGTCTGCGACGAATCCTTATAGTATTTGCCAGTCATTGACTCTTGCATTGGCTGTGGTGTAGACCTCTGCCCTTGCCTCCAGGAATGGCACTGGATGTCTTGTTTCATCGTCGTTTCTCCAAATACCAGTGCCTACGATGCTATTTAAACTCCTTATAGTATTTAACAAGATTAGTCCCTGCTGACCCCATTTAGCCTCATATCTTGGTTTTATTTGGCCACTTTGGCATAGTCTAAAATGGATAATAGTCTACGGATATTATATAAGTAACATAACAATAGAGTGCCGGACAGAAATGATAGGTAGTAGATTGCCTTCTCATCCTGGCAAGGTTCTCACCAGATCTATCCAGCTCGGGCTCTCTTCGACAGTATATCTGGCAAAATCCAGAATCACTAAGGCCACTAAACATCTCTATGAGGGAGGAAAGGGATGCAAGGGGATTAGAAGGATCTATCTAGAGGCAAATGAGAGCTATTCAAGTTCCAAGCGAGCTCGAAGACCTGATGCAGTCCACTTTCAGAGAGCCGAAAACAACATCCGTCGAAGTTTCAACAAGATCATCTTCAACACATCAGTCCCATACGGCAACGCTGAAACTAAGAGAAAGAGGAAAAGAGAGGATAGGAAATACATCAACAACCTTGCAGACTATTATGGTGCACGGCTCAGAAACTTGGCCGCCGAACGGTTTCCGTTTCCATCACCAATGAGGACACTAACAGATCAGGGAAAAGTGAGATGGGTCTATCCTGGAAACTCGTGCATTCCAGAGTTTGCTCCACGACACACGGCTCCAGAACAGGACTTTGTCGATATGATTCGCAGTCATGGAGTAGAGCTTATCCGACAGTGTATGAAGTACTCCGTCCCCCTGAGAGAGGCAAGACTTTACCTTGATGCACTCGTCAAACGACTCATTCCTCACTTGGAATACATCTACACCGAACAGAAGAAGATAGAGTCAGGATTTGTACGAGGCAGTGCGAAGATACTCAGAGAGATCACCCTAGAGATTCGTGCCACCTTTGGAGGAGTGAATGGTCGCCCACAATCAATCACGGGAGAGATCTCAGAGTCGATGAAGGATGAAAATACAGAGATCATGCTTATCCGGAACTCCAATGATAAAGGTCTGAAAGGGGCATCAAAGGCAACTATTATTGAGAAGGAGTTTGTTGATGCTAACTCTCGGGGTCCACGTCAAATGGTCCTTGACTCCTTTCTTCCTCACCTTGCAGATAGATGTGATACTAGAACGAACCCTGAGTGGAAGAAACAGGTCAAACAACTGAGAACACTCATTGAAGGCAATTTGCTGGGTCCTGATGACTCAAAAAACATCGCAAGGGACCTTCGGGAGCATAGTCGGAAACTAGGCTCTGCGTTCCATGACTTCATCGCCAACGCGGAGTTTACAACTCGACCCTTCAACCTTCAGAGTACTTTCAGGCATGGAGATGAGATGGTTTCAGAGAAGACTGAGTTCCTCTTTTCCTGCGAGGTGCCTATTGCGAATGGCAGGGGGCGCCTTGATATCCTTCTCTCTCGGAGAAAGAGACTCCAACGAGTTGATGACTCATATATCGAGGATATCTGGGAACCCTGCATGCTTGTCGAGGTCAAGTCAACGTGCTTTTTCGATCTGGACCTGTATGCAACATTAACAAAGTCAAAGGACAGGCGCAGTAGAGTCATTGAACATGAGATGGAACTGCGTAGATCCGAAGATCCTGAATGGAATGAGGTCATCGAGTCGAGACCGACAAAGTATGAACGCTTACAGCTCGCCGCGTATGAGAAGACCGTGCTTGAGGAATACCGGAGATATGCACCACATGACTCTGACCCGCCCAAGAGCCTCATGAAGGGAGTGCTTGTTGTTGACCTGAACGAGAATTGGGAAACTCTTCGTGACCACATCAAAGAGCTGATCTTGAAGGCATATCATACATCAATAGGTGCTGCACTATCAAAGAGAGAACATTTCCATCTCTCTCCAGAGTATAAGACCCTCCGGTTGGGGCTTGTTTTCTTCAGTGATATTGAAAACAGAGAAACCAATCCAATCAAAAAGGTCAAGCATTTCGACCCATTTCAGTTTTCTGAGAAACGGAAAGACGATAGAGAGTTCATTCTGTACCTCACCGTATCTGGAAGAGGATCCCCCTCAGAGTCTGCTGCGCGAATTGCCGCCAAGTGGCATGGACTTGAACTCATCCATGAACGGACGAGGGGAAAGCACAGGGACATCTACTGGTTTGACCTCGCAGGAGAATACGGAAATCCTGAGAAAAGAAGACGTGTTCTCAGGACTAATCTACAGCCAGAGAGTGTACTGGGCCTCCTCACAAGAAGAATTAGGTTCGTCGATTTGAGCGAGTCTGTGGCATCGTATCTTTATGGGGATACATCTCTCAGTAAGATCTGCGCAGAGATACGGTGTCTTCTCAAGAACGCGAGAAGACCTTTCATTGTGGTCACCGGAATCGACGGGGTGAGAAGCACTATCCCAAAGGACAGAGAATCACTGCTAGATGAACTGATGGTTCGTCTTCTGAACGAGGTCCCTGAGCATTCCACGGCGTTGTGGTTTGAAAGACCTGTTCCAATCAGTAACACCGCCCAACGTTATGACACACGAAGTATCGCTCCCTTCTATAATGAGAGTCATTGGGCGAACCTCGTGGACGAAATCATCTACAATGTGCCAACTGCTCCTATGAGATACGGTTCATACGCTCCTATAGAGGATGACCTGCGGTGGCTGGTCGTTGAGCGAGCCGATGCCATCGACATCACTCCTATACTGATTCCTCCATTGTACTTGTGGGGTGAAAGATTTCGACCAGACAGTAAGCGGGTTGAGAACACCAGTCGACGACAGACGTTCTATCTCAGATCCTCATATCCAAGTGCTAGACGAGTGCAGAGTAGAGCTTGTGAGGAGGAGGATGAGCAGTCGATTCTTGAACTAATTCCGCACCTCCAGAGATTCTATGAGGAGAATTCAGACTCCCCTGATCAAGAGAGAATTGAGACTGTCATTAGCAATCTACTACCGACATCTCCATCAAATCCACCTTCCTTCTTGTCCAGAGTGAACTTCACACCACATCAGCATCTGACTACGAAGGAACATGATGGGAGGGTAACCCTTATCGAACCACTGGGGAAGATAAACCAGAAACGAGAGTACAGAGAAACCCGTCTGTATGGACAACCTCGAAGGGTGACCACACGACCGCCTCATGTCGCGCTTCTGAAGTATGGGCAGAGAGACCATGCTATCATTGTCAGTCGAGAACTCAGTGGGATCAGGCGTGTCATAGAGATACTCAGAAAGAGTCACTGTGAGAAGAGTGAATGGAGGAATCTCTTGGACTCACTCAGTGAGCTTGCGCATAGAAACACTACCAATCGCGCCCCCTCAATAGACGTATTCAGCCCTCTGAGGGCTGTGAGAATGGTTCTTGAGACACACTCTCTGAGTAAAGGGATCTGGGCGCATCTAAAGGTCTTTCGAACACGGGCTCCCCAGGGACTCTCTCCAGACCAGGATGTGGTTCTGAAACAGCTGATGTCTCAACATCCAGACCTACTCCTAGTCATGGGTAATCAGCTCTTCCTCATTCTTCTTGCTGCACTCCGTCCAGCACAATCATTAGAGTTTCCGAGGGCTGTCACTCAAAAACTCTGGGAGTACCTTATGCCTTGGCAACTCATAGCTCTGGGATTTGAGCCAGAGTACCCTCTTCCCCACCAGACTGGCGAGTCAGTCCTTCATCGGCCTCAGCTCATCGACAGACTGGCTAGACGCGCTGAAGCCCTGCAGAACCTATACAAGAGCAAAGAGGTCCATGATATTCATTTTGGAAAGGCAGCATTCGTGGAGGAGAAGGGAAGACCAGCCTCTTTGTTACTGCTATTCCAAGCAAGACCAGGCAGTCATGATATGAACACTATCTCTATTCGACTGTCCTCCGAAAAGGAGGATTCAATCGTAGAGGCTCTCAGGGGATTGTGTCGAGAGAAGCCCTTCTGGGGAGAGTCGGATCTGACACGTCTGGGTATACTATCTGACACCGTCAATCTGGATGACAGCGTGGATATCTTGGTTGCTACATATAGAAACGTGAGGGGGCTCTGGATCCACGATAAAGCGAAGAATACCTGGATGCCTATCGGACAACTGGACTACTACACACGCAGGAGCGAGGGAGTTACTCTCCTGATGTCTATGACTCTGAGAGAGGATGCTGACCTCGAAGAAATCATGGCACATAAGGTCAGAGCACCACCATCAGATCTAGGGGACATCGTGGAAGTCGGTCTTGGAACTCTCTCTGCAGTCTTCAGAAGGTGTGAGGCTGCAAGATGTCAGGTATCGGTGGACACCAGGGAACAGATGTTCAGGGTCTCTTTTCTCAGACCTGCGAAGAACGAAGAGATGGCCCATCTGTTGATCAAGCGCACTATCGATTTGCTTGAGATATTGAGAAGACCAGACTTTCAGTGCGAACAGGTGATCATTGGCGAGCATGAGCTGATATGGAATAGGTTCAAGGACATTGAATACATGGATGATGCTAACATTCTGAGACCGTGGGTTGAGAGAAGAGAGCCCTTCAAGACCGAAGACCTGAGTCTTCCGGCGACTGCTGAGCAGTTCATCGGGATCGAGAAGAGAGTCGGTCTAGAGCTCTCTGTCCTGCATGACCGAGGGACATGTCCTCTCTGCCTAGTTTCAGAGGATGAATTGAAACGACGGATGGATGAACAAGGTGGTGTAGATGTCTCAGAGTATCTCCAAAGGATTGAGGGCCAACTGGGGCAGCCTGATGCAATCCTGAGCGAGTCAGTCTTTCGTCATGGTGTGTGCTGGAGAGTCATGCTGAAGGCTGATGAGGGCCTACCGGAGGGGGTGAAACACCTTGAGCGCGTTGCGCTGAGTGGTCCTGCCCTAGCCACCCTCCTGAAGACTGGTGCTCTGGTCTACAATGATGCGGACAAGTGGGTGATTCACGAGTTCAAGGTCCCTGAGGTTGACCATCTTCCACGAGAGTTTAGAGAGAGCATTTTCCTGGTTCAAGCCTACAGGGAGATTGTGCCCAAGGCTCTCAAAGAACTTCATCTGCCAGGCTCCTACCTGTTGAAAAGAGAGGAACGATGGATTGTCTCAATTGAATTCCAGAGGGACCACATCACATGGAGTGCAAGGTCCGACACCACAGGAGCAACCTACAGAGGGCAGTCCTTCACCATACCTCTGTTTCGAGCTGCGAGTCTAGAGAATATGACAGATGCCATCATCACGTCTATCAGCAAGACCTTCTCATCCCGAAAAATCATGGACCAGAACTTACTGAGAGAGCATGTCAAGGGGATGTTGAGAAGTCAGGGATATAGGCCTGAGAACCTGTATAGTGTCGAGCTACATGGTGAAGGTGACCTTGTGAGGTATTGTGTAGAGAGAAGAAGCCCTGATTCAGTGCGGCGTGACTATGGCTCCATCAGGGTCAGTGAAGAAACGACCCCTGACGAGGCGTTTGAGAGACTGACAGAAGGCGTAGACCGAATAGCGAGGTCGGAGGGGTACGAGATAGAGTCTCCTGAGGAGGTGAGAGAGTCACTATCAGGTGTCCTCAAGAATATTGCCAAGGAGAGAGGGTGGAGAGCCGTAGAAGAGGTCTCCACAAGGCCACCACTAGATCCCTTCTCGGCTGCAGTTGAATATGGTCGAATGAAAAGAGAGGCACAAGAGCTTCGAGAGGGTGGAATGTCACAACAGGCACTGGAGACCATTGACAAATACATTGAGATGATAGAACCGGAGGTCCCGCGCAGTGCTTCATTCAGAGCGAATCTACTTGAGGCTTTAATACTCAAGGCAGAGGTGCTGGTGAG